>NZ_JUJA01000006.1 GCF_001906585.1 Streptomyces kebangsaanensis | reverse complement strand
CAAGGTGCTCATCGCCAACCGTGGCGAAATCGCTGTCCGCGTGGCCCGGGCCTGCCGGGACGCCGGGATCGCGAGCGTGGCCGTCTACGCCGACCCGGACCGGGACGCTCTGCATGTCCGCGCCGCGGATGAGGCGTTCGCCCTGGGCGGTGACACCCCGGCCACCAGCTACCTGGACATCGACAAGGTCCTGAAGGCCGCCAAGGAATCCGGCGCGGACGCCATCCACCCCGGCTACGGCTTCCTCTCGGAGAACGCCGACTTCGCCCAGGCCGTCCTCGACGCCGGCCTGACCTGGATCGGCCCGCCCCCGCAGGCCATCCGCGACCTGGGCGACAAGGTCGCCGCCCGGCACATCGCCCAGCGCGCCGGCGCCCCCCTGGTCGCCGGCACCCCCGACCCCGTCGCCGGCGCCGACGAGGTCGTCGCCTTCGCCAAGCAGCACGGCCTGCCCATCGCCATCAAGGCCGCCTTCGGCGGCGGCGGCCGCGGCCTGAAGGTCGCCCGCACCCTGGAGGAGGTCCCCGAGCTGTACGACTCCGCCGTCCGCGAGGCCACCGCCGCCTTCGGCCGCGGCGAGTGCTTCGTCGAGCGCTACCTCGACCGCCCCCGCCACGTCGAGACCCAGTGCCTGGCCGACACCCACGGCAACGTCGTCGTCGTCTCCACCCGCGACTGCTCCCTGCAGCGCCGCCACCAAAAACTCGTCGAGGAGGCCCCCGCCCCCTTCCTCACCGACGAGCAGACCGCCGAGCTCTACCGCGCCTCCAAGGCCATCATGAAGGAGGCCGGCTACGTCGGCGCCGGCACCGTGGAATTCCTCGTCGGCCAGGACGGCACCATCTCCTTCCTCGAGGTCAACACCCGCCTGCAGGTCGAACACCCGGTCACCGAGGAGGTCGCCGGCCTCGACCTGGTCCGCGAGATGTTCCGCATCGCCGACGGCGAGCCGCTCGGCTACGACGACCCGCCGCTGCGCGGCCACTCCTTCGAGTTCCGCATCAACGGCGAGGACCCCGGCCGAGGCTTCCTGCCCGCCCCCGGCACCGTCACCCGCTTCGACGCGCCCACCGGCCCCGGCGTGCGCCTGGACGCCGGCGTGGAGTCCGGCTCCGTCATCGGCCCCGCCTGGGACTCCCTGCTCGCCAAGCTCATCGTCACCGGCCGCACCCGCGCCGAGGCCCTCCAGCGCGCCGCCCGCGCCCTGGACGAATTCCAGGTCGAGGGCATGGCCACCGCCCTGCCCTTCCACCGCGCGGTGGTGACCGACCCCGCCTTCGCCCCCGAACTCACCGGCAGCACCGAGCCGTTCACCGTCCACACCCGCTGGATCGAGACCGAGTTCACCAACGACATCAAGCCGTTCGCCGCCGCCGTGGACGGCGAGGCCGAGGAGGAGAGCAACCGCGAGACCGTCGTCGTCGAGGTCGGCGGCAAGCGCCTGGAGGTCTCCCTGCCCGCCTCCCTGGGCATGTCCCTGGCCCGCACCGGCCTGGCCGCCGGCGCCAAGCCCAAGCGCCGCGCCGCGAAGAAGACCGGCCCCGCCGCCTCCGGCGACACCCTCGCCTCCCCCATGCAGGGCACCATCGTCAAGGTCGCCGTCGAGGAGGGCCAGCAGGTCACCGAGGGCGACCTCGTCGTCGTCCTGGAGGCCATGAAGATGGAACAGCCCCTCAACGCCCACAGGAGCGGCACCGTCAAGGGCCTCACCGCCCAGGTCGGCGCCTCCCTCACCTCCGGCGCCCCCATCTGCGAAATCAAGGACTGAACCCCCACCGCACCACCGGGCGCCCGGCGAACCGCGCGAGCGGACCGCCGGGCGCCGCGCCTTGTTCCCGGTGTCGCGCCCCACCGCCGCGGCCCTGACCACGAAAGCTCAGGCCATGACCCACCACTGCTGCGAACTGATGACGGACCGGGCGGACTGGCACTGCGACCGGCACAGCGACCCCTTCGACTGCCCGGACGCCCTGGTGCAGTTCCACGCCGAGTCCCAGGAGTACGGCCTGATCATTCACGACGGCGGCACCTCGAGCATCACGATCGCCTTCTGTCCCTGGTGCGGGCAACGGCTCTCGCAGTCCGCGTAGCATCCCCTCCAGGGGGTGCGGGGCCATGACCGAGGGTGACTGGTACGACGACAGCGACTACGACGAGGCCCTCCGCAGGGCCGACCGGGCGACGCGGCTGGGGTGGAAGGTGATCGCGGGGGTGACCGGACTGCTCGGTCTCGGTCTGATCGCCGCGGCCGTCGGCAGCGTCGCCGTGGTGGTCGCGGCGGTGTACGTCCTCATGGTGAGCGACTACTGAGCGGGACCCGCGCCGAGCGGGACCCGCGCGTCGGCACAGCCCGGCCGGGCCCGGGCCTCACCGCCTCCGCAGGTCCGCCACCCTGGCCGTCGGCCGCTCCGTCCCGGTCGGCTGCTCCCCGCCCAGGGACGCCGGTCGCAGGTTCGCGCCCGGGGACTGGGTGCGGCGCGGCCCTGGAAGGGGGACGTCCCGGCGGCGGTCGCCGCGGACCGGGGGCTGGTCGGCCGCCGTCATTCCCGTCCCGCCCGTCACGGAGATCTGGACGCCCTGGTCCGCCAGGGCCTGCAGTTCGGTGGCCGCGCGGTCGTCGTGGGGCGGGGGGTCGTCCGTCACCAGGCGGGTGATGAACTCGGTCGGCACGGTCTGGAACATCGTGTCCGTACCGAGCTTGGTGTGGTCGGCGAGGACCACGACCTCCGTGGCGGCCTGGACGAGGGCCCGGTCGACGGACGCCGACAGCATGTTGGAGGTGGACAGCCCCCGCTCGGCGGTCAGGCCGCTCCCCGACAGGAAGGCCTTGGACACCCGCAGGCCGTGCAGCGACTGCTCGGCCCCCGACCCGACGAGCGCGTAGTTGGAGCCGCGCAGGGTGCCTCCGGTCATCACGACCTCCACGCGGTTGGCGTGGGCCAACGCCTGGGCGACCAGGAGGGAGTTGGTGACGACGGTCAGGCCGGGCACCCGGGCGAGCCGGCGTGCCAGCTCCTGCGTGGTGGTACCCGCCCCGACGACGATCGCCTCGCCCTCTTCGACGAGTCCCGCGGCGAGGTCGGCGATGGCCGTCTTCTCCGCGGTCGCGAGGTGCGACTTCTGCGGGAAGCCGGACTCCCGGGTGAACCCTCCCGGGAGTACCGCACCGCCGTGTCGGCGGTCGAGGAGTCCTTCGGCCTCCAGTGCCCGCACGTCCCGCCGTACGGTCACTTCGGAGGTCTGGACGACGCGGGCGAGTTCACGGAGCGACACGGCACCGTTCGCTCGCACCATTTCGAGGATCAGTTGGCGACGTTCAGCAGCGAACACGAAACTGACAGTAATGCCAGCGACCGTCTGCTTTCAGCGGTTTGCGCCGAATAGCAGAAGTTGTTCGCACAGCAGGACGCGAAGTGGTATAGGGACCGCCCTATCCCTCGCCCGTCGTCTTGCGCGTGTGCAACTGCCGGGCCACCTCGGCGATCGAACCCGACAGCGAGGGGTAGACGGTGAAGGCGTTCGCGACCTGTTCGACCGTCAGGTTGTTGTCGACGGCGATCGAGATGGGGTGGATGAGTTCCGAGGCGCGCGGCGCCACGACCACGCCGCCGACCACGATGCCCGTGCCCGGCCGGCAGAAGATCTTGACGAAGCCGTCCCGGATGCCCTGCATCTTGGCGCGCGGGTTGCGCAGCAGCGGCAGCTTCACGCAGCAGGCGTCGATCTTGCCGGCGTCCACGTCGGCCTGGCTGTAGCCGACGGTGGCGATCTCGGGGTCGGTGAAGACGTTGGCCGAGACCGTCTTGAGGTTCAGCGGGGCCACCGCGTCGCCCAGGAAGTGGTACATGGCGATACGTCCCTGCATCGCCGCCACCGACGCCAGCGCGAAGACACCGGTCACGTCACCGGCCGCGTACACGCCCGGAGCCGTCGTGCGCGACACCTTGTCGGTCCAGATGTGACCGGAATCGCGCAGCTTGACGCCGGCCTCCTCCAGGCCCAGCCCCGCGCTGTTCGGGATGGCGCCGACGGCCATCAGGCAGTGCGAGCCGGTGATGACGCGCCCGTCGGCCAGGGTCACCTCCACCCGGTCCCCGACCCGCTTGGCCGCGGCGGCCCGCGAGCGCGCCATGACGTTCATGCCGCGGCGCCGGAAGACGTCCTCCAGCACGGCCGCCGCGTCCGGGTCCTCGCCCGGCAGCACGCGGTCCCGGGACGACACCAGCGTGACCTTCGACCCGAGCGCCTGGTAGGCACCGGCGAACTCGGCACCGGTCACGCCGGAGCCCACCACGATGAGCTCCTCGGGCAGCTCGGTGAGGTCGTAGACCTGGGTCCAGGTCAGGATGCGCTCGCCGTCCGGCTGGGCGTCGGGCAGCTCGCGCGGGTGCCCGCCGGTCGCGATGAGCACCGCGTCCGCGGTGAGCGTCTCCTCGCTGCCGTCCGCCGCCGTGACGACGACCTTCCGCGAACCGTCGAGCGCCTGCATGCCCTCCAGCCGGCCGCGCCCGCGCATCACCCGGGCGCCGGCGCGCGTCACGGACGCGGTGATGTCGTGGGACTGGGCGAGCGCCAGCCGCTTCACACGGCGGTTGACCTTCCCCAGGTCGACGCCCACCACCCGGGCGGACTGCTCCATCGGGGGAGTGTCGTCGGCGACGATGATCCCCAGTTCCTGGTACGACGAGTCGAAGGTGGTCATCACCTCGGCCGTGGCGATGAGCGTCTTCGACGGCACGCAGTCGGTCAGTACCGACGCTCCGCCCAGACCGTCGCAGTCGACGACGGTCACCTCCGCGCCGAGCTGCGCCGCCACCAGCGCCGCTTCGTAGCCGCCGGGTCCACCACCGATGATCACGATCCGAGTCACGTACCCCATTGTCCCGCACCGCTCAAGGTGCTACCGCCCCGGGGCGCGACCGCCCGTTTTCCGTGGTCCCCGAGATCGGCGGGGCGAGCGCACCGCTGCCGTACGCTCGACCCATGTCGCTCTACGCCGCGTACGCCGGCAACCTCGACGCGCGGCTGATGTCCCGCCGCGCCCCGCACTCGCCGCTGCGCGCCACGGGCTGGCTGAACGGCTGGCGGCTGACCTTCGGGGGCGAGCACATGGGCTGGGAGGGCGCGCTGGCCACGCTCGTCGAGGACCCGCTCTCGCAGGTCTTCGTCGCGCTGTACGACATCGCCCCCATGGACGAGGACGCCCTCGACCGCTGGGTGGGCGTGGGCCTGGACCTCTACCGGCGCACACGCGTCCGCGCCCACACCCTCGACGGCGAGGAGCCGGCCTGGACCTACGTCCTCAACGCCTACGAGGGCGGCCTCCCCTCCGCCCGCTACCTCGGCGAGATCGCCGACGCGGCGGAATCGGCGGGAGCACCACACGATTACGTGATGGAGCTGCGCAAGAGACCGTGCTGACGGTCCCACCCCCTACCGTGGGGCCGTCCCCGCACCGCCCGGAGAGCACATGGCCCGCACACCCCCGTACGAGACCCACTTCACCGTGCAGGCCACCAGGGCCCGAGACGGACTCGGCGACCGCCGCCGGGCTGCCTTCGACAAGGGCGTCGCACTCCTGGCGGGCGACCCTTTCCCGACCGTCTCGCGTCCCGTCGGCTCCACCGGCGCCGAGCGCACGATCCGCCTCACGCGGGACATCCTGGTGAGGTACACGGTCAGCCGAGCGCGGCTGGTGATTCTCGTCGTAGCGGTCTTCCATGAAGAAGACGTCCTCGTCGGAAACGACAAGACAACGATCTCATTCCCGCACCCTCCGTCATCTACGCGCGTAGGCGAATACCGGATACCCTCGACGACGTGAACGCATCTCTCCTTCCGGACGACCTCCAGGGCGACCCCTACGCCGCCGCCGACGCCGCCGCCACGCGCCTGCGGGAACTCACCGGTGCCGAGACCCACGACGTCGCCCTCGTGATGGGCTCCGGCTGGGCTCCGGCCGTCGACGCCCTGGGGACCCCCGACGCCGAGCTCCAGGTCACCGAGCTGCCCGGATTCCCGCCGCCGGCGGTGGAGGGCCACGGCGGCAAGATCCGCTCGTACGCCATCGGGAACAAGCGCGCCCTGGTCTTCCTCGGCCGCACCCACTACTACGAGGGCCGGGGCGTGGCCGCCGTGGCCCACGGCGTGCGCACCGCCGTCTCGGCCGGATGCAAGACGATCGTGCTCACCAACGGCTGCGGCGGCCTGCGCGAGGGCATGCGCCCCGGCCAGCCCGTGCTGATCAGCGACCACATCAACCTGACGGCCACCTCCCCGATCGTCGGCGCCAACTTCGTCGACCTCACCGACCTCTACTCCCCCCGCCTGCGCGCCCTGTGCAAGGAGGTCGACCCCACCCTCGAGGAGGGCGTCTACGCCCAGTTCCCCGGCCCGCACTATGAGACGCCGGCCGAGATCCGCATGGCCCGCGTCATCGGCGCGGACCTGGTCGGCATGTCCACGGTCCTGGAGGCCATCGCCGCCCGCGAGGCCGGCGCCGAGGTCCTCGGCATCTCCCTGGTCACCAACCTCGCCGCCGGCATGACCGGCGAACCCCTCAACCACGAGGAGGTCCTCCAGGCGGGCCGGGACAGCGCCACCCGCATGGGCTCCCTCCTGACCCGGGTACTGGACCGCCTGTAAGGAACCGGACAGCACCCCCGACGACAGGACGGCCGCACGACGGCGGAAGGGGCCGTGGGGGTGCGTCCACAGCCCGCCGCACACTTCGTCCCTGCCCAGGCCGGCCGTGGCAGCCCACAGCAGTACGCCCGTGCGCGGCGGGCTGGACGCACCCCCACGGCCCCGCCCCACCCACACACCGCGGGCGCACCCGCACCCACCGCCGGAGGCACCCACACACCGCGGGCGCACCCGCACCCACCGCCGGAGGCCCCCGCACCCCACGGCCCCGCCCCACCCACACACCGCAGGCCCCGGCCCGAACCGCCGGAGGCCCCCGCACCACCACACGAGAGGCTGACGGAACCGTGCACGACGACCTCATCGCAAGGGCCAAGGCGTGGCTCGCCGAGGACCCCGACCCGGACACCCGTGACGAACTCGCCCGCCTCATCGACACCGAGGACGTCAAGGAACTCGCCGCCCGCTTCGCCGGCACCCTCCAGTTCGGCACCGCCGGCCTGCGCGGCGAACTCGGCGCCGGCCCCCTGCGCATGAACCGCTCCGTCGTCATCCGGGCCGCCGCCGGCCTCGCCGCGTACCTGAAGAACAACGGGACCCCCCACGGGGACGAGAACGCAGGCCTCGTCGTCATCGGCTACGACGCCCGCCACAAGTCCGAGGACTTCGCCCGCGACACCGCCGCCGTCATGACCGGCGCCGGCCTGCGCGCCGCCGTGCTCCCCCGCCCCCTCCCCACCCCCGTCCTCGCCTTCGCCATCCGGCACCTCGGCGCGGTCGCCGGCGTGGAGGTCACCGCCAGCCACAACCCGCCCCGCGACAACGGCTACAAGGTCTACCTGGGCGACGGCTCCCAGATCGTCCCGCCCGCCGACGCCGGCATCGCCGCCGAGATCGACGCGATCACCGCCCTCGCCGACGTCCCCCGCCCGGACTCCGGCTGGGAGACCCTCGGCGAGGACGTCCACGACGCCTACCTCGCCCGCACGGACGCCGTGCTGAGCCCCGGCTCCCCGCGCACCGCCCGCACCGTCTACACGGCGATGCACGGCGTCGGCAAGGACACCCTCCTCGCCGCCTTCGCCCGCGCCGGCTTCCCCGCCCCCGACCTGGTCCCCGAACAGGCGGAGCCGGACCCGGACTTCCCGACCGTGGCCTTCCCCAACCCGGAGGAGCCCGGCGCGATGGACCTGGCGTTCGCGAAGGCCCGCGAGACGGACCCCGACCTGATCATCGCCAACGACCCGGACGCGGACCGCTGCGCCGTGGCCGTCAAGGACGGCGGGGACTGGCGCATGCTGCGCGGCGACGAGGTCGGCGCACTCCTGGGCGCCCACCTGGTCGCCCGGGGAGCCACCGGCACGTTCGCGGAGTCGATCGTGTCGTCCTCCCTCCTCGGCCGCATCGCCGAGAAGGCGGACCTGCCCTACGCGGAAACCCTCACCGGCTTCAAGTGGATCGCCCGCGTGGAGGGCCTGCGCTACGGCTACGAGGAGGCCCTCGGCTACTGCGTGGATCCCGACGGCGTACGCGACAAGGACGGCATCACCGCGGCCCTGCTGATCACGGAACTGGCCTCACACCTGAAACAACGGAACCGCACCCTCCTGGACCTCCTCGACGACCTCGCCGTCGAGCACGGACTGCACGCCACCGACCAGCTCTCGGTCCGCGTCCAGGACCTCTCGCTGATCGCCGACGCGATGCGCCGCCTGCGCGAGCAGCCCCCGACCGAACTCGCGGGCCTGCCCATCACCCGCTCCGAGGATCTCACCCGGGGCACCGGCACCCTGCCCCCCACGGACGGCCTCCGCTACACCCTCGACGGCGCCCGCGTGGTGGTCCGTCCCAGCGGCACGGAGCCCAAGCTGAAGTGCTACCTGGAGGTCGTGGTCCCGGTCGGCACCCACGCCGGCCTCCCGGCGGCCCGCGCGAAGGCCGCCGGCCTCCTGGAGTCGATCAAGCGGGACCTGTCCACGGCCGCCGGCATCTGACCCGCAGCCGTACCGAAGCGGAACAGGGCGGAACAAAGCGAAAAGGGTGCCCCTCACCCAGAGGGGCACCCTTTCCCGTTCCCGGTCCGCCGACGGGGGCCCGTCACCCCACCGCCAGCAGAATCGCCAGCACCACCGCGCCGGCCACCGCCGGCCCGACGATCTCGTACGCCCAGCGGACGCTCACCTCGCCCTGGGCGGCCTCGGCATTGCCGTACCGTTCCTGCATCTCCCGCAGATCGTCCATGTACTGGTCGGTCTCCGCACGGATGCGCCCGTCGCCCCCGGCACCGGCACCGGCACCGGCACTGACGCCCGACCCGCGCCCCGGCCCCCCGAACCCGAAGGCGCTGCCCCCGCGCCCACCGGCCCCGGTCCGCCCCGCGCCACCCGCACCGCCCGCCTCGCGCACACCCGCGGCGGCGGCCCGCGCCTCCTGCCGGGCGGCCCGCTTGCGCGCCCGCAGGGAGACGGGCAGTGCCCACAGCTGGTACTTGGCGCCGGACCGGTCGAGGACCTCGTTGGAGTAGCCGGAGCGCAGCCCGGAGACCTGGCCCCAGGGCAGCACGATCACGCGGAAGGGGTTGCGGACGCGCAGCCGCTCGGCGTTGACGTACACGGCGGGCCGCAGGGTGAAGGCGACCACGAGCGGCACGACGAGGATCATCGCGGCGAGCGCCAGCCACGGGACACGGCCCCCTCCGGTGACCAGCGCGTCGACGCCCAGCCACCCGACGATGGCGAGCAGCAGGGCACCGCCCGCGATGCCTGCGGACGACCGGAAGACCCGGTCCCTGCTCTCGGGGCTCTGCGGCTGCGGCGCGCTGGACTCGTGCTCGGGCGTCGTCATGGCCCCGATTGTGCCCGACGCCCCGAAGTGGATGAGATGAGCCTCGGGGCTGTACAGCTGCTACGCGCGTAGATATGCTCGCCTGGTGACCATGCCCACCACTGCACCCGCTGCACCTGCTGCACTCGCCGGCGTCACCGCGTCCGACAGCACGCTGCGCCGCTTCCTCCACGGGCTGCCCGGCGTCGACGCGGTCGGCCTGGAGGCGCGCGCCGCCTCGCTCGGCACCCGTTCCATCAAGACCACCGCGAAGGCGTACGCCATCGACCTCGCCATCTCGATGGTCGACCTGACGACGCTGGAAGGCGCGGACACCCCGGGCAAGGTCCGGGCGCTCGGCGCCAAGGCGGTCCACCCCGACCCCACGGACCGTACGGCCCCCGCCACCGCGGCCGTCTGCGTCTACCCCGACATGGTGACCGTCGCCAAGGAGGCCGTCGCCGGCTCGGGCGTGAAGGTCGCCTCGGTCGCCACCGCCTTCCCGGCCGGCCGCGCGCCGCTGGGCGTCAAGCTGGCGGACGTGCGCGAGGCGGTCGCCGCGGGCGCCGACGAGATCGACATGGTCATCGACCGCGGGGCGTTCCTCGCGGGCAAGTACCTGAAGGTGTACGACGAGATCGCCGCCGTGAAGGAGGCCTGCGGGACCTCCGCCCGCCTGAAGGTCATCTTCGAGACCGGCGAGCTGTCGACGTACGACAACATCCGCCGGGCGAGCTGGCTCGGCATGCTGGCGGGCGCCGACTTCATCAAGACCTCCACCGGCAAGGTCGCCGTCAACGCCACCCCGGCCAACACCCTGCTCATGCTGGAGGCCGTCCGCGACTTCCGGGCGCAGACCGGCGTGCAGGTCGGCGTGAAGCCGGCCGGCGGCATCCGCACCTCCAAGGACGCGATCAAGTTCCTCGTCCTGGTCAACGAGACCGTCGGCGAGGACTGGCTGGACAACCACTGGTTCCGCTTCGGCGCCTCCTCGCTCCTGAACGATCTGCTGATGCAGCGTCAGAAGCTGGCCACCGGCCGCTACTCCGGCCCCGACTACGTGACGGTGGACTGATCACCATGGCATTCGAGTACGCACCCGCGCCCGAGTCGCGCGCGATCGTCGACATCGCCCCGTCCTACGGCCTGTTCATCGACGGGGAGTTCGGCGAGGCGGCGGACGGCAAGGTCTTCAAGACCGTCTCCCCCAGTACGGAAGAGGTGCTCTCCGAGGTCGCCCAGGCCGGTGAGGCCGACGTGGACCGCGCGGTCGAGGCCGCCCGGAAGGCCTTCGGGAAGTGGTCGGCGCTGCCCGGCTCCGAGCGCGCCAAGTACCTGTTCCGCATCGCCCGCATCATCCAGGAGCGCAGCCGCGAGCTGGCGGTCCTGGAGACGCTGGACAACGGCAAGCCGATCAAGGAGACGAGGGACGCGGACCTGCCCCTGGTGGCCGCGCACTTCTTCTACTACGCGGGCTGGGCCGACAAGCTGGACCACGCGGGCTTCGGCCCGGACCCGAAGCCCCTGGGCGTGGCCGGCCAGGTCATCCCCTGGAACTTCCCCCTGCTGATGCTGGCGTGGAAGATCGCCCCGGCCCTCGCGACCGGCAACACGGTCGTGCTCAAGCCCGCCGAGACGACCCCCCTCTCGGCGCTGTTCTTCGCGGACATCTGCCGCCAGGCGGGCCTGCCGAAGGGTGTCGTCAACATCCTTCCCGGCTACGGCGACGCGGGCGCCGCCCTCGTCGCGCACCCCGACGTGAACAAGGTCGCCTTCACCGGCTCCACGGCGGTCGGCAAGGAGATCGCCCGCACGGTGGCCGGCACCCGCAAGAAGCTCACCCTCGAACTCGGCGGCAAGGGCGCCAACATCGTCTTCGACGACGCCCCGATCGACCAGGCCGTCGAGGGCATCGTGAGCGGCATCTTCTTCAACCAGGGCCAGGTCTGCTGCGCGGGCTCGCGCCTGCTGGTCCAGGAGTCGATCCACGACGAGCTGCTCGACTCCCTCAAGCGCAGGCTCTCCACCCTGCGCCTGGGCGACCCGCTGGACAAGAACACCGACATCGGCGCGATCAACTCCGCCGAGCAGCTGGCCCGGATCACCGCGCTCGCCGAGCAGGGCGAGGCGGAGGGCGCCGAGCGCTGGTCGCCGGCCTGCGAACTGCCGTCCTCCGGCTACTGGTTCGCGCCGACGCTGTTCACGAACGTCACCCAGGCGCACACCATCGCCCGCGACGAGATCTTCGGTCCGGTGCTGTCCGTCCTCACCTTCCGCACCCCGGACGAGGCCGTCGCCAAGGCCAACAACACGCCGTACGGCCTGTCGGCGGGCATCTGGACGGAGAAGGGCTCCCGCATCCTGGCGGTGGCGAACAAGCTGCGCGCGGGCGTGATCTGGTCCAACACGTTCAACAAGTTCGACCCGACCTCGCCCTTCGGCGGCTACAAGGAGTCGGGCTTCGGCCGCGAGGGCGGCCGCCACGGCCTGGAGGCATACCTCGATGTCCGATAAGACGGAAAAGACCGAGCCCCGACTGTCGGTCTTCAAGACCTACAAGCTGTACGTCGGCGGGAAGTTCCCGCGTTCCGAGAGCGGCCGGGTGTACGAGGTGACGGACTCGAAGGACAACTGGCTGGCGAACGCACCGCTGTCCTCCCGCAAGGACGCCCGTGACGCCGTCGTCGCCGCCCGCAAGGCGTTCGGTGCGTGGTCCGGCGCGACGGCGTACAACCGCGGCCAGGTCCTGTACCGCGTCGCGGAGATGCTGGAGGGCCGCCGCGAGCAGTTCGTCCGCGAAGTGGCCGACGCGGAGGGCCTGTCGAAGCCGAAGGCCGCCGCCCAGGTGGACGCGGCGATCGACCGCTGGGTCTGGTACGCGGGCTGGACCGACAAGATCGCCCAGGTAGTGGGCGGCGGCAACCCGGTGGCGGGCCCGTTCTTCAACCTCTCCACGCCGGAACCGACGGGCGTCGTGGCGGTCCTGGCCCCGCAGGAGTCGTCGTTCCTGGGCCTGGTCTCGGTGATCGCCCCGGTGGTCGCGACCGGCAACACGGCGGTCGTCGTCGCCTCCGAGAAGTCCCCGCTGCCCGCCCTCTCCCTGGGCGAGGTGCTGGCCACCTCCGACCTGCCCGGCGGTGTCGTCAACGTCCTGTCCGGCCGCACGGCGGAGATCGCCGCGCCGCTCGCCGCCCACCAGGACGTCAACGCGATCGACCTGACGGGCGCCGACGAGGAGCTGGCCAGGGAACTGGAGATCGCGGCGGCGGACAACCTCAAGCGCGTCCTTCGTCCACAGCCTGTGGATTACTCCGCGGCCCCGGGCATCGACCGCCTGACGGCCTTCCTGGAGACGAAGACGGTCTGGCACCCCACGGGCTCGCTGGGCGCGTCGGGCTCGTCGTACTGAGCCGCCCCACGGACGAGAGCCGCGTCCCCCTCCACCGGGAGGGGGACGCGGCTCTTTCGCGTACGTCCGGGGCGTCAGCGCACCGCGCCGAGCGCCTGGCCCGCCACCGGGATGCCGCCGATCGACGGGGCCTGGGCGACCGGGCCCGTGAGCATCCTCGAGTCGACCGGCCTGAAGTCGGCGACCTGGGTGCCGACGCCGTTGTCGAGCGGGTCGACGCCGGTGCCCGCGAGGGGGTTGGGCTTGAGGCCCGCGACCGGTCCGGTGGCGTGGTGGACCGTGCCGGTCAGCGCCCTCCCGGCCGCCTGCGGGTCGGCCTGCCCCAGCCGGTGGCCTCCGCCCGCGGCCGGGAGGACGTCCGCCGAGGCCGTCGCCACGCCCGCACCCAGGGCGACCCCGGCGGTCGCGACGGCGAGCAGGGCACGCCGGGCGGTGGAGCGGGGGGAGGACGCGTGTCGGGCCATTGCCGATACCACCTTCTACTGCACTGGGTAACGAGGTCGGCGCACAGCGTAGTTGAGATGTAGGCCACGCTCCAAAGCCGCCCCGCGGGGTCGGCAGGGGTGCCGCCATGCGTCAAACTGGTGTTCCGTGAGCTCTCATCTCCCGTCATCCGCCCGTGTCGTGCTGCTCTGCGGTCCCTCCGGCTCGGGCAAGTCCCTGGTCGCCGCCCGTTCCGGGCTGCCCGTGCTGCGCCTCGACGACTTCTACAAGGAGGGTGACGACCCCACCCTGCCGCTGGTGACGGGGAGTTCGGACATCGACTGGGACCACCCCGGCTCGTGGGACGCGGACGCCGCGGTGGAGGCGATCACTCGGCTGTGCGCCACGGGCAGCACGACGGTGCCGGCCTACGACATCGCCCTGAGCGCCCGCACCGGCGAGGAGCCGCTGCACATCGGCCGCGCCCCGCTGTTCATCGCGGAGGGCATCTTCGCCGCCGAGATCGTGGAGCGCTGCCGGGAACTTGGCGTCCTGGCCGACGCGCTGTGCCTGTCGCGCGGGCCGGTCACCACCTTCCGCCGGCGTTTCCTGCGGGACCTGAAGGAGGGCCGCAAGTCGGTGCCGTTCCTGCTGCGCCGCGGCTGGCGGCTGATGCGCGCCGAGCGGACGATCGTCGCCCGTCAGGTCGCGCTGGGCGCCCACGCCTGCGACCTCGACGAGGCCCTGGGCCGGCTGGCGGCGGCGGGGGCGGGGCGTCGGACGCAGGCGCGGACGGTGGCGTAGGCGGCGTACGGCGGGCGGACGGGACGGACGTACCGCACACCCGCGCGTGCAGGAACGAGAGCGGGGCTGGAAGGACCCCCCGGCCCTCCAGCCCCGCTCCCTCGGTGCTCCCCCACGTTCCCCCGTGTCGTTCCCCCGTGAGTCCCCCCGGACTTCCCCCGTTCCCCCCGCTTCTCCCCTCCCCGTTCCCCCGTTCCCCCGTGCCCTTCGGCCGGTTCAGGCGACGAGCTCGCCGAAGGACTCCTCCTGGTCACGGCCGAAGCTGAGGGCCTCGTCCTCGCGCATCCGGCGCAGGGAGCGCCAGATGCTGGACTTCACCGTGCCGACGCTGATGCCGAGGATGTCCGCGATCTCCGGGTCCGTGCGGCCCTCGTAGTAGCGCAGGACCAGCATGGTGCGCTGGAGTTCGGGCAGCCGGGCGAGCGCCTGCCACAGGACGGCGCGCAGCTCGGTGCCGCGCATGGCGTCCGTGTCGCCGGGCGTCTCCGGCAGTTCCTCGGTCGGGTACTCGTTGAGCTTGCGGCGCCGCCAGGCGCTGATGTGCAGGTTGGTCATGGTGCGGCGGAGGTATCCGCCGACCGCCGCCTTGTCGCTGATCCGGTCCCACGCCCGGTACGTCGAGAACAGCGCGCTCTGCAGCAGGTCCTCGGCCTCGAAGCGGTCGCCGGTGAGGTGGTAGGCGGTTGCGTACAGGGAGGCGCGGCGCTCCTGGACGTAGGCGGTGAACTCCGCCTCCGACAGGGTGCGGCGCTCCCCCGAGCCCTCCCCGTACGCGGTTCCCCCGTGCGTTTCCCCCGTGTGCGCGTCAACCACCGTCATGTACGCGGCGCGCTGACGCCCGGTGCCGCGAGCGCACCCCCGCCCGCTCACGGCACCGGACTTCTCCGACGAACCCCGGCCCATGTCGTGCAGACGCGTGACCACTGCGCTGTCGCTGGTGCTGTGCAGCGTGTTCATCCCGCGCCCCCCTCGTGGACTTCCGGAGTTCCGGCTGTTCCGTCGTGCTTCCGGGCTTCCGCGCTTCCTTGCCCGTGCCGAAAAGCTTGCCTGCGCGACTTCATGGCCGTGTCCCCCGACTGTCACAGGCCTGTCACAGAGGTCATGACACGGCGCTACCCGCGCGTAGCTGTCCGGGAGTCGAAACCCCGCCCCCGTATGCGCCAGAATGAGGCCTGTGCCTTCCCTGTTGCTGATCGAGGACGACGACGCCATCCGGACGGCCCTGGAGCTCTCGCTGACGCGCCAGGGGCACCGGGTGGCCACCGCTGCCAGTGGTGAGGACGGTCTGAAGATGCTGCGCGAGCAGCGGCCGGACCTGATCGTGCTGGACGTGATGCTGCCCGGCATCGACGGGTTCGAGGTGTGCCGGCGCATCCGGCGCACGGACCAGCTGCCGATCATTCTGCTCACCGCCCGCAACGACGACATCGACGTGGTGGTCGGGCTGGAGTCCGGAGCGGACGACTACGTCGTCAAACCGGTCCAGGGCCGGGTGCTGGACGCCCGGATCCGGGCCGTGCTGCGGCGCGGCGAGCGGGAGGCGAACGACTCGGCGGCCTTCGGCAGCCTCGTCATCGACCGTGCGGCGATGACGGTGACGAAGAACGGCGAGGACCTGCAGCTGACCCCGACCGAGCTCAGGCTGCTGCTGGAGCTGAGCCGGCGGCCCGGGCAGGCGCTGTCCCGGCAGCAGTTGCTGCGGCTGGTGTGGGAGCACGACTACCTCGGTGACTCGCGGCTCGTGGACGCCTGTGTGCAGCGGCTGCGCGCCAAGGTCGAGGACGTGCCGTCGTCCCCGACGCTGATCCGTACCGTGCGCGGAGTCGGTTACCGCCTGGACGCGCCTCAGTGACCGAACAGCGAGAGGGGTTCCGCGGCTGGGCCGCGAGGCGCGGGAGGGCTCTGTCCCTGCTGCGGTTCACCAGTCTGCGGCTGCGGCTGGTCGTCGTCTTCGCGCTGGTGGCGCTGACCGCCGCCGTGTCGGCGTCCGGGATCGCGTACTGGCTCAACCGCGAGGCGGTGCTGACCCGTGCGCAGGACGCGGTGCTGCGCGACTTCCAGCAGGAGATGCAGTACCGCGCGGGCGCGCTGCCGGCACGCCCGTCGCAGGACCAACTGCAGCACACCGCGGGCCAGATGGCGGGCAGCAGCCAGCGCTTCAGCGTGCTGCTGGTCGGCCAGGACACGAACGGCCGCACGGTGTACGGCAACTCCGGCGGGCTGAGCGGCTTCTCGCTCCAGGACGTGCCCCAGTCGCTGCGCACCGCGGTGAACAAGCGGCAGCCGCTGTCCTCGGCCAACAAGTCGCCGTACCACCTGTACTGGCAGCGGGTCGTCCGGCACGGCACGCCGTACCTCGTGGCCGGCACCAAGGTGGTCGGGGACGGTCCGACCGGTTACATGCTCAAGTCGCTGGAGCCGGAGGCCAAGGACCTCAACTCGCTGGCCTGGTCGCTGGGCGTCGCCACCGGCCTGGCGCTGATCGGCGCCGCGCTGCTCGCGCAGGCCGCCGCCACGACCGTGCTGAAGCCGGTGCACCGGCTGGGAATCGCCGCGCGCCGGCTCGGCGAGGGCAAGCTCGACACCCGGCTCAGGGTGTCCGGCACCGATGAACTCGCCGATCTGTCCCGTACGTTCAACAACGCGGCCGAGGCGCTGGAGAAGCGGGTCGCCGACATGGCCGCCCGCGACGAGGCCTCCCGCCGTTTCGTGGCGGACATGAGCCATGAGCTGCGTACGCCGCTGACCGCGATCACCGCCGTGACGGAGGTGCTGGAGGAGGAGCTGGACTCCGAGAGCGGCGGCATCGACCCGATGGTCGAGCCCGCGGTCCGGCTCGTGGTCAGCGAGACCCGGCGGCTGAACGACCTGGTCGAGAACCTGATGGAGGTCACCCGCTTCGACGCGGGCACGGCCCGCCTCGTCCTGGACGACGTGGACATCGCCGACCAGATCACCGCCTGCATCGACACCCGCGCCTGGCTGGACGCGGTCGAGCTGGACGCCGAGCGCGGCATCCACGCCCGCCTCGACCCGCGCCGCCTGGACGTCATCCTCGCCAACCTCGTCGGCAACGCGCTCAAGCACGGCGGCTCGCCGGTGCGGGTCTCGGTCCGTGAGGCGGCCGAGGAGATCGTCATCCAGGTCCGCGACCACGGCCCCGGCATCCCGGAGGAGGTGCTGCCGCACGTCTTCGACCGGTTCTACAAGGCGAGCGCCTCCCGGCCGCGCTCCGAGGGCAGCGGCCTCGGCCTGTCCATCGCCCTGAACAACGCCCACATCCACGGCGGCGGCATCACCGCGGCCAACTCCCCCGAGGGGGGCGCGGTGTTCACGCTGCGACTGCCGCGGGACGCCTCGGCGCTCGCGGCGGAGAGGGCGGAGAAGGCGGAGAGCGGCAAGGACAGCGGGAAGAGCGACGGGAAGGGCGCCGGCCCGAAGGAGGCCGCCCGGTGAACGTACGCCGACTCCTGCCGGTGCTGCCCGCCCTGGCCCTGCTGCTCACCGGCTGCGGGATCCGCCCCACCGAGGTGCCCACGGACTTCGGCGCCGCGCCCTCCCGCGTGCCCTGCTCGCTGTCCCAGCCGGACGTGACCGCGCAGCCCCCGCGCGGAGTGCCCGTGCAGGTGTTCCTGCTGTGCGGCTCGTCGCTGGTGGCCGTCGACCGGACGGTACGCGTGCCGGAGGACACGGCGGACGCACAGCGGCGCGTGATCGTGGCACAGGGGCTGCTCGGCCAGCTCGCCGCGACACCGTCGGCCGGCGAGTCGGCGGCCGGGTACACCACGCACGTCCCCGGCGGGCTGACCGTCACCGGTCCGCACCCCAAGGACCCCGGGGAAACGCTCCGGCTGAGCACCGCGCCGGACGGCCTCACCCCGTACGCCCTCGCACAGATCGTCTGCACGCTGTCCGACTCGGCGGCCGCCGAGGGCGACGGCTCCGTGGTCCTCGGCGGCCCGGACGACACCCGGCTGCGCCGTTACCTGTGCAGCGAGGAGTTGCGCTCCCGGCCGGGCACCACGAAGCCGCCGTCGACCCAGGTGACCGGCGACTGACGCACGGGGGGCCGGACACGTGTGGCGCAGCTCGCACGGTGGTGCGTGCCCGCCTGCCGGAACCGATCGTGCCGGGGGCCGCGTCTAGGGGAGCGTGCAGCGTCAAGGCTCCATCGGCGGCAGCGCCGCGATCCGCGTCCGTGTGACAGGGGGTGTCCTCCTTGTCGCCCATCTCGCGCTCGTCGCCTGGCTCACGCTGCGTCCGCTGGACGTCCCCTGGGTGACGCCGCCCAACCTGCGCCCGTTCGCCACCATCCGCGCCGACCTGGCACTGGGCCGGTTCGAGGCGGCCCGGCGCGTCGGCGGGGGACTCGCGCTGCTCGCTCCGCTGGGCGTCCTGCTGCCGATGGCCCACGGCAGACTCCGCGTCTCCCCGGTGGCCTCCCTGATCCGTACGCTGGCCGTCGGCGCCCTGGTCTCGCTGGGCATAGCCCTGCTGCAGACCGGCGTGCCCGGCCGGGTCGTGGACGTGGACGTCCTGCTGCTCAACACCGTGGGCGTGGCCCTGGCCCACCTGGTGATCGTTCCCGCGGGCCGCTCCCGCCTCCGCCACAGGGCCGAACACCGGGACCGGCCGGCCGTACGCCAGGAGGACCCGCCCCAGGGGCGCACTCCGACCATCCCCAGGGTGGGCCTCGCCCCGTGGACCGACGCCGTGCCGCCGTCGTCCCCGTGACGTCAGGGCAAGCGAAGCTCCATGACGCCGGGCCCGGTGAGCAACCTGCCCGCTCCAGGAGAACGGCGAGGGCCCACCCATCCCACCGCTCCCACGCGCCGGCCGCGACTGAGCCGTAGGGGCGCGCCGGTGTCGGGGGCCCGATCGTGCTCAGCGCTCCGCGCCTCCGCGCGTTCGGGCCCCCGACACCGGCTGAAAGCGCCCCGCAGGTGAAGGAGCAATTAATACGGGGCGCCCCCTGCGCGAGGGGTGCGCCCCGGTCGTGCGGCAGCCGACTCAGCCCAGCGGCAGCCCGTTCACCGGCAGGCCGCCGAGCAGGCCGCCGACCTGCTTGGCCGGGCCGTTGCCGAGCGTGTCACGGGCGACGGGCTGCGCGGCGGCGAGACCCTTCTGGACCGTGGGCTGGGCCTGGTTCAGCGCCTGGCCGGTCGGCAGCGTCTTGCTGACGTTCTCCGTCGGGAGCGCCTTGCTGACGGAGCCGAGCACCTGGCCCGCGTCCGGTGCGGCCGGGGCGGCGTTCGCGGCGCCCGCGCCAACGGCGGCGAAAGCGACACCGAGGGCGGCGACACCGAGGGTCTTGGCGGCAGACTGCTTCATGAAAATGCGTCCTTGAATGGAAGACGGGGAACTGAGCGGTCCACGACCGTAAACACGTCGGGCCATCCGCCGCAAACACGGGAATGCGGACGGATTGTGAAGATCACTCGCTCCCCTTCTCCCCTCGGTCAGCCCTCCGGTCCCACAGAACCGCTGGTGGACGCGGTTCCCTTAAACAGCCATTCGGATTTCAGTGCCGCGTACCCGGGCTTGATCACGTCATTGATCATCGCCAGTCGTTCATCGAAAGGAATGAACGCTGATTTCATCGCATTGACGGAGAACCACTGCATGTCGTCGAGCGTGTAACCGAACGCCTCGACAAGGTGCTCGAATTCCCGGCTCATGCTGGTGTGGGACATGAGCCGGTTGTCCGTGTTGACCGTGGCGCGGAACAGCAGCCGCCGCAGCAGCCCGATCGGGTGCTCGGCGTACGAGGACGCCGCGCCGGTCTGGAGGTTGGAGCTGGGGCACAGCTCCAACGGGATGCGCTTGTCGCGGACGTACGAGGCCAGCCGCCCCAGCTCGACCGTGCCGTCCTCGTGCACCTGGATGTCGTCGATGATGCGCACCCCGTGCCCGAGCCGGTCCGCGCCGCACCACTGCAGCGCCTGCCAGATGGAGGGCAGGCCGAAGGCCTCGCCGGCGTGGATGGTGAAGTGGTTGTTCTCCCGCTTGAGGTACTCGAAGGCGTCCAGGTGCCGGGTGGGCGGGTGGCCGGCCTCCGCGCCCGCGATGTCGAAGCCGACGACGCCCGAGTCCCGGTAGCGGTTGGCGAGTTCGGCGATCTCCAGGGAGCGGGCCGCGTGCCGCATGGCGGTGAGCAGGGCACCGACCCGGATGCGCCGGCCGGCCGCCCGCGCGGCCCGTTCGCCCTCCCGGAACCCCTCGTTGACGGCCTCGACGACCTGCTCCAGGCTCAGTCCGCCCTCCAGGTGCTGCTCGGGGGCGTAGCGCACCTCGGCGTAGACGACACCGTCCGCCGCGAGGTCCTCGGCGCACTCGCGGGCGACCCGGACGAGGGCGTCGTGGGTCTGCATGACGCCGACGGTGTGCGAGAAGGTCTCCAAGTACCTTTCGAGGGAACCGGAGTCGGCGGCCTCCCGGAACCACAGGCCGAGCTTTTCCGGGTCGGTCTCGGGGAGTTGGGCGTACCCGGTGTCGCGGGCGAGTTCGACGATCGTGGCCGGGCGGAGCCCGCCGTCGAGGTGGTCGTGCAGCAGAACCTTGGGCGCCCGGCGGATCTGGTCCGAGCTCGGGGTGTTCCCCACGTGGGCAGTCTGGCTCGTCATTTCCGCACTGTAACGCCTACGCGCGTAGATCACCCCTGTACACATCCGTCGATATGTAACGGTGACCGCCCGGACGGGTGGCGTACACCGCTGCTTCTGAGACTGTTCTGTCATGACAGAGCAGGCGACGCCGGTTCGCACGGCCCGGCTGGGGAGGACGCTCGGCCCGGAGCCGGCGGCGGTGGGCGGAGCGGTGCTGCTGCTCCCGGGTGGCCAGGAGGTGTCCGGCCGCAGGCCCTCGCCGGTGCGGGCGGCCGCCTCGGTGCGCGCGCTGGGGCGCCGGCTGGCCCGGCTGGGACGCGACGAGGGCCTGGCCGTCCACGTGGTGCACTACCGCTACCGCGGCTGGAACGGCGGCGAGGCGCATACGGCCCGCGACGCCGCGTGGGCCGTCGAGGAGGTCGTACGGCGCTACGGGGACGTGCCGGTGTGTCTCGCCGGTCTCGGCATGGGCGGCCGGGCCGCGCTGCACGCGGGCGGGCACGAGACCGTCGGCTCCGTGGTGGCGATCGCGCCCTGGCTGCCCGGGGACGGCGCGGCGGCCGCGTCCGAACCGGTGAAGCATCTCGTCGGGCGCCGGGTGCTGATCGTGCACGGCACGAACGACGAACGGGCCGACCCCGGGCGGTCGTTCCGGTTCGCGGAGCGGGCGAAGAAGGTGAACCGGGACGTGTGCCGGTTCGAAGTCCACGCCGACGGACACGGCTTACGGCAGTACCGGGACGAAGTCGTGGCGCTCGCCTCGGACTTCGTCATGGGCACGTTGTTCGGGCGGGCGTTCTCGCGGCCGGTCCAGGACGCGCTCGCGGCTCCGCCGCCGCTGGGGCTGCGGATGCCGCTGGCGGCGGGGTTCGGCAGGACGTTGCGGTAGGAGGCGTCCTCGCCCGGGCCGGGACGGGACGGGAGCCGTCCTCGCCGGGCCGGGACGGGAGGTGCCCTCGCCCGGGCCGGGGGCAGGAGACGTCTCCGCTCAGGTGGGGAGCAGCTTCCCTCGTTTCGCCAGCAGGAACTTCTTGAAGGCCGTCACCGGCGGTGTGTCCGGGTGCCCCTCCAGCCAGGCCACGCCGATCTCCCGGACCGCGCGCGGGGCCGTCACCGTCAGTTCGACGACGCCCGGACGGGGGACGGCCGGCGGGGGCAGCAGGGCGACCCCGAGGCCCGCCGCGACCAGGCCCCGCAGCGTCTCGGCCTCCTCGCCCTCGAAGGCGACGCGCGGCTTGAAGCCGGCCTCGCGGCACAGGTCGTCGGTGATGCGGCGCAGACCGTAGCCGGGTTCCAGGGTCACGAAGGTCTCGTCGGCGGCCTCCGCCAGGCGGATGCGGCGGCGGGCGGCGAGGCGGTGGTCGGCGGGGACGACCAGGCGCAGCTTCTGCTCGTCCAGGCGGCGGGCCACGAGGTCGGGCGCGTCCGGCACGGGGGACGTCAGGCAGAGGTCGAGTTCGCCGGCCCGCAGCCGCTTCAGCATGGCCTCGCCGTAGTCCTGGACGAGGCTGAAGCGGACGCGGGGGTGGTCGGCGCGGAAGGCGTGGATGAGGCCGGGCACGGTCTCGGCGCCCATGGTGTGCAGGAAGCCGAAGGCGACCTTGCCGGTGGCCGGGTCGGCGTCGGCGCGCACCTCGTCGGCGGCGCGCCCGATCTCGGCGAGGGCGCGTTCGACGGAGGCGAGGAAGGCGCGGCCCGCGGGGGTCAGGGAGACGGTGCGGCCCCGGCGGGCGAAGAGGTCGACGCCGAGGTCCTCCTCCAGCCGGGCCATGGCCCGCGACAGCGTGGACTGCGGGACCCGCATCTCCTGCGCGGCACGGGTGACGTGCTCGGTGCGGGCCACGCCGGCGAAGTGCGCGAGGCGCGGCGCGAGCAGCGTGACGATGTCTTCTGTGTCACCGGTCTGTGACAGCCACCCCTGCGACCTCTGCTGATGCACCATGGGAACGATTATGGCAAGTCCGTGCATTGGACGGATGAGTGCGGGTGTTCCTACGGTCGCAGCATGACTTCCGCCCATACCGGGGCGTCCACCGCCGTGGACGCCGTCACCCCGACCCCCGGCCCCTTCCCCGGCACCCTCCCCGACTCCGACTCCCGCACGGCCCCGGGCGGCCCCGGCTACCGCCGGATGAACCTGGCCCTCTTCCTCGCCGGCGTCGCGACCTTCGCGCTGCTGTACTCCACGCAGGCCCTGCTGCCGCTGATCTCCGGCGAGTTCCGGGTGGCGGCGGGCGAGGCGAGCTGGACGGTGGCGGCGGCGACCGGCGGTCTGGCGCTCTTCGTCCTTCCGATGAGCGCGCTGTCGGAACGTTTCGGCAGGCGTACGGTCATGACGGCCTCGCTGGCGGTCGCGGTGGCCGTCGGGCTGCTGGTGCCCTTCGCGCCGTCGCTGGGCGCGCTGGTGGTGCTGCGGGCGCTGCAGGGTGCCGCGCTGGCGGGTGTGCCGGCGTCGGCGCAGGCGTATCTGGCGGAGGAGGTCCGGCCCAGGGCGCTGGTCACGGCGATCGGCCTGTTCGTTGCGGGCAACAGCGTGGGCGGCATGAGCGGCCGGGTCATCACCGGCTGGGTGGCCCAGGAGTGGGGCTGGCGGGTCGCCGTCGGGGTGATCGGCGTGGTCGCGGTGGGGTGCGCGGTGGCCTTCCGCCTGCTGCTGCCGGCGCCGCGGCACTTCACGGCGGGCTCGCTGCGCCCGCGCACGGTGGCCCGTACGGTCCGCGACCACCTCGCCGACCCGCTGCTGCGCCGCCTGTACGCGATCGGCGCGCTGTTCATGACGGTGTTCGGCGGCGTCTACACGGTGATCGGCTACCGCCTGACCGAGGCCCCCTTCTCCCTCCCCCAGGGCATCGTCGGCTCGATCTTCCTGGTGTACCTGGTGGGTACGGTGTCGGCGTCGACGGCGGGCCGGCTGGTGGGCCGGCTGGGCCGCAGGGGTGCGCTGTACCTGGCGGGCGCCACGACGGCGGCGGGTCTGCTGCTGTCCCTGCCGGGGTCGGTCGCGCCGGTGCTGCTGGGCCTGGTCCTGATCACGGCGGGCTTCTTCGCCGGGCACGCGGTCGCCTCCTCGGCGGTCAGCAGGACGGCCACCCACGGCCGCGCCCAGGCCTCGGCGCTCTACCAGTCCGCCTACTACATCGGCTCCAGCGTGGGCAGCACGGTGGGCGCGATGGCCTTCCACTCCGAGGGCTGGGCGGGAACGGTCGGCGTGGGGCTGCTGGCGGTGCTGGGCGTCGTGGCGATCACGGTGCTCGGCTCGCGGGCGGCGCGCGTGGCGGCGCGCAGGGAGTTGGTACCGGCGTAGACGCCACCCGACCTGCCGGCCCTTCCGCTCCGAGGGCCGTTGTCAGTGCCCCGCGGTAGCTTCCGAAGTGCTGGGCGTGACGACGCGCACCGGACAGGACGGCCACAGGGGTGGGTGGACGATGGGAAACGGTACGGCGACGACGGACCTCGCCGAGCAGCTGGAGAAGTACCGGGTCGAGCTGACCGGTTACTGCTACCGGATGCTCGGCTCGTCCTTCGAGGCGGAGGACGCGGTCCAGGACACCCTGGTGCGCGCCTGGCGGAGCCACGACAGGTTCGAGGGGCGCTCCAGTCTGCGCTCCTGGCTCTACCGCATCGCGACGAACGTCTGCCTGGACCTGCTGGCGGCGGGCAACAAGCGCGCCCGGCCGATGGACCTGACCGAGTCCACGCCGCTGGCCCGCGCGGCGCTGTCCCCGCGCCCGGACCACACGTGGCTGGAGCCGATGCCGGACGCCCGGGTGCTGCCGGCGGTCGAGGACCCGGCGGAGGCGGCGGTCGCCAAGGAGTCGGTGCGGCTGGCCTTCATGGCGGCCCTGCAGCAGCTGCCGCCCAGGCAGCGGGCGGTGCTGATCCTGCGCGAGGTGCTGGCCTGGAGGGCGAGCGAGGTCGCCGAGCTGCTGGACACGTCGGTCGCCTCGGTCAACAGCGCGCTGCAGCGGGCGCGTGCCACGCTCGCCGAGCGGCGCGACCGGGCCGCCGACGCGGCCGTGTCGGACCCGCTGGACGAGGAGCAGCAGCGGCTCCTGGAGCGCTATGTGAAGGCGTTCGAGGGGTACGACATGACGGCGCTGACCGCGCTGCTGCACGAGGACGCGGTGATGACGATGCCGCCGTTCGACCTGTGGCTGACGGGCTCGGCGGACATCACGGGCTTCATGGCGACGCTGGGCGCCGCCTGCGCGAACTCCCGGCTGCTGCCGGTGCGGGCCAACGGGCTGCCGGGCTTCGCCCAGTACAAGCCGGACCCGGACGAGGGCGGCTTCACGCCGTGGGCGGTGCAGGTGCTGGAGGTGTCAGGGGGCCGGATCACCGGGTTCCACTGCTTCCTCGACACCCGGCGCTGGTTCCCCCTGTTCGAACTGCCGCCCCGTCTCTGACTCGAAGCGGAGGCCGACCAGGTCGAGCAGGGCGCCCAGCCCCGGGCCGGGGTCGCGCAGCCGTATGCGGCCTCCGGCCCGCCGGGCGGCGAGCTGCAGCCGCGCCAGCAGATCGACGGCGCCGAGCCCCGGCGGCCCCAGCCCGCCCACATCGCACACCACGACCCCGGCCCGGGTCCCCTCCAGCAGCGCCCGCACGTCCTCGCACAGCCCCGCCGCCTCCTCCCGGGTGACGGGGCCGGCGAGCACGAGCACGGCAGGTGTCCTGGCATCCACGGTCGGTAGACCGCCGGGCCGGGCGCAACTCATCGCGCGCGGGGGTGAGGCGACTTGCCCGGCCGGGGTCAGTCGACCGGGAACTCGGCGGTGTCGATGACGAGGTCGAAGGGGGCGGGGAGCTTGAGGGGCTCGCCGAACTTGGCGCTGCTCAGTGGACGGTAGACGTCGCCCCTCGGCTCTCCGTAGAGCGTCGCGGTGGGGCCGTCGGGGGCCCAGCGGTCGACCAGGAGGTAGAGCGGGATGCCCGCGGTGGCGTAGGCGGCGGGCTTGCTGATGCGGTCGTGTCGGGCGTTGGACTTGGACGTCACCTCGACGACGAGCTCGGCCAGGGCGGCCGGGATGTGGGTGTCCGCCTCCGTGTGCTCTCGCACCGGGGCCACCACAAGGTCCGGGATGAGCATGCCCAGCCGCGAGGGCACGGCGATCGCCAGCGTCTGGAAGATTTCCCAGTCTTCGGGGATCACGGAGTAAAGGCGGCGCTGGATACGGGCCGCGATCACGTTGTGGCGGTACGCGGGAGCAGGTGACACGGTGATGATCCCCTCGATGATCTCCACCTTGCTGCCCTCGGGCCATTCCATCTCCTCCCAGAACCGGACGAGGTCGTCCCAGCCCTGCTCGGGATCATGGCTGACGGTGAGTGCGCTCACGGCGGTCTCCTATCGGTCGTCACCGATCCCAGCATGCCGAACGGGACCGGTGGAGGTCCACCGATCCCGTTCACCCGAAAGAGGAAAGCGCAGGTCAGGCGATACGTTCCAGCACCACCGGCGAGGCGGTGAAGTCCGTGCCGGCCGGCGCGATGTCGTACGCGCCCCCGACCGCCTGGAGCGCGTACTCGAAGCGCTCGGGGGTGTCGGTGTGGAGGGTCAGCAGGGGCCGGCCCTCCGTCACCGTGTCGCCCGGCTTGGCGTGGAGTTCGACGCCCGCCGCCGCCTGGACCGGATCCTCCTTGCGGGCGCGGCCGGCACCCAGGCGCCAGGCCGCGACGCCGATGTCGTAGGCGTCGAGGCGGGTCAGGACGCCGGAGGACGGGGCCTTGACGACGTGCTGTTCCCTGGAGGTGGGCAGGGGGGCGTCCGGGTCGCCGCCCTGGGCGGCGATCATGCGGCGCCAGACGTCCATCGCCGAGCCGTCGGCCAGCGCCTTGGCGGGGTCGGCGTCCTTCAGGCCGGCCGCGTCCAGCATCTCGCGGGCGAGGGCGAGGGTCAGCTCGACCACGTCCGCCGGGCCGCCGCCGGCCAGGACCTCGACCGACTCGCGGACCTCCAGCGCGTTGCCCGCCGTCAGGCCGAGCGGGGTCGACATGTCCGTCACGAGCGCGACCGTCCGCACGCCGTGGTCCGTGCCCAGGCCGACCATCGTGGACGCCAGCTCACGGGCGTCCTCCAGGGTCTTCATGAAGGCGCCGGTGCCGACCTTCACGTCCAGGACCAGCGAGC
The DNA here is from genome assembly GCF_001906585.1 of Streptomyces kebangsaanensis. Classification (GTDB taxonomy): domain Bacteria; phylum Actinomycetota; class Actinomycetes; order Streptomycetales; family Streptomycetaceae; genus Streptomyces; species Streptomyces kebangsaanensis. Next base: position 5,483 of record NZ_JUJA01000006.1, on the reverse strand, counting down.
CGGTGCCCTCCGCGATCTTCTTGGACATGATGGAGGAGGCGATCAGCGGGATCGCCTCGACCGTGCCGGTCACGTCGCGCAGGGCGTACAGCTTCTTGTCCGCGGGCGCCAGCCCGTCGCCCGCCGCGCAGATCACCGCGCCGACGCCGTCCAGCACGGACAGCATCTCCTCGTTGGACAGCAGCGCCCGCCAGCCGGGGATGGACTCCAGCTTGTCCAGGGTGCCGCCGGTGTGGCCGAGGCCGCGGCCGGACAGCTGCGGGACGGCCGCGCCGCACGCCGCGACCAGCGGGGCCAGCGGCAGCGTGATCTTGTCGCCGACACCGCCCGTGGAGTGCTTGTCCGCGGTCGGGCGGGACAGGGCGGAGAAGTCCATGCGCTCGCCGGAGGCGATCATCGCGGCGGTCCAGCGGGCGATCTCGCTCCGGTTCATGCCGTTGAGCAGGATGGCCATCGCGAGCGCGGACATCTGCTCGTCGGCGACCTCCCCGCGGGTGTACGCGTCGATCACCCAGTCGATCTGCTCGTCGCTGAGCTCACCGCGGTCCCGCTTGGTGCGGATGACGGAGATGGCGTCCATGGCCATGGGATTCGTTTCCTTCCGGGGTGCGAAGGGGCCGGGCGGCCCGTCCGGCCCCGAGGGGCTCGGGCGGGCCGCCCGGGAGTTACTTGGCGAGATGGCCCGGGCCGAAGGCCTGCGGCAGCATCTCCGACAGCGGCAGGATGCCCGCCGGGGTCTCCAGCAGCAGGTCCGGCCCGCCGAACTCGTACAGCAACTGGCGGCAGCGCCCGCACGGCACCAGGACGTCGCCGTTGCCGTCCACGCACGTGAAGTGCGTCAGCCGGCCGCCCCCGCTGTTCTGCAGCTGCGAGACCAGCCCGCACTCGGCGCACAGGCCGAGTCCGTAGGAGGCGTTCTCGACGTTGCAGCCGGTGACGGTCCGGCCGTCGTCGACCAGGGCGGCGACGCCGACCGGGTAGTTCGAGTAGGGGACGTACGCGCGGGACATCGCCGCGCGCGCCTCCTCCCGCAGCGCCGCCCAGTCGACCGTCGTGGCGTCCGGGGTGTCCGGGGTGCCCGAGCTCACTTGCCCTGTCCCTTCCGGTACGGCTGACCGTCCGCCTTCGGCATCCGCAGGTGCTGTGCCGACAGGGACAGCACCAGCAGGGTGACGATGTACGGCGTCGCGGTCACGACCTGCTTGGGCACCTCGTTGGTGCCGAGGTACCAGACGAACATCAGCGCCGAGATCACGGCGGTGACGACGGCGGGCACGAGCTTCTTCTTCCACACCAGGTATGCCGCACCGAACACCAGCAGGATCGCCAGCAGCAGGATCAGCGCGTGCACGTTGTGGGTGCCGCCGCGCAGGTTCAGGCTGTCGGTGTAACCGAACAGGCCGGCGCCGAGGGCGAGGCCGCCCGGCATCCAGTTGCCGAAGATCATCGCGGCGAGGCCGATGTAACCGCGGCCGGCGGTCTGGCCGTCGAGGTAGACGTTCGAGGCCACCAGGGACAGGAAGGCGCCGCCCAGGCCCGCGAAGCCGCCGGAGATGATCACGGCCAGGTACTTGTACTTGTAGACGTTGACGCCGAGCGACTCGGCGGCCACCGGGTTCTCGCCGCAGGAGCGCAGCCGCAGGCCGAAGGCGGTGCGCCACAGCACCCACCAGGTGAGGGGGACGAGGGCGAGCGCGATGACGGTCAGCGGCGACAGGTCGGTGATCAGTCCGCCGAGCAGGCCGGCGACGTCGGAGACCAGGAACCAGTGCTTGGTGTTGAGCGTGTGCAGCCAGTCGGACAGGCCGGGGACGGAGAAGCTGCCCAGCGACTCGACCGGCGGGGACTGCTTGGAGGAGCCCTGCGGGGCGTGCTCGAAGGTGAACTTCGACAGGTAGCGGCAGCTGCCGAGGGCCAGGATGTTGATGGCCACACCGGAGACGATGTGGTTGACGTTGAACGTCACCGTGGCGATGGCGTGCAGCACCCCGCCCAGGGCGCCGCCGACGATGCCGAAGGCGATGCCGACCCACGGGCCCCACTGGTAGCCGGCCCAGGCGCCGAACCAGGTGCCGAGGATCATCATGCCCTCGAGGCCGATGTTGACCACGCCGGCCCGCTCGGCCCACAGGCCGCCGAGACCCGCGAGGCCGATGGGGACGGCCAGGCGCAGCGCGGTGGACATCTGGCCGGTCGAGGTGATGCCGTCCGCACCGGTGATCAGACGGACGATCGAGGTCAGGACCAGTACGCCCGCGATGATCAGCAGGAGTACGGGGAGGGAGACACGGCGGCCGCCCCTGCCGGGCTGCTTGGCCTGCGGCTTGGCGATGGTCGCGGTGGTCATCGGGCCGCCACCTCCTTCTTCTCGGAGTTGTTCTGGGCGGCGGCCACGGCGAGCTCCAGGCCGACCTGCTTCTGCTGGCGGCGCAGACCCCACTGGCGTACGGCCTCGTAGGAGATGACGACCGCGAAGACGATCAGGCCCTGCATGATCGTGGCGATCTCCTTCTCGTACGCGACCGGGGTGGCGTAGTCGAGGGCGGGAGAGGCCTTGTCGAGGAAGGCGATCAGGAGGGCGGCGAAGGCGATGCCGACCGGGTTGTTGCGGCCGAGCAGGGCGATGGTGATGCCGGTGAAGCCGAGGCCGGTCGGGAAGCTCAGGCTGTAGGTGTGGGCGTCGCCCAGCAGCAGCGGCAGGCCGGACAGGCCCGCGACCGCGCCGGAGATCAGCATGGCGGTGAGCACCATCCTCTTGGCGTCGACGCCGGAGGCCGCGGCGGCGGTCTCCGACCCGCCGGTGGCGCGCAGGTCGAAGCCGAAGCGGGTGCGGTTGAGGACGATCCAGTAGGCGACGCCCATGGCGACGGCGAGGAAGACCAGGCCGTAGATCTTGCCGACCTCCGGTCCGAGGTCGATGCCCGTGACCCAGCCGGACTCCTTCATGATGCCGGTCGTCATGTTGTTGCCGACCTGCACACCCCACACGTCCTTCAGGGTGAGGTAGCCGATGAGGCTGGTGGCGATGGCGTTGAGCATGATCGTGGCGACGACCTCGCTCACGCCCCGGGTGACCTTCAGCACGCCGGCGACACCGGCCCAGAAGGCGCCGGTGAGCATGCCGACGAGGAGCAGCATCGGGATCTGCAGGAAGGACGGCAGGGCGACGTGGGCGCCGACGACGGCGGTCATCATCGCGGCGAGCCGGTACTGGCCGTCGACGCCGATGTTGAACAGGTTCATGCGGAAGCCGACGGCCACCGCGAGCGCCGCCAGGTAGTACATCGACGCCTGGTTGATGATCAGTACCTGGACGTCGGAGAACGACGCCTGCTCGAGCATCAGGGTGTACGGCTCGATCGGGCTCTTGCCCGAGGCGATCAGCACGACCGAGGTCAGCAGGATCGCCGCGACGAGCGCGATGACCGGGCCGGCCACCGCGAGGAGCACCCGCTCCTTGTCGAACTTCTTCATCGGGCCTCGTCCTCCGGACCGGCGTCTTCCTCGGTGGTTTCGGTGTGTTCCAGGTGGCCGGACGCGGCACCCGTCATGGCCGAGCCCAGTTCCTCGGGGGTGATGGTGGCCGGGTCGGCGTCGGCGACCAGTCGCCCGTTGTAGATCACCCGGAGGGTGTCGGACAGGCCGATCAGCTCGTCGAGGTCGGCGGAGATCAGCAGCACGGCCAGGCCCTCGCGGCGGGCCTCGCGGATGTGGTCCCAGATCGCGGCCTGGGCGCCGACGTCCACACCGCGGGTGGGGTGGGCGGCGATCAGGAACTTCGGCCGGTGGCTCATCTCACGGCCGACGATCAGCTTCTGCTGGTTGCCGCCGGACAGGGAGGCGGCGGTGACGTCGATGCCGGGGGTGCGGACGTCGTACTCCTGGACGATCCGGCGGGTGTCCTCCTGGGCGCCCTTGGGGTCGAGCCAGAAGCCCTTGGCGTTGGGGCGCTCGGTGACGTGGCCGAGGATGCGGTTCTCCCACAGCGGGGCCTCCAGCAGGAGTCCGTGGCGGTGGCGGTCCTCGGGGATGTAGCCGATGCCGGACTCGCGGCGGCGGCGGGTGGGCCAGGGGGTGATGTCCTCGTCCCCGAGGGTGATCGTGCCGGAGTCGGCGGACCTGAGGCCGATGAGCGCCTCGATCAGCTCGGTCTGGCCGTTGCCCTCGACGCCCGCGAGGCCCAGGACCTCGCCGGCGTGGATGGTGAAGCCGATGTCGTCGAGGACGGCGCGGCCGCCCTCGGCCTGGAGGCGCAGCCTGTCGACGGTGAGGACCGGGCGGTCGGTGACCGTGGACTCGGCGGTCTCGGGGGTGGGCAGCTCGCTGCCGACCATCATCTCGGCGAGCTGGCGCGGGGTGGTCTCGGCGGGGACGGCCGTGCCGACCGTCGTCCCCCGGCGTATGACGGTGATCTCGTCGGCGACCGACAGGACCTCGCCCAGCTTGTGGGAGATGAAGATGACGGACAGGCCCTCGGCCTTCAGTTCGCGCAGGTTGTCGAAGAGCGCGTCGACCTCCTGCGGGACGAGTACGGCGGTGGGCTCGTCGAGGATGAGGGTGCGGGCGCCGCGGTAGAGGACCTTGAGGATCTCCACGCGCTGGCGGTCGGCGACGCCGAGGTCCTCGACCAGGACGTCCGGGCGGACACCGAGGCCGTAGCGGTCGGATATCTCCCTGATCTTCCTGCGGGCGCCCGCGCCGATGCCGTGGAGCTTCTCGCTGCCGAGGACGACGTTCTCGAGCACGGTGAGGTTGTCGGCCAGCATGAAGTGCTGGTGGACCATGCCGATGCCGCGGGCGATGGCGTCGGCGGGGCTGCCGAAGCCCACCTGCTCGCCGTCGACCGCGATGGTGCCCTCGTCCGGCTTCTGCATGCCGTAGAGGATCTTCATCAGGGTGGACTTGCCGGCGCCGTTCTCGCCGACGAGGGCGTGCACGGTGCCCTTGCGGACGGCCAGGTGGATGTCGTGGTTGGCGACGACTCCGGGGAACCGTTTGGTGATGCCCGTGAGCTCCACCGCGACTGGCGACTGAGCGGTGGGCGGAGGGCTGCTGGACGCGTCGATGGCGCACTCTCCTTGGGGAAAGGGGCCGCTCTACGCGCGTAGCGCCCCTACTTTAAACAGTGCCCGGACCTGATCGATCTTGGTTCATTCCCGATCCGTTCCGAGCATTCTGCCGTGAACGGGGTGCGGGTCCTCACGCGTACCGCACACCCCGTCCAGCGACCGTGACGCCGCCGCCGCGGCGCCCTTTCCGGCCGTGCCCGCTGCGGGCCTACGACCGGTCTACGACCATCCGGTCAGGAGTCCTTGACCTTGATCGAGCCGTTCTTGATGCCGTCCTCGGCCTTCTTCAGCGCGGCCTGGAGGTCGGCGTTGTCCTTGAAGACCGGGTTGGAGTCGGCGAGGCTCACACCGCCGTTGGCGAGGGAGCCGCGGATCACGCCGGACAGCGGCTTGCCGTCCTTGACCGACTTGGCG
>NZ_JUJA01000069.1 GCF_001906585.1 Streptomyces kebangsaanensis | reverse complement strand
TCGGGCGGGCCCGGACGGGTGACGAAAGCGCACGCCGCACACCCGGTCCGGCTGCCCCTGCCCGGCCCGCGGCCGCAAGCACACGGCCCCGGGGCGGAGCGACGGGCCACACGGCCACACGCCACTTCCCCTCACCGCACCACGGGATGAGCGACATGAGCAATCACCTGGTGGAGGACGCGAGCGACGACAGCTACGTCATGGACATCCTCGACATCACCCTGACCCCCGCATGGCCGCGCCTTGGACACCAGGTCCGCTGGGAGATGCACGGCCACCTCAAGGAGGCGGTCGACCTGACCCGGGTCACCTGCAGGGTGGTCATGAAGATCGGCCCGATGAAAATACTGGACAAAAGCTACAAGCTGCCCGAACTGCTGGCAAGCATGGGCACGAGCCTCTCGGGTGATCCCCGGCCGCCCGCCGGGCCGTGGCGGCAGACGTGGGACCTTCGGATCCCCGCGGCGGTGCCGGTGGCGAGGCACCGCATCCACCTGCGCGCCCGCACGGAGGACGGGAAGGACTTCCTCGCCCTGGACATTCCCGTCGTCTTCAGCCACCGATGGGCCACGGCCGGCGACGACGCCGGCTCGCCGAACCGCCCCGGGCTCGACCGGGATCTCAGCTGGTCGCTGTGACCCGGAGCATCGGGATCTCCCGGCAGCGACTCGCCTGATGTGCCCGCGCCCCGGCCGTGCCCGACCGAGCGGGGAACCACGGGGAACACCGGGCGGTCACGGTAGCCGGACACGGGAAGGGCCCCCGACCAAACACCCAGGTCAGGGGCCCTTCCCACAGCTCGTCGAGCGGAGGCGGTGGGATTTGAACCCACGGTGACATCGCTGCCACGACGGTTTTTAAGATTGCGTGTGGCACACGGCTCTGCGACGCAACCCCCACGCCCTGAACCGACCGCTCACGAAGATACCGACGCCGATGGACAGCGCAATCAACAGAATCGACGGCACGACGTCAAGGGTCACGTGCTGGCCCCCGGCTGCCAACGACACCAGGAAAGCAATCGCCGTGAGGGTCGCGCCGGCCACGGTAAGGAAGACCGCTATCTCGGCCCACCACATGGCCCACGTCGGTTGAGTCGTCATGGTGATGTTGTACATGGCGCATCTGGCTGCTGTACAGCAGGGAAGTACAGCGACCTCCGCGCCCAGGAGCAACCGCTGCCAACCCCAAGCAACCAGCTGACGTGCCTGACCGACCTCAGCGACCACCGTGCCCATAGTGCGCATCGAGGGGCGCACCGCGACACCCGCGCTCGGGCCGTCTCTGGGCCGTGCGGGGGTGCTCAACGATGACAGATGACGACAGTCGACGACGGCTCTTTCCCTGCTCAGAGACGGTGCTTCGGGTACCGGCGCAGGTGCCGATCAGTGAAGCAGAGTTGAGGAAGATCAGAAGTCGTCCGTAGACGAAGCAGAACGGCCGAAAGGCTGACGGTTACTGGTCTGCGGGGCGACGCAGCGAGCGCCTTTGAAGCAGGCCGCCCAGGATGACCAACGCCATGGCGAGGACGAAGAGCGTATCCAGCACGATCTCCGAATCCACTGCCACCTTGAAGGACATGATCGTCGCCAGGCCCGCGGCCAGCGACACTGTCCCATACCCCCACAGGTCCGGCCGAACTACGCGGCCTCGAAGCCACGGCGCCAGCCAACCCGTGGCCAACGCCAGGACGCCGGCGACAGCCAACAGGCCAAAGCCCACCGCAGCCGCACCAACAAGGAACCAGTCCACGTCCCACACCCCCATTCGCGTGTCCCATCACGCGGGCCTGATCATCACACGAAATCGCAGCCGAGTGCGGGCAGTTGCCTGTGAGGGCCACTGGGCCGTCCCTGAGCCGTCCGAGGTCAGCCAACGCCGACCGGCAACGGCAGAAGCCCACGACATCTGAGCTGGTCAGAGCCGTGGGCTTCTTCAGGCCCGCTGGTCAGCGAAACCGGTGATCAGTAGACCGGCTACTCAGGCGGTGATCACGGCTGGTTGCTACGCGGAGGGTGTCCCTCAGGGCTCCGGTCAGGTCCTTCGCCAGGAGTCGTAGGTCGTCCGGTTCCGTATCGGTGTCGGCGAGCATGTCCAACGCCTGGTCCAGGAGTTCGGTAGCCATGCCGAGTTGTGCCGATTCGATGTTGTCGGCCAGGCGGGACAGGTAGCCGTCGCTGTCATCGGTGCTGAGGAAGCAGGGCTTGCCATCGGGTCCCGTCCATGGGAGGAGCCGCAGCTCGTGTGACGTCGTCATCCTTCCGTCGCCCTCTCGTCGATCACATAGTGAGTGGTGAACACCGCGTCGGCGCGGTCCCCCGGCAGCACCAGGAGCGCCGCCTCGACCACGCGCCCAGCGGTGTCGGCCATCTGGCGTGTAATGGCGAGGACCGCCAGGGCAGAGCTGATCCGAAGGGTGGATGCCTCCTCCGGCGTCGGGAGCCGAACGCTGACCCTCTCCCGGACTTCCGCCGGCGGCGGGCGCAGCCGCGTCAGTCGCGTCATCACCCCCTCGTACGAGAGCGACTCGCGGAGCGCGGCGGCCGGCGCCAGGTCGCACGGGACGTAGATGCGGGCCAGGCTGTGCGGTCTCTCGCCTTCATGGCTGAGACAGAGGAACTCGGTCAGAGGGCTACTGGGCGACACCTTCAGCAGGGTCGCCAGATGCCCGCGGGCCCGAGTCCTGGTGGTGCGGACGATGACGCTCAGGTCTGTGTGAGCAGCGGCCTGTGTGTCCGGTGTTCGGCCCCCTCCGACGTACGTGATCCTGCGGAGGGGACGACGAACGAAGTTCCCCTTGCCGTGGACCTTCTCCACGAGGCCTTCCACTTGGAGCACGGCGAGAGCGTTCCGCAGCGTCGGTGTGCTGACCCTGTACTGCGTGGCGAGGTGGGCCTCAGAAGGAAGGCGTTCGCCGGGCTTGATCCGGCCGGTGGCGATCCGGTCTCGGAGGTCATCGGCGATAGCGTCGCGCCGAGAAGGCATGAGCTGGATCACCGCCTCGCACTCTCAGGATCCGCAGGGCGACGAGCCGGGTCCCCGTGTGCATGGTCAGCAGCTCGCCCGAGTCGAACACAAGTCGCTTGGCTCCACCGGGCAGTTGGAAGATGTCGGCCACCCGGCACGACTGGCCCCCGATCTGGATGACGTCGCCGCGCTGCACGCTGGCCGAAGTGATCTCGACGGGAGAGAGCGGCACGCCGCTGGGTGCTCCGCCCCTCACCGCGCCGCCTCCGTCGGCGCTTCTCGCGTGACGATCGTGTGGCAGGAGCAGTCGCAGGCTTCGTAGATCACCGGTACGTCAACCGGTGCGGTGGCCGGGGACGACTCCGCGCACGCGTGGTGCGTGCCGATCCGGCAGGAGATCGACCGGTAGGAGTCGGCTTCCACCTGCGTGGTGTGGGGCTGCTGACGGGAAGGCATCAGCGGTCACCCGCCGAGACGAACCAGGGGCCGGCGAAGGGAGGGCAGGGCACGGCCGTCGAGCGGTGACGCGCGCGCTCCTCGCTGGCCAGCACGTACGGACGGACGAGCGCGACCTCCTCGCCCATGAGAACGCCCGTGTGTCCTTGACGCTGTCGCAGGTACAGCGGTGCCCCGTGGGCGACCCCCAGAGAAGCGACCAACGGCCGCACGGGCGTTGCGGGGCGGCGGTGCCGACCCTTGCGGAGGTACCGCCCTCTGATGCGCGAGACGGTACGGCGGATACGATTGAACACGCTGCTCAGCTCCTATCGCTGATGGCCCGGTCCCCCGACATCGCCCGTCGTGGGGACCGTTTTGCGTACGACCGCCCAGAGGGTGCGGCCGTTCGATCTGGTGGCGAGAAGCCCGAATCGATCGGCCTGTGCGACCGCTTCCAGGACCTCCCGCCATGAGTCCGCGGAGAGTGGTTCTGGTACCTCCGCTTCGATGGCCGTGCATCCGTCGCGCTCCTCCACACGCGTGGCGAGTCCGACGGCCGACAACCGGGCCGCGATGGCCTCCGCGCTCACCTCTGAAGCGGGCACAGGGCATCCTCCGGTCACCGGCGATCACTCCAAGTGAAGTTGGTTAACTAGATTAGAGCTAGTGGACTAGATTTTCCATATGCCTGAGCAGCCGCCCTATCTCCGCATCGCCGACGAACTGCGGCGGCGGATCGCGGAGCACGAGTGGACGCCGGGGGACCGACTTCCTTCCCGTGCCCAGATCGCCCAGGAGTGCGGGGTGGGCGAGAACGTGGTCCGCCGAGCGCAGGAGCTGCTGATCTCCCAAGGTGTGCTGGAAGGCCGCGCCGGTTCCGGCACCTACGTCGCCGAGCCCCGGCAGCGCGTCCGGGTGGTCCGTTCGTCGGCACGGGAGCGGCCCGACGGCTCCCCGTTTCGCGCGGACATGAAGGCCGTGGGCAGGCAAGGTGACTGGGAGAGCCGGACCGACGCCAAAGTCCCGGCACCGGCGGAGATCGCGACGCGTCTCGGTATCGCCGAGGGTGACCTGTGCGTCCGCACCACGTACGAGTTCCTTGCCGACGGCAGGCCGGTGGTCGGGTAGCTGGGACCCATTACTGGGTCCCAGCCCCCTCAGAACCGTACGTGCGAGTTTCCCCGCATACGGCTCAAGCAAGCCTTACGCCGCTTTTCTTGTCATGCCCGCCGGCGTGAAGCTGACTGTGACAGGTAGCGTGCCGCACTTCCAGGTTGGACAGTGCATTACTGCCGCCGTGCTTTCGATGCACCACATGGTGGACATCGAATGCCCGGCGACCGGCCTCGAACCACGCAACCCAATCCCGCAGGCTGTCCGGCTCGAAACCCGCCCCTTCCAGAAGATCCAGACCACAGCCCGGGCACAGACCCTTCTGCCGCACGGTCAGGGTGACGATCAGTTTCTTCTCGTTCACCATGGTCGTGCTGCGCTTCCGGACGCGCTTCGACCAGAACTCCGCCAGCTCCGGGTCGTCCTTGGAATTGTCTCCAGGAACAACCTGGTGCCGTCGAATGGGGGTCCACGCAGCCTTCTGCAAATGCAGCTTGCTGTTACCGAACACCCACGTGTCCTGGCGCGTCGCGTGGTGTCGGCCCCAGAAATGGGACCTGATCCACTTGCGACCCTTCCTGCGGTGCCTCTTCACCGCCCACTTCCACAAAAGATCAAACGTATAGCGGTCAAGCCGCAAGAACGCCTGGTTCGCGGACACGGGCGAGTAGTAGGCCGTCCATCCCCGAATGAACGGGGCGAGGTTACGGATCAGGGTGTCCTGATCCGTGCCCATAGCCTTACGGATGGTGGACTTGATCTTCAACCTGGCGCGTTGTTCGGCCGCCTTGGACGGGGTGATCAAAGAGATGCCATTGCTGTGCTGTTGAACCGTGCATCCGAGGAAGTCAAACCCCTCACGAAGGTGGACCACACGGGTCTTTTCTTCGTTGAAGGCCAGCCCTCGCGGCTCCAGCCATCGCGCCAGCGATTCCTTGACCCGGTTCGCTTCATCCTCCGTGTGACAGAACACCACGAAGTCATCCGCGTACCGAATGAGTACCGTTGCACCTCGGGCGGTTTTGATGCCGCCCTTGCGCGCCCAGTACTTCACCCCTGCGGCCTGTTCCATTCCGTGCAGAGCGACGTTCAACAGCAGAGGGGAGATCACGCCGCCTTGCGGCGTGCCTTCTACCGTTTCGGAGAACGTGGAGTTCTCCATCACTCCGGCCTCAAGCCATCCAAGAATGCTCTCCCTGGCGGGAAAGAACCCGATGGAGTCCATCAGGTGCTTGTGGCTGATGCGGTCGAAAGCGCCCTTGAGGTCAGCGTCGAGTACCCACTGACGTGCGGGGTCATGCCCCGCGCTGCGCTTGACCGTTTGGTGGATCGCCTCCAGGGCGTCGTGGCAGCCACGTCCGGGCCTGAATCCATAGGACCTCGGTTCGAACCTGGCTTCCCATTCCGGTTCCAGGGCGTTCTTTACCCTGGCCTGGTGGGCACGGTCCGCGATCACCGGAATTCCCAGCGGTCGCATCTTCCCATTAGCCTTTGGAATGTATACACGCTTGACCGGTTTCGGCTTCGGGGCGTCCGCTTCAAGGTCCCGCACGAGGCGGGTCCTCTCGGCGGGATCGAGTGCCCTTTGACCATCGACACCGGCCGTGTTCCTGCCCGCGCTCTGTTGTGCCACCCTTCGCACGCTTACCAGCGTGTTGGAGTGTGAGCGCAGCATGAGCTTTTGCAGGTTTCGGACCTTCTTGAGGTCCCCTGCTTTCGCGGCCTTGAAGATTCGCTGCCTGAGACGCTTAACGTTCCGCTCCTGCGCGGACCAGTCGATGCTGTTCCATGCCTGAGCGTCGCTCAAGGTTCCGTTCCGGGAAGCGTCCACTTCCGTATCGGTCATATCTGCCTCCTGTTCTAACTTGTGCCTTGACTCTGCTTCTCGTCTTGCTCTGCCTTCAAGGGCTCACCAGATCCGCGTCAGCTCCCTTTCGGGACCCGCCACTTGGCGGGTATCCACCGGGTTATACAAGGAGCCTGGAGCGGCGCGTTCCCTTGCTTTCCCCTGCCCTTACGGGCTAGTGGCCTATGCTTCTCGGATCTTCCTGTTCCCGCAACGGGATTCACCTTCGTTGCCTCCGGCTTACCCGACCTTGCGGTCGGGACCGTTACGGGGTTTCCAAGTTCCGCAGTACTGAGTTGCGTTCGGGTTGGGAGTCCGCTCTGAACCGGGACCATGGTGACCACAGCGGGGTTTAACTGACTGCCCGCCCATGTGAGACTCCTCTGCCTCTAGTCCTCGGCCGCGTCGATTGCTTCCATCACGCGGGTCCACATTTCGGTCCGTACAAACACGGCTTCGCTTTCGCTCTCCCGTCCGAGCTTCCCCTCGCCTGTTGCCCCGTGATGGTCTGGGGGCTCTTGGGCTTTGACCGCCAGCTTCACACCACCCCATTGCTGGGGTCGCATGTGACGGCGGGGACCGGGGAGTTGGTCACTTCCCGGGCCGGGCCTCTTTCTCCTTTCTTGCCCGGCGCTCAGTAGCAGCGACTTACTTGTCGCACCAGTTGTC
>NZ_JUJA01000068.1:9510-22543 GCF_001906585.1 Streptomyces kebangsaanensis | reverse complement strand
TCGGAGGAGTATCCGCCGATGCCGAGGTCGAGATACTCGTCCAGGCCAAGAGCCTTGAGCTTGATCTCGGCGCTGCCCCGCAGATTGCCGGTGACGACGGTGGGAACCAGCCCGGGCTCTTGGTGCACGGCGGCAAGGGCGGCGGGTGCACCGGGCATGACCTGCCCGGTGCGAGAAAGATCGCCACGGTGACGCTCCAGTTGTGCAGGCATACGCTGCACGATGCGTTGCGCGAGTTCCTCGATCCGCTCGGGTTCCACTGCATTCGCGCACAGCAGCTCCCGGACAGCGAGGGGCATCGTCACCCCGGTTCCCCGGGCGGGCAGACGCTCGGCAGGCCGGCCCACCACCTCCTCGAAGAGTTCCCGGTAGACCAGCCGGTCGGTGTCGCCGGTGTACAGGAGGGTGCGGTCGATGTCCCAGAGAACCAGGATCATGCGGCGGCTCGCTGACGCATAACGCTTTCCCCACGATCCAGCAGGTCCCGGGCGGTTGAGGAGGCACCGTAGGAGCGCGCCTCATGGAGCATGGTGCGCAGGTGGTCGTCGAGGCGGGCGGATTGAATGCCTTCGGCGAGGGTCAGGACGTCATGGGCGGTGGCGCAGCCGGCGTCGGCGTCGCCGGCGCGCATCTGCGCGGTCGCGGCTCGGGAGAGGAACTGAGCGGTGGTTCGGGTCTCGTCCCGGCTGAGCACGTCGCGGGCCGCGGCGAAGGATTGGGCTGCCCGGGATGGCTGTCCCAGGTCGAGGTAGCAGCTTCCGGTCTGTCCGAGGATCTCCCCCGGGCTGATCCAGTACAGCCAGTGAGGATCGTCCTCGCCCCGGCCGCGGGCACAGAGTTCTTCGGCTTCGGCAAGCGCGGCCAAGGCGTGGCGCTCTTCACGGAGTCGGGCGTGGCCGCGAGCCTGGCGGGTGAGGAGCATGGCGTTCAGGGCGGGGGCGTCGTGATCGGTGATTGCCTGGCGCGCTGTACGGGCGGCGGTGATGGCGTCGCGCGGGTCGCCGGCGGAGTAACCGTGGATGGCGAGGAAACCGAGAGCGCCGGCGCGCAGGCGGGAGTCGCCCGAAGCGTGGGCTGCCCGCAGAGCGCCAAGGAAGAGGTGCTGGGCGGTGTCGTGGTCACCGCTGTCGAAGGTGTACCAGCCAGTCTGGGCTGCCGTGTCTGCGGTGACGGCAGCCAAGCGACGTCCATAACTCCCGTTGTAGGAGCCCTGCTTGAGCAGGTGCAGGAGCATCCGCAGGTGTGTCTTCGCGGTGTGGGCGAGGGTTCCGCTACCGCTGGTGGCGTCCATCTGGCGGAGTGCGTCGGTGGTGCTTTGAAGCGAATCGATCAGGGCGTCGGTGACAGTCGTGGTACCGGAAGAAGCGGCCACGGCCTCTGCGGGAGCGATGGCGGACTGCAAGACGTACTGGGTGAGTGCGGCTCCGCTCAGGGCGGTCAGCACGCGGCGGCGCTTCATGGTGGTACCTCCGATGGCCACTTCAAGTGACGTCACCATACGATCCGCCGTCCAAGGCAGTACGGCCTCTGCGGAGAGGTTATGACCGGGTTTCGGCGCATCGCCGCGTAGGGGGGTCAGCAGCAAAGGCTGCAGGTCGGAAGGCAGGCCGAGGCCGTTGAGAAGGTCGAGAAGGGTGGCGGGGCTGCCGATCTGCTTCTGACCGCGTTCGAGGCCGGAAATGAACGACTGAGGTAGCGCCGTCAGTTCGCGCACGGCCATCTGAGATAAGCCGGATCGCTTGCGTACCAGGCGCAGCAGCTCGCCGAAATCCCAAGCGGCCAGGGCCCGGTAAACGGCTTCGTCGCGCCAGGCGCGATCGGGCACTCCCGGTGCCGTTCCTGCCTTTGCGCACAGGGCGCACAGGGCGTCGGGGTTGTACTGACTCAGCTCGGTCGCACACCTCTCGCATACGCGGTTCGGCGGTCTCATGGCGCGGCCCCCTGGGTCGAACTTCCCGACGGTCCACACGATATGCGGGATCCCGTATCTCTACAGAGATATCGCCGCAGAGATCAGCACAGGTGCGTCCTGGTCCCACACTCATGCCCACTGCGCCGACCGCTCAGTCGGATGCGGTGATCACCTTGTCGCTGCAGAGAGGGGAAGGACGTGCGCGGCACCACGACGACGCGGTTTGGCCCATGCCCATCCCGTCTTCGCCACGGCAGCGAGCGGACCACCCCTCGTAGGGCGACAGCCGCCGCCCGGCCGGTCCTCCAGGCCCCCAAGAGGACGTGATGACAACGACTGCCGAACCACCGCTTCGCCCTCTCATTGCCAATGCTGACCTGTTGAGCCACACCTTTCAGATAGCTGAGCGCGGACCAGGTCAACCCCCCGTAGGCATTGACAAGTTGCGGGTCGCAGAGATGCGCAAGTTGACACGGACTCATCTGGTCGAAGAGGGCCTGTCCTGCTTCGCGGACGACGCCGTGCTCATCGTCTCCGAGCTGGTAACCAACGCGGTCCAGCACAGCCGCGGTCGAGAGGTAACCCTGACGCTCTCCCTCCGCAACGGTTGCTTGCGGATCAACGTCCACGACGGAGTCCCCAGCCATCGGCCCACTCCGTGGAAACCCTGTGACGAAGACGAGCACGGCCGTGGCTTGCTGTTGGTGCAGGCGATCGCCGGTGCCCGACGGGGCTCCTGGGGTGTCAGCGACGACGGCGCCAGTACGTGGTGCGAACTTGCATTGGCGGTGAGCTGATGACAAGCAACCTCAGGGTCGCGTGCCATCAGCACCTTCAGGTTCCGACGTCACGGGCGTTCGGTTGCATCCCTCCAGTACGTGGGGTCGAGCATCTCACCGGGCCAGGTCGGCTGACGTACGGCTCCTCGGGGGCCCATCTGCTGGAAGTACGGCGCCAGGTCGATCACGGGCGTCCCATCGACGGCATCGAGGTCGGTGACCAGGAGGTCCCGGCCGTCCACGTCGAGCAGCCGTGGGTAGCTGATCGCGAGCTGGTTCGGCCGCCGGTGATTTCGGTGGACGAACGTCCCCGTCGCCGGCCAACGCTCGTTTCCTCGGGGGCTGCGCGCGTGGAGCTGCACATCTTCGGGCCGCGCCAGGTGGAAGCGCCACGTCACCGTCAGGTGGGAGAACTCCTCGATTCCCTGGAGTGTTTCGAGTGGGTACTCGTCGTTGAGCCGAATGATCGACTTGACTCCACCTTGGTAGTCATCCTGCACATGGGTGTGTCCCCCGACGACCGTCGCGATCGGCTTGACCTCGTATATGGTCACCGCTCGTTCCTCTCCCTCGGCAGCGCTTCTGAGGCGGCGCCCTGGTGCTGGCGGCGACGCCGTCCTGGTCCGGAGTCAGCCTATGGTGCGCAGCATTTCGCGTGCCCGGCGGTCCAGCTCCGCGACGTGCCGGCCACCGCGTTGCCGTACGGGCGAAAGGTCGCGCCGCATGCGGACGATGACGTCTCGGGCACGGCCGGAGTGCACGCCGGACATCGCGTCGAGGGCCTGCGCCCAGGTGGCGCACGCCTCGTCGAGGCGGCCCTGCTGGACCTGGACCGCGCCGAGGTATCCGAGGGTCACGCTGTGGGTGCGGGTATAGAGCTGGCGCCGGCGGGTGGCGACGCTGCGCTGGAAGTGGATCTCCGCGTCGCGCGGCCGGCCGAGGTCGCGCAGGGCGCAGGCGGTCTCGTGTGCCAGCGAGGCTTCCTGGAAGAAGCCCACGCGGCTGGGGGCGTCGTCGTTGTCGGCACGGGCGAGGTCCCGTTCGGCGCGGTTGATGGCCGCCAGGGTGCCGGTGCGGTCGCCGCCTGCCGCCAGGGCTCGGGCGTGGACGATCGCGAGAAGGGCTTTCTCCCTGTAGCCGGCCCGGCCGTAGCGGTCGCGGGACATGGAGGCGTCCGCCAGGTCGAGGGCGTTGCGAGGGTGTCCGAGGTCTACGACCTGGTGCGCCAGGGCTCGGAGGATGTGGCCGCCGAGCGGCCCGTCACCTGCCTCGGCGGCGATCCGGGCCGCGAGGGTGAGGTAGCGCTGCGCGGTGCGGTGTTCCGAGGCGTCGAAGGCCATCCATCCGGCCAGGTAGGTCATTTCCGCGACGGCCGAGTAGGCGTCCCGGCGTATCCGCTCGGTGGCGAATCTGCTGCCCAGCAGTGGCACCGCCTCGTCGCGCAGGTGACCGGCGAGCGCCGAGCGGCCCGAGGCTCCACCGCGCTGCTGGTCGCGGGCGGAGAAGAACCTGGTCAGCTCCCGGATGTCGTCGATGTCGGCCGATGTGACCTGCCGGGAGGAGACTGCGGGGCGTTTGGCCGCCGCGGCGGGTGCAGCTGCCCACCACGAAGCAGCGGGCAGCGCGAGGCCGGCGGCGGAGTAGGCGGCGGTCGCCAGCATCTTGCGTCGGTGCATGTCCAGGTCGTCGCTTCCCAGCTCGGCCAGCGCGGTCAGAGGGTCGACGCTCCAGTGGGAACCGGAGTCGGGTCGCTCGGCCGGCTCCCCTTCCAGCCCGATCTCGGCCAGGGTGAGGCGGCGGCCGAGTCTGCGGGACAGCGTCTCGCAGAGGATATGGGGCGCCTGCCCGCTCGGGCGCGTGCCCTGGATCCACATGGCGATGTGCGAGCGGGAGATCGCCTGCAGTTCGCGTACCCCGCTCTCCGCAGCAACGCGGGCAACTGCGGCGGCTGCCTGGGGCTGGGACCAGCCTGCTTCCTTCAGGAGCGCGGCGAGGGCGGCGTTGCGTTCACGGGCCATGGTCTGCCCCTCGGTTCCGAAATGATCTTTGACGCCTTTGACGGCCTTGCCGGCCGTGCGGGGATTTCCCCCGACGAAGAATCACGGTTCGCTCAACGTAGTTGCTTCATCACGCACTTCGCACGCCGGCCAACCGTCAACTACGCATCTCCGTGTGCAACTTGGCTGATTCCACCTAGGAGTTCCGTCATGCCTTCCTCGTCGGCTCCGCGCCTCCCGATGGCTTCCTTCGGCGTCGCCCGGCTCCGCCTCGCGAGTTCGGTGGGCGTAATGGGGCGTGATCTCACCGTGGCGGCGGCGGAGACCGTTGCCTTGGTCCTCGACGACAACTCGTCCCTTCCCGAGACACCCGAGGACGTGGAGTGTCTCGCCGCACGCTTGCGTGGCCATATCAGCCGGCTCGGTGCCGTTGTGCCTGTTGACGACCCCGCCTTGATCAGTGCACAGCAACTCAGCTGGGCCGACCCGCCCGAGGGGTATCTGCCCAGCAGGGTTCACCTGGTCCAGCTGGCCAAGGCAACGCTCGACCTTGTCAGCGCTGCCCAGCGGATCGACCGTGCGGGGATGCCCTCAACCCCGTCGTCCGGGAAGCGGTCAAGGAGATCCGGTCGGAACACGTTGCGGGTACTGGTCTTGACGGTCGCGCTGATCACCGTGGTCCTCGCCGCTTCCTTGCCCCGAACGTGATGCCCAAGTGTCCTCTGGGGCTCGTCCCCGTTCAGGGCGTGGAGCCGCAGACATGACCGTCGCAGGCGCCGTGTTGATCACGGTGATCGTCGGAGCGATGGCCGGCCTCGTGCTCCTCGGAACACCCCAGTCCCCGGAGCCGCCCGCACCGACCGCCGAAGACGACGATGCCTCAGTTGCGTATCAGGCGGACTCGTAAGCCCCGACCGCTGAACGCCCCCAATGCACCCGCAGGCCGCCGAGGCGGCCACCCACCCCCGGAAACCCTGGGTCCTACGGAGTACAGACACGATGAATCACATCGAGCAGCACAGCCTGATCGGCGACATGCAGACAGGTGCGCATGTCGGCGACGACAGCTCACTGGACTGGTTGTGCCTGCCCCGTTTTGACTCGGCTGCCGTCTTCACGGCCCTGCCCGGCACGCAGAAGCACGGCACCGGGCGCATCGCTCCGACCTCGGACGCCGCTGTCGCCAGCCCCACTACGGCAGCCGAGCGGCGATACCGCGGTGACTCGCTCGTCCTGGAACCGGTGTGGCGCACGCTCAGGGACACGGCTCGGGTCACCGGTTTCATGCCGCCTCGCGACGGGATGGTCCGAGTGATCCGCACCGTCGAAGACGTGGCCGGTGAGGTGCCGATGACCTCCGCCCCCCGCTCGCGGCCCGGGGTTTCCACGATTCTCGCGAGGGTCTGATGACTGTGCTGATACTCGCTCTCGCCGTACTGGTTGCCGTCGCCGGTGCAACACTGGCCGCGCGCTTTCACCGCCGGGTGCGTCGGGCGGAGCAGCTGGCCGCCAGGGAGCGCGGGCACGCGGCAGAGGTCGCCCAGCAGACGCGGTTGGCGGAGCAGTTCGTCGGCTACCTCGCCGCCACGGTGGTCCCCGCCGCTTCTGCCGCGGCGCGGGCCGGACGACCGCACCAGGCCGATCTGGCGGTCCCGTCCCAACTGGCGGGCACCGCGATGGGCGACGCGGTCAATACGCTGGCCGACCAGGTCACTGCGGCCATCACCGCCACCGGGCAGTGGGCCCATGCTGCGGCCGAGGAACGGCTGGCTCAGGCGCGGCGGGAGGCCGAGGGGCGGGTCGCCCAGGTGCGGAAGGAGGCGGTCGACGTCGCCCGCGCCGCAGTGCGGGCCTTCGCCTCCAGCACGGTGGAGCGGGCCTCGAGGCTCAGCACGAGGATCAGTAGCGGTGTGCGTCGGCACGTCTCGGACGAGGCGTACGAGACGCTGGTCGAGATCGACCACCTGGCCCAGCAGATGCTGCTGACCGCGAGTGGATACGCGGTGCTGGCCGGCGACAAGCTCTCGCGGCGCCATCCCGCCACCTCCCTCTCGGACGTGGTACGCGCGGCCATGGGCCGCGTCGAGGGATACCAACGCGTGCAGCACGCCGACCTGGACACCTTCGCGGTGGAGAGCCGGGCCGTGGAGGCGGTCGTCCACACCCTGGCCATCTTGTTGGACAACGCGCTGCGCTACTCGCCTCCCAACGCCCGGGTGCACGTCTCCGTCGAGCACGGCAGCGACGCCGTGTTCCTGATCGTGGACGACGCCGGACTGCGGATGGAGGACGAGCGGCTGAGCTGGGCCCGCCGGGTGATGTCCAGTGCGGAGCGCGACGACATCACCAACCTGGGCGCCTATCCGCAGACCGGGCTGCGGGTGGCGGCCGTCCTGGCCGCCGACTACGGATACCGGGTCGAGGTGACGGCCCCCAACGTCTACGGCGGTACCCGCGCCTTCATCGTGCTGCCGCGGAATCTGCTGACCGCGCCCCCACCGCCGGTGGCGCCTGTCGCCCCTGCCCCGGTGCCGTCGGCGCCGCCACGGGAGCCGGGGCCGGCCGAGCCGCCGGCGGGCCGGGCGACCACGGCGAGCGGGCTCACCGTCCGCCGGCGGGCTGCGCACCCGGCCGCGTCCGCGCGCCCGGCATCCGCTCCGCCATCGGTGGAGCCGGGGCGGCCCGAGGTGGCCGCCGCCTGGCTGGAAGGCACCCGCCTCGGCCGTCAGAGGCCGAGCACTCACCCTGAGACCGAAGGAAACTGACCATGGACGGCCACGACAACAACCCCCTCGGCTGGCTGCTGGACGAGCATCTCGGCGGCGTGGAGGGCGTCCGGTACGCCGTGCTGATGAGCAGCGACGGGCTGTTGAAGGCACGCACGAAGACGATCGACCAGGAGGGCGGCGAGAAGTTCGCCGCGCTGACCGCCGCCATGCGCGCCGCGGCCAGGGCGTGGGACGAGTTCACCGATGGCGGCGGTGTGCGCCAGCAGATGATCGAGTGTGTCGAGAACATCGGCCTGACGACCGCGGCCGGGCGCAACACGACGCTGTCGGTGTGCACCACCGGGCCGCACGCCGACGTCGGCCTGATCAGCCGCCACATGGCGCAGCTCGCGGTGCGGGTGGGCGAGCAGCTCGGCACCGAGGAGCGCGCCTCGCGGTTGGCGGGCGGGGGACCGGCGGCATGACCGGGCCGCGGCGTGACCCGGACATCGTCAGGCCCTACGTCCGCACGGGCGGGCGGGTCCGCCCTCGCCGGGACGTGCGCCTGGAGAGTGTGGTCATCGCCGCGACCGGCCCGACGAACGAACTGGGGCCCGACGCCCGGCAGGTGATGGGGCTGTTCGCCGCGGGGCGCGGTGGGCTCGCCGTGGCGGACATCGCCGCCGCCCTGCAGATGCCGCCCTCCACCGTGCGGATCCTCGTCTCCGGCCTGATGGACACCGGTCACCTGGCCAGCCCCGCTCCCGCCGTCTCGGACCGGCCCGACACCGACCTCATGCAAAGGGTTCTCGATGGACTACGCGAACTGGTCTGACCCGCCCGTCACCTTCGTGCCCGCCACGGTGACCGAGTCCGCCAAGATCGTGGTCGCCGGCGGCTTCGGGGTGGGCAAGACGACTTTGATCAGCAGCGTGTCCGAAGTGGCCCCGCTGCGTATGGAAGAACCCATCACCATCGACAGTGTCGGCGTGGACGACCTGCGCGGGACGCCGGAGAAAACCACGACCACGGTGGGCATGGACTTCGGCCGCCTCCACCTGGCTGGCGGACGGCTCGTCCTCTACCTCTTCGGGCTGCCGGGACAGCTGCGGTTCCAGCCGCTGTGGGAGGACCTGGCCGAGGGGGCACTGGGCTGCCTGGTCCTGGCCGACACCAGGGACCTGGATGCCTGCCACGGAGCCCTGGACCTGCTGGAAGCCCAGAAGACCCCGTACGCCGTCGCGATCAACACCTTCCCCAACGCCCCGACGTATGCGGAAACCGAACTCCGCCAGGCCCTGGCACTCCATCCCGATACCCCGCTGACCACCTGCGACGCCCGCGACCGCACCTCCTCGCTCTACGCGCTCATCACCCTCACCGAGTACCTCACCGCGTCCCGCGCCGCCGCATCCCTGGAGCCCCGGCCATGACCCCCACCAGCACCGGATCCCTCACCGGGCCGGACAGAATCCCTTTGTATTCACCGGAGTTCGCCGACGATCCGCACGCCGCATACGAACGCATGCGCAAGATCCACGGTCCGCTGGTGCCTGTCGAGCTGTCCCCGGGCATCCCCGCGACCCTGGTGATCGGCTATGCCCAGGCCCGGCGCATCCTCAACGACCCGCTGCGCTTCCCCGCAGACCCGCGCGTGTGGCAGCAGCAGGTGCCGGCCTCCTGCCCGGTGCGGCCGATGATGGAATGGCGGCCCAACGCCCTGCGCAGCAGCGGTGCCGAGCACGCCCGCTACCGCTCGGCCAACACCGCCGGCCTCGACGCGATCGATCAGCACGGGCTGCGCGCGCTCGTGGAGAAGGTCGCCGACTTGGCCATCGCCGACTTCCGCACGGCCGGCCGCGCGGACCTCGTCAGCCAGTACGCGTTCCCCATCGCCTTCCGGGTCCTGAGCACTCTGCTGGGCTGTCCCGACGAGATCGGCGCCCGGATCGCCGACGGCATGGCCCGCGTCTTCAACGTCACCGACGCCGCCCGCGGCAATCAGATCCTCGACCAGGCCGTCGCCGACCTCGTCACCCTGCGCCGACACCAGCCAGCCGACGACATCACCACCCGCCTGATGGCCCACCCCGCGCACCTGGACGACCGGGAGACGGCCCACCAGCTCATCACGCTCTACGGCGCCGGAATCGAGCCCCTGACCAACCTCATCGTCAACACCTGCCGCAAGCTCCTCACCGACGAGGAGTTCTCCACCTCCCTGCACGCCGCCCAGTCCACCATCCGCGACGCCCTCGACACCGTCCTCTACACGGACCCGCCCCTAGCTAACTACTGCATCACCTACCCGCCCTACCCCGCGGACATCGACGGCACCCTGCTCCCGGCGCACCAGCCGGTCGTGATCTCCATGGCCGCCTGCAACAACGACCCCGCGCTCACCCTCGGACTGCCCACCGGTGCCATCGCCGGCAACCGTGCCCACCTGGCCTGGAGTGCCGGCCCTCACACCTGCCCGGCCCGCTCCCACGCCTACCTCATCGCCGAGACCGCCATCAGCCACCTCACCGACGCGTTCCCGGAGATGGACCTCGCCGTCCCCGCTGACGAGCTGCGCTGGCGCCCCGGCCCCTTCCACCGCGCCCTGGAAGCCCTGCCCGTCCTCGTCCCGACCACCCGCTGAAGGAGCCAAGGCGCCCCGGAGAGCCGGACGGCCACTCCTTCAGAGCCACAACTGGCAAGTCCACGTCAGCCACATCCGGCCCTCCCGGGCCGCCTAACAACTTACGGAGCCCTTGTGTCCAAGCAACCGATCCTCGTCCTCGACCCCGAGGCGTCCGACCACCACGCCGAGCACCAGGTCCTGCGGGCCCGCGGCCCGGCCACCCGGGTGGACCTCCTCGGCGTGACCGCCTGGTCGATCACCGACCCCGCCCTCCTCAAGCAGCTCCTCACCAGCCCGCGGGTCTCCAAGGACGGCCGCGCCCACTGGCCGGCCTTCGCCGACACCGTCCCCACCTGGCCCCTCGCCCTGTGGATCGCGGTGAGCAACATGTTCACCGCCTACGGCACCGATCACCGCAGGCTGCGCCGGATGGTCGCGCCGGCCTTCGGCGCCCGCCGTATCCAGGCCATGCGGCCGGCCGTGGAAGCGATCATCACCGGACTCCTCGACGACCTCGCAGCCCTGCCCGCCGAAGAGAGCGTCGACCTGCGCGAACGGCTCGCCCACCCGCTGCCGATCGCGGTGATCGGCCGGCTCATGGGCGTCCCCGAGCACCGGCGCCACAGCTTCCGCGCCGTGGTCGACGGTGTCTTCGCCACCACCCTCACCGCCGAGCAGGCCGCGGCGAACACCGCCGCCCTGTACCGGGCCCTCGACGAGCTGATCGCGGCCAAGCGCGCCCGGCCCGGCGACGACCTGACCTCCCTGCTCATCGCGGCCCGCGACGACGAGGGCGATGGCGGCGGCTTCAGCCACGAGGAACTGCGCGACACGCTCCTGCTGATGATCAGTGCCGGGTACGAGACCACCGTCAACGTCATCGACCAGGCGATCACCGCCCTGCTGACCGACCCCGAGCAGCTCGGCCACCTCCGCGCCGGCCGGGCCGACTGGAGCGACGTCGTCGAGGAGACCCTGCGGCACGAACCCGCCGTCAAGCACCTGCCCCTGCGCTACGCCCTCACCGACATCCCCCTGCCCGACGGGCAGATGATCGCCGCGGGCGAGGCGATCCTCGCCTCCTACGCCGCCGCCAACCGCCACCCCGACTGGCACGGCGAGTCCGCCGACCGCTTCGACGTCACCCGGCCCACCAAGGACCACCTGGCCTTCGGCCACGGCGTGCACTTCTGCCTCGGCGCCCCACTCGCCCGCCTCGAGGTCGCCACCGCCCTGCGCCTGCTCTTCGCACGCTTCCCCGAGATCCGCCTCGCCGTCCCCGCCGGCGCACTGCGACCGCTGCCCACCCTGATCAGCAACGGACACGTGACCCTGCCCGTCCACCTGCGGCCGGACACCCGCTGATCACCACAACACCGAGGAAGACCACCGTGACCGCCCCCGCTCCGACCACACCGCTCACGCCCGCCGAACGGCGCGTCGCCGAGCACCTCGTACGCGGCCTCGCGCCGCGCGAGATCGCCGTCGAGACCGGCCTGTCCGCCGCCACGATCCGGCAGTACATCCGCGAGATGCGGGACAAGCTCCACTGCCCGCCCCGGTGCCCGCTCCCGGTTCTCGTGCACTCCCTCCTCCTCTCGAAAGAGACCGCCCCACTCTCAACGGACAAGCCGGCGCCGGACCTCAGCCCGGACGAGCAGCGGCTGCTGCGAGCCGTCGCCGAGCAGAGCACGATCGCCGACGTCGCCCTGGCCGCGCGCATCGCCCCCGCCGACTATCGCTCCGCGCTCGATGCGCTGCTCGCCGCGACCGAGACGACCGACGCCGCCGAACTCGTCGTCCTGGCCCACGCCTGGAACCTGCTCGGAACCGGGCAGAACGCCGCGGCGCCGAACGGAGAAAGCCGATGAGCACGGCCAGAACCCCCCTCGCGCCCGACCGGCACCGCCAGGAGTCGTCCGGTACCACAGCCCTTCCCGGGTCCGCCTACGAGATGCGTTCCCTGCACACCGGCGCCGAGCGGGCGGAGGCCGCGGCTCTCGTCGAGGAACGCCTTGGCTGGCTCACCCATCGCGGCCTGCCCGTCCCCGCCCGCAGCGACGTCCCAGCCCTCTTCCGCGACCCCCGGTGCAGATCTGTGGGGCTGTTCGAGGACGACGTCCTGATCGGCTGCATGATCCTCGACGAGAGGGCCGACTACGCGCACTGGGGCGTTCACGGAGTCAGCCACCCCGCCCTGTTTCTCGGCCACGTCCACACCCTGCCCGGGCACTCGGACGACGTGATCAGGCTGATCACCTTATGGGCATCCGACTACGCCGCCCGCCGTGGCCTGCCGTACGTCCGTGCGGAGGCCCTGGCCCGGCACCACCTCAGCGTCGACCCGATCGCCCGATTCCTCGATCGCCTGAAGAACATGGGCTGGGCGATCCAGGGGACGGGCCCGGGCGCCGATGGCGAACGGAGGGTCCGTCTGGAACTCCCCGCCGAGCTGCGCCCTCGGCTCGCGCCCCTGATCGCCTGCACCGTCGCTCCCCCGCACCAAGGCCCAGCCGGCAGTGGGGGCGCCTCATGACGGCCACAGAACCGCTCCGGCCCGACCTCGCCCGCGAACTGCTGGCCCGCGCCGAGCAGGCAGCCGAACGGTGGGCACGGCGCGTCCGCAACCAGCTCGACTCCGTTCACCTCGGCCAAGGCCGGCACACCGACCACGTCAACGCCAAGATGCTCGGACGCATCCTGGCCGATCACGATTGGCCCGGCCACCGCCTCGTCGGTCCGAATGCCTCCCGTGCCGCCTGGCAGCTCGCCCTGCATGCCGACGACGTACCCGACTTCCAGCGAGTCGCCGCCCGCCTGCTGCAACGGGCTGCCCAGGCCGGTGACGCCTCCATGCAGCAGTGGGCCCACCTGCACGACCGTGCCCTGATCAACAGCGGGCAACCGCAGGAATTCGGAACCCAGTACCGCCCCGGCCCCGATGGGCTGGAGTCGTACCCCTGCCACGAGCCGGCAGACCTCGACACCCGCCGAGCAGGCGTCGGGCTTCC
>NZ_JUJA01000068.1:9037-9464 GCF_001906585.1 Streptomyces kebangsaanensis | reverse complement strand
CCCCGCCGCGCCACGAGGAGACCGTCCTTCTCCAGGTCCTGGCCGGTGCGGCGTGACGCTCCCTCGCGGAGCAGACAGCCAACCCACTGACTTCCAGAAGGACCGTGCCGAAGCGACGGGGGCTCGTCGCGGCCACCTGGTACCGAACGCCGGGACCTGACCGGGTCCCGGAATCCTGCACCACTCGCCACTGCCCAAGGAGGCATGCATGACCGCCATTCACACCGAGCAGCCGCCGACTGCCGCACAGCCGAGCGCTGACACCTTCGACGAGGCCGACCCGTTCGGGCTGGACATCACCTTCATCGAGGGCACGCCGGCGACCGAGACGGTCCTGATGTGCAGCACCGGCGACAACTGCGGCAGCTCCTGCCCGAGCGCCTGCACCACCTCGTAACCCAGGTCCGCCCGGCGGCGTGGGCCGGAC
>NZ_JUJA01000068.1:8313-9018 GCF_001906585.1 Streptomyces kebangsaanensis | reverse complement strand
CCGCCTGCCAAGAACGGAGTGTGGTCATGATGCGTGTGCGACACAGCCAGTACCAGGAGGCTGGGGAAGGGATGCTGCGTGCTGCGGTGAACCTCACCGAGCCGCACATGCCGCCCTGGCCTGAGCCCACGGCACCTCTCGAACGCTGGCGATCGTGGCTGGCCGCGGTCTGGTCCGACGACACCTTTCGCCAGGCGGTGTCCAGCGCGAGCCCGGACCTGGAGCGCCGGGTCCAGTCGGTTCTGGAGGGACGCTCGCCGAAGGTGCGCCGCGTGCGCCGGGCGGCCCTGGCCACGGCGCGGTACGCCATCCGATACGCGCGCCGTTCCACCCCGTACGGCCTCTTCGCGGGCGTCGCGTTGATCGAGTTCGGCGACACGTCCGAGGTCCGCGTCGGTGACCGGCACCAGGCCGTTGCCCGGCCGGACCCGGTGGTGCTGGACGCGGCGATCAGCAACTGGGAGGCGGACGGCGAGCGGATGGCCGGCATCGAGGTATGCGTCAACAACCTTGCCCAGCTGCGCAGCGGGCGTATCCACATCCCGTCCGAGGGGGCCTCGGAGTTCTCCCTCGCGCTGACACCCGCTGTCGCGCTGGTGCTCGACGCGGCCCGCTCACCGATCCGGTACTCGGCCCTGGCCGACAAGCTCGCCGCCGAGTTCCCGGACACGGCCGAACACCACCGGACCGGGCTGCTCGCGGAGC
>NZ_JUJA01000068.1:0-8263 GCF_001906585.1 Streptomyces kebangsaanensis | reverse complement strand
CGCCACGGTCGTCGACCCGACCGGCTCTCTGCCACCCGCTCTGCAGGAGGACGCCCGCAGCAGCTCGGCGGCGCCGGATCTGCGGCTGGATGCCACGGTGCGGCTCCCCACGGCGGTCCTGACGGAGGCACAGACTGCTGCGACCGTCCTCGCCCGGCTCGCTACGCACCCAACGGGGACCCCGGTATGGCGCCGCTACGTCGAGCGGTTCGCAGAGCGCTACGGCGAGAGCGTCGAGGTGCCGTTGGAGCTGGTGGTGGACCCCGAGAAGGGCTTGGGCTTTCCCGATGGGTTCGGCCGGGTGTCCGAGCCTCCTCGCCCGATGACCCGACGAGATCGGCTGCTCCTGGAACTGGCCGGGACCGCGGCGATCGAAGGCGCCCGATCGGTGCCCCTGTCCGGCGCGATGATCGAGGAGCTGGAGGCCGCCGCGGGCAAGCCCACGGTCACCGCGCCCCACCTCGAACTGAGCGCACGCCTCCACGCCCCCTCGACACGCGCCCTGGAGAGTGGGAACTTCCGCCTCCAGGTGTCCACCGTCTCCCGCTCGGCCGGCTCGATGACGGGCCGGTTCTGGCACCTGTTCCCGGACACGGGCGCGACGTACGCCGATCTGCCGACGGTCGAGCCCGGCGCGGAACTGGCTCAACTCTCCTTCCACGCCGGTCGCGCTCCGGCCGACCTGCTCACTCGTGCCCCGCACGTGCTGCCCCGGCTGGTCAGCGTCGGCGAGTTCCGGCACCCCGCGAAGGACGTGCTGTTCCCCTCCGACCTGGCCGTCGGCGTCCGCGACGGCCGCCTCTACCTCACCGAGGCTGCCACCGGCACGCACCTGGAACTGCTCGCACCGACCGCACTGAACTTCCTGTGGAACAACTACACCCCTCCCCTTGCCCGGTTCCTGGCCGAGATCAGCCGGACTACGGCGCCGCAGGTGACCTGGTTCGACTGGGGCGCGGCCTGGACACTGCCGTTCACCCCGGCGCTGCACTACCGCCGTTCGATCCTGGTGGCGGCGCGGTGGAAGGTACGTGCTCGGGACCTGCCCGACCGCACCGCGACGCTGGATCAGTGGGCCGCTCAACTGCACGCCTGGATGGGCCGGTTCCGTGTGCCGGACCGCGTGCTCCTGTCCGAGGACGACCAGCAGCTCCCCCTCGACCTGCGGCAGGACATGCACCTGGACCTGCTGCGCGCCCACCTGGATGCCGGCCCGACCGGCGCCGCGACCCTGCACGATGCGCCGCCACCAGACGCCGACGGCTGGATCGGCGGCCGGGCCCACAGCCTCGTCCTCCCGCTGAAGGCACGCTCATGACGGCGGCGTCCCTGCCCCGGACGCAGGACCTGTCCGAGGGCGCACTCGGGACGGCGCTGCTGCACATCGAGCGCGGTGACCTTCCCACTGCACGGCGCCACCTGGCGCGGGCCGTTGCCGGCGGCGTCAGCGTCGGCGGCAACGCGTCCCTGTTCCACGGCGCCCCCGCGTTGGAGTTCGTGCTCAGCCGCGCCGGACATGCCGGCCGCGACGTGCGCGACACCGTCGATCGCATCGTGGATGCGCGGCTGGCCGCAGCACGCCGACGGCAGGCATCCGGGGCACTGCCGCACCTTGCGGAGTTCGATCTCATCCGCGGCCTGACTGGGCTGGGCGCGCTGCTGCTGACCCGCGGAGCGGCCTCGCCGCGACTGGAGGCGGTGCTGGCCTACCTCGTCTCCCTGTCACGGCCGGTCCACATCGAGGGCCGGGACCTGCCGGGATGGTGGTCCGCGGTCGGGCCCGGCGGCGAGGAGATGGACGGCGGGCACGGCAACAACGGCGTCGCGCACGGCGTCGCCGGTGCCCTGGCGGTGCTGTCCCTCGCCGCCCGGCACCACGTCCACGTGCCGGGACAGCACGATGCCATCGAGGTGTTCGCCCGCTGGCTGGACACGTACGGCGGCTGCTACTGGATCACCCACGACCAGCTGTCCGCCCCCACGCCATCCGAGCCGGAGCCCGCACGCCCGTCCTGGTGCTACGGCTGGCCCGGCATAGCCCGGGCCCAACAACTGGCCGCGCTCGCCCTGAACGACCCGGCCCGCCGGCGCGCGGCAGAGGACACCATCGTGCGCACGCTGACCGACCCGGCCCACCTCGGGCGGATCACCGACGCCACGCTGTGCCACGGCTGGGCCGGCCTGGTGACCATCGCCCGCGCCGCCGCCGGCGACAGTACCGCGCCTGAGCGCTTCACCCCGCTGATCGACGACCTGAACAGGCGCCTGGCCGCGGACCTGGACCGGCTGCCCAAGCCCGGCTTCATGGAGGGCCGCAGCGGCGCGCAACTGGCCCTCGGCGGCACGAACACCACGGGCTGGGCCAGAGCCCTGCTGATCACCTGACCCCGCCCCCGAACCCACCGGCAAGGAGCGCCCACGACCATGGACGTCGACGACGAGACCCTTCCGATCATCACCGAGACGGACTGGTGGCACGCCAACGTGTCGTTTCCCAGCGGTGCGGTGAGCCCCGAAGCCGCTCAGGTCCTGTCGGCCGCGCTGCATGACCAGCGATTCCACTTTCTGCGCAAGGACGGAGGGCTGCGGCTGCGCGCCGAGCGCCCCGCCGCCGACCTGCTGAACGGCCTCGTCGCCGACCGGCAAGTCAGTGGCTGGGTCGGCGGCATCTACGAGCCGGAGACCGAGGCATTCGGCGGGCCGGAAGGCATGGCCGTCGCGCACGACGTGTTCTGCGCCGACAGCCGCAGCGCCCTGCCCGAGACCGGCAGCCCCGGCACCAAAGAGCGCTGCGTGCTGCTGCTCTCCGCCATGATCCGGTCGGCTGGGCTGGACCCGTTCGAAGTCGGGGACGTCTGGACGAGACTCGGCGCCCTGCGGCCCCCCGTCTCTCCGCCCACCAGCCCCGCGCGCGACCGGGCAGTCACGGCCATGCGCCGCCTGCTGAACGCCGACGCAGCGCTGCGGCCGGACGCCGAGCCCGGCTGGGCCGAACGCATCGCCGCCTTCGAGGACGCCGGCCATCAGCTGCGCAAGCTCGCCGCTGATGGGCGGCTGATACGGGGCCTGCGCGCCGTCCTCGCCCATCACGCGATCTTCGCGTTCAACCGCGCGGGAGTGCCTGTCGCCGAGCAGGCCGCCACCGCGTGGCTGGCCCGCCAAGTCGCCTTTGCCGCAGGAGAAGCAGCCGACGTGTCTACCCGCCGGTCCGCTTCCCCCAACCCTAACCTCGCTCGAATGGAGACCCCCGTGACGCCCGTCACCGACCCCGCCGACCTGCGTGAAGCGCTGGTGAACCGCCTCATCGAGAGCGGCCACCTGCGCACCCCCGCCGTCATCGACGCCTTCCGCACCACCGAGCGGCACCAGTTCCTGCCCGGCGTCGACCTTGCGTCGGCGTACACGGAGGACGCGGTGCCCATCAAGCACGACGAGACGGGCGAGATGATCTCCTGCATCTCCGCGCCCTCGATCGTCGCCACCCAGCTGGAGCAGCTGGGCGCCGAGCCCGGCCACAGGGTCCTGGAGGCCGGGGCCGCCACCGGCTACAACGGCAGCCTGCTGGGCAAGCTCGTGGCCTCCGGCGGCCACGTGTGGACCGTGGACGTCGACCAGGACCTCGTCGACGGCGCTCAGAAGAACCTCGCCCAGGCCGGCGCCTCGAACGTCACCGCCGTGCTGGCCGACGGCGCCGCCGGCCTTCCCGAGCACGCCCCCTTCGACCGCATCCAGTTCACCGTCGGCGCCGGCGACGTGCCCGTGAAGATCCTCGACCAGCTCGCACCCGGCGGACGCCTGGTCCTCCCCATGCGGATCCGCGGCAGCATCTCCCGCAGCTTCGCCTTCGAACGCGACGGCGACACCTGGAAGACCGCCTCCTGCGAGATGGCGACCTTCGTGCCCCTGCGCAAGGGCGTCTGCGACGATACCTACACCCTCGTGCCCATGGCCGGTGAGGGCAACGTCCGCCTGGAGACCTTCAGCGAGCAGGACGTGGACCGCGACGCGATCCGCACCGTCCTGGACCAGCCGTCGGCCAAGGTCTACTCCGGCGTGAAGTTCCGCCAGGGCGATCCCTGGGAGTGGCTGTACCTGTACCTGGCCTCCGTGCTGCCAGGCGGCCTGTCCCGCATGCCCGGCTCCCGCCCCGGCTTCACCCCGCACTTCGGCTGGGGGTCCATGGCCGCGCTCGACGGCGACACCCTGGCCTACCTGACCATCCGCGAAGGCGAGGACGACAAGGGCAGGTTCTGGGAGATCGGCGTCATCGGCCACGGCCCCCGCGCCGCCGACCTCGCCGACCAGGTCGCGGACGCGATCCGCGACTGGGACGAGGGCTGGGGCAACACCGCGCCGGCACCCACCTTCCGCATGGCCGTGGGCGACGCCCGCGACCAGCTCACGGCAGCCGATCCACGCTTCGTCATCGACAAGCCCCACAGCCGTCTCGTCGTCGACTGGCCGCGCAAGGACTGAGCCGATGATCCCCGCGATAGCCGGCCGCATCCCCCTGGTCCGCCGTCCCAAGGCACCAGCGCTGCCGCTGGACGAGCGCATCGCCCACCTCACCGGGCTGACCGTCGCGCCCGCTGGCGCGGGCCACCACGATCTGGTGGCCCGCGCCAGCGGGGTCCTCAACTACGCTGCGCTGATCGCCTCCGACGTCGGAATGCCCGACCTGGCAGCCGACCTGTGCTGGAGACAGCACCAGGTCTTCGCCGACACCGGACACCTCACGGGCGGCACCGCCGTGATGTCCCTCATGCCCTTGATCAACATCTCCCGGCTGCTGACCCGCGAGGGCGACGGCGAAGCCGCCTACGACGTCCTGAAACGGCTGTACCGCGCAGCCCAGAAGCGCGAAGCGGCCGAGATCCACGGCCACACCGTCGACCTGCCGGCGTTGATCAGTACGGACGCGGACCACCGCAAGGTCTGCGAGGAACTGTGGATCACCGTGCTCGTCGACGGCGCCAGGGCCCTGGCGCGGACAGGCCGCTGGACCGAGGCTGCCGAAGCCATGGCCAGGTACCGCGGCATCGCCAACCGTCTCCTCGACGGCCGCCAAATCCAGATCATGTCGCTGATGGAACGCGGCCTCGATCAGCAGGCTCGCGACATGATCGACTCCGCCGTCCCCACCGAGCCGTGGGAGAACACCGTCGCAGCTCTCCTGCGTGCCTACTGCCGGCCCGACCCTTCGCCCCTGCCGCATCCGGACCTGGACCGCGTCCTACGTGACGCAGCCGCGCTGATCGCCGAGCACGAGCCCTCGACCGCGGTGTTCCAGACCAGAGTCGGCCTGGCCGCACTGGAACTGGACCAGGACGGCACCAGCCCGACAGCCGCCCTGCTGCGGACAGTCGTCGCCAACGTGGCCAACCACGACGCCTGGGCCGCACGCGACGTTCTGAACCACCACGCCACGCGCCCCCACCTGGCCAGTGAGCAGATCCGGAAACTCACCGCAGTGATCACCGCATCAGGTCTCGGCGCCGGCAATCTCCCGCAAGCCCACATGCAGGCCCTCACCGAAGCCGTAGCCCAGGCCGAAACTGCGCTCGGCGAACTTCTCCTGTGCGACCACCGCACCACACCCCAGGCCCGGACCGAAGAAGGAGCCGCCCACGAAGCTCTGCCACGCTGACGCCTCTCCGCAACCCCCAGAAGCAGTACCCACACCCACAGGAGTGATCGAACGCAGCATCACAGCACACGACCCTCTGCCCTATCAAGGATGGGCCGGTTAATCGAGATCTCGTTAGAGAGGGCGTTCAGTCCGCTGACCGCCCGGATTCCAGGGCGTTGTACCAACGGCGGCTAACGTCGGCCAGCTGTGCCGTCTCCTCCTGCGCGATCCCTGGAGTGGATCTGCTCTCGAACACAGCCGTAAAGTCGGGGATGTCCGATGCATTACAGCGTTGACAGGCTTGCCGCAGAATATAGGTGACGATCGGGATTTCCGTCGCACCCACTTTTTATAACGTTCAGATAACTGTCGAGAGGGGGATGCAGATCACATTCCCGGCTCACACACCCCGCCCGGACCGCTCGCAGCACGGACCAACTGCCCGTATTTTCCAGGTAGTTGGCGACATGTGCGTGACCTCCGGGTATTGAGCACCCTTAGCCAGAAGAATGGGAACTGTCAGTTCTCACCGGCAGGATAACCACGGGCTTTGCGTTCCCCTGCCCCCTGCTTTTCCGTTTAAAGTCACCGGCATCACCGCGCTGGCGCATTCCCGTGCTGGCGGNGGGTTCGGTTAGTTGACTCGCGTGAAGGTTCGTCATGTCTCGCTTCGTACTGATCACTGGTGGCGGCGGTCTTTGGGACCAACCGGTCCGGCACTTTCTGGTCATTCAAGCGGGCGATGCAGAGCATGCTGTGGACCAAGCACGGTCGGGTCGTGCCCATTTCGTCCGCGGTCGCGCTCACAAGCGAGGCCAGGCAGACGAGCTACGGGGCCTCGAAGGCCGGTGCGAGCGGCTTCGGCAAGTCGCTGGCCAAGGAGATCGACTCACGGGGCACCACGGTCAACATCGTGACGCCGAGCCTCACCGACACGGGGGCACTGGTCATCGTGGGTGTACCGGCCCACGCCATAGCAGTTGGGCAGCGGGATAAGAAGCCGTTATCAAAGCGATCTTGCAGCTTGAGGAACGGACGGGCGTGCGGGTCTTGCTCCCGTTCGGATGATCACGGACTGGCCGGCGCATGAAGGAAGGGCCTCCTGCGTAGCTCGGAGATGTCGAGTCAACAAGCACCCAGGAGGCCCAGGTGTCACAGTCTTCCGCGCCCGTCGCGTCGGCGTCCAACTCCGGCGTGTCGCGGTGCGATTGCCTCGCTCACCGGTTCGGCAACGCCGCCGACCACGAAGGCCGTGTGCGCCGCTACCCCAGCGATCTGACCGACGCTGAGTGGGCGGTGGTCCGCGACGCGCTGCCGATGCCGCGCTGGCTTCAGGGGCGGGGCGGCCGACCGGAGTCCTACTGCCACCGCGTGATGGTCGACGCCGTGCTCTACCTGGTCGACGGCGGCATCAAGTGGCGCGCGATGCCGGTCGACTTCCCCGACTGGGCGGCCGTCTACCGCTTCTTCCGCCGCTACCTCGCGCAGGGCCTGCTGGCCGAGCTGCACGACCGGCTGCGTCGACAGGTGCGCATGAAGGAGGGCCGTGACCCGGAGCCGTCAGCCGGGATCATCGACTCCCAGTCGGTCAAGGCCGATGCCGTGGTCGGTGCCGGCTCGCGCGGCTTCGACGGCGGAAAGAAGATCAATGGGCGCAAGCGCCATCTGGTGGTCGACTGTCTCGGGCTGCTGCTGGCCGTACTGGTGACCGCCGCCTCGACCACCGACCGCGACGCCGCGCACGCTATGCTGCCGCCCCTGCGCGCCCGGTACTTCCGCTTGAAGTTGATCTGGGCCGACAGCTCCTACAGCGGGGCGCTGGTGGAATGGGCCGGTGCCGCACTACGACTGGTGCTGCAGGTGGTCAAGCGCGCGGAGAACACGGTGGGCTTCGCGGTGCTGCCGCGCCGCTGGGTGGTCGAGCGGACCAACGGATGGCTGCTGCGCACCCGTCGCCTGGCGCGCGACTACGAGCGCACCACCACGGCCGCGGAGGCGATGATCTACTGGTCGATGACCGCGCTCATGACCCGCCGCCTGGCCGCACGGCGCTGAACCGGCCGTCCGGCTCCTTGACCAGCCAGCCCCGCTCGGCCACCCGCCGGGCCTTGGCTCGCACCCGCTCCACCCCGGCGGCCGAGGTCTCCCAGCCCAACCGAGCGGCGATCTGACGGCAGTTCAGCGGCCCCATCCCCTCCCGCACCGCCGCCTCCAGGGCGCCGATGATCCGCTGGTAGTCCGGGGCGAGGACGGCCGGCCGAAGGCCGGGCCGCCAATCGGGCACGATCGTGCCCGGCGCCGCGGCCGCACTCCGACCCCCGCTATCCGGCGGCGGACCGTCCGCCGCGCGGGCCTGGGCCAGCGCCGCCGCGAACTCCTCCCGCGCGATCACCGCGCGCTCGCAGGCCCGCTCCGCCTCGGCGAGCGCGGCCGCAGCGCGCTCTGCCTCCTCACGGCACTCCTCCAAGCGCTGACGCGCGGACAGCTCCCGCTCCTCCAGCAGCCCCATGGGCGACGGCATCCAGCCCTCCGACGATGCGGTGACACGACACCGCCATCCCTGCCGCCCACTCGCCGAGAACATGCCTGACCTGCGAAATCAAAGCCACCACGCTCGGATTGATAACGGCTTCT
>NZ_JUJA01000067.1 GCF_001906585.1 Streptomyces kebangsaanensis | reverse complement strand
GATGCCCAACTTGCCCTCGATGCCGGCGAACGCGTCATCGACCACCGGGTCGGCTGCGGTCCTCAGTCCGCGCCCTCGGAGATCATTTCCAAGAGCGCGGAAGCTTTTCCCATGACCTCCAACGCGGCTTTGTTCCGGGCCAGTTCCTTCTCCAGCCGTTCCACCTGGCGGCGCAGCTTCTCGTTTTCCGTCTCTGCGGCCGACTTCTTAGGCCGGGCCGGGCTGGTGCGCTGGTCGACCAGCTTCTCCAATGCCCCGGCATCCCGCGCGGCCCGCCATTCCTTGACGTGCGAGTGGTAAAGGCGCTCGCGGCGCAGGACAGCGCCCTTCTCGTTCTTGGGTGCGGCGTCGTACTCGGCCACGATGCGCAGCTTGTACTCCGGACTGAAGGAACGGCGCTTCGGCCTGGGGGCCGGGTCGGACTCGGCGGGGTTGGTGCTGGTCATGAGGGGGTGGTTCTCCTGTCGTGCCCTCTCAGGCTAACCCGACTAAGCGGGGCGTCTCACCCAAGGCTGACAGAGAGGGTCGAGGGACGGCCCTCGGCGCAGATCAGCGGCGGACTGCCGGCACCGAGCTCACCGGCGGCGCGGCGGAGCACAGCCGGGTTCTCACAGACGTACACCGTTGGCAGGTTCACGGCGATCGGAAGGGTGATGAGCTGGTGGAGGGTGACGTGGAAGGGAGTGCCGTAGCGGGCGGCGTCGGTGAGCCACTGGCCAAGACCCTGGCCGGTGGCGGGGAGGTTGAGGACGAGGACACGGCTGGCGAGGTCGTCGACGATGACGTCGAAGGCGTCCCACAGCTCACGCCGAGCCTCGGCTCCTGATTCGAGTGAGATTCCACGTGCCATGGCCAGGGCCCGCAGGACCAGAGTCGGCAGCGAGCCGCGGCCGGGGTTGAGAGCTTTGGTGTCTCCTGTGGTGGCGTCGGCCAAGGCGGGCAGCATGAGCGGTGGAGCGTCGATGGGCCGGTTGTAGAGGTGTTCCAGGACCCTGACGGCCTGGCTGAAGAGGTGGGTGTCCTTCTTATTGATCAGACCGGTGATCGTGCCATCGGATGCGAGGCTGGCCAGCCACTGCCGGTACCAGGAGTGCTCGGCGTGCAGCGGGCTGGCCTCGCCCTCGGCGCGGATCGTCTGCCGGGCCTGATCGAGTGCGGTCCGCTCGTCGGTGCGAAAGCGCAGTTCGGGGCCGACTCGTTCCAGGACATCGCGGAGCGACATGCCCGTGACGTTGCGGACGCTCTGCTCCAACGCTGAGAGGGGGATGGTGATGCGGCGGACGTCGGCCGACCGGTATGTACCGGTGACGCCGATGATGGCGTTGCGCTCGGCCGTGGTCGGGTTGGCGAGGCCGATGGAGCCCTTGATCTCGCCGCCGTTGCGCTCGAGCGAGCGCCGGGCAGCGGCCAGGAGCCGGCGGAACTCGGGGGCCTGGTAGCGCTCGTATGCCTCTGCTGACCCGGTCATTCTGCTTCCTCGGCGTCGTCGTTCGTCGACTCGTCCTCAAGAATGTCCGCGAGCAGTCCTGCCTCTGCGGGAACGTGCCGGCGGGGCGTGAAGCCGAGGAGTTCGGCAGCCAGATCGTTGGATCCGGGATACTCGAGGTCATCGAGGATCTGCTCGCCGTCCCAGACGAGCAGCATGGCGGAGACGGTGTGAGACGCCTCGTCATGCTTCATGTCGTAGTGCGAGATCTGCGGCACGTCAGGGTAGGTGATCCACAGGTCGTAGCCCGTCATGAAGAGGTCGAGGTCGAACTTGGCCGTGAGGGCGAGCAGGTCGGGGCGGTACTTCTCGTCGATGCCGGCGAAAGCCTCGTCAAGTGCGATCAGCCGCGGGCAGGTGGGGTACGCGGAGCTGTACTGGGCGTGAGCGGCTGCAAAGAGCGGCAGGTGGATGGAGGCGGACTTCTCGCCGCCGGACATCACGCTGTGCTTGGCCTTGGTGAGCAGTTCTCCCTTCTTCCGCTCCTCCTCGCTCATGCCCGGCCGGAACAGACGGAGCTCGAACTTGCGCCAGGCGCGGTAGTCCATCACTTCCGCGATCACTTGCTGGTAGCTCCTCTTCTTGTCGGCAGCGGCCTTGGCGCGGATCTGGCTGCGCAGGTGGGAGCGGAGTTCGGCCAGTCCGGCCGGGCCAAGACCGGAGGCGTCCTTGTCGAGCAGTTTGTTGACAGCCTGCTGGGAGTCGGTGAGCGCGTCGGAGATGACCCAGTTGATGCCCACCGTCGTACCGGAAGACATGGGCTTGGAGCGGGTGTCGGCGTCCATGCTCTTGACCAGGTCGCGCGCGGCGACGGTGCGATCGTGGATCTGCTCGGCCAGCCCGGTCAGGAGTCCGTCCTCCAGGACAGTCCGTTCCTTGTCTTCCAGCAGCACGCTCTGATCAGCGAGCTGTTCGGCCAGGCGGCGGGCGAAGTCCGCTACGGGAGCTGGCCCTTCGCTGTCGGTCACCCGAGCCAGGATGATGTCACCAGTCGGCTCCCATTCAAAGAGGTAGCCCTGATCGGACTCCAGCAGGGCTGCCTCCAGCGCGGTGATAGCGGTAGAGATCTTGGTCGTCACGGTCTTCAGGAGGCTCGCGGTGATCGGCCGGCCTCGGGTCGCCTCGTCGAGCGCGCTGATCAAGGAGGCGACGGATGCGGGGACGACGTTCTGGGCGGCCTCCATGCCCGTGAGAGAAGTGCCGTGTGAGGTCAGGCGGTCCATGAGGGCCTGGACTGCCTGCTCGGCGCTCGGCCACATGTCGTGCGGCAGCCAGACGGTCTCGGTGTTCGCTTCGAGGAGGCCGAGAAGGTCGGGCCGGGCATACGGCTCCAGCGTGAGCGTGGTGCGCACCTGCTCAGCCACGGCCGTGGCCAGTGCTGTACGGCCGAAGTCCAGGGCATGGTCAGCCTGCAGAAGCCGGTCTCGCTGCTCTTCCGCGTCCTTCTTCGTACGGCCGTACGTCTTCTGCGCCGAGGTGAGCTGCTCTTCCGCATCCGCGATCTGCTGCAGAATCTCCTGCAGAGGGGCTTCGAGTGTCGCTTCCTGGGTGCGCAGACGTTCGTCCTGAACGGCGAACTCATCCTTGCGCGCCTGTAGCGCCTCAGCCTGTTCTGCGCAGGACGCGGTCTGCGTTGCGATGATCTCCCTGCGGCTGGCGATGTCGCGCTCGGCGGCATCGGCCTGCTCACGGCAGGTGGAGAGCGCCTTGCCGGCGTCGGCGAAGTCGTCGATGGCCTGGGCGACGTTGTTCAGTTCCTCACGGAGGGTGGGCAGCCGTGCGGCTGTGGCGGCATGCCGAAGCTGGCGGTTCTTCTCGTGGGCGCGTGCGATCGCCCCGTCGAGGCGTTTGCGGGTTTCGGTGAGGCGGCGGCGGGCGCCGGCGACCTTCTCCGCCACCACGGCCACCTTGCTTACCGCCTTGGCGATCGGCTGGGTGCGGGGGAGTTCACCCCTGGCGCGGTCGAAGTCGTCGTACGCTTCTTGCGCGTATCGCTGTCGTTCTTCGATGTCGGCGAGCTGAGCTTCCAGGGCAGCGATGGATTCTTCGAGCAGGCGCAACCGTTCGCGCCGACGGGCGGCTCGCGCGGTGGCTCCGATGTACTCCGGCTGTTCCTTGGGATGTGCACCGATCTGGACGCCGAGGCAGAAGTGGGAGCCTGTCGTGACCGCAGGGCCGCACAGCGCGTCGTCCGTTGCAAGGGCGTCGTCCCTTACGGCGATGGACGCCAGGACGGCCTGCACGGCCGCGGCGTCCACGAGCTGCTGATCTTCGACGACCAGTACATCGGCCAGGGTGCGTCCGGTCGGCCGCTGCGCGGGAGGCAGTGCGCGCAGATAGGCGTCGGCGACCTTGTCGTGCAGTGCCTCGTCGGTCAGTGCAGGGTCGGGGTGCAGCCAGGCGGTGAGCAGGCCGGCCGCGTACAGGGCGCCCTCCACAGCGGCTGTGTGGTCGTCGGGGACGTGATCGGCGAACCGCACGAGTTGCCACAGCGGAGCGCCGTGCCGCTCATCGCGGTTGGCAGGACGCAGGTCACTGGGTGGGGGCGCGTCATCAGCCTCGGCGGCCACGGTGGCGCGCTCATCCTGTTTGCTGCGCAGAGTCTCTGCAGTGTCGCCGTGCTCCCGCTTCAAGGTCTCGACGCGGGTGAGGGCCTTGGTGCGGCGCTCGTCGGTGAGGGAACGAAACACCTCCGGCAGGGGGGTCGCTTCGGGTTCCCCCACCGCGCCGATCGCCGCGCGCAGCACGTCACCGTCGGCGGCGGCCAAGACCGCGATGTCGTTGCCGCTGCTCCAGCGGCCGATGAATTGGTCCAGCTCCTGGCTGGCCGTGGTGCGGGCGATCTCGAGATTCTCGGCTGCCGCGGCGGACTGCCGCTCGGTGTCGGTCAGCTCACCGGCGCCCGCGTCGCAGTGGTCCTGCTCGCGGTCCTGGTCTTTCCTGGCAGCCTCAAAGGCGCTGAGGTGGGCGCGTACGTCCTCCAGTTCGTTGCGACGCGCGGCTACGCGACCTGCTAGGTCCGTGTGCAGCTCGGCACCAAGATCCAGCGTGGCGTCGTCGTGCAGGATGCCGCAGCGGCGTGCGGCGTCCATCAGGCTGTGGGTGTGCCGGGAGGCCGCTTTGCGCAGCTCATCGTGCCGCTGGAGAGCGCGATCAGCCTCTCCCTTGAGGGTGGCCAAGTTCTTCTGAGCCTGGTTGAGGTGGCGTTCGCTGTCGGCGATGCCCCGGCGTTCAGTGCGTACGCGGTCGCGCAGTTCCTTGAGCCCATGCTGCTGCTTGATGGCGTCGTGGTTCTTGTACTCGGCCAGGCGGGCGCCGAGCTCGTTGCACTGGCGTTCGGCGTTATCCCGCTCCTGCTGTGCGGAAGTCAGCTGCCGCTCGGAGGTGCGGCGGTCCTCCGCCGCTTCCATGATCTTCTCGCACTGGGCGGCCGTGTCCTGGATGCGCCCGGTGACGTGGTCGACGCGGTCACGGGCATGGGCGCGCAGGTAACTGGTGTATTCACGCAGGAAGTTGCGGACCGCGGTATCCGCTCCTGTCAGGGCGTTGAGGAGCGCTTGGATTTCGGCGAGGTTCTCGAAGTCGCGGGCGGCTTGCAGGATGAGGTCATCGTCGACGGGGCGCAGGCCGGCGGTAAGGGTGTCGGACAACTTGACCGGGTCAAGGTCCTTGGCCAGCAGCGGGCGCCGCAGCTGGAGGAGAAGGTTGACCAGCTGGCTGTAACGCTCACGGCCCAGCCCGAAGAGCCGGTCATCGATCTTCTCCCGGTACGCCTCCGCTGTATCGAGGATGGCCTTCTTGCCCAGCAGCTTCTCCAGGGCCTTCTCCCGCAGCGGGCGTGAGGCAGCGTCCAGCAGGCCGAAGTCGATGCCGACTCTGCCGTCGGTGACGAAGAAGAAGCGGGCGGGTGTGGCCATCTGCTTGGTCACCCGCATGCCGATCCCCACGGTGACGGCTTCGAGGACTTCCCCGTTGTGGCCGGTGCGGGCAAATTCCATCCACACATAGCCGTAGGCGGACTCCTGCCCCTTGTATAGCAGGTTCGACTTCATGGTCCGCTCCTCGCCGCTGAACGGATCAAGACGCCTTGCGTCGAGGACACCATCCAGCACGAGGGGGAAGAGTACTTCGAGGGCCTTGGTCTTGCCGGAGCCGTTGTGCCCCCGCAGGACCAGTCGGCCATCGGCGAAGACGAACTCCTCGTCGGTGTAGTCCCAGAGGCCGATCACTCCGGCGCGGGTGGGTTTGAAGCGGACCTCCGACTCGTCAGCGGTGCGGGAGTGGGGGATGAAAGTCATGGAGAGGTTTCCTCAGTGGGGAAGTCGAGAGCGAACTGGCCGTCGTGCGCGGGGCGTGGCAGGACGGCGGTGATGTTGCGGTAGCGGCCGGCCGCGGGCCGGACCAGGATCCCGCCGGGGACGACGTGGACCAGGCGCAGGTCCGCCAGGAGTGCGACCGCCTCTGCCAGCAGCCCGCCGGGGTCGGCCTGCCACTTGTTGGTGAAGGAGGAGGGGCCGAATTCTTCATAGAGCTCGGTGATCATCTGCTCCAGCGTGCCGTGTTCCACGAAGGGCAAGCCCGTCTGTCCTTCATGTTCTGGGACGTCCGGATCGGCCTCGTCCGCGGACCAACCAGTCTCCGCATGCGGGTCGTGCGCCAGGGCTTCGAGCGTGCCTGCCTGCGGCAGTGCCATGTCGATTCGGCTCAGCAGGTCCGCGTGTTCCTCTCCTGGACCGGCGGGCAGGAGGTACTGAAGACTGCTGGCCCGGTCCGGGTCTTCCCGC
The DNA here is from genome assembly GCF_001906585.1 of Streptomyces kebangsaanensis. Taxonomy (GTDB): domain Bacteria; phylum Actinomycetota; class Actinomycetes; order Streptomycetales; family Streptomycetaceae; genus Streptomyces; species Streptomyces kebangsaanensis. Next base: position 2,572 of record NZ_JUJA01000067.1, on the reverse strand, counting down.
AAGTCCGCGATCTTCGCAAGCATCAGCCCGGCAGTGCGGTTGACCGCTCCACCGCGGCCGGGGAATCGCTTGTCAGTGAAGTGCCCGGTGGTGTCGACGAGCATGATGCCCTCGGCCCGGCGCTCGATAGGCAATCCGGTCAGCCGTGCGATGTCCTCGGCGAGGGTGGGCTGGCGCAGCGCTATCGCTGTCTCCGCGTCGGTGTCGCTGAAGTAGACCACCGGGTACTCGATCAGCATGCGACGGGCTCGCTGGGCAGCAAAGCGCCGACGGGGGTCCCGTCCGGTGCCGGCGGTCTGGGTGTCCAGCAGGCCGGCAGCGCTGACCAGGTGCTGCAGTGGCTTGTTCGGTCTGAAGAGCGCCGCGCAGGTGTCATGGTCGATGTCGAACAGTGCATCGCCGCGGTCGTGGTCACGGGCCCAGTCCTCCATGGAGCCATCGGAGATCCGCAGCGCCCCTCGGTCGACAAGCCAGTCCATCACGTCAACGACTGCGTCCTTGTGGCCCGGTGCGGTGGCATCGAACCCCAGGTGCTCGATCGCCTTCGCGGACGGTGTGAGCAGCTTGACGAGATCGGCGAGGTTGATTTCGATGCGTGACCGGTGCAAGCAGGCGAGGATCAGGCAGAGGTAGGCCAGCCGTCGCCGGTCAAACGGTCTCTTGCTCTTCACCGTGAGGAACGCCTGGCTGGCATCAAACGCGTCCAGCCGCCGCAGCAGCCGTGCGTGACGGGCGCTGGTCTGCAAGGAGTAGCCGAATAAGTCACGGAAGTCCTTGGCGAGTTCGTCGGCCCACTGCAGCACCACCGCAAGCGCCTTGGCTCGGGGATAGCTTTCGGTGACGACGCCGTGCAGCAGCATGAGTCGGGCAGCTTGCTGGTACGAGCCAAGGTCCGCAGCCTCCACGGAGGCGGCTACGCGGTGGGCGGGCATCAGAAGCCGTTATCAATCCGAGCGTGGTGGCTTTGATTTCGCAGGTCAGGCATGTTCTCGGCGAGTGGGCGGCAGGGATGGCGGTGTCGTGTCACCGCATCGTCGGAGGGCTGGATGCCGTCGCCCATGGGGCTGCTGGAGGAGCGGGAGCTGTCCGCGCGTCAGCGCTTGGAGGAGTGCCGTGAGGAGGCAGAGCGCGCTGCGGCCGCGCTCGCCGAGGCGGAGCGGGCCTGCGAGCGCGCGGTGATCGCGCGGGAGGAGTTCGCGGCGGCGCTGGCCCAGGCCCGCGCGGCGGACGGTCCGCCGCCGGATAGCGGGGGTCGGAGTGCGGCCGCGGCGCCGGGCACGATCGTGCCCGATTGGCGGCCCGGCCTTCGGCCGGCCGTCCTCGCCCCGGACTACCAGCGGATCATCGGCGCCCTGGAGGCGGCGGTGCGGGAGGGGATGGGGCCGCTGAACTGCCGTCAGATCGCCGCTCGGTTGGGCTGGGAGACCTCGGCCGCCGGGGTGGAGCGGGTGCGAGCCAAGGCCCGGCGGGTGGCCGAGCGGGGCTGGCTGGTCAAGGAGCCGGACGGCCGGTTCAGCGCCGTGCGGCCAGGCGGCGGGTCATGAGCGCGGTCATCGACCAGTAGATCATCGCCTCCGCGGCCGTGGTGGTGCGCTCGTAGTCGCGCGCCAGGCGACGGGTGCGCAGCAGCCATCCGTTGGTCCGCTCGACCACCCAGCGGCGCGGCAGCACCGCGAAGCCCACCGTGTTCTCCGCGCGCTTGACCACCTGCAGCACCAGTCGTAGTGCGGCACCGGCCCATTCCACCAGCGCCCCGCTGTAGGAGCTGTCGGCCCAGATCAACTTCAAGCGGAAGTACCGGGCGCGCAGGGGCGGCAGCATAGCGTGCGCGGCGTCGCGGTCGGTGGTCGAGGCGGCGGTCACCAGTACGGCCAGCAGCAGCCCGAGACAGTCGACCACCAGATGGCGCTTGCGCCCATTGATCTTCTTTCCGCCGTCGAAGCCGCGCGAGCCGGCACCGACCACGGCATCGGCCTTGACCGACTGGGAGTCGATGATCCCGGCTGACGGCTCCGGGTCACGGCCCTCCTTCATGCGCACCTGTCGACGCAGCCGGTCGTGCAGCTCGGCCAGCAGGCCCTGCGCGAGGTAGCGGCGGAAGAAGCGGTAGACGGCCGCCCAGTCGGGGAAGTCGACCGGCATCGCGCGCCACTTGATGCCGCCGTCGACCAGGTAGAGCACGGCGTCGACCATCACGCGGTGGCAGTAGGACTCCGGTCGGCCGCCCCGCCCCTGAAGCCAGCGCGGCATCGGCAGCGCGTCGCGGACCACCGCCCACTCAGCGTCGGTCAGATCGCTGGGGTAGCGGCGCACACGGCCTTCGTGGTCGGCGGCGTTGCCGAACCGGTGAGCGAGGCAATCGCACCGCGACACGCCGGAGTTGGACGCCGACGCGACGGGCGCGGAAGACTGTGACACCTGGGCCTCCTGGGTGCTTGTTGACTCGACATCTCCGAGCTACGCAGGAGGCCCTTCCTTCATGCGCCGGCCAGTCCGTGATCATCCGAACGGGAGCAAGACCCGCACGCCCGTCCGTTCCTCAAGCTGCAAGATCGCTTTGATAACGGCTTCT
>NZ_JUJA01000066.1 GCF_001906585.1 Streptomyces kebangsaanensis | reverse complement strand
GGTTGAGGGCGGGGCAGCCGAGCACCGTCACATCGTCGTGCTGCGTGGTGCCCTCGGGCTTGCGCGTGCAGCCGGCGCCCAGGTCGCTCTCGTCGAGAAGCAAGAGCTCCAGCGCGGCCGACGACAGCGGCGTCGTCTGCTGTCCGTTGTTCGCCGGAATGCCGGCGTCGGCGGAGGAGACGGGCCGGGGCTCATTGGAGTGGGTGGAGCAGGCCGGCAGGGCGAAGACGGTGACGGCGGTGAGGCCGAGGATGGTGGTGGCGATACGGACGCGCATGGCAGGACCCCTTGGTGCTGGGTGACAGTTGGGCAGTGCGGGCCGACGGGCCCGGTGGGGTCGTAGGGGAGGCGGTCAGTGGCCGAGGTGCCGCAGGCAGTCCTCGAACGTCGCGTGCGTCGCGTCCGAGGGGCCGGAGTGCCGGTTGAACCAGGCGGTGCCGAGACGCGTTTCGAGTTGCTGGTGCCCGGCACGGCAGCGCAGCCACACCTGGCCGCGGGTGGAGATGATGAGCCAGTCGCGGTACGTCCCGCACTCGGCGCAGGCGACGACCTCGTCGTCCAAGACGATGGGCCAGGGCCAGGGCATCATCCGGCCTTCGACCTGATCATGGCTGGGCACCCGCAGCTCCGGCGGCAGGAAGTCGTCGACCACGGGCGCCGGCCCAGTGGGTGCCTCCGCGGCGGTGGCCGGCTGCGCGGGGTGCTGCGGCGGCAACTGGTTCGCGACGATTTGCGCTTCGAACTCTGCGTGCCTGCGCAGTATCCCGGCGATCTCTTCCTCCGCGCGGCGGCGCCGTATCCGGTGGAACAACCGTGGTCCTCCCTCATCTCGTCCCGCACACATGATGATCGTGCCGCAACCCTCTGACCAGCTTCCATTCACAAAGCCAACAGTTATTGCCTGCGGCTACGGGATCCGGAACGCTCCTGCGTCGGCCGCTGCGGGCGGCGCGTCGGCCCCTGTGCTCCGTGCTCGCCGGGCACCGTTCCGGTGGTGTCGGCAGGGAGGTCGGCAGCCCGACGCAGCCGCCACACGAGTACGTCGCTGGCCGACTCTGCACTGTGCAGTTCCCGTCGTGTGGCTGCTTCGATGAGGAGGGTGGTCGGGTCGTGCCCGGCGCTCTCGGCGTCCGCGAGGGTGGCGGCGAGGGCGTACCAGCCGGGTTCGGCGAGGATCCGCTCCGCCAGCTCCGGCAGCGCCTGGTGCAGCACCGCTGTCTGCCGCTGCTGCAGGGGGCGGTTGAGGCGCCGACCGCGCTGGTAGAGAGCACCGAGGGGCTGCGCGGCAGCGGCCCGGTAGGCGGTGCGCAGGTGCTCGGCGGCCTGGTGTGCGGCGGCGGCTTGCTGGGCGTGGTCCCTTTTTGCGTGCCAGTGGGCGGCGGCGGTGATAAGGAAGAACAGCATGTCGATCGCCATGGCCGTGGTCGCGCCGTCCTCGCCCCGGCCGAGGGCGGGGCCGCCGTGGACGAGGTCGCGGGCGGCCTGCCGCAGGGCGCGGTCGTGCCCGCGCTCGGCCCGGACGTGCGAGCGGGAGGCCCGCTCGAACGCCCAGGCGGCGTCGCGCAGTTCCGCTCGGGTGTGGGCGGCGGAGGTCTTCGCGAGCGCGTCCAGGACCTCGCCGGCCGCCGCGATGTAGGCGGCGGCTACGGCGTCGTCGCTGTGCTCGATGACCAGCACCGCCTGCCACGCGGCCGAGGCTGTTCGTCGGCGGGCAGAGGCCGGACCGCTCGGCGCTGGACGCGCTGCCGTCGGCTCCATCGGAGCGTTGTCCTGGTCGCGGCTGTCGGCGGACCACCGTTCCCGGATACGGGGCAGGGACAGGTCCGGGGCCAGCCGCGCGCCGGGATAGAACACGGGCTCGCCGTCCTTGTTGCGGTCGTCGGGCAGGGCGACCTTGTACCCGAGCAGGTCTCCGGAGGGGGCGACGCGCTTGCGGATCAGCAGGCCGGCTGCGGCCAGCCGGTCGAAGAACTCCTCCTCGCTGGTCGCGCCGGCCACCGCGCGGCGCACCGTCTCGCGCAGCTCCTCGCGCGCGGTCCTTTCCCGGCCCTGGCGCTCGGCCTTGTGACGTTCGGCGCTGGTGGGCCGCTTCGCGGCAGTGCCGTCGCCCTTGTTGAGGCGGCGCAGTCCCAGCTCCACTTCCAGTGCGCGGGCTTGGGCCTGGACGCGGGCGGCGTCGTGGTCGAGGTCGGGTTTGTAGCCGTCCTCGCGGACGAGGGTGGCGACGATGTGGATGTGGTCGTCGGCGTGCCGGACGGCCGCCCATCGGCAGCCGGCGCCCTGGTCGGGGTCATCGATGCCGGCGGCGGCGACCATGCGGCGGGCGACGTTGCCCCACTCTTCGTCGGTGAGGATGCGGTCCTCGGCGGCATTGCGTACGGACAGGTGCCAGACGTGCTTCTTCGGCCGCTCGGTGGCGTCGATGTTCTCCAGCGGCTGGTCGAGGAGCTGCTGGAGCTGCTTGAGCGTGGCAGACTCGTCGCGGCCGGGGTCGGGGGCGTTGTGGTCCCAGGAGGCGACCAGGTGCGGGTCGGTGTGCTCCTCGTACTTGCCCGGTCCGTACAGGTAATAGAGGAGGCCGAGGGTGCGCTGCCCGCGCTTTTGGATCCTGGGAATCATGCCGTGGGGTGTTCCTAGTCCTGGTCGAGGAGTTGGTCGGTGGCGTGCTGGACACGCTGGATGGCCTGTTCAGTGGCGGTGATGACGGCGTCCAGTTCGGGCGGATGGGCTCCGGCGTTGATCGCGCGGGTGACCTGGTTGAGGTTGTTGCCGACGTGGCCGAGGTGCCGGCGGGCGGCGAACAGCTCGGCGACGAGTTCGCGGCGTCCGGCGATGGCAGCGGCGGTCGTATCAAGGTCGCGGGCGGCGGCGAGGCCGCTGCGAGCGAGGAAGCCAGGCAGGGTCGTGCGCGCGGCGGTCGCAGCGGCAGCGAGTAGGGCCTTCTCGTCGTTGTTCAGGCGAACACTGCATACGTAAGTGCGCTTGCGTGAGGGCGGCTTCGGTGAGCGCTTGCGCGAGGTCTTCTTCGCGACGCGGCGTTCGCGCGGCGATGGCTGCGTCTCCGGCTGCGATCCGCCCTCGGTCGCTGCCTCGCGGACCAGCACCCCCCGGTGCTGGTCCGCTCCCGCCACCCCCGTGGCGGGCTCGGCCGAAGACGCCTTCCCCGACGGGGAAGAGTGTCTCGGTCGATAACTTGCTCGCCTCGAGACCGAGTTGAGGTCGGGTCCAGGTTCAGGGGCGTTGCGGTGCTTGTTCGGGTTCGTCATCGGCTTCCGGGCCTCATAGAGCGGGTGCGGTGCTGGATAATGGCAGCCAGCTCGACGACGTCGGCCGGCCCCGCGAGGACGCGGACGGGCCCGTTGGCCTTGTGCTGGACGAGCCATTGGCCGTTCGGGGCGAGGATTGCGGCGTGTAGGAGCCGTCGACGGACCAAGACGTCCGCCCAGGCACTGGCCTCGGCAGCGGTCGGAGGAGATGAGCGTGCTACGCGACGGTCGATGGTTGTGCCTCCTGGATGGGGACGGTGGCCCGGCGCTGGGTCGGGCCACCGGCTGTTCTATGGGGCCCTGAGTTGCGGTTTTGTGAGCGTCAGCCGCACTCGGGGCAGTGCCCAACGTGTCGGCTGAGGGCCTTGGCCATCTGCTGCTTGGTCGATAGAGCGCGCTTCGCGCTGGTCTTCGCTGCCGGCCTGCCGGCGTGCCGCTCCGAGTGGGCGCTCAGAAAACCGATCTCCCGCTCGAAATCACGGCGGATGAGGGTGAAGCGGCGGCAGGTCTTCATCGGGCGGTGCTCCTTGTCGTTGTAGTGGTCGTCTCGCTCCGCAGCTGCTGCAGGACGAGGCTCAATCTGTCGTTCCGACCGCCCGTGAGGCCCTCACGCCGGAGGATTTCCCGCAGCTGAACGCGAGTTATGGCCTCGTTGCCGTCCCGCTCCAGAAGGGCGGGGACGTGGGGAAGGACCTGTCGTACGAGGTTGTCCACGACCGCCTGCTGTTCCTGTGAGGGCCGCTGCGCCTGCTGGCCATGTGACCTGCTGTCGCGCCTTCCCTTGCCCTTGGGCTTCGTTGTCGGCTTCCGCCGGAGGGGGACCTTGTGTCCCCGGTCCCTGGTGGGGTCGGTCCCCGTGTCGGGGGTGGTCGGTCCCCGGTCCCTGGTGGGGTCGGTCCCCGTGTCGGGGGTGGTCGGTCCCCGGTCCCTGGTGGGGTCGGTCCCCGTGTCGGGGGTGGTCGGTCCCCGGTCCCCGGTGGGGTCGGTCCCCGACTCGGCGTCACTCGGTCCCCGGTGCGGTTCAGGGGCCTGAGCAGGCGCTTCGACCGCAGCGAGGTCGGTCCCCACGCGGAAGGCGGGCCCCTGCTTGGACTCCGGCCTGACCGCCTCGGTCCCCGCGTCACGGTCCCCGGTCCCCAGCTCGGTCCCCACGTCACGGTCCCGGATTCCGGGGACCGGTCCCCTCTCCGCGTACGGTCCCCGGTCCCCGGTGGATTCGGAGGTGGTGCGGGGACCGTCGATGGGGACCGTGGTGCTCCAGGCCGTCGATGCGGGGACCGTGCCGGTCGTCGTGTTGTCGTGGTGCGGGGACCAAGGGGAGGGCAGAGGGACCGTGGCGAGCGCGAGTGCGTGCCGACGGGCGGCGAGCTGGTCGAGCAGCTCGGCGCGCTGGGCAGGGTCCGTTCCGACCGAGGCCCGGCCGATCGCCTTGGACAGCCTTCGCGTGAGGCGCCGGCCATGCCAGCTCTGCTGCTGCTTGGGGGTGCGTTCGGCGAGGCGGGCGGCGAGCGCGACCGCGCGGGCGGTGGCGCGATCGCGGGTGATCTGCGCGGCGTCGCGGTCCCGTGCGGCGATGCCGAGGCGGGACAGCAGCCGCTCGCGTGTCTCACGCCCGAGGGTGGCGATCAGGCCGTGGGAGGCGGCGCCGGGGGTGCGCAGGCGCAGTTCGATGCCCATGGCGAGGTGCCACAGCATCGCCGCCATGACCGGTCCGACGAAGGCGCGGACGGTGCCGCCGACGGGGCCGCTCTCGGCGTAGGCAGGGATCACCTGTACTCCGGTGATGACCCATACCAGGGTGCCCGGCAGTCCGGGCGCTCCCTGGGTGGCCAGGTTCTGCCGGGCCATCAGTGCGGTGGCGAAGAGGGCGAGTTCGGCGGCGGCGAACATGCCGACGCGTTCGGCGGTGCCGGCCATGTCGAGGTAGTCGGCGGCGAACCGCCAGCTCGTGTCCGCGCTGTAGGCGGTGCAGCCGAGCGCGGCGAGCGCGGCTACTTTGACCGCTGGGTTGCCGAGACGTTTCTGTGGACGGGCGCCCCGGTGCCGGATCACCCAGGCGGTCAGGGCCAGCGCCAGGGTGGTGACGGGGACGCCGATGGCGAGGAGGAGGGGCAGGTCCGGGACGGCACCGAGGGACAGAACGGTGGGGTGGGTCATGCGGCCTTTCCGTGAGAGGCGTGCGCCGAGGTGGGTTTCGCCGGCTGGCATACCGGCGGCTTCGTGCCGGGTTCGGCGGACGCGGGTCGACTGGTCGTCGGGGCGGTCTGCGTCCCCTTCTTCTTGTTCTTGCGCCTCGGTACGCCGAGGGTCCGGTCGCGGTCGAAGACCTTGTTGGCGGCCTGCCGCAGCAGGTCACGGGCGTGCTTGTGGCTGATCTGCAGGGCGGCGGCGAGCCGGTCGGGGCGCCAGCCCCGGACGTAGGCGTGGTCGATGACGACCTGGCGCTCGGTCCCGGTCAGGTGCACATCGCGTCCGTTGAAGAAGGCGATCACGCGGCCGTAGTCGAGGCGCTGGGGCAGCCCGTCGTGCCAGGGCCGCCGCTCCGCCTCGGTCAGCCCGCCCCAGATGCCCTCCTTGAGGACGTTCTCCAGGGCGTAGTTGAGGCAGTCACGGCGGACCGGGCACAGGCCGCACAGTTCCTTCGCCTCGGCGATGGCCTCGTAGTCCCGGGGCAGCGGGAAGAAGGTGGCGTCGGCGTCCTCGGGGTCCATGCCGTGGCACACGCCGCGGACGTGCCAACTGGTGTCGCCGATGCCACGCAGGCCGGTGGCCGGCGCGTCGTGAGTGGTGATGTGGCGCAAGGTGGTCTCCGATGTGCTGCCGCGTCGGCCGGTCGGAGCCGGCGGTGGGCGGACGCGGCGTCGGGTGCCGGCTGCGGCGTGGGGCGGTGCCGCAGCCGGGGCGGGACGGTGGTGTTGCGCGGGTGCACCGGGCGGGGTGCACCACTAGGTGGGCCGGTCAGGCCATCACGGGCTGCTGGGTCTGCTGTGCGGCGAGGTCGAGGCGGCAGTGGTGCGGGGTGGCACGTGCGGCGTTGCCGCGTGCGACGCCGTGGGGGTCGATGCGCCGACGGCGGCAGGGCTCGCCTACCTGGGCCTGGCACCATTCGCAGTGGACCGAGAGCGCGTCGGGCTTGCCCTGGGCGATGGCCGCCTCGCGTGCCGCTCGGGCGGGTCGGTAGGGCGCGAGGGCGGCTCGGGCCTCTGGCGGGATGCAGGAGCCGACTTCCTTCAGCCGCGCCTCCAGCTGCGGGTCGATCCGGCGGCTGGTGATCTGCCGGTACTGCGCGGGCTGCGCGCTGCCGGTGGCGACGGCGCGGCGGGTGCCGACCAGCTCGGCGGTCCAGGCCGCCTGGTCGTCGGGGTCGGCGGACGGGGTGGGGTCGGTGTGCCGCTGGAGGCGGTCGCGCCGATAGCTCTCCCACGGCCGGGCGATGTCCGCGGGCAGGATCTGGTACGGCGAGACCCGGATGTGCTGGCGAGCGGCGGTGCAGGCGTCCCAGCCGTGCGGCGTGGTCATCGGTACATCGGCGAGCAGCTCGTGCCACTGGGCGAGCTGGTCGCGGGCCTCGCCCTGGTCGGTGCGGATGGTGCGGGGGTCGAGTCGGCCGATGTAGGCCAGCAGGGCGGCGATTTCGCGGCGGTCCACGGCTACTCCGTTCCGGTTGGTTCGTCGAGGGCGGCGAGGAGGGCGGCGGTGTGGGCCTCGGCGCGGGTCATGCCGCCTGCCGGGGTGGGGCCGCTGCCGGGCAGGGCGTAGAGGCTCGGGCGGCCGGGAGCGTGTTCCCGGGCGATCCAGGAGCGCCAGTCGGCGGCCCAGGCGCTCGCCGAGCGGGGCTTCCAGTCGGCCCGGTGGGCACGCCACTTCGCGTCGGCGGCGCGCAGGCCGTCCTCGCCGAGGCGGGCGAGGTGCCCCTGCTGGTGGGCCCAGGCTTGGGTCGCAGGGTCGACCTGCCACTCGCTGGCTGAGGTGAGGGCAGTGCCACTCCTGCTGCCTTTACGGTTCACCTTCGGTTCTCTACGGTTCTGGGGGTTGGATTCCGTACCTTGCGGGGTGCGGATTCCGGCACGTCGGGGGGTCGGATTCCGTCGTGAGGGGCCGGATTCCGCACCGGTCTGATTCCGGCGGGAAGGAGCGGATTCCGTACCCTCCTTGGGCCAGATTCCGTGCCGCCGGAGCCGCTTCTCGTCCAGCTCGGGCACCGGGTCGGAGTTCGTTGGCGGCTCGATGTACGCGTCCGGGTCCTCCCGCGTGGCTGCCGCGACCTTGGCCAGCCACGCGGCGGCGCGCGGCAGGCGGTAGGCCGTGGTGCGCTGCGGGCCCTGCAGATGGTCCAGCACCTTCAGCTCGCCGCTCTGGACGAGCGACGTGAGCGCGTCGCGTACTGCGGTCCGGCTCGCGTTCGTGCGCTCGATCAGGCTGGAGAGTGAGGCCCAGGCGACGCACTGCTCGTCCGGTACACGGTCGGCGATCGACAGCAGGACCAGACGCGCGGTCCCACGGCTGGAGCTGTGCTCCCACACCCACTCGCGGGCGTCGACGCTCATCGGCCGCTCCCGATCGTCGGGTGGGAGGGCTGCATCAGCCCGGCGGCCGGGACATGTTCACGTCGCAGGCGGGTGGAGGCGGGGAAGTGGGCGGCTGCCGCGCAGGCCAGGCCGTTGGGCCTTTTGCGCAGGGCGGAGCGCATGCAAGAATCTCCTTCGGTGTTGCCACGCTGAGACGCCCCGTGGAAGGGATCAGCGTGGTGATGGTGGCGATCTCCGCCCTTGCCGGGGCGGTTAGTGCCGTTGAAGCGTTCGGCGTCCGGGAGTTGCCGCTCTCGGGCGCCGCCGCTGTTTGCGGGCCTACGTGGCCCGGAGTGTGCGCATGCCACTGCTCCTCACGTTCGTCGCGCCGGGCGGTCTGCCCGGGGACGACGAACATACGCACGGCCCTGCGTCAAGATCCAGACTTGGTTCTCAAACTCTGTAGAAGTCGTGGAAGGTGAGGCGCTCGAGCGGGGTGGGCCAAGGAGGGCATGCGGCGACTTTCGGTGTGGGGCGCAGAGACGTTTCGCCTCGATGCGCGCAGCGGCTTGAACGGAGGTAAGCTGACAGCCCACCTCGATCGACGGAACGAAACTATCCTCGTTTGACTTATTGATCAAGTGGGTGGAGTGCCGCCGCACACCCCATCGGACCAGGAAGGACATGTTGGATGCCGGTCCGCCGGTTCGACGCCCAGCGCCTGCTACTTGCGCGCAGGGAAGAAAATCTCAAGCAGAGCGCTGTCGCGCAGGTTGTCGGTGTCAGTGCTGCCCGTGTCAGCGCTTGGGAAACGGGGCGGTCCGTGCCTGACCCGGAGAAGCTGCCACGGCTGGCCGGGGCTGTGAAGCGGGACTTGGACGCGTTGTTCCCGCGGGAGGGGCGCCCCGATCTTGCGGATCTGCGAGCCGATGCCGGCTACTCCCAAAGCGCAACCCGAGAGTTGACCAGGACCAGGACGCCGGGGCCGGTGGCTGCCGCGGAGAACGGGCAGCGGCGGTTGGCGAAGGAGTATGAGGAGCTCCTCGCGGGCGCTTATGGGGTGAGTGTGGCGGCGCTGCGGCGGGCACAGGAGCGTTCCTTCGGGCATGACGTGCCCGAGCCGGACGAGTTGGGGCCCGGGGAGGATGTTCCAGGTGGTGGCACGACGTTGCCGGCCACACTCGAAGGAAAGATTGCGTACCTACTGGAGCAGTTGCCCGAGCCGCTTTCGGATGTCGAGGTCGCGGATCGGGGGAACAGCAGTGCCGGGTCGCAGGTCCTGACGGAGGATCTGGTGCGAGGGCTGAGGATGGGCACGGTGGCGGAGGCATCCGATGAGGTCCTCGGCGCACTCGCGGAGGCCCTCGACACCACGCCTCTCTTCTTCAGATCCGGCGATGCTGGCGTTCAGCGGGTCATAGCGGAGACCCTGGTACTTAGGAACCAGGTTGCCGCGATCGCTGCCCGCGGCGGTGCGGAAGAAGGACTGTCGGGAGAGCTGTTGGCGTTCATCAACAAGGAAGTCGCCAAGGCTCGCGCGGAAGCCGTCGCGCACCGCGACCACCCCACCTCCGGATAGACCTGCTGACGCTTCAGCAATCGGTACCGTGCGGCTGGCCGCCCCTTGGCGGCGTGGCTGGGCCAACTGCTGGTCATAGGCGCACGGGGACGTAAGCGGTCCTGTTTTCGGCGTGTGCGAGGAGCACCTGCTGCCACACCTCGGCCAGGTGCGGCGGGATCAGACCGTCCTCCATGCCGTGGGGCTGGCAGAACCGGTACTCGCTCAACTCGCTCTCCTGCAGTGTGATCGCCGCCTGGTCGTCGGAGGTAAGGATGCCGCCGTCGAAGATGTACAGCGCTTGGGCTCCCTTGTCTGCGATCGTGATCCAGGCATGGACCAGCAGGCGGCCGATGGGAGGGGTGATGCCCAGCTCTTCGCGGACCTCGCGGACGGCCGCGTCGTGCGGGGTCTCGCCCTGGTCGATGTCGATGCCTCCGCCGGGCAGGTTCCAGTAGTCCTTGTACGTCGGATTGACGATGAGGACCTCGCCGTCGTGGTTGAAGAACACGGCGGCAGCTGATGCGGTCAGAGCGTTCATAGTCATCCTTTTGCGGTGTGGGTTGCGGGGGAGGGAGTCAGGTCCTCCAGGATCGCTACGGTGTGGGGGCTGGCCTTGCGGTACGCGCGGGCGACCCGCAGAAGCCAGGACACCTCCGAGGCGAAGTCGTCACCGACGGTGTGGAAGGCGACCGGTGCTCCGGCAGGGGCGTCTACGGTGGTGAGTGCGGCCTTGAGCCAGTACGCCTCAGCGGCGGCATCAGCATCCTGGGCGGTATGACCCTCGGCGTCGGCGAGCCGGCGGGCGCGCTGGAAGAGATCGGACGGAGCACGGCGGCGCAGCTCGTGGGTGACGTCACGGATCTCGGTGACATAGCGGCCGAGGCGGATCTGCGGAGTGGCGTCGTGGGAGAAGATGTCCCGCATCGCGTTGATGAACGCGGCGGCGCGGTGGCCGCCCAACAGCAAGCTCGGCTGGTGCAGTGCGATGCCGTCGATGGCCAGGACCAAATCACGCCACAGCTGATGCAGGCCGATGATGGCCTTGATGGCGCGAATCCGGGTGGCGAGCGCATGAGCGGCGGGCGTGACGGAACCGAGCAGCCACAGTGCGAACCCTACGTACAGCACGATGTCGGTGACATGCTCCTGGACGGTGCCGGCCGCGGCGGTCGCCGGGTGCAAGGTGATCGCTGCGAGGTAGACGGAGCGCAGCACGGCGTAGACGATGAACAGGGCCATGCCCGCGGCCATCATCGTCAGCCCGGTCCGCAGGCTCCGGCGTCGGGCGAGGCGCGCGGCGCGACCCCACTGATAGGCGCACACGGCGGCGGCTGCGGCGGTGTAGATGTTGAACAGACCCAGGTACAGGGCCAGGCCCGGTTCGCCGATGTGTCGGCCCATGAAGTGTGGGCTGTCGACGCCGGTCTTCGAGCGGTCCAGGACCAGGAAGAACACGGTAGTCAGGCACAGGACGGTCGCCAGCGAGGCGCGGGCAGCAGCGCGGTGCACCACGGAGGTGATCTTGATGTGACGGGCGGTGGCGTCCTCGTCCTGGTAGACGTCGGTGACGTAGGTCAGCAGGACGCAGATCCCGGCGATGGCCAACACGTGCTTGAGCAGGGTAGGCAAGTCGCTGACGCCGAGCGGATCGATCACGGCGCGGCCGGTGTCGGTGCGTAACCACCAAGCGACGGCGAACGCGGCGAAAGCACCCCACAGGGAGCGCTCGCGGCGCCGACCGCGCAACGCCGCGGGCAGACGGACGGCGGCCTGCAGCAGCAGGAGCCCGATGATCAGGGAGACGAACGCATCAGCGATGGACACGGTTCTTCCGGGAAGTGTGGGGGCGGGTGCGGGGGAGGAAGGTCAGGCGGGACAGGTCCTCATCGAGGTGCCGGAGCGTGGCGTCCTCGATGTAGTCGGTGTCGTACGCCTCGTGGTGGAGCAGATCGGCCAGCATCTCGGCGCGTATCTCGGCGTGGGAGTCGTAGCGGTGCCGGGCCATGATCCGGCCTCGCTTGGTGAGGCGCTGCAGGGCGTGGGGCGGAAAGTCCGGCAGGAGCCGGATGAGTTGCTCAAAGCTGGCTTCAGTCGGGTCGTCGCACCACAGGTGGGCGAGCTCGTGGAGGATGATCCTTTGGCGGTGGAAGGCGGTGGTGCCTTCCACATACAGGATCAAGTCGACCGGAACGTCGTCCAGTTGGAGCCACAGACCGCACACGTCGGTGTTCGTCAGCAGGTGGTCGGGGATGGCCACCAGTTTGATCCGCCGACCGCGCTCGGACTCGATGCCAGCGATTAAACCGTCCAGGGTGAAGGGTTGCGGCACTGGCATCTGAGCCAGCAGCTCCTGGCATTCCCGACGGATCGCACGCCGGTTGACCACCTGGCGGCCCGAACACGTCGACTTCCCGAGGGACGGAGTCCTGCCCTGGCCGTCGCGTAGCTTCGACCACATCGCGCGTCACAGTCTCCTTGCCTTAGAAGCCGTTATCAATCCGAGCGTGGTGGCTTTGATTTCGCAGGTCAGGCATGTTCTCGGCGAGTGGGCGGCAGGGATGGCGGTGTCGTGTCACCGCATCGTCGGAGGGCTGGATGCCGTCGCCCATGGGGCTGCTGGAGGAGCGGGAGCTGTCCGCGCGTCAGCGCTTGGAGGAGTGCCGTGAGGAGGCAGAGCGCGCTGCGGCCGCGCTCGCCGAGGCGGAGCGGGCCTGCGAGCGCGCGGTGATCGCGCGGGAGGAGTTCGCGGCGGCGCTGGCCCAGGCCCGCGCGGCGGACGGTCCGCCGCCGGATAGCGGGGGTCGGAGTGCGGCCGCGGCGCCGGGCACGATCGTGCCCGATTGGCGGCCCGGCCTTCGGCCGGCCGTCCTCGCCCCGGACTACCAGCGGATCATCGGCGCCCTGGAGGCGGCGGTGCGGGAGGGGATGGGGCCGCTGAACTGCCGTCAGATCGCCGCTCGGTTGGGCTGGGAGACCTCGGCCGCCGGGGTGGAGCGGGTGCGAGCCAAGGCCCGGCGGGTGGCCGAGCGGGGCTGGCTGGTCAAGGAGCCGGACGGCCGGTTCAGCGCCGTGCGGCCAGGCGGCGGGTCATGAGCGCGGTCATCGACCAGTAGATCATCGCCTCCGCGGCCGTGGTGGTGCGCTCGTAGTCGCGCGCCAGGCGACGGGTGCGCAGCAGCCATCCGTTGGTCCGCTCGACCACCCAGCGGCGCGGCAGCACCGCGAAGCCCACCGTGTTCTCCGCGCGCTTGACCACCTGCAGCACCAGTCGTAGTGCGGCACCGGCCCATTCCACCAGCGCCCCGCTGTAGGAGCTGTCGGCCCAGATCAACTTCAAGCGGAAGTACCGGGCGCGCAGGGGCGGCAGCATAGCGTGCGCGGCGTCGCGGTCGGTGGTCGAGGCGGCGGTCACCAGTACGGCCAGCAGCAGCCCGAGACAGTCGACCACCAGATGGCGCTTGCGCCCATTGATCTTCTTTCCGCCGTCGAAGCCGCGCGAGCCGGCACCGACCACGGCATCGGCCTTGACCGACTGGGAGTCGATGATCCCGGCTGACGGCTCCGGGTCACGGCCCTCCTTCATGCGCACCTGTCGACGCAGCCGGTCGTGCAGCTCGGCCAGCAGGCCCTGCGCGAGGTAGCGGCGGAAGAAGCGGTAGACGGCCGCCCAGTCGGGGAAGTCGACCGGCATCGCGCGCCACTTGATGCCGCCGTCGACCAGGTAGAGCACGGCGTCGACCATCACGCGGTGGCAGTAGGACTCCGGTC
Source organism: Streptomyces kebangsaanensis (assembly GCF_001906585.1). Taxonomy (GTDB): domain Bacteria; phylum Actinomycetota; class Actinomycetes; order Streptomycetales; family Streptomycetaceae; genus Streptomyces; species Streptomyces kebangsaanensis. Next base: position 353 of record NZ_JUJA01000066.1, on the reverse strand, counting down.
GGCCGCCCCGCCCCTGAAGCCAGCGCGGCATCGGCAGCGCGTCGCGGACCACCGCCCACTCAGCGTCGGTCAGATCGCTGGGGTAGCGGCGCACACGGCCTTCGTGGTCGGCGGCGTTGCCGAACCGGTGAGCGAGGCAATCGCACCGCGACACGCCGGAGTTGGACGCCGACGCGACGGGCGCGGAAGACTGTGACACCTGGGCCTCCTGGGTGCTTGTTGACTCGACATCTCCGAGCTACGCAGGAGGCCCTTCCTTCATGCGCCGGCCAGTCCGTGATCATCCGAACGGGAGCAAGACCCGCACGCCCGTCCGTTCCTCAAGCTGCAAGATCGCTTTGATAACGGCTTCT
>NZ_JUJA01000065.1:16563-48155 GCF_001906585.1 Streptomyces kebangsaanensis | reverse complement strand
CAGATCGGCTCGACGCCGCCGAAGCGGCCCTTGTGCTCGTCGATGAACGCTACGAGCGTGTGTGTGGCCGGTCGAGCTCGGCCGCGAAGAAAGACGCCGCGGCTTTGAGGATCTCGTTCGCCCGCTTCAGCTCGGCATTCTCCTTCTTCAGCCGCTTCAGCTCGGCGGACTCCTCCGTCGTGGTGCCCGGCCGGGTGCCGGCATCGATCTGGTCCTGCCGTACCCACTTGCGCAGGGTCTCGGTCGTGCCGATGCCCAGTTTCTGGGCGACCGCTTTCATCGCGGCCCACTCGGTGTCGTACTCCGGCCGCACCTCGGCGACCATCCGCACCGCACGACGGCGCAGCTCAAGCGGGTACTGGGAAGAGCGTGCCATGACTCGATCCTCTCAAACGATCGAGTCCCTATCGAACCCGGAACGGTTCACTATGACACACTGCGGTCGCAGGCCCTGCACCCCAAAGATTCCCGGGCCTTGCTGGAGCGACTGCGAGGAGAGACATGAGCGCGACAGAACTCGCCTGGTTCAAGTCAAGCTATAGCGGTAGCTCGGGCGACGACTGCGTGGAGGTCGCGATCGCCGAACAGGCGGTCCACGTAAGGGACTCCAAGGACGTGACCCGCCCGGCCTTCGCGATCGGCCGCGAGGGCTGGGGGCAGTTCGTGCGGTTCGCGTCGGAGTGCTGAGTGGCTTGAGGGCGTGCCGTCAGCCGCGCCGGGCGCTGGAGCGGCGGACGGCACACCTTCATCGCTTTTGGGGACTCCTGGTCTCGTCAGCGGGGCGTAGCCGAAGGTCACGCGGTTGATGAACCGGTCGCCGAGGTCGTGAGTCCGGGTGGCTTCGGCTCCTTGGCGCTCTGGGGGGAGCACCTTGCTGCCTGCTGCGAACTCCTTCCGGAGTAGGAAGAGTTCCTGTGTCCCTGCACAGCTTGCAAGCATGATGCGTGCTCAAGCCGGGAGACCGGCTTCGCGCGAGGCATGGGCCGGGCGGTTGCGGTAGTGGCGCAGGGTGACATGCCACGTCTGTTGTGACGGTAGATCCGTCTCAAGGTGCCCGGATTGGTCACTGCGTCACACTCGCCGGGATCGTGGGAGGTTGAGGGCCCAGTTGGCCCTCCCCCGTTCCGCCCGTCGCGTGCAAGACGAAGCCGCCGCCCTGCTCGGCCCCGCTTGCGCCGAACGGCTCCACGCCGGGCTCACCACGCTGCACAAGGACGGCCACCTCACGCTCATCACGACAACCGTCCCGGGGGACCTGATCCGCCCGACCGTCAGTGGACCGACACCGCATGGCACGGTGCCTCGCTGCGAGGGCTGGGTCCATCAGGGATCGGGCTCTGTCCCGCGCCATGCGCCTCGGCTTCCCCCGCCGCGGAGCCCGACCGCCCGGCGGCCCCTGTGGCACTTCCCCATGGTGGTCAGGGGCTTGGCCCGGAACGGGACGACTCGACGGGAACGGGGACACCTCGGCGCCGTCTTGCGCGCGTAACCCGGGGGCCGAGGTGTCGTTGAGCCGGTGCCGGGGCTGCCGCCGCGCGTCGGGGTGGGAAGGGGGGAGTGGTTCGAACGTGACCAGGACAAGGCACCGGGCCGGGGCCGTCAGTGGGGCGCCCGTCGCGGCCGGGGAGGGTGCCGTCATCGAAGGGTCGACTCAGCACATCGTCCGCCGGGCCCGGCTGCGGGACCACGTGTGCCGAGCGTCGTGGGGTCGGTGACCACGTCGAACCGGTGCCCCCGCGTACCGCGACGACACCTGCGAACAACGGGCCGGTTCGGCACGGGCCGGTCGCCGACGCAGTCGCCTCGGCCGTCCTGCGACCACTACTGCGGTCGTGCTCGTCCCCCGGCATGACCGGGGACCGTCATCCCCGAAGCAACCCATCGGGCCGACGCCCGCCACAGAGGAAAGCGATGTCGTATGAGCTCTGGAGAAAGCCCGGGCCTGCCCCGTCCGCCACGGCCCCCAGGACGGTACGTGCCCGCCCGGGGACTTTACACGGAGGCGGCGCGACTCCAGCGGCTGGACTGGCTCCGCTCCAGGACCCGGTCGGCGCTGGACTCCCTGCAACACACACGGCTTGACGCCGACAAGCTGACCGGCAATATCGAGGGACTCGTCGGCACCGTCGAAATCCCGGTCGGCGTGGCCGGACCCCTGCTGTTCTGCGGGACGAACGTCCAGGGCGAGGTCTACGCTCCCATGGCCACCACGGAAGGTGCCCTGGTCTCGTCGGCGACGCGGGGAGCCCTGGCCGTCACCATGGCGGGCGGCGTCAGCACACGCGCCGCCCTGCAAGCGATGACGCGTGCTCCTGTCTTCGCGTTCTCCCGGCTGGCCGGCGCCGGCCGCTTCGCCTCGGCGATCCTCCGGCACCTCGGCGACCTCCGCGCGATCATCCGGCAGGTGTCCGACCACGCCACGCTCATCTCGATCGAGCCCGTGGTCCTGGGCAGGACCGTTCACCTGAGGTTCAGGTACACCACCGGGGACGCGGCAGGACAGAACATGACGACTGCCTGCACCTGGCACGCGTGTCAGTGGATCCTGCGACAGCCGCACCTGGTGGCAGACGAGGAGCTCGAATCCTTCCTCATCGAAGGGAACACGTCCGGAGACAAGAAGGCGTCGGCCCAGGCTGTGGCGGAAGGCCGCGGAATCAGGGTGGCCGCTGACTGCCTTCTGCCGGCAGGGGTCGTCCAACGGGTCCTGAGAACCACCCCCGACGAGCTGGTCACGGGGTACCAGCACATCACGGCCGGAGCAGTCCACAGCGGGGTCCTGGGGTCCAACGCGAATACCGCCAACATCGTGGCGGCGATCTTCACGGCGACGGGCCAGGACATCGCCTGCGTTCACGAGTCGAGTGTGGGGCAGTTCATCCTCGAACGCACACGGGACGGCGTCTACGCGAGTATGACCCTGCCCGGCCTGGCAGTCGGCACGGTCGGGGGCGGCACCCACCTGCCCACGCAGCACGAGCTCTTGGAAGCGATGGGATGTACCGGCCGGGGAAGCGCCGTCCGGCTGGCGGAGATCATCGCCGGCTTCGCCCTGGCCCTGGACCTCTCGACAGTCTCCGCGGCCGTTTCCGGGCACTTCGCCGACGCTCACGAACGCCTCGGGCGTAACAGGCCACCCCGCCAGAACAGCACTGAACACCGGATCGGCATCCCTTCGACGCCGACGGCCGGCGAACCCCAACCCGTACCGGTGCCTCGCCCGGCCCCGGAAGCCGGGCCTTGACCCCGGTTCCGGCCAGGGCCTTCATCTCGTGGCGGCATGGGCAGGACGGTCGGACGGCCTTGGTCGCCCCGGAGTCGGCGAACCAGTCGATGAACCGCGGGGCGGCTGGGGCAGGGGCTTCGTCACCGGCGCCGGTCAACAGGTCGGTGCGGGTGACGAAGCCCAGGTCAGATGGTGCCGGCTGGCCGGCCGGCCGGTGACTCGCTGGAGTGCGGTCAGGGCCGTGGCGTCGTCGAGGGCGGGGACGAGGGTCGTGACGGGGTCGGTGAGTTCCTGCAGCGGATCGCCATCGGTGTCGGGGCGGTTCGCGCAGCGGGGCCCCGCCCTGACGGTCCCGGCTGTTGACGCGTCACTCGTCATGGCCTCCCCCGCAGACGGCGGGCTCGTCGAGGCAGGGCGAACAGCCCCACCGCTCGCCTTCACCACTGCCGACGCAGCGGCATGTGCGTCCGCACTCGCACAACGGGGCACGCATCCGGTCGCACCGCCCGGTCGTGCAGAGACGTCGCCACACCCCACCCCGCCTCGTATCCATGCAGGCGAGGACGGGTGTGGCGGCGCCTGTTCCGAAGGTTTTCAGATGTCCCGGAAGGTCTCGATCTGCGCCCCGACCGAGTTCAGTCGCTCGGCGAGGTCCTCGTAACCCCGGTTGATGACGTACACGTTGCGCAGCACCGACGTGCCCTCCGCGGCCATCATGGCCAGCAGGACGACGACGGCGGGGCGCAGGGCCGGCGGGCACATCATCTCGGCCGCGCGCCAGCGGGTGGGGCCCTCGACCAGCACCCGGTGGGGGTCGAGGAGTTGCAGGCGGCCGCCCAGGCGGTTGAGGTCCGTCAGGTAGATGGCGCGGTTGTCGTACACCCAGTCGTGGATCAGCGTCTTGCCCTGCGCGGAGGCCGCGATCGCCGCGAAGAAGGGGACGTTGTCGATGTTCAGGCCGGGGAACGGCATCGGGTGGATCTTGTCGATGGGCGCCTCCAGCTTGGAGGGCCGTACGGTGAGGTCCACCAGGCGGGTGCGACCGTTGTCGGCGACGTACTCCTCGCCGCGGTCGTGGTCGAGGCCCATCTCCTCCAGGACCGCCAGCTCGATCTCCAGGAACTCGATCGGCACCCGGCGCACCGTCAGCTCCGACTCGGTGACGACCGCGGCGGCCAGCAGGCTCATCGCCTCCACCGGGTCCTCGGAGGGGGAGTAGTCCACGTCGGCGTCGATGACCGGCACGCCGTGCACGGTGAGCGTGGTGGTGCCGATGCCCTCGACCCGCACGCCGAGCGCCTCCAGGAAGAAGCACAGGTCCTGGACCATGTAGTTGGAGGAGGCGTTGCGGATGACGGTCACGCCGTCGTGGCGGNGGGCCGCCGCCAGCAGCGCGTTCTCGGTCACCGTGTCGCCGCGCTCGGTCAGGACGATCGGGCGGTCCGGGCGGACGGCGCGGTCTACCACGGCGTGGTACTGGCCCTCCGTGGCGGTGATGTCCAGCCCGAACCGGCGCAGCGCGATCATGTGCGGCTCGATGGTGCGCGTGCCGAGGTCGCAGCCGCCCGCGTACGGCAGCTTGAAGTGGTCCGTGAGGTGCAGCAGCGGCCCGAAGAACATGATGATGGACCGGGTGCGCACGGCGGCCTCGGCGTCGATCGTGCTCATGTCCAGGTCGGCCGGCGGCACGATCTCCAGGTCGGTGCCGTCGTTGATCCAGCGGGTGCGCACACCGATGGAGTTCAGCACCTCCAGCAGGCGGTACACCTCCTCGATCCTGGCCACCCGGCGCAGCACCGTGCGCCCCTGGTTGAGCAGCGAGGCGCACAGCAGGGCCACGCACGCGTTCTTGCTCGTCTTCACGTCGATGGCGCCGGACAGGCGGCGTCCGCCCACCACCCGCAGGTGCATCGGGCCCGCGTAGCCCAGGGATACGATCTCACTGTCCAGGGCTTCGCCGATGCGGGCGATCATCTCAAGGCTGATGTTCTGGTTGCCGCGCTCGACACGGTTGACGGCACTCTGGCTGGTGCCCAGCGCCTCGGCCAACTGTGTCTGCGTCCAGCCTCTGTGCTGCCGGGCGTCACGGATGAGCTTGCCGATGCGTACGAGGTAGTCGTCTGCCATGAGGCTGAGGTTATCTCAGATATGAGATGGCGCCTCTTGAGGGGTCCATTCGGGTGATGCACCGTCAGTGACGCTTGGCCCTACGGGTTCGACGCCACCCGAAAGGTCCGGGCAAATCCATCGATGTCGTACGACGTCCCGTGCTGCTGTGGGTGTACCGCGGCCCGTGCTTCCCGCCGGTGGTGAACGACCAGGAACGCTTGTTGATGTTCAGCCGCACTCCCGGGAGGATCCGGAAGCTCTTGCGGAACGTGAGCGGCATGCGGGTGCTCCTTTCGAAGGGGGGTAGCGGCGGTCGTGTGCGCCGCCGGATTCCTTGCGGATACCCCGACTTGGCGTAGTGATGGGCGGGAGCGCCCGGTTGGGCCGGGCCGCGCGCGATGTGTCCGCCCCGCTCGCGTCCGCCCCCGCCCGTGCCCGCCCCGCCCGTGCCCGCCCGCGCATGACCATCCCGCCCCCATGTACTAGAGTTATCTCGACATCGAGATATCTGCCAGGAGCACCGCAGCCGCCCTTCAAGTAAGGCACACCTAACTTAGCCTCGCCTTAGTGGAGTGGCCGATACGCCGTGGCGGCAGGATCGTGGTGGTACGCGCACATGAGTGAAGGAGACTGTCGTGTCGGCGAACAGCTTCGACGCCCGCAGCACGCTGCAGGTGGGCGACGAGTCGTACGAGATCTTCCGGCTTGACAAGGTCGAGGGCTCGGCCCGACTGCCTTACAGCCTGAAGGTCCTGCTGGAGAACCTGCTCCGCACCGAGGACGGCGCGAACATCACCGCCGACCACATCCGTGCCCTCGGCAACTGGGACTCCCAGGCCAAGCCGTCGCAGGAGATCCAGTTCACGCCCGCCCGCGTGATCATGCAGGACTTCACCGGCGTGCCCTGCGTCGTGGACCTCGCCACCATGCGCGAGGCCGTCAAGGAGCTCGGCGGCGACCCGGCGAAGATCAACCCGCTGGCCCCGGCCGAGCTGGTCATCGACCACTCCGTCATCGCCGACAAGTTCGGCACCAGCGACGCCTTCAAGGTGAACGTCGAGCTGGAGTACGGCCGCAACAAGGAGCGCTACCAGTTCCTGCGCTGGGGTCAGACCGCCTTCGACGAGTTCAAGGTCGTCCCGCCCGGCACCGGCATCGTCCACCAGGTCAACATCGAGCACCTGGCCCGCGTGGTCATGGTCCGCGACGGCAAGGCCTACCCGGACACCCTCGTCGGCACCGACTCGCACACCACCATGGTCAACGGCCTCGGCGTCCTCGGCTGGGGCGTCGGCGGCATCGAGGCCGAGGCCGCCATGCTCGGCCAGCCGGTCTCCATGCTCATCCCGCGGGTCGTCGGCTTCAAGCTCACCGGCGAACTGCCCGCCGGCACCACCGCCACCGACCTGGTGCTGACCATCACCGAGATGCTGCGCAAGCACGGCGTGGTCGGCAAGTTCGTCGAGTTCTACGGCGAGGGCGTCGCCGCCACCTCGCTCGCCAACCGGGCCACCATCGGCAACATGTCGCCGGAGTTCGGCTCCACCGCCGCGATCTTCCCGATCGACGGCGAGACCCTGAACTACCTGCGTCTGACCGGCCGCTCCGAGCAGCAGGTCGCGCTCGTCGAGGCCTACGCCAAGGAGCAGGGCCTCTGGCTGGACCCGAAGGCCGAGCCGGACTTCTCCGAGAAGCTCGAACTGGACCTGTCCACGGTCGTCCCGTCCATCGCCGGCCCGAAGCGCCCGCAGGACCGCATCGTCCTCGCCGACGCCGCCGAGCAGTTCAAGCAGGACGTCCGCAACTACGTGGACAACGTGGACGAGGCGGGCCAGGAGTCCTTCCCGGCCTCCGACGCCCCGGCCGTCACCCCGAACGGCGCGCCCAGCAACCCGGTTCCGGTCACCGCCCCCGACGGCACGACCTACGAGCTGGACCACGGTGCGGTGACGGTCGCCGCCATCACCTCCTGCACCAACACCTCCAACCCGTACGTCATGATCGGCGCCGCCCTGGTCGCCAAGAAGGCGGTCGAGAAGGGCCTCGCCCGCAAGCCGTGGGTCAAGTCCACCCTCGCCCCGGGCTCGAAGGTCGTCACCGACTACTTCGAGAAGTCCGGCCTCACCCCGTACCTGGACAAGCTGGGCTTCAACCTCGTCGGCTACGGCTGCACCACCTGCATCGGCAACTCCGGCCCGCTGCCGGAGGAGGTCTCCAAGGCCGTCAACGACCATGACCTCGCCGTGGTCTCGGTCCTCTCCGGCAACCGCAACTTCGAGGGCCGGATCAACCCCGACGTCAAGATGAACTACCTGGCCTCCCCGCCGCTGGTCGTCGCGTACGCCATCGCGGGCTCCATGAAGGTGGACATCACCCGTGACGCCCTGGGCGCCGACCAGGACGGCAACCCGGTCTACCTGAAGGACATCTGGCCCTCCGAGGCCGAGGTCAACGAGGTCGTCGCCAACGCCATCGGCGAGGACATGTTCTCCAAGTCCTACAGCGACGTCTTCGCCGGCGACGCCCAGTGGCAGTCCCTGCCCGTCCCGACCGGCGACACCTTCGAGTGGGACCCGGAGTCCACCTACGTCCGCAAGCCCCCGTACTTCGAGGGCATGGGCATGGAGCCGGTCCCGGTCGAGGACATCTCCGGCGCCCGGGTGCTCGCCAAGCTGGGCGACTCGGTCACCACCGACCACATCTCCCCGGCCGGTGCCATCAAGGCCGACACCCCGGCGGGCCAGTACCTCACCGAGCACGGCGTCGAGCGCCGCGACTTCAACTCCTACGGTTCCCGCCGCGGCAACCACGAGGTGATGATCCGCGGTACGTTCGCCAACATCCGCCTGCGCAACCAGATCGCGCCGGGCACCGAGGGCGGCTACACGCGTGACTTCACGCAGGAGGGCGGCCCGGTCTCCTTCATCTACGACGCCTCGCGCAACTACATCGAGCAGGGCATCCCGCTGGTCGTCCTGGCCGGCAAGGAGTACGGCTCCGGCTCGTCCCGCGACTGGGCGGCGAAGGGCACCGCGCTGCTCGGCGTCAAGGCCGTCATCGCCGAGTCCTACGAGCGCATCCACCGCTCGAACCTCATCGGCATGGGCGTCCTGCCGCTGCAGTTCCCGGAGGGCCAGTCGGCGCAGTCCCTCGGCCTGACCGGCGAGGAGACCTTCTCCGTCGCCGGCGTCACCGAGCTCAACGAGGGCCGCACGCCGAGCACGGTGAAGGTCACCACCGACAGTGGTGTCGAGTTCGACGCGGTGGTCCGCATCGACACCCCCGGTGAGGCGGACTACTACCGCAACGGCGGCATCATGCAGTACGTGCTGCGCAGCCTGATCCGCAAGTAACGGATCTCTCAAGGCAGTTGGGCCGCATCCTCGGCAACGGGGGTGCGGCCCCCGCCTTTGTGCGCCAAACCGGCCCCGGGCGTTTACAGCCGTCGCCGGCCGCGCTACTTTCACTGCCAAGCGAGGTGGGAGCGCTCCCACTCGGTGGACCGGAACCCGCCGGATGAGAGCTGCTCCCGCCTCGCCCGTCCAAGCCGCCGGTGACCGACCCGCAACCGAACAGCCCGGAGGGGCGGGCCCCCGGGACCCGCCCCTCCGTCATGCGCGGTGGGTGCCTCAGGCCAGCAGCTCCACCTCCGCCAGCGTCGAGGCGCCGTCCAGGACCAGGCGGTACTTCTGGTACGTGCCCGGCGAGGCGATCGTGAAGGGGCGGGTCTGCCGGTCCCAGGCGAAGGACTCGCCGGAGCGCCGGTCCACCGTCTTCCAGGTCCTGCCGTCGGCGGAGGCCTCCAGGGTCCAGCCGGCCGGGGCCCGGGTGCGGTCCGCGGACGAGGTCAGGGTGTACTGGACCGCCCTGGTGGCCCCGGACACCGGCAGGTCCACCGCCGTCACGGTAGCGTCCGTCGACGAGGTGTCGTCGAACAGCGCGCCGTCGCCCTTCAGCACGTCCGACCGCGGGCCCGGCGCCTTGTCACCGGTCGTGATCGACACGGGCGCCGCGTCCCTGCCCGTGCCCCACGACGACGGCCGCGGGCCCATGTCGAACCGCAGGACCCCGCCCTTCGACAGCAGCGAGTGCGGCAGGCTCGTGGAGTTCCACGCCTTGCCGTTGAACCGCACGCCCTGCACGTAGACGTTCTTCGCGCTGTTCCTCGGCGCCTCGACGACCAGGTCCCGGCCGTTCTCCAGATGGACCGTCGCCCTGGTGAACAGCGGGGAGCCGATGGTGTACTCCCCGCTGCCCATCACCAGCGGGTAGAAGCCGAGCGCGGAGAAGAGGTACCAGGCCGACTGCTCGCCGTTGTCCTCGTCGCCGTGGTAGCCCTGGCCGATCTCGCTGCCGACGTAGAGCCGGGACAGCGCCTCGCGGACCTTCTCCTGCGCCTTCCACGGCTGTCCGGCCGCGGCGTACATGTAGAGGACGTGGTGCGCGACCTGGTTGGAGTGGCCGTACTGGCCCATCCGCACGTCCCGCGCCTCGGTCATCTCGTGGATGACACCGCCGTAGGAGCCGACGAACTCCGGGGAGGCCGTCTCCGGCGTGGCGAAGTAGGTGTCGAGCTTGTCCGCGAGGCCCTTCCGCCCGCCGTACAGGTTCGCCAGGCCCCGGCTGTCCTGCGGGGCGGTGAAGGCGTAGCCCCAGCCGTTGGTCTCCGTGTAGTCGTAGCCCCACACGCGCGGGTCGTACTTCGAGGAGTCCAGGCGCCAGTTGCCCTTGGCGTCGCGGCCCTGGAAGAAGCCCGCCCCGGAGTCGAAGAGGTTGACGTAGTCCCTGGCCCGGTCGAGGAAGTACTCCGCCTCCTCCTGGTAGCGCTTCCGGCCCGTCTTCTTGTGGAGGGCCTCGCCCATCCTCGCGATGCCGTAGTCGTTGACGTAGCCCTCCATCGCCCAGGACAGGCCCTCGTGCGTGGCCGTGGTGGTGTAGCCGAGGAAGGGGGAGGTGGCCATGCCCTTGCGGCCCACGCCCGAGGACGGCGGCACGACCGTCGCGTTCTTCACCGCCGCGTCGTACGCCGCCTCCGCGTCCATCGGCACGCCCTTGACGTACGCGTCCGCGAACGCCACGTCCGAGGAGGTGCCCGTCATCAGGTCGGCGTAGCCGGGGGAGGACCAGCGGGAGGTCCAGCCGCCGTCCTTGTACTGCTGCACGAAGCCGTCCACCATCTCGCCCGCCCGGGAGGGCGTCAGGAGCGAGTACGCCGGCCAGGTGGTCCGGTAGGTGTCCCAGAAGCCGTTGTTGACGTACACCTTGCCGTCGACGATCTTCGCGCCGGTGCGGGTCGGGGTGTCCTCGCTGGGCATCGGCGAGAACGGGGAGGCGTACTGGTACTTTCCGCCCACCTTCTCGAAGCCCGAGTTCGGGTACAGGTACAGCCGGTACAGGCTGGAGTAGAGCGTGGTCAGCCGGTCCGGCGTGGCGCCCTGGACCTCGACCCTGCCGAGCACCTTGTCCCAGGCGCGCTGGGCTTGTTTCTTGACGGTGTCGAAGGAGGTGCCGTCCGGGATCTCCTGGCGCAGGTTGTCCTTCGCCTGGTCGAGGCCGATCAGGGAGGTGGCCAGCCGCAGGGTGACGGTGCGGTCCTTGCCGGCGTCGAAGCGCAGGTGGCCCTTGACACCGTTCGCGGAGCCGTCCTTGACCGGCTTGTCGAACACGCCGTACACGAAGAGCCGGGTGGCGCCGGTGGACAGCCCGGACTTCACGTCCGAGTAGCCGGTGACGATGCCGTGCTCCTTGTCCAGGGTCAGGCCCGCCTGCTCGGTTACGTTGTCGAACAGGACGCTCGCGTCGTCCCCCGGATAGGTGAAGCGCAGTACGGCCGCGTGGTCGGTCGGCGTCATCTCGGCCTCGAGGCCGTTCTCGAACCGCACCCCGTAGTAGTACGGCCGCGCGGTCTCGTTCTCGTGCCGGAAGGCCAGGGCGCGGGCGGTGCGGCCGGTGTCCGGGGTGCCGGACGCGGCGGACGGCATCACCTGGAAGGTCTGCCGGTCACCCATCCAGGGGCTGGGCTCGTGGCTCGCGCTGAACGCCTGGACCGTCGGCAGGTTGTCGTCGTTGTTCGCGCGCGCGTACTCGTACAGCCAGCTCAGCGAGGACGCGTTGGTCACCGGCGTCCAGAAGTTGAAGCCGTGCGGGACGGCGGTCGCGGGGAAGTTGTTGCCGCGCGAGAAGCTGCCGCTGGAGTGGGTGCCGCGGGTGGTCAGCGCGTAGTCCGACAGGTGGGCCCGGGGCTTGTCGGGGGCGGCCCGCTCGATGACCACGTCGTCCAGCCAGCCGCGGAACTTCGCCGGGCCGGTGGGGGAGTCGTAGGCGAGGAGTATCCGGTCGACGGTCTTGCCGGCCGCGACCGAGCCGATCCGCGACACGACGTTGTTCCACTGGTTGACGTACAGGGTCTTCGCCGCGCCCTGCCCCTGCGGGCTCAGCGTGAAGCCGTGCTGGTCGGTGGCGCCCAGCCGGCTGAGGTAGGTGCCGTCGGTGAAGGCGAGGTCCACGGCGACGTTGGTGGCGTCGTAGTCGCGGTCGCCGTCGGCCATGGAGGGGTAGAGGCGGTACGACAGCCGGGTGTCGCGGGCGACCTCGACGTGGACGTCGAAGACCTTGTTGTACGAGTAAGCCCGGCCCTCGGCGGTGTGGCGGCCGGCGTACCTCAGGGCGCGCTTGCCCGTGTAGCCGGCGCCCGACTTGGCGGTCGGGGAGCCGCTCGGGCCGCGGTCGACGAGGGAGAGCATGTCCTGCGGGACGGGACCGTCACCGTCGCCGGTGGAGAACTGCACGTCGGCCAGCTGGAGTATGCCCGAGGCGCCGTTGTTCTTCGTGATGTCGAGCCGGAAGTGCTGGTACTCGGCCGGCTCGGCCAGGTCGTACGTCCTGGTCTGGAACCGTTCGGAGAAGTTCTCGCCCGAGCGGGTGTCGAGGGTCTTCCAGTCCTTGCCGTCGGTGGAGCCCCTCAGGGTCCAGTCCTTCGGGTCGCGCCCGTCGAAGTCGTTGGCCGAGGTGAGGGCGTACCGGACGATCCTCCGCGGTTTGTCGAAGTCGAACTCGGCCCAGCCGGTGGGTTCGAAGGTCAGCCACTTGGTGCCGGACTCGCCGTCGACGAGGTTCTCCTTCACCTCGCCGGCGCCCGCGTTCTCCCCGCTGGCCCGGACGTCGGTGACGTGGTCGTTCACATTGCCCGGGATGCCGGTGCTGTAGCCGCCGTCCACGCCCGAGGCGCGCTTGCCGCCGTCCCCGGCGGTGTCGACCGTGTTCAGCCAGTCCGGTGCCCGCTCGCCGGCCTCGAACGAGGAGGCGAACTCCCGGTCGGCGGCCGGTGGCTTGCCGGGCAGGGCGACCGCCGCTCCCTGCGAGCCGGCCGCCATGACAAAGGCGGTCGTGATGACGACCGCCGGACCCCATCTGTGCCGTACTCCGCGCTGCATACGCGACGACCCTCCCTGCGATACCCACACTTCGGACAACGTTGTCAGCTCGGTGCGCAGAGACCAGTAGGGGGCCAAGTGGCCAGTGATGTCAAGGGTGTTGAGTGTGGCATTCGGGCGCAAAGCCGTGAATATTTCCGTCGGGAAGGATCGCGGGCGGCTCATATTCCGGCCGAGGTCTCAACTCGGAAAAGACCGACGGGGAACCTTGCATTCGATCTTGCTCAGCCGACGGAAAGTGGACTATACCTGTCGGCGTCCGTCTGGCCGTTCACACGACCGTCAGGCGGGCCCGGGAGGAGCCGGAAAGGTGGTTCGACGTGCGAAACGCGCCGGCTTCCTTGTTTTCCCGCCGGTCCCGGTAGATGACGCACGAAGTAACTCCTGCACGACCCAGCTTGACCCGACCGCGGTGCCGGGGAGGATCCGGTTCACCGCCTGAGTCCTGGAGAAAGCGAGGACTTGAGCATGGGATCCACTTCCGCCGAGAACCACACGGGCGTCGGCCGCCGGGATCTGATCAAGCGGTCCGCCGCACTCGGCCTGATCGGCGTTCCCGCGATGGGCTTCCTGTCCGCGTGCGCCAGCGGTGGCGGCAGCGGCCAGGACAAGGCCGAGGCCGGCAAGAAGACCGAGAAGAACCCGCTCGGCGTCAACGACACCGCGCAGATGGAATTCGTACTGTTCGACGGCGGCTTCGGCAAGGAGTACGCCGAGGACGCCGTGAAGGTCTACGAGAGGGACTTCCCCAAGACCAAGGTGAAGTTCTCCGCCACCCAGAAGATCCAGTCCACGCTCCAGCCGCGCTTCAACCAGGGCACCCCGCCGGACCTCATCGACAACTCCGGCGCCGAGCAGATGGACATGGGCGTCCTCGTCGGCAAGAACCAGCTCGCGGACCTCACCCCGCTGCTGGACGCGCCGTCCTACGACGACCCGGCCAAGAAGGTCCGCGACACGCTGCGCCCGGGCATCGTGGAGATGGGCCAGTTCGACGGCAAGCCGGTGTGGATCCTCTACTACGCCTACACGGTGTACGGCGTGTGGTACTCGCAGAAGGCCCTGGACTCGCTCGACGAGCGGTACCCGGAGACCTGGGACGAGATGCTCAAGGTCTGCGAGAAGGCCAAGAAGAAGGGCATGGCCGGCTGGACGTACGCCGGCAAGTACCCGTACTACATCCCCTTCTCGCTCTACCCGATGATCGGCAAGGTCGGCGGCCGCGAGGTCCTGGACGCCATCGACAACCTCGAGCCGGGCGCCTGGAAGCACCCGGCGGTCAAGGCCTGCTTCGAGGCCTACTACGAGCTCTACCGGAAGGGCTACGTCCTCAAGGGCACCCCGGGCCTGGACCACATCCAGTCGCAGACCGCCTGGGCCAAGGGCAAGGCGCTGTTCCTCCCGAACGGCTCCTGGGTGGAGAACGAGTCCGCCAACGTCATCCCGCGGGACTTCGACCTCGCCGTCTCCGCGCCCACCGGCATCGACGGCTCCGACAAGATGCCCTTCGGCACCATCTGGGCCTCCGGCGGCGAGCCCTTCGTCGTCCCGGCCAAGGCGAAGAACGCCGAGGGCGGCATGGAACAGCTGCGCATCATGCTCGGCGAGGCGTCCTCGAAGAACTTCACCGCCAAGGTGAAGTCGCTGACCGCGTACAACGGCGGCACCAGCGGCATCGACCTCACCCCGGGTCTGAAGTCCGGTGTGGCGGCGCTGGAGAAGGCCGGCTCCAACGTGGTGAACCCGCGGCTGCAGGACTGGTACGTGCAGCTGCAGAAGGAGAAGATCGGTGTGTCCGGCATCGGCGAGATGATGGCCGGCCGCCTCACCCCGGCCGAGGCCGTCAAGAAGATCCAGGGCTTCGCCGACGAGGCCGCGAAGGACACGTCGGTCAAGCACTACAAGCACCAGTGAGCCCTTGAGGAACCGTCACCAGCGGCACCACCCGCCCAGAGAACGGGGTCGGCAGCAATGCAGCACGGCAAGTACCGGTTCATCGTGGGGTTCCTGGCGGCACCCCTGGGGCTGTACGCGCTTCTCGTGATCTGGCCGTTCATCCAGTCCATCTACTACTCGTTCACGGACTGGACCGGCCTGAGCCCCGACTTCGCGATGGTCGGCTTCGACAACTACCAGAGGATGTTCGACGACGAGATCTTCTGGAAGTCGTTGCGGCACAGCCTGCTGTTCGCCCTGCTGCTGCCGCTGGTGACGATCGGTCTGGCGCTGTTCTTCGCCTTCATGATCAATGTGGGCGGGCGGCACCGCAGGGGCGGGCCGGCTATCTCCGGTGTCCGCGGCTCCTCGTTCTACAAGATCGTCTACTTCTTCCCGCAGGTGCTGTCCATCGCGATCGTGGCCCTGCTGTTCGCCTTCGCGTACAACCCGGACAGCGGTGCGATCAACTCCGTGCTGCGCGGGATCGGGCTCGACGGCGTCCAGCCGCTGTGGCTGGGCGACCCGAACCTCGCCCTGTGGTGCGTGATGGCGGTGCTCGTCTGGTCCACGGTCGGCTTCTTCGTGGTCCTCTTCTCCGCCGGCATGGCCTCCATCCCGGCGGACCTCTACGAGGCCGCGCTGCTGGACGGCGCCGGCCGGTTCACCACCTTCTTCCGGATCACCCTGCCGCTGCTGTGGGACACCGTGCAGTCCGGCTGGGTCTACATGGGCATCCTCGCCCTCGGCGCGGAGTCGTTCGCGGTCGTACAGATCATGACGACCGGGCCGGGCGGCCCCGACTACTCGACCACCGTCATGGTCCTGTACGTGTACCAGAAGGCGTTCCGTGACGGTCAGGCCGCCTACGCCACCACGATCGGCGTCGCCCTGCTCGTCGTCACGCTGGCCTTCGCCGCGGTCGTGATGCGGCTGGGGCGGCGCGAGCGGCTGGAGTTCTGATCTTGAAAACGACCGAGACCCCCGCCCCCGCCCCCGTCCCGGCCGATTCCGGTGCCGGCGTTTCCAGGGCCGGTTTTCCGGCGGACGGAAAACCGGGCGGGAGGAAACGGGAGGGCGAAGTCCTCAACGTCTTCTCGCACGGCATTCTGGTCATCTGGGCGATCATGGTGGTCATGCCGCTGGTGTGGGCGGTGATGACGTCCTTCAAGGACGACGGCTCCATCTTCGGCTCGCCCTGGTCGCTGCCGGACAGGCTGCACTTCGAGAACTGGGCGCGGGCCTGGAGCGACGCCCACATGAGTGACTACTTCCTCAACACCGTGCTGGTGGTGGGTGGTTCGCTCGTCGGCACGCTGGTGCTCGGCTCGATGGCGGCGTACGTGCTGGCCCGGTTCGAATTCCCGGGCAACCGGTTCATCTACTACCTGTTCATCGGCGGCATGAGTTTTCCGATCATGCTCGCGCTGGTCCCGTTGTTCTACGTCGTGAACAACATGGGGCTGCTGAACACCATTCACGGTCTGATCCTGGTCTACATCGCCTATTCGCTGCCCTTCACGGTCTTCTTCCTGACCGCTTTCTTCCGGACCCTGCCGACCACGGTGGCCGAGGCCGCCTTCGTGGACGGTGCCTCGCACACCCGGACGTTCTTCCAGATCATGCTGCCGATGGCCAAGCCCGGCCTGATCAGCGTGGGCATCTTCAACTTCCTCGGGCAGTGGAACCAGTACATGCTGCCGACGGTCCTGAACACCGACCCGGACAAGCACGTGCTCACCCAGGGCCTGGTCCAGCTGGCCGTCAGCCAGGGGTACAAGGGCGACTGGTCGGGCCTCTTCGCCGGCCTGGTGATGGCCATGCTGCCGGTCCTGGCCGCGTACATCGTCTTCCAGCGCCAGGTGGTCCAGGGCCTGACGGCCGGCGCCCTGAAGTAACACCGGGCGCCCGTTCTCGCGCCCCGGGGCCCGCCCGCACCAGGCCCCCGGGCCCGGGTGGGGGCCTGTCGGACCGCGGGGCCCGGGGCGCGTGGCCCCTGGTCCCGAGTTCGTGCGCCAGGCCTCGCGCTCACGGACCAGGCACACGGGCTCACGCGCCCGTGTGCCACAGGCCCCGGCCTCCGGCCACAGGCCCCGGCCTCCGGCCGCAGGCACCGGCCACGCCCCACCCCGGTGGGTACAGGGGCACGCACGGGACGGGGATCCGCGAGAACGGGAACGGACCTGGCTGCGGGGGTGTGCGGGGCCGGCTCGGCGTGGGCTGCCGGGGTCCCCGGGTACACGGCCCCGGCACCGCCTCCGTCCCCGGTCGCGGCGGGCGGGGCGGCCCGCCCGGGCACCCTGCCGGGCACCCTGCGGGCACCGCTTCCGGGTGTTCCGGGGTTGGACGCGCGCGTGCCCGCCCGGCCCGTGTACGACCGGCCGTCCCTGCCCTGGCGGCCGTTCCGCGCCCCGTTCGCGCCGCCCTCCCCGGCCCGCGGAGCGGCTCGTCCAGGGCCGCCCGGCAGCGCCTTGCCACGCCTTCGTTCATGTGTCCAAGGAGCCGTATAACGGTTCAACCTCTTGACGGGAGGCAACCCGAACAGCTCAGCTTAGAGTTCACTAGTTGGACATGGTCGGGGCCTCACCGGAGCGGCCCCGCGCTCAGGAGGTCGTCGTGGAGACTCCAGGGTCGCAGTCGTCGCTGCACCGAGCCAACCTGGAGCGGGTCGTACGCGCCGTGCGGCTGGCGGGATCGCTCACGCAGGCGGAGATCGCGAGGACCACGGGTCTGTCCGCGGCGACCGTCTCCAATATCGTGCGCGAGCTCAAGGACGGGGGAACGGTCCAGGTCACCCCCACGTCCGCGGGCGGACGCCGGGCCCGCAGCGTGTCGTTGAGCGGGGACGCCGGCATCGTGATCGGCGTCGATTTCGGTCACACGCACCTACGGGTCGCGATCGGCAATCTGGCCCACCAGGTGCTCGCCGAGGAGTCCGAGCCGCTGGACGTGGACGCCTCCTCGGCCCAGGGCTTCGACCGGGCGGAGGAGCTGGTCAACCGCCTGATCGAGGCAACGGGCATCGACCGTGCCAAGATCGCCGGCATGGGGGTCGGCGTACCCGGCCCGATCGACGTCGAGTCCGGCACCCTGGGCTCCACGGCGATCCTGCCGGGCTGGACGGGCGTCAAGCCCGCCGAGGAGCTGCGGGGGCGCCTCGGCGTGCCGGTGCACGTGGACAACGACGCCAACCTCGGCGCCCTGGGCGAGCTGGTCTGGGGCAGCGGCCGGGGCGTGCGCGACCTGGCGTACATCAAGATCGCCAGCGGCGTGGGCGCCGGCCTGGTGATCAACGGCAGGATCTACCGCGGCCCCGGCGGTACCGCGGGTGAGATCGGCCACATCACCCTCGACGAGTCCGGCCCGGTCTGCCGCTGCGGGAACCGGGGCTGCCTGGAGACCTTCGCCGCCGCCCGGTACGTGCTGCCGCTGCTCCAGCCCAGTCACGGCACCGACCTGACCCTGGAGGGCGTCGTACGGCTGGCACGGGAGGGGGACCCGGGCTGCAGGCGGGTGATCGCCGACGTCGGCCGGCACGTCGGCAGCGGCGTCGCCAACCTCTGCAACCTGCTCAACCCCAGCCGGGTCGTCCTCGGCGGCGACCTCGCGGAGGCCGGTGAGCTGGTCCTGGCGCCGATAAGGGAGTCCGTCGCCCGCTACGCGATCCCCAGTGCCGCCCGACGGCTCTCCGTGCTTCCGGGGGCTCTCGGGAGCCGCGCGGAGGTCCTCGGGGCGCTCGCCCTGGCGCTCAGCGAAATGGGCGATTCGACCCTGTTGGACGGGACCCTGCACCTGGCGACGCCTGCCTTCACTTAGAGAACGGATGGCACCGTTGCCATCTCGTTAAGTATTTACTTCTTGACGTCGCACGCGCGGCCGAGTTGACTTCCAGCCACCTCGGCCGCAACGACGCGGCCTCGTCAGGGAGGTTTGAAGAAGTGAACACGCGTATGCGTCGCGCGGCCGTCGCCGTTGCCGCTGGTGCCATGGCCGTCTCGCTCGCCGCCTGTGGCAGCGCCAAGGAGGCCGACGGTGGCTCCTCGAAGTCGTCCGGCAGCGAGAAGAAGGGCGACGACATCAAGGTCGGCCTGCTCCTGCCTGAGAACCAGACCGCTCGTTACGAGAAGTTCGACAAGCCCCTGATCGAGAAGAAGATCGCGGAGCTGACGAACAACAAGGGCAAGGTCGTCTACGCCAACGCCAAGCAGGACGCCACCCTGCAGAGCCAGCAGGTCGAGACGATGATCACCAACAAGGTGGACGTCCTGATCCTGGACGCGGTGGACGCCGCCGCCATCAAGAACTCGGTGCAGAAGGCCAAGGACGCCGGCATCCCGGTCGTCGCCTACGACCGACTGGCGCAGGGCCCGATCGACGCCTACACCTCGTTCGACAACGTGACCGTCGGCAAGACCCAGGGCGAGGCGCTGCTGAAGGCGCTGGGCGACAAGGCCAAGTCCGGCAAGATCGTCATGATGAACGGCTCCTCCACCGACCCGAACGCCGCGCAGTTCAAGCAGGGCGCCCACGAGGCGCTGGACGGCAAGGTGGACATCGGCAAGGAGTACGACACCAAGGAGTGGAAGCCGGAGAACGCCAACTCCAACATGGAGGGCGCCATCTCCGCCCTCGGCAAGAAGAACATCATCGGCGTCTACTCCGCCAACGACGGCATGGCCGGCGGCATCATCACCGCCCTGAAGGCCGCCGGCATCAAGGTCCCGGTCACCGGTCAGGACGCCGAACTCGCGGGTGTGCAGCGCATCGTCTCCGGTGAGCAGTACATGAGCGTCTACAAGCCGTACGCCCCCGAGGCCGACGCCGCCGCCGAGATGGCCGTCGCGCTCGCCCAGGGCAAGTCGCTCGACTCCATCGCCAAGGACAAGGTCGACAGCCCGACCACCAAGGGCGTCCCCTCGATCCTGGTCGCGGTCACCTCGCTGACCCAGGACAACATCCAGGACACCGTCGTCAAGGACGGCGTCTACACCGTCGCGGACATCTGCACGGCCCAGTACAAGAAGGCCTGCGACAAGCTCGGTCTGAAGTAAGCGACGCGAGCGCCTTCCCCGCCAGGGGAGTTCGTCCCTGAACTCCCCTGGCGGGACGCGCACCCAAGGCTCCCTCCGGCGCCCCGCGTATCCAAAGCCCCGCAAGCTCGTGCGGGGCGCCGGACGGAACAACCCCCCAATTTTCTGCACAACCTTCCGCCGGGTCAGGCGGCGAAGGAGATGGTTCACGTGTCCGCTACGCCCGTGCTGGCGTTGCGCGGGGTCTCCAAGCGGTTCGGTGCCGTCCAGGCGCTCACCGACGTAGAGCTTGAGGTCCACGCCGGTGAAGTGGTCGCCCTGGTGGGCGACAACGGAGCCGGAAAGTCCACGCTGGTCAAGACGATCGCCGGCGTGCACCCCATCGATGAGGGCGTCATCGAGTGGGAAGGCAAGGCCGTTCAGGTCAACAAGCCGAACGACGCCCAGAACCTGGGCATCGCGACGGTGTACCAGGACCTCGCGCTGTGCGACAACATCGACGTCGTCGGCAACCTCTTCCTGGGCCGGGAGATCCGCAGGCGCGGTGCCCTGGACGAGGTGGAGATGGAGCGCCGCTCCCGCGAACTGCTGGACACCCTGTCCATCCGCATCCCCAGCGTCCGTATCCCGATCGCCTCGCTCTCCGGCGGTCAGCGCCAGGTCGTGGCCATCGCCCGCTCCATGCTCGGCGAGCCCAAGCTGGTCATCCTCGACGAGCCCACCGCCGCCCTCGGTGTCGAGCAGACCGCGCAGGTCCTCGACCTGGTCGAGCGGCTGCGTGAGCGCGGTCACGCCGTGATCCTCATCAGCCACAACATGGCCGACGTCAAGGCCGTCGCCGACAAGGTGGCCGTCCTGCGTCTGGGGCGCAACAACGGCGTCTTCGAGGTCGAGTCGACCTCGCAGGAAGAGATCATCTCCGCCATCACCGGTGCCACGGACAACGCCGTGACCCGCCGTGCGGCGCGCACCAACGGGGAGAGCAAGAAGTGAGCATCGACAAGACCTCCACGCCCCCCGAGGAAAGCGCCGTGGTGAACACCGAGGCGGCCGCCGGCGCGGCGACCGCGGTGGACCCCCGGCTGCTGGTGCGCGAGCAGGGTTTCGCGGGCTACGTCACCGAGTTCAAGCGCAAGATGAAGGCCGGTGACCTGGGTTCCATACCGGTCGTCGTCGGTCTGGCGATCATCTGGATCATCTTCCAGAGCCTGAACTCCAACTTCCTCACCGCGGGCAACCTCTCCGACATCTCCGTCGCCATGGTCGGCACGGGCATGATCGCCGTCGGCATCGTGTTCGTCCTGCTGCTCGGCGAGATCGACCTGTCGGTCGGCTCGGTCTCCGGTGTCGCGGGCGCCACCTTCGCGGTGCTGAACATCACGCACGGGATGAACGAGGTGCTGGCCCTGGTGCTGGCCATCCTCACCGGCACGGCGGCCGGCGCCATCCACGGCTTCGTCTTCGCCCGCATCGGCGTGCCCGCCTTCGCCGTGACGCTGGCCGGCCTGCTGTTCTGGCAGGGCTTCATGCTCCAGATCCTCGGCAGCAACGGCACCATCAACCTCGACAGCGAAGGCATCGTCGCCAAGCTCACCAGCTACTACTTCAGCGACGTCGCCGCCGCCTACGGGCTCGCCGTCGTGGCCGTCGCCGGGTACTTCCTGACCTCCTTCCTGGGCAACCGCCGCCGTGAGGCCGCCGGGATCCCCTCCCGCCCGCTCAGCGACCTCGTGCTGCGCACCGTGCTGCTGGCCGTCGTCTCCTTCGCCGTGGCGATCGTCTACAACCAGCACAAGGGCCTGCCCCTCGCCGTGGTGATCTTCCTGGCGGTGCTGGTGTTCACCGACTTCGTGCTGCGCCGCACGGCGTACGGGCGCAAGGTGTTCGCGCTCGGCGGCAGCGTCGAGGCCTCCCGGCGTGCCGGTATCAACGTGGAGCTGGTCCGGATCTCGGTCTTCGCGATCGCCGGCACCTTCGCCGCGATCGGCGGCCTCTTCGTCGCCTCGAAGATCGCCTCCGCCAACCAGGGCGCGGGCACCGGTGAGTTCCTGATGAACGTCATCGCCGCGGCCGTGATCGGCGGTACGTCCCTGTTCGGCGGCCGCGGCCGCACCTGGAACGCGCTCCTCGGTGTGCTGGTGATCGTCTCGATCCAGTACGGCCTCGCCCTGGAGGGCATCGCCGCCCCGGTCCAGTACATGATCACCGGTGGCGTCCTGCTGGCGACCGTCATCATCGACGCGGTCACCCGCAAGACCCAGAAGACGGCGGGCCGCGCCTAGAGAGGCGGCCCATCCGGAACCGTGCCCGGCACCCGTGGCGGTGCCGGGCACGGTCGTGTCATGACACGGCTCGTACCGGGGTACGGCCGTTCGCGTGACGTATGACCCCCCGCCCGGGCACCGGCCGCCCGGACGGAACATTAGACTCGACCCGCCCGGTAACAGCTCGATCAGCTCTACTGCAAGGAGGCACGGGTGCCGCTGCTGACCCGCATCAGGGGACCGCGCGATCTGGACCGGCTCAACTCGGAGGAGCTGGACCGGCTGGCGGAGGAGATCCGGACCTTCCTCGTCACCGAGGTCTCCAAGACCGGCGGCCACCTCGGCCCCAACCTCGGTGTGGTCGAGCTGACCATCGCCCTGCACCGCGTCTTCGACTCGCCGAAGGACAAGGTGCTGTGGGACACCGGTCACCAGTCCTACGTGCACAAGCTGCTCACCGGCCGCCAGGACTTCTCCCGGCTGAAGATGAAGGGCGGCCTGTCCGGCTACCCCTCGCAGGCCGAGTCCGAGCACGACGTCATCGAGAACAGCCACGCCTCCACCGTGCTGGGCTGGGCCGACGGCATCGCCAAGGCCAACCAGCTGCTGGAGCGGGACAGCCACGTCGTCGCGGTCATCGGTGACGGCGCGCTGACCGGCGGCATGGCCTGGGAGGCGCTGAACAACATCGCCGACGCCAAGGACCGCCCCCTCGTCATCGTCGTCAACGACAACGAGCGCTCCTACGCCCCGACCATCGGCGGCCTCGCCAACCACCTCGCCACCCTGCGCACCACCGACGGCTACGAGCGCTTCCTCGCCCGCACCCGGGAGATGCTGGAGCGCACCCCGGTCGTCGGCAGACCGCTGTACGAGACGCTGCACGGCGCCAAGAAGGGCCTGAAGGACTTCATCGCCCCGCAGGGCATGTTCGAGGACCTGGGTCTGAAGTACGTCGGCCCCATCGACGGCCACGACATCGAGGCCCTGGAGTCGGCGCTGTCCCGCGCCAAGCGGTTCGGCGGCCCCGTCATCGTGCACTGCCTCACCGAGAAGGGCCGCGGCTACCAGCCCGCCCTGCAGGACGAGGCCGACCGCTTCCACGCCGTCGGCAAGATCCACCCCGACACCGGTCTGCCGATCGCCACCTCCGGCGCCGACTGGACCAGTGTCTTCGGCGACGAGATGGTCAAGCTCGGCAAGGAGCGCAAGGACGTCGTCGCCATCACCGCGGCCATGCTCCAGCCGGTCGGCCTGGACAAGTTCGCCAAGGCCTTCCCCGACCGGATCTACGACGTCGGCATCGCCGAGCAGCACGGCGCCGTCTCCGCGGCCGGCCTCGCCCACGCCGGCGTGCACCCCGTCTTCGCCGTCTACGCCACCTTCCTCAACCGCGCCTTCGACCAGGTCCTGATGGACGTGGCCCTGCACAAGTGCGGCGTCACCTTCGTCCTGGACCGGGCCGGCGTCACCGGCACCGACGGCGCCTCCCACAACGGCATGTGGGACATGTCGATCCTCCAGGTCGTCCCCGGCCTGCGCCTGGCCGCCCCGCGCGACGCCGACCAGGTCCGCGCCCAGCTGCGCGAGGCCGTCGAGGTGGACGACGCCCCGACCGTGGTCCGCTTCTCCAAGGGCGCCGTCGGCCCCGCCGTACCCGCCGTGGGCCGCGTCGGCGGCATGGACGTCCTGCGCGAGCCCGGCACCGACTCCCCGGACGTCCTCCTCGTCTCCGTCGGCGCCCTCGCCCCGATGTGCCTGGAGGTGGCCTCGCTCCTCGACAAGCAGGGCATCTCCACCACCGTCGTCGACCCGCGCTGGGTCAAGCCGGTCGACGAGGCCATGGCCCCGCTCGCCGAGCGGCACCGCGTGGTCGTCACCGTCGAGGACAACTCCCGCGTCGGCGGCGTCGGCTCGGCCATCGCCCAGGCCCTGCGGGACGCCGGCGTCGACGTACCGCTGCGCGACTTCGGCATCCCGCCGCGCTTCCTCGACCACGCCTCCCGTGCCGAGGTGCTCGCGGAGATCGGCCTGACCGCGCCGGACATCGCCCGCCAGGTCACGGGCCTGGTCTCCAGGCTGGACGGCCTTCCCCACTCCCGGCTCCGCTCGAACGGGAGGACCCCCGCCGAGCGCCCGGCCGCCGAGGCCGACCCGGTGCAGTCCGCGCGCGACTGACCCACCGGGCCCGGCGCCAGGACCGAACGGGCCGGTTCCGCGACCTCCTTCAGGTGGCGGAACCGGCCCCGCTGCGTGAACCTGCCAGTGCCGGGGCACACGCGTCCCCAGCCCCTCGGTCCCGCCGAGGGCGACACACCGGGGAGGCAGACCGTGAGCAGCACGCTCCTCAGGACGAAGAACGTGGAGCAGTCGATCCAGGACACCGAGGAGCCGGAGCACGCGCTGCGGAAATCCCTCTCCGCCCTCGATCTGACCGTCTTCGGCATCGGTGTCATCATCGGCACCGGAATCTTCGTCCTCACCGGCACGGCCGCGAAGGACCACGCCGGCCCCGCCGTGTCCCTGTCCTTCGTCGTGGCCGGAGTGGTCTGCGCGCTCGCCGCGCTCTGCTACGCCGAGTTCGCCTCCACGGTCCCGGTGGCCGGGTCCGCCTACACCTTCTCCTACGCCTCGCTCGGCGAGCTGCCCGCCTGGATCATCGGCTGGGACCTGGTGCTGGAACTCGCACTCGGCACGGCGGTGGTCTCCGTCGGCTGGTCCGGCTACATCCACTCGCTGCTCGACAACGCGGGCTGGCACCTGCCCGCGTACCTCGGGGGAAGGGACAACGCGACCGGCTTCGGCTTCGACATCCTCGCCGCCCTCCTCGTGCTGGTCCTCACCGCCGTCCTCGTCCTCGGGATGAAGCTCTCCGCGCGGGTCACCTCGGTCGTCGTCGCCATCAAGGTGGCCGTCGTGCTCGTCGTGATCGTCGCGGGAGCGTTCTTCATCAAGGGCGCCAACTACCAGCCGTTCATCCCGCCGGCGCAGCCGGTGACGGCGGGCGGCACGCTCAGGGCACCCCTGATCGAGCTGATGATCGGCTGGGCGCCGTCCAACTTCGGCGTGATGGGCATCTTCACCGCCGCGTCCGTCGTCTTCTTCGCCTTCATCGGCTTCGACGTCGTGGCCACCGCCGCCGAGGAGACCCGCAACCCGCAGCGCGACGTGCCGCGCGGCATCCTCGGCTCGCTGATCATCTGCACCGCGCTGTACGTCGGCGTGTCGATCGTCGTCACCGGCATGCAGAAGTACAGCGCGCTGTCCGTGGACGCGCCGCTCGCCGACGCGTTCAAGTCCACCGGGCACCCGTGGTTCGCGGGTCTGATCAGCTTCGGCGCCGCGATCGGCCTGACCACGGTGTGCATGATCCTGCTGCTCGGCCAGGCCCGGGTGTTCTTCGCGATGAGCCGGGACGGGCTGCTGCCCCGGTTCTTCTCGCACACCCACCCGCGCTTCCGCACCCCGTACCGGCCGACCATCCTGCTCGGCGTGATCATCGCCGTCGTCGCGGGCTTCACCAGCCTGAGCGTCCTGGCCGAGCTGGTGAACATCGGCACGCTGTTCGCGTTCGTCGTCGTCGCGCTCAGCGTGATCATCCTCCGCAGGACCCGCCCCGACCTGCCCCGCGCCTTCCGGACCCCGCTGGTCCCGTACCTTCCCGTCCTCTCGGTGCTCGCCTCCCTGTGGCTGATGCTGAACCTGCCCGCCGAGACCTGGGTCCGCTTCGGCATCTGGATGGTGATCGGCTTCGTGGTCTACTTCCTCTACGGCCGCACGCACAGCCGGCTCGCCCGGGACGGCGGCCGGGGCCGGCCTCAACCTCAAGGCCAGGGTCAGGGTCAGGGGAGCCGCCAGGCGGACGGCGGGAGCACGTCCTAGCGGCGGCAGGCGGTACGGCGGCGGACCGTCCGAGGGCATCCCCGGGCGGTCGGCGTTCGCCTGCCCGTTAGTGTGCGCGGGAGAGACGGGGGCGGGCGGACCGCCCCGGGGGTAGTGGGCCGAAGAGGATGTACGTGACGACGACCCTGATCACCGAGGTGGCACTGATCATCGTGCTGGCGTCGTTCGCGCAGGCGCTGAGCGGCTTCGGGTTCGCGCTGGTGGCCGTGCCGCTGCTGGCCCTGCTGACCAGCGCCCAGAACGCCATCGTCGTGGTCACCTCGCTGGGCCTGGTGCTCTCGCTGGCGGCCTGCGTCCACCAGAGGGACCACGTCAATGTGCGCACCGCGAGCCTGGTGAGCGGAGCGGGCCTCGTGGGCATGCCGCTCGGGCTGCTCGCGGTGACGGTGCTCAGCGCGGGTGCGCTGTCCGTCCTCATCGCCTGTGCCGTGCTGGTGTTCGCCGTCCTGATCGGCCGTGGCATGACCTTCCGGCGCGGGACGGGCCCCACCGTCCTCTCGGGTTTCGCCAGTGGGGCGCTGCTGACCTCGACCGGGATGAACGGACCGCCGCTGGTCGCCACCTTCCAGGCCATGGGGCTGGCGCCCCGTGAGTTCCGGGCGACGCTCCAGGCCACGTTCTGCGTCCAGAACGCCCTGGCACTCACGGGCTTCCTCGCCGTCGGCCGGCTGACCGCGGACAGCCTGCTGCTGGCCGGCGCGGGGCTCCCCGGTCTGCTGGTGGGCTGGTGGTGCGGGGACCGGGTCTTCGCCCGTACGGATCCGGCGCGCTTCAAGAAGATCGTCCTGGGGGTGCTGGTCGCCAGCGCCTGTGTGTCGCTGTACCAGGCCGCGCTGAACTGACACGCGGGACCGACCGCGACCCCGCCCCACCACCGCCCCCTGGCAACCGGCCCCGTCCCGGACCCGCGTCGGCCCTGGACCGGGCCCTGGACCGGGCCCTGGGCCGGACCCGGGCCCCACCCGGGCCTTCCTCGGTCCGGGGCCGGCCCGTGATCACTGCTCCTGGCCGGAGGCGCCCCGGCCGCCGGAACCGGGATCGGGGCCGGGGCCGGAACCGGGACGGGGAGCCGGCTCTTGGGCGGGGCCGTGCACCGCGCGTGGTCCCACCGTGCCGGCGCCCACCGCGGTGACCCGGTGGCGCAGTTCGCGGTCGGCGGTGACGACCACCCGGACCCGGTCCACCGCGGCGGCGGCCAGCCGGACGATGTGGTCGTCACCGCTGCCGGGGGCCTCCTCGACCCGTACACCG
This sequence comes from Streptomyces kebangsaanensis, assembly GCF_001906585.1. Taxonomy (GTDB): domain Bacteria; phylum Actinomycetota; class Actinomycetes; order Streptomycetales; family Streptomycetaceae; genus Streptomyces; species Streptomyces kebangsaanensis. The sequence goes on along the minus strand of NZ_JUJA01000065.1, from coordinate 21,004 downwards.
GGCACGGACGGCACGCCCCGCGCGGCGCCCTCCAGGACCAGCACGATCTCCAGCGGGCCCGCCACACCGGGGACGCCACCGGCCGCGTACCCGGCGAGCCGGTCGCGCAGGCGTTCGGCGGCACCCCGCCGGTCCCGCCACCAGCCGTCGGGGACGGAGCCGACGACATTGGCGCCGTCGACGATCAGCAGAGTGGGGGCAGGGCCCGGGGAGTGTTCTGCTTCCGCGGTGGGCGGCGGGGTCGGCATCCGGGGGTCCTTCCGGTCGGCGTCGGGCGCGGGCCCACCGCATCCACGACGTGGGCCGTGAGCCGTGTCCATGGTGCGGCCTTCCGGCCCGGGCCCGGACCGACGTGCTGCGGAACCGGTGAGGGGCTGTACGGGATTCCCGTACAGCCCCTCCGCCGTCACGCCGGGACGCTCGCCACGCCCGGCTGGAGGAACCGCTTGCCGTTCACCCGTTCCGAGACGCCCTCGCGGTCCAGGTACGGCGTGACGCCGCCCAGGTGGAAGGGCCAGCCGGCGCCGGTGATCAGGCAGAGGTCGATGTCCTGGGCCTCGGCGACGACGCCCTCGTCGAGCATCAGGCCGATCTCCTGGGCCACCGCGTCCAGGACGCGGGCGCGGACCTGCTCCTCCGTCAGGACCACGTCGCCCTGCTTCAGGAGCGCGGCGACCTCCGGGTCCAGCTCGGGCTTGCCGGAGTCGTACGTGTAGAAGCCGCGCTTGCCCGCCTCGACGACCGCCTTGAGGTTCGGGGAGACCTTGAAGCGGTCCGGGAAAGCCTGGTTGAGGGTCTCCGAGACGTGCAGGCCGATCGCCGGGCCGACCAGTTCGAGCAGGACCAGCGGGGACATCGGCAGGCCCAGCGGCTCCACCGCCCTCTCCGCCACCTCGACCGGGGTGCCCTCGTCGATGACGTTCTGGATCTCGCCCATGAAGCGGGTCAGGATGCGGTTGACCACGAACGCCGGGGCGTCCTTGACCAGCACCGCGGTCTTCTTCAGCTTCTTGGCCACCGCGAAGGCGGTCGCCAGCGAGGCGTCGTCCGTCTTCTCGCCGCGGACGATCTCCAGGAGGGGGAGGATCGCGACCGGGTTGAAGAAGTGGAAGCCGACGACCCGCTCGGGGTGCTTCAGCTTCGACGCCATCTCCGTCACCGACAGGGAGGAGGTGTTGGTCGCCAGGATCGCGTGCGCCGGGGCGACCGCCTCGACCTCCGCGAACACCTGCTGCTTGACGCCGATCTCCTCGAAGACGGCCTCGATGACGAAGTCGGCGTCCGCGAAGCCCTCGGCCTTGTCCAGGACACCCGTCACCAGCGCCTTGAGGCGGTTGGCCTTGTCCTGGTTGATGCGGCCCTTGCCGAGCAGCTTGTCGATCTCGGCGTGGACGTAGCCCACGCCCTTGTCGACGCGCTCCTGGTCGATGTCGGTCAGGACGACCGGCACCTCCAGGCGGCGCAGGAAGAGCAGGGCGAGCTGGGAGGCCATCAGGCCCGCGCCGACCACGCCGACCTTCGTCACCGGACGGGCGAGGTTCTTGTCCGGGGCGCCCGCCGGGCGCTTGCCGCGCTTCTGGACGAGGTTGAACGCGTAGATGCCGGCGCGCAGCTCACCGCCCATGATCAGGTCCGCGAGGGCCTGGTCCTCGGCGTCGAAGCCCTGCTGCGGGTCGCCGTTCTTCGCGGCGGCGATGATGTCCAGGGCGCGGTAGGCGGCCGGGGCCGCGCCGTGCACCTTGGAGTCGGCGATGAACCGGCCGCGCGCGACGGCCTGGTCCCAGGCCTCACCGCGGTCGATCGCCGGGCGCTCGACCGCGATCTCGCCCTTGAGGACGGACGCCGTCCAGACCAGCGACTGCTCCAGGAAGTCCGCGCCCTCGAACAGCGCGTCGGCGATGCCGAGTTCGTAGACCTGCTTGCCCTTGAGCTGCCTGTTCTGGTTGAGGCTGTTCTCGATGATGACCGTGACGGCGTTGTCCGCGCCGATCAGGTTCGGCAGCAGCGTGCAGCCGCCCCAGCCGGGGACGAGGCCGAGGAAGACCTCGGGCAGGGAGAAGGCGGGCAGGGCCGCGGACACCGTGCGGTAGGTGCAGTGCAGGCCGACCTCGACGCCGCCGCCCATCGCCGCGCCGTTGTAGTAGGCGAAGGTGGGGACGGCGAGCTTCGACAGCCGCTTGAAGACCTCGTGGCCGCCCTTGCCGATGGCCAGCGCGTGCTCGTGCTCCTTGAGCAGCTCCACGCCCTTGAGGTCGGCGCCGACCGCGAAGATGAACGGCTTGCCGGTGACGCCGACGCCGACGATCTCGCCGTCCGCGGCCTCCTTCTCGACCTGGTCGACGGCGGCGTCGAGGTTCGCCAGCGACTGCGGGCCGAAGGTGGTCGGCTTGGTGTGGTCCAGGCCGTTGTCCAGGGTGATGAGGGCGAAGCGCCCGGCACCGAGGGGCAGGTCGAAGTGGCGTACGTGCGCCTGCGTGACGACCTCGTCCGGGAACAGCTCGGCCGCGCCCTTCAACAGCTCAGCAGTGGTGCTCACTTGTCGCCTCCGTCGAAGTGCGGGTTCTCCCAGATGACCGTGGCGCCCATGCCGAAGCCGACGCACATGGTGGTCAGGCCGTAACGGACCTGCGGCTGCTCCTCGAACTGNGGCCAGCTGCGTCATCAGACGGACGCCCGAGGAGGCCAGCGGGTGACCGAAGGCGATCGCGCCGCCGTACTGGTTGACGCGCTCGTCGTCGTCCGCGATGCCGTAGTGGTCGAGGAAGGCCAGGACCTGCACGGCGAAGGCCTCGTTGATCTCGAACAGGCCGATGTCACCGATGCCGAGCCCCGCCTTGGCCAGCGCCTTCTCGGTGGCCGGGATCGGGCCGTAGCCCATGACCTCCGGCTCCACGCCCGCGAAGGCGTAGGAGACCAGGCGCATCTTGACCGGCAGGTCGTTCTCGCGGGCGAACTCCTCGCTCGCGATGACCGAGGCGGTGGCGCCGTCGTTCAGGCCGGCCGCGTTGCCCGCGGTGACCCGGCCGTGCACACGGAACGGCGTCTTGAGGCTCGCCAGGTTCTCCAGGGTGGTGCCCGGGCGCATCGGCTCGTCCGCCGTGACCAGGCCCCAGCCCGTCTCGCCGCCCTCGGGGGTGGTGCGGCGCACCGAGATCGGCACCAGGTCGGCCTGGATCTTCCCGTTGGCGTACGCCTTGGCGGCCTTCTCCTGCGAGCGCACCGCGTACTCGTCGGCGCGCAGCTTGGTGAGGTGCGGGTAGCGGTCGTGCAGGTTCTCCGCGGTCATGCCCATGAACAGGGCGGACTCGTCGACCAGCTTCTCGCTGACGAACCGCGGGTTGGGGTCCACGCCCTCGCCCATCGGGTGGCGGCCCATGTGCTCGACACCGCCCGCGACGGCGACGTCGTACGCGCCGAAGGCGATGGAGCCGGAGACCGAGGTCACGGCGGTCAGCGCGCCCGCGCACATGCGGTCGATCGAGTAGCCGGGGACCGAGGTGGGCAGGCCCGCGAGGATGCCGGCGGTGCGGCCGATGGTCAGGCCCTGGTCGCCGATCTGCGTGGTGGCGGCGACGGCGACCTCGTCGATCTTCTTCGGGTCGAGGCCGGGGTTGCGGCGCAGCAGCTCCCGGATCGCCTTCACGACGAGGTCGTCGGCGCGGGTCTCGTGGTAGACGCCCTTCGGGCCCGCCTTGCCGAACGGGGTGCGGACGCCGTCGACGAAGACGACGTCCCTGACGGTACGAGGCACGATGGCTCTCCTCCAGGGTGCGGGGTGGCACTGCCGCGCAGCGCTGAGCGCGCGCTCAGGCCCCATGCTACTCATGGGTAATGTAGCTGCCCAGTCCCCGCGCCCACAGCGGTGAACATCACACCGGACATCACACCGACGGAGGAGCCGTCGACCCCCGTGGTGTCAGCACGGGAGTCGGCACGGTGTGCGAGCCCACCCCCCCTTCCCCGAAGAGGCCGAACAGCGTGCGGGCCACGTCCGCGCCGAAGCCGTGCACGTCGTGACTCATCGCGGACAGGGTCGGGTGGGTCAGCCGGCACAACTGCGAGTCGTCCCAGGCCAGCAGCGAGACGTCGGCCGGGACGCGCAGGCCCATCTCCGCGGCCACCGACAGTCCGGCGACCGCCATGATGTCGTTGTCGTAGACGATCGCGGTCGGCCGGTCCGAGGGGGCGGCGGTCAGCAGCGACCTCGTCGCCCGCGTCCNCCTCACCGGAGAAGTCGGTCGCCACCTGCCACGCCCCGGCCAGGTCCAGGCTCCGGGCGGCCGCGTCGAACGCCGCCGCCCGGATCGCCGTGTGCCCGAGGGCCGCCGCGCCGCCGACCCGGGCGATCCGCCGGTGCCCGAGCGCCGCCAGATAGCGCACCGCCTCGGTCACCGCCGTGGTGTCGTCCGTCCACACGGACGTGAGCCCCCCGGTCAGCGAC
>NZ_JUJA01000065.1:9010-16550 GCF_001906585.1 Streptomyces kebangsaanensis | reverse complement strand
CCCCACGGCGACCACCGGCAGCCCCAGCCGCCCGGCCACGGCCGGCCGCGGGTCGTCGGCGCGGAGGTCGACGAGGATCGAGCCCGCGATCTGCCGGGCCCTCCACCACGACTCCAGCAGACCAGCCTCCTCCTCGGGACTGCGGACGAGCCGCAGCAGCAGCGAGCAGGAGTGCTCGGTCAGGACGCTCTCCACACCGGAGACGAACTCCATGTAGAACGGCTCCAGGCCGAGCATCCGGGCCGGCCGGCAGATCGCGAGCCCCACCACGTCCACGCGCGAGCCGGCCAGCGACCGGGCGGCCGGGTTCGGTGCCCAGCCCAGCTCGCGCGCGGCCTCGAAGATGCGGTCGCGGGTCGCCTCCGACAGGCCCGGCTTGCGGTTGAAGGCCAGCGACACGGCCCCCTTGGACACCCCGGCGCGGGCGGCGACGTCCTTGATGGTGACACGGGGCGCTGTCATCGGGCGGGCTCCACGCAGTACAGGGCGGACCGGACGGCGTCGGCCGCCTCCCGGCCGGGGGGAGGCTTCCAGCCGCCGACCTCGATGGTCACCCGTTCACCGGGCAGCAGGGTGACCAGCCCCCGGCCGGCCCGCGCGGCCGGGTCCAGCCGGTCGGCCTGGAGCAGCAGGTCCCGCAGCAGGGTGCGGGCGGTCACGGTGACCGCGCCGGACTCCACAGACACGTCGAACTCCGGTCGGGGGTAGGGGACTTCACGGTCCGGCGCCGGGAAGTGCAGGGCGCGCAGCCCTCCCCCGAGTTCTCGACTTCGCTCGAACAGGGGGGACCCCCACGCGTCCGCGACCAGGAACTCCTTCGGTCCGGCCGGCGCCAGTTCGGGCGGGACGCCGACGTGCGCGACCGTGCGCGCCGCGGCCCGCACCGCCGTACGCGTCGAGGCGACCACCTCGCCCGCGACGGACATCCGGCGCAGGACCAGCTCGGCCGCCCACTCCTCACCGGAGTCGTTGACCGCGGCCAGCACCAGCCCGCCGTCCCGTACGTGGAGGGACAGCAGCCGGTCCGCGTACAGCCGCCTCAGCTCGTGGTACAGCGGCTTCTCCCGCCCGTCCCCGTCGATCGCCGACCAGGACGTCACCGGCCAGCAGTCGTTGAGCTGCCACACGACCGTGCCCGCGCACACCGGCCAGTGCGAGCGCCAGTGCTCGACGCCGGCCGCCACGGCCCGGGCCTGGTTGACCTGGGTGAGGTAGTGCCAGCGGTCGAAGTCGCCCTCGGGCACGGCGAAGTGGCGGGCCAGCCCGCGCTCCAGCTTGCCGTTGCCGTCGTCGGCCTTCTGGTGGTGCAGCATGCCGGGGGAGTCCGGCGCCAGGTCCTCGCCGGGCAGGGCGCGGCGCAGGGTGGCGTACGCGGGCGGTGCCTGCCAGCCGAACTCGGCCACGAAACGCGGCACCTCGCGCCGGTAGTCCGCGTAGTCCGCGCGGTTCCACACCTCCCAGGAGTGGTGCGTGCCGTGCGCGGGGTCGTTCGGGTGGTGCGCCCAGGACCCGGACCAGGGGCTGCCCGCCGTGTACGGCCGCGTCGGGTCGAGCTCGGCCACCACCCGGGGCAGCAGCCCCAGGTAGTAGCCCTCGCCCCACGAGTCCCCGGCGAGCCGCCGCTCCCAGTCCCAGTCCCGGAAGCCCCACAGGTTCTCGTTGTTGCCGTTCCACAGCACCAGCGAGGGATGCGGCATCAGGCGTACGACGTTCTCGCGGGCCTCGGCCTCGACCTCGCCGCGCAGGGGCCGCTCCTCGGGGTAGGCGGCGCAGGCGAACGGGAAGTCCTGCCAGACCAGCAGGCCCAGCTCGTCGCAGGCATCGTAGAAGTCCCCGCTCTCGTAGATCCCGCCGCCCCACACCCGCACGAGGTTCACGCCGGCCGCGGCCGCCTGTCCGAGCCGCCGCCGGTAGCGCTCGCGGGTGATCCGGGAGGGGAACACGTCGTCCGGGATCCAGTTGACGCCCCGGGCGAACAGCCGCTCCCCGTTGACGACCAGGGTGAAGCCGCTGCCGTGCGCATCGGCGGAGGTGTCCAGCTCCACCGTCCGGAAGCCGATCCGGCGGCGCCACACGTCCAGCGCGTCGGAGCCGTGCAACAGCGTCAACTCGATGTCGTACAGCGGCTGTTCTCCGTATCCCCGGGGCCACCACAGCTCGGGGTCCGGTACCCGGAGCCGTACGGTCCCGTCCGTGCCGTCGATCGCCGCCCGCGCCCGTACGCCCCCCACCCGGGCCTCGACGGCGAGCCCGGCGTCGGCCCGGGTCCGCTCGACCTCGACGCGCAACTCGACGACGCCCGCGCCCTGTTCGACGGTGACCAGTGGGCGTACCCGGGAGATCCGGGCCGTGGACCAGGACTCCAGCCGCACCGGGCGCCAGATCCCCGCCGTGACCAGGGTCGGCCCCCAGTCCCAGCCGAAGGAGCAGGCCATCTTGCGGACGAAGGCGTACGGCTCGGCGTAGGCGGCGGGCCGGTCACCGAGGCGCCCGCGCACGGCCTCCGCCTCGGCGTACGCGGAGGCGAAGCGCACCACGAGCAGTCCTTGGAGTCCGGTCACGTCGAAGCGGTGGGAGCGGTGCATGTTCCGCACCCGGCCCAGCGTGCGGCCGTCCAGCGTGATCTCGGCGGCGGTGTCGAGCCCGTCGAAGACCAGGTCGGTCCGCTCGTGCTCCGAGGCGGTGCCCAGCCGCCTCTCGTACGTCCACTCCCGGCGGCCCACCCAGGCCGCCTCCGTCTCGTTCCGGCCGAGGAAGGGGTCCGGGACCAGCCCGGCGGCCAGCAGATCGGTGTGCACGCAGCCCGGCACGGCGGCCGGGAGGCCGGCCCCGTCCTCGTCAGGGTGTCGCAGGATCCATCCGTCGGTGAGCGGTGTGGTGCTGAGCATGCGCTCTCCCTAAACCGGTCCAACCCAACTGGTCTGTGACTTCGCATCGTTGGCGAGATTCGGACTTTACCGGTTGAGAAAGCGCTGTCAGAGTGCCGAATCAGCCAACCCGGCCGTCCCGGCCGACCCGGTCACCCGGCCGTCCCGGCCGACCCGGTCACCCGGCCGTCCCGGCCGGACCGGCCCATCCGCAGTGCTCGTCCGTCCGCAGAACGGAGCTGACGCACATGAACCGCCGCACAGTCCTCACCGGGGCCGCGACCGCGGCCGCCGCCCTGCTGCTCGCCGGGTGCACCGGCACCGGAGGCTCGACGAAGGGGCAGGACGCCGAGGCGCCCGACGACCCGTCGAAGGTGAGCGGGACCATCACCGTCCTCACCCAGCGCACCGACCTGGTGCAGGACGGCACGATGAAGAAGTACGCCGCCGCCTTCAACAAGACGTATCCGAAGGTGAAGGTCGAGTTCCAGGCGCTCACCAACTACGAGTCCGAAGTCAAGATCCGGATGAACACCGAGAACTACGGTGACGTCCTGATGATCCCCGGGGTGATCAAGAAGAGCGACTACCCCAGGTTCTTCGCCTCGCTGGGCACCCGGGCCGAGCGGAGCAAGAAGTACCGGTTCACCGACTTCACCACCGTCGACGGCAAGGTCTACGGACAGAGCCCGATCGGCGTGATGCCCGGCTTCGTCTACAACAAGAAGGTCTGGGAGCAGGCCGGGGTCACCACGTGGCCCACCACTTCCGCCCAGTTCCTCGACGGCCTGAAGGCGATCAAGGAGAAGACCGGCGCGACCCCGTACTACACCAACTTCGCCGCCCAGTGGCCGCTGACCTCCTGGACCTTCGTCAAGGGCTCCGTGCACTGCGACACCCGGGCGACCACCAAGCTGGTTGAGGGCGACCCCTGGGCGCAGGGCGCCGACCTGCGCGTCGGCGACACGCTGCTGTACGACATCGTGCACGGGGGCCTGGCCGAGAAGGACCCGACGACCACCAACTGGGAGGCGTCCAAGGCCCGGCTGGCCAAGGGCGAGATCGCCACGCAGTGGCTCGGNCGGCACCTGGGCGATCATCCAGTTCCAGGACGCCGCGGAGAAGGCCGGCCTCGACCCGGCCGACATCGGGTTCATGCCCTTCCCGGCCCAGGTGGACGGGACGTTCTGCGCGGTCGTCGGCCCCGACTACAACCAGGCCGTCAACATCCACTCCCCGCACAAGGAGGCGGCCCGCGCCTGGATCGACTGGTTCACCGACAACTCCGGCTACGACAAGGACAACCTCGCCATCTCCCCGCTGAAGGACGCGCCCCTGCCGGAGGTCCTGAAGCCGTACGAGGAGGCGGGCGTGAAACTCATCGAACTGGACGACAGCGCCGGCGCCGAGGAGAAGCTGATCGACGACCAGTCCGAGGTCGGCATCTACAAACCGGACTACCGCCAGGACCTCGTCGACCTCGCGCGCGGCGCCCGCAAGGGCAGCCTGGACGGCTTCCTGGGCGACCTCGGCAGGAAGTGGGCGGCGGCGCAGAAGACCGTGGGGTCCTGATGACGGACACCACCCGGAGGACGGTCGTGACGCCCGCCGTACCGGTCGCGGCCCCCACTCCGGCCCCCGCCCCGCGCCACGCGCGCGTGTGGCGGGGGCTGACCCCCTGGCTCTTCCTGCTCGCCCCGCTCGCCCTGCTGATCACCTTCACCTACGCGCCGATCGCCAACATGCTCGCCTACAGTTTCACCGACTGGGACGGCGTGAGCCCCGAACTGCACTACACGGGCGGCCACAACTACACCGAGCTGTTCACCCGCCCCGAGCTGTTCGAGGTGTTCTTCGTCAGCGGCTACTACCTGGCCGCCTCCGCCGTCCAGATCGTCGCCGCCCTCTACTTCGCCACCGTGCTCAGCTTCGACGTGCGGTTCCGGAACTTCTTCAAGGGCGTGCTCTTCTTCCCGTACCTGATCAACGGCGTCGCGATCGGCTTCGTCTTCCTGTACTTCTTCCAGGACGGCGGCACCCTCGACTCGGTGCTCGCCCTGTTCGGGTACGACCCGGACCACGCCTGGCTGGGGACGCCCGTCTCCGCGAACACCTCCCTCGCCGGGGTCTCCGTCTGGCGCTACCTCGGGCTGAACTTCGTGCTGTTCCTCGGCGCCATCCAGTCCATCCCCGGGGAGCTGTACGAGGCGGCCGAGCTGGACGGAGCGAACCGCTGGCAGCAGTTCCGGCACATCATCGCGCCCGGCATCAAGCCCGTGCTGACCCTGACCGTGATCCTGTCCGTCTCCGGCTCGCTGTCGGCCTTCGAGATCCCGTACATCATGACCGGCGGGGCGACCGGCACCGAGACCTTCGTGATCCAGACCGTGAAACTGGCCTTCCAGTTCAACAAGACGGGGCTCGCCTCCGCGGCCGCGGTCGTGCTGCTGCTGATCGTCCTCGCGGTGACCTGGGTGCAGCGACGCCTCGTCCCCGACGACAAGGTGGACCTGGTATGACACGCCGTACCGTCACCCGCACCCTGGTGTACCTGTCGCTGATCGCCGCGGCGGTCGTCGTGCTGCTCCCGCTCGGGGTGGTCTTCCTGACCTCGCTGAAGACACCCGAGGAGATGGCCGACGGCAGCGGCGCGCTCACGCTCCCCGGCGACCTGCTGAACCTCCACAACTACGTGACGGCGTTCCGGGACGGCCGGATGCTCTCCGCGTTCGGCAACACGGCCTTCGTCCTGGTCTTCGCCATCGGCGGCACGGTGCTGATCGGCTCCATGACGGCGTACGCCATCGACCGCTTCACCTTCCGCTTCAGGAAGCTGGTGGTGGCGCTGTTCCTCGTCGCCGCGCTGGTCCCCGGGGTCACCACCCAGGTGGCGACCTTCCAGATCGTCAACAGCTTCGGGATGTTCGACACGCGCTGGGCGCCGATCGCGCTCTACATGGGCACCGACATCGTCTCGATCTACATCTTCCTGCAGTTCGTGCGGTCGATCCCGGTCTCGCTGGACGAGTCGGCCCGCCTGGACGGCGCCAACGCCTTCACGATCTACCGGAAGATCATCTTCCCGCTGCTGAAACCGGCGATCGCCACGGTCGTGATCGTGAAGGGGATCACCGTCTACAACGACTTCTACATCCCCTTCCTCTACATGCCGTCCGAGGACCTCGGCGTGATCTCGACGTCCCTGTTCCGCTTCCGCGGCCCCTTCGGCGCCCACTGGGAGACGATCTCGGCGGGGGCGGTGCTGGTGATCCTGCCGACCCTGGTCGTCTTCCTGTTCCTGCAGCGGTTCATCTACAACGGCTTCATGAAAGGAGCGACCAGGTAGGAGAGAGGATCAGACCCGCCCGACCGACAGCGCCCCCGCCAGCACCGGAGACACCTGCTCCACCTGCCAGGGCCGCGCCCCGTACCCCTCCAGGGCGGCGCCGACCGACTCGGGGTCGACACTCCTCGGCGGCTCCCAGCAGAGCCGCCGCACCGCGTCCGGGGCGACGAGGTTCTCCTGCGGCATGTTGAGCCGCTCGGCCAGCGCGGACACCGCGGCCTTGGCGGCGGCCAGTCGGGCCGCCGCCGCGGGGTCCTTGTCGGCCCACGCCCGGGGCGGCGGGGGCCCGGTCACCGGCTGCCCGGACTGGGGCAGCTCGGAGTCGTCGAGGGCCAGGGCCCGGTCGACCGCGGCCTGCCACTGCTCCAGCTGCCGCCGCCCCATGCGGTGCCCGAAGCCGTTCAGCGCGGCGAGGGCGTGCACGTTGGCCGGAGTGGAGAGCGCGGCCTGCACGATGGCCGCGTCCGGCAGCACCTTGCCCGGTGAGACGTCCCGCCGCTGGGCGATCCGGTCCCGGGCCTGCCACAGCTCCCGTACGACGGCGAGCTGCCGCCTGCGCCGCACCTTGTGCATCCCGGACGTGCGCCGCCAGGGGTCCTTGCGGGGCTCGGGCGGCGGCGCCGAGGCGATGGCGTCGAACTCCTGCAGGGCCCACTCCAGCTTGCCCTGCCGGTCGAGCTCCTTCTCCAGCGCGTCGCGCAGGTCGACGAGGAGTTCCACGTCGAGCGCCGCGTACCGCAGCCACGGCTCGGGCAGCGGGCGGGTGGACCAGTCGACGGCGGAGTGGCCCTTCTCCAGGACGAAGCCGAGGACGCCCTCGACCATCGCGCCGAGCCCGACCCGCGGGAACCCGGCGAGCCGGCCGGCCAGCTCGGTGTCGAACAGGGCGGTGGGCGTCATGCCTATCTCGCGCAGGCAGGGCAGGTCCTGGGTGGCGGCGTGCAGCACCCACTCCACGCCGGACAGGGCTTGGCCGAGGCCGGACAGGTCGGGGCAGGCGGCGGGGTCGATCAGCGCGGTGCCGGCGCCCTCGCGGCGCAGCTGCACCAGGTAGGCGCGCTGGCCGTAGCGGTAGCCGGACGCCCGTTCGGCGTCGACGGCGACGGGGCCGGAGCCGGCGGCGAGGGCGGTGGCCACCTGGACGAGGGCGTCCGCGTCGGCGATGACGGGCGGTATGCCCTCGCGGGGCTCGAGCAGCGGGGTCGGCGCCCCGGCGTCAGAGGATCCGCCGTCGTCCGGAGGGGCGCCCCCGGTGGTTCGCAGTGAGCTGTCTGCTGCGGTCTCTTGGGCGTCGGTCACCTGTCAAGGGTATCCGTGGATGGACGGC
>NZ_JUJA01000065.1:6140-8981 GCF_001906585.1 Streptomyces kebangsaanensis | reverse complement strand
GGGCGCCGGGGGGTCGTAAACCGGTCAGGTCGATGTCACGGCCGGTTCACGACCGGCACGGGGAACACGGCCAGGGCTCGGGGGACAGGGCGAGGCAGGGAAGGGACAGGAGGAGGACAGACGGGCGGCAGGGAGGGGGCAGGAGGGGAGAGGAGGGCGGAAGGGGGGAGGGGGGAAGGGGAACGGGGAGTGGTACGTCCGGTGGACGGGCAGCGGTGAGGGGTCAGTGGATGATGCCGGTCCGCAGGGCCACGGCGACCATGCCGGCCCGGTCACCGGTGCCGAGCTTGCGGGCGATGCGGGCGAGGTGGCTCTTGACGGTCAGCGCGGACAGGCCCATCGAGACGCCGATCGCCTTGTTCGACTGGCCCTCCGCAACCAGTCGCAGCACCTCGACCTCGCGACCGGACAGCTCGCGGTAGCCGCCCGGGTGGCTCGGGGCACCCGGGGGGCGGCGGTGCAGACGGGCGGCGGCGCCGATGGGGGCGGCACCCGGCCGGGTGGGGAGCCCGACGTTGGTGCGGGTGCCGGTGACGACGTAGCCCTTGACGCCCCCGGCGAGGGCGTTGCGGACGGCGCCGATGTCGTCGGCGGCGGACAGGGCCAGGCCGTTGGGCCATCCGGCGGCGCGGGTCTCGGACAGCAGGGTGAGCCCCGAGCCGTCGGGCAGGTGGACGTCGGCGACGCAGATGTCACGCGGATTGCCGATGCGGGGACGGGCCTCCGCGACGGACGACGCCTCGATGACGTCACGGACTCCGAGCGCCCACAGATGACGGGTGACGGTGGAACGGACGCGCGGGTCGGCCACGACGACCATGGCGGTCGGCTTGTTCGGGCGGTAGGCGACCAGGCTTGCGGGCTGCTCGAGGAGAACGGACACCAGGCCTCCTGGGGGTGGGGGGGACGGGACCGGCTTGTGGGGATCAGGCCGGGGAACCGTGCTTGCAAGGTCACAGTCGTCTTCGGCATCAAACCCGGTGTCCTTTAGAGAATGATCACGATCTGGTGACTTTCGATGCGGTCAAATCGGACGAATTGGCGATCGCCCGAAGGTCGAATCGGTTCGCTTTGGGCTGTTCAGGGTCGGTGCGTGCTCGAAAGTGGTCGTATCGACAAAGACACGGCAAGGGGTCGGCGAGGTACCCGAACGGGTGTACGTGCGCGTGCGGGACCGGCCGCGCCGTGCTCACGGGCCGCGCCGTGACCGGCCTCAGTGCGACTGCGGGCCGCGCCGCTGCGGCAGCGTCACCACCGACGCGTCGCCCGGCCCGGCCGGCGGCAGCCCGGCCACCTGCGCCAGCAGATCGCACCAGGAGGCGAGGTGGGCGGCGGTGTCCGGCACCCCGCCCAGACCCTCCCGGGGCGACCAGGAGGCGCGGATCTCGATCTGCGAGGCGGCGGGACGCGCCGACAGCCCGCCGAAGTAGTGCGAACTCGCCCGCGTGACGGTGCCGCTCGGCTCGCCGTACGCCAGCCCGCGCGCCTGCAGCGCCCCGGTCAGCCAGGACCAGCACACCTCCGGCAGCAGCGGGTCGGCGGCCATCTCCGGCTCCAGCTCCGCGCGCACCAGTGTCACCAGCCGGAACGTGCCCCGCCAGGCGTCGTGCCCGGCCGGGTCGTGCAGCAGCACCAGCCGGCCGTCGGCGAGTTCCTGCTCGTCGTCGACGACCGCCGCCTCCAGCGCGTACGTGAACGGGGCGAGCCGCTGTGGCGGGGGCACCTGCTCCACCTCCACCTGCGGTCGCAGCCGCGCGGTCCTCAGGGCGTCGACCGCGGCCCGGAAGGGCAACGGAGCCTGAGCCGCCCTGCTCTCATTCCCCTGTCCCTCCTTCGCGTCGTCCATTCCGCCAGCGCCGTCCGACAGTCGTCCCTGAGCCGCAGCCATGCCGGGAAGATTAAGGGGAACCGGGCCTTCGCGCAGAGCATGACACCCCGCCGTCCGCGGCGGCGCCGCCCGGGGGCCGCATACCGGGGTCTTCGTCCTGTTGGGGGCATGCGAGACTGGCCGTGTGAGTGCCAACGACACGCCCGCAAGCCGGCAGCCGCAGACAGCCACCTACGACTCCGCCTTCCTCAAGGCGTGCAGGCGCGAACCCGTGCCGCATACCCCCGTGTGGTTCATGCGGCAGGCCGGGCGCTCCCTGCCGGAGTACCGCAAGGTGCGCGAGGGCATCCCGATGCTCGAGTCCTGCATGCGCCCCGAGCTGGTCACCGAGATCACCCTGCAGCCGGTCCGCCGCCACAACGTCGACGCGGCGATCTACTTCAGCGACATCGTCGTGCCCCTGAAGGCCATCGGCATCGACCTCGACATCAAGCCCGGCATCGGCCCGGTCGTCGAGCAGCCGGTGCGCACCCGCGCGGACCTCCAGCGGCTGCGGGACCTGACCCCCGAGGACGTCTCCTACGTCACCGAGGCGATCGGCATGCTCGTCGACGAGCTCGGCCCGACCCCGCTGATCGGCTTCGCCGGCGCGCCGTTCACCCTGGCGAGCTACCTCATCGAGGGCGGCCCGTCGCGGACGTACGAGAACGCCAAGGCGATGATGTACGGCGACCCCGAGCTCTGGGCCGACCTGCTGGACCGCCTCGGCGAGATCACGGCCGCCTTCCTGAAGGTGCAGATCGAGGCGGGCGCGAGCGCCGTGCAGCTCTTCGACTCCTGGGCCGGCGCGCTGTCCCCCGCCGACTACCGCCGCTCGGTGCTGCCCCACTCCGCGAAGGTCCTCCAGGCCGTCGCCGGCTACGGCGTCCCGCGCATCCACTTCGGCGTCGGCACCGGCGAACTGCTCGGCCTGATGGGCGAGGCGGGCGCGGACGTCGTCGGCGTCGACTGGC
>NZ_JUJA01000065.1:0-6126 GCF_001906585.1 Streptomyces kebangsaanensis | reverse complement strand
CCCGCCGCGTCGGCCCCGGCAAGGCGCTCCAGGGCAACCTGGACCCGACCACGCTCTTCGCCCCCCGGCAGGCCATGGAGGCCAAGGCCCGCGAGGTGCTGGACACGGCCGCCGGCCTGGAGGGCCACATCTTCAACCTCGGCCACGGCGTCATGCCGAACACCGACGCGGACGCGCTCACCCACCTCGTCGAGTACGTCCACACGCAGACGGCCCGCTGAGCCACCCGCTCAGCAGGCCTCGCGCCACACCCCCAGTTCCAGCTTCTTCCGCATCGACGACAGGCCCAGCCTGCGCGCCTGCGGACAGAAGTCGCCGGTCGGCACCTCGTACTCCACGTGGAAGACCGCCTTGCCGGCCTTGACGAACGGGGTGAGCCGCTCGCATTCGCCGTACTGCGCGCACTCCTCGTTGACGGCGAAGTCGAAGTCGCCCACGAGCTGCGGGATCTGCGGGAGGTCGTTCTTGAGACCGACCGACAGCCCGCGCTCGTGGGCGATCTCGGCGATCATGCGGTTGTAGCGGAGCTGGTCGCGTGCGGTGAGCGGGAAGCCGGTGCGGTTGGAGTAGCCCTCCACCAGGTCGGGCTCCACCGCGTCGAAGCCCTTGTCCCGGCACATGTCGAACCGCCGCTCCATGATCGGGCGCAGCACGGAGAGGCGGCGGATGTCGAGCCAGCGCTCGCCGTGCCACCCGTTGGCCGCGCCGAGCACCGAACGGGGGAAGGCGTCCTTGTCGGGCCGGAAGTCCTCCCAGGCGCCGACGTTGATGTAGCAGATCACCTTGCGGCCGTCCCGGTGCAGGCGGGCCACGTCCGACGCGGAGTTCTCGAAGCCGTCGATGTCGTAGACGGGCACGTCGGCCGAGGGGCTGACCCTGCCGTCGAGCTGCCACTGCCAGGTCAGGCCGGGGCGCGGCCGCCACAGTGCCGTGCGGGGGCCGCCGGGGGAGGCGGGGGGCGTGCTGCCCGTCGCGGGCGGGGACGTCGTCCCGGGGGCCGTGCCGCCCGTCGTGGGCGGGCGCGTCGAGTCGGGGGACGTCGGGTGGCCGGGGTCCGGTGCCGTGCTCCGTGTGCCGGCCCGCGGGGCCCCGCCCTCGTCCCGGTCGGTGCCGGAGCACCCGGTCAGCAGGGAGGCCGCCAGCGCGGTCAGCACGGCCGCGCACGTCAGTGTCCTGGTCCTCATCGTTCCATCCTGGTCAGGGCCGGGGTCAACCCGGCCCAGGGGTTGGGCTGTTCACCGGTCACCGGCCCGCAGACCGCCGCACCACGCGTGCGTGCGGTCCGCACGGCGAGCGGTACGAGCGCCTCGGGCACCCCGTAGACGAGGTGGCAGAGCCGTCCGGCCGACTGCCGGGCCGCCCAGGCCGGACGGCTGAAGGCCGACACGTACGTCGACCAGTGGCCCTCGAAGGTGACCGTCAGGTCGGCGATGCGGGCGTAGCCCGGCGCCGGATGGACGCCCGGGTTGAGCACGACGGTCCCGGCGCCGAGCCGGCGGGCCGCGCGGACCAGCCTCCGGCAGGCCGGCAGCCCCTCCGGCGCCGCCGTCACACGGTCCAGGAAGCAGCCGTCGGCCGCGTACCACTCGCGGTGCCGGCGCACGTCGTCGGCGACCTCGGCCGGATCGCGCGTCCCGTAGTCGGTGTCCACGTACCCGAGCAGCCGGGCCCCGGCCTTCCGCAGCGCCCCGGCCACCGCCGTGAACGCCGGGTCGGGGCCCGTGCCCGGTCCGCTGGCCGGGTTCAGCACCACCGCGTACGTGCGGGCCGCCGCCGTGATCAGACGGTGCCAGGCACCGGGGTCCTCGGCCGGGTGGACGTACAGCGGAACCAGCAGACTCACGGGCCGGCCCCGTCTCCCGGGGCGCGGGGGCCCGGCTCCGTGGCCGCCCACAGCGCGGCCAGCGACTCGTCGAGGGTGTGGGAGGGCCGCCAGCCCAGGGCGTGAGCGGCGGCGGTGACGTCGGAGCACTGCCAGGACACCCGCGCCGAGCGGGCCGAGCCGCCCCGGTCCTCCTCGACGCGTCCCCGGAACCCGGCCCGGCCGGTCAGTTCGCGCACCAGGTCGCGTACGCGGACGGCCGTGCCGCCACCGATGTTGAGCACCGGCGGCAGCGGGCCGCCGGCCGTGACCGCCAGTGCCACCGCCCCCGCGACGTCGCGCACGTCGACGAAGTCGCGGTGGGCGGACAGGTCGCCCAGCCGCAGCACCGCGTCCGGGTCCGGGCCGGCCGCGCGCAGCAGCGCGGTGATCCGGCCGGGCAGCCCGGTGGCCGGTGCGCCCGGCCCCACCGGGTTGCCCACGCGCAGCACCACCGCGTCCAGCCCGGAGGCGGTCACCGCGACCGTGCCCGCGAGCTTGGTGGCGCCGTACGGGCCGGCCGGGCAGGTGGCCGCCGACTCGGTCGCCTTCGTCCCGGGCCGGCCGGGGCCGTACTCGGCGGCCGAGCCGAGGTGCACCAGGCGGGCGGCGGGCGCCGCCTCGCGCAGCGCGGCGCACAGGACGGCCGGGCCGCGGGCGTTGACCTCCGCGAGCGCGACCGCGTCACCGCCGGTCACGCCCGCGCAGTTGACCACGGCGTCCGGTGCCGCGGACGCCAGGCGCTCCGCCAGGCGCTCCGGCGGGTCGCAGGCGAGGTCGGCGCCGAGGCCGGCGCCCGGGGAGCGGCCCGCCGTGAGCACCCGTGCGCCCGGCAGGGCGCGCAGGCGGGCGGTGACGTGCTGTCCCAGATAGCCGGTGAAGCCCAGGACGAGAATGCGCATACGGGGCTCAGGCTCCCTTGAGCAGCAGCGACTTGCGGGTGGTGAACTCGGCGTTGGCCCGGTCGTAGTCGTCGGGACGGCCGATGTCCAGCCAGTATCCGTCGAACTCGTAGGCGTACGGCGGACGCTGCTGCGCGAGCAGGTCCAGGACCAGCTCGTCGAAGCCCAGGGGCAGGCCGGGCGTGTAGCCGTCGAGGGTCGAGCGGGAAAGGCCGTAGACCCCCATGGAGACGCGGCAGTCCATGCTGGGCTTCTCGGTGAAGGCCACGACCCTGCTCGCGTCGGTGGTCAGCACCCCGAAGTCGATGTGCACCTTGCGGGCGTACGTGGCGATGGTCAGCGGCGCGCCCGAGGCCCGGTGCCGGTGCAGTACGTCGGCGTAGTCGAGGTCGGTGAGGACGTCGCCGTTCATCACCAGGAAGGTCTCCGGCAGCCGGTCGCGCATGGTCAGCAGCGGGCCCATGGTGCCCAGCGGACTGTCCTCGGTGGAGTAGTCGACCCTCATCCCCCACTGGGAGCCGTCGCCGACGTAGGCGCGGATGATCTCGCCCAGGTGGCCGATGGCGATGGTGCAGCGGGTGAAGCCGGCCGCGGAGAGCTGGCGCAGCACGATCTCGAGGATGGCGTGCTGGTCGCCGATGGGCACGAGCGGCTTGGGCAGCGCCGTGGTGTAGGGCCGCAGCCGGACGCCCTTGCCTCCCGCCAGGATCACTGCGTGCATGAAGCATCTCCTTCGTGGATGTACCGGACGGGTCGGATGTCGTACGGGTCAGATGTTGTAGATGCCGGTCTTGTAGCGGGCCAGGTTGGCCGGGTCGCGGAAGAACTCCACGGTGTGGGCGAGCCCCTGCTCCAGGGTGTGCGCGGGCCGCCAGCCGGTCGCCCCGGCGAGCCGGGACGCGTCCGCGACCAGTCGCATCACCTCCGAGGCGGCGGGCCGCAGGCGCTCGGGGTCCTCGCGCACGTCGACGGCGCAGTCCATCACCTTGCCGATCAGCGCGACCAGGTCGCCGACCGAGATCTCCCCGCCCGTACCGGCGTTGAAGGTGCGCCCCACGACCCGCCCGGCCTCGGCCGTGCCCACCGCGAGGAACGCCCGCGCGGTGTCCTTGACGTAGGTGAAGTCGCGGGTGGGCCGCAGGTCGCCGAGGGTGAGGGTGCGCTGCCCGGCCGCCACCTGGCCGATGACGGTGGGGATCACCGCGCGCATCGACTGCCGCGGCCCGAAGGTGTTGAACGGCCGCAGCGTCACCACCGGGGTGCCGAAGCTCGCGTGGTAGCTGTCGGCGAGCCGGTCCGCGCCCGCCTTCGAAGCGGCGTACGGCGACTGGGTGTTGATGGGGTGGTCCTCGGTGATCGGCACGGTTTGCGCGGTGCCGTACGTCTCGCTGGTGGAGGTGTGCACCAGCCGCGGCGTGCCCAGGGCGCGCACCGCCTCCAGCACGTTGAGCGTGCCGGTGACGTTGGTGTCCACGTAGCTGTGCGGTGCCTGGTAGGAGTACGGGATCGCGATGAGGGCCGCCAAGTGGTAGACGCAGTCGGCCCCTTCGAGCAGCCCGCGCACCGAGCCGGGGTCGCGGACGTCGCCGAGCACGATCTCCACGTGGTCCAGGACGTCGGCGGGCAGGGTCTCCAGCCAGCCGTAGGAGGAGAAGGAGTTGTACTGGGCCATGGCCCTGACCCGGTGGCCGGAGGCGACGAGGGCTTCGGTGAGGTGCGAGCCGATGAAGCCCTCGGCTCCGGTGACGGCGGCGAGCGGTGCGGAGGTCAACTCGTTGTTCCTTTCGAGGGGTTCGGGAAGTTCGGGGAGTTCGGGGATTCGTACGGGGAGTCGCTGCGCTGCGGGCCGGGCGGCCGGGGGTGCGGGGCGAGCAGGGCGGGCAGAGGTGCGGGGCGGGGCGGGCGGTCAGAGGTGCGGGGCGGGCCGGCCGAGCAGCCGCAGCACGCACACCGACAGGCACAGCGCGGCCACCCCGCAGGACAGCGGGAGCACCGCTGCCCCCGGGGGCAGCCGCAGCAGCGCGACCGCGCCCGCGCAGCCCGCGGCGAGCAGGCAGACGGCCGCCGGGGGCCAGGCCGCGCCGAACGCCTGCAGCAGCAGCGCCGTCCACAACGTGGCCGCGAGCAGCAGCAGTTCGGCCGGAGGGGCCCCGGTGAGCAGCGCCGCGGGCAGCAGCGGCAGGAGGTAGGCCGACAGGCAGAGGCCGAGGACGCCGGCCGAGCGCAGCAGGAAGCCGGCGGGGGTCGCCGCCCGGCGCAGCGCGGCGAGGGACCAGCCGCGGTAGCGGTACAGCAGCCACTCGGCCGGTCCCATGCTCACGGTCAGCACGATCACCGCGTACGGGTGCCGGCGCCCCTCCAGCAGCACCAGCACCGCCGCCGCGAGACCGAACAGGGCGTAGGGGAGGGACGCGGTGAGCGGCGGCCGCGGGCTGTCGGCGGCGGCCGGGGCCGCGAGGACGACGCGCAGGGCCCGGGCCGTGGCGGCGAGCGTGGCCAGCAGCGCGAGCAGCGGCAGACCGGCGCGCGCCGACGGACCCGGCTCCCACCACGGCAGCAGCACGGCACCGGCGACGAGCGGGGTGAGCGCGGCCAGCAGCCACCGCTCCCGGGCGAGGACCAGCAGGACGCCCGCCGCGGCCAGGTACACGGACTGCGCGGCCACCACCCAGAGCACCGGGCCCCCGCCGGAGAGCGGCACCGCCGCGGCCGTGGCCAGCACCGCCCCCAGCGGGGCTCCCGCCAGCAGGGTGCGGCCGGCCTCCCGGGGGCCCGTGGTCATCCGCAGGTGCGCGCGATGCCCCACCGCCTGCCCCCACGCCCAGGAGACGATCAACGCCACGACGAGCGCGGAAGCGTGCTCCTGGGCGTGCCACAGCGGCGCCACGAGCAGGTACGCCAGCCCCGGCAGGGCGAACAGGGCGCCGCGCAGCAGACAGCGCACATGGTCCGGACGCCAGGGGTCCGGGACCGCGGCGGGCTCGGGGAAACTCCGTGGGACCCGCTCGTAGAGCGCCGAGGCCAGCGAGAACAGGTTCGGGTGCCCGTACCGGTGCCTGATGACGTCGCCGGACAGCCCCTCGGCCTCCAGCAGCGCGGCCACCTCGTAGGGGTGGACCGCGGGCCCGACGCGGTCGGCCAGCTCGGCGGCGAGCCGGTTGACCGCCTCCTCGTCCGGCCCGTGCCGGGGCAGCCGCAGGGCGAGCGTGCTGTCGTCCGCCCAGCGTGGGCGTCGCGCCCGCGTCCCGGCGAGCCGGAGCGCGAGCGTGTCCTGCTCGGACGCGCCGGGTTCGAGGGCCATGGGTCCGCTCATATGGCGACGCCTTCCGCGACCGGTCCTGCCGGGGCGACCGGGCCGTTCGG
>NZ_JUJA01000064.1:9419-13449 GCF_001906585.1 Streptomyces kebangsaanensis | reverse complement strand
GTGCCCGGAGTGCCCCGGCAGCGCGGCCGGGGCGCCCCGGGCCGGACCGAGCGCGAGGCGGGCCAGAAGGTCACCGCCGGGGACGTCGCCGCGCTGCGCTCGGTCGGCGAGCTGTTCCGCGCCCTGGACGACATGTACGGCGGCGGCCACGCCCGCCAGGCCCTGGTGCGCTACCTGGAGCACGAGTGCGAGCCGATGCTGCGCGGCACCTACGGCGAGCAGACCGGGCGCCGGCTGTTCGGGGCGGCCGCCGACCTGACCCGGCTCGCGGGCTGGACGTCGTACGACATCGGCGCGCACGGGCTCGCCCAGCGCTACTTCGTCCAGGCGCTGCGGCTGTCCCAGGCCGCCGGGGACCGGTCCTACGGCGCCCACACCCTGGTCACCATGAGCCGGCAGGCCGTCTACCTGGGGCACGGCCGGGAGGCGGTGCAGCTCGTGCGGGTGGCCCAGCAGGGGCTCGGCGGCTCGGCTCCGGCCGTCGTGCAGGCGCTGCTGCACGCCGCCGAGGCGCGCGGGCACGGCGTGCTCGGCGAGGTGCGCTCCTGCACCGCGTCCCTGGCGCGGGCCGAGCGCTGCCTGGAGGCCGCGCGGCCCGGGGACGAGGTGCCGTTCTGGGCGCGGTCCTTCGACGAGGCGCAGCTGGCCCACGAGTTCGGGCACTGCCACCGGGACCTGCAGCAGTACCGCGCCGCCGCCCAGCACGCCGAGCGCTCGCTCCAGCTGCGCGCCCCGGCGTACGCCCGCAGCCGCCTGTTCTGCCGGGTGGTCCTCGCGACCGCCCGGCTCGGTCTCGGCGATTTGGACCAGGCCTGCCGCCTGGGCGCCGAGGCGGCGGCCCAGGCGGCGGACATGCGCTCGGTACGGGCGCTGGAGTACGTCAGGGACTTCGAGCGGCGCCTGGAGCCGTACAAGGACGCCGCCCCGGTGCGCACCTACCGCGACAAGGTCGCGGCCCTGGGCTGACCACGGGGCCGCCGGGACGGTGTGTTCCGGTGGCCGGCCCGGGAGGGCCGCGGGGCGGGTGGTCGTGGCCCCGGCGCACCGGCCGACGGGCCCGGCGGAAGCCCGGTGGGGCGTGTGCGGGGTGCTGGTGGTGGCCGGGCGCGTGCGGGGCGTGGGTGGTCCCGCACCGCCGGAGTGGCGCGCCCGGCGTGGGTCAGGCGGCCGCGGCCCGCGGGGTCGTCGGGTGCGGGTCCGCGGTGTGCATCGGGCGGCCGGCCCGCAGGTCGGCCAGGATCGCCGTGGCGGCCCGGTGGGCCGAGTGCAGGGCGCCCTGGAGGGTGCTGGTGTCGCGGTGGTCGCCGCAGACGTACAGGCCCGCCAGCAGCCGTACCGGGCGGCGCAGGTCGTGCGGGGGGCGCATCGCGGGGACGGCCTCGGGGGTGTGGTGCACGGCCAGGGTCTCCCAGCGGGTGGTGGAGGTGCCGTAGAGGCGGGNCGGGACAGGTGGCGGCGTACGGCGGTGTCGACGTCGGGCGGGGGCGCCCCCAGGACCGTCGACGACACCAGGGCGCGGCCGTCGGGGGCGCGGGAGGGGTCGACGCGGCTGGTCACCGCCGTGTGGGCGACCGGGCCGCCGCGGTCCGCGTCGAGCAGCAGGTACCCGCCCGTCGCCGGGGGCTCGTCCGTCGCGTGGTGGACCACCGTCACCGGGTGGAAGTCCGGCACGTGCAGCCCGGGCAGCAGCTCGGCGGCGGCGCGCGCGTCGGTGGCGAGCAGCACGGCGCGGCAGCGGATCTCGCCGTGCTCGGCGGTGGTCACCGCGGTGGTGGAGACCGAGGTGACCCGGACGCCGGTGTGCACGGTGCCCGGCGGCAGGGTGCGCGCGAGCAGCTCCGGCAGGACCTCCGCGCCGCCCTCCGGCAGGCACAGCCGGCCGGACAGGAAGGCGTGCAGGGCCAGGTCCGCGCAGCGGCTGGACGTGGTGAGGTCCGGGTCGCACAGCAGGGCGGCCAGCAGCGGACGCAGGAAGCCGTCGACCGTGCGGGCGGGCAGGCCCCGGGCCGCCAGCGCCTCCCGGGCGGACAGCTCGGGACGGGACAGCAGGCGGTCGACGGGCGTGGCGGCGATCCGGGCCAGCGCGGAGCGCAGCCGGAGGGGCGCACCTCGGCCGAGCCGCCCGGAGGGCGGACCGCCGGGGAACGGCGCGGCGGCGCCCGGCACGTCACTCGTCCAGGGACGTACGCCCTGGCGGACCGCGGGCGGCCGGGGGGCGCTTGCCAAGGCGCGCACAACGTGAAGCGCGCTCCTCGCGCTCCCCCCGTGCGCCGGTGCGCCCGCGCGGTGGTGCCGTCCGTCGCTGTGCAGCAGGACCCCCGGCGCGAAGGGGCGCAGCACGAGCGCGTCGAGTCCCGGGCTCAGGACCGGATGGGAATACGCCGTGGACAGCAACTGTCCGATCCGGTCGAGCCGGAACCCGTCGACCTTCTCCGTCGACATGCGGCCGCCCACCCAGGGGGCGGCTTCCAGGACCGCGGTGGTCACTCCTGCGCCGGTCAGCCGGTGCGCCGCCGAGAGCCCGGCCACCCCGGCTCCCACGACGACGACATCCGCCTCATACGCGGGCTCAAGCACGTGCCCCTCCTCGAGGTTGCGCGGCAGGTGGGGCAGTGATGCCCTCAACCGGCTTGAGGAATACCCGAGTTCACATCGAGGTTAGGCCCGCGACCGGTCGGGAACGGTCGCACACGGGCAGGGCACGGTCGCACGGCGGTCGCACACGGTCCCAAGAGGTCGTCGCTGCCGTCACAGGCGTCACAGTGCCGCCCGTACGGCGTCCTCGATCCCCGGAAAGGCGAACGAGAACCCCGACTCCAGCAGCCGCTTCGGCACCACCCGTGCGCTCCCCAGCACATCCCCCGCCATCTCCCCGAGCACACCCCGCAGCACCGGCGCCGGCACGGACAGCAGCGTCGGCCGGTGCAGCACCCGGCCCATCGCCGCGGTGATCTCACGGTTCGTCAGCGGCTGCGGCGCGGTCAGGTTGACCGGCCCGGACAGGCTCCCGGTGTCGACGAGATGGCGCAGCGCGGCCACCTCGTCGTGCAGCGCGATGAACGACCAGTACTGCCGCCCGTCCCCGAGCCGCCCGCCGAGCCCGGCCTTGAACAGCGGGAACAGCCGCCCCCACGCCCCGCCCTCGCGGGCCACCACCAGCCCGGTGCGCGCGAACACCGTCCGCACGCCCGCCTCCCGCGCCGGGGCCGCGGCCCGCTCCCACTCCACGCACAGCCGCGGCAGGAAACCGTCCCCGGGCGGCGCGTCCTCGTCGACCACCCGGCCCCCGGTGTCACCGTAGAAGCCGATCGCGCTGCCGCTGACGAACACCCGCGGCGGCACGTCCAGGGAGGCGACGGCCTCGGCGAGCGCCGCCGTGCCCAGCACCCGGCTGTCCCGGATCTCCTGCTTGTACGCCTCGGTCCACCGGCGGTCGCCCACCCCCGCGCCCGCCAGATTGACCACCACGTCGCACCCGGCGAGCCCGGCCCTGTCCACGGACCGCCCGGCCGGGTCCCAGCGGACCTCGTCCACGCCGCGTGGCGCACGGCGCACCAGGCGCACCACCTCGTGCCCGTCCGCCCGCAGGGACCGCACCAGTGCACCGCCGATCAGACCGGACGCGCCGGCCACCGCGACTCGTGAACGCTCCATGGTCACCATCCTGCCGGGTGACCGCCCGGAAATCCTGTGGGCGCCGCCCGAGCGGCGCATAGGGTGACCCCATGCCGGTTCCGCTCATACGCCGTGCCAGGTACGACGACGAGGACGCCCTCGGCCGACTCGACCGCGAGACCTGGTCCCCGCTGCACTCCGTGATGCCGCGCCCCCAGCGGCCGTACGACCCTTTCTTCGGCGAGCGGGCCGGACCGGAGGACCACCTCGTCGCCGAGCTCGACGGCCGCCTCGTGGGCTACCTCCGCCTCGGCCGCGCCACCGGGCTCGCGTCGAACGCGCACGTGCGGATGGTCCGCGGGCTCGCCGTGGCCGAACAGGCCCGCGGCCGGGGAGTGGCCCGCGCCCTGCTGCG
>NZ_JUJA01000064.1:0-9393 GCF_001906585.1 Streptomyces kebangsaanensis | reverse complement strand
CCCGCCGGCAGGGCGCCCGCCGCCTCACCCTGCGGGTGCTGGGGCACAACACCCCGGCCCGCGAGCTGTACGAGTCGGAGGGCTTCGTGGTGGAGGGCGTCCTGCCGGAGGAGTTCCACCTGGACGGCGCCTACGTCGACGACGTGTTCATGGGCCGCTCCGTGTGAGCCGTGCGCGTCACGAGGTGACCAGCCGGCCCGTGTCCACCGGCGTCGTCGCGCTCGCCGCCCGCCGCGCGTCCGAGGCGACCTCGGCCACCGTCAGCACGTAGCCGGTCTCGCTGTCGGAGGTGGACCGGGCGAAGACCACCCCGAAGACCCGGCCGTCCGTGGTGAGCAGCGGGCCGCCGGAGTTGCCGGGACGGACGGTGGAGCGGATGGAGTA
This sequence comes from Streptomyces kebangsaanensis, assembly GCF_001906585.1. GTDB lineage: Bacteria > Actinomycetota > Actinomycetes > Streptomycetales > Streptomycetaceae > Streptomyces > Streptomyces kebangsaanensis. The sequence continues at coordinate 9,009 of NZ_JUJA01000064.1, read as the reverse complement.
GATCTCCCGGGTGACCGTGGCGTTGTTGTAGATGTTCCGGCCCGTCGCCCGGATCCGGTTGGCCACCGTCGCCGCCTGCAGGTCCAGGTTGCCGTCCTGCGGATAGCCGGCGACCACCGCCGCCTCGCCGCGCGTGGCGGTGTCGTCGAACCGCAGCACGGGGGCGCGCAGCCCCGGGACGTACAGCACGGCCACGTCCCGGTCCGGGTCGAACAGCACCACCCGCGCCTCGTACGACCGTCCGACGCCGCCGACCCGCACGGTCGGGTTGTCGATGCCGGCCACCACGTGCGCGTTGGTCATCACGTGCCGGCGCGCGTACACGAAACCGCTGCCCTCGCGGCCCTGGTTGCCCGAGATGCCCTCGATCTTGACCGTGCTGAGCCGGGCGGCGGCCGTCGCGCTCGCCGTCACACTGTCGCCGGAGGGTCTGGCCACGCCCGCCGCGGGCTCGTTCTCGAACGGGTTGAAGACCTGCGGGAAGCCCGCCTCGGTCAGCGCGGAGGTGGCGCGCGAGAACCAGGCCGGGGTGGTGTCCGGCATCGCGTTCTGCACCGCTCCCAGCAGCTTCGAGTCGCGTATCGCCGAGGTCACCACCGGGGAGGAGGAGGCGCCCAGGACGCTCGCGGCCACCCAGGCGACGATCAGCACCGCCACCGAGTTGGCGACGGCCCCGCCGACGCCGTCGGCCGCGCGCAGCGGGCCGTGGTCCAGCTCGCGCCGCAGCCGCAGGGCCAGACGCCCCGCCAGCTCGTGGCCCACCACGGCCGGCACCAGCACCGTGAGCACGGCGGTGACCGTCGCCGCCGTCGTCCCGCGGGTGACGAAGTCCATCACCCACGGCAGGATCCACACACCGACGGCCGCACCGCCGACGAAACCGGCCAGCGAGACACATCCGGCCACCAGGCCCCGCCGGTAGCCGGACGCGGCGTAGACGAGGATCACCAGTACCAACAGCAGGTCCAGCAGGTCCACTCGCGCCGCCTTTCTCTCGGACCCTCACGTACGCGTCGGACGGGCCCAGCGATCAGCCACGCGCACGTGGGTCCGGGGACCGGCCACGTGTACGTGTACCCGCAGAAACGTCCTGGATCAGGACGATGGTTCCACCAGGTGGCACAGCGCACATCGCGGGCGGGGCGGAACGGGCCGACAGTGGGGGCATGCGAGTTGTGGAGATCGCCGGGCGTGCCCGGGACCGGGGCCCCGGACGGCCGCCCCGCGTCCTGGTGGTGCTGCTGTGTTGTCTGCCGGGTGCCGCCGTCGTCGGGGCGCTGCTGTACGCCCCCGGTTCCGGACGGAACGTTTCCGCAGCGGTGTCCGCGCGGGCCGTCGTACCCGGCCCCGCCGCACCGGCCCGCGGCGGCGCGCCCCGGCCGCGGATCGTGCCCCGCTCGGTCTGGCTGGACGCCACCGCCCGGCACGCGCAGCCGCCCCCGCGCTACGACGACAAGGTCGTCGCCGTCTTCGTGCACCACACCGACTCGCCCAACGGCTACGACTGCGCCGACGCCCCGGGCATCATCCGTCACCTGTACGCCGGACAGACCGGCGCCCGGAAGTGGGACGACATCGGCTACAACTTCCTCGTCGACCGCTGCGGCACCCTCTACGAGGGCCGCGCCGGCGGCGTCGACCGCCCGGTCACCGGTGCCCACACCCAGGGCTTCAACCACCGCACGGCGGGCATCGCTGCCATCGGCACGTTCACGGTCGGGACACCCGTGCCACGCGCCATGACGGACGCGATCGCCGCGCTGGCGGCCTGGAAGCTGGGACTGGCCGGAGTCGACCCGCGCGCGAGCGTCGGCCTCGTCTCCAGCAACGGCAACAGCCGGTACCAGGCCGGCACCACCGCCCTGCTCCCCGCCCTGTCCGGCCACAGGGACGGCTTCCGGACCAGCTGCCCGGGAGCGGCCCTGACGCTCCGTCTGCCGGTGATCCGGGAGGCGGCGGCCCGGCTGCAGGGAAGGAATTGAGTCCCGGCGACGCCCCCGGACGGGCGGCCCGGGAGCGCACGACGACGGGATAGGGCGGCGGCCGTGCGCGGCCCCTGGACGGTGGCGCGCACGGCCGCCACGGTCCTCCCCGGACCCGCCGACGTGACCGCCTCCGTCCTCGACCGGGCCAACGCGGCACCCCGCTTCACCAGGGGCGGGACGGGCCGGACCTATGCGCGGAAGCGCTCCCACAACCTGGGGTAGCGCCGGGCGAGTACCCGGTCGTCCTCGAAGTCGAGCGGGGTGCCCTCCGGTTCGGCGGGGGCCGGGGCGATGCCGAGGTCGGGGGCGACCGTGCCGGTGAGCTGTTCGTAGGCCTCGTCGGCGGCGTAGCCCAGTTCCTCGCCGTCGCCGTCGACCTCCTCGTCGAAGTCGTCCAGCAGGTCGGCGAGCGAGTCCGGGTCGTGCAGGGCGCCCTCGAAGGCCTCCCGGCCCTGGCCGATCAGCCAGCACCGGAAGAAGTCGAAGGCGTCGTCGCTGGCCCCGTCCAGGAGCACCCAGGCGGCGCCCCACACGTCCCAGCGGTAGGCGCGGTTGTACCGGGACTCGAAGTGGCGGGCGAAGTCCAGGATCACCTCGGGGTCGCAGCCGAGCAGCCGCTCGACGAGCAGGTCGGCCTGCTCCTCCGGATCGCCCTCGGCGGCCTCGCGGCTGCTGTCGATCAGCTCCCAGAACTCCGTCTCGTCCATCACGGCTCAAGCATCGGCCCTCGCGCCGGGGGGCGCACGCGGAGTGCGGCGGATCGCCAGGGCCTGTCCGGTGGATCGAGCCGCGGGAAATCGGAGGTCGGCTGTCGACCCGGATGTGCGTGCCGAACCCTGCGTCCGCGGCATGATCCGCCGGACGGGGCCCCCTGGTGCTGTGACCGGAAAGGTTTGCCGGAAAGCTCGTGGCGTCCGGTGCTGGGGGCACCTCCCACGCCCTTCGGGCAGTGGGGGAGCATCGCAAGGCGGAGCATCACCCGTGTACGGGATGTGCTCGGGTGAGGCGACAACGCGGCGTGGGGGTACCCCCGGCCGAAGGCTGGGCGAGGTGCCGTGCCGGGCGCCGCGAGCCGGTGGACCTTTCCGGTCGCGGCACCAGTGCCCCGGCAGGCAACGTTTGCCCGTCAAGGAGCGGCGTCCGGTGCGTGCTCTGGGGGTCCTCCCCCTGCTCGAAGAGCTTGGGGGGCGTGCCGGGCGTCGCGACGGGGTGAACTGCCTGTTGGGGCACTAGGACCGGTACAGCGCGCCCAGACGTGCCGCGTCGCGCGCGAAACGCTCCCGCAGCTCCTTCGGGGCCAGCACCTCGACCTCCGGCCCGAGCGCCGTGAGTTGGGTGTGCGCGACCTGTTCGGACTCGACCGGCACGGTGACCGTCACCCACCCGTGCCCGTCGGGGGCGCCGGCCGCCGCCAGCGCCTCCCGGGCCGGCACCGGACCCACGGCGTGCACCAGCCGCCGTACGCCCTCCTCGGACAGCCGCACCACCACCTCGGCGCGCAGGATCGACCGCGCGAACTGCTCCGCCCTCTCCTCCCAGAAGCCGGGCAGGTCGAAGCCGCCGTCCCGCTCGAACCGCTGCCCGGCCGCCTCCACCGCGGTGAACCGGTCGACGCGGTACACCCGGAAGGCGCTGCTCCCGGAACACGCCCCGGGCCCGGCGACCCGCGCGCACAGGTACCACACGCCCGCCTTGAGCACGAGCCCGTACGGCTCCAGCTCCCGCACGGCCTCCTCCTCGCCGCGCCGGTACCGCGCGGCGATCCGCCGGTCGTCCCACACCGCGTCGGCGACCGCAGGCAGCAGCTCGGGCGTCCTCGGCTCCCGGAACCAGTCGGGCGCGTCCAGGTGGAAGCGCTGCGCCGCCGTACGGGAGGCGTCGCGCAGCGAGGGCAGCAGCGCCGCGGACACCTTCAGCCGGGCGGCCGACGCGGCGTCCTCCAGCCCCATCTCCCTGAGCGCCGTCGGCACGCCGCTCAGGAACAGCGCCTCGGCCTCACCGCGGGCGAGCCCGGTCAGCCGGGTGCGGTAGCCGCCCACCAGCCGGTAGCCCCCGGCCCGGCCCCGGTCGGCGTAGACCGGCACGCCCGCCTCCGACAGCGCCTGCGCGTCCCGCGTGACGGTCCGCTCCGACACCTCCAGCTCCCGGGCCAGTTCGGCGGCGGTCATCGAGGGCCGCGACTGGAGCAGCAGCACCATTTTGATCAGACGGGCGGCACGCATACGGCCATCATGCCGGGGGCCACCGACAACGAAGGGGTGCGGCGGCCGCCGCACCCCTTCGTCACGTCCCGGCCCCTACAGGCCGTACTTCTCCCGTGCCTCCTTGACCGCGGAGGCCTTCACCTCGCCGCGCCGGGCGAGCTGGGCCAGGGCGGCGACGGCGATCGACTGGGCGTCGACGCCGAAGTGGCGGCGGGCGGCCTCACGGGTGTCCGACAGACCGAAGCCGTCGGTGCCCAGCGAGGTGTAGTCCTGCTCGACCCACTGCGCGATCTGGTCGGGGACCTGACGCATGTAGTCGGAGACCGCGAGAACCGGGCCCTCGGCGCCCTGCAGCGCCTGACGGACGTACGGCACCCGCTCCTCGCCGCGCAGCAGTGCCGCGTCGGCCTCCATGGCGTCCCGGCGCAGCTCGCCCCAGGAGGTCGCCGACCACACGTCGGCGGCCACGCCCCACTCCTCGGCGAGCAGCCGCTGCGCGTCCAGCGCCCAGTGGATCGCCGTACCGGAGCCGAGCAGCTGGATCCGCGGGGCGTTGGCGGGGACGGAGAGCCCCGCCGACTCCGCCGTGTTGAAGCGGTACAGGCCCTTGACGATGCCCTCGTCGATACCGAGGCCGGACGGCTTCGCCGGCTGCGGCAGCGGCTCGTTGTAGACGGTCAGGTAGTAGAAGACGTCCTGGTCCTCGCCGGGAGCCGCCTCGCCGTACATCCGGCGCAGGCCCTCCTTGACGATGACCGCGAGCTCGTACGCGAACGCCGGGTCGTACGTCAGCGCCGCCGGGTTGGTCGCCGCGATGGCCGGGGAGTGGCCGTCGGCGTGCTGCAGGCCCTCGCCCGTCAGCGTCGTACGGCCGGCCGTGGCGCCGATCAGGAAGCCGCGGCCGAGCTGGTCGGCGAGCTGCCACATCTGGTCGGCGGTGCGCTGCCAGCCGAACATCGAGTAGAAGATGTAGAACGGGATCATCGCCTCGCCGTGCGTCGCGTACGACGACGAAGCGGCGATGAAGTCGGCCATCGAACCGGCCTCGGTGATCCCTTCGTTGAGGATCTGGCCGTTCTTGGCCTCCTTGTAGTACATCAGCTGGTCGCGGTCGACCGGCTCGTACGTCTGGCCCTTGGGCGAGTAGATGCCGAGCGAGGGGAACAGCGACTCCATGCCGAAGGTGCGCGCCTCGTCCGGGACGATCGGCACCCAGCGCCTGCCGGTCTCCTTGTCGCGGACCAGGTCCTTGACCAGGCGGACGAACGCCATGGTGGTGGCCACGCTCTGCGAGCCGGAGCCCTTGTCGAAGGCGGTGAACGCCTTGTCGGCGGGGGCGGGCAGCGGGGCGACCGGGTGGACGCGGCGGGCCGGGGCCGGGCCGCCGAGGGCCGCGCGGCGCTCCTGGAGGTAGCGCACCTCGGGGGAGTCGGCGCCGGGGTGGGCGTAGGGGACCTGGCCGTCGGCGAAGGCACTGTCGGGGATGGGCAGTCCGAGGCGGTCGCGCATCGCCTTGAACTCGTCCACCGACAGCTTCTTCATCTGGTGGTTGGCGTTCTTCGACGCGAAGCCCTCACCGAGGGTGTGGCCCTTGACCGTCTGGGCCAGGATCACCGTCGGGGCACCCTTGTGGGCGAGGGCCGCCCTGTACGCGGCGTAGACCTTGCGGGACTCGTGGCCGCCGCGGGAGAGGTGGAAGCACTCGATGATCTTGTCGTCGCTCAGCAGCTTCGCCATCTCCGCGAGCGCCGGGTCGGCCCCGAAGAAGTCCTGGCGGATGTAGGCCGCGTCGCGGGTCTGGTACGTCTGGATCTGCGCGTCCGGTACCTCGCGCAGCCGGCGTACCAGCGCGCCCGTGGTGTCGAGCCGGAACAGCTCGTCCCAGGCCGAGCCCCACAGGGTCTTGATCACGTTCCAGCCGGCGCCGCGGAACTGGGCCTCCAGCTCCTGCACGATCTTGAAGTTGGCGCGGACCGGGCCGTCCAGGCGCTGCAGGTTGCAGTTGACGACGAAGGTGAGGTTGTCCAGCTGCTCGCGGGCGGCGAGGGTGAGCGCGGTCGTCGACTCGGGCTCGTCCATCTCGCCGTCGCCGAGGAACGCCCAGACGTGGGACTGGGAGACGTCCTTGATGCCGCGGCTGGTGAGGTAGCGGTTGAACCGGGCCTGGTAGATGGCGGAGATCGGGCCGAGGCCCATCGACACCGTCGGGAACTCCCACAGCCAGGGCAGGCGGCGCGGGTGCGGGTAGGAGGGCAGGCCGTTGCCGCCCACCTCCTGGCGGAAGTTGTCCAGGTGCTGCTCGGTCAGCCGGCCGTCGAGGAAGGCACGGGCGTAGATGCCCGGGGAGGCGTGGCCCTGGATGTAGAGCTGGTCGCCGGAGCCGTCGTCCTCCTTGCCGCGGAAGAAGTGGTTGAAGCCGGTCTCGTACAGCCAGGCGGCGGAGGCGAAGGTGGCGATGTGGCCGCCGACGCCGTACTTGCTGCCGCGGGTGACCATCGCCGCCGCGTTCCACCGGTTCCAGGCGGTGATGCGGGCCTCCAGGGCCTCGTCACCGGGGACGGCCGGCTCGGCGGCGGTCGGGATGGAGTTGACGTAGTCCGTCTCGAGGAGCTTGGGCAGGGCGAGGCCGAGGCCCTCGGCACGCTCCAGTGTGCGGCGCATCAGGTACGCGGCACGGTGCGGCCCGGCCGCCTCGGTGACGGCGTCCAGGGAGGCCCGCCATTCGGCGGTCTCCTCGGGGTCGCGGTCCGGGAGCTGGTCGAGCTCGCTCGGCTGGATGGCGTGGGGGTCGGTCATGTCGCCGCCTTCCTCGGTCGAAGGGGTTCCCTCAGTCGAAGGGTTCGGGGGTGCCCTAGGTCTTTGGCAGGACAGGGCGTGAGGCTTTGGTGGAAGCCCAGCGGTGACTCTAACCCCCTGATCGATGATCGATCAAAGGTTTGCGATCAAAATCCTTCGATTGTCAGAAAGTCGGCACGCGGTGCCTTGGAAACGGGCACCCGGTGCCGTGTTTTCGCTTGGTTTCCGCAGGTGGGCGGGGAAGTGTCCGACTGGATCAAGCCCGCGGCGCGCAGCCGAGGACGTGCGCCTTCACCAGCTCGGCGATCCGCGGATCGCGCCTGCGGAACGCCTGTACCAGTTCCTCGTGCTCCTCCGCGTACGACTGCTGGACCGTGCCCAGCCAGCGGATCGACAGCGCGGTGAACACCTCGATGCCCAGGCCCTCCCAGGTGTGCAGCAGCACCGAGTTGCCGGCCGCCCGGACCATCTCGCGGTGGAAGGCCACCGTGTGCCGCACCTGGGCCGTGCCGTCGGACTTGCGGTCGGCCTCGTACAGCGCGGCCACGTGCGACTCCAGCGCCGAGCAGTCCTCCGCCAGCCGCCGGGCCGCCAGCTCCGCCGCGATGGCCTCGAGACCGGCCCGGACCGGATAGCTCTCCTCCAGGTCGGCGGCGGTCAGATTCCGCACCCGTACGCCCTTGTTGGGTGCCGACTCGATCAGCCGCAGCGACTCCAGTTCGCGCAGCGCCTCCCGCACCGGCGTCTGGCTGACCTCCAGCTCGGTGGCGATCCGCCGCTCCACGATCCGCTCGCCCGGCTTCCAGCGCCCGCTGACGATCCCCTCCACGATGTGCTCGCGGATCTGCTCGCGCAGCGAGTGGACGAGGGGCGCGGTCATGGAAAGCTCCTTAGCGGGGGACCGGCGGGTCCCCGGAGGGCATTGACGCTTAGACAATACGGCGGTCGGCGGCGGGCGGGAGGGCGCATACGGGCGCTTTCACGCAGGTGAGACGAGGCTTACACGCCGTCAAGACCAAGAACGGGCAAAGCGGCGCCCCCGCCCGGAATGCTCCGGACGGGGGCGCCGTACTGATCTTCGACCCTGGTCAGAGGCCGAGCTCGACCTCGAACTCGCCCGCCTCCAGGATCGCCTTGACCGCCGTCAGGTAACGGGCCGCGTCGGCGCCGTCCACCAGACGGTGGTCGTAGGAGAGGGTCAGGTAGGTCATGTCGCGCACGCCGATGACCGTGCCCTCCTCGGTCTCGATGACGGCCGGGCGCTTGACCGTGGCGCCGATGCCGAGGATCGCGACCTGGCCCGGCGGCACGATGATCGTGTCGAACAGCGCGCCGCGCGAACCGGTGTTGGAGATGGTGAAGGTCCCACCGGCCAGCTCGTCCGGCGTGATCTTGTTGCCGCGGACCTTGGCCGCCAGGTCGGCGGTGGCCTTGGCGATACCGGCGATGTTGAGGTCACCGGCGTTCTTGATGACCGGGGTCATCAGGCCCTTCTCGGAGTCCACCGCGATACCGATGTGCTCGGTGTCGAAGTAGGTGATGGTCCCCTCGGCCTCGTTGATCTTCGCGTTGATGACCGGGTGGGCCTTCAGCGCCTGGGCGGCGGCCTTGACGAAGAACGGCATCGGGGAGAGCTTGACGCCCTCACGCGCCGCGAAGGAGTTCTTCGCCTGGGCGCGCAGCCGCATCAGACGGGTGACGTCGACCTCGACCACCGAGGACAGCTGGGCCTGCTCGTGCAGGGCCTTGACCATGTTGTCGCCGATGACCTTGCGGATCCGCGGCATCTTCACGGTCTGGCCGCGCAGCGGGGAGACCTCCAGGACCGGGGCCTTCTTCGCCGCGGGGGCGGCGGGAGCGGCGGGAGCGGCGGCGGCCGGGGCGGCGGCCTTCGCGGCCTCGGCGGCGGCGAGCACGTCCTGCTTGCGGATACGGCCGCCGACGCCCGTGCCCTTGACGGTGGACAGGTCGACGCCGTTCTCGGCGGCGAGCTTGCGCACCAGCGGGGTCACGTACGCGCCCTC
>NZ_JUJA01000063.1:4336-16084 GCF_001906585.1 Streptomyces kebangsaanensis | reverse complement strand
CGCCAGCGTTCGTCCTGAGCCAGGATCAAACTCTCCGTGAATGTCTACCGGTGATCCGGTGCCACACACGGGAGCGGAACCGGAGGGGAGGAATAGTCCCCCTCGGTTCACAGCGTCCTCGCTGTGTTTTTTTCAAAGGAACCTCGCCCCGGCCGTGACGGCCGGAGACGGGGTATCAACATATCTGGCGTTGATTTTTGGCACGCTGTTGAGTTCTCAAGGAACGGTCGCTTCCTTCGTACTCACCCTCGCGGGCTTTCCTCCGGGCGCTTCCCTTCGGTGATCCAAACTCTATCAGGGTTTTCCGGTCTCTCCGACCACCGTCCTGCGGACATGCAGAAGGCGATCCCGAGATAGGATCTGACAAGTTGGGTGCTGCCGGACATGGACACGCAGTCGCGCCACTCATCCCCGAGCAGGGGTACGACTTTACATGGGCCTCGCGGCAGGTGCAAATCGATTGGTTTGGTGGTCTAGACCACCGTGGCATACCCTGCTGCACACCGCGCCGTCCGGGACAGGCAGTGCTGTGACGGCACACATGAATCCCCACCCCTGGGAGGCTTCCCATGACCACCGTGACGTCCCCGCTCGCAGGGCGCGCCATCGGACTGGCGGCAGTACCGGATCCGGTCTTCTCCGGGGCCATGGTCGGCCCAGGCATGGCGATCGATCCCGTACGCGAGCCCGTCGACGCCGTGGCCCCCGTGGACGGAGTCATCGTCTCGCTGCACCCGCACGCGTTCGTCGTCGTCGACGAGCAGGGGCACGGGGTGCTCACCCACCTCGGCATCGACACCGTGCAGCTCAACGGCGAAGGCTTCGAGCTGCTGGTGAGCAAGGGCGACACGGTGACGCGCGGCCAGGCCGTGGTGCGCTGGAACCCCGCCGCCGTCGAAGCCACCGGCAAGTCCCCCGTGTGTCCGGTCGTGGCCCTGGAGGCGACCTCGGACTCCCTCTCCGATCTTCGCGACGACGGCGATGTGAAGGCGGGCGACAGTCTCTTCACCTGGAAGTGACACCGCTGCCTCCTTAATGGACGGCATACAGAACAACCATCACGGCGGCAGGGCCNCCCGCCGCACTATCGGAGACAGGTGAGATGGAGACAACGCTGCGAGGCGTCGGTGTGAGCCACGGAGTGGCGATCGGCGAGGTTCGGCACATGGGGACGGCGGTGCTGGAGCCGCCTGCCAAGCAGATCCCGGCGGACGAGGCGGAGCGTGAGCAGGGGCGCGCCCGTCAGGCCGTGGAGGCCGTGGCGGCCGACCTCATGGCGCGCGGCAATCTGGCGGGGGGCGAGGCCCAGGCCGTGCTCGAGGCGCAGGCCATGATGGCGCGGGACCCGGAGCTGATCGCTGATGTCGAGCGGCGTATCGCCGTCGGCAGTACGGCCGAGCGCGCGGTGTACGACGCGTTCGGCGCCTACCGGGACCTGCTGGCCGGTGCGGGTGAGTACCTCGCGGGCCGGGTGGCCGACCTGGACGATGTGCGGAACCGTATCGTCGCTCGTCTGCTCGGCGTACCGATGCCGGGCGTGCCGGACAGCGACGAGCCGTATGTCCTGGTCGCCCGTGACCTGGCGCCGGCGGACACGGCGCTGCTGGACCCGACTCTCGTCCTCGGCTTCGTCACCGAGGAGGGCGGGCCGACCAGCCACAGCGCGATTCTGGCGCGGGCGCTGGGTGTGCCGGCCGTGGTGGCGCTGCCCGGTGCCGTCGAGCTGGCCGAGGGCACGGTGATCGCCGTGGACGGAAGCACCGGCGAGATCTTCGTGAATCCCGGTGACGAGAAGAAGGCGCAGTTGGAGGCCGCGGCCGCCGAGCGCAAGGCCGCGCTGGCCGCCTCGACCGGTCCGGGTGCCACCTCCGACGGTCACAAGGTGCCGCTCCTCGCGAACATTGGCGGCCCCGCGGACGTGGCGGCGGCGGTGGAGGCCGGTGCCGAGGGCGTCGGGCTGTTCCGGACCGAGTTCCTGTTCCTGGACGACAACAAGAACGCGCCGTCCGAGGAGAAGCAGGTCGAGGCCTACCGGCAGGTCCTGGAGGCCTTCCCGGAGGGCCGTGTGGTCGTCCGCGTGCTGGACGCGGGTGCGGACAAACCGCTGGACTTCCTGACACCGGCCGACGAGCCGAACCCCGCTCTCGGTGTGCGGGGCCTGCGGACGCTGCTCGACCACCCGGAGGTGCTGCGCACCCAGCTGTCCGCGCTCGCCAAGGCGGCCGAGGGCCTGCCGGTCCACCTCGAGGTGATGGCCCCGATGGTGGCGGACCGGACGGATGCCAAGGCGTTCGCGGACGCGTGCCGTGCGGCGGGGTTGCGGGCGAAGTTCGGTGCGATGGTGGAGATCCCGTCCGCCGCGCTGCGGGCCCGTTCGGTACTGCAGGAGGTCGAGTTCCTGTCGCTGGGTACCAATGACCTCGCGCAGTACGCCTTCGCGGCCGACCGGCAGGTGGGTGCGGTGTCCCGGCTGCAGGACCCGTGGCAGCCCGCGCTGCTGGACCTGGTCGCGATGGCCGCCGAGGCGGCGAAGGCCGAGGAAAAGAGCTGCGGTGTCTGCGGTGAGGCCGCCTCCGATCCGCTGCTGGCCTGTGTGCTGACGGGTCTGGGCGTCACCTCCCTGTCCATGGGTGCGGCGTCGCTTCCTTATGTACGGGCGACGCTGGCGAAGTACACGTTGGCTCAGTGCGAGCGTGCGGCGGCCGCGGCACGGGCCGCGGACACCGCCGAGGAGGCACGCAACGCGGCTCAGGCGGTGCTTTCCGGCGAGTGACGCAGCCGCACTGTTCGCCTGCGGCTTGCGAGGGGCGCTCCACTTGCGGGTGGGGCGCCCCTCGGGCGTTCAGTGACGGTGCCGCAAGGCAGGCCCCTCCTCTCCGAGGTCGGGCGGCTCGCTGTAGTCGACACCGGATTCCGGGGAGATCAGGTCGCCGGATTCGATGTCGGTGCAGTAGGCGTCGAAGACCTCGCCCGCGGTGAGGGGGTCGAGCCCGTCGGCGCGCAGGCGCCAGCCGTAGACGCGGTCGGCGGTGCCGGGGGCGGTGGTGCGCATGACGAGTCCGCCGGGGCTGCCGGTGGCGATGCCGAGAGCGAGGACCGTGGTGAATTCCAGGGCTTCGGCCTCGTCGAGGTGTGCGGCGTCGGCGTCCTCGTCGTCGGCGTGGAGGACGGCGACCAGGGTCTCGGGCGTGCCGGTGACGCTGCACACCAGGTGCCGGTTGCCCGGCGGGGCCGTGCCGAGGATGCGGAGGAGGAGGTCCGCGGCGCGGGCGAAGGCGGCGCGGCCGATGTTCTCGCCGCAACTGGCGCAGGGACCGAGGCGGGCGAGGAGGGTGGAGGCGTACTCCCAGGTCGCCTGGCGTACGGCCTCGTCGACGAGGTCGGGGACGAGTTCGGCGAGGGGCCGTCCGTCGTAGGGAAGTGTGGGGCCTGTGGTGGCGAGTTCGGCGGTGTAGCGGGTGCGGCTGGACGGGATGTCGGGGTCGAGGCCGGTTTCCGCGCAGTATTCGGCGTATTCCTCGGGGTCGAAGAGGGCGACCGTGGTGTGGCCTCCCTGCTCGGCGACGGTCTTGAGGAGTGTCTCGACCTGTCGCAGGTAGGTGGTGTGGTCGTCGAAGGTGAAGCTGCGGTAGCGCCGCATGGCGCGGAAGTCCTGTTCGTCGGTGAGCAGGCCGATGGTGCCGGCGATTTCCCGGCGCAGGACGTGTCGCATGGTTCGGTGGTCGGTGTGCGCCATGTTTCCCCCTGTGTGCGCAGTCGATCAATGCTCACTCACAGTAACCGGGGGCACTGACAACGGGGTGGCCTCGGACTTCACCGCCGTACTCGGCGAAGTCCGAGATCCCCTGCGCCGGGTTGCCGTGGCCGCTCAGGCGCGCTTGCGGGCCAGGTCCTCGTAGAAGCGCAGCAGGTCGAGGTCGTCGACCGAACCGGGGTTGACCGCCTTTTCCAGCGGTGTGCCCTGCAGGAGGCGCTTGACCGGGACCTCGATGCGCTTGCCGGTGAGGGTGTGCGGGATGCCGGGCACCTCGATGATCTCGTCGGGGATGTGCCGCGGGGAGAGCTGTTCGCGGATGGTCTGCTTGACGCGTCCCAGCAGTGCGTCGTCGAGGACGGCTCCGGGGGCCAGGTGCACGAAGAGGGGCATCCAGTAGCCGCCGTCGGGCTGTTCGATGCCGATGACCAGGGACTCCTTGATCTCGGGAAGGCGTTCGACGGCTTCGTAGATGTCGGCGGACCCCATCCGCACGCCCTGGCGGTTGAGCGTGGAGTCGGAGCGGCCGTGGATGATCACCGAGCCGCGGGAGGTCAGCGTGATCCAGTCGCCGTGGCGCCATACCCCGGGGTACATGGCGAAGTAGCTGTCGTGGTAGCGGCTGCCGTCGGGGTCGTTCCAGAAGCGGGTCGGCATCGACGGCATGGGGTTGGTGACCACGAGCTCACCGACCTCGTCGACCAGCGGTGCGCCACTGGGGTCCCACGACTGCAGGTCGGTGCCGAGGCAGGGGGCCTGGAGCTCGCCGATGTGGACCGGGAGGGTCGGTACGGCTCCCGCGAAGCAGGAACATACGTCCGTGCCGCCGCTGACGGAAGCGATCCACAGGTCGTCGCGGACCTCGTCGTGCAGCCAGCGGAACCCGTCCGGCGGCAGCGGCGATCCGGTCGTCGCGACGCACCGCACCCGGGACAGGTCGAAGTCCCGGGAGGGGTGCACTCCCGCCTTGCGGCAGGCCATCACATACGCGGCGGAGGTGCCGAACAGGGTGGCTCCGGTGCGTTCGGCGACCCGCCACTGGGCGCCCGTGTCGGGAAATCCGGGGCTGCCGTCGTACAGGATGATCGTCGTGCCGGTCAGCAGGCCGGAGACGAGGAAGTTCCACATCATCCAGCCGGTCGACGTGTACCAGAAGAAGCGGTCCAGGGGACCGAGGTCGCAGTGCAGGCCGAGTTGTTTGAGGTGCTCGACCAGGATGCCGCCCTGGGACTGCACGATGGCCTTGGGCAGGCCGGTGGTGCCGGAGGAGTACAGCACCCACAGGGGATGGTCGAAGGGCACCTGTTCGAAGACGGGGTCCGTGTCGGCGGAGGTCAGGCCGGCCCAGTCCAGGGCGCCTTCGGGGGCGTCGGTACCCAGCAGCGGGATGTGGACGACCGCGCGCAGGGTGGGCAGTTCGCGGCGCAGCTCGGCGACGGTGTCGCGGCGGTCGTGCTCCTTGCCGCCGTAGCGGTAGCCGTCGACAGTGAACAGGACGACCGGTTCCACCTGCTGGAAGCGGTCGAGGACGCTGCGGGCGCCGAAGTCGGGGGCGCAGGACGTCCAGACGGCGCCCACGGCGGCCGTGGCGAGGAGGGCGACGACGGCCTGGGGGATGTTCGGCAGGTAGCCGCTGACCCGGTCTCCCGGGCGTACACCCAGGGCGCGCAGTTCGGCGGCCAGGGAACCCACCTGGCGGCGCAGCTCGGCCCAGGTCACCGGGCACGGTTCGTGGGTCTCGTCGACGTACAGCAGGGCGGGTTCGTCGGCGCGGGTGGCGGCCGCGCGCAGGGCGTGCTCGGCGTAGTTCAGGGTCGCGCCCGGGAACCACTGGGCGCCGGGCATCGAGCGGTCGCCCAGCACGCGCGCGTAGGGCGTGGTGAACCGTACGTCGAACCACTCCGTCACGGCTTTCCAGAAGGTGTCCAGTTCGTCGACGGACCAGCGGTGCAGTGCCGCGTAGCCGCCCTCGGCCGGGGCTCCGTGGTGCTCGGCCGCCCAGGCCTGGAACTTCGTGATCTGTGCCTGGGCGATCCGCTGCGGATCGGGCTGCCAGAGCGGCAGGGGGTTCACGGTCGACATGGGGCTGCTCCCGGGCTGTGCGCGTCGTGTGCGTCGGTCCGCGCACGTGCTGGGGTGTGCGCGTGACGCGGCTGCCACGGACGATGCCATGTGATCGACTTCTGCACCAGGGCGCACCGCACATAGTCCGCGTAGTGAAGATGTGGTCTTGGCACGGGTGAACGGCAGTTGAACGAGGAGCCTGCGGGCGGCTGTGAATGGCAGGCTGAACGGCATGGACGGTCGTGACCTGGTGCGTTGGGTGAAGGTGGTCGGTTCGGCGGGGGCGGCCCGGGGGCCGCGGACCGTACGGGCCGCTTGGCGCAGGCGGCGCGCCGACGCCAGGGACCTGCCGCCGCGGGGGCCCGAACGCGCGCGGGTGCCCGGTGCGGTGCGGGACGCGGAGCCCGGGCCCGGGGGTGGCGTGGTGCGCTTCGGCCGCTCGGAGCTGCGCATCGTCGTCGCCGTGAACGGTGCCGTCTTCTGGGGCTGGGACGGGGCCGGGCCCGAGCCGTCGTACGCGCTCGCCGGCCGTTGTCCGGACCCGGACCCGCGCGCGGTGCTGGAGCCGGACAAGGACGGTGGATGGCGGGTCGTGGCCGAGCGGGTCACCGTCGCCGTGTCGCGGCACGGCGCGGTCGAGGTGCGCACGCCGGGGGGTGTGCCGCTGCGCCGTGATTTGCCGCCCCGGTGGTGGGAGCCGGTGGGTGGGGGCCCCGCGCGCTGGTCGCAGCGGTCCGAGGTGGCGGCCGACGCGCGGTTCTTCGGTCTGGGCGGCCGGGCTTCGGGGCCGCGGCTGCGTGACGGCGCCTACCGCCTGTGGAACACCGATCCCGGCCGCGCCTTCGGGCCCGGTGACGACCCGTTGTACATCACCATGCCGGTCCAGCTGGTCGTGGCCGACGCGGGGACGCATCTGGTGTTCCACGACAACTCCTGGGACGGCACGGTCGCGCTGCGGGAGGGCGAGGAGGGTTCCGGCTCGGGCCACGACCGGGCCGGGACGAGCGAGCTGAGGATGGCCGGTGGTCCGCTGCGCTGCTGGGTGATCGTCGGCACCCCCGCGCGCGTGGCACAGACCTGGTCCTCGCTCACCGGGGCGGCCGCGCTGCCGCCCGCGTGGGCTCTCGGTCACCACCACGCGCGGTGGGGCTTCGGCAGTGAGCAGGAGGTGCGGCGGGTCGTCGCGGGCTACCACGAGCGCGGTCTGCCGCTGGACGCGGTGCACCTGGACATCGACCACTACGACGCGCACCAGGTGTTCACCGTGGACCAGGACCGCTTCCCGAAACTGCGGGCGCTCGCCGAGGAGGTGCGGCGGAGCGGGGTCCGGCTGGTGTCCATCGTCGACCCCGCGGTGAAGGCGGCACCGGGCAACGCCGTGTACGACGAGGGAACGGCCGGGGACGCCTTCGTGCGGGAGGCTTCGGGCAGCGTCGTACGGGGTCTCGTGTGGCCCGGGGAAGCGGTCTTCCCGGACTTCACGCACGCGCGTGTGCGGCAGTGGTGGGGCGGGCTGTACCGGGAGCGGCTGGCCCNGTTCGCCGGTTTCTGGCACGACATGAACGAGCCGACGTCGTTCGCCGCCTTCGGTGAGACGACCCTGCCCCGGTCTGCCCTGCATGCCCTGGAGGGCCGGGGCGGCGACCACCGTGAGGCGCACAACGTGTACGCGCTGTGCATGGCCAGGGCCGGCTACGAGGGGCTGCGCGCCCTGCGGCCCGAGGAGCGTCCGTTCGTCTTCTCGCGCTCGGGGTGGGCCGGGCTGCAGCGCTACGGCGGCACCTGGTCGGGGGATGTGGCGACCGGCTGGCCGGGGTTGCGGGCGTCGCTGTCGCTGGTCCTGGGGCTGGGCCTGTGCGGAGTGCCGTACTCCGGCCCGGACGTGGGCGGGTTCGACGGCGGTCCCTCACCTGAGTTGTACGTGCGCTGGTTCCAGCTGGGGTCGTACCTGCCGCTGTTCCGGACGCACTCAAGCCTGTGGGCGGGGCGCCGGGAGCCGTGGGAGTTCGGTCCGGAGGTCCTTCAGCACGCGCGCGTGGCACTCGTCGAGCGCCGTCGTCTGCTGCCGTACTTCGTGACGCTGGCGCACCTGGCGCGGCGTACGGGGGCGCCGTACGTGCGGCCGCTGTGGTGGGGCGCGCCGGAGGACCGCGCCCTGCGGGACTGCGAGGACGCCTTCCTGCTCGGCGACAGCCTGCTGGTGGCGCCTGTGCTCGAGCCCGGCGCGGACCGGCGGGCGGTGCGGCTGCCGCGGGGCCGCTGGTACGACACGGCGACGCAACGGGCGTACGAGGGGCCGGGGCAGGTGCTGGTCGACGCGCCCCTTGCGCGGGTTCCGGTGTTCGCGCGCGCGGGTGCGGTGATCCCCGTGCGGGGTGAGGGCGGCGGTCTTGAGCTGGAAGTGTGGGCGCCCGCCCGGGGACGTACCGGGGGCGGGCTGGTGGTGCCGGACGCGGGCGACGGCTGGGAGGAGCCGGGGATCGAGCGCTACACCACCCGCCTGCGAGGCGGGCGGGTGGTCGTCGAGCTCGAACGGGAGGACGGCGTGGGCGAGCCGCTCCACCCGCTGCGCGTACGGGGGCCGGCCGAGGGCTGAAGTCAGAGGTACCGGCCTTCGAACCAGGCGCGGACGGCCAGCGTGTGCAGCGGGAAGGCGAGCTCGGTGGGCCTGCGCAGCAGGTGCCAGCCCTCCGTCTCGTCGGTGGCGCTGGACCGCGGCAGGCTCTCGACGGAACGTTCCGGCAGCAGCCCGAAGAGCAGCAGGTGGCCGTCGGGCGAGCTCATCGCGTCGGCGAGCCGCACGTCACGGGCGGCCGCGTCGATGCCGGTCTCCTCCCTGAGCTCGCGGACGACGGCCTGGCGCCAGTCCTCACGGTCGTCGATGTAGCCGCCCGGCAGGGCCGTGCCCCCGCGCGCGGGTGCGATGGTGCGCGTGATGACGACCAGAGCGGTGCCCTTGGTGTCGTACACGGGCTGGAGGGCCACCGCGACCGGCAGCGGGTTGCGGTAGGCCACGGTGTCGCAGGCCGGACAGGTGCGCGGCCAGCCGGAGATGCCCTCTCCGTAGGCCGCTCCGCAGCTTGAACAGTACGAGTGCACTGCGGAGTTGCCAGTCGAGCGTTGTTTTTCGGACACGCGCGGACTGTAGCGGACAGCATCCGTCCGGAAGAAGGGCGTCTTCTGTCAGTCGCTCCGCGATTCGGCCCAGTGGTCGCCCGACGGGCGTGACGGCGTGCCGCCGTGGCCTCCTCCTGCGTGGGGCCACCTGTCGTTCGTCTCGCACTGTTCCATGCCAATGTGGGACAAACTGATACCAGTGAGGGCACGGGGGATGGCATGTCCCGACCCTCGGCCGCTTCTCCACTCCCCAAGGGGTAGCCATGACGGACAACGCCGAGAAGTACGTGGCCGCAATCGACCAGGGCACCACCTCCAGCCGCTGCATCATCTTCGACCACAGCGGCTCCATCGTCGCCGTCGACCAGCGCGAGCACCGCCAGATCTTCCCCAAACCGGGCTGGGTGGAGCACGACGCCACCGAAATCTGGTCGAAGGTGCTGGCTGTGGTCTCGGGCGCGATCGCCAAGGCGGGACTGCGCGCCAACCAGCTCAGCGCGCTCGGCATCACCAACCAGCGCGAAACGACGGTCCTGTGGGACCGCGCCACGGGCAAGCCGGTGCACAACGCGATCGTCTGGCAGGACACCCGCACCGCGGCGCTGTGCAACGAGCTCGGCGGCTCCGACGGGCAGGACCGTTTCCGCGAGCAGACCGGGCTGCCGCTCGCCAGCTACTTCTCCGGTCCCAAGGCGGCCTGGCTGCTGGACAACGTACCCGGCCTGCGCGACCGCGCCGAGCGCGGCGAGATCGCCTTCGGCACGATCGACTCCTGGCTCATCTGGAACCTCACCGGCGGTACCGACGGCGGCCGGCACGTCACCGACGTCACCAACGCCGGCCGCACCATGCTGATGAACCTGCAGACCCTCCAGTGGGACCAGTCCATCCTGTCCGCCATGAACATCCCCGAGGCGATGCTGCCGGAGATCAAGTCCTCCTCCGAGGTGTACGGAACCGCCGTCGGCCCGCCCGCCGGCGTGCCGGTGGCATCCGCCCTGGGCGACCAGCAGGCGGCCGTGTTCGGGCAGGCCTGCTACGACGTGGGCGACGCCAAGAACACGTACGGCACCGGCAGCTTCTTGCTGCTCAACACCGGCAACCGGCCCGTGCCGTCGAAGAGCGGCCTGCTCACCACCATGGGCTACAAGATCGGCGACGAGGCGCCGGTCTACTGTCTGGAGGGCGCCATCGCCATCACGGGCGCGCTGGTGCAGTGGTTCCGCGACCAGCTCGGCATCATCCGTGCGGCGGACGAGATCGAGCCACTGGCGGCGAGCGTCGAGGACAACGGCGGCGCGTACATCGTGCCCGCGTTCTCCGGCCTGTTCGCACCGTATTGGCGTTCGGACGCGCGCGGGGTGGTCACCGGCCTGACCCGGTACGTCACGAAGGCGCATCTCGCGCGGGCGGTGCTGGAGGCGACCAGCTGGCAGACGCGCGAGGTCGTGGACGCGATGTACCAGGACTCCGGGGTGCGGCTGACGACCCTGAAGGTCGACGGCGGCATGACGAAGAACAACCTGCTCATGCAGCACCAGGCGGACGTGCTCGACGTACCGGTGATCCGCCCCAGGATCTCCGAGACCACCTGCCTGGGAGCCGCCTACGCGGCCGGGCTCGCCACCGGTGTGTGGAACGACCTCGACGAGCTGAAGTCGCACTGGCAGAAGGACGCCGAGTGGACGCCGTCCATGGAGGCGTCGGTCCGTGAGCGCGAGTACCGCAACTGGCGCAAGGCCGTGGAGAGGAGTTTCGGCTGGCTGGAGGACGGCGAGGACTAGCCTCACGCACGCGTGCCCGTCGTGCGCCACGCGCGCGTGCCGTGGGCGCGCGGCCCGTGTCCCGGTCGGTGGGGCACGGACCGGCGCGTGACGTCAGGTGGTGACGGACTGCCGGCGGTCCGCGACGTGTGCCATCGCGTGCTGGACGACCCCGATGAGGACCTCCTTGACCGACTCGCGGTCGCGGGCGTCGCACAGCAGCAGCGGGACGTCGTCGTCGAGGTCGAGGGCCCGGCGGACGGCCTCTTCGGGATGGCGGGCCGCGCCCTCGAAGCAGTTGACGCCGACGAGGAAGGGGATGGAGCGCCGCTCGAAGTAGTCGACGGCGGCGAAGCAGTCCTCCAGGCGCCGGGTGTCGGCCAGTACGACCGCGCCGAGCGCCCCCTCGGCCAGCTCGTCCCACATGAACCAGAACCGCTCCTGCCCCGGCGTCCCGAAGAGGTACAGCACCAGGTCCTCGCGCAGCGTGATGCGGCCGAAGTCCATGGCCACGGTGGTGGTGTGCTTGCCCTCCACGCCGCTGAGGTCGTCGACCGGCCGCCCGGCCTCGGTGAGCAGTTCCTCGGTGCGCAGCGGCCTGATCTCGCTGACCGCGCCGACGAGGGTCGTCTTGCCCACGCCGAAGCCGCCGGCCACCAGGATCTTGAGCGTGACGGGCTCGACCGGGGGCTTGCCGCGCTCAGAACGGCCGAAGATCATCGATCTCTTCTCCTGCTCGATGGGGTTCGGGCGGCGGTGGACCGTACCCTCCGCCGCCTGGGGTTTCGACGACGAGTACGTCGCCGGGGGCGACGTCCGCCGAGTCACTTCCGCCGAGTTCGACGACCGTGCCGTCCGCGCGCTCCACCCGGCCCGAGCCCAGCGCGCCGGGCGCGCCGCCCGCCATGCCGTAGGGCGGGACCCTGCGGTGCTGGCAGAGCGTGGAGACGGTCATGGCCTGGAGGAAGCGGATCCGGCGTACCGCGCCGTCTCCGCCGCGCCACCGGCCGGCGCCGCCGCTGCCGTGGCGGACCGCGAACTCCTCCAGCC
>NZ_JUJA01000063.1:0-4331 GCF_001906585.1 Streptomyces kebangsaanensis | reverse complement strand
GGGCAGCCGCCATTCGAGGACCTCGGGGTCGGTGAGCCGGGAGTTGGTCATGTGCGTCTGGACGACGCTCGCGCCGGGGAAGCCGTCGCCCGCGCCGGAACCGGAGGCGACGGTCTCGTAGTACTGGTGGCACTCGTTGCCGAAGGTGACGTTGTTCATCGTCCCCGAGCCCTCCGCCTGGACGCCGAGCGCCGCGTACAGCGCTCCGGTGATCGCCTGGGAGGTTTCGACGTTGCCCGCGACGACCGCGGCCGGCGGCTCGGGAGAGAGCATGGAGCCGGACGGTACGACGATCCTCAGCGGGCGCAGACAGCCGTCGTTGAGCGGGATGTCGGCGGCGACCAGGGTGCGGAAGACGTACAGGACGGCCGCGTTGACCACGGAGAACGGGGCGTTGAAGTTGGTCGCGAGCTGCGGGGAGGTGCCGGTGAAGTCGATCGTCGCCGACCGCTGCTCGCGGTCCACGCGGACACGGACCCGGATGACGGCTCCCGAGTCGGTCTCGTAGGCGTACTCCCCGTCGTCCAGCGCGTCGACGACCCGGCGGACGGCCTCCTCGGCGTTGTCCTGGACGTGCCGCATGTAGGCCTGGACGACGTCGAGGCCGAAGTCGTCGATCATGCGTGCGACCTCGTCAACGCCCTTCTGATTGGCGGCGGTCTGGGCACGCAGGTCGGCGAGGTTGGTCTCGGGGTTGCGGGAGGGATACCTCGCGCCGGTCAGGAGGCGGAGGGTCTCCTCCTCCCGCAGCCGGCCGTTCTCGGCGAGCAGCCAGTTGTCGAAGAGAACGCCCTCCTCGTCGATGGTGCGGCTGTTCGCCGGCATGGAGCCCGGCGCGATCCCGCCGATCTCGGCGTGGTGGCCGCGGGAGGCGACGTAGAACAGGACGCGGTCACCCTGCGTGTCGCCCGTGCCGAAGACCGGGGTGATGACGGTGACGTCCGGCAGGTGGGTGCCACCGTGGTACGGGTCGTTGACCGCGTAGGTGTCCCCCGGCCGCATCCGGGGGCCGCGGCGCCGGATGACCTCCTTGACGCTGGTGCCCATCGAGCCCAGGTGCACGGGGATGTGCGGGGCGTTGGCCACCAGGTTTCCGTCCGGATCGAACAGGGCGCAGGAGAAGTCGAGGCGCTCCTTGATGTTGACCGACTGGGCCGTGGACTCCAGCCGGGCGCCCATCTGCTCGGCGATGGACATGAAGAGGCTGTTGAACACCTCCAGCAGAACCGGATCGGCTTCCGTACCGAGGTCGGAACTCTGCGTAACCGCCACGCGTTCCAGGAGCAGATGCCCGTCGTCGGTCGCCACGGCCCGCCAGCCATCGTCGACGACGGTCGTCGCACTGGCTTCCGTGATGATCGCGGGGCCGGTGACGGTGTCGCCGGGGGGCAGGTCCTCGCGGCGGTGCAGGGGTACGCCGCGCCAGACGCCGCCGGTGTGGAGGCGGACGGTCTCCGGGGCGGCGGAGCGGCCCGCGCGGGCGGCCTGGTACGGGGCAAGGGCGGACAGATCGGGGGGTTCGGTGATGCCGGTGGCTTCCACGGAGAGGGACTCGACGACGATCGGGCGGCCGAGGGTGAAGGAGTACGTGGCACGATGACGTTCTTCGAAGGCGTGCCGCATGGTGGCGGGCTCGGCCAGTTCGACGGTGAGGGCGGTGTCCGTGCCGTCGTAGCGGAGCTGGGCGCGGCGGGTGACGCGGATGTGCTCCTCGGGGACGTCCTCGGCGGTGAGTTCCGCGCGGGCTGCGGCCTCCAGGTCGTCGGCGGTCTTCAGTACGCCCGGCATGGCGGCGGGCTCCAGGGGTGCCTCGACGGACTGCTCTCGCATGGCCGTGGTGTCGGCGAGGCCGATGCCGAGCGCGGAGAGGACGCCCGCCATGGGCGGCACGAGGACGGTCCGGATGCCGAGCGAGTCGGCGACCATGCAGGCGTGCTGCCCGCCCGCGCCGCCGAAGGTGGTCAGGGCGTAGCGGGTGACGTCGTGGCCCTTCTGCACGGAGATCCGCTTGACGGCGTTGGCGATGTTGGCGACGGCGATCTGCAGGTAGCCCTCGGCGACCTGCTCGGGGGTGCGGTCGTCGCCCGTCCGCTCGCGGATCTCGCGGGCGAGGGCGGTGAAGCGCTCGCGGACGAGTGCGTCGTCGAGGGGCTGGTCGCCGCCGGGGCCGAACACCTTGGGGAAGTGGGCGGGCTGGATGCGGCCGAGCATCACGTTGGCGTCGGTGACGGCGAGTGGACCGCCGCCGCGGTAGCAGGCGGGCCCCGGGTCGGCGCCCGCCGAGTCCGGGCCGACGCGGTAGCGGGAGCCGTCGAAGTGGAGGACCGAGCCGCCGCCGGCGGCCACGGTGTGGATGTCCAGCATGGGAGCGCGCAGCCGCACGCCCGCGATCTGCGTGGTGAAGGCGCGTTCGTACGCGCCCGCGTAGTGGGAGACGTCCGTGGAGGTGCCGCCCATGTCGAAGCCGATGACCCGGTCGAAGCCGGCGAGCCGGGACATGCGCGCCATGCCGACGATGCCGCCCGCGGGCCCGGACAGGATGGCGTCCTTGCCGCGGAACTGCCCGGCCTCGGCGAGCCCGCCGTTGGACTGCATGAACATCAGCCGTACGCCGGCGAGCTCGTCGCCGACGTGCTGGACGTAGCGGCGCAGCACGGGCGACAGGTAGGCGTCGACGACCGCGGTGTCCCCGCGCGGGACGAGCTTCATCAACGGGCTGACCTCGCTGGACAGCGAGATCTGCGGGAAGCCGACGCGGGCGGCCAGCTCGCCGACGGCTCGTTCGTGCGCAGGGTGCAGATGGCTGTGCAGGCAGACCACGGCGACGGCGCGGATTCCGTCGTCGTACGCCTGCCGGAGGGGACCGGCGAGGGCGTCGAGGTCGGGGGCGCGCAGGACGGTGCCGTCGGCGGCGATGCGCTCGTCGACCTCGAGCACCCGTTCGTACAGCAGCTCGGGCAGCTCGATGCGGCGGGCGAAGATGTGCGGGCGGTTCTGGTAGGCGATGCGCAGGGCGTCGCCGAAGCCACGGGTGACGACGAGGACGGTTCGCTCACCGGTCCGTTCCAGCAGGGCGTTGGTGGCCACGGTGGTGCCCATGCGGACCGACTCCACGGGACCGCCGGAGCCGTCCAGGAGTGCCCGGACGCCCGCGACGGCCGCGTCGGCGTACCGCGCGGGGTTGTCGGACAGCAGTTTGTGCGTGACCAGGCGGCCGTCCGGGCGGCGCGCAACGACGTCGGTGAACGTGCCGCCCCGGTCGACCCAGAACTGCCAGCCCGTCATCCCGTCACCCCGCTTCCGCACCGTCGCTCACAGCGCCCGCAGGCCGTCGATCACGTCGCGCAGGATGCTCTCGTCCGGCAGCTGGGCCGGGGGCACCGGGCGCGTCACGTGGACGTACTCCTCGTCCACGAGGTCACCGATCAGGACGCGCACCACGCCGACGGGCAGGTCGAGTCCCGCGGCGAGCTCGGCGACCGACTGCGGGGTGTCGCGGCACAGCCCGACGATGGACACGTGTTCCGGCGACAGCGCGTGGTCCGTCTCCGGGTCGTCCACGTCGGGTTCCGTGACGACCACCGCGATCAGGTCCAGGCGGTGCTGGGCCCCATGGCTGGTGCGGCCGCGCGTCATGGCGTAGGGGCGGACCACCGGTCCGGCCTCGTCGTCGAACCAGTGGCTTCCTGCCTGACCGTCTGCGCTCATGTCATCCCACTACCCGCAGGAGGACACATCGGTGCGCGGAGCGGCGCCCAGATGCGCGCCGGCCCGCTTGACGAGGAGAGTCATCTCGTACGCCACCTGGCCGACGTCGGAGTCGGCGTCGGCCAGGACGGCCAGGCAGCTGCCGTCGCCGGCGGCGGTGACGAACAGGAAGACCTCGTCCAGTTCGACGACGGTCTGCCGGACGCTGCCCGCCTCGAAGTGCCGGCCCACGCCCTTGGCGAGGCTGTGGAAGCCCGAGGCCACGGCGGCCAGATGCTCGCTGTCCTCCCGGGTCAGGTCCTTGGACACACCGGTGGGCAGACCGTCCCCGGACAGGACGATGGCCTTGCGGATGCCGGCGACCCGGTCCACCAGGTCGTCGAGGAGCCAGTTCAGCTCCGCCTTGCCCGTCACGGTGTGGCCGGTCGTCTTCGGTGCGGTCATCGGCCGTCCCCCTCAGTCGTTCCTTGTGCGGTCGTTCCCTGTGCGGTGCTGCCGCCCGGAGCCTCGTCGCTCACGGCGTTCTCCTCACGGCCGCGCTGCCAGCCGCGCTGGAGCGCGGCCATACGGCTGCGTACCTCGTCGGCGTCGCGTTCGACGGGGTCGGGGCCGTCCTCGGTGCG
>NZ_JUJA01000062.1 GCF_001906585.1 Streptomyces kebangsaanensis | reverse complement strand
GAAACCGACGGCCGACGGCGCGGGCCCGGGGCGCGCGTCCGTTCGCCCGTCCGTCCTCTGTCGTTCCGGCGCCGCCAGGTCCAGGTAGATGGAACGGAACGTCTCGATGGTCCGGCGCAGGGTGAACTGTTCGATCACCCGGAGCCGGGCCGCCTCTCCCATCGCCCCGCGGCGCCCGGGGTCGCGCAGCAGCCGCAGCGCGGCGGCGGCCATGGCGGCCGGGTCGCGCGGCGGAACCACGACACCGGTGTCGCCGACGGCCTCCCGCACCCCGCCGACGTCGGTGGACACGGTCGCCCGCCCGCAC
This sequence comes from Streptomyces kebangsaanensis, assembly GCF_001906585.1. GTDB lineage: Bacteria > Actinomycetota > Actinomycetes > Streptomycetales > Streptomycetaceae > Streptomyces > Streptomyces kebangsaanensis. The sequence goes on along the minus strand of NZ_JUJA01000062.1, from coordinate 6,217 downwards.
GACATGGCCTCGATCAGCGTGAACGGGAAGCCCTCGCTGATGCTGGAGAGCATCACCACGTTGCCGGCGGCGTAGGCGTCCTTGATGTCCTCCACCCGCCCCTCGAACCGGACGGCGTCCGCCTGCCCGAGTGCGGCGGCCAGGGCCTCGCAGCGGTCCCGGTACCCCTCCCCGCCACGCGGTGTGCCGCCGAACAACCGCAGCCGGGCCTCGGGCAGTTCGGCCCGGACCAGGGCGAAGGCGCGGATGAGGGTCTCCAGGTCCTTGATCGGGTCCACCCGGCCCGCCCAGCTGAGGGTGGGCACCTCGGGCTCCGGTCCGGCCGGCGGGAACGCGGCCGGGTCCACGCCGTTGTAGACGGTGCGGATCGACTCCGGGGAGGCACCGCCCTCCTCCTCCCACAGCCGGTTGTAGCGGTTGCCCGGGGTGATCAGGGCGGCCCTGCGGTAGCTCTCCTGGGTCAGCAGCCGGAAGAAGCCCAGGACGACCGCCTTCACCGGCCAGCGGTACGGCGCGGTGCGGTAGCCGAGGTAGCGCTCGCGCAGGTACACCCCGTGCTCGGTCAACAGCAGGGGCACGCCGTGCTGTTCGAGCGCGGCCAGCCCCGGCAGTACGGCGACTCCGCCGCTGACCGCGTGCGCCACCCCGCTCGTGGGCGGCGGCGCGGCCAGCGGACGCAGCGCGTGCTCGAGCAGGCCGGTGGCGGTGAGCGCGTCGTGCAGGCTCGGCCGGGCCTCGCGCACCACCAGTCCCGGCCGGTTCCACACCGCGGTCAGTACGGAGATGGCCTGGTCGCCGCGGAGGAAGGCGCTCAGGGTACCGTCGGCGGCGGCCCGCGCCATCGTGTGGAGCGCGGGCGCGAACCCGTCCTCCGCGCACGGGTCGAGCAGCGCGGTCAGGAACCGCTCGTAGGCACTGGTGAGCCGGTTGCGCGCGCGCCCTCGTGGCGGGTGGCCCTCCGGCGGGGCGCCCCACATGGGTACGGACGTCATGCGGGACACGTGCGCGGGCAGGTCCCACACGAGCGGCTCCCGGCCGGTGCCGGTGACGGCGAGGACGTCGAACTCCAGGTCGGGCATGCCGCGGACGAGCTGGTCGCACCAGACGCTGACGCCGCCGTGACTGTGTGGGTACGTTCCTTCGGTGAGCAGGGTGACGCGCGTCGGATCAGTGGGGCGCGCGCCGCGGTGAACGTGCATCGGAGTGCTCCACGGCCGAGGTGTGGGTGGTCGTGCCGGTCCCGGCCGCGGGGTCGCGGCCGGGACCGGTGGGTGGCTGCGCGGTTCAGCCCGCCGCGTTCGGCGCGGGCGGCTCGCTCACGCCGACGGGGATCCGGGTGCGGGGCGCGGGAACGGTGACCGGGCCCGGCTTGTCGGGCTTGCCGGCCTTCGCGGCCGTCCCCGGCGCCGCGGCGGACGACGGCAGCGCGAACGTGAGCGGCTGCCCGGCCGAGGCCGTCCAGCCGGACAGGGCGCCCGCGTACGCCGAGCCGAAGGCCCGACCGGCCAGGGTGGTGCCGGCCGGCACCGTGGCGGTGACCGCCACACCGTTCGGGGCCGACACCGTGACCGTGCCGCCGACGCGGTACGCCGTGACCCCGCCGTTCCGCAGCGCCGTCTGCCAGGCCGCGCGGCGCTGCAGCTCCACGCCGATGTCCTTCATCCGCAGGTTCACCAGGGGAGTGTCGTTCGCGAACAGCGCGCGGTAGCCGTCCAGTACGCCGCCCAGAACCGGGTAGGCGAGGCGGTCCTCGGCGAGGTTGGACTGGTGGATGAAGTGCGGCTTGGGGTCGCCTGCGAGCGCGTGCCCGAGGGCGATGCGCGTCTCCAGCGGCACGATGTGGTCGGCGTAGCCGGTGGCGGGGTCCAGCGGGGCCGGCAGACAGGTGGTGGTGGCCGGGTTGTCCTCGCAGATGCCGCTGCCGCCCTGGGCGCGGCTGGTGTAGAGCCAGTTGTACTCGTCGACCTGCTCGGCCGCCCGCCCGGCGTTGTAGAAGATGTTCATCGGGTAGCGGGAGACCGTCGTGGCGGGACCGACCTTGCGCTGCACGGGGTCACGGGAGTTGTCCGAGGCGAGCCAGGCGATGCCGTTGTCGGCGAGCGCGGGCCCCAGGTTGGGGTTGTCGTCCGGCTGCTGCGGCAGCACCTTCAGACCGGAGTGCTCACCGGTGACCAACTCGTCGTTCTGCAGGGGCAGTCCGATGCTCTGCCCCCACACCCGGTTGGTGGCGATCTCATTGGAGATGGCCGTGCGGGTGACCCACTTGACACTGCCGTTCGCGTTGGTCGCGCACCGCCAGGGCACCACGGTGACGTTCTGCTCGCAGCCGAGGAAGGCGTGGGTGTAGGTGTGGTTGACCCAGCGGAACTTGCCGCGCTCGGCGATCAGCCGGTCGGCCAGGGCGTCGGCCCCGTTGTGCTCCGCGCGCTGGTCGACGCTGCCGGCGCCGTTGTAGACGAGGTCGAGGGTGAAGCCGTGGTCGCGCTGCCAGGCGGTGGCGTGGTCGACGTCCGCGGCGGTCATGCGGATCGGGTCGGGCGTGCCTCCGCCGCCGGGGCAGTCGACGTCTCCGGGCGTGCAGTTGAGTTCCGTGTCCCAGCGGTCGTCGGCGGCGAACACGTCGTCGACGTGCACGGCGAAGTAGTTGCGGGAGGCCCCCAGGTGCACCCCGCCGGTCATCCACTCGACGATGCCGCGNGGGCCAGCAGCCGGAACTGCTGCTGGTACTGGTTGTAGACGAAGGTGACGACCAGCTCCCGCCGCCCGTCGTGCCGGTACTCGCCGACCAGCGAGCCGCGCGCCGACTGCCCCGGGATCGGTGCCTCGACGTACGGCGTGAAGTCCACGCCGGCGACCGGCCGCGAGAGGTAGGCATAACTCTCGGACACAGCGGGGTCGATGTCCTCGAAGGGCACGGCGCCGTTCAGGTAACCGAAGGGCCCCGCCTTGCCGGCGGCCGTCACCTCCGCCCGGACGCCGTCGAGACTGCCGGAGTAGCCGACACCGGCGACCGGGTACTGCAACCCCGCCTCGGGGCGGGCGTAGGTGTAGGCGTCGACCTGCGGAACGCCGTAGGTCCGCTCGTAGTCCGCGAGCGCCGCCATCTCGGGCGAGTTCGCCGGGAACGGGTTGTCGTTGGGCAGCACGACGGCCTGGTACTTGGCCCGCGGCCGGCCGTCCACCGTGTCCGCGAGGAAGCCGTCGTCGATCACGGGTCTTCCGGACTGGTTCAGATCGATCTTCGTGTAGGGCGTCCCCGCGGTGTCCAGTTCGGCGGCGATCGCGTCGACGGCCGGACCGCCGTCGCTCACGACCAGCGTCCGCAGATCGACACGGGGCGTGCTGCTGTCGGCGTGCGCGGCCCCTGCGGGTAATCCGAGCGCGGCGATGAGCGCGCCCACGGTGAGCGCGGTGGTGCGCATGGTCCGCTTCATACGGCGAAGTCCTCCCCCCGGGCAGGGGTGAGTACAGCTCCCATGGAGCGGACGCACCCCCTCGGCCGACGCCGGCCGTCCCCTCGAAGGCCGGTCGTCGACGCATCCGTCACGTCATATGGTGACTTCTTTGTGTGACTTTTGTGGTCGAATTGCGAGTCGTGACGGAAAAACGCAGGTGTCCACCTGGTCGAGATCCGGCCGTGATCCGGCCGCGGGCCGGTCTGCCGGGGCGGGCGAGGGTGCGGGTCGCCGCCCGGTCCGGCGCCTGTCGCCCCAGGTCGGGGCCCGATGCGGAGCACCGGCGGACCCGTCCGGTCCGCCGGTGGCCGTGCCGCCGGTGACGCCCGCGCAGTCTGGCCGTTCATACGGCCGAATCCGGTCACCGCGGTTGCGTCGTCCTGTCGTTCCGCTGTCCTGCCGTCAGGAGCAGACCACACGCGTCTCCGGCGTGTAGACGGGGCCGCCGGTGGCGTTCGTGCTGTCGCTGAACTCGGCGTAGTAGTACGAGTAGAAGCCGATGTCGCCGTTGCAGCCCGAGTCGGGGGCGATCTGCAGGGTCAGGGTGACGGTCCGGCTCTGACCGGGCGGAATGGTGGCGCCGTAGTTGGCGCCGAGGTTCGCGGGACCGGTACCGGAACAGGGGGTGCTTCCGGCCGCCGTCGCCAGGGTGCACCCGGTGAAGCTGTACTTGAGGTCGGGACGCTGGGTGGTCAGCCAGGTCGGGTCGATCGTCTGGTAGACGAACCAGACGTCGTACGTCCTGTTGTTCGTCAGCGTCATGGACAGCTGGACGGTGCCGCCGGGCGTGGTGGTGGCGGTGTCGGTGGAGAACGTCAGCGAGGCCGGCGCGGGCTCCGCGCTCGCGCTGGGAGCCAGCCCGAAGACGGCGAGGACGAACCCGAGGACGGTGGCGAGACCAAGGCGTCTCATCAGAGGTGATCGCATGGCCCGGGAGGCTAGGCAGACGACACGCGCCCCGTCTGCCCCCGGAAAACCGCCCGACACCCCGGCTGGCCGAAGGTACGGCTCCCGTGAAGACACCATGGAGAAGGCGTGCCGTCACCACCCCGAGAGGCGAACACGCACCGTACCGGCAGTGTGACGCACCGGCGCGACGGGTTGGCAAGAGCCCGGAACGCCGAACTCCGCCCACCCGCACTTTGGCGCGTACGACACCTCCCTCAACCCGAACGCTCCGCCCCTGGCCGCGACACCAGGCCGAGCCCGCTGTCGACGGACAGGACCGCCACTTCGTCACCACCCCACCGGAACACCCCGCGTCGACGGGGAGGGCTCACGTAGCCCTGACTGCTGAACACGGGGCGCCTGGCGACTTCCAGGTCTGGCGCCCAGCGGTGGACACCGCGCGGTGAACATCAGCGGGCATCGGCAAAGCCGTCATGTTGCAACAGGGTTGGGTCTCACCGTTGGCCGCTGATGTTCACCGCGACACTCGCCACCGTGCTGGGCCGACGGGCTGTCGTCACCAAGAGCAACGGGACGGATCAGGTTTCACGGTAACTACACAAGTAGGGTACTCTCCCAGCGCCGAACGGATCGACCAACTGTTCGGAATATCAACGGAGTTGATGTCATCAAAGGGGGAAATTTGAATAGGCTGCGTCTGAGGGCGGTTGGTGCCATCACGGGTGTCGCGCTGCTGGGAGCCACGGCCACTGCGGTGGCGGCGACCATCACCGACAACATGTACCCGACGAAGAACACGCCCTGGTCCTGCAAAGACGGAAACATGGGCGACGGCTTCTGCAAGACCGACAACAAGGACCTGACCGTCTGGCTCCAAGGGTCTTTGTCGAGCGCGGGAAAGACGAAGGTGAGGAACGCGCTCAAACATTACAACGCCACTGATCTCGTGGTCAGTTACCCCGACAAGCCGAGCTACTCCGGCGACTCGGAGACGGACATCGTCTACCAGAAGGGCTCGGTCCCGAGCGGTGCCAGGGGAATCACCTGGTGCGACGACGCGATCGGGAACAACAAGTGCGACCAGCACTATGCGCGCTTCGCCGCGGCCGATCCGCCGGCCAGTACCGCCTGCCATGAGACCGGGCACGCGGTTGGGTTGACACACGGTCAGAACGCAAGTCCCAAGCTCAAGCAGACGGACTCGCGGCTGGCCTGCATGGTGACGCCCTCGCAGTCGTCGGAACTGGGCTCGCACAACAAGTCGATGATCAACGAGACGTACTGAGGGCGGGGGACATGAAGCTCACGGGGAAAGGAACGCTCGGTCTCGCGGCGACCGCGGCCATGGTGACAGGAACACTGGCCGGTGTGTGGGCAGGATCCCATGGGGCGGAGACACCGAGCCGCGGCAGTGAGGTGGTGCTCGCACAGGCCGATGATGTGCTGCCGTCGGTGACGAGTACGGACTGGGTCACCTACGCCGACCGGGTCGTGGTCGTCCGGCCCACCTCGGACCGGGAGATCCCGGCCACCGAGGAGGAGAACGAGGCGGGAGAGGGATACATCGGACGCAGCGCCACCCTGGCCGTGGACAAGGTCCTGTGGAGCCGGTCCGGAGCGCCCGCCGTCCCGCGGTCACTCACCCTGGACGTGGCCGGATGGGCGTTCAAGGACGACCAGCGGCAGGAGTTCGCGGTCCACGACACACCCCGCCTGGAAACCGGCCACACCTACATTGTCGCCCTCGCCCGACTCGACGACGGCACCTGGTCGATTCTGGGCAGCGGAGCCTCACTGCCCTATGACGGCGGCGTCATCGGCAACGGCGAATCCGAAGGCAACACCGTCGAAGC
>NZ_JUJA01000061.1 GCF_001906585.1 Streptomyces kebangsaanensis | reverse complement strand
CAGGCCGATGATGTGCTGCCGTCGGTGACGAGTACGGACTGGGTCACCTACGCCGACCGGGTCGTGGTCGTCCGGCCCACCTCGGACCGGGAGATCCCGGCCACCGAGGAGGAGAACGAGGCGGGAGAGGGATACATCGGACGCAGCGCCACCCTGGCCGTGGACAAGGTCCTGTGGAGCCGGTCCGGAGCGCCCGCCGTCCCGCGGTCACTCACCCTGGACGTGGCCGGATGGGCGTTCAAGGACGACCAGCGGCAGGAGTTCGCGGTCCACGACACACCCCGCCTGGAAACCGGCCACACCTACATTGTCGCCCTCGCCCGACTCGACGACGGCACCTGGTCGATTCTGGGCAGCGGAGCCTCACTGCCCTATGACGGCGGCGTCATCGGCAACGGCGAATCCGAAGGCAACACCGTCGAAGCCGCCAAGCCTGCTTCGAAGAGTGTGTCCGCCGCCCGTACGGCGCCGGGCACTTCGCACGACGTCGAGGACAGCGTCGAGGCCCAGGTCAACGGTGAGTCCGAGGACGCACTGGTGTCCCTGCTGAACGACACGGCACCGGCGCCCGACGCGAGCTGAACGGGACCGGTCATGTGAACCTGGGGTCCGCTTTCACCTGTCACACCGGTGAAGGCGGACCCCAGACGGTTTTACCGCCCTTTCCTCACCTCGATGCCCCGGCCTTCGCGTAGCGTTCCTCCGGCGGCAGGTCCGCATAGGGGGCCGCAGCCGGGTCCGGGACGGCCTTCTCCAGCAGGGCGATCAGCGCCTGCGCCGACTTGCCGGCCATCTGTTCCCTGACACTGTCCCCGGAGCCCTTCGAAGGTGCTTCGACGGTGTTGCCTTCGGATTCGCCGTTGCCGATGACGCCGCCGTCATAGGGCAGTGAGGCTCCGCTGCCCAGAATCGACCAGGTGCCGTCGTCGAGTCGGGCGAGGGCGACAATGTAGGTGTGGCCGGTTTCCAGGCGGGGTGTGTCGTGGACCGCGAACTCCTGCCGCTGGTCGTCCTTGAACGCCCATCCGGCCACGTCCAGGGTGAGTGACCGCGGGACGGCGGGCGCTCCGGACCGGCTCCACAGGACCTTGTCCACGGCCAGGGTGGCGCTGCGTCCGATGTATCCCTCTCCCGCCTCGTTCTCCTCCTCGGTGGCCGGGATCTCCCGGTCCGAGGTGGGCCGGACGACCACGACCCGGTCGGCGTAGGTGACCCAGTCCGTACTCGTCACCGACGGCAGCACATCATCGGCCTG
>NZ_JUJA01000060.1 GCF_001906585.1 Streptomyces kebangsaanensis | reverse complement strand
CTTGCCCCCGGTGCCTGCCGGGCACGGCAGGCACCGGCAGGAAGGAAGCGTGATGGAGATCGAAGGATCGGTCGCCCTGGTGACGGGGGCCAATCGCGGCATCGGCCGCGCGTTCGCCCGCGCGCTGGTCGAGCACGGCGCGAGCAAGGTCTACGCCGCCGTCCGCGATCCGGCGAGCGTGAGCGATGAGGACCTCATCCCGCTGCGTCTGGACGTCACCAGGCCCGAGGAGGTAGCCGCGGCAGCCGCCGCCGCGGGTGACGTCACCATTGTGATCAACAACGCCGGCGTCGGAGGTTTCGGCACCAAGCTCCTGACGGGCTCCTTCGACGGCGCACGCCAGGCGATGGAGATCAACTGCTTCGGCACCTGGGCCGTCTCCCGTGCCTTTGCCCCCGTCCTGGCCCGCAACGGCGGCGGCGCACTGGTGAACATGCTGTCGGCCGCCTCCTGGACCTCGCGGCCGGACTACCCCGGATATGCGGCTTCCAAGGCAGCCCAGTGGTCGTTGACGGGCGCGTTGCGGCAAGGCCTGCGTGAACAGGGAACGCTCGTGGTCGGCGTCCACGCCGGTTTCGTGGAGACGGATCTCAGCTCCTTCACGGACGCGCCGAAGATCAGCGCGGCCGACGTCGCGGAGCAGACCATGGAAGCCCTGGCGAACGACCGGGTGGAGGTCCTCACCGACGAGCGGACCAGGCAGGTCAAGCACGCCCTGTCGCAACCGCCCGAACGGTGAGCAGACGCCGGCCTCGCCCGGAGGGGACAGCCCGGACCAGGGAATGATCGACGGATTCCCTCCGAGGACCGAAGAGCCGGTGGATCGCTCCCGAGGGCGTATCCGTGCCGCCACCGCGAAGGAGGATTCATGAGTTCGGAGCCATCGGCGGCGCACGACATCCGCGACCCGGCCCTGCTCGGACAGACCCTCGTCGTCATCGGCGGGAGCGCGGGCATCGGGCTGGCGACCGCCGGGCACGCCCGTGCCGAGGGCGCCTCGGTGATTCTCACCGGACGGGACCCCGAACGGCTGCGTACCGCGGCCACGGAGGTCGAAGCGCTCGGCACCGCCGCCTTCGACGCCGGCGACCCGGCGCGGCTGCGGCGGTTCTTCCAGGAACTGCCCGGGCCGATCGACCACGTGATGGTCACGGCTGGACACCCGTCCTACGGGCGCCTCCTGGACATGGACTGCGATCAGGCGCGCCGGGCGGTCAGCGAGCACATGGTGCTCGCCCTCGAGGTCGCGCGCCACGCCGCCGGCACGG
>NZ_JUJA01000005.1:602-5692 GCF_001906585.1 Streptomyces kebangsaanensis | reverse complement strand
GGACCGATCTGCAGGGCCTCGCGGACCTCGTCCGGGTTGTACGGCTGCTGGCCGTCGAAGCCGTTGAGGGCGATGACGAACGGCAGGCCGCTGTTCTCGAAGTAGTCGACCGCCGGGAAGCAGTCGGCCAGGCGCCGGGTGTCGACCAGGACGATGGCGCCGATGGCGCCGCGGACCAGGTCGTCCCACATGAACCAGAACCGGTCCTGGCCGGGCGTGCCGAACAGGTAGAGGATCAGGTCCTGGTCGAGCGTGATGCGGCCGAAGTCCATGGCCACCGTGGTGGTGGTCTTGTCCCCGGTGTGGGTGAGGTCGTCGATGCCCGCCGAAGCGGACGTCATGACGGCCTCCGTGCGCAGCGGGTTGATCTCCGAGACGGCGCCTACGAACGTGGTCTTGCCCACGCCGAAGCCGCCCGCCACCACGATCTTGGCGGAGGTGGTGGAGCGGGAAGGACCGCCGCTAGAGCTTGCGAAGTCCACTGAGCACCCTTTCGAGCAATGTCACGTCTGGCTGGCCACCGGCGTTCTCGTCGCCGCCGGGCTGATGGATGGCGACCAGGCCCGCCTCCGCCAAGTCGGCGACGAGAATCCTGGCCACGCCGAGCGGGATCGACAGCAGGGCCGAGATCTCGGCCACCGACTTGATCTCGCGGCACAAGTGGCAGATCCGCTGATGTTCGGGCAGCTGGCCCTGCATCTGGTGCGGCTGCGCGGTGGTGTGCACCAGTGCCTCGATGGCGAGCTGGTACCGCGGCCTGGTACGTCCGCCCGTCATGGCGTACGGGCGGACCAGGGGGTTGTTCGACGCCCCGGCGGGCGCCGGCTCAGGGGTGTGTCGCTGCGGCTGCACCGGCTGGATCCGCCGGGCCGGCGGCTGGTCGTACGGCGACGGGCCGGGGCCCTGTGGCGCATACGGCTGCCGGTGGTGTGGAGAGGGGGGGAAGTATGGGTTCACCGATCCGTCGCCCTGGCCCTGTGCGGGACCGTACGACCAGTCGCCCGAAGGCGAACCACCTGAGGGTGTTGCCACTTTCTCTCCTCCTCCGACTGTGCCGGGCACCCCATGGTCCTGGGGAGCCGCGTCCCGAAACCTTACGGCCCCGGGACGCCAAGACACACCGTCTGTCTGTTAGTTGAGAAGGCTTCCCTGGAGTTCCGCGCGGAGGTCCGGGGTCAGGACCGTGCCGGCCCGGTCGACCAGGAGCGCCATCTCGTACCCAATGAGTCCGATGTCCGCCTCGGGGTGTGCGAGGACCGCGAGGGACGAACCGTCGGAGATGGACATGATGAAGAGGAATCCCCGCTCCATCTCCACAACCGTCTGGTTCACGCTGCCGCCCTCGAAGATGCGCGAGGCACCGGCGGTCAGCGAGGTCAGACCGGAGGCGACGGCCGCGAGCTGGTCGGCGCGGTCGCGCGGGAACCCTTCGGACATCGCCAGAAGCAGTCCGTCGGCCGACACCACGACGGTGTGGGACACCCCGGGGGTGTTGTCCACGAAGTTGGTGATCAACCAGTTCAGGTTCTGCGCCGCCTGGCTCATCGGGCTCACACTAACGCTCCTGGTTGTAGGTGCTGTCAGGACCGAAGCCCTGGCCGTTCTTTTCACTTCCTGCGCTGCGTCCCCGCTCGACGCCCCGGCGCAGGTTGCTCAACCTGCCCCGGACGTCCTCGGGGGCGCGGGAGACCTGTGGGCCGCCCTGCGGGGTCGATTCCGCGGTGCCCTGGACCAGGTTGGCCTTGGGCACCCGCCGCGGCAGGCCGGAGGAGGTCACTCCGCCCGCCTTGGGCTTACGGAGTTGCGAGGCCTGCTGCCAGCGCTCGTCGTTCGCCGAACGCCAGTCGCTGTCGCCGCCGCTCTCCGGAGTACGGGGCGGCGCTTCCTGGTTCGCGGGCCGCGCGCCGTTCGAACCGCTCGCGGTGGATCCGCGGCGGGGCAGCCCGGCATCGGTCAGCTGGTGGGCGGCGGAGGCGGCCGGTCCCGGACGCTCGAAGCCTACGTGGTCCGCCTCGTTCCCGTCAGCGGCCTGCGCGGCTTCCGTTTCCGGAGCGTACTGGTCCGGATAGCCGTTCCGGTAGCCGTCCTGCTGGGGCCAGTCGTCCTGGTAGGACGGCTCCTGGAAGCCGGCGTACGGCTCCGGCGCCGCGGCGTGGGCCGACGCGTGCTCCTGCTGTCCGGGCTCCGCACGGGCGGGGTCGGGGTAACCGCCGCCGGCCGGGTAGGAGTCGTTGTCCGGCAGGCCGCCGTTCGGCGCGTAGTACGCCTCGTCGTACGACGGCTGTCCTGCCCGCTCCGCCTGTCCTGCCTCGCCGTACGCAGCCTGCTGCTGCTCCTCGTACGGCGCCTGCTGGTCGTATCCGCCCTGCTCAGGGTAAGGCATCCGGCCGGTGTCGTACGCCGCCGGCTGCTGTCCCGTGTGCTCGTTGGGGTAGGCGGCGGCCCGCTCGTCCGTCTCCGGGCCCTGCTGCGGGCCGTGCGTCTGCGCCTCCAGGGCGGCACGGCGCTCCTTGCGCTGGAGCGAGCGGTTGACGGGGTCCAGCCCCCGGATGTCGTCCGGGACCTCGTACTGGCTGTCGTCGAAGCCGAGCTCCGCGGCGGTGCGCATCGGCTCCGGGGAGCCGAAGTCCTCGCCCTGGAACTGCTGCTCCGGGATGATCTGCGAGACGGTGAACTCGTTCTGGTCCAGCGCCTGCTCGCCGCCACCGCCGTGGGTGATCGCGTCCGGCAGCATGACCAGCGAGGTGGTGCCGGCCTGCTCGCCGGAGGGGCGCAGCTGGACGCGGACGCCGTGCCGGTCGGCGAGGCGGCCGACCACGAACAGGCCCATGCGCTGGGAGATCGCCACGTCCACGGTGGGCGGGTTGGCCAGCTTGTGGTTGATGTCCGCGAAGTCCTCGGCGGTCAGGCCGATGCCCTTGTCGTGGATCTCGATCATCACGCGGCCGTCGGGGAGACGGGTCGCGGTGACGCGGACCTTGGTCTGCGGGGAGGAGAACGTGGTGGCGTTCTCCAGGAGCTCGGCCAGCAGGTGCACGAGGTCGGTCACGGCGCGGCCGTGGATCTCGGCCTCGGGGACCCCGGACAGCTCGATGCGCTCGTACTGCTCCACCTCGGAGGCGGCGGCGCGCACCACGTCGACCAGCGGGACCGGCTGGTCCCAGCGGCGGCCGGGCTCCTCGCCGGCGAGGACGAGGAGGTTCTCGCCGTTGCGCCGCATACGGGTCGCCAGGTGGTCCAGGCGGAAGAGGTTCTCCAGCTGGTCCGGGTCGGCCTCGTTGTTCTCCAGGTCGGTGAGCAGGGTCAGCTGGCCCTCGATCAGCGACTGGTTGCGGCGCGAGAGGTTGGTGAAGATCGCGTTGATGTTGCCCCGCAGCAGGGCCTGTTCGGAGGCGAGCCGGACGGCCTCGCGGTGGACCTGGTCGAACGCGCGGGCGACTTCGCCGATCTCGTCGGTCGAGGTGATCGGGATCGGTGCCACCCGGGTGTCGACCCGGCCGGGGTCGGTGCGCGAGAGCTGGTCGACCAGCATCGGCAGGCGCTGCTCGGCGATGCCGAAGGCGGCGTGGCGCAGCTTGCGCATGGAGCGGCTCATCTGGCGGGCCACCATGCCGGCCAGGATGAACGCGGCGAGCAGGGCCACGACGACGACGGCACCGGTGATGAGGGCGTCGCGCTTGGCGGCGTCGGCGACGTCCTGGGCCTCTTCCACGGCCTTGTCGACGAGCCCGGTCTCGACCTCGCGGTAACCGTCGAACTTCGCGGTGTAGGCGCCCAGCCAGGACTCGAGGGTGACGCCCTTCGCGGCCAGCTCCTCGGCGGACAGGACGCCGGAGGCGACGCCCTGGAGCATGCTGTCGGCGGCCGGCATCGCCGTGTAGGCGCCGCCCTGGGTGGAGGAGCTCTGACCGGCGCCGACCGCGGCGCCCTTGTCACCGATGGCCTGGCGCTGCTTGGCCATGATGTCGTCGAGGCGGTTCACGTCGTCCTCGGTGGCACCGGAGACGAACTCGTTGATCGCGATGCCCTCGAGGTAGCGGTACGACACGAGGGAGACGCGCTGCTGCTGGGCGACTTCCGGCTTCTGGCTGGGGCGCACCAGCATGTGGACGCCGATGGAGCGCTGCAGCGAGGCGGCCGCCTTGGCCAGGGAGACGGCGTAGGCCGTGCGGCCGTAGCTGGTGACGTTGCCGGTGCCCAGGCCCAGCTCGTTGGCGAACTCCATCAGGGAGTGCTGGACGGCGACGTAGCCCTCTTCGGTCTTCACCGGGTCCATGGCGGCCGTGTAGGCGGCCTGGCGCAGCTGCGGGAGGGCGGTCTCGTTGGAACGGAAGAGGTTCATCCGGCGGTCCAGGGCCGCGGTGTGCGGCAGGTCCTGCGCGACGCGGTCGAACTCCTCCTTGGCCGCGTCGGTGGCCGCCCGCAACTCCTTGACCTGCTTCGTCTCACCCTTGCCCCGCAGCAGGTCGGCGGCGGTCAGGTCGCGCTCGTTGAGGAGGGACTGGCCGTAGTCCTCGGCGGCCCGTACCAGGAGGGCCACCTTCTCGGCGTCCTCGGCCTCCTGCCAGGTGTCGATCGAGCCCTTGACCTGGAAGCCGCCCATCACGAGGCCGACCAGCACGGGTATGAGCAGGATCGCGTTCAGCCGGGTCGGCACCCGCCAGTTGCGCGGGGAGAGACGGCCGCCGCTCGGGGCAGGAGTGGCCGTCGGCTCCGAGCCGGGCACATGTGCGGGCGCCGCACCGCGCGGCGGCGGGGTGAAGTTGCCCCGCGCCGACGGCTCGGGACCGTTCTTGCTTCGCCTCACTCGACCAACAACCTCTCGGCGGTCGGCACCTACGTTGTGCCGCAGTGTCTCAGAATCCTGTCCGCCATAGACGACCAGTACTGCTGAGTACGTCTTTGACCATTGGGCAGTTCAGGCATTCCAGCACGTCAGCATGGACTCTTCCAAACACTCCGATCCGGTGGTGCGGGAGCTCATGAGCCCCGGATAAAACGGTCATAAAGAGCGAGCTTCGGCAAATAGCCGGGTGATTGTGCGCGCAGCGGCACCGCATGTGCGCGACGCGTGGCCGTACCCGCCGATT
>NZ_JUJA01000005.1:0-558 GCF_001906585.1 Streptomyces kebangsaanensis | reverse complement strand
CCAGCCCCAATGCACCTACGACAACTGTCGTACGGCCTCGCCAACTTGACCACTACGGGTAATGGCCCCCGGGCGTTACTTGAGCCGGGCCATCAGGGCGTGTTCGACCAGTGTGATCAGCGTCGTCTTGGCGTCCGTACGGTGACGGGCGTCGGTGGTGACGATCGGCGCGTCGGGACCGATCTGCAGGGCCTCGCGGACCTCGTCCGGGTTGTACGGCTGCTGGCCGTCGAAGCCGTTGAGGGCGATGACGAACGGCAGGCCGCTGTTCTCGAAGTAGTCGACCGCCGGGAAGCAGTCGGCCAGGCGCCGGGTGTCGACCAGGACGATGGCGCCGATGGCGCCGCGGACCAGGTCGTCCCACATGAACCAGAACCGGTCCTGGCCGGGCGTGCCGAACAGGTAGAGGATCAGGTCCTGGTCGAGCGTGATGCGGCCGAAGTCCATGGCCACCGTGGTGGTGGTCTTGTCCCCGGTGTGGGTGAGGTCGTCGATGCCCGCCGAAGCGGACGTCATGACGGCCTCCGTGCGCAGCGGGTTGATCTCCGAGACGGCGCC
>NZ_JUJA01000059.1 GCF_001906585.1 Streptomyces kebangsaanensis | reverse complement strand
CTTGCCCCCGGTGCCTGCCGGGCACGGCAGGCACCGGCAGGAAGGAAGCGTGATGGAGATCGAAGGATCGGTCGCCCTGGTGACGGGGGCCAATCGCGGCATCGGCCGCGCGTTCGCCCGCGCGCTGGTCGAGCACGGCGCGAGCAAGGTCTACGCCGCCGTCCGCGATCCGGCGAGCGTGAGCGATGAGGACCTCATCCCGCTGCGTCTGGACGTCACCAGGCCCGAGGAGGTAGCCGCGGCAGCCGCCGCCGCGGGTGACGTCACCATTGTGATCAACAACGCCGGCGTCGGAGGTTTCGGCACCAAGCTCCTGACGGGCTCCTTCGACGGCGCACGCCAGGCGATGGAGATCAACTGCTTCGGCACCTGGGCCGTCTCCCGTGCCTTTGCCCCCGTCCTGGCCCGCAACGGCGGCGGCGCACTGGTGAACATGCTGTCGGCCGCCTCCTGGACCTCGCGGCCGGACTACCCCGGATATGCGGCTTCCAAGGCAGCCCAGTGGTCGTTGACGGGCGCGTTGCGGCAAGGCCTGCGTGAACAGGGAACGCTCGTGGTCGGCGTCCACGCCGGTTTCGTGGAGACGGATCTCAGCTCCTTCACGGACGCGCCGAAGATCAGCGCGGCCGACGTCGCGGAGCAGACCATGGAAGCCCTGGCGAACGACCGGGTGGAGGTCCTCACCGACGAGCGGACCAGGCAGGTCAAGCACGCCCTGTCGCAACCGCCCGAACGGTGAGCAGACGCCGGCCCGGCCTGGAAGAGACATCCCCTCGCCAGCGGTTGATCGACTGATTCCGGTCCGCAACCCGAAAGGTTGGTGGATCACTCCCCAGGGGCGCACCGGCCATGGCAGAGGAAGGATTCATGAGTTCGGAGCCATCGGCGGCGCACGACATCCGCACCCCGGCCCTGCTCGGACAGACCCTCGTCGTCATCGGCGGGAGCGCGGGCATCGGGCTGGCGACCGCCGGGCACGCCCGTGCCGAGGGCGCCTCGGTGATTCTCACCGGACGGGACCCCGAACGGCTGCGTACCGCGGCCACGGAGGTCGAAGCGCTCGGCACCGCCGCCTTCGACGCCGGCGACCCGGCGCGGCTGCGGCGGTTCTTCCAGGAACTGCCCGGGCCGATCGACCACGTGATGGTCACGGCTGGACACCCGTCCTACGGGCGCCTCCTGGACATGGACTGCGATCAGGCGCGCCGGGCGGTCAGCGAGCACATGGTGCTCGCCCTCGAGGTCGCGCGCCACGCCGCCGGCACGG
>NZ_JUJA01000058.1:147968-192822 GCF_001906585.1 Streptomyces kebangsaanensis | reverse complement strand
CCTGGATCCACCGCGTAGCGGACGGGCCGTGGACGGAGAAATCAGAAGAGGTGCCCGCTGACCTGGGATGATGGGAGTTCCTACGCTTCCACCGGTCCCGACCTGCAAGGCACCTCTCAAGTGAAATCGTCCCACAGCCCGGCGCGGGTGTTTGCCGCGTTCGACGAGCCGAATCTCATCGCGCATGCCGGACTGGTCCCGGTGATCCGGCTGGCCGAGCGGTGCGGCCTGCCGGCTCTGGTGGCCGAGAAGGTCAAACTGACCGGCGCGGCCAACGGCGCCGGCACGGCCCCCGACGCGAAGGCGATGAGCATCGTGGGCGGCATGGCCGCCGGCGCCGACTCCATCGACGACCTGGATGTCCTGCGGCACGGAGGGCTGCGGAAGCTCTTCGCAGGGGTGCGGGCACCGTCCACGCTGGGCACCTTCCTGCGCGCCTTCACCTGGGGACACGTCCGGCAACTCCAGTCCGCGACAAGCGCGTTCACCTGCAACCTGGCCGCCCACACCGGACTGGTGCCCACGACGGACGAGGTGGTGTTCGTCGACATCGACTCCAAGGTCAAGCAGGTCTACGGCCCGGCCAAGCAGGGCGCCTCGTTCGGCTACACCAAGGTCCGCGGGCTGCACTTCCAGATCGTCACGGTCAAGACGTCCACCTGCGCGCCGGTCATCGTCGCCACCCGGCTGCGCAGGGGCTCGGCGGGCTCCGGCAAGGGGGCGGCGAGTCTGCTGCGCGAGGCGCTGACCACGGTGCGGGCCATGGGGATCACCGCACAGATCATCGTGCGCGCCGACTCGGCCTACTTCTCCCACAAGGTCGTCGCCGCCTGCCGTCGGGCCGGCGCCCGCTTCTCGCTGGCCGTCGCGGTCACCAAGACGATCCGCGAAGCGATCGCGTCCATCGCCGAGGACGCCTGGACGCCGATCCGGTACACCGACGCGATCTGGGACGCCGAGGAGGAACGCTGGATCTCCGACGCCGAGATCGCCGAGATCCCGTTCACCGCGTTCACCAGCAAGAAGAAGCAGTTCCACACCACCGCCCGGCTGATCGTCCGCCGCGTGAAGCGGCTGAACCCGAAGACGGTGCCCGACGGACAAAGTGAGCTGTTCGCGGTCTGGCGCCATCATGTGGTCTTCACCGACAGCACCTTCGTCCTGACCGACGCCGAGCCCATGCATCGTGCTCACGCCGCGGTGGAACAGGTCTTCGCCGATCTGGAGGACTCCGCCCTGGCCCACCTGCCCTCGGGGAAGTTCACCGCGAACGCGGCCTGGCTCACCCTGGCCGCCACCGCCTACAACCTCACCCGCGCGGCCGGACACCTCGCTTCCGCCTTCCACGCACGGGCACGGACCGGCACGATCCGCCGTCATCTCATCGCCGTTCCGGCCCGCATCGCCCGCCCGGGACGACGAGTAGTGCTGCATCTGCCCCGACGCTGGCGCTGGGCCGACGACTTCACCGACCTGTGGACCGCCACCGGGCAGCGGATGCAGACCTGACCAACCGGACCCCCGCCCGTCCACGATCTGGAAGACCTCGGAGAACCCGCCACCGGAACGGCCATCCGGAAACCCGCCCTGCCCGGAACCGAAAATCCACCCCGAAACCAATCACACCGCGCGATCAAAGATCACGCGGTGGATCGAGGCTGAGGTTTCACGGAACTGTGCTGGAAGAAGATGCAAACGAAGTAGGCGGTGTAGTAAGTGACGTCGGCACCTGATTTCACTGCTTCTCCGCTGCTGAGGAAGGAAGCCGGGCTTTTCCTGTCCCAGTGTGTAGCCGTGCAAGGTGTCTCTGGGCGGCGGGCTCTGAGGCGTAGTGGCGCTTCATCTCGGCCCCGAGTTTGCGGCTGGTCATGATGAGCGACCGCACCGACTGTCGGTCTCTTACGAGGGCCTGTTCGCCCATCGTAAGGGCCTGCTCCAAGTCCCCCTCGCGCGCCGCCGTGGCGCCCAGCGTGACGTGGGCCTCAGCGTTGCACATCGGCGAGCGTTCGGTGCCGTCGAAGTCCGTTCTTGCCCTCAGCGCCTCTTCGGCGAGCATGCGGGCAAGCTTGCCTTCGCCGACGAGTGACATTTTCTCAGCGAAATGATCTACGCGAAGCGGCATGAACCACTCCATGCGTGAGCAGGCCGGACGGACTGGACCCGGCCGCGGACAGACGTAAAGCCCCTGGTAGGACAGGTCTCACCACAAGATCATGTCCGTAACCGTCAGAGGCTTCACGTTGGTCACCCATGTTGCCACGCTCGACGTCCCGGGCCACGTCGTGGAGCACCTCTCGCGCCTGCTGGCCGCGCACCGGCGGCGAATCGGCACTCCGCGCGGCAGCCGGGCGCTCGGCCCGTTCCGCCAGGCGGTGCTGGTCCTGCGCTGGTTCCGCGAGGGGGGCTGCGTGCACTGCCTGACCCGCGACGCGGGCATCTCCCGGGCCACCGGCCACCGCCACCTGCACGAAGGCATCGACGTCCTCGCCGATCAGGCCCCCAACCTGCACGAGATCCTGGACCACTACCGACACGCGGGCATGACCCACGTGATCCTGGACGGCACGCTCATCGAAACGGACCGCCTCGCCGGCGTCCGGGACAACGACAACGACTGGTGGTTCAACCAGAAGCACAAGGCATTCGGCGGCAACATCCAGTTCCTGGCCGCCCTGGACGGGGCCCGCTGTGGATCTGCGACGTCGAACCCGGCTCCACCCCCCGACATCACCGCCGCCCGCATCCACGCCCTGCCCGGCCCTTCGGGCGGCGGCCGACGGCCTGCCCACCCTGGCCGACGAGGGCTACATCGGCGCCGGGATCGGTATTCTCCTCCCGGTCCGCCGCCCGAAGGGCCGGTCCGAAAGGCCCTGGACGCCGACACGCGCACCACGAACAGCCTGATCAGAGGCGTCCGTGCACTCGGCGAACGCGCCGCAGCCGAGCCCAAGCAGCGCCGGCGAACGCTGCAGCACGTCACCCTCAGCCCCAGCTGGATCGGCGACATCGCCCGCGCCGCCCTCGTCCTCAACGGAATCTGGAAGTGATCACCGCTGAGAAAACGTCAGTGACCCGAAATTCCTCGTAGGTGCACCTATCGCGCATCCTGGCGCCTCTGGAGGAACAGACGTGATGTGGCAGAACGCGGAGCAACAGCCGGGCATCGCTGCGGCCGTCATCGTTCACGAGGGACGTGTACTGATGGTGCGTCGCCGTGTCAGTGAAGGTTCGCTCTCCTGACAGTTCCCGGCCGGCAAGGTCGAACCTAACGAGACACGCGAAGACACAGCCGTGCGTGAGACACAGGAGGAGACCGGCCTGACCGTGGCTGCTGTGAAGCTGCTCGGCAAGCGGGTCCACCCGAAGACGGGCTAGCTGATGTCGTACACCGCGTGCGAGGTAGTGAGTGGCACGACCCACATCGCGGCCCCTGCGGAGCTGGCGGAGCTTGCCTGGGTGGCCCATGGCGAGATCCCGCAGTACGTGCCGTACGGGCTGTTCGAGCCTGTGCAGGAGTACCTCGACGCACCCCTGCCGCCCTGAGAGTCGGTCGCCCCTCGACCGGCGGTCGGAAGTTCCTCCCAGCCGCCAGCCTAGTTCGCGGTCGTGGTCACTAGCGGGCGGTTTTCCGGGCGTCGAACGGTATGGCATCCGGTTGTTGGACCGTAACCGCCTGGAGTGGTAGAGCGGCGAGGGCCGGGCGCGGCCGGAAGTGCTTGGGGATGTCTGGCGCCCCAAGCGCCTGCCTGGCCTGTGACCGAGCGGACACGTACGTCAACTCGTGCGACGGCCGGTTCTGTCTCGGCTGACTTCCGCTCCGCTCGCCGCCCCTGAACCGGCAAAGAGCGATGAAAGCTCGCAGCCCGGCCTCCCCCTTCGCGGACATAGGGAAGGCCGGAAGATATCTCGATACACCTCTCGATGAGGTGGTTACGCATGTAAATCACCCGATGGGATGAACACATGCGGATAGTGGTCGCTCAGCCTCAACGACCGGTGGCAGTTTTCCTCCTGCACGTCGGTGGTTCGTCACCGTCGTCCGCCTCATGCCGCCGACGGCGGAGCAGGAGCAAGTCGCGAGATGCCCAGGCACCACAAGGGGTGCTGTTCGGGCTGATCCTTCTACGGGCGCTGGCAGTCGGATCGTACGGAGCGGAACACGCCGCACTCCCACGGGGAACGGCTTGCATCCCGCTGGCGCGAGGCTTCGGCTTTCGGGCGCGTGTCACGCTCCCGCGGAGGCGGAGCGTGCTTTTCGCCCGGCGCCTGCCGGGAGGAAGGCGGTAGTCCCGTGGCCAACAAACGGCCCGACGGCGTATACCCATACATCGGCACCGAGACCTGGGCTAAGCACCTGGCGGACGGCATCGAGAACACCTGCGAGCAACAGGGCGTGATCCCGCCGCCGCGTACTGCGATCATCGAGGGCCTCGCCACCGCTCTCGGCGACACCGAGATCAAGAAGATCGTGGCCACCGTAGGGGGGAAGAAGGTCCTGCGCCCCAACACGTGGCGGCTGGTGCAGGCAGGCGCCGACACGGTGCTCCTCCTCATCTGTGACGTCCACGGTGCTGCCGTGGTGCCCTGGGACCTCAACGACCGTACGGTTAGCTCCTGGACACCGCCCAGTCCGGAGGCAACGCGGCGCGTCTCAGCCCTCATTGCCGCCGAAACGGCGTTGGAGA
The DNA here is from genome assembly GCF_001906585.1 of Streptomyces kebangsaanensis. GTDB lineage: Bacteria > Actinomycetota > Actinomycetes > Streptomycetales > Streptomycetaceae > Streptomyces > Streptomyces kebangsaanensis. Next base: position 188,137 of record NZ_JUJA01000058.1, on the reverse strand, counting down.
AGGCCGAGAAGGAACAGAAGATCGCCGAAAAGGAGCGCGACGCCCGCCGCCGCGCACCCGGCGACGAGACCCATGCCGCCGAGGCGCTCGCCGCCGCCGAGGAGAAGTTCGCTGAGGCAACCCGGCACGTGAGAGACGCCAAGCGCGAACGCGACGCTCTCCTGGCCGCGCTCGGGCACCGTCGGCCCCGCCCCGTAGTACAGGCGGCGGACAACAACGGCCAGCCCATGGCAGCCCTGACGCTCGCGGAGCAACCCTACGAGGTGGCCGTCCACATCCAGCGCTACGCTGCGGCCACCCTGCGGCGTGCAGGTAAGACTCGAGGCTACGACCTTGCTGAGTCCTTGGTCGCCTCAGGCCAGCTCTCTCGCGGCATGAGCGTGCTTCAGCAGTGGCAGATCAAGACTGCCGACGGCACCTCCTCCAGGCTGTGGCGGATGGTTGCGGTGACCGCTAACAACCGGGCACTGGCCCGCCTCGACATCTTCGGATTGCGCCCGGAACACCTGGTCACCGGCATGCCCCAGTCCCTGTGTCCGCTGCCGAAGGAGAAGAACGACCCCACCCTGCTGCTGCTCAACCAGCGCGAGATCCTCAACCGCGTCTCGGCCCGCCTCAACGAGACCAGCGCCGTTGCGGAGACGGAGCCCGAGCACGCAGCCCGGCGTGCCGCCAAGATCGCCACCGTTCCGATGGAGATCGTCATCGGTTGCAGCAAGCCAGAGGCGCTGGAGCACGTGCTACGGGCCCTGAACGTCAACGACCACCTGCGCGGAATCCAGCCCTATGACGAAGACGCACGCCTGATCGCCCTGTTCGCCACGCTCGTCGACGCGTACGCCAGGGAGGGCCTGCTCGGCGTGGTGCTCGCCGACACCTTCCCCACTGCGCGGGGGGTGGACCTGCTCGATCTGGGCGGCGTACGTGATGCCCTGACCGCGAATGGGCCGCTCGACCCGCTGGCATCCCTGTTGCCGCCGGGCGAGGAGGTCTCGCCGGTCACGATGCGGGATGTCGCCATCCGGGCCATCACCGCGCTCGTGTTCCCGGAGGTTCCTTCCGCTCCGCCGTCGACGGGGAAGCGCCAGGTCCGTGACACCGGATTGTTCTGGCCGATTGTGCAGGGAGCCCTCCAGGAGCCGGCGTGGAGCCAGATCCGCGCCAAGGCCGCCGAGGCCCGCACGAGGCTGTGGTCCGCGGCCATCGCCCAGCTGTACCTGCACCGGGAAAACATCCTCTCGGCGCTGGGCTTGTTCGGAGTGCAGGAGACCAAGGAAGGGTCCGGGCAAGACCCGAGGTCGCTGAAGGACCTCTTCCTCGGGGCCGAGGCTGGCGATCCCACCGCGTGGGCCGCACTGGTCCGCCGGATGGCGCCGAACCTGATGCATGCTCCTGAGCCGCTGATCACACCCGGCCAGGGCAGCGAGGCGGGAAACAGCCGCAAGGGTGTGCGCCGTACCCCGTCCAGTGCCCTCGCGGCCTTGACGCTGGCGTACACCGAGCAGACCCCGCACATCAGCAGGGCGCTCCTCCTCGCCTTCGCGCGGGCCGTGTTGGAGCACCCTGATGCGACGGAGGCACCCGAGGCACCCGAGGGCGGCCAGCCGGTCTGCTACGGCGAACGGTACTGGGACGAGGCGGCACGAACCGCGATCGTGCCGGGGATGGTGCTCGTCCCGGACATCGGCGGCCGCCCCACCTCCTTCGTCGCCGACAAGGCGTGGTTCGACGAGATGTTCCCCGTGGAGTTGGGCCGCGCCACACAGAGCCATGCTGCTGGCGGCGCGAGCGGAGGGCTGTCGACTACCAGGACCACCGACCCCGCCGACGCCAGCACCACGGTGCACGAAGACGTGCCGGTGGACCCGCGCGATCAACTGGCCAACCTCCGAAGGGAATTGCCGGCCCGCGTCGAGTTGGTTGAGGGCAGCTACCAGAGCGCGGTCGCCGCTGCCGACGCTTTGCTCGCCGACTTCGAGGAGGCACGCCGTCTGCGCACCCAGTTGGGCGAGGAACCGCTGCCCGCCGACCAGCGGATCGCGTGGATGGAGAAGCTTGTGAAGGCGCGTGATGCCGCGCAGACCAGCGTGTCAGCCCTGAAGCAAGTGGAGAGCCTGATCCTGCAGATTTAGAGGCGCCGCGGGGTCAGTCATGGACCCGGCCTTCACCGTTCACCTTCATCATCTGTGAAGCAGCCGGTACCGCTCAGCGCCCGGTCTCTCCGACAGAGAGACCGGGGGCCGCGTCGTCCGATGTCAGTGTGCCGCACGACCTCGTCGCCTCATTCGCCGACTCCCTCAGTTCCACCGCACCGGTCCTGCGTCGGGTGCTGTCCGAGAGCACTCAGGACCGGCTCTTGCGAGCGCCAGCCGGCTGACAACCGCTGCTCTCGCACCCGGCGCAACCAGCCCGGCCTCCTCGACTTAGGAGGCCGGGCTTTGTGCGCAAAGTCCGTAGCTACGACAGTCCACGCCGGGTCCCGGATCGGCCCGGTGCCTGCTGCAATGCAGGGTTGGCCGAGTGCTGGGTCGTGTGGGCGTTGGTCAGAGCGTGGCTGGTGTCGGCCAGCAGGTCGGCGGTCCGGCGCAGACGCCACACCAGCACGTCGCTCATGGAGTCCGCGGTGTCGAGTTCCCGCCGCCCGGCGGCGTCGGCCAGGAGGGCTGTGGGGTCGTGGCCGGCGGCCTCGGCGTCGGTGAGGGTCGCGGCGAGCGCGTACCAGCCGGGCTCGGTGAGGACCTGCTCCGCCAGCTCCGGCACGGCTTCGCGCAGCACTGCTGTCTGCCGCTGGAGGAGAGGGCGACCCAGGCGCCGACCGCGCTGGTAGAGGGCGCCGAGAGGCTGGGCGGCAGCGGCCTGGTAGGCGGCACGCAGGTGCTCGGCGGCCTGGCGGGCGGCGGCGGCCTGCTGGGCGTGGCCCTTCTTCGCGTGCCAGTGGATGGCGGCGGTGACGAGGAAGAACAGCATGTCGATTGCCATGGCAGTGGTCGCGCCGTCCTCCCCGCGGCCGAGGGCAGGTCCGCCGTGGACGAGGTCGCGGGCGGCCTGCCGCAGCGCCCGGTTGCGCCCGTGCTCGGCTCTTACGTGCGAGCGGGAGGCCCGCTCGAACGCGATGGCGGCATCACGCAGTTCCGCCCGGGTGTGGGCGGCGGACGTCTTCGCGAGCGCGTCGAGGACCTCGCCGGTCGAGGCGATGTGAGCGGCTGCCACAGCGTCGTCCCCGTCTTCGAGGACGATCACGACCTGCCAGGCTGCGGAGGCAGTCCGTCGTCGAGCGGCGGACGGGTCGCTCGGGGCCGTATGCAACGGCGGATCGGCCGGCGCGGCGCCCTGGTCGTCGCTGTCGGCCGACCAGCGCTCCCGGATCCGGGGCAGGGACAGATCCGGCGCCAGGCGCGCACCCGGGTAGAACACCGGCTCGCCGTGCGCGTTGCGGTCGTCGGGGAGGGCGACCTTGTAGCCGAGCAGGTCCCCAGAGGGGGCGATGCGCTTGCGGATCAGGAGACCGGCGGCGGCCAGCCGATCGAAGAACTCTCCCTCGCTCGTCGCGCCGGCCACCGCGCGGCGCACGGTCTCCCGTAGTTCTTCCCGCGCGGTGCGCTCGCGGCCTTGGCGGTTGGCCTTGTGGCGTTCGGCGCTGGTGGGGCGCTGGGCGGCGGTGCCGTCGCCCTTGTTGAGCCGGTGCAGGCCCAGCTCTGCTTCCAGAGTGCGGGCTTGGGCTTGGACGCGGGCGGCGTCGTGGTGGAGGTCGGGTTTGTAGCCGTCCTCGCGGACGAGGGTGGCGACGATGTGGATGTGGTCGTCGGCGTGCCGGACGGCCGCCCACCGGCATCCCGCGCCCTGGTCGGGGTCGTCGATGCCGGCGGCGGCGACCATCTGGCGGGCCACCTCGCCCCACTCCTCGTCGGTCAGGATCCGGTCCTCGGCGGCGTTGCGGACGGACAGGTGCCACACGTGCTTCTTCGGTCGCTCGGCCCGGTCGGTGTTCTCCACGGGCTGGTCCAGAAGCTGCTGGAGCTGTTTGAGGGTGGCGGACGGGTTCCGGCCGGGGTCGGGAGCGTTGTGGTCCCAGGAGGCGACCAGATGCGGGTCGATGTGCTCCTCGTGCTTCCCGGGTCCGTATAGGTAGGACAAAAGGCCGATGGTGCGCTGCCCGCGCTTCTGTATCCGGGGGATCATGCTGCTGTCCGAGGGTGGTCAGTGGGAATGGCGGTTGTGGGTGTCGTGGCAAGTCAGGTCAGTGCTGGTCCAGCAGCCGGTCGGTGGCTGCCTGTACGCGGGTCACGGCGCGCTGGACCGCCGCGACGACCGCGTCGATCTCTGCTGGTCGGCCACCGGAGTTGATGGCGCGGGCAATCTGGTTGAGGTTGTTGCCGACCTGGCCGAGGTGCCGGCGTGCGGCGAACAGCTCGGCGATCAGCTCGCGTTGGCCGGCGATGGCAGCGGCGGTGTTGTCGAGGTCGTGTGCGGCGGCGAGGCCGCTGCGGGCGAGGAAGGCTGGCAGGCTCGTACGGGTCGCGCTGGCGGCGGCGGAGAGCTGGGTCTTCTCGTCGTCGTTCAGGCGGACGCTGCACACGTAATCACGCTTATGCGAGGGCGGCTTCGGCGAGCGCTTGCGCGAGGTCTTCTTCGCGTCGTGGCGCTTGCGTGGTGACGGTTTCCCCTCAGGCTGCGATCCGCCCTCGGTCGCTGCCTCACGGGCCAGCACCTCCCGGTGCTGGTCCGCTCCCGCCACCCTCGGGGCGGGCTCTGGCCAAGTCGCCTTCCCCGACGGGGAAGAGTGTCTTGGCCGATAACTTGCTCCGCCTGGGGCCAGGGTGGTGGTCTTCGGGCGCGTGTCGTCGGCCGTTTCGTGGTGTGGCTGGTGCATGGACTCTCTCTGGGCGGGTGGTTTGAACTGTGTCTCATGCTGTGGCGGTGCGGGGCTCGCATGGCGGGAGGACTGGGGTGCGGGACGGCGCGGGGTGGTCCTGTGCTCTGGGTCGGGCTCAGTGCGGGGACCGGTCCCCGGTTCCTGTGGCTCATCAGGTTCGGGGACCGCGTGCTGTCGATCGCCGATTTGCCGGTCCCGGAGAGGCGGAGGACATGTGGTCCCGGTCCCCGGTAACCGACGTACGGCCGCATCACAGGACCGCTTTCCGCGGCCTTGTAGGGCGGTGACCTGCTGCTTTGCCGCGACCGGTCCCCGTATCCGATAGGTCCGTTGGGGACCGGTCCCCGAATCGAACGGGGACCGCTCGCTGTTTGACGGGGACCGTCCCCGGTTTCGGGTGGCCACGGTCCCCGGATGGGACGTCCGGTCCCCGCGTCGTTGCTGCGTCGGTCCCGAGTGGTCCCCATGCCGTTGGGGACCGGTCCCCGGTCCCCTGGCTCGGTCCCCGATGAGGCCGGTCCCCGTTTCTGGACGGCTGCGCTCTGCGGGTCTGGCCGTGCGGCGGCCGGGCCTCGTGGAAGGTCAGGCGGGGTGGTGGCGGCGTCGGTCGGGGCCGGTGAGGACGACGCGTTCGGTCATCTCGGCGAGGCGGGAGGCGACGCGGTCGCCGAGGGTGGTGCGGAGTTCGGCGGTGGGGAGGTTGGTGGTGATGAGGGTGGGGAGCAGGTGCTCGTACCGGTGGTTGATCAGCCGGTAGGTCAGCTCCTCGGTCCATTCGCTGGTCTTGGCCGCGCCGAGGTCGTCCAGGAGCAGCAGCGGGCTCCGGGCCAGGGTCTGCAGGTCGCGTTCGGCGTCGTGGCCGGCGCGGGGGCGCAGGCGGGCGTGGAGGTCGGCGGTGGTGGTGGCGTCCCAGCGCAGGCGGACGCCGCGGGCGAGGAGGGTGCGGACGGCGCCGTATGCCTGGTGGGTCTTGCCGGTGCCGGTGGGGCCGGCGATCAGCAGCGAGGGGCCTTCGGCGATGCCGGGTCCGCCGGGGCCGGGGCGTCCGGCGCGGGCGATCTCGTCGGCCCAGGCGGTGACCTGCGGGTGGTCGGCCAGGGCGCGGCGGTAGCGGGCGGGGATCCGGGCGTCGGCGAGCTCCAGCGCGGTGACGGGCTCGGCGTGCGCCTCCTCGACCGCTGCGGTGGCGGGGTCGATGCCGCGGCTGGCGAGGATGCCGTTGAGCCGGTCGGCGAGCGGGCCGACCCGGTGGGGCTCTCGGGTGAGGGCGGCGGTCAGAGGTCACCTCCGAAGGCGGCTTCGACGTCGGTGGGGTTTGTCCACGCCCTGTGGACGGCGGGCGCGGCGGGGGTGGCGTTCATGGCCTCGTGTACGAGGCTGGGCAGGGTGCTGGGGTGCAGGCCCTTGGCGCGGTGCCGTTCGAGTCCGGCCCGGATGTGGGCGGGGGCGATGCCCTCCTCCAGCAGCTTGCGCGCCTCCCGGCCGAGACGGCCCAGGACGTCCCTGGGCGGGCGGTGCGTGCAGGCGGCGGCGTACTCGGCGATGAGCTGCTGGGCCGAGACGGTGTCGGGTGCGGGGGCGCTCGCGCCCCCCGAAGGGGTATCTCCTAGATCCATGATCCTAGGTCCTAGATCCAGACCGTGAGGCGTCACTGCTCCCTCACTGAGTCCTCCCTGCTCCCTCACGGAGGGCTCCGTGAAACCGTCCTGACCTGCCCTTTCGCTGTCGACGGCGGGATTCACCGCAGGCTCGCACGCCTGCCCGGAGCCCTCATGGAGGGGTCCGTGAGGCTGCGGTGCGGGCTCCGTGATGCCGGCCCCCGCAGCCGGCGCGGCGACTCCTGGTGCCGTGCCGGGTGGTGTGTCGTGGTGCGGGCAGGCGGGGAGGCGGCTCACGCTGGGCCGGTTGATCTTCTGATGCTGCCGCCAGGTGACGATGTGCAGGTAGCGCTTGTCGTCCGGGCCCGTGTAGCGGCAGATCAGGCCGGCGTCGGCGAGTTGGGCGAGGTCCTTCTCGACGTCGGCGGGCGTGTGCTCGGGGCGCAGGACCCACAGCTGCCCGGCGATGATCGCGGCGTGGTCGCGGTGGCGGCCCTGGTCGTCGGCCTGGGTGAGCAGGCCGAAGAAGGTGCGCTCGGCAGTCAGCGTGACGGCGGCCAGGGACTCGGAGACGAAGGCTTCGGGCTTGATGGTGCGGATTCGTGCCAAGAGGGGCGGTCCTCACTCGGTGGCCGGCGGGCTGGGTGCCCACGGCTCACCGTCGGTCGGGGCGGTACGGGCGTGAAGGGCGGGGAGGCGTCCGGCCGTTGGCGCGGGCGCTCTGATGACCGCTCGTGCTTTCCGGGCCGCCGTCAACATAGCCACACCCGGGTCGCACAAGTCCAGCCCTCTCCGGCGCAATCTCTGACGGCAGAAATACCGCTGGAAATCGAGTCGGAGATGGCGGTGCGAAAACGGTAGGGCACGATCGGCGGTTGACCAAATAGTTGCCCCGCATCCCGAGCCAGAAGGATCACATCGGGAAGCCGTTGACCTACTGCGAGCGACGAAGCTACAACACAACACCCCGCGTCAGAGAGGGTCTCTGATGTCGGGACGTGTTCGGGGATCCGGCCCTTCGGAGCATCCCGACCGCCTCGCTCACCGATTGAGCGCGGCGCAACATAGCCGACGATCGCCGGTTAACCAAACCGGCGAATGCACGCTACAACTTGGAGCCATGGCAGCACGATTTCTGGAAATAGGGCCCGCAGGAATGCTGGCGGCTCGCACCATCGAAATCCTCCGCACGGAACGCGGCCTTGGGCAGCGCCGACTCGCCGCGCGGTGTACCGCTTTGGGCCGTCCTATGTCCAACACGATGCTGTCCCGCATCGAACTCGCCAAGCGGCGATGCGATATCGACGACCTCGTCGCCATCGCCGAAGCCCTGCAGGTATCACCCCTCGCCCTCCTCCAGGGCACGGGCGCCACCTGAGCCGCTCACGCATCCGTCCCCGCCCTCGCGACCAGGAGCCGCCCCCTTGCACCGATCCACGCCCGCGCCCGTCCTCCACAGGCCGTCCGACGCCCCTCCGCCCCGCCTCTACCGCCCCGAGGAGATCGCCGACACCCTCGGCTGCTCGGCCTGGTGGGTCAAGGACCGCGCGCGACGGCGCCTGATCCCGCACACCCGGGTCGGCCGCGCCTACCGCTTCACCGCCGAGCATCTCGCCGAGATCATCCGCCTCTACGAGGAGCGGCCGGTCCAGCCTGCGCAGACAGCCGCGCGGGCGACCGAGCCGCTCTCCGAGCCCGGTACGCAGACCGACTCCGCGCAACGTCGCCGCCCTGCCGTGGCTCCGGCGACTCGCCTGCGGGCCCGCCCGCCGCGTCGACAGCAGCAGTACGGCACCGTCGCGTGACCCGATCGAATCTGCCGTAGACGAGGACAACCCAGAGGGGGACAGCGGGACTTGGGTTTCGCGGAGAAGCGCGGAAATTACTGGCGCGGCCGGTACAAGGTCGCGCCCGGCAAGCACAACACGGTCGTCGACGAGAACGGCAAGGCGATCAGGTTCGCCACCAAGGGCGAGGCCCAACGGGCAGCGGCCGAGGCCGAGAACAAGTACCGTCGCGGCGACTGGCGCGACCCGGCCCTCGGCCAGGAGACCTTCGGCGAGTACGCGAACCGCTGGTACGAGGCCCAGGACCTGGCGGCCTCGACCATGCAGAACTACAAGCGCCACATCGAGGAGCACCTGCTCCCCGAGTTCGAGGACAAGGCGCTCGCCGGCATCCTGCGCACGGACGTCGACCTGTGGGAGAAGAAGGAGAAGGCTCTCTACGCGGCCTCCAGCGTCAAGACGTGGCGCTCGACGCTCCACCTGATCCTCGAGGACGCGATCGACGAGGGCCTGATCACGTCCAACCCAGCCGCCCGGCGGCGCGGACGGGGTAAGCGCGCCGGCCGCTCCCGAGACCGTGGCCCGGAGAAGGTGGTCACCGACGCGCTCGGCATCCTGCTGACCGCCGAGCGCGCCGCCCTGCTCTCCGGCCGCGACGACGAGTTCGTCGCCGTGGTCCTCAAGGGGTATACCGGCATGCGCTGGGGCGAGATCGTCGGCCTGGAGGCCGCGTTCGTCCGCCCCGGAGCCGTCCGTGTCGAGTGGCAGCTGTACGAACTCGACACGGGGGAACTGGTGCGCTGCCCGCCCAAGGACGACAGCTACCGCACCATCGACTCGATGGACTGGCTGTCCGCGCTGGTCGCCAACCACATCGCCCGCACGAAGCCCAAGCCGTGCCCCTGCCACGGCAAGACCTACGTCTTCCGAGGGCAGGGCGCGGCCCGTACCGGGGGCCACCAGGGCGCGAAGCTCGTCGACGTCTCCCGTCGTGCCGGCGTCTCGACCGGCACGGTGTCCAACGTCCTCAACCACCCCGAACGCGTCACCGAGGCCACGCGAGAGAAGGTCGAGCAGGCCATCGCGGACCTCCGGTTCGTCCGGGGCGGCGTCGTACCGGAGCATGCCGCCCACTGGCGCAGGAACGGTTTCGCGACCTGGCTGTTCACGCCGGCGGTCTCCGGCTGGTACCCGAAGAAGGCACCACAGGAGCCACGGCCGGTGCCCCTACTCGGCGAGCCTTGGCCCGGCGTCCCGGCCCGGGGGCGGGGTGCCAGCGAACGGGCCGACGCCTGCTGGCTCCCGATAGCCAAGGGACTCACGCCCCACGGACTCCGCCACACCCACCGGACGATGATGGAGGACCTGGGAACCGAGAAGGTGCTCATGGACGAACGCATGGGCCACATCGACGGCTCGGTCTCGGCGCGCTACGCCCACGTCACCCCAGGCATGCGCAAACGCCTCATGCTGGGGCTGACCGAGCAGTGGGAGACGGCACTCGACGCGCGTTTGGCCATGAGTGCCACGTCGCCCGTGCGTGTACTGAGTGATCTCCTGCGGGCACGCGGGGTGTCACGCGTGCCCGCCAAGGCGTAGCAAGAAGCGGCACTCTGTGCCCATTCGCGGGCCGCCTCTTGTCGGCGTACGCCCGTGTCCGTCCGGTGGGAGGGCGATGACTACGACTACCAAAAATAGGCCAGGCCAATTTTTGTGAGGGGTTTCTCGGAAAGAGGTTTCGAGTTTTCGGCGTCACTGATAGTGTGCCAGTCGTCACAAAATGTGACTCGGCCCGGCGACATTGCTTGTCCAGAGCTCTGTGTCGCCGGGCCGATCCCTACTGTTGCGGACCGAGGTCCGCAGGAAGCAGGTTATCGTGACCGCCCGTTCGACTGACGTCGAGCAGCTGCGCGCCAAGCTCAAGGGCAAGCGACCCATCCGCTTCGAGCGGATCGCGTTCATGTCGCAGGCCGGCAAGGTGCGCAAGCTCACTTGGTCCGAGCCCATGCCGGCGCTCGCCGAGCTGTGGAACTTCGAGTCCCTGCTCAAGCGCAACGACTACGACCTGGACGACGCAAGCCGCCCGGGGCAGCGGGACGTCTACGAGTCCCACATCAAGAAGATCGCCGAAGGCATCCGCACGTCCGACCGCCCGTACTTGGGGACGCTGGTGATCGGCATGGACCCGGACCCGGAGTTCGTGGACATCGAGGAGATCCAGGAACTCGCCACCGGCGTGACCCTGGTCAAGATCACCGTGTACGAGGGGGCGCCCGTCACGTGGTCGGTTGATGGGCAGCACCGCGGGATCTCCCTGGGGCGGGTCTGGGAGATGGTGAGGGACGCTACCGAGGGTGACGCCCTGGTGGTCCGCGAGCACATCGAGCAGTCCGCCGTGGAGATGACCCTGCTGCTCGAAGGCGACCCCGACATCCTGTCGACGCTCTTCATCAAGATGGCGAGCACCAAGCCGATCTCGCCCTCGCTGATCGCCGTCATGGACAAGGGAAGCGCGCAGAACCGTCTCGGCCAGTACGTCATCAAGAACGCGGCGCTGTGCCAGGGCCGGGTCACCTACCTGGCGAACGCGGCGCACAAGAAGCGCGCCGCCGAGAACGGCAGCAGGTTCGAGGGCCTCTACCCGGCGGCTGCGGTCCGCTCGGCCGCCGCCGCCATCGCGGGCGTCGGCGTCCGCGACCGCACCCCTGACGCCCGCGAGGACCACCTGAACGCCGTCATCAAGCAGCGCACGACCGGGAATGGTACTTCCGGCGATGAGGCACTCGACGAGATCGGCGCGGAGATCGTGGAGGTTCTTGACTACGCCTTCCAAACCATCCCTGGTTGGCGGGAGATCAATGATGGCACTCTGACCGTCGCCGAGTTCCGCGAGAACTACCTGCACTCGGCTGCGGCCGGGCTGCATGCCATCGCCAACACCATTGCCGCCGCCCGGATGGCCGGCGTGCCCCCGCGTAAAGCCGTGGACGCGCTCACCGGGATCCCCTGGCGGCGCGACGCTCTCAAGACCGTCGGCGAGGACGAGACGATGGCACACGAGTTCTTCGAGGGCACCCTCGCCAAGACCACGTGGGACCTGCGGGGCCTGCGCTGGCGGGCGGGCGCGTCCGGCGCCACCCGCTCGAATTACGAGGCCGCCATCAGCAACGTCCTCAAGCACATCGCCGAGAAGTACCCCGAGCTCAAGGCAATGGCGACGGACGAGACCTTCACCGAGCTCGGCCTGATCGCGCGTAAGCGCGGCCCGGGCCGCCCGAAGAAGACGGAGATCGTCGCGCAGTAAGCTCACACGCACTCGGATGCCCTCGCACCCTCGGTAGCGGGGGCATCCGCATATCTGGGCTCGGATGGTGCCGTACGTGGTGTGGCACAGACTTCCTTCGGTCAACCTCAGTGCTGCCGCAACCAGCCGTTTGCGACCTGCTCGATCCCGCAGTCCTCGTCCTGGCCCGCGTCCGGGTCGTCCATCGTGACCGCGGCGTCGGTGTGCTGGTCGTCCAGGAGCGCCAGCTGGCCGGCGGGAAAGGCCAGCTCGATGCGCGCGGCTCGTCCAGCGCTCTTCCCTGACGGGCCAGGCGTGCGGGAAGAGCGCTGCGGCAGGGCCCAGTACCCGGGTGGCGGCACGCAGCCGATGAACGGCAAGGGCCGCCGTCCACTCACCGTCGTCCAGGTCCTCGATCTCCTGTGGGACCGGCAGACGAGCGCGATCACAGCCGCGCGACTGGGCCGCGCCCGGGGCGAACTCGTCGTACCCGCCCGGCACCATCCCGCACCCAGCGGACCAAATCAGGCAGTGAGCGGGCCCCGGGCCCCGGCACCCGGGGCCCCGGGTGCCGGGCGCGGAGCCGGGGCCCGCCCGCACAAGTGCCGGGCGGGGGACGTGCACGTGTCTCCCGGAGAACGACGAGCCCGCAGTCGCTTGGTCACGGGAGGCCGGAGCCCTTCGCTGCCTACGACGGGGGTTGAGGAACATCGACGTCAAGACGTGCGCTAAGTCCTCCGGGGCCCGTTACCGCAGATAAGAGGGTCGCTTCACGTTTTACCGGATATCTGCCCGGCCGCCCCGAGCGGCTCCTACGCTGGATCACCTGCACCACCCGACAACGAAGGACACCGATGGACACCCCAAGCCAGCCCCAGTCACTGACCGGCCCGCAGACGTTCGTGCTCGGCACCGTTGCGGCGCTCACCGTCGCAGCGTTCTCGGCCGCACTTTGGGGAAACGCTGAGCAGAGCGAGCGCGGCTTCCGGCTGCTGAACTGGCTGCACAACCGCAGCGAGACCGAGCTCCCGCCCGCAGAGTCGGACCTGTAACGCTCACAGGCCCCGTCTGTGTCGTGCCGCGTCTGCGGGAGAGTGGACTCCTCCGCAGGCGTCGGTTTTCGTTCCAATGTTCCTCGTCCGCCTACGAGCGGTGCCAGGCAGCCGGAACACTCGGCGGCAGCGGGATCTCGTCCAGCCGCAGCCACCGCTCCCGATCGCTCTGATCGGGCAGGCAGAACCGCACGTCACCGGCCTCGTCCGCCTCGTATGGGGCGTCCCCGACCGCCCGCAGCAGCGCCCGCAGCCTCGGGTGGGGCGCCTGCATCGCCCGCTCGCGCACACCCTCGCCGCGCAAGGCGACCAGCGCGAAGGAAGTGACGTTCACCCCGGTGCGACGGTGTTCGTCTGTATGGGCCGCTTCCTCCCGGTGTCCCACAATGGAGGTCAGCGACTCCGGGCCGGCGACCGTGTACGTCAGCAGCAGTTCCCCGCGCTGGAGCACCACCTGCGCCCCCGGCTCCATCAACGAGCCGTTGCCGTCAATCGACAGCGCCACCTTGCTGACCATCGGGCCCATTCCGATCTCACGGGCCTCGTCGAACTGCTCCACCGTGGCGTCCACGAACCGCTCCGCGTCGGGCAGCACCAGCACGCAGTGCCCGTTCCGCGAGGTGCCCGTCCAACTCGGCGCGAGCGAGCCGTAGCGGGTGCCGCCTCCGTCCTTGTGCTGAACCGCCAGGTCGACCGCCAGCAGTTCAGCCCTCACCCCCAGCTGGCCGTAGGCGTTCCGCAGCGTCATACACGCGTCCACGCCCACATTCGCCGGCACACGACCGTCCACTAGAGCCACCCACAGGTACGGCAGCACCAGCTCCACCAGCTGGTCCGGTTTCGCGTGCTCCAGCATCCGCGCCGCATGGTCCAGGCTCCCCGCAGCGGCAACCCGCCACCCGGCAGCACCCCAACCGCCGTACGCGGACGCGGTAACGGAGAACGGCCGGGGACCCGCTTCTGGGGCATTCGGTGCTTCCTGCCCCGCTTCTGCTTCGACATGAGCAGGGCCTAAAGATCCCAACCGGCTCCGCGACAGACCGCCTCCACAGCACCACCAGCACCGATCGGCATACCCGAACCGCTGTGCCGTAGCGCCACGGGGCCGGGACCGGACTACCGGCCCCCCAGATAGTCGGCGGCCCGCTCGTCAGCCTCTTCAACAGACCTTCGGTGGGAGCCGCTGGGGAGCCGGTTCTGGAAGTCGGCTCCCAAATGGCTCCCAAAACGGGGCGCCAAAGCAAATCAGGCCCGGCGCTGATCTCTCAGCACCGGGCCTGACCTGGTGTTTCTCTGTCGGGGTGGCGGGATTTGAACCCACGACCTCTTCGTCCCGAACGAAGCGCGCTGCCAAGCTGCGCCACACCCCGGTGTCGCTGCTTGTCGCGGCGACGACGATTACTTTAGCCCACTGGCGGCCGGAGACGAAATCCGGTTTTGGTGGGGTGGCGGCGGACCGGGGTGCAGGTGGGGGTGGGGGGCTACTCCCGCCCCACCAGCGTCAGCAGCGTCGCCTCCGGTGGGCAGGCGAAGCGGACCGGGGTGTAGCGGTTGGTGCCGCAGCCGGCGGAGACGTGGAGGTAGGAGGTGCGGCCCTCGGAGGTGTGGGTGGACAGGCCCTTCACCCGGTCGGTGTCGAGGTCGCAGTTGGTGACCAGGGCGCCGTAGAAGGGGATGCAGAGCTGGCCGCCGTGGGTGTGGCCGGCCAGGATCAGGGGGTAGTCGTCGGCCGTGAAGGCGTCCAGGGTGCGCAGGTACGGGGCGTGGACCACGCCCATCGAGAAGTCCGCCGTGTCGGAGGGGCCGCCCGCGACCCGCGCGTAGCGGTCCCGCTTGATGTGCGGGTCGTCCAGGCCGGTCAGCTCCACCGAGACGTCCTCGACCTTGAGGGTGCCGCGCGTGTTCGTCAGATTGAGCCAGCCGGCCTCGTCGAAGCCGTCGCGCAGGTCCTCCCACGGGTTGTGGATCACCCCCACGGCGGGCGGGTTGCCGTTCAGGCCGTGGCGGCCGGTCGTCTTCTCCATCAGGTAGCGGGCGGGGTTGCGCAGCTTGGGGCCGTAGTAGTCGTTGGAGCCGAAGACGTACGCGCCCGGGAACTCCATCAGGGGGCCGAGGGCGTCCAGGACCTCCGGTACGCCCTCCGGGTCCGACAGGTTGTCGCCGGTGTTGATCACGAAGTCGGGGCGCAGGCCGGCCAGCGAGCGCAGCCAGCGCTGCTTCTTGCGCTGGCCGCTCACCATGTGGATGTCGGAGACCTGCAGGACGCGCAGGGGGCGCATGCCGGAGGGCAGGACCGGGACCGTCACCCGCCTCAGGCGGAAGGAGCGGGCCTCGAAACCCGCCGAGTAGAGGAGGCCTGCGGCCGCAACCGCCGTGATGCCCAGGGGAATTCCGTATCGCGCGCGCATGTGCCCATCGTCTCAGGCCCGTCCTCGCAGGGAAAATCAGCCGCGGTTCGCCGGGGAGCCGACCCGCGGGCCCCGTGAATTGACGCGCGGGGACGCGGCCGTAGCTGCGACAATCACCTCCATGACCACGCTCAAGTCGAAGCTGCACGATGACCTCAACGCCGCGATCAAGGAGCGCGACGAGCTCCGCTCCTCGACGCTCCGGCTGACGCTTGCCGCGATCACCAAGGAGGAGGTCGCGGGCAAGGAGAAGCGCGAGCTCTCCGACGACGAGGTCCTCAAGGTGATCACCAAGGAGGCCAAGAAGCGCCGGGAGGCGGCCGAGGCCTTCGCGCAGGGGGGTCGTGCGGAGTCGGCCGAGCGGGAGAAGGCCGAGGGCGAGGTGCTCGCCGCCTATCTGCCCAAGCAGATGTCCGACGAGGAGCTGAACGCGATCGTCGCCCAGGCCGTCGAGGAGGCCAGGGCGGCGGGTGCCGAGGGGCCGCGGGCCATGGGGGCGGTCATGAAGATCGTGAACCCCAAGGTCGCGGGGCAGGCCGAGGGCGGCCGGGTCGCCGCCGCGGTCAAGAAGCTGCTGGCGGGCTGATCGGCAGCGGACCGGCAGCGGATCGGCAACTGATCAGCGAAAGGGGCGCCGGCTCTCAGCCGTGCGCCCCTTCGCCGTTGTTCTTCCCGTGGTGGCCGGCAGGCCCGTCAGCCGCGCTGGCCCCCGTTGTCGGTGCCCCGGGGAACGCCCTGGCCCTGGAAGAAGCCCTCCGGGACGGAGAAGGACGGGTTCGGGCCGGGGCCGCCGCCGTTGTTCCCGCCGTTTCCGCCGATCAGACCGCCGAGGAACCCGCCGTTGTTTCCGCCGTTCCCGTGGCCCCTTCCCCTTCCCCTGCCCTGGTCCTCGTCCCTGTCGTCCTCGTCCCTGTCCCTGTTCCTCTCCGGGTCCGGGATGTCCACGAGCTGGAAGGACGGGGCGTCCTTGCCCTCGAGCGCGCCGCTCATCATGTCGCGCCAGATGGGGCCGGGGACCTGGCCACCGAAGACCTTGGAGTGCCAGACGCCGCCGATCGAGATGTCGACCATCCTCCGCTTGTGCGCGGGGTCGCCGACCCAGACCGCGCCGGCCATGTTCGGCGTGTAGCCCACGAACCAGGCCGCGTAGCGGAAGTCCGTCGTACCGGTCTTGCCGGCGCTGGCGCGGCTGCCGAGGCCGGCCTGCGTACCCGTACCGTCCTCGACCACGCCCCTGAGGAGCGTGTTGATGGTGTCGGCGGTCTTCTCCGACATCGCGCGCGAGCAGGTCGTCTTCGGGACCGCGAGCGACTTGCTCTTGTCACCGATGCGCTGGCTGATCGACGCGATGGCGACCGGGGTGCAGTACATGCCGCGCGAGGCGAAGGTGGCGTAGCCGTTCGCCATGGTCAGCGGAGACATCTCCTGGGTGCCGAGGGCGATGGACGGGGCCTGGGTCATCTTCTTGCCGTCCGCCCGCTCGACGCCCATCTTCTTGGCCATCTCCGTCACCGGGCAGATGCCGATCTCGCTGATCAGCTCCACGTAGTAGGTGTTGACCGACTTCGCGGTCGCCTCCTTCATGGCGTAGGGGCCGACCTCCGCCTCGTTCTCGTTCTCGACCGGGACGCCCTTCTCGTTCCACGTCCTGCCGCCGCAGGCCGAGACCGGGGTCGGGTAGTCCATCTTGTACGGCGAGGCGTACGACTTCGTCGGGGGCATCCCGCGCTCGAGGGCCGCGGCCGCGACGATCGGCTTGAACGTCGAACCGGGCTGGTAGCCGGCGCCGCCGCCCATGGCGCCGTCGACGGAGAGGTTGATCTGCGTCTCGTTCTTGCCGAAGCCGTACGGGCGGGACTGGCCCATGGCGAGGATCTTGCCGGTACCGGGCTCGACGATGGCGGCGGCGGTGGCCACGTCGTCGCTCTGTTTGACGTGGTCCCGGATCGACTTCTGCACCGACTCCTGCGCCTGCGGGTCGAGCGTCGTGCGGATGGTCAGACCGCCCTGGTTCCAGATCTTCGCCCGGTCCTCCCTGGTCTTGCCGAAGACGGGGTCGTTCAGGAACACCGCGCGGACGTAGTCGCAGAAGAAGCCCGCGCCCTTGACCGCCGTGATGCAGCCGTTGCGCGGCGGGGTGACCTTCAGGCCCAGGGGCTCCTTCTTGGCCTTGTCGGCCTCCGCCTGCGAGATGTCGCCGACGTCGGCCATGCGCTGCAGCACGACGTTGCGTCGCTTGGTGGCCTTCGCCGGGTCGTTGGCCGGGTCGTAGTAACTGGGCGACTGGACGAGACCGGCCAGCAGCGCCGCCTCCGGAAGGGTCAGGTCCTTGGCGTGCTTGGAGAAGTAGCGCTGTGAGGCGGCCTCGACGCCGTAGGCCTGCTGGCCGAAGAAGGTGATGTTGAGGTAGTTCTCGAGGATCTTGTTCTTGCCCAGGTCCTGCTCGACCTGGATCGCGTACTTCAGTTCCTTGATCTTGCGGCCGAGGGTCTGCTGGGTGGCCTGGGCGACCTTCGTCGGGTCGTCGCCGGCCTCCTCCACGAAGACGTTCTTGACGTACTGCTGGGTGAGCGTGGAGGCGCCCTGGGTGACCCCGCCTTCTTGCGCGTTCTTGTTGAGCGCGCGCAGCACGCCCTTCAGGTCGATCGCGCCGTGCTCGTAGAAGCGCGAGTCCTCGATCGCGACGATCGCCTTCTGCATGTACGGCGAGATGTTCTTCAGCTCCACCACCGTACGGTCGCGGGAGTAGACCTGGGCGATCTGGTGGCCCCGGTTGTCCAGGATCGTGGTGCGCTGGCTGAGCGGCGGACGCTTGAGGTTGGCCGGGATGTCGTCGAACCCCTCGACCGATCCCTTGGCCGCCAGGCCCAGCGCGCCGGCCGCGGGCAGCGCGATGCCGGCCATCACGACTCCCGCGAGCACACTGACACCGAGGAACTTGGCGGCCTGCTGTGTGGGCGACAGGCCTCCACCGGAGCGCTTCTTTGGCATGAGGGCAGCCTACGTTCTCATTCGCCGGACACGCGTATATGCCTTGGCCTAAGCTGCTCTCACTGTCACAGCCGTGTGGCCACGTATCAATACGTCCGGCGGCCTCGAAAGGTTCCGGGTCCGCTCGATTTTTTCGGACGGGACGGGTCCGGGAGTGTGTCGGGGCGTGCCGCGAGGGCGTGTTGGGTGTGCGCCCGAAATCACCTCGTGTGCCACCTGGCGTCCGTTGTGGCGCACCGTAATTGCCCCATGGTGCCGGTAATGCCGCACATGTCGCCAGCTCACTCCCCCGGGTGATCTGCCGCTTCCCCATAGTCCGTTCGGACCATTCAAGATTGGGCCCGCTGGGGGTGTTGCGCCGTGCCCACCTTCCGTAACGTCCTCAACTGGCGGCGGTGAATATGCCGCTGCCGCCGTGGGGGAGCCTCGATTCGGGAGAGGACGGCGCCGGTATGGGCTGGGTAACCGACTGGAGTGCGCAGGCGGCCTGCCGCACTACCGATCCGGATGAACTGTTCGTTCAAGGAGCAGCGCAGAACAGGGCCAAGGCGGTGTGCACCGGATGTCCGGTTCGCACCGAGTGCCTCGCCGACGCGCTCGACAACCGCGTGGAGTTCGGGGTCTGGGGAGGCATGACGGAGCGTGAGCGCCGCGCACTGCTGCGCCGGAGGCCGACCGTCACGTCCTGGCGCCGGCTGCTGGAGACCGCGCGCATGGAGTACGAGCGCGGGGTGGGCCTGGTGCCTCTGGAGGACGGCCAGGTGTACGAGAACTACGCGGCGGTGGGCTGAGCATCCTCCTGAACCGGACCGGACCGGACCGGACCGGACCGGATCGGACTGGATCTGGCTGGGACGGGCTGGATCGGATCGGGCTGGACTGGGCTGAGGCGTCCCCTGGGCTGCGCGCGTCAGGCGCTCGGCTCGGGCAGCTCGCGGCGGTTGTCCGCGAGCTTGTTTCCGATGTCCCGCAGCCCCGAGAGGTCGTGCACATCGCCGGGCAGCGCGGCCACTTCGGCCACCGCCACCTCGGGATGCAGGGCGGTGAAGCGGTCCCGCGTGCGCTGCTCGCGGAAGAGCAGTTGCATGCGCTCGGCGTGCAGCCTCAGCAGGCCCGCGGTGACCTGGTCGACGGACGGGTCCGGGTCGGGGGCGTCGGCGGAAGCGGGCGCATCGGTGTCGGGGGGTGCATCGGTGCCGGTGGGCGCGGGGGTGTCGGCGCGCGTAGCACCGGGATCGGGGTGGGAAGAGGGAGAGTCCGAACCGCCGTACGTGTCGGGGGAGTTACAAGGTTCTTTCCCGTCCTCCTGATCCACAATGCGGGACTCTTCAAGATTTTCCGCGGCGGCCAGCGCCCGCTCGGCCGACAGATGGCCGGCGCCGCTGCCGTGCACCCGGTTGAGCACCAGACCGGCGAGGGGCATCTTCTCCGCGGCCAGTCGCTCCACGAAGTACGCGGCCTCGCGCAGCGCGTCGCGCTCCGGGGCCGCGACCACCAGGAACGCCGTCCCGGGCGCCTGCAGCAGCTTGTACGTGGCGTCCGCGCGCGTGCGGAAGCCGCCGAAGGTGGTGTCCATCGCGGCCACGAACGTCTGGACGTCCTTGAGCAGCTGACCGCCCAGCAGCTTGCCGAGCGTGCCGGTCATCATCGTCATCCCGACGTTCAGGAACTTCATGCCCGCGCGCCCGCCCAGCTTCGCCGGGGCCGTCAGCAGCCGGATCAGCCGGCCGTCGAGGAAGGAGCCGAGCCGCTTGGGGGCGTCCAGGAAGTCCAGCGCGGAGCGGGACGGCGGGGTGTCGACGACGATGAGGTCCCACTCGTCCCTGGCCCGCAGCTGGCCCAGCTTCTCCATGGCCATGTACTCCTGCGTGCCCGCGAAGCCGGCGGAGAGCGACTGGTAGAAGGGGTTGGCCAGGATCGCGGCCGCCCGCTCGGGGTCCGCGTGCGCCTCGACGACCTCGTCGAAGGTGCGCTTCATGTCGAGCATCATGGCGTGCAGTTCGCCGCCGCCCTCCGTGCCCTTCACCCGGCGCGGCACGTTGTCGAGCGAGTCGATGCCCATGGACTGGGCGAGCCGGCGGGCCGGGTCGATGGTCAGGACGACCACCTTGCGGCCCCGTTCGGCGGCGCGCAGGCCGAGGGCGGCTGCGGTGGTCGTCTTGCCGACCCCGCCCGAGCCGCAGCACACCACGATCCGGGTCTCCGGGTCGTCGAGCAGCGGATCGATGTCGAGCATGCGCGCGGGTGCGAGACGACGGGCGCTCTCGTGCGCGCGTGGGTTGTCGTGCGTACGGGACGTCTCACGCGCGCGTGGCGTCTCGTGTGCCTGCGCCGGGTCCGGGCTCATGACATCCCCTGCTTCCGCAGCTCGGTCGCCAGTTCGTACAGGCCCGCCAGGTCCATGCCCTCGGCGAACAGTGGCAGTTCGTGCAGCGGCAGGCCCAGCTCACCCAGCTCGGACCGCTGCTCCTCCTCCAGCGTGTACCGCTCGGCGTACTCCTCGGCCTGTCCCAGCAGCGGTTCCACCAGCCGCTCGGCGTTCCCGCCGCGCCGCGCGCCGCCGAGTCCGGCGGATGACAGCGACCGGGCGAGAGCGGCACGCGGAACGGTCCGTACGAGTTCCAGGTCTTCCGCGTCCAACACCTGCGGACGCACCATGTTGACGACGACCCGGCCCACCGGCAGCCGGGCGGCGCGCAGTTCGGCGATGCCGTCGACCGTCTCCTGGACGGGCATCTCCTCCAGCAGCGTCACCAGGTGCACGGCCGTCTCGGCCGACTTCAGCACCCGCATCACCGCCTGCGCCTGATTGTGTATCGGGCCGATCTTCGCCAGGCCCGCCACCTCGTCGTTGACGTTGAGGAAGCGGGTGATGCGCCCGGTGGGCGGCGCGTCCATGACGACGTAGTCGTAGACGAACCGTCCGCCGCGGTCCTTGCGCCGTACCGCCTCGCACGCCTTGCCGGTCAGCAGGACGTCCCTGAGACCGGGCGCGATGGTGGTGGCGAAGTCGATGGCGCCGAGCTTCTTCAGGGCCCGGCCGGCGCTGCCCAGCTTGTAGAACATCTGGAGGTAGTCCAGCAGAGCCTGTTCGGGGTCGATGGCGAGTGCGTACACCTCCCCGCCCCCGGGAGCGACCGCGATCTTCCGTTCTTCATAGGGCAGCGCCTCCGTTTCGAAGAGCTGTGCGATGCCCTGCCGGCCCTCGACCTCGACGAGGAGCGTGCGCTTCCCCGCCGTGGCCAGGGCCAGCGCGAGAGCGGCGGCGACCGTCGTCTTTCCGGTCCCGCCCTTGCCGCTGACGACCTGGAGCCTGCTCACGCCTTCGAGCCTAACCAGTCCGAGCTCCTCGCACGCGGGAGGCTGTGGACAACCGTTGTCGTGGTCGGCCGCGTGACCGGCGTACGACAGGAGCTACAGTCGGCCCATGACCAAGTGGGAATACGCAACCGTGCCGCTGCTCGTCCACGCCACGAAGCAGATTCTGGACACCTGGGGCGAGGACGGCTGGGAGCTCGTCCAGGTCGTGCCCGGGCCGAACCCGGAGCAGCTGGTGGCCTACCTGAAGCGGGAGAAGCAGGGATGAGCGCGGTCGAGGCGAAGCTGGCCGAGCTGGGCCTGACGCTGCCGGAGGTCGTGCCGCCGCTGGCCGCCTACCAGCCGGCCGTGCGCTCCGGCGTGTACGTCTACACCGCCGGCCAGCTGCCGATGGTGGACGGCAAGCTGGCGGTCACCGGCAAGGTCGGCCACGAGGTCACGCCGGAGGAGGCCAAGGGCCTGGCACGCGTCTGCGCGCTGAACGCCCTCGCCGCCGTCAAGTCCGTCGCGGGCGACCTGGACCGCGTCGCGCGCGTGGTGAAGGTCGTGGGCTTCGTCGCCTCCGCCCCGGACTTCACCGGCCAGCCGGGTGTCGTCAACGGCGCCAGCGAGCTGCTGGCCGAGGTTCTCGGCGACAAGGGCGTGCACGCGCGCAGCGCGGTCGGCGTGGCGGTACTGCCGCTGGACGCGCCCGTGGAGGTGGAGATCCAGGTCGAGCTGGAGCCGTAGGCCCCGCCGGCAGGACCCGGCAGGGCCCTGAACAGGCTCCGGCCTCGGACCCCTCTCGAACATTCGCCCACCACGGGATAGCCTCCGCCCATGGCGAATGGGCAGTGGTTTCCCCCGGACTGGCCGGAACGCATCCGCGCGCTCGCGGACGGCACCCTCACCCCGGTCACGCCGAAGCGCGCGGCCACCGTGATGCTCCTGAAGGAAACCGACGCCGGTCCCGCCGTGCACATGCTGCGCAGACGCGCCTCCATGGCCTTCGCCGGAGGCGCGTACGCGTACCCGGGCGGTGGCGTCGACCCCCGCGACGACGACCACCTGGTCCGCTGGGCGGGCCCCACGCGCGCGTGGTGGGCCGACCGGCTCGGCGTCGACGAGAGCGCGGCCCAGGCGATCGTCTGCGCGGCCGTCCGGGAGACGTACGAGGAGGCCGGCGTCCTGCTCGCGGGACCCGACGCCGACTCGGTCGTCGGCGACACCACGGGCGCGGACTGGGAGGCCGACCGTGCCGCCCTGGTCGCCCGTGAGCTGTCCTTCGCGGACTTCCTGGACCGCCGGGGCCTGGTGCTGCGCTCGGACCTGCTGGGCGCCTGGACGCGCTGGATCACCCCGGAGTTCGAAGCCCGCCGCTACGACACCTGGTTCTTCGTGGCCGCGCTCCCCGAGGGCCAGCGCACCCGGAACGCCTCCACGGAGGCCGACCGTACGGTGTGGATCCGCCCCGAGGACGCGGCGGCCGCGTACGACAAGGGCGAGCTGCTGATGATGCCGCCCACCATCGCCACCCTGCGCCAGCTGGTCCCCTGCGCCGGCCCCGCCGAGGCGCTCACGGCCGCGCGGGAACGCGACCTGGCCCCCGTCCTCGCGCAGGCCCGCCTGGTGGACGACGAGATCGTCCTGTCCTGGCCGGGCCACGACGAGTTCACCCGGCACATCCCGAACGGGGCGGCTCCCGCGTGAGCCGCGGCTCCCGTACGGCAGACGTCCAGGAAGGTCTCCCCGCATGACGGACGCAGCAGCGCTCCCCGGGCAGCCCCGGGGCGGTGTCCTCACCGGTCCCGCCACCGCGCGGACCGTCAACGTCCTCGCGCCCAACGCGTCCCCCATGACCCTGGACGGCACCAACACCTGGATCGTCTCGGAGCCGGACTCCGACCTGGCCGTGGTGGTCGACCCGGGGCCGCTGGACGAGGGCCATCTGACCAACGTGGTCGACATGGCGGAGAAGGCGGGCAAGCGCGTCGCGCTGACCCTGCTGACGCACGGCCACCCCGACCACGCGGAGGGCGCCGCCCGCTTCGCCGAGCTGACCCGCACGCGCGTGCGTGCGCTCGATCCGGCCCTGCGGCTGGGCGACGAGGGCCTGGGCGCCGGGGACGTGATCAAGGTGGGCGGTCTGGAGCTGAGGGTCGTACCGACCCCCGGGCACACCGCCGACTCCCTCTGCTTCCACCTCCCGGCCGACCGGGCGGTCCTCACCGGCGACACGGTCCTGGGCCGCGGCACGACGGTCGTGGCGCACCCCGACGGCCGCCTGGGCGACTACCTGGACTCCCTGCGGCGCCTGAGGTCCCTCACGGTCGACGACGGCGTCCATACGGTCCTGCCCGGCCACGGCCCCGTCCTGGAGGACGCCCAGGGCGCCGTCGAGTACTACCTCGCCCACCGCGCCCACCGGCTCGCCCAGATCGAGACGGCCGTCGAGAACGGCCACCGCACCCCGTCCCAGGTCGTCGCCCACGTGTACGCCGACGTGGACCGCGCCCTGTGGCCGGCCGCGGAGCTGTCGGTACGGGCCCAGCTGGACTACCTGGAGGAGCACGGGCTCATCCAGTGACGGGTGAGCAGCGACGGGCGAACAGCGACGGGCGAACGAGGACGGGCCCCGTCCCACCGGGGAGGGGCCCGTCGAAGTACGCCGTACGGCCGCCGTCAGCGCGAGCGCTTCGCGAGGCGCTCCACGTCCAGCAGGATCACCGCGCGGGCCTCCAGGCGGAGCCAGCCGCGCTGGGCGAAGTCGGCCAGGGCCTTGTTCACGGTCTCGCGGGAGGCGCCGACCAGCTGGGCCAGCTCCTCCTGGGTGAGGTCGTGGACGACGTGGATGCCCTCCTCGGACTGCACGCCGAAGCGGCGGGAGAGGTCCAGCAGGGCGCGGGCGACACGGCCCGGCACATCGGAGAAGACCAGGTCGGACATCTGGTCGTTGGTCTTGCGCAGACGCCGGGCGACGGCGCGCAGCAGGGCACCGGCCACCTCGGGCCGCGCGTTCAGCCAGGGCTGGAGGTCGCCGTGGCCGAGGGCGAGCAGCTTGACCTCGGTCAGCGCGGTCGCGGTCGCGGTGCGCGGGCCCGGGTCGAACAGCGACAGCTCGCCGATGAGCTCGCCGGGGCCCACCACGGCCAGCATGTTCTCGCGGCCGTCCGGGGACGTGCGGTGCAGCTTGACCTTGCCCTCGGTGACCACGTAGAGACGGTCGCCCGGGTCACCCTCGTGGAACAGAGAGTCGCCCCGTGCGAGGGTCACCTCCGTCATGGAGGCGCGGAGCTCCGCGGCCTGCTCGTCGTCGAGCGCCGCGAAGAGCGGATTGCGCCGCAGAACGTCGTCCACGAGTTCTCTCCTTGTCGACCTGCTCAGGGGATCCTGCTCCCCCGTGTGCCAGGGGTCCGTGTTCCCCATTTTGCCGGACGTTCCAAACAGTGTGATCTGTCACAAGGATGCCGCACAGATGTCCCGGGGTACGCGGCAGGGGTCCAATCGGGACCCGATCACCGGGCTCCGGGACGGATGTCGGCGCCGGGCTCTAGGCTGGCCGGGTGTCCAAATCGCCGGTGAGAGCACAGGTCGAGGGGGCTGCGCGGGTGGTTGTACGTCAGAATTCCGCCTTGGGCGAACAAGAGCCCGACGATGGAACAAGCATGGCAAAAACGGCGAAAGGGGTGCCCGCCGGGAAGGTGGCGCCCGTGAAGAAGACGGCCTCCGCCAAGAAGGCCGCGCCCCCCGAGAAGGTGACCGTCGTGCCGGAGAAGGCCACCGCCGCCGTCAAGAAGGCCCCGCCCGCGAGGACCGTCGCCCCGAAGCCGCCGAGGAACGAATCGCGCACCGCCCTGGTCCGCCGCGCCCGCCGGATCAACCGCGAGCTCGCCGAGGTGTACCCGTACGCCCACCCCGAGCTGGACTTCGAGAACCCCTTCCAGCTGCTGGTCGCCACGGTCCTGTCCGCTCAGACCACGGACCTGAGGGTCAACCAGACGACGCCCGCGCTGTTCGCCGAGTACCCCACCCCGGAGGACCTCGCCGCCGCCGACCCGGAGGAGGTCGAGGAGATCCTGCGGCCCACCGGCTTCTTCCGGGCCAAGACCAAGTCGGTCATGGGCCTGTCCAAGGTGCTGGTGGAGGAGTTCGGCGGCGAGGTCCCGGGACGGCTCGAGGACCTCGTCAAACTGCCCGGTGTCGGCCGCAAGACCGCCTTCGTGGTGCTCGGCAACGCCTTCGGCCGCCCCGGCATCACCGTGGACACGCACTTCCAGCGGCTGGTGCGGCGCTGGCGGTGGACCGAGGAGACCGACCCCGACAAGATCGAGGCCGCCGTCGGCGCGCTCTTCCCCAAGAGCGACTGGACGATGCTCTCGCACCGCGTGATCTTCCACGGCCGCCGTATCTGCCACGCCCGCAAACCCGCGTGCGGCGCCTGCCCGATCGCCCCGCTCTGCCCGGCCTACGGAGAGGGCGAGACGGACCCGGAGAAGGCGAGGAAGCTGCTGAAGTACGAGAAGGGCGGCTTCCCGGGCCAGCGCCTCAAGCCCCCGCGGTCCTACCTGGACGCGGGCGGCAGGCCGGCACCGCCGCTGGGGGCCGGATGACGCCGGCGGGGCCCGCGCGGCCCCGCGGCGGGCGGAACGATCCCGGTGCCCTCGGGCGTTGGGCACGTCAGGGCGACGGCCGGACGGCGACAGCGACGGACGACGGCGGCGGACGACGGCGACGGGGGTGGCGATGACGCGGGGGAGTGAGACGGCGAGCGGCATGCGGGGCGTGCGGGGCGGCTCCGCGGCGCTCAGCGCGGAGGGGCTGCCGGGCTGGCTGCAGCCGGTCGTACGGGTCGCCGAGACGGTCCAGCCCGTCCAGCTGAGCCGCTTCCTGCCGCCGGAGAACGGCGCGGGGCGCCAGTCCGCCGTCCTGATCCTCTTCGGGCAGGGCGAGCACGGGCCCGAGCTGCTGCTCATGGAGCGTGCGAGCTCCCTGCGCTCGCACGCCGGCCAGCCCTCCTTCCCCGGCGGGGCCCTCGACCCGGAGGACGGCGACCCGCAGGGCGAGGGTCCGCTGCGGGCCGCGCTGCGCGAGGCCGAGGAGGAGACCGGGCTCGATCCGGGCGGCGTCCAGCTGTTCGGTGCGCTGCCCCGGCTGTACATCCCGGTCAGCGGATTCGTCGTCACCCCCGTGCTCGGCTGGTGGCGCGAGCCCAGTCCGGTCGGCGTCGTCGACCCGGCGGAGACCGCCCGCGTCTTCACCGTCCCCGTGGCGGATCTCACGAACCCGGACAACCGGGCCACGGCCGTCCACCCCAGCGGCCACCGGGGTCCGGCATTCCTGGTCGAATCCGCCCTGGTGTGGGGGTTCACCGCCGGAGTCATCGACCGCCTGCTCCACTACGCCGGCTGGGAGCGGCCCTGGGACCGCGCCAGGCAGGTCCCGCTCGACTGGCGATCATGACAGGGTGGGCACCGCAGCCGGGCCCCCGGCCGGCCTGTGGCGATCGGAACATGATGAGGCGAGGCTCGACGCGGTGAACGTGCTGGACATCCTGCTGCTGATCGCCGCCGCGTGGTTCGCGGTCGTGGGCTTCCGCCAGGGATTCGTCGTCGGTGTCCTGTCGGTGATCGGCTTCCTGGGCGGCGGCCTGGTCGCCGTGTACGCGCTGCCGGTCATCTGGGACGCCCTGACGGACAACACACCCGTCAGCACCGCCGCGGCGGCCGTCGCGGTCATCGTCGTGATCGTCTGCGCCTCGGTCGGCCAGGCCCTGACCACGCACCTCGGCAGCAAGCTGAGGGTCTACATCACCTGGTCCCCGGCCCGCGCCCTGGACGCCACCGGCGGCGTCCTGGTCAACGTCGCCGCCCTGCTCTTCGTCGCCTGGCTGATCGGCTCGCTCCTGGGCGCCACGACGATACCGACCATCGGCAAGGAGGTCCGCACCTCCAAGGTGCTCATCGGGATCTCCGACGTGCTGCCCGACGAGGCCGACAACTGGTTCGCGCACTTCACCTCGACCCTCGCGCAGAACGGCTTCCCCCAGGTCTTCAGCCCGTTCACCGACGAACCCATCACCGACGTGCGGCCTCCGGACCCGGCCCTGGCCGACAGCGCCGTCGCCCTTCGCGCCAAGCAGTCCGTCGTCAAGGTCATGGGCACCGCGCGCAGCTGCGGGAAGGTCCTGGAGGGCACCGGCTTCGTCTTCGGGGAACGCCGTGTCATGACCAACGCGCACGTCGTCGGCGGCGTCGACGAGCCCACCGTCCAGATAGGCGGCGAGGGCAGGAAGTACGACGCCACCGTCGTCCTGTACGACTGGCGCCGCGACATCGCCGTGCTCGACGTGCCGGATCTCAAGGCACCCGCCCTGAAGTTCACGGACACGGACGCGCGCAGCGGCGACAGCGCCATCGTCGCCGGCTTCCCGGAGAACGGGCCGTACGACGTCCGTGCCGCGCGGGTGCGCGGGCGCATCGCGGCCAACGGCCCGGACATCTACCACCGCGGCACCATCCGCCGTGACGTCTACTCGCTGTACGCGACCGTCCGTCAGGGCAACTCCGGCGGACCGCTGCTCACGCCCGACGGCAAGGTGTACGGCGTGGTGTTCGCCAAGTCGCTCGACGACGCCGACACCGGTTACGCGCTCACGGTGGACGAGATCCGGCAGGACATCGCCCGGGGGCGTGCCGCGAACCAGCAGGTGGGCAGCGACAACTGCGCGCTGTAGGCCGGATGGACCCGTGACGGGTCAGCCGCGTGGGTGACGCAGGCGCATCGACACCCAGCGGGCGCGGCGGCGCAGGATGCGTGGAATGCCCACCCGGGGGTCCGTGCTCGCCAGTTGCGGGACGTCCCGATGCTGGGAGCCCGGACCGCTCGCCGAACGGCGGGTGCGTGCTACGTCACTGTAGTCGTGCGTCCAGCCCATACCCGGTCCTCTGCCCCCACCCCAAGGTCGATAACCGCCCCAGGGGGCTCCAATTGGCCTATGCGCCGGGCACATGGCCGTTCGTAGGGCAGGTGTTCCCGTTCGGATACCGGGCGCGGTGGCCGGGTCACCGATCGGGCTCGGGGTCTTTCAGCCAGTTGACGAGTTCGGCCGAGAAGGCCGCCGGGTCCTCCTCGTGCGGGAAGTGCCCGAGACCGTCGAACAGGCGCCAGCGGTACGGCGCCTCGACGTACTCGCCCGAGCCGGCCGCGCTGCGGGTGCGCTGGACCGGGTCGAGGGAGCCGTGCAGATGCAGCGTCGGGACGCGTACGGGCCGCTTCATACGGCGGTAGAACTGGATGCCGTCGGGGCGGGCCAGGGAGCGCACCAGCCAGCGGTACGGCTCGATCGAGCAGTGCGCGGTGGAGGGGATGCACATGGCGCGGCGGTAGGTCTCCACCGCCTCGTCGTCGGGCAGCCGCGGCCCCGACCAGTCCCGTAC
The DNA here is from genome assembly GCF_001906585.1 of Streptomyces kebangsaanensis. GTDB lineage: Bacteria > Actinomycetota > Actinomycetes > Streptomycetales > Streptomycetaceae > Streptomyces > Streptomyces kebangsaanensis. Next base: position 159,412 of record NZ_JUJA01000058.1, on the reverse strand, counting down.
CAGACGGGCCACCAGGGCGCCGTTGTCGGCGGTGAGCTGCCGTTCGGGGATCCAGGGCCGCTGGAACCCCCAGATGTACGAACTCGCCGCCGTCTGCCGGACGTCCGCGAGCATCGCCGAGCGCCAGCGCCGCGGGTGCGGCATCGAGACGACCGCGAGCCGCCGCACGAGCTTGGGGCGCATCGCGGCGGCCGTCCACGCCAGATAGCCGCCGAGGTCGTGGCCGACCAGCGCGGCGTCCGGCTCGCCGAGCGAGCGGATCACGCCGGTGACGTCGAGGGCGAGGTTGGCCGGGTCGTAGCCGCGGGGCGTACGGTCGCTGCCGCCCACGCCCCGCAGGTCCATCGCCACGGCGCGGAAGCCCGCGTCGGCGAGGGCGGTCAGCTGGTGGCGCCAGGTCCACCAGAACTGCGGGAAGCCGTGCAGCAGCAGGACCAGCGGTCCCTCGCCGAGTTCCGCGATGTGGAAGCGTGCGCCGTTGGCGGCGACGTCCCGGTGGGTCACCTTTCTGCCGCCGGGCACGTCGAGCCGTACGACCGACGTCGATTGCGCCGAAGGGGGAGCGGGCTCCGTCATGAGGACGAGCGTGCCACAGCCTCGATGGCCGCGGGGGAGCGGTCCTCGAGGGCGGGCGGCGCGGGACGCGGGTGCGGCTTGGCCTTCTGCAGCACGCCGGCCGTCTCCTTCATGGAGGCGGCGACCTTCTGCGGGCCCTTGCTCTTCTTGGCCTTCTTCGCGAACACCCAGCCGATCAGCCCCAGTACGGCGGCGACCAGGACGTTGGCCGCGAAGGACAGCAGGAAGCAGACCGCGAGGTTCCAGCCGCTCCAGGTCCGAATGCCGTAGGCCAGCGCGAAGTTGAGCATCGGTAGGGAGAACAGCAGGATCGCGCCTGCCAGGGCGAACACGGTGCCGCTGGTCGCCCCGCGCTTGGCGTCCTGCCTCAGCTGGGCCTTGGCCAGCGCGATCTCGTCGTGCACCAGCGCCGACAATTCGGTGGTCGCCGAGGCGAACAGCTGGCCGATGCTGCGTTCGGCGCCGACCGGGCTGCCGTCGGGTGCGCTCATCGCGGTCTCCCTCTCCTGCCTGTCCGAGAACTCTGCCGTGCGTCCGTCCGGCCGCTGTCCGGCTTCGACTGCTGCCTGACTTCTGCCCGACTGGGAACGGTCCTGTCTTTTGTACCGTCCCGTCAGATCATGCCGGACTGTCGTTCTCCTCGCCTGCCCCGCCCGGTACTTCGGCAAGCCGTCCGGTCCGTTCGGCCTCCTTGAGTCCGGCGAGCCGGCGGTGCTCGGCGGCCTTGCGCTCCAGGATCTCGGCCATGCGCAGGTGGTACGCCGGGTCGTCCTGCTCGTAGACGTCCGGGATGCCGTCAAGGTCCTCGTCCCGCTCCTCGGCCTCGTACAGCCGGCGGTACCGGGCGTTGCGCATCTTCAGCAGGACGGTCGCCAGGATCGTCGCGATGAGGGAGCCGGTGAGGACGGCGGCCTTGACCTCGTCGGTGAGCGCGGCGTCGCCGTCGAAGGCCAGTTCGCCGATCAGCAGGGACACGGTGAAGCCGATCCCGGCGAGCGTGGCCACCGCGAACACGTCGGCCCAGGCCAGGTCCTCGCTGAGCGAGGCCTTCGTGAAGCGGGCGGTGAGCCAGGTCCCGCCGAAGATGCCGAGCATCTTGCCGACGACGAGTCCGAGGACGACACCGAGGGTCTCGGGCTGGGTGAACACGTCCGCCAGCGCCCCGCCCGAGACGGAGACGCCCGCGCTGAACAGGGCGAACAGCGGCACCGCCAGCCCCGCCGACAGGGGCCGTACGAGGTGCTCGATGCGCTCGCCGGGGGAGGTCTCCTCGCCCTCGCGGGGGGTGCAGCGCAGCATCAGGCCCATCGCGACGCCCGCGATGGTGGCGTGCACGCCGCTGTTGTACATCAGCGCCCAGATCACCAGGGCGAGCGGGACGTACACGTACCAGCCGCGCACGCCCTTGCGCAGCAGCAGCCAGAAGACGGCCAGGCCGGCCACCGCCCCGGCGAGGGCGGCGAAGTTCAGGTGGCTGGTGAAGAAGACGGCGATGATCAGGATCGCGAACAGGTCGTCCACGACGGCGAGCGTCAGCAGGAAGGCGCGCAGGGCGCTGGGCAGGGACGTCCCGATGACCGCGAGTACGGCGAGCGCGAAGGCGATGTCGGTCGCGGTCGGCACCGCCCAGCCGCCGAGCGCACCGCCCCCCGTCAGGTTGGTCACCACGTAGACGACCGCGGGCACCGCCATGCCGCACAGCGCGGCGATCACCGGCAGGGCCGCGGCTCTGGGGTCCTTCAGGTCACCGGCGACCAGTTCGCGCTTGAGTTCGACCCCGGCGACGAAGAAGAAGATCGCGAGCAGTCCGTCGGCGGCCCAGTGCGCCACGGAGAGGTTCAGGCCGAGGGAGGCGGGGCCGAGGTGGAAGTGACTGAGGCTCTCGTAGCCGGCGCGCAGCGCGGGGATGTTCGCCCAGAGGAGGGCGGCGACCGCGGCGAGGAGCAGCAGCATGCCGCCGACGGTCTCGGTGCGCAGGGCGTCCGCGACGAAGTTCCGCTCGGGCAGGGACAGACGTCCCAGGAACTTGCGTGCGGACTTGGTGCGGGGCGCGGTCACGGAAACCTCCGGTCGGTGGGCAGGACGGAACACATGCCGACCAGACTTCCCGGCGCACCTGAGGAGCTTTTCAGTTGTGTTGCTTTCCTTAGCTTACCTAAGGTGCGGCGGGAACTCACCCAAGGTGCGACGGGTGGGCGCGGCGTCTTCCCGGAGGGTGCGCGGAGGGGCACCCGGCGCGTGTGCCGCCGAGTGCCCCTCGTGGCCGTAATCAGTCCTCGCCCGGACCGCCCGGACCGCCCGTACCGTGCGCGGTTTCCGCTCGGTTCCTGCTCGGTCCTCGCTCGGTCCCTGCTCGGTCGTCCGTGCTCAGTCCTCGCTCGACGTCACGGGGAGCTTGGCCTGGATGAGGTCCATGACGGTGGAGTCGGTCAGCGTCGTGACGTCTCCGAGCTGCCGGTTCTCCGCCACGTCACGCAGCAGCCGCCGCATGATCTTCCCGGAGCGGGTCTTCGGCAGCTCCGCCACCGGAAGGATCCGCTTGGGCTTGGCGATCGGGCCGAGCGTCGAACCCACGTGGTTGCGCAACTCGCCGACCAGGGCCTCGGTCTCCGTGACCGTGCCGCGCAGGATCACGAAGGCGACGATCGCCTGTCCGGTCGTCTCGTCCGTCGCGCCGACCACGGCCGCCTCGGCGACCGACGGGTGGGAGACGAGGGCGGACTCGACCTCGGTGGTGGAGATGTTGTGCCCGGAGACGAGCATCACGTCGTCGACGCGGCCGAGCAGCCAGATGTCGCCGTCGTCGTCCTTCTTGGCCCCGTCGCCGGCGAAGTACCGGCCCTCGAAGCGCGACCAGTAGGTGTCGATGAACCGCTGGTCGTCGCCCCAGATGGTGCGCAGCATCGACGGCCACGGCTCGGTGAGCACCAGGTAGCCACCGCCGCCGTCGGGCACCTCGTTCGCCTCGTCGTCCACCACGGTGGCCGAGATGCCGGGGAGCGGCCGCTGGGCCGATCCGGGCTTGGCCTCGGTCACGCCCGGCAGCGGGGAGATCATGATCGAGCCGGTCTCCGTCTGCCACCACGTGTCCACCACCGGGGTGCGGTCGCCGCCGATGTTCTTGCGGTACCAGATCCAGGCCTCGGGGTTGATCGGCTCGCCGACCGAGCCGAGGACACGCAGGGAGGACAGGTCGAACTTCGCGGGGATCTCGTCGCCCCACTTCATGAACGTACGGATCGCGGTCGGCGCCGTGTAGAGGATCGTCACGCCGTACTTCTGCACGATCTCCCAGAAGCGGCCCTGGTGCGGGGTGTCGGGCGTGCCCTCGTACATCACCTGCGTCGCGCCGTTGGCCAGCGGCCCGTACACGATGTACGAGTGGCCGGTGACCCAGCCGACGTCGGCGGTGCACCAGAAGACGTCGGCCTCCGGCTTGAGGTCGAAGACGGCCCAGTGCGTGTACGCCACCTGCGTGAGGTAGCCGCCGGAGGTGTGCAGGATGCCCTTGGGCTTCCCGGTCGTCCCCGAGGTGTAGAGGATGAACAGCGGGTGCTCCGCCTCGAAGGCCTCCGGGGTGTGCTCGGCCGGCTGCCGCCCGACGAGCTCGTGCCACCACAGGTCCCGGCCCTCGGTCCAGGCGACCTCCTGGCCGGTGCGGCGGACCACGACCACGTGGTCGACGTTGTCCACACGGCCGATCGCCTCGTCCACGGCCGGCTTGAGCGCGGAGGGCTTGCCGCGCCGGTACCCGCCGTCGGCCGTGATCACGACCCTGGCGTCGGCGTCCTTGATGCGGGTGGCGAGCGCGTCCGAGGAGAAACCGCCGAAGACCACGGAGTGCGTGGCGCCGATCCTGGCGCAGGCCAGCATGGCGACCGCCGTCTCCGGGATCATCGGCATGTAGATGGCCACCCGGTCGCCCTTTCGGACGCCCAGTTCGAGCAGCGCGTTCGCGGCCCTGGAGACCTCGTCCTTGAGCTCGGCGTAGGTGATGGCGCGGCTGTCACCGGGCTCGCCCTCGAAATGAATCGCGACGCGGTCGCCGTGGCCCGCCTCGACATGCCGGTCCACGCAGTTGTACGCCACGTTGAGCGTGCCGTCCTTGAACCACTTGGCGAACGGCGGGTTCGACCAGTCGAGCGTCTCGGTCGGCTCCTCGGCCCAGGTCAGCCGGCGGGCCTGCTCGGCCCAGAAACCGAGCTGGTCGGCCTTGGCCCGTTCATACGCCTCCGCCGTGACGTTGGCGTTCGCGGCCAGGTCGGCGGGCGGCGCGAAACGTCGCTCCTCCTTCAGGAGGTTGGAGAGTGAAGAACGCTCGTTGTCTGCCATCGCATACCGTCCCAATTGGTTTAAACCATTCCGGGCCCGATTCTCCGAACACCGGGGGCACCGGTCAACCCTTCCCCCATCCTGGCACCCGCTCACTCACGGGTCACGGACGACGGACCTCGGGGGTTCATTCCCCCCGAAAGGCACGTCATCCCGGGTGTCCGCCCCGCGATCGGGCGCCGGACAGGCCTGCCGCCTGTGGGTCCTCCGCCGTTCCCACCCGGGTGAACACCTCCTCCCCGTCCGTCTCCGTCAGCAGGTACGCCTGGGCCTCGCCCACGTGGAAGTACATCCCGTGCAGCTCCAGCCTCCCCTCCCGCAGGGCGCGGGCCACCGCGTCGTGGGCGCGCAGGTGGTCCAACTGCTGGACGACGTTGGCCAGGCACAGCCGCTCGAGCGCGTCGTCGGGCGGCCGTCCGTCCAGCCGGGGCCCCCGGCGGCTGTCGTCGGCCGGCCGCTCCAGACTGGGCAGCCCGTGCCGCAGCCACCGCTCGAGCGGCGTACGGGTGTGCCCGGAGCCGGAGCCGGAGCCGGAGCCGGAGCTGGGGCCGGAGCTGGAACTGGGGCCGGAGGCGAGCAGCGCCTGCATCGCCCCGCACCCCGAGTGGCCGCACACGGTGAGGGAGCGCACCCCGAGCCCGTCCACCGCGTACTCGACCGCGGCGGCCACCGAGTCGTCGCCGTCACGGCCCGGCGGCGGCACGAGGTTGCCCATGTTCCGCACGACGAAGAGGTCGCCGGGGCCGCTGGAAGTGATCATCGACGTGACCAGCCGCGAGTCGGCGCAGGTGAGGAAGAGCTGGGACGGCCGCTGTCCCTCCCGCGCCAGCCGCGCCAGTTCCGCCCGCACGTGCGGTGCGGTGGTGTGCTGGAACGCGCGGAGGCCGTGTACCAGTCGCCGGCCGCGTTCGTCGGGTGCCGGTGCCGTCCACGGACCGCCCTTGCACTGGTGGTTGCGCCAGGGCGTCCAGGGCCGGCACCGGCATCGGGTGCCGTCCGGACCGGCCGGCTCGGCGGTGCGGACCCCCGCACGCGGGCCCGTGAGCTCGGCCGAGCCGCCCTGCGCGGAGTGCGTCCGCCGCCAGTCCCGCAGTGACTCGTACGCCGCGTGGTCCATGAACGAGCCGTCCAGCCGGACGACCGCGTCGGCCCCTCGGGGGACAAGGTGCAGGACACGAGTGAGCCGCGGCACCGCGAGGAACGTCAACTGCCCTCGTACGTGTACGTGGTGGACTCCTTTCCGCTCTTCGTGCGTGATGCGGGTGCGGGCGAGGCGGTGCAGGGCGACGGCGACGGCCACGGCGAATCCGAGGGCCACGCCCCGCAGGACGCCGAGGGCCGCCACGCCGAGGGCGGTGACGGCGTAGACCAGCACCTCTCGATGGCGGGTCACCGTGCGGATGTGATGCGGGGACACCATCTGGATGCCGACGGCCATCACCAGGGCGGCGAGCGAGGCGAGCGGGACGAGCTCCAGGGCCGGGACCATCAGCAGTGCGGCGATCACTACGAGAACGCCGTGCAGCATCGTGGAGTTCCGGCTCACGGCACCCGCGCGCACATTTGCCGAACTGCGCACGGCCACGCCGGCGACCGGCAGCCCGCCGAGCGCCCCGGAGACGACGTTGGCGGCGCCCTGACCGAGCAGTTCCCGGTCCAGGTCCGAGCGGCCGGCGGGGGCGGCCGGTCCGGCGCGGTCCGCCACCAGCTTGTCCACGGCGACCGCGCCGAGCAGTGACTGCACGCTGCACACCAGCGTGGTGCCGAGCACGGCGGCGACGAGGCCGAGCACCGGTCCCTCGGGCAGCCCGGCGAGGGCGTGGCTGCGCCAGGACGGCAGGTCGACCCTGGGCAGCACCAGCCCGGCGACGGAGGCGACGGCGGTGGCCCCGGCGACGGCGACGAGCGCGGGCGGCACTTTGCGCAGCAGGCCGCCGGGCCGTCCGGGCAGGCGCGGCCAGGACAGCAGCAGCGCCAGGGTCAGCGCGCCCACGGCGAGCGCCGCCGGGTCGAGGCCGGCCAACTGGTCGGGCAGGGCACGGAGGTTGTCGAGCACGGAGCTCTGCGGGCTGCCGCCGAGGACGATGCGCAGCTGGGCGACGGCGATGGTCACACCGATCCCGGCGAGCATGCCGTGCACGACGGCGGGGCTGACGGCGAGCGCGCCACGGGCCACGCGCAGGCAGCCCAGGCCGAGTTGGGCGAGACCGGCGAGAACGGTGATGGCGCAGGTCGTACGCCATCCGTAGTGGTGGATCAGGTCGGCGGTGACCACCGTGAGTCCGGCGGCGGGGCCGCTGACCTGCAGCGGACAGCCGCCGAGCCGGCCGGCGACGAGTCCGCCCACGGCTGCGGCCACGAGGCCGGCCCGCAGCGGGGCGCCGGTGGCCAGGGCGATGCCGAGGGACAGGGGCAGGGCGATCAGGAAGACCGCGACGGACGCCGTCAGGTCGGCGCCCGCGAGACGAGGGCGAGGTGGGTGCGGCGGTGGGCTGTGGGGCGGGTGGAAGCGCTCGGTACGGGGGGAGTTCACGGTGTGGGCGGGGGCGCGGGCCGGCATGTTTTCCGTCTCCTCGGGGTGGTGCGGTCGCGGAACCGTCGACCGGCTCAATGGGGACCGGCTGATTCAACATTGGGTAAAGCGATCGTAATGCCAAGTAAAAGGTGTTTGTTGATTTCCAGTGCAAATGGGGGGTCGAGTCACCTTGACGAGTGAAGTGAGCTTTTCATCGGCTTGTCGTATTAATTCCTCCTCCGGCCTATGCGACCTTGGCGGCGCCGTCGGCACGCCCGGCGCATCACCAGCACACGCCGTCTCGGCGTTGGACGAGAGAAGGAAGAAGGTGGGCGGAACATGGCCGCCACCCAGAGGATCGCCGCGGGCCTCGCCGTCGCCGCGGCCTGTGCCTCGTCGCTCGCCGGTTGTGCGAGCGGCCCCGAGGCGCCCGGACAGGGCACGCACGGTGCTCCGCGCAAGGGCGCGCCGGCGCCCGGGAGTGCCGTCCGTCTGATCGGTGACGGGTCCACCGCGTACACCGGGGCCCAGCCGTACCTGCCGCGGCCGGAGCGGCTCAAAGCCGGTGAGAAGCCCCCGCAGTTCGTCGTGTTCTCCTGGGACGGGGCGGGCGAGGACAGTCAGAAGCTGTTCTCGCACTTCCGCAAGGTCGCCAAGGAGAACCACGCGGCCATGACGTACTTCCTCAGCGGCGTCTACCTGCTGCCGAAGGAGAAGCGCGGCCTGTACCAGCCCCCACAGCACGCCCCCGGCAGTTCCGAGATCGGCTTCAACGACGAGAAGGGCATCGCCGACACGGTCAAGCAGGCCCGTCTGGCGTGGCTGGAGGGCAACGAGATCGGCACGCACTTCAACGGCCACTTCTGCGGCCCGGACGGCGGGGTCGGCCAGTGGTCGGTCGAGGAGTGGAAGAGCGAGATCGCCCAGGCCAAGCAGTTCGTGAAGACCTGGAAGTCCAACACCGGCATGAAGGACGCGGCCCCGCTGCCCTTCGACTACGACAAGGAGCTCGTCGGCGCCCGCACCCCCTGCCTGGAGGGCCAGGAGAACTTCGTGAAGGCGGCGAGCCGGCTGGGCTTCCGCTATGACAGCAGCGGTGTCAACAACCAGGTGTGGCCCAAGAAGCGCGAGGGCCTGTGGGACCTGTCGATGCAGCTGGTGCCCTTCCCCGGGCGCACCTTCGAGCAGCTGGCCATGGACTACAACTTCATGGTCAACCAGTCCGGCACGCAGACCCAGGGCGACCCCGGCAAGTTCGACCACTGGGGCGCCCAGATGCGCGACGGCCTGCTCCAGGGCTTCTCCCGGGCCTACGACGGCAACCGCGCCCCACTGATCATCGGCAACCACTTCGAGTCCTGGAACGGCGGCACCTACATGCGCGCCGTCGAGCAGGTCGTGAAGGAGGTGTGCAACAAGCCCGAGGTGCGCTGCGTCTCTTTCCGTCAGCTGGCCGACTGGCTGGACGCCCAGGACCCGCGGACCCTCGCGAAACTGCGCACGCTGGAAGTGGGCGAGGCACCCAAGCAGGGCTGGGCGTCCTTCCTCTCGGCCCGCCCGGCCCCGGCCCCCAAAGGCGTACCCGGGGCGCCCAGGCCGTAGCGGCGCCCAGGCCGTGGCCGCGCCCAGGCCGTGGCGGCGCTCAGGCCGTGGCCGCGCTCACGCCGGGGCGGTGACGCCCTCGCCGAGGACGAAGCCGGGGTCGACCTGGGCCGCCAGGTCGGCCCCGGTCCGCTCGTTCCCCCACGAAGCGGCGTTCTTCAGGTGGAAGTGCACCATCTGCCGGGTGTAGTGGTCCCAGTCGCGCAGCTCGTACGTGGCGTCGGCGGCGACCTGGAGCAGACGCAGGGCGTGGCGGTTGGCGTCCTCCAGGAGCTCGAACCGGGGTGGCCGGCCCTTCTCCATGGCACGCACCCAGTCCGAGTGCCCGACGGTCACGAGCAGGTCGTCCCCGACCTCGGCGCGCAGGAAGTCGAGGTCGTCCTGTCCCTGCACCTTGTTGCCCACGACCCTCAGCACGACGCCGAAGTCGCGGGCGTACTCCTTGTACTGGCGGTAGACGGAGACCCCCTTCCGGGTCGGCTCGGCGACGAGGAACGTGATGTCGAAACGGGTGAACATCCCGGAGGCGAAGGAGTCCGAGCCCGCCGTCATGTCGACCACCGCGTACTCGTCGCGGCCGTCCACCAGGTGGTTCAGGAACAGCTCCACCGCTCCGGTCTTGGAGTGGTAGCAGGCGACCCCCAGGTCGGCGTCCGTGAAGGGGCCGGTGACCATCAAACGCACGGCGCCGCCGTCGAGTTCCACCGGGCGGGCGCAGGCGTCGTACAGCGGGTTGTCCTCGCCCAGGCGCAGCAGGCGCGAGCCCTCGCCCGGCGGGGTCGTCTTGATCATCGTCTCGGCGGAGGCGATGCGCGGGTTGCTGCCGCGCAGATAGTCCTTGATCAGTGGAAGCCGGTCGCCCATCGCCGGCAGCGCGGCGGCCTGCGCCTCCTCCAGTCCGAGCGCGGCCCCCAGATGCTGGTTGATGTCGGCGTCGATCGCGACGACGGGCACGCCCGAGGCCGCGAGATGGCGGATGAACAGGGAGGACAGGGTGGTCTTGCCGCTGCCGCCCTTCCCGACGAAAGCAATTTTCATGTTCACGAAGCGTAGTACGGCAATAGCTGTATGTGACAGTTTGCGTGAGGAAGACCACTCCTTCGGGGAGTGTGCCGCTCGGGTGCGTAGGGTCGTACTCATGAGTACGACAGGCGCGACCGCCGATCCTCCCCCAAGCTCTCGAGCGGGCTCGGGCAGGGAGGACCCCCTCGCGGCCCTGGGCGCGCTGCCCGGTGTGGCCGAGTCCGTGGAGTCCGTGCGCAAGGCCGTGGACCGGGTCTACGGACACCGGATCATGCGGCGCCGGAGCAACGAGATCACCTCCGAGGCGGCGCTGCGCGGTGCGCGCGGCTCCGCGGCGCTGTCCGGCGCGGACTGGGCCCTGGAGGAGGTGCGCCGACGCACCGACTTCAGCGGCGACGACGAGGCCCGGGTGGTGGGCGCCGCCCTTCGCCTGACCGCCGAGGCCGGTCAACTGCTGTCCGTCTGGAGGCAGTCGCCCCTGCGCGTTCTGGCCCGGCTGCACCTAGTGGCCGCCGCGAGCCGGGAGGACGCCGTCGGGCGGCCCCGCCAGGAGGGCGAGGGCGTCGACGAGCCGCTGGTCGAGTCGGCACCGCCGAGCGCGACCGAGGTCTCCGGGCGCCTGGAGGGCCTGTCGGAACTGATCATCGCGGGCAGTTCCGCGCCCGCCCTGGTGACGGCGGCCGTGGTGCACGGCGAGCTGCTGGCGCTGCGCCCCTTCGTCTCCCACAACGGGCTGGTGGCGCGGGCGGCCGAGCGCATCGTCCTGGTCGGCAGCGGCCTCGACCCCAAGTCGGTCTGCCCGGCCGAGGTCGGCCACGCCGAACTGGGCCGCGCGGCCTACCTGGCCGCCTTCGACGGCTACGTGTCCGGCACCCCTGAGGGCATGGCGGCCTGGATCGCCCACTGCGCCGGGGCGGTCGAACTGGGCGCGCGCGAGTCGACGGCGGTGTGCGAGGCGCTGCAGCGCGGGGCGGCCTGACGGCGGGCCCGGACACAGGGTTGCGGCGGTACGAGGACTCGTACCGCCGCTGGCATGAGCACCGAGTTACCAAGCGTCCTCGATATGTCGCCCATCAGGTCGGGAACTTCGCCCGTCACCTGGTGCGGCTGGCCCGTAATCGACGGGTCGACGTCGCGTGGGTGCCCGGTGTTCATGCTCGGTCCGTGGGCCAAACTGCGTCTTAAAGGTGATCCTTTCGGATGTCCTTTGGTCTCGCGGGCCTTGAGTCCTTTCTACTGCAAGCAGGGAGCAAGCGGAACCCCTGGCCACGCTTCTTTACTTTTAGGACCAAACGGGATCTGTGCGGCCCGAACGGGCGCGGTGCCGTCGCGCGGGATTTCCCGGTGGCGAGACAACGGGCGCGCCGGCTCAGGCCACCGCACCCCGGCGCCGGCT
>NZ_JUJA01000058.1:143696-147898 GCF_001906585.1 Streptomyces kebangsaanensis | reverse complement strand
GGTACGGAGAAGGCGGGCAGCCGCTGCTTGAGCCGCACCGGCCGGTGGAAGTCGAGAATCGGCCACCCGCGCGCGACGGCCTCCCGGCGCAGTGCCCGGTCCGGGTTCACGGCGTGCGGACGGCCGACCGACTCCAGCATCGGCAGGTCGGTCACCGAGTCGCTGTAGGCGTAGCAACGGGCCAGGTCGTACCCCTCGGACGCGGCCAGCTCGCGGATCGCCTCCGCCTTCGTCGGGCCGTAGGCGTAGTACTCCACCTCGCCGGTGAAGCAGCCGTCCTCGCCCACCACCATCCGGGTGGCCACCACGCGGTCCGCCCCGAGCAGTTCACCGATCGGCTCGACCACCTCGGCGCCCGACGTGGACACGATGACCACGTCGCGTCCGGCGGTGTGGTGTTCCTCGACGAGGGACGCGGCCTCGTCGTAGATGATCGGGTCGATCAGGTCGTGGAGCGTCTCGGCGACGATCTCCTTGACCTGTTGCACGTTCCAGCCGCGGCACAGCGCGGACAGGTACTCGCGCATGCGCTCCATCTGGTCGTGGTCGGCGCCGCCGGCGAGGAAGACGAACTGGGCGTACGCGGTGCGCAACACGGCCCTGCGGTTGATCAGACCGCCTTGGTAGAAGGACTTGCTGAAGGTGAGCGTGCTCGACTTCGCAATGACCGTCTTGTCCAGATCGAAGAAGGCCGCTGTGCGGGGCAAGGAGTGGTTTTCCACGCCCCTGAGCATAGGGGCAGCCCATTCGGCGTAAGGTGGGCGCGTGGGTTTGCCTGAGAGGGCTCTCGGGTACACCATGGAAGTCACGGATCGTTCGCGACCGTGCTAACCCGGTCCGACTCCTCCCCCCCCGAGTCGGCCGTGGAGACGACCCCCGCTCTCCCCCCCGGCGGGGGTCGTCGCATGTCCGGGTGGGTTTCTCCCTCTCTGTCCGCAGTTGCCCCGCCGTCCGGGCCGCGCCGTGCGGCGTTCGCCGCCGTCCCGCGATCCGTCACGTTCTGTAGTTGTGGCGCTGCTCTGCGGAAGTCGTACGGGAACCAGTACACGGGTCACCGGTATGGGTGAAGGCGATATTCACAGCCGCCGAGTTGTCCACAGTTTTCGACCAAGATCCACACGATTTTCCGGATCGCTGCACCGTGATTCCGACGCGCACCTCTCGCGGCGAGTTCATGGCCGGTTCCGATTGCCGGGCGCGTATGGCCGGTTCGTATCGGCCTCCATATGAAGGCCGGTCGCCGGTTCTTCACATGTTCGGGATCCGCGGGGCCGCAGGGGCCGCGCGCGGTAAGCAGCGAAGGGGGACCGGCCCGTGTCCGGAACCGTCACACACGATCCACCGCCCGGCACTTCAGGGCGGCAGGGCGGACCGCTGATCGTCACCGAGGACGTCGAGCTCCTCGACGACCTGCTGCGCTTGTGCGCGGCGGCCGGCGCCACCCCCGAGGTCCATCACGGGGTGCCCGAGCGCCGGGGCGGCTGGGAGGGCGCACCGCTGGTGCTGGTCGGTGACGACGCCGCCCGGCGGGTGCGCGGAGCCCCGCGCCGACGTGGAGTGGTGCTGGTCGGCCGCGACCAGGACGACTCCGGGATCTGGCGGCGCGCGATCGAGATCGGCGCCGACCACGTGCTGGTGCTGCCCGAGGGCGAACAGTGGCTGGTCGACCGCATCGCCGACGTCGCCGAGGGCGTCGGCAGGCCCGCACTCACCGTGGGCGTCATCGGCGGCCGCGGCGGGGCGGGGGCGTCCACGCTGGCCTGCGCGCTCGCCGTCACCTCCGCGCGGGAGGGCCTGCGCACCCTGCTCGTGGACGCCGATCCCCTGGGCGGCGGGCTCGACGTCCTGCTCGGCGGGGAGACGGCCGAGGGGCTGCGCTGGCCGGCGTTCGCCGCCTCGCGCGGGAGGGTCGGCGGCGGCGCCCTGGAGGAGTCGCTGCCCGAACTGCACTCGCTGCGCGTGCTCAGCTGGGACCGCGGCGACTGCGTCGCCGTGCCGCCGCAGGCCGTGCGGGCGGTGCTGGCCGCCGCCCGGCGGCGCGGCGGCGCCGTGGTCGTCGACCTGCCCCGTCGCGTGGACGAGGGCGTCGCCGAGGCCCTCGCCCAGCTCGACCTCGGCCTGCTCGTGGTCCCCGCCGAACTGCGCGCCGTGGCGGCCGCCGCGCGCGTGGCCTCCGCGGTCGGCATGGTCCTGCGCGATCTGCGGGTGGCGGTCCGGGGGCCGTACGCGCCCGGCCTCGACGACCGCGAGGTGGCCCGGCTGCTCGGCCTGCCGCTGGCGGGCGAGGTGCCCGTGGAGCCGGCACTGCGGCGGCCCGGCGAGGGCGGGACACCGCCCGGCGCGGTGGCGCGCGGGCCGCTCGCCCGGTTCTGCGCCGCCTTCTGGGAGCGGGCACTGATCGAGGCGGCCGCCGCATGAGCACGGTTTCCGAACAAGGGCGGACGGGCGAACGGACCCCCTCGGCGGGCACGCCCCGGAAACCGGGGCCTGCCCACGGACCCCGGATGCCTGTCCAGCTGCTGGACGGCGTACGGCAGTGGCTCGCCGAGAGCGGGGCCGAGCCGACGCCCGCGCGGGTGGCGCAGGCCCTGCGCGAACAGGGCCGGGTGCTCGGGGACGCCGAAGTGCTCGGGGCGGCCGAGCAGTTGCGCTCCGAGCTGATCGGCAGCGGCCCACTGGAGCCGCTGCTCGCCGACCCGTCGGTGACCGACGTCCTGGTGTCGGCCCCGGACCGGGTGTGGGTGGACCGGGGGCGCGGACTGGAGCGGGCCGCCGTCGCCTTCCCCGACGCGGCGGCCGTACGACGCCTCGCGCAGCGCCTGGCCGCCGTGGCGGGGCGCCGGCTGGACGACGCCCGGCCGTGGGTGGACGCCCGGCTGCCCGACGGGACCCGGCTGCACGCGGTCCTGCCCCCGGTCGCGGTCGGCTGCACCTGCCTGTCCCTGCGGGTCGTACGGCCGCGCGCGTTCACGCTGGACGAACTGGTCGCGGCGGGCACGGTACCGCCGGGCGGCGACCACGTGCTGCGGGCGCTGATCCGGGCACGGCTGTCCTTCCTCATCAGCGGCGGAACCGGCACCGGCAAGACCACGCTGCTCAGCGCGCTGCTCGGGCTGGCCGGTCCGGACGAGCGGCTCGTGCTCGCCGAGGACTCCGCGGAGCTGCGGCCCGACCATCCGCATGTCGTCCGCCTGGAGACCAGACCCGCCAACCAGGAGGGTGCGGGCCTGGTGACCCTCGAGGACCTGGTGCGGCAGGCGCTGCGGATGCGGCCGGACCGGCTGGTCGTGGGCGAGGTGCGCGGCGGCGAGGTGGTTCATCTGCTGGCCGCACTCAACACGGGCCACGAAGGCGGCTGCTGCACGGTCCACGCCAACGCGGCAGCGGACGTCCCCGCCCGGCTGGAGGCGCTGGGCACCGCCGCCGGGCTGGACCGGGCCGCGCTGCACAGCCAGTTGGCGGCCGCGCTGTCGGTGGTGCTGCACCTCGTGCGGGACCGCTCCGGGCGGCGGCGGATCGACGAGGTGCGGGTGCTGGAGCGGGACGCGTCGGGGCTGGTGCGGACGGTGCCGGCGCTGCGGTGGGGCGCGGAGGCGTTCGTGGAGGAGCGGGGGTGGGAGCGGCTGCGGGGGCTGCTCCGGCCGGAGAGCAGGAAAGGGAGCGGTGGGCGCGATGGGTGAGGGGTCGCTGGGGTCGCTGTCCGCGGTGGCGGCCGTGGGGTGTGCCGGAGCGGCCGTGTGGCTGCTGGGCGGGCGGCATTTCGGGGCGCGGCGGGCGCGGTTGCTGTTCGCCGACGGCGGGGCGGTGGGCGCGGGGCCGCCGGGCCGGGACCGGATCCTCGGTGAACTGGCCCGCTTGCGCGGACGGTTGGGCCCCGAGTGGTGGGCGCCGGTCGCCGGGGTGGTGCTGGCGGTGCTGGGCGCCTCGGTGCTGCCGGTCTTCGCGGGGGCCGTGGGGGTGCCGCTGCTGCGCCGTGCCCGGCTCGCCCGGGACGCGCGCCGTGAACAGGAGCGGCGGGCGGACGCGGTGATCGCCCTGTGCGGGGCGCTCGCCGGTGAGGTGCGCGCCGGGCGGCAGCCGGGCGGGGCGCTGCTGTGCGCCGCGCGGGACTCCGGCGGGCTCGGCGACGCGCAGGCGGCGGTGCTGGCGGCGGCCCGCTTCGGCGGGGACGTGCCCGGTGCGCTCGCCGCGGCGGCGCGGCA
>NZ_JUJA01000058.1:139157-143592 GCF_001906585.1 Streptomyces kebangsaanensis | reverse complement strand
CGACGGGGCGCTGCGGGCGGAACGGGACCAGCGCGCCGATCTGCGCGCCCAGTTGTCGGGAGCCAGGGCGACGGCCGTGATGCTCGCCGGCCTGCCGGCCCTGGGACTCCTGCTGGGCACGGCCATGGGGGCCGACCCTCTGCGTGTGCTGCTGCACACGGGAGCGGGCCTGGGCTGCCTGGTCATCGGCGGCCTGCTGGAGGGTGCGGGGCTGTGGTGGGCCCTGCGGATCGTACGAGCGGCGGAGGCGGCGTGAGCGCGGGCGTTGTCCACAGATGGGGGATGGCCGTGGGGGCTTCGGTGCTCCTGTGGCTGCTGGTGCGATGGCTGGAGGGGGTGCGCCGGGAGCGGAGCGTGCGGCGGCGGATGGCTTCGCTGTTGGGAACGGAGGAGTCCGGACGTCCGGGGCCGCGGTCGTGGGTGCCGGGTGCCGTGCGGAGGTGGCTGCCGGTGGTGGGTGTGGCGGGCGCCGGATGGGTGGTGGTCGGCGGGCTCGTCGGAGCCGTGGCCGGGCTGGCCGGGGCGGCCGGGGTGTGGCAGTGGCGGCGACGGACGGAGAGCCGCCCCGAGGCGGAGTTCGACGAGGCCGAGGCGGCCCGCCAACTTCCTCTCGCCGCCGACCTCTTGGCGGCCTGCATCGCGGCCGGTGCCGGTCCGGTGATCGCCGCCCAGGCGGTCGGCGAGGCTCTGGGCGGACCGGTCGGGGACGGGCTGGCCCGGGGCGCGGCGGAGGTACGGCTCGGCGGGGAACCGGCCGATGCCTGGCGCGGGCTCGCCTCGATACCGGGAGCGGCGGCCCTGGCGCGGCTGCTGGAGCGGGCCGGCGAGTCGGGGCTGCCCGCCGCCGGACCGGTCGCGCGGCTCGCGGCCGACGTCCGCGCCGACCGGGCCCGCACCGCGACGGCCGGAGCGCGCCGGGCGGCCGTTCTGGTCACCGCGCCGGTGGGCCTGTGCTTCCTGCCCGCCTTCGTCGCGGTCGGCGTGCTGCCGGTGCTGATCGGCCTCGCGGGCGGACTGCTGAGCGGGGGTGGTGGCTGAAGGAGAGGACCCGGGACGGACGCGGGACACGGTGAGGGAACAACAGACCGAGACCTTACGGGGGTCGAGATGTACGGGAAAGTGCGGGCACGGCTGCGTGCCCTGGTACGCCGGATGCGCGGGGACACGGGGATGGTCACGTCCGAGTACGCGATGGGGATCATCGCGGCGGTGGCGTTCGCCGTGCTGCTGTACGAGGTGGTGACGAGCGGGCAGGTCAAAGCCGAACTGCAGAACATCGTGAAGCGGGCGCTCAGTGCGCGGACGTGAACGCCGGGACGAGTGGCAGGACGGGCGGCAGGGTGTCGACGCGGGGTTCGTGACGGCGGAGGCCGCCATGGCTCTGCCCGTGCTGGTGCTGGTGGTGACGGCGCTGGTGTGGGGGCTGCTGGTGGTGCTCGCGCAGATCCAGTGCGTGGACGCGGCCAGGGCGGGCGCCCGGGCGGCCGCCCGCCAGGACCCGGAGGGCGCGGTCGTCCAGGTGGCCCGTGACGTGGCACCGCGCGGCGCGAGGGTCACGGTGACCCGTCGGGAAGATTACGTGCACGTGATCGTCGTGGCCGACCCGCCGGGGATGGGCGTGCTGCCCTTCCAGCTGAGGGAGGAGGCCGTCGCGGAGGCGGAGGACACGGTGGGGACGCGGACGCCGGCAGGGGCGGGGCCATGAGGTGTCGTTTCTCGGACCGAGGGTCCGCCAGTGTGTGGAGCGTCGGGGCGATCGCCCTGCTCTGCGTGGTGTTCGGCGCCGGCCTCGCCCTCGGGCAGGCGGTGGTCGGCCGGCACCGCGCGGCCGGGGCCGCCGACCTCGCGGCGCTTGCGGCGGCGGGCCACTGGGCCGAGGGCTCCGCCGCCGCCTGCGCACGGGCGGACCGGGTGGCCCGGGCGCAGGGCACCCGGCTCGTCCGGTGCGTCGTCGTCGGCGACACCTCGGACGTCACGGCGGTGTCGGAACGGGGGCCCTTCACGGCGGAGGTGAGAGCGAGGGCGGGGCCGGCGGTCCCACCGGACGACACGGCGGCACCGCCGGTGCCGCCGGTGCCGCCGGGATCCACGGGAGGGCCGACGAGCGCATCGGGCCCCGCCACGGCACCCGGCACCCCCGCGGGCTAAGCCGGGCTCTCCTTCTCCTCCGGTGCCCCCTTCAGCAGCACGGTGAGCAGCCGTACGGCCCCCCGCTTGTGCAGTGGGTCGTTGCCGTTGCCGCACTTGGGGGACTGGATGCAGGACGGGCAGCCGGAGTCGCACTCGCAGGAGGCGATGGCCTCGCGGGTGGCGGCGAGCCAGGCACGGGCGGTGTGGAAGGCGCGCTCGGCGAAGCCCGCGCCGCCGGGGTGGCCGTCGTAGACGAACACCGTGGGCAGCAGCGTGTCGGGGTGCAGCGGGACGGAGACACCGCCGATGTCCCAGCGGTCGCAGGTCGCGAACAGGGGCAGCATGCCGATCGAGGCGTGCTCGGCGGCGTGCAGTGCGCCGCCGAGGATCTCCGGGTGGATCCGGGCCTCGTCGAGCTGGTCCTCGGTGACCGTCCACCACACCGCGCGGGTGCGCAGCGTACGAGGAGGGAGGTCGAGTTTCGTCTCGCCCAGCACTTCACCGGTGATCAGTCGCCGGCGCAGGAAGGAGACCACCTGGTTGGTGACCTCGACGGAGCCGTAGCACAGGCGGCCGTCGCCCCAGGGGACCTCGATGTCCGTCTCCAGGACGGAGATCGCCGTCGTGTCGCGGGCGACCGTCGTGTACGGCGGGCTCGCCTCCTCGACCAGGGCGACCGAGTCGTCCAGGTCGAGGGAGCGCACCAGGTACGTACGGCCCTGGTGCAGGTGGACCGCGCCCTCGTGCACCGTCGTGTGCGCGGCGCCCGCGTCGACCGTACCGAGCAGCCGCCCGGTGCCGGCCTCGACGATCTGGACCGGCCGTCCGCCCTCGCCGCGGATGTCGGTGAGGTCCGCGGCCCGCTCCCGGCGGGTCCAGTGCCAGGCCTTCGCCCGCCGGCGCAGCAGCTTCGCGGCCTCCAGCTGCGGCAGCAGCTCCGGGCAGGCGGGCCCGAACAGTTCGACGTCCTCCTCGGTGAGCGGCAGCTCGGCGGCGGCCGCGCACAGGTGCGGGGCGAGGACGTAGGGGTTGTCGGGGTCGAGGACCGTCGATTCGACCGGCTGGTCGAACAGGGCCTGGGGGTGGTGGACGAGGAAGGTGTCCAGCGGGTCGTCGCGGGCGATCAGGACCGCCAGGGCGCCCTGGCCGGAGCGGCCCGCGCGGCCCGCCTGCTGCCACAGGGACGCGCGGGTGCCCGGGTAGCCGGCGATCAGTACGGCGTCCAGGCCGGAGACGTCCACGCCCAGTTCCAGGGCGGTCGTGGCGGCCAGGCCCAGCAGCTCGCCGGAGTGCAGGGCGCGTTCCAGGGCGCGGCGCTCCTCGGGGAGGTAGCCGCCCCGGTAGGCCGCGACACGCCGGGCCAGCGGCCGGTCGACCTCGGCCAGCCGTTCCTGGGCGATCACCGAGATCAGCTCGGCGCCGCGCCGGGAGCGTACGAAGGCGACGGAGCGCACGCCCTGCAGGGTGAGGTCGGTCAGCAGGTCGGCGGTCTCGGCGGTGGCGGTACGCCGGACGGGCGCGCCCCTCTCGCCCCGCAGTTCGGTGAGCGGGGGCTCCCAGAGGGCGAACACCAGTTCACCGCGGGGCGAGGCGTCGTCGGCCACCTCGACCACGGGCAGACCGGTGAGGCGGCCGGCGGCCACCGAGGGCTCGGCGGCGGTCGCCGAGGCCAGCAGGAAGACCGGCGAGGAGCCGTAGCGCGCGCACAGCCGGCGCAGGCGGCGCAGCACCTGGGCGACGTGCGAGCCGAAGACACCCCGGTAGGTGTGGCACTCGTCGACGACGACGTACTTCAGGGCGCGCAGGAAGGAGGACCAGCGCGGGTGCGAGGGCAGGATCCCGCGGTGCAGCATGTCGGGGTTGGTCAGGACGTAGTTGCCGTACTGGCGGATCCACTCGCGTTCCTCGGGCGGGGTGTCACCGTCGTACACCGCGGGGCGTACGGCCCTGCCCAGCGGGCGCGCGAGTTCCTTCACCGCGCGGCACTGGTCGGCCGCCAGGGCCTTGGTGGGGGCCAGGTAGAGGGCGGTGGCGCCACGCCCGTTGGGTGCCTCGGAGCCGTCCAGCAGGGCCGACAGCACCGGGACGAGATACGCCAGCGACTTTCCGGACGCCGTACCCGTGGCGACGACCACCGAGTCGCCGTCGAGGGCGTGCTCGGCGGCGCGCGCCTGGTGGGCCCAGGGGTGTTCGATTCCACGGGCCTGGACTGCCGCGACGACCTCCGGTCGAATCCGATCGGGCCAGACGGCATGGCGGCCCGCGCGCGGGGGCAAGTGCTCCGTATGAGTGATGCGCGCAGCCC
>NZ_JUJA01000058.1:134475-139152 GCF_001906585.1 Streptomyces kebangsaanensis | reverse complement strand
GCCGAGCCGGTCCAGAACCGCGCCTGGCGTCAGGCGGGTTGCGGGGTCCGTCGGGGATCGATCGGATCGGTGATTCTTGGCCATCGGCACCGAGTGTGTCACCGGCGTGCAGGACAATGGGACCAAGGCGTCGTGCACGCCTGCCGGTAAGTGATTGAATGCCATCGCGGCTGGCGAACCGTCCCGGGGGCTTCAAGCCGAGGTGCCCGAGGGGCGACCGCTCGATAGCAAGGTGCTGGAGGATCCGTGGACCTGTCCCTGTCGACCCGTACCGTCGGCGATCGTACGGTCGTCGAGGTCGGTGGCGAAATCGACGTATATACCGCGCCCAAGCTGCGCGAGCAGCTGGTCGAGCTGGTGAACGACGGGAATTTCCACCTCGTCGTCGACATGGAGGGCGTGGACTTCCTCGACTCCACCGGGCTCGGCGTGCTGGTCGGCGGTCTGAAGCGAGTGCGTGCCCATGAGGGCTCGCTGCGCCTGGTGTGCAACCAGGAGCGCATTCTCAAGATCTTCCGCATCACCGGTCTGACCAAGGTGTTCCCGATTCACACCACGGTCGACGAAGCGGTGGCGGCCACCGACTGACCGCCGGCCCCGGCCGGTGCCCGGGGCGGAAGAGTTCAAGCGGGGGACCGGACTTTTCGGCGGCCCGGTCCCTCGACAGCACGCCCGTAGCTCCGAGGGGGATGCATGGCCACCGTCGAACTCCGCTTCAGCGCGCTGCCCGAGCACGTCAGGACCGCCCGGCTGGTGGCGGCCGCGGTGGCGCGCAGGGCCGGGGTGGACGAGGCCGTCCTCGACGAGGTCAGGCTCGCCGTGGGCGAGGCCTGTTCGCGCGCCGTCGGACTGCATCGCAACGGCGGGGTCTCGGCACCGGTGAAGGTGCTGCTCACCGAGGAGGAGAAACAGTTCTCCATCGAGGTCGGCGACGAGGCCCGGCACACGCCGCACCACCCCGGGGACGCCCCGGGCGCCGTGGACGAGGCGGAGGTCGAGGAGGACGAGATGGGCCTCGCGGTCATCAGCGGCCTCGTCGACGACGTGGAGGTCTCGGCCGGGGAGCACGGCGGACAGATCAAGATGACCTGGCCGACCACGCCGCCGGCCGCCACGCTTCCCTGACGCGTGCCACCACCCGCTCGGCGCACCGCACGAGGGCCCTGCTCGGCAGGGCCCTTTGCGTTTTCGCCGACCGTGTCCACCAGGTACATTGAATTCGTGAAGGAATTCACGATCAGTCAGCAGATCATTTGATCAACCATTGATCGAGTGTCAATGGTTTTGAACCATTACCTCTTTCGGGTTCCGTGGCGTGACGTCGATCATTTGCTGAAGAGCAGGTGAAGGCCGATCCGGTTTGCCGCGCTCTGTTTTGATCAGGTTCCGCTACCTACAATCCGTCCACATCTTGAGCTCAGCCCAAGCGTCAAGGAGGACGAATGGCGGGGCTTTCTACCCCTCATCAGTTGGGCCACCCCACAACCTTCGCAGCCGCGGTCCTGACCAACGACAATCGGATCATCGTGGCGGTCATCGCGGCCGTCGCGCTGGCCGCGCTCGTGGTCGCAGGCATCCTGGTGCGCCAGGTACTCGCGGCGGGCGAGGGCACCGACAGCATGAAGAAGATCGCAGAAGCGGTCCAGGAAGGCGCGAAGGCCTATCTGGGCCGCCAGCTGCGCACACTCGGCGTATTCGCCGTGGTCGTGTTCTTCCTGCTCCTGCTGCTGCCCGCGGACGACTGGAATCAGCGTGCCGGACGATCGGTGTTCTTCCTGATCGGTGCGGCGTTCTCGGCGGCCACCGGCTATATCGGCATGTGGCTCGCCGTGCGCAGCAATGTGCGCGTCGCCGCGGCGGCCCGGGAAGCGACTCCCGCGGAAGGTGAGCCGCAAAAGGATCTCACCGCCGTCTCGCACAGAGCCATGAAGATCGCTTTCCGTACGGGCGGCGTCGTCGGCATGTTCACGGTGGGGCTCGGCCTGCTGGGCGCCTCCTGTGTGGTGCTGGTGTACGCGGCCGACGCGCCGAAGGTGCTCGAGGGCTTCGGCCTCGGCGCGGCGCTCATCGCGATGTTCATGCGGGTCGGCGGCGGCATCTTCACCAAGGCCGCCGACGTCGGCGCCGACCTGGTCGGCAAGGTCGAACAGGGCATTCCGGAGGACGATCCGCGCAATGCCGCGACCATCGCCGACAACGTGGGCGACAACGTCGGCGACTGCGCGGGCATGGCGGCCGACCTCTTCGAGTCGTACGCCGTCACGCTCGTCGCCGCGCTCATCCTCGGCAAGGCGGCCTTCGGCAACGACGGGCTCGCCTTCCCGCTGCTGGTGCCGGCCATCGGCGTGGTCACCGCCATGATCGGCATCTTCGCGGTGGCGCCGCGCCGCGCCGACCGCAGTGGCATGACCGCGATCAACCGCGGCTTCTTCATCTCCGCGGTGATCTCGCTCGCCCTCGTCGCGATCGCCGTCTTCACCTACCTGCCGTCGTCGTACGCCGACCTGACCGGTGTCACCGACGCGGCGATCACGGGCAAGAGCGGCAATCCGCGGATCCTCGCCCTGGTCGCGGTGGCCATCGGCATCCTGCTGGCCGCCGTGATCCAGCAACTGACCGGGTACTTCACCGAGACCAACCGGCGTCCGGTCAGGGACATCGGCAAGACCTCGCTGACCGGTCCGGCCACCGTCGTCCTCGCCGGTGTCTCCGTCGGTCTGGAGTCGGCCGTCTACACCGCCCTGCTGATCGGCCTCAGCGTCTACGGCGCGTTCCTGCTCGGCGGTACGTCGATCATGCTGGCGCTGTTCGCGGTGGCGCTGGCCGGCACCGGCCTGCTCACCACGGTCGGCGTGATCGTCGCCATGGACACCTTCGGCCCGGTCTCCGACAACGCCCAGGGCATCGCCGAGATGTCCGGCGACGTCGAGGGCGCGGGCGCGCAGGTGCTCACCAACCTGGACGCCGTCGGCAACACGACCAAGGCCATCACCAAGGGCATCGCCATCGCCACCGCGGTCCTGGCGGCGTCGGCGCTCTTCGGGTCGTACCGCGACGCGATCACCACCGGGGCGCAGAACGTCGGGGAGAGAATCTCCGGCGCGGGCGCGCCGATGACCCTGATCATGGACATCTCGCAGCCCAACAACCTGGTCGGCCTCATCGCCGGCGCGGCGGTCGTCTTCCTCTTCTCGGGGCTGGCGATCAACGCGGTGTCGCGGTCGGCGGGTTCGGTGGTGTTCGAGGTGCGGCGGCAGTTCCGTGAGAAGCCCGGGATCATGGACTTCAGCGAGAAGCCGGAGTACGGCAAGGTCGTCGACATCTGCACCAAGGACGCCTTGCGCGAGCTCGCCACACCCGGACTGCTCGCCGTCATGGCGCCCATCTTCATCGGGTTCACACTCGGCGTCGGCGCGCTCGGCTCCTACCTCGCGGGCGCGATCGGCACGGGGACGCTGATGGCGGTGTTCCTCGCCAACTCCGGAGGCGCCTGGGACAACGCCAAGAAACTGGTGGAGGACGGCCACCACGGAGGCAAGGGCAGCGAGGCCCATGCGGCCACGGTGATCGGAGACACGGTCGGCGACCCCTTCAAGGACACCGCCGGCCCCGCGATCAACCCGCTGCTGAAGGTGATGAACCTGGTGTCGCTGCTCATCGCGCCCGCGGTGATCAAGTTCTCCTACGGCAGTGACAAGAGTCTCGGCGTACGGATCGCGATCGCGGTCCTGGCGCTGGTCGTCATCGCCGGCGCGGTCTACATCTCCAAGCGGCGCGGAATCGCCGTGGGTGACGAGGACAACGCCGAACGGGTGTCCAAGCCGGCCGATCCCGCGGTGGTTTCGTAGGCGGCCTCGGCACAGACCCGGCGCAAGAGACGGGCGGGCGGCGCGTACGACGCGTCGCCCGCCCGTCGTCTGTGCGGATGCGCCCCTCGTGAGTCTTCTCTCGCTTGGTGCAAATGGCTGCAAGACCTCCCTTAAAGGGCGCCCGAACCGGGGGTGCCACCGGCATGCCGTGTATGTTCCGGGGCCGAGAGCCATGGAAGGGACCAATCCGGTGAACAAGAAGCTCGCGGCCGCACTGTCCGGCGGTGCGGTACTGGCACTGGCACTGACGGGCTGCACCAGCGGCAGCGACGACAGCAAGAACGAGGCGCTGAACGTCTGGGCCAAGCAGGTGTGCGGCGCGGTGCAGCCGCAGGCGAAGAAGATCGAGGCCGCCAACACCGCCATCCAGAAGGAGACCTCGGACAACAGCGAGCCGGCCCAGGTCCAGAAGACCGACGCGCAGGCCTTCCAGGACATGTCCGACGCCTACAAGGCGATCGGCGACGCCGTGAACAAGGCGGGCGCTCCCCAGGTCGACGACGGCGAGAAGAAGCAGCAGGCCGCGGTCAAGGAGCTCAACAACCTCAGTGCCTCCTACGCCTCCCTCAAGCAGCAGGTCGACAAGCTCGACACCAAGAACCAGGCCAAGTTCGCGGACGGCCTGAAGGACATCGCCACCCAGCTGGAGAAGCTGAGCAGGACCGGCAGCGACGCCCTGAAGAACCTGGAGGAGGGCGACGTGGGCAAGGCGATGGCCCGGCAGCCGAGCTGCAAGTCCGCGTCCGCGTCCGCCTCGCCTTCGGTGGCGAACGGCTGACACACGCGCGCGTGCGATGTCGGCGGGAGC
>NZ_JUJA01000058.1:111656-134453 GCF_001906585.1 Streptomyces kebangsaanensis | reverse complement strand
GGGAGCCGACAGAATGGGGTCGTGAGTGACTCCAGCCTGCCCGCCCTGTCCGCCCTGCCCGCCGCCGACCGCCCGGACGTCGCCGCCCGGCTCCGGGACGCCCTGCTCGGCGCCTCCTTCACCGCCGACGGACTGCTCGAGCTGCTCGGCGCGCCCGCGTACGCGGCCCTGGCGCGCAGCGAGACCGTCCCCGCGATGCGGGCCACGCGCGGCGACACGCCGCTGGAGCTGCTGGTCCGGCTGTTCCTGCTGCAACAGCCCGTGCCGTACGCGCGCGTGGCGGACGTCCTGCCCGTCGAGGACTGCCTGGAGACCGGCTGGCTGGTGCGCGCCGGCGGGGACGAGCTCGCCGCGACCGTGGACGTACGGCCGTACGGCGGGCCCGACGGCGAGGACTGGTTCATCGTGTCCGACCTGGGCTGCGCGGTCGGCGGCGCGGGAGGCATCGGCAGCCGTCAGGAGGGCGTCGTCCTCGGCGTCGGGGGCGCCTCCACGACCCTGGCCGGCATCACGGTCCGTACGCCCGTCGGCTCCGCGCTCGACCTCGGCACCGGCTCCGGCATCCAGGCGCTGCACGCAGGCCGGCACGCCACGCGCGTGACCGCGACCGACGTCAACCCGCGCGCGCTGCACATCACCGCCCTGACGCTGGCGCTGTCCGGAGCGCCGGCCGCCGATCTGCGCCAGGGCTCGCTGTTCGAGCCGGTCCGCGACGGCGAGACGTTCGACCTGATCGTCTCCAACCCGCCCTTCGTGATCTCTCCCGGTGCCCGGCTGACGTACCGCGACGGAGGGATGGGCGGGGACGATCTGTGCCGCACGCTCGTTCAGCAGGCGGGGGAACGGCTGAACGAGGGCGGGTTCGCGCAGTTCCTCGCCAACTGGCAGCACGTGGAAGGGGAGGACTGGCAGGACAGGCTCAGGTCGTGGGTGCCCCGCGGGTGCGACGCGTGGATCGTCCAGCGCGAGGTGCAGGACGTCACGCAGTACGCCGAGCTGTGGCTCAGGGACGCCGGAGACCACCGCGCCGACCCGGCTCAGTACCAGGCGCGGTACGACGCCTGGCTGGAGGAGTTCGAGGCGCGCAAGGTCAAGGCCGTGGGCTTCGGCTGGATCACGCTGCGCCGGGCGTCCTCCGCGGTGCCCTCGATCACCGTGGAGGAGTGGCCGCACCCGGTCGAGCAGCCGCTCGGCGAGACCGTACGGGCGCACTTCGCCCGCCTCGACTACCTGCGGGACCACGACGACGCGGCCCTGCTCGACGACCGCTTCCGGCTGGTCCGCGAGGTCGTCCAGGAACAGGTCGGCCTGCCCGGCGCCGAGGACCCCGAGCACGTCGTGCTGCGCCAGAACCGCGGGATGCGCCGCGCCACCACCGTGGACACGGTCGGCGCGGGCTTCGCCGGCGTCTGTGACGGCACACTGAGCGCCGGCCGCATCCTGGACGCCATCGCCCAGCTGATGGGCGAGGACCCGGTCCTGCTCCGCGACCGCACGCCCGCCCAGGTCCGGCTGCTGGTGGAGCAGGGCTTCATCGAGCCGGCGGACTGACACCGGCCGACCGGTTTTCACTCCCGTCACTTTCTTTCTTCTTTTTTCTTCTTCGGCCAATTCCGGTCATGCGGCGCGTGGTGCGGGCGGCGGCGGACGGAACGCGCGGGCGCCCGTCCGCCCGGCGTTCACCGGAGGTTGGCGCGGCCGTCGCCCGTGGGTGCCAGCCTCCCGTACCGGGGCATCCGGGGACGGGAGGGGACGTACGTGGAGAGCGGGCCGGCGATCTTCGCAGGGGCGGTGTTCGCCCTGTTCGGGGCGGCATTGCTGGGGTGGACAGTGGTGCGGGTACGGCACCGGGAACCCGTCGCCCTCGGCGTCGGCCGGGCCGCCTCGGCGACCGTCGCGACCCTGCTCGCCCTCACCGCGCTGACCCTCGGCGCGTGGTGCTTCACGCGCGTGTGACAGTCGCCGCACCACCGTGTTTTCCGTAGCTGATTGATCACCCTCCGCATGATCCCGAAAGGGCTGGTGGGCACTCCGGGCGGCAGGAAGGGCAGAAGTCGGGTTACCGTTCGAGTGGCCGTTGCGAGCTTTTCCCGTTTGACACGGGGGCGGGATGTACCGTCACACTCCGCAGCGTCACCAGGATCCGACCCCCGGGAAATCAAGGCCCGGGGAGCCCCCAGCGTCGACCGGAGAGAAGAGCGAAGTTGTCCCCGACCAGCGAGACCGCACAGGGCGGCCGCCGACTCGTCATCGTCGAGTCGCCTGCCAAGGCGAAGACGATCAAGGGCTATCTCGGCCCCGGCTACGTCGTCGAAGCGAGTGTCGGGCACATCCGCGACCTTCCCACCGGCGCCGCGGAGGTTCCCGAGCAGTACACCGGCGAGGTCCGCCGCCTCGGTGTGGACGTAGAACACGACTTCCAGCCGATCTATGTCATCAACGCGGACAAGAAAGCCCAGGTCAAAAAGCTCAAGGACCTGCTGAAGGAATCCGACGAGCTCTTCCTCGCCACCGATGAGGACCGTGAGGGCGAGGCCATCGCCTGGCATCTGCAGGAAGTGCTCAAGCCGAAGATCCCGGTCAAGCGGATGGTCTTCCACGAGATCACCAAGGACGCCATCCGCGAGGCCGTCGCCAACCCGCGCCAGCTCAACCAGCGGCTGGTCGACGCCCAGGAGACCCGCCGCATCCTCGACCGCCTCTACGGCTACGAGGTCTCGCCGGTGCTGTGGAAGAAGGTCATGCCGCGCCTGTCGGCCGGCCGCGTCCAGTCGGTCGCGACCCGGCTCGTGGTCGAGCGGGAACGCGAGCGCATCGCGTTCCGCTCCGCCGAGTACTGGGACCTGACCGGCACCTTCTCCACCGGCCGCGCGGGCGATGCGAGCGACCCGTTGTCGCTGGTCGCACGCCTGCAGAGCGTCGACGGCCGGCGCGTCGCACAGGGCCGCGACTTCGACTCCCTGGGGCAGCTGAAGAGCGCCAACACCCTCCACCTCGACGAGGCCACCGCCCGCGCGCTGGCCGCCGCCCTGGAGAACACCCGCTTCTCCGTGCGGTCCGTCGAGTCCAAGCCGTACCGCCGCTCGCCGTACGCCCCGTTCCGTACGACGACGCTGCAGCAGGAGGCGAGCCGCAAGCTCGGCTTCGGCGCGAAGGCCACCATGCAGGTCGCGCAGAAGCTGTACGAGAACGGCTACATCACGTACATGCGTACGGACTCCACGACCCTGAGCGACACGGCGGTCGCCGCCGCCCGCGCCCAGGTCACGCACCTGTACGGCGCCGACTACCTGCCGCCGCAGCCGCGCACGTACGCCGGGAAGGTCAAGAACGCGCAGGAGGCGCATGAGGCGATCCGCCCCTCGGGTGATCGTTTCCGCACCCCCGCCGAGACGGGTCTGACCGGCGACCAGTTCAAGCTGTACGAGCTGATCTGGAAGCGGACGGTCGCCTCCCAGATGAAGGACGCGACCGGCAACAGCGTGACCGTGCGGATCGGCGGCACCGCGGCCGACGGCCGGGACGTCGAGTTCAGCGCGTCCGGCAAGACGATCACCTTCCACGGCTTCCTGAAGGCGTACGTCGAGGGTGCCGACGACCCGAACGCCGAGCTCGACGACCGCGAGCGCCGCCTGCCGCAGGTCGCCGAGGGCGACGCCCTGAGCGCCGAGGAGATCACGGTCGACGGGCACGCCACCAAGCCCCCGGCCCGCTACACCGAGGCCAGCCTGGTCAAGGAGCTCGAAGAGCGCGAGATCGGCCGTCCGTCGACGTACGCGTCGATCATCGGCACGATCCTCGACCGCGGCTACGTCTTCAAGAAGGGCACGGCCCTGGTGCCGTCCTTCCTGTCCTTCGCCGTGGTCAACCTCCTGGAGAAGCACTTCGGGCGGCTCGTCGACTACGACTTCACCGCCAAGATGGAGGACGACCTCGACCGCATCGCGCGCGGCGAGGCCCAGGCCGTGCCGTGGCTGAAGCGCTTCTACTTCGGTGAGGGCGCTGTCGAGGGCGCCGCCGCCGACGCCGGCAACGGCGACGGGGACCACCTCGGCGGTCTCAAGGAGCTGGTGACCGACCTGGGCGCCATCGACGCGCGCGAGGTGTCGTCGTTCCCCGTGGGCAACGACATCGTGCTGCGGGTCGGACGCTTCGGCCCCTACGTCGAGCGCGGCGAGAAGGGCACCGAGCAGTACCAGTCCAAGGACGTCCCGGAGGACCTGGCGCCCGACGAGCTGACGGTCGAGCTGGCCGAGGAGCTGCTGGCCAAGCCGAGCGGCGAGCGCGTGCTCGGGACCGACCCGGAGCCGCCGCACCACCCCATCGTGGCCAAGGACGGCCGCTACGGCCCCTACGTCACCGAGGTGCTCCCCGAGGGCACCCCGAAGACCGGCAAGAACGCGGTCAAGCCGCGCACGGCCTCGCTGTTCAAGTCGATGTCCCTGGACACGGTGACGCTGGACGACGCGCTGAGGCTCATGTCGCTGCCGCGTGTCGTCGGCACCGACGCCGACGGCCAGGAGATCACGGCGCAGAACGGCCGCTACGGCCCCTACCTGAAGAAGGGCACGGACTCGCGCTCGCTGCAGTCCGAGGACCAGCTCTTCACGATCACGCTGGAGGAGGCCCAGGCGATCTACGCCCAGCCCAAGCAGCGCGGTCGCGCGGCCGCCAAGCCGCCGCTGAAGGAGCTCGGCGCGGACCCGGTCAGCGGCAAGCCGGTCGTGGTCAAGGACGGCCGCTTCGGCCCGTACGTCACCGACGGCGAGACCAACGCGACCCTGCGCTCCGGCGACAGTGTCGAGGCGATCACCCCGGAGCGCGGTTTCGAGCTCCTCGCGGAGAAGCGCGCGAAGGGTCCGGCCAAGAAGACCGCGAAGAAGACGACGGCCAAGAAGACGACGGCCAAGAAGACGGCGTCCACGGCCGCGAAGAAGACCGCGGCGAAGAAGACCGCGGCGAAGAAGACGACCACCGCGAAGAAGACGGCCGCCAAGAAGACGACCGCCGCGAAGGCGACGGCTTCCGGGGCGACCGCCTCCGTGACGGCGGAGGACTGATCGCGGGCGACGCAGGACCGATCACGCGACGGATCCTTCACGATTCCTTTGCAAAGGGCACGCCCCGGCATCACTTTGGTGTCGGGGCGTGTGCACGTTCGGGTGGTCACCGTGTGCTGTCAGTACGTCCGGATAGGCTGAACGCATGACGCGAGCCGAGCAGCCAACGGCCCACACCGCCGCATCCGACGACGCCCTCGCAGCCGATTCCCGCGAGCGCGCCGTCCGCTCCCTGCTGCGCCGGCCGCAGCTGAGGCGACTGTGGAGCGCGCATCTGGCGGGGGGCGTCGGGGACGCCCTGGCGCTCCTGGTCCTGGTCGTCCTCGCCCTCCAGGCGGCGAGCGCCGCCGGCTCCTTCGGCGGGGGCTACCGGGGCGTGGCCTTCGCAGTGGCGACCGTCTTCGCCGTGCGCATCCTGGCGACCGTGCTCTTCGGCGCGGTCCTCCTCGGCCCGCTGACCGCGCTCACCTCCCAGGACGGTCCGCTCGACCGCCGCTGGACCATGGTCGGCACGGACGGCGTGCGCGCCGCCCTGCTGATCGTCGCGCCGCTGTGGATCGACTGGACGCCGGACGCCGCCCTGGCCTACCTCCTGGCCACCGTCTTCGTGACCGGGGTCGCCGAGCGCCTCTGGACGGTGTGCCGGGAGGGCGCGGCCCCCGCGCTGCTGCCCGCCCCGCCGCCGGAGGGCGCCACGGTGCGCCCGCTGCCCGACCACATGGACGCCCTGCGCCGCCTGTCACTGCGCACGGCCTTCCTGGCCATCCCGCTGGCGGCCGCCGTCCTGGTCGTCGCGTCCCTGCTCAACAACCTCCTGGGCACCGGCGTCGCCTGGTTCGACCAGCACCAGGCGGCCCTCGGCTCCTACGTCGCGGCCGGACTGTTCGCCGCGTCCCTGTCCGTGCTGACCTACCTGGAGCTGCCCGGCACGCGCACCCCGCGCCCGCGCTCGCCGCTGGAGGGGCTGCGCCGCCCGAGGACGGGCACCGGAGCCGACAAGGGCCGTACGGGGGCCGTTCCGCTGCTGGTGCTCGCCTGCGCGGCCGTCGCCGGGGCGATCGCCGCCGCGGTCGCCGTCTGCGTCCTGCACGCCACCGACCTGGGCGGCGGCCCGGTGCTGTACGGGCTGGCGGTACTCGCCCTGACCGGCGGGGTCGCCGCCGGCGTCCGTACGGCGCCCAGGGCACTGGTCTCGCTGTCGCGGCGCCGTCTGCTGGCCCTGGCGATCGCCCTCACCGGCATCGCCCTGCTCGCCGCCGGACTCGTCCCCGACGTCACCACCGTCCTGCTGATCCTCGTCCTGGCCGGCGTGAGCGCGGGCGTCGCCGCCAACACCGGGCACACCCTGCTCGACCAGGAGACCGAGGACTACCGCCGGCCGCGCATGACCGAGCACCTGCACGCGGTGGTACGGGTCTTCGTGGCGTTCGGCGCCGTGCTCGCCCCGGTGGTCGCGGCCGGGATCGGCCCGCACCGCCTGGAGAACGGCCGGTTCGTGTTCGCGCACGGCGGCGCCGCCTTCACGCTGATGCTGGTCGGCGCGCTGCTGCTGCCGGTGGCCGCGCTGGTGCTGGCCAAGGTCGACGACCGCTCCGGCGTACCGCTGCGGCAGGACCTCGTCGACGCCCTGCGCGGCGGCGACGACCCGGTGACGGCCCCCGCGGCCTCCGGTTTCTTCATCGCCATCGAGGGCGGCGACGGGGCGGGCAAGTCCACCCAGGCCGAGGCGCTCGCCGACTGGATCAGGTCCAAGGGACACGAGGTCGTCCTCACGCGCGAGCCGGGTGCCACACCCGTGGGCAAGCGGCTGCGCTCGATCCTGCTCGACGTGTCCTCTCAGGGCCTGTCCCACCGAGCGGAGGCGCTGCTGTACGCCGCCGACCGCGCGGAGCACGTCGACACGGTCGTACGGCCCGCGCTGGAGCGGGGCGCCGTGGTGATCACGGACCGGTACATCGACTCGTCGGTGGCCTACCAGGGCGCGGGCCGCGACCTGTCCCCGACCGAGATCGCGCGGATCTCCCGCTGGGCGACCAACGGGCTGGTACCGCACCTGACCGTCCTGCTGGACGTCTCCCCGGAGACGGCCCGCGAGCGGTTCACGGAGGCGCCCGACCGCCTGGAGTCGGAGCCCGCCGAGTTCCACGCGCGCGTGCGGGCCGGATTCCTGACGCTGGCCGCCGCCGACCCCGGCCGGTACCTCGTGGTGGACGCCGGGCAGGAGCCCGAAGCCGTCACCACGGTCGTCCGGCACCGGCTCGACCAGGTGCTGCCGCTGTCCGAGGCCGAGCTGAAGGCCCAGGAGGAGGCGCGCAGGAAGGCCGAGGAAGAGGCGCGCCGCAAGGCCGAGGAGGAGGCCCGCAGGAAGGCCGAGGAGGAGCGTCTGGAGCGCGAGCGCCAGGAGCAGCTCGCGCGGCTGCGCGCCGAGGAGGAGGAGCGCAAGCGGCGCGAGCTGGAGGAGGCGCAGCGGCGCGAGGCCGAACGGCAGGCCGAGGAGGCCCGGCAGCGCGCCGAGGAGGCCCGTCGCAGGGCGGAGGAGGAGCGGGCCCGGCTGCTCGCGGAGGAGCAGGCACGGGCGGAGGCCGAGGCGCGCCGCAAGGCCGAGGAGGAGGAGCGGCGGCGGCAGGCCGAGGAGGAGGCCCGGCTGCGCGCCGAGGCCGAGGCGCGGCGGCTGGAGAAGCAGCGCAAGGCCGAGGAGGCCCTGCTGCGGGCCGAGGAGGCCCGGCGGGCGGCGGAGCAGGCCGCGGCCACCGCGCAGGCGGGCCCGCGCAGGTCCACGGCCCCCGCGGCCGCGGCGGTGCCGCCGGAGGCGGCGACCGTGCCGACGCCGGTGGTGACGCCGACGAACGCGTCGGGCGGGCCGGCGGACGAGACGGCGGTGCTGCCGCCGGTGCGGGAGCGGTCGGGCGAGGGCTCGAGCGACAGCTCCCGTGAGGCCTCCCGGGGGTCCGGGAAGCGAGGGCCGCGGGCGGCCGGGGAGTCCGAGTCCGAGGTGACCGCGAAGCTGCCGCAGCCGCCGGTTCCGCCGGGGGCGGCCGACGAGACCGCCGTGCTGCCACCCGTCCCGCCGGGGGCCGCGGACGAGACCGCCGTGCTGCCACCCGTCCCGCCGGGGGCCGCGGACGAGACGGCCGTGCTGCCACCCGTCCCGCCGGGGGCCGCGGACGAGACCGCCGTGCTGCCGCCGGTGGGCTCCGGCGGAGCAGCCGCGGACGAGACCGCCGTGCTGCCTCCCGTACGGGACGACGACCCCGCGGACCGGGTTCCGCCCGGCTTCTTCCGGGACGAGCCGCCGACGGCCGCCCGGTTCGACGAGGGCGAGGACCGTACGCGGGAGCTGCCCCAGGTGGACGCCGAGAGCGTCGCCCGGCGACGGCCACGGCCGGACTGGGCCGAGGAGACCCCGCTCGACGATCTGCCGACACTGGCGGACGAACTGCTGGGGCCGCGCGAGGACGACGAGCGGCCGGACGACGGGTGGGACGGAGGCCGAGGGCGCGGCCGACGGCGCTGAGCCCCATGACGGGGGTGGGCGGAGGCCGCCCGCCCCCTCCGCTGTCAGTGCTCCCCCGCACAATGGATCTCGCACCACGAACCATGACGAAAGGGCGGCGTGACCCATGAGCGTGTGGGACGACCTCGTCGGGCAGGAGAAGGTCAGCGAGCAGCTCGGCGCCGCTGCCCGGGACGCCGATGCCCTGGTCACCGCGGCCGCCGCCGACGCGCCGCCGCCGGAGGCGTCGAAGATGACGCACGCGTGGCTGTTCACGGGACCTCCCGGCGCCGGGACCACGCAGACGGCGCGCGCCTTCGCCGCCGCGCTGCAGTGCGTGAGCCCCGACCGCGCCCTGGGCGGAGCCCCCGGCTGCGGCTTCTGCGACGGCTGCCATACGACGCTGGTCGGCACGCACGCGGACGTCACCACGGTGGCGGCCGTCGGCACACAGATCCTGGCCGAGGACATGCGGGACACCGTCCGCAAGTCGTTCACCTCCCCGGCGAACGGCCGCTGGCAGGTGATCCTCGTCGAGGACGCCGAGCGGTTGAACGAGAAGTCCGCCAACGCCGTCCTGAAGGCCGTCGAGGAACCGGCCCCGCGCACGGTCTGGCTGCTGTGCGCCCCCTCGATCGAGGACGTCCTGCCCACGATCCGCTCCCGCTGCCGCCACATGAACCTACGCACGCCTTCGGTGGACGCCGTGGCCGACATGCTCGTACGCCGCGAGGGCGTCGCACCCGATGTCGCGGCCGCCGCCGCCCGCGCCACCCAGGGCCACGTCGACCGGGCCCGCCGTCTGGCCGCCGACCCGGCCGCGCGCGAACGCCGCGCCGCCGTCCTGAAGCTCCCGCTGCGCCTCGGCGAGATCGGGGGCTGCCTCAAGGCGGCCCAGGAGCTGGTCGACGCGGCCGCCGACGACGCCAAGGCGCTCGCCGAGGAGATGGACGTCAAGGAGACCGAGGAGCTGAAGGCGGCGCTGGGCGCGGCGCAGGGCGGTCGGCTGCCCCGGGGCACGGCGGGCGTGATGAAGGACCTGGAGGACAAGCAGAAGCGCCGCCGCACCCGCACCCAGCGCGACAGCCTCGACCTCGCCCTGACCGACCTCACCAGCTTCTACCGCGACGTCCTGGCCCTGCAGCTCGGCTCCCGCGTGGCGATCGCCAACGCGGACGTCGAGGACACCCTGGAGCGGATCGCCCGCGACGGCTCCCCGGAGTCCACCCTGCGCCGCATAGAGGCGATCGCGGCCTGCCGCGACGCCCTGGACCGCAACGTGGCCCCGCTCCTGGCGGTGGAGGCGATGACGATGGCCCTGAGGGCGGGCTGACGAGAGGACGCAGCCGAGGCCGCCGACGTCACTCGTACGAGGCATATTGCACACGAAGGGCAATTAGTCGATAACGGAGCATTACTCTCGCTTGATGCACATCAGGCGCGCCCTACGTCCAACCCGCCGTCCGAACAGCCGTAACCCCCGCACCCGCACGGCCCGAACCCTGCTGGCGGCGGCCACCGCGCTGCTGCTGACCTCGGCCTGCTCCTCCGGGGGCGAGCAGCACCGGACCGTCCCCGCGGCGGAGGCGGTACTGGCCCCGCTGCCCTCGTCCACGCCGTCCGCCCTGTCGTCGTACTACGGGCAGAAGCTGACCTGGCGGGACTGCGGGGTGCCCGGCTTCGAGTGCGCCACGATGAAGGCGCCGCTCGACTACGAACGGCCCGGCGCGGGCGACGTCAGGCTGGCCGTCGCACGCAAGAAGGCGACCG
Organism: Streptomyces kebangsaanensis; assembly: GCF_001906585.1. Taxonomy (GTDB): domain Bacteria; phylum Actinomycetota; class Actinomycetes; order Streptomycetales; family Streptomycetaceae; genus Streptomyces; species Streptomyces kebangsaanensis. The sequence goes on along the minus strand of NZ_JUJA01000058.1, from coordinate 124,130 downwards.
GCCCGGGCAAGCGCCTCGGCTCCCTCCTGGTGAACCCGGGCGGACCGGGCGGCTCGGCCATCGCCTTCCTGCAGCAGTACGCCGGTGTCGGCTACCCGGCGCAGGTCCGTGCCCGCTACGACATGGTCGCGATGGATCCGCGCGGCGTCGCCCGCAGCGAGCCGGTCGAGTGCCTGGACGACCGGGCCATGGACACGCACACGCAGACGGACGTCACGCCCGACGACCGCAAGGAGACGGACGCGCTCGTCGAGGCGCACCGCAAGTTCGCGGAGGGCTGCGGTGCCCGCGCCCCCCGTCTGCTCCGGCACGTCTCCACCACCGAGGCGGCACGGGACATGGACATCCTGCGGGCCGTGCTGGGCGACAGCAGGCTGAACTACGTGGGCGCGTCGTACGGGACGTTCCTCGGGGCGACGTACGCCGGCCTGTTCCCCGGCCGCGCGGGCCGCCTCGTCCTGGACGGCGCGATGGACCCGACCCTGTCCTCGCGCCAGATGAACCTGGACCAGACGGCGGGCTTCGAGACGGCGTTCCAGTCGTTCGCGAAGGACTGCGTACGGCAGAGCGACTGCCCGCTCGGCGGCCGTGGCACGACACCGCGGCAGGTCGGCGACCACCTCGCGGCCTTCTTCCGCAAGCTCGACGCCCATCCCATCCCCGCCGGCGACGCGGACGGCCGCCGCCTCGGCGAGGCGCTGGCCACCACCGGGGTGATCGCGGCGATGTACGACAAGTCGGCCTGGCCGCGGCTGCGCGAGGCGCTGACCTCGGCGATGAAGGAGAACGACGGCGCCGGCCTGCTCGTGCTGTCCGACAGCTACTACGAACGCGGCGCCGACGGCCGCTACAGCAACCTGATGTACGCCAACGCCGCCGTGAACTGCCTGGACCTCCCACCCGCCTTCGCCACCCGAGAGCAGGTGGAGGAATCCCTCCCCGCCTTCGAGAAGACCTCCCCGGTCTTCGGCCGCGGCCTCGCCTGGGCCTCCCTGAACTGCGCGTACTGGCCGGTCAAGGCCATTGCCGAACCACACCGCATCGAGGCCAGGGGCGCCGCCCCCATCGTGGTCGTCGGCACCACCCGCGACCCGGCCACCCCCTACCGCTGGGCCCAGTCCCTCTCCCGCCAGCTCTCCTCGGCCCGCCTCCTCACCTACGACGGCGACGGCCACACCGCCTACGGCCGCGGCAGCGGCTGCATCGACTCCACGATCAACGCCTACCTCCTGGACGGCACCCCACCACCGAACGGCAAGCGCTGCGGCTGACCTCCACGCCCCCGGGGTGCCCGGGGGCGTGTACGAAGCACCCCCGGAAACTGTGTAGACTTACCGACGTTGCCGATCGCACCATGGTGCGGCAGCGCGCCGCTTTAGCTCAGATGGCCAGAGCAACGCACTCGTAATGCGTAGGTCTCGGGTTCGAATCCCGAAAGCGGCTCGGTAAAAGGCCAGGTCACATAGCCCGTGACCTGGCCTTTTGTGTTACTCGGGGCGTGACGCGTCACACGGCCGGGGTGCCGTGAAGTGGCTTGCGTGAGCGATGCGTGAGCGGAAGGGCTGAGACGCCTTACTGGGCGGGCTTCTCCCGCTTGGCTTTCTGGCCCTTCTTCTTGCCCTCGGGCTGCGCCTTTTTGGCGCGCTTCGCCTTCTTCGCGGTCTTGCGAGCCTTCTTCGCCTCTGCCTTGCGCCTGGCCTCCTCCGCCTCCGCCTTCCGCTGGAGGGGGACCAGCTTGGCGGTGGCCTCGGCGGCATTCTTGCCGACGTGGGGGAGGACGCTCTGGTAGATGTCCCGCGTGATCCGGGTGTCGCTGTGCCCGAGCGTGTCGGAGACGATCTTCACGTCGATGCTGGCGGCGAGCATGAGTGTGGCTGCGCCGTGGCGGAGGTCGTGCAGCCGAATGGGCGGGAGGTCGGAGGCCGCGACGAGCCGCTCGAAGAGATCGGTGACCTTGCCGGGGTGCAGCCAGGAGCCGTCCTCCTGCGTGAAGACGAGCCCGGTCTCGACCCAGGCCGACCCCCACTCCGCGCGGTCCGCCTCCTGCTGCTTGCGGTGCCGCTCCAGCACGCCGACCGTGTCGTCATCGAGGGCGACGACGCGGAAGCCGCTGTCCGTCTTCGGCTCGGACGCCTCGACCTCCCAGCCGTCCTGGATGAGCTGCCCGGTCACCGTGAGGGCATGCCGGTCGAGGTTGGTCTCCGACCACGGCTGACCGCATGCCTCACCACGGCGCAGACCGCGGAACGCGATCAGGTGCCACATCGCGTACAGCCGGTGCTCGGCGACGAAGTCGAGGAAGGCGCCGGTCTGTTCCGGCGTCCAGACCATGACGGGGGAGGGCTTCTCGCCGGTCTGCCGCCACCTGGCGACCCGCTCGTCCGTCCACACTAGAGCCTTCGGCTTGCGGACGGGGTCGATCTCGACATGGGTCGCCGGGTTGAACGTGACGATCTGCTGGCCGATCGCGTCGTTCAGGGCCGCGCGGAGCGTGGCCTTGATGTGCTGGCGGGTGGCAGGGCCGGTGACGCGGCGGAAGGGCGGCATGGCGTCGATCGCCGCCTTCATGGCCTTGCGGCGGGCACGGTTCTCCGCGCCCTTCCACGGCACGGTCGCCAACTCCTCGATGGCGGCACGCCGCTGGGCGTTCTGCTCCAGGATCTCGGCGTTGGCGTCGGTGATGGCGGTGAACATCTCGCTGAGGTGGCTGACCCGGAGCCGGTCGAGCCGGCGGTCGCCGATGTGGGGCTTGAGGTGTACGCGGACATCGGTCTCGTAGCGGCTGATGCCCGACTTCCGGATGCGCTTGCCCGCGAGCCACTGGTCCAGCCACTCGGCCACGGTCAGGCTGCCGATGAGGTCCTGGCCGGCCTTGAGGCGCCGCCTGGTCTCTTCGACGTCGGGAATGGGCAGCTTCTCGCCGCTGACCTCGGTCAGCATCTCGGCAATCAGCTGGGTGCCCTCGGGGTCGTCCGCATCGGCGAGTCCGAGGAGGGCGCGTACGTGGTCGAGATCGGCCTAGGCGGCCTTGCGGCTGCTGTATCCGCCGCGGGCGAACGAACGCCGGCTCCCGTCTTCGCGGGGCGGCAGCTCCTGGCGTATGGAGTAGGTGCAGTGGTTCCTGCTGTTGCGCTTCGGGCAGGCGGAGCCGAGTTCCTTGCCGGTCTTCGGGTCGCGGCAGGAGCAGCGGCGGTAGGTGGAGCCCTTCAAAGGCGTTCCTCCAGTGTGGTGTCGGGTTCGGATTCGGGCGGGTCGACGTCACCCAGCGCGGGGGGCAGGTCTGGCGGGGTGGCTCCCTCGTCGCGGAGTTCTCGGCGCAGGTAGCGGAGGTTGTACTTCGCGGAGACGGCCTGATCGGCGTACTCGGCCCGCTTGCGTTCGGCTTCTTCTTGCTGAGCGCGGCTGGTTGCCGTCTTGGCGGCGAACCGTGCTCGTTCCTCCTCTTCGAGCGCGGCGAGTGCAGTGCGTACGAGGCTGGCGTGCAGCTCGAAGTCAGGGACCAGCCCCGCGTCGTAGCCGGGCACGTCCTCCTCGCCGGTGAAGCGTCGAAGGGCCTCCCAGGTGGGGACAAGGCCCTGAAATGGGAGCTCCTGGGTCTCTTCGACGTATCCGACCGGGAAGATCAGGCAGACCGGGTACGTCTCCAGGGCCGCGGCCAGGACCATGACGTCCACGAGGGGAAGGCTGGCCCTGCGCCCGGACTCCATGTTGGCGATCACATTGCGCGGGATCGGGTGCCCGAGCCGCTCGCACTCGTCCGCCAAGTCCTGCGCGCTCCACCCCATCTCCTTCCTTCTCCGCCGGACTTCGCCGGCCACGTTGGCCTTGATTCGATCCGCCCACTCCGGGACGTCGTCCTCTTCATCATGGAAATCTGGTTGTGTCATGTAGACACATTAACTTGGCCATCATGGTTGGTAGGTGCCTGGAGCCGGACGTGATGGGCACGTTCGCCGAGGGCTGTACCGAGAGGGGCGCTGCATGCGCGAGAGTGCGATGGCCGACCAGCCGAGGGGGATGAGCCGGGAAGAGCTGCTGGCCCTTCCGGCCGCCGTTGACCTGGAGACAGGCAACCGGGCTCTGGGACTCGGGTGGAGCAAGGGCTATGAGCTGGCCAAGCGGGGCGAGTACCCGTGCAAGGTCCTGCGCCTGGGCAAGGCGTACCGCGTGGTGACCGCGGACCTGCTGCACCTGCTGGGGCTGGCGGCGTGAAGGTGAGGCAAGGTAGCAGAAGGTTCTGCGCTGAGCTGACACAGAAACGCTGGACTGTGTCAGGAGGTGGACGTACTGTCCGTGTTCCCTCAAAGAGCAGAGCGGGCCTCCGGCGCGGCAACGCCGGAGGCCCCAGCAACCCCAAATGGCCCGCGAAGAACCAACCCGGCGGCCGGGGCGCGCAAGCCCGCAGCCGCCACACGAGGAGCTGCCCTGTGGAACATACGGCACCCGACCCCTATCCCGATTCCGACAAGCTCCCTTGGCCGCCGACCGCCGTGCCCGGCAGCCCTGGCCACTACGCGTCGGAGAACGCTGCGTCGACTCCCAGCACCAAGACGGATCCGGCCGAGGAAGCGGCCATGGATCCTGAGCCGACACACGGCTCGACACTGCTGGACGAACTGTGCTCGCAGATAGCGAAGTTCGTGATCCTTCCCTCGCCGGAGGCGCTGGACGCGGTCACGCTGTGGGTGGCGGCGACGCACCTGCAGCCCGCGTGGCAGCACGCGCCGCGCCTGGCGGTGGTGGGGCCGGCGAAGCGGTGCGGCAAGTCGCGGCTGCTGGACGTGCTGACCGAGACGGTCCACGAGCCGATGCTCACCATCAACACCACCCCGGCGGCGGTCTTCCGCTCGATCACCGACGAGCCGCCCACCCTCCTGGTGGACGAGGCGGACACCATCTTCGGCACGCCGAAGCAGGCGGAGAAGAACGAGGAGATGCGCGGCCTGCTCAATGCCGGCCACCAGCGCAACCGGTACGTCACGCGGGTCGTCGGCAACGACCACACCCCGCACCGCTTCGCCACCTTCGCCATGGCCGCCCTCGCGGGAATCGGTGACCTGCCCGACACGATCATGGATCGGTCGGTCGTGATCCGCATGCGCCGCCGGGCAGAGGGCGAGCACGTCAAGCCCTTCCGCTCACGCCGCGACATCCCGGCCCTCCACGCCCTGCGCGACCGCATCGCCGCCTGGGCCAGGCCGCTGCTGGACGAGGCGGCGGACCTGGAACCGGACATGCCGGTGGAAGACCGCGCCGCCGACACCTGGGAGCCCCTGGTCATCGTCGCCGACCTCGCCGCCGGGCCCTGGCCCCGCCGCGCCCGCGAGGCGTGTGCGCGGATGGTGGCCGCCGAGATCGAGGCGGAGGAGGATCAGCCCGGTGGGGCCCGCATCCTGGCGGACATCCGCAGGGTCTTCGTCGCCCAACGGGAGGTCGACAGCCTCTCCACCGACGAGCTGCTGCACCACCTGCGGCAGAACGCTGAGAGTCCGTGGGCGGAATGGGGTCGCAACGGGCTGACCGCGCGCGACCTTGCAGGGATGCTGCGGCAGTTCGACATCAAGCCGGGCAACGTCCGCCTCGCCGACGGAACCCAGCGCAAGGGATACATGCGCAACAAGTTCCTCGACGCATGGCGGCGCTACTGCCCCACCGTCCACCCTGTGGACGCCGAGCCCGACGTTCCCATCGCAGGCTGAGTCCCCGCATCCCCGAGCGGCCGTCCCTGCCGTCCCTGCCGTGATCTCGCAGGTCAAACGGTATGCAGACAAGACGCCAGCCGGGGACAAGACGGCAACGCGATCACGACCATCGCACTGCCCCTGCCAGGACGCTGCCCGAATCCGTCTTGTGTCGTCCCGGGCGTCCCCACCGTATCGCCGCAGGTCAGGGCCTGCCGGTCGGGACGGCGCGGCGTGACAGCGCCGTCCCGACCGACACGGGGACACGACTTCAGGTACGGCAGGCCGAGGCCCTGCCGTACCTGCCCTGACCTGCACTTGCAACGGCCAGGACGGCAAAGACGGATCACACCACCACCCCAGGAGGAACCCGCTTGACCCACCTCTCCACACGCACCCACCGGAGCCACCACCGCGGCGAAGGGCGGCCGACGATGACCAAGCAGGCCGCTGAACGGTACGCGCTCGTCGCGGCCGGAGCCGTCATCGTGGCTCTCACCGTCGGCGGGTTCTGGTTGTCGTACGCGCATCTCGCCGAGGTCGCCGGACAACACGGGCTGGGCAGTTCTCCAGCTCGCCGCTGGGCCTGGCCAGCGACCCTGGACGCGTTCATCGTCGCGGGCGAACTCCTCATGCTCCGCGCGGGCCTGCGCCGGGTCACCGACGGGTGGGCGATTGCCCTTACGGCCACCGGATCGGTCGGCTCCATCGCGCTCAACGTGGCCGGGGTCAGCGGCGCAGGTAGCGCCGGTGCTGTCCCCCTGCTCGACTATGTGGTCGCTGCTGTTCCGCCGACTGCCGCGCTGCTGGCCTTCGGTGTCCTGATGCGGCAGATCCACCAGCTCGTCGATCGACCGGTCGACCATCCGGACACCCCTTCCCCAAAGCTCGCCGACCCGCTGGCTGCTACGTCCACCCAGCCGCCGGAACCACAGGTCCGGGTTCCGGAGAGCAAGCCACGAGGTGGCCGTCCGGCCGGTGCCACGGTCGAGCAGCTCGCGGAGATTGGTCGGATCGCCGCTGTCGAGAAGGGGAGGCTCACACGGGAAATCGTCCGCAAGGCCGTACAGGACAAGGGGCTGACGGTCAGCGGCAAGCGGCTGACCGAGGTGATGGGCATCCTCCGGCCGGAATTCGAAGCCGACGCGGACACAGGTCCGGACAACGATTGACCGCCCTACCCGGTGGGTGACCGGAACCCCTCCGGTCACCGCCAGCCGGACGCTTCCCCACTCGCCGCACCCCTGTCCACACCTGTGGACGACGCGCTCCCACTCCGGCAGACCTCCCACCCGCAGTCTGCCTGCCCTGCCTGCCCCAATTGGAGAGCCACCAGTGACGCACGACTCGCACCACTCCGACCACACTCCCGACAAGCCGCTGCCTCTGACGAACTCCCCTACGCTGCTGAAACGCTTGCGGCGCGCTTTTGGACGGGCTACTCCCGGCGGAGCCAGTAGTACCCCGAGTCCGACTCCAGGCCGGTCTTCGGGGATCTCCGCCCCGGGGGTGGCGGAGACGGCCCAGCGTCAGGGGGCGCCGGGCCAGGAGGTCGAGACCGAGGGCGGCCCCGACCTGGACCATCTTCATACCGTCCAGCAGCAGATGCTCCGCCCCGCACCCCCCCACCGTGCCAGCCGCTGGCGAGCGAGCCGTGCAGAGCGTCCAGCCGACGATCCGCCGGTTCACCGGCACCAAACGGACCGTTCGCGTCGGCCCCCTGCGGTTCACCGGAGACGAGCACGGCGAGCTCCAGGAGGCTGCCGCCGAGCACGGTTACAAGGGCGAATCCGGCTTCGCCGCCGACATCGTCCTCGCCTTCGTATCCGGCCGGTTCACCGCGAACCTGCCGCTGTCCGAGGACCGCCGCCGCACCCACATGTTCCGCGCCCAGGTACTGCGCGAGCTCAACCGCATCGGCGTCAACGTCAACCAGATCGCCCGCGCGCTCAACAGCAACCTCACCCCGCCCGACATCCGCCTGCGCCTCGACGAGCTGCACCGCCTGCTGGAGCTGATCGCCGAGGCCCTGCGCGAACCGGCGGACCCCAGGAAGGACCAGACCGCGTGATCGCCGCCATCAAACCGGCCGGATCCAACACCCGCGGCCTGCTCGCCTACCTCTACGGCCCCGGCCGGCACGACGAGCACACCGACCCGCACCTCGTCGCCGGCTTCGCCATGCTCGGCATGCCCGACCCCGGCCGCGACCAGGACGCCACCCTCACTCAGCTCGCCCGCCACCTCGACGAGCCCGTACGGCTCCGCAACAGCGAGTTCGGCAAGAAGGTCACCGACCACGTCTGGCACTGCCCCGTCCGCACCGCCCCCGAGGACCGCCACCTCTCCGACGCCGAGTGGGCCGACATCGCCCGGCGCATCGTGGAAGCTGCCGGCATCGCCCCCACCGGAGACGACCTCGGCTGCCGCTGGATCGCCGTCCGCCACGCCGACGACCACATCCACATCCTCGCCACCACCGTCCGTGAGGACGGCCGCCGCCCCAAGCTCCACGACAGCGGCATCCGGGTGGGCGACGCCTGCCGCCAGATCGAGAAGGACTACGGCCTGCGCCGGCTGAAGAAGGGCGACCGCACAGCCACCCGTCGGCCCACCCAGGCAGAGATGCACAAGGCCCAGCGCCTCGGCTGGCAGCAGACCAGCCGCGAATGGCTCCAAGACCGCATCCGCGCCGCCATCCCCCACGCGAGCAGCGCCGAGGAACTCCTCGCCTACCTTCAAGCCGATGGCATCGCGGTCAAACCCCGCCGCGGACCGTCCGGCGACCTCCTCGGCTACGCCGTCGGCCGCCCCGGCGACCTCGACAAGGACGGCGAACAGATCTTCCACCCCGGCGGAAAGATCGCCCCGGACCTGAGCCTGCCCAAACTCCAGGCACGCCTGGAAACAACCGTGCCGGAGGAGCACCCGACCGCCCGCCGCAACCGCCCCACCACCCCCTGGCACCAGGCCACCGACGCCCTCCACACCAACATGGACGACGACACCCACGCCCAGGCCCACATCACCGCGCTCGGCGAACTACTCGAAGCCACCGCCCAGAAAGCCCCCGCCCACCTCCAGGCAGAACTGCGAGCGGCATCAAAGGCGTTCGCCCGCGCCCAACGCTCCCAGATCCGCGCCGAGAACCAGGCCGCCCACACCCTGCGCAAGGCCGCCCGCGACATCGCCCACACCGCCACCGGCCCCGACGGCAGCGCCCTGGCCGCCCTGCTCACCGCCCTCGTCTGGGCCACGATCGTCGCCGCCCGCTGGCACGAAGCGAAGCACCACGCCCACCAGACCGAAGCCGCCCACCAGGCCCTCCACCACCTGAAGACCGCCGCCGACCACGTCCTCGCACCCGTCCTCGGCACCCTCGCCGCCCGTCAGCCGAACGAGCAGGCGCGCCGGACCCTCGCCCACGACGTACGGGCCGCCATCCCCGACCACGCCGACCGCATCCTCACCGACCCCGCCTGGCTGGCCCTCGCCACCGTCCTCGCCGACGCCGAAGCCCGCGGCCACCAACCCCACCGGCTCCTCAAGGAAGCAGCCGCCCAACGCGAACTCACCACCGCTTGCCAGCCCGCCCGCGTCCTGATCACCCGCATCCAGCACACCAGCCGAAACCCCATACCCAACCGCCGAGCTCAGGCTGCCCGCCGCCGCACCACCACGCGGATATCTGCAATCGGCATCGGGGCGTACCCGACACAGCCGGCCACGCTGCCGGATACCGTGGTCCTGGCCAACCGTCCCCGGCTGTAAGGAGGCGGGCTCGGCCCTCGAACCGGTGCGTAAACTCCTTCCGGCGGTCATGCATGGGCTTCTCCCGCCATCTCGGCTCAGAAACCGCACGATGGTTGACCAGGACAGCTCTTTTCCACGGCCGCTCGGTACGCCGTGACTACGCTGCCCGTCATGCATGAAGTCGAATACCGGAGCAGCGGCGTTCCGTTGGAGGAATACGAACTCACCCGCAGGGACCACCGTCGTCAGAAGCAGAGCGAGGAGAGCCGCCAGTGGGCCCGGCGACAGGTTGATGAGGACAACGCCAAATGCCGGGCAGACCCGGCGATGGCGGAGCGTCGGCGCCAGGCATTCGAGGGAGCATGGAAGCTGCTCCAGTCCTTCAAGAAGCAGGACCACGAGATCATGCGGTGGCGTGTCCGGCTGTACTGCGGCCACATCATCGAGACTGAGGCGCACTACACGTACACCGACCCCCTCTCCGCGGGGGCATCCAGTAAACGATGCCCTGAGTGCGGGACAGACGGTTCAACGATCGTGGCCTTCGAACCCATTGGACTGCGCGCCGAGCCACCTGAACCAACGGAACCGACACCTCCGCCGCCCCCGAAGAAGCCGACACGAGCCGAGCTCGAACGGCGCGTTAAGGCCCTGGAGAAGGAGAACGAACGCCTTCGCACGAAGCTCAGCGGCTGAAAGTGGACCCGCTCCGAGATCAACTGATCTACAGCGCCCCATGGCCCTCTTCGCCGCCCATGACAGCGATGCGGACATGGCCCCTGGTCCCAGAGTCAGTCAGGAGAGCAGGACCGCGTCCAGGTACTTCTGTACTGGCTCGAACAGCCCATACGGCACGTACTGCGGAATCTCGCTGTGGGCGACCCAAGCGAGCTCGGCCAATTCCTCGGTGTCCGCGACGTGGGCAGTGCCGCCCACTACCTCGCAGGTTGCGTACGACATCAGCCGGCCCGTCTTCGGGTGAACCCGTTCGCCGAGCAGCTTCACGGCGACCACGTCCAGGCCAGTCTCCTCCTGGGTCTCCCGCACAGCGGCGTCATCGCGCGCTTCCCCGGGATCGACCTCTCCGGCCGGAAACTGCCAGGAGAGCTGGCCCTCGCTGACCCGGCGCCGCACCATGAGCACGCGTCCCTCGTGCGTCACGATGGCTGCGACGATGGGCCGTTGGCTCTCTTCCCTCACCTGCGTACCTCTTCCTCGATGGCGCAAGCGATCTGAGGCCACGGAGCACGTAGGGCACCGAAGAGTGACCAGTAGTCGTGCGCATCGCGAACTACGGCGCTGACGCCGAGGCGTACCGTTTCGGGGTCGATCGTGCCTATGACCCGCCGGGTGACTCCCCCGGCCCCGCGGGGCGCGGGGTTGATCCCGTTGCCAAGGAGGAGCGTGGCCGTGCGGATGGCGTCCAGCGTGGTGGGGGGTGCCGCGCAGGCGAAGTCTCCGTAGATCAGCTCATGCCAGCGCTGCTGGGTGCGTGCCCAGGCGAGGCGTTCCAGGCCGGTTCCCAGGTCTACGGCCATGCGGGTCGGGTCCTTGGCATGCCACAGCAGGACGATGTCGCCGAGGTCGAGCCCGAGGTGGCGGAAGTGCAGTGTGATGCCCGCGACCTCGCGTCGGCGCCAGGGGGTGAGGGTCCCGTGGACGCTCAGGTGGCTGGCGTGGAAACCGAGTTGGGAGAGGACGGAGAACCAGCCGTCGAGAATTGCGCCGTACTCGTCGAGCCCTCCTACAGGTTGGACGCGGGAGATGTTGACGAAGGAGGTCAGGAAGCCATCACGGAGGTCGCCGGAGGTGTCGCGTTCACCGGTGAAGCGGACGACCGGCTGGGGGAGGAAGCCCTGGCGGTACGTCTGGGGTCTTCCGTCCTTGAGGAGCGGGTCGAGGGCCTGGATCGCTGAGATGGTCAGTTCCGTGTCGCGCCCCCAGCGGAGAGGAAGACAGTTGTCGCGTGGAGCGCCGACGTGAGCGAAGGCGGTCTCCAGGCTGTGGAGGAGTTCGCTCCAGGAGGGAAGCCGACAGGGCGGGCGGTACGGGGTGCCTCGCCGCTGATGCCGGATGTCGACGTGGGGGCCGTCAATGGTGAACTCCCACCGCGGGTGGGCTAACGCGGTACGGAGTACCGAGGGTATCCGCGAGGCCAGCGCGTCTCCGGTGGTACGAGCTGTGCCGGTCAGCACGGCCGTGACGCCATCGCCAGGAAGTGCCGGGCGGGGTCGAAGCGGTGCCGGCCGATCTCCTGAACCCGTCGGTGGTCGAGGAGCTCCGCCTGCTCGATGGCGCGCGCGAGTCGCTGGGCCGCGGTCTCGCCGTCCTCGTCCGAGTCGGCCACGGTGATGGCGCCGGTCTGGCCGCAGAGGGCCGCTTCGGCGCAGGTGCCCGCGCGCCAGGTGAGCGCGGCCATGGGGGTACCGGCGCGGAGGGACTCGCCGAAGACGGCGGCGCCGGCTTCCACGTACGTGCGGGCGTAGGTGTAGACGAATACGGAGGCGTCGCGGATGGCGGCCGTCTTGGCCGGCCCCCCGAGTTCGCCGATCCACTCGACGTGGTCCGCGCTGAAGAGGCGGGCGTGGCTCTGGACGTAGTCGTGGTCGAAGACCGGGCCGACGACGCGGATGCGGCGGCCGAGGATCTGGGCGGCGCGGACCGCCAGGTGGGGGGCCTTCTCAGCGTCGACGCGGCCGAGCCAGACGAGGTCCCGTCCGGCGACCGCCGGCGGTTCCTCCTCGTTGAGGCCGAGGTGTACGGCCAGCTCGGGGAACGGCCGGTGGTCCGCGTACCGCTCGATCATCTCGGGCGAGTAGCAGTACAGCCGGGAGCGCCTGCCGTCGAAGGCGGTGGCGGTGTGCTGGAAGACCGGGGAGTGCTGGAAGGTGGCGACGTCGCAGTCCAGCGCGTTCCAGACGCGGGTCCAGGCGGGCAACGAGGGGTACTCGTGCCCGACGACCAGGAGGTCGTACCCCGTGTCGCGGACGTCGCGCTCGGCGAGCGATCCGGGGGTGATGTCCTCCAGGCGGACCGGCTT
>NZ_JUJA01000058.1:96216-111616 GCF_001906585.1 Streptomyces kebangsaanensis | reverse complement strand
GAGGAGGTGTACGTCGGCGCCCGCGGCCCGGGCACCTACGGCGACCGCCCACAGCCATCGTTCGATTCCGCCGTAGCCGACGGGCGGAAAGGCGTAGCTACCAGGGAAATCGCAGACGCCGACGAGCACGTTATGCCTCCGGTGTTCCGTCCGCCTTGATCCGGCGGAAGCCGAGGTACGGGAAGAGGGATTCGGGAAGGACGAGCGAGCCGTCCTCCTGCTGACACTGTTCGAGGAGCGCGGCCAGCGTGCGGCCTACGGGCAGGCCGGAGCCGTTGAGGGTGGCGACGAGCTTGGGCTTGCCGTCCTCGCCGCGGGTCCGGATGTTGGCGCGGCGGGCCTGGAAGGTGCCGAAGTTGGAGACCGAGGAGATCTCCCGGTACGTGTTCTGGCTCGGGAGCCAGACCTCGATGTCGTAGGTGAGCTGGGCGGAGAAGCCGGTGTCACCGGCAGGCAGCTTGATGACCCGGTAGGCGAGGCCGAGCTCCTTCAGGCACGCCTCGGCGTGGCCGACCATCGTCTCCAGCTCGGCGTCCGCCGTCTCCGGGTCGACGATCTTGACAATCTCGACCTTGGTGAACTGGTGCTGGCGGATCAGACCGCGGGTGTCCCGACCGTACGAGCCGGCCTCGGAGCGAAAGCACGGGGTGTGGGCGGTCATGGCCAGCGGCAGCTCGGCCGGCGGGATGATCTCGTCGGCGTAAAGGTTGGTCAGCGGGACCTCGGCCGTCGGGATCAGGAACAGATCGCGGTCGGCCACACCCGTCTTGAACAGGTCTTCCTCGAACTTCGGCAGCTGCCCGGTGCCAGTCATCGTCTTGCGCGTGACGAGGAAGGGCACGGAGTGCTCGACGTACCCGTGCCGACGGGTGTGGATGTCGAGGAAGAGCGTGGCCAGAGCGCGCTCCAGGGCCGCGCCGGCCCCGCGCGACACCGCGAAGCGGGGGCCGGACAGCTTCGTCGCCCGGGCGAAGTCGAGGATGCCGGTGGCCTCGCCGAGGTCGACATGGTCCTTCGGGACGAAGGTGAACGCGGGGGGCGTGCCGACGCGCCGTACCTCGATGGCGAACTCCTCGGAGTCGCCGTCCGGGGCTGAGTCGTCCGGCAGGTTCGGGATGCTCAGGAGCAGGTCACGGAGCTGGGCCTCGATCCCCTCCTGCCCGGCCTCGATGTCACGGATCTGGTCTTTCAGCTCGCGGGCGCGCTCCTTCAGCTTGCCGATGTCCCCGCCCTGCTTCGCGGTCTGCTGGACCTCGCTCGCCACCCGCTTGGACTCCGCCCGCAGCTCGTCGGCAGAGCGGATGTTCTGGTTGCGCCGGGACTGGAGGGACTCCAGCTCGGACAGGTCCAGGGAGTAGCCGCGACGAGCGAGCCGACGAACAGCTTCGGCACCCATTTCGATCAGGGCGCGGGCGTCATGCATGAGGGAGATCCTTTTTATCCAGCGAATGGGACGGGGATACCGAATCGACGGTAGCAACCGCCGGCCCCTCGCTGATCCGGAATATGGTCGTGCCACCGGCGCCGGTGTTCTTTTCGTACATGCCCGAATCAAGATCGTCCAGGAGGGAGGCGATCAGAGCGGGCAGTTCGTCGTCGGAAATGGTGATCGGTTCGACGTACGGGGCCTCGGGAAGGAACAGCGGCATGGGCTCCCCCTCGGTGCGCTCGCGGTACCAGAGGAGAACGGAGACCACCAGGCCGTGGCCGACGAGCACCCTGGGGCCGGGGTGCTCGTCGGCGGAGAGCACCCCGGTGAGCATCCGCCGGATGCCCTCGCGCTGGGACTCGGACGCGTCGGGCGGGCGCTCATCGGCTCCGTGGGCGTTGAGCCAGACGGCGTAGTCGAGGAAAGGGCCGCCCTCGAATTGCCCGTAGTCGAGTTCGTTGAGCCGCGCGTCGACGACGAGCCCGGCGGGCGAAACGCCCATCAGCAGCGAGGTGGTCTGGAGAGCCCGGGGGAATTCGCTGGTCAGCCAGGTGGCCACGGAGTGCAGGGGGAGCGTGGTCCAGGCGTGACTCAGGGACTGCCGGCCTTCCTCGTTGAGGTGGATGCGCTTACCCGGGTCGCCGTTGACGAGGTAGCGCTTGCTGTGGTTCGTCTGGCCGTGGCGAAGGATGTACGTCGTCATCGGTCCCGCCCCGTTCCGAGCATCCCCGTTCCGAAAGCCATCAGAGAGGACAGCACCGCCGCGATCTTCGGCCTCGCGGGGTCGCCGATCTCCGTGTAGTAGAGGAGCCCGTCGAGCGCGAGCGCCCTGCACCAGGGCGTGATCTCCGGTACGGGGACGCGGGAGATCCGGGCGGCCGTGGCGAGCCGATCGGCCATCCCTCGTTCGAGGTCGTAGTAGACGCTCCAGAAGGCCCAGTCGAAGACCGCGTCACCCTCTACAGGGTGGGGATCGATCAGACGAGGACGCTGATTCACGTCGAAGATCACGTTCTCCGCGTACAGGTCGGCATGGAGGACCGTCGTCCGGTCGGGGACTTCGCGCAGGCCGGCGAGCTCGTGGCCCACCTCCTTCGCGAGTCCTCCGTGGGAGCCGAGGTCGAGGACCCGCATCCTTCGGTGGACGCGCGGTAGGACGACCTCGTGCAGGAAGTCGGCCAGGCTGGGCACGCCCGGTCCGGCCGACCGCCGGCCGAGCGTGTGAAGCCTGTGGATCGCGGCGGCCACCGCCCAAGTCTCGCGTGCCGGACGGACCTCGCCTCCGGGCTGCCCGCCGACAAGCTCAAGGGCAGCCACCGATAGGTCATCCGCGGCGTGGACCACGTTCGCGGTCGGGCCGCCGGCCCACATCCGCAAGGCGGCCGTCTCATGGCGGTAGCGGATGGGCTCCACCCACGCCTTCAGCAGCAAGCGGCTTCGGTCAGGCGCCACGGCGAGCGCGACCGCCGAGGCGTGTCCTGCGTCGTGGTAGCTCCTCAGCGAGAAGTTCCATCGCCTCGCCGCCTCGGCCAGGAGGCCCGGGGCCGCGTCCAGCCACTCCTCAACCGATGGGCCGTAGTGCGCGAGCAACCGCTCCCGACACCCCGAAGGCACATCTCCGAGCGTGCGCCTCGCCATCAGCTCAGCACGATCCCGTCGGAGACCAGCTCGTCCGTGAGGGCGGGGAATCCCTCCAGGGTCTCGGCGACGAGGGCCTGGACCTTGTCGGCCTCGACGTCCGGGGAGGACAGCCGGATCAGGATGCGCCACGGCTGGTCGAGACGCTGGCCGGTGGTGCTGACCAGGTGGACCTCGGCGTGGCCGGCGGTGGCCTCATGCAGCCGCTGGGCCAGGCGCTGAGCGGCGATGTTGTAGAGCTTGCCGACGTGGTAGACGGGGTTCTTGCCGTTGGCGCCCTCCAGGTTCATCGGCCGCAGGGGCGTGATGAGTCCGTTGACGCGGTTACCGCGACCGACGACGCCCTCGTCTCCGGACTCGATCGAGCTACCGGTGTACGTGAGGTACAGCTCGTCCTTCTCCGGTACGTCGCGGGCATTGAGCCGGAAGCGGGCCTCGGCGCCGGGAAGCCTGAGGTCGGCGAGCCGGTAGCACTCGGCGAGCACGCTCTCGGCGTTCCGGACGTACTCGGCGCGGCTGCCGACGTGGCGCGATTTCTGCGGCACGCACAGGACGACATCGGCCTGGTCGCCGTCCCAGTAGCCCATGAGTTTGACGTCGGAGCCGCACCAGGTGTGGGAGAGCGTGAACTCGCTCTCGCCGGAGAAGTGGTTCACCAACTCGCGTACGAACGACTCGAAGGCGTTCTCCGGCGCCCATCCGGTCCCGAGCGAGGTGTCGTTCGACAACCGAACCCGCCGCTCGCGCAGGTCGTCGATGGAGCGCGGGTTGAACCAGCGGGTGCGGTCCGGGACCTCGTCGCCGGTGAGGACTGCGCCGGGGCTGGAATTGCTGGTGATGTTGAACTTGATGTCGAGGTGGTCCGAGACCTCGCGAAGCCTCTCGGCGAAGAACGCGCGGACCTCGGCCTCGACGATTTCCTCAACGGGGATCTTCTCGCCCCCGCACATGGGCGCGGCCCGCCCGTTGACCAGGACGCGTACCGGGGCCGTGATCCGGCCGGCTCCGTATCGGACCTCGCTCGCCCCGCCGAGGAGGGCGAGCTTGTCGAAGTTGTGGTGCAGCACCGCGCCGAAGCGCTGGACGGTGTAGTGGCTGTACGCGCGGGACAGCCGCTCGGCGAGGTGATCGGCCAGGGTGTCCGGGTGGCCGAGGCCCTTGCGCTCGACGATC
The DNA here is from genome assembly GCF_001906585.1 of Streptomyces kebangsaanensis. Classification (GTDB taxonomy): domain Bacteria; phylum Actinomycetota; class Actinomycetes; order Streptomycetales; family Streptomycetaceae; genus Streptomyces; species Streptomyces kebangsaanensis. The sequence goes on along the minus strand of NZ_JUJA01000058.1, from coordinate 107,376 downwards.
GTCGTCGCAGCGGGCTCGGCGATGCCCGTCTCGATGGACAGGTAACGTCCCTCAGTCGTGATGGTTTTGCGCATGACAAACTCCGATCTCTCTGCCTGAAGAAGGCGGGTGGGACGGACGAGCGTCATTTGCCAAAGCCAGTTGATGCAGGACGAGTTGCTCGCATCTCCCGGCGGCGTTCTCGGTCTGCTGCGACAGTAGCCAGGGCACCCGGCGACACCCCGGAAAAACCTTCCGGGGTCCCTTTCGGCCACGAGGTGATGCTCAGGACATGCGAGGGATGACAGAGCACCTGACCGTCGGCGAGCGCGTCGCCTGGTACCGACGCCGACGCGGACTTTCCCAAGAGGTCCTGGCCGGCCTTGTCGGACGCACCACGGACTGGCTGAGCAAAGCGGAGAACAACCGGATCGAGCTCGACCGCCTTTCGGTGATCACCTCACTCGCCGAAGCCCTCGACGTCTCCCTCGGAGACCTGCTCGCCGAACCGACCCTCATGGAGTGGTCCGACAGCAGTGGCCACCGTACGGTCCCCGCCCTGCGCGAAGTCCTCATGGACTACAAGCAGCTCACGCCCTTGCTGGGACTCCCACCCGACGACGAACCACCGGCCCTGGAGGACCTGCGGGCCGACGTGAAGGAAGTCCTCGACGCCTACCAGGTGTCCCAGTACGGGTTCGCGACTCGACGACTTCCCCTCGTCCTGGCCGACGCCCTCGCGGCCTCCCGCTCGTATTCAGGGCGCGAAGGGGAGGAGGCCCATGCCGAGCTCGCCCTGGCCTACCACGGTGCGGCAATGGTGTTGGGCAAGGTCGGGGAGTCGGAACTGGCGTGGATCGCCGCCGACCGTGGCCTGGCGGCAGCGCAACAGAGCGGCCAGAGCACGGTGACGGGCTCGCTCTTCCGCGCGGTCACGCACTGCCTGATGGCCACCGGCCGCTTCACCGCGGCGGTCCAGCTGGTAAACGACGCGGCGGCAGTCATGCAGCCCGGCCTGGGCACCGCGAACGACGAGTACCTCTCGGTCTACGGCACGCTCTTCCTCGCCGGCGCCATGGCGGCCGCCCGGGCGGAGGACCGGGCAACCACGCAGACCTTCCTTCGCGAAGCCGACGAAGCGGCGCAACGACTGGGTGCTGACGCGAACCACCTCTGGACTGCCTTCGGCCCGACCAACGTGGCCATCCACTGCGTCGCCACCGCCGGAGAACTCGGCGACATCCAGATCGCCGTTGACCTCGGACAGCGCATTGACACCAGCGGCTTGCCGGTGGAACGGCGCGTGAGGCACAGCCTGGAAGTCGCCCGAGCCCTCAGCGCCTGGAACCGGACCGACGAAGCCCTGGCCACCCTGCTGGACGCCGAGCGGGCTGCCCCCGAACAGGTACGCCACCATTACCTGAGCCGTGAACTGGTCATCGGCTGGATCCGCGGCACCCGAGGCCGCCCGTCCCAGCCCGTGGCAGACCTGGCCCGCAGGCTCGGTGTAGTCGGCGGCTAGAGTCCGTCCCGTGAGCGAGAACGAGCACGAGCACGAAGCGAAGATGGCCCACCCGCGCATGGCAGCCGGCGCGCTCTTCTTCGACGAGGCCGACCGGATCCTGCTCGTCGAACCCTCGTACAAGGACTACCGCGACATCCCCGGCGGATACGTCGAGAAGGGGGAGTCACCCCTGCAAGCCTGCGTGCGCGAAGTCCATGAGGAGCTGGGTGTCAAGCCGACCATCGGCCGCCTGCTCGTGGTGGACTGGGCACCGAACCTGGGAGAGGGCGACAAGGTCCTCTATCTCTTCGACGGGGGCCGCCTCACCGCGGAAGAGTGTCGGCACATCGAGCTACAGGCCGACGAGCTCCGCGGATACGCCTTCCACGACGCCGGAGAGCTGCCGGAACTCACCATCCCCCGACTCGTACGTCGTATCACTGCTGGCATCGAGGCCCGTGCCAACGGCGTGACTGCTTACCTGGAGCATGGGACAGCGCCGGCAGCGGCCTCGTAGCCAGGGCGCACTGCTCCGCCTCGTCGGAGGTTCCGCATGACACACCGCTCGCTCATCTACGCGGCCTCGTCCGACTGATCGAGAAGACCAAGCGCAGCATCGTCTACACCGACTTCGAGGACGAGCTCGGCGAGCTGACCGCGGTTTCGCTCAGCGGCATGGAGATCGGCACGAACCTCACCCGCTTCGAACAGAAGATCCGGATCTACCTCAACACACACCAGGACCAGCTCGCCGTCCAGGAGATCCGCCGCAACAAGCAGATCACCACCCTAGACCGCTCGGAGCTGGAGAAGATCTTCGTCGAGGCCGGCCTTGGCACCACGGCCGACATCGACTACGTCAAGGACGCCAAGGGCGGTCTCGGCCTGTTCCTGCGGTCGCTCACGGGATTGGAGCGGGAGGCAGCGGCCCTGGCCTTCGACTCTTTCCAGCAGGGCAAGGCGCTCACGGCCAGCCCGCTCCGCTTCGTCAATGAGCTGATCGACTACCTGGCCCTGCAACGGCACGATAGACGTCGGCGCGCTGTACGAGTCGCCGGTCACCGCCCTCGTCCCGACCGGTCCCGAAGCGATCTTCCCTGAGGCTGAGGTGGATGACATGGTGTCCGTCATTCACTCGATCCGCTCTACCGCCGTCGTTGCCGACGGCGTGGCGTGATCAACGAGGCACGGAGGAGAGGCAAATGAGCCAGCAGGAGATTGTCGATGAGTGCCCTGGGACTGGGCAGCACGGGCACATGGACGAGAACGCCGTGGGCGACGAGTGGTATGTGGTCTGCCACGTGTGCGGAATGAGATGGGCGGGAGGCAGCACCCTTCTTGAGCCGCACAGGGACCGGCGCAAGCTCTGAGGAATCGGCTGCCCTTGCGTGAGCATTGCGTGAGCGGACGGTGCGGCACCTGACGGACTACGCGTCACAGTGATCGAGCGCATCGCTCTCCGACCTGGGGAAATCGGATCCCGCGTCAGCCGTCGGCACCTACCGCCACGATCTTGCAGGCCCTCGTAATGCGTAGGTCTCGGGTTCGAATCCCGAAAGCGGCTCGGACGGAAGCCAGATCAGAATCATTCTGATCTGGCTTTTTCTTTGCGTTTTCGGGGGCGTGCGCCATGCGGCCGGTCCGGAGGGGCGAACGCGTGGGCGATGTGTCATGCCGGAGGGCGGTGGAGGGTCCGGTGGGGCCGCTCGGCGGGCTGGTCGAACTGGTGGACGCCGTGGCTGATCCGGGCCGGGAAAGGGCGGCTGGAGTCCCTGTCTCCGTGGAGGTGGGAGCGGTCGGCGAGCCGGATCGGTTTCCTTGTTCTTCGGCGGTGCTGCCGCGAGGTCGGGCACATTCAGTGCATGACCGGTTACGCGGATCGAGTTCCCGCCTACCTCAGTTTCAGGGTCGCCCCGGCCGAAGGGCCCATCGCGGCCCTTGCCGACCAGGAAGCGTGGCAGGCGCGGGAGCTCTACCCCGAGCTGTTGGGGGTGGGGTTGCCGGAGTTCTTCTACGCGCGGGAACGCGACGCCGGCGGCTGGGAGCTGCTGGGCAGGTGCGGCGACCCCGAACCCCAGGGGGCCAGGGACTCTCTGGGGTCGCACTTCCGTTTGCGTGCCAAGGAGGCCGAGGAGGCCGGTGACGCGGAGGGGCGGAAGGCGTGGATGGCGGCGGCCCTGCGGATGGACCGGGAGGTGGTCGACGAGATCCGGGTCCGTGGAGAGCGGTTCCGGATCGTGCGTGCGTCGAAGTTCATCCGTATGGGGCGCAGCGGACCGGAGCCGCCCCGTCCCTCCGATCCCGACCCGGGGGAGGCGGGCGAGGCGTACCGGCTGCCGTCCCGGACGGAGGGGTTCGTCGTCGATCCGTACGTCAGCACGGGGCTGTCCGACGGCATCCTGAAGCTGGACCTCGTACGGTTCGTCGGGGTCGTCGCCGGCGTGCCGGCCCAGGTGCGGGAGGACGCGGTGCACGCTCTCGAGAAGTTCCCGGGCGGTGTGCTGCTGCCGGCGGTGTTCATGGTCTCCGAGCGGGAGGACGGGGAGTGGAAGGCGCACAACCCCGGGACGTCGGGCACCACGCCGCAGGCGGCGCGTGACGGTCTGGCCGCCTGGCTGCGGGTGATGGCGCCGTTCACCCTGCGGCTGTCGGACGAGAAGCGGGCGGAGTACGCACGGGCCGCCGACGTGCTGGACGAGAAGCGCGGCAACAGTCTGAGCGCGGACGGGCGCCGGTTCCGTATCACGCGGGTCGAGCGGCTGGTCCGTATCGGGCCCGACGGCCCGGAGGGTCCCCGGCCCGGTGACTTCGACTCGCAGCCCCCGGTGGAGGTCCACACCCGGCAGCTGAAGGAGCAGGGGCTGTGGCAGCACGACGAGGACGAGCCGGTCGAACTCGACGAACGCGCCAGGGAGCTCAAGGCCCTGTGGGACCAGGAGGAGGCGCGCCGCGCGGCGGCCAGGGCGCGCAAGGCGGCTGGTGGGAAGCGCGTCTGAACAGGGTGTCGGGCGGGCCCGTCGGAGTACGGGGCTGCTCGGGACGTACGGCACGGCCGGCCGTAGTGCACCGGAGGGCGGGTGGGGGACAACCGGAGGGCACCGCGGCCGGCCACGCCGTCGTCAGCCGAGGAGGCGGATCGGGGTGCCGGCCAGGTACGCCTCGACGGCCTCCACCGCCTGGCCGTAGTAGCGCTCGTAGTTGGCCCGGGAGACGTAACCCAGGTGGGGAGTGGCCAGGAGGCGGGGAGCCGTGCGCATCGGGTGGTTCGGAGGGAGCGGTTCGGTGTCGAAGACGTCCACGGCCGCGCCGGCGATGCGGGCCTCGTGCAGGGCGGTGAGCAGGGCGTCCTGGTCCACGATCGCCGCGCGGGAGGTGTTGATCAGGTAGGCCGTCGGCTTCAGGAGGGAGAGTTCGGCGGCGCCGAGCAGGCCGCGGGTGCGGTCGCTCAGGGCCAGGTGGACCGAGACGAAGTCGGCGGTCGACAGCAGGTCCTCCTTGGACGGGGCCGGCTCCACGCCCACCTCCTCCGCCCGCTCCTTCGTGAGGTTCTGGCTCCACGCCGTGACGTGCATGCCGAAGGCCAGGCCCACCCGCGCCACCCGGCTGCCGATCTTGCCGAGGCCGAGCAGGCCCAGTCGGCGGCCGTGCAGGTCGGCGCCCACGGTGGACTGCCAGGGGCCGTTGGACCGCAGTGCGTCGTTCTCCGCCACGATGCCGCGGGCGAGACCCAGGAGCAGGGCCCAGGTCAGTTCGACCGGCGGGGTCGAGGAGCTCTCCGTGCCGCACACGGTCACGCCGTTCGCCCGTGCGGCTGTGTAGTCGATCACCGAGTTGCGCATGCCGGAGGCGATCAGCAGTCTCAGGCGGGGGAGGCGGTTCAGGAGCGAGGCGGGGAAGGGGACCCGCTCGCGCAGGGTGACCACGATGTCGGCATCGGCCAGTGCCGCGGCCAGTTCGTCCTCCGTGGCGAAGTGCTCGGTGTACGTGACGACCTCGACCCTGTCGCTCAGCGGCGTCCAGTCGGCGACGGTGGTCGCGACGCCTTGGAAGTCGTCGAGTACGGCACAGCGCAGTCGCATGTCGGTTCTCCCCGCTGGGTTGTCGTTTTCCTCGTCCGAGGATCTTCGCGTATGCGGGGCGGCCCGTGCGGTCCGGCCGGCCGCCGGTCGCCCGAGGGAGAGGGTTCGTACGGCGGTCACTTGGCGTCCGCGTAGCACTCCACCACCGCCGTCGTGAACGGGAACCGCACCGGGGTCTCGCCGAACGTCAGTCGTCCCGCGAGTTCCGCGGCCTGCCGGATCGCCTCGACGACCGTGTCTGCCTCCTCCTTCGGGCAGTGCACGATCACTTCGTCGTGCTGGAAGAAGACCAGCTCGGCCGCCATGTCCCGGCAGGTGCGGCGCAGTGCGGCGAGCAGCAGCAGGGCCCAGTCGGCGGCGCTGCCCTGGACGACGAAGTTGCGGGCGAAGCGGCCGCGGGCGCGGGAGTCGGTGGAGGCGTAGCCCGGTGTCCAGCCGTCGGCCGTGGCCGTACCGCCGTCGGCCGCGGACGGTACGGCCGGGTCGTCCTGGGGGAGGCCCGCCTCCTCGGCCGTGTCCTCCCGCCTCCCGGCCGGTGGTGGACAGGTGCGGCCCAGCCAGGTCCGTACGAGTCGGCCCTCCTCGCCGGCCCGTGCCGCGTCGTCGACGTAGGCCACCGCCTTCGGGAAGCGGCGTCTGAGGGCGGCGAGGTTCTTCAGGCCGTCGCCGGAGGTCTGGCCGTAGACCGCGCCGAGGACGGCGAGTTTCGCCTGGGCGCGGTCGCCGGAGAAGGCGCGGTCGGAGACGGCCTGGTACAGGTCGGTCCCCCGGCCGGCCACCTCCATCAGACCGGGGTCGCGGGAGACGGCCGCCAGCACGCGCGGCTCCATCTGGTCGGCGTCGGCCACGACCAGCCGCCAGCCGGGGTCCGCCACGACGGCCCGGCGGATGACCTTGGGGATCTGCAGCGCGCCCCCGCCATGGGTCACCCAGCGGCCGGTGACCGTGCCGCCGGCCAGGAACTCCGGCCGGAAGCGCCCCTCCCGCACCCAGTCCTGCAGCCAGGACCAGCCGTGGGCGACCCAGATCCGGTACAGCTTCTTGTACTCCAGCAGGGGCTTCACGGCCGGGTGGTCGACGGACCGGATCTCCCAGCGGCGGGTGGACCTGACCTTGATCCCGGCGCGGGCGAAGGCCTTGATCACCTCGGCCGGCAGGTCGGGCCGGACCCGGTGGCCGAAGGCGGTGGACACCTCGTCGGCGAGCTCGGCCAGGCGCCGGGGCCCACCGCCGCCCGCGTACCGCTCGCCGAGCAGTTCGTGCAGCACCTCGCGGTGCAGGTCCGCGCGCCAGGGCAGGCCCGCCCGGTTCATCTCGGCCGCCACCAGCGTGCCCGCCGACTCGGCGGCGGTCAGCAGGCGCATACGGTCGGGGTGCTCGGCCCGCCCGTGCCGCCGCTGCTGCTCGGCGTAGACCGCGAGCAGGCCCTCCAGCGGCAGGCGTACGGCCTGGGGCTCGAAGAGCGGGGACTGCGCGCCCGGTTCGGCGGACCGCTGCGGTGGGTCCGGGGGTACGGGACCGCCGCGCAGGCGGGCCAGGGCGGCGGCCGCCGAGCGGGGTTCGCCGTACCGCCCCTCGTGGCCGAGGAGGAGTGCCTCGGCGTCCTCGATGTCGTAGCACCGCTCCACCCGCACCCCCGCGGCGAGCAGGCGCGGGTAGACCTCGGCGGTGGACCGCCACACCCACCGCGTGACGTCCGGTCTGCCGCGGACCGCCTCGGCCAGGTCCGGCTCCCGGTGCACCGGGCCGGCGGGCAGCCCGTCCCGGCCGAGGGGGGCGACCTCGGCGCCGCCGTCCTCGGCCGGTGCCAGAGCCCACCGGTCGGTCATGTCTGCGAGTGTCGCAGGCGGGTCTGACAACGGCCTCGACCCGCGGGTTCGGCGGGCGGTCCGGGTCGGCCGGACGGAACGAACCGGTCGGGCGGAACGAACCGGTCGGGGGTCCGGGCCGGTCGGGGGGTCCGGACCGGCCGGTGTGCGGGCGCCGCGCGGGCCGTACACGGGTCGTCCGGTTGGCGGTCCGTGATCGGCCGTGGCTACCCTCGACGGTCGGACATCACGGGGACGTATCCGGACGGGGGCAAGATGGCCGACGAAACAGGGGAGTTGGCCGGGCGCGAGGGCGCGCACGGACGCGGAACACGCGGAACGGGGAAGCGGAGGCTGCTGGCGGGTGGCGCGGCACTGGCGCTGCTCGCCGCGCTCGCCGGTACCTGGGCCACCCACACCTGGCCCTTCACCGGCGACGAGCACTACTGCTGGGGTGCCTGGCGGGAGAACAGCGGCCCCGACTTCCTCGGCGACGAGGCCCTGGAGGACGGGAACGGCAAGCGCGTCGGAACCGAGCGGGCCCCGACACCGCGGCGCCCCACCGGCACCTGCACGGTCGCCATCGACACCTGGCGCACCGCCGGCAACGGCGACAAGGTCACCCACCGCACCGAGATCGAGGTGACCTACGGCCCCGCCCCCAAGGGCGCGGCTGAGCGCGCCGGTTGGGTCGTCGACCACCTCGGGGGCGACGCGCTGCCGCTGCCCGACGGGCTGCCCGGCACCGTGCACGGCCTCGGCGGCACGATCGTGCTGCCGAAGCGGTGCGACACCGCCGACGGGCGGCCGACCGTCGTCACCCTCGCCGCCGGTTCGACGGACACCTGGAGCCGGGGCAGCATGGCAGGCCGGGCGGGTCTGGGCGGCACCAGATCGGTCGCCGCGCTGCTGGTGGCCGCCGCCAACCGGGGGATGGAGGCGGCCGGGTGCGCGGCGGGCCGGCCGTTCGAGCTCGTCTCGCCGGTGCTGCAGCTGCCCGAGAGGGCGGAGAGCTTGTTCACCGAGGCCTGCCGCATCCCCGGCTTCGCCATCGACAAGGTGACCGGGAGCAACCTGGAATACCAGGTCGGCGCGGTCGACCGGGACCTGCAGTCCTGCTCGGTGCGCCTGCAGCGGGGTCTGGGGAGGTTCTACGACGCCGTGATGGTGGCCGAGCCCCGCCTGGCGGCCCTGCTCGACGGAGTGACCGGCGACGGGCCGCCCGCACCGGGCTGGCGTGGCACCGGTGTGTTCACCGACGACTACGGCATCGTCCGCGCGGACTGCGCCGGCCGTCCGGCGACCTTCGTGATGGTCTCCCTGCCGCGCGACGCGCAGGAGGCGTTCACCGACGCCGTCACCGGGCGCCTCGGCTGTGACCCGCTGGCACCCCGGCACACCCAACCGTCATGAACAGCAACGAAGTCGGGGGAGAGAACCCAGTGTCCGAAGCAGACAGCCACCGCCCCGCGGGTGTTCCCGAACCGCCGCCCGGACCGTCGCCCGAGCCGGCCCCGCGTGCCTGGTGGCATCCGCGCCGACTGCTGCGCGGCCGGGTGCGGCCCGCCGCCGCGGCGGCCCTCGCCGGGGTGCTGCTCGGTGTCGCGGGGACGGCCTGGCAGACCGGGACCGGTCCGTTCCGGGACGACCGCAAGTGCTGGGGCGCGCTCGACGACGGCGACCTGGAGGGCTACTTCCGCGATCCGGCCGAGGTCGTCGCCCACGAGACGTCCGTCCAGTACCGCTCCCTGGACGGTTACTCGGGCCTGTGCCGGCTGAGCACGCGACGCGGCGCGGTCACCGTGAACGTGCACCGGCTCGATCTGCGCTACGACGGCTTCGGCCGCTGGGGCGACGAGTACCTGGCGCCCCGGCTGGTCCCGATGGGCGGCGGACTGCTCGGCATGGCCTCCGACACGCGCGCGTGGCTGGCCCTCCCCGAAGGCTGCGTCGGCAGGCCCTCGCTCGCTCAGGGCCCCACGGTCGTCGACATCGACACCGGATGGACCGTGCAGAGCAGTGACGTCGACGAGAAGGAACGGGCCGTGCTCACCCGCATGGTGGTGAAGCTGGTGAACCGGATCCTCGACCAGGAGGGGTGCAGCGGCACCGTCGTGGACCCCGCGGACCGTCTCCCGGCCGCGGACGACGGCCTGACCAGTGAGCGCCCCGGAGCCGTGTGCCGGGTCAAGGGCCTGACCCTCCCCGCACAGCACAAGGACGGCAACGGCACAAACAGCGACAAGAGCGGCAAGGGCGGCAAGAGCAGCGAGAACGGCAAGAGCGGCGGGGGCGACGGGGAGGCCGCGCCGAGGGTGTGGATCACCCCGGGCGACGGCCCGGTACGCACCTGTGACCGTACCCGTCTGGGCTACACGGAGCTGCGCCTGATGACGGTCTCGGACCCCCGGCTCGCCGCGCTCTTCGAGCGCTCCCGCGATGCGTACGGCACGCGGTTGACGAGCAGCCGGGGCAGGGGGTCGCTCTCCGACCGGGACGGTGTCTTCCTGGCCCGCTGCCAGACGGGGGACGTCGCCTTCGTGGCCCGTACCCTCACCCTGACTTCCAGCCAACCGGTCCGCGCGCTCTTCCCCCGCTACGTCGAGGCGGAGGCCGCCCGGGCCGGCTGCGGCACCCTGCGGGTCACGGCCGGGACGTCCGGAGGGGACTGACGACCGGTCGGCAGGCGGCCGTGCCCGCCGGGTGCGAGTGGGGCTCCACGCCCACTTGCCGGGGCCTGCCGGTAACCCCGTTCAGGCCTCCCGCCCGTCCTCCTGTTCCTGCTGTGCGTGGTCCTTCACCAGCTCCGCCAGGGCCGCCGCGACGTACTCCTCGGTGCGTGCCTTGTCCAGGCCGAGGCCGCTCAGGACGCCCTCGCCGTTCTCCAGCTCCAGCAGGGCGAGCAGGATGTGTTCGGTGCCGATGTAGTTGTGGCCGAGACGCAGGGCCTCGCGGAAGGTGAGTTCCAGGGCCTTCTTGGCTGCGGGGCCGTACGGGACGAGTTCGGGGGCGTCGGCGGTCGCCGGGGGCAGGGCGGCGGTCGCCGCCTCGCGGACCGCCTCCAGGGAGACGCCCTGGTCGTCGATGGCCCGGGCGGCCATGGCCTCCGGTTCGCCGAGCAGCCCGAGGACGAGGTGGGCGGGCGTGCCCTCGGCGCTCCTGGCCGCCTTGGCCTCCTCGTGGGCGGCCATGACGACCTTGCGCGCGCGTGGCGTGTAGCGGCTGAAGCCCTGGCTGGGGTCGAGGTCGGCCGACTCCTTGGGCACGAACCGCTTCTGTGCGGCCTGCCGGGTGACGCCCATGCTCTTGCCGATGTCGGTCCAGGAGGCGCCGGAGCGCCGTGCCTGGTCGACGAAGTGGCCGATGAGGTGGTCCGCCACCTCGTCGAGGTGCTCGGCGGCGAGTACGGCGTCCTGGAGCTGGTCGAGGGGCTTTTGGTGGACTTTCTTGATGGCCGAGATGAGGTCGTCCAGACGGACGCTCGACCTGATGGCAGGGTTCGTCACGTGTCAACCGTAGGTTGACATGGGGTGACTGTCAACCGTTGGTTGACAGCTGATCGGCGGGTAGTTGTCCACAGGCTGTGGACGGATGTTCCGCACCCCATGGCACGATCGACGCGTGACCAGCTCCAGCACCGTCGACCGCGCGTTCGACACCGCCCTGTACGCCACCTCCGACGCCGCCCTCGACGCCGGCGCCTCCCTGCTGGCGGCCGACCCCGCGGCGGACGCCGAACTCGCCCGGCGCGGGCAGGAGTTGGTCGCGACGGCATGGCGGCGCGGCTGGC
>NZ_JUJA01000058.1:64932-96208 GCF_001906585.1 Streptomyces kebangsaanensis | reverse complement strand
GCCGATGTCGTACGGATCGTGCGGCGGGAGCTGGACGACGTCCACGTACGGCTGCTGGCGACGCTCGTCCGTGCGCAGGCGGGGCACGACCGGCCGCGCGGCCCGCGCTGGACCGCCCAGCTCGACGAGCTGACCACCGAGGAGCCGCCCCGCACCGACCGCTTCTCGTACGCCACCGCCGTCCTGGAGCTGTACCGCCTGCTGCTGCGACTGCCCACGCTCGAACACCTGGACGGGCCGGCGCCCGCGCACACGCCCCGGCCCGAGTCCCGCATGCTGGCCCGGATCCGGGCGCTGCTCGCCAAGGCGGAGGCGACCGGCTTCCCGGAGGAGGCGGAGGCGCTGAGCGCGAAGGCGCAGGAGCTGATGGCGCGGCACAGCATCGACGAGGCGCTGCTCGCCGCCCGCGCCCCGTCGCCCGAAGCCCCCGGCGCCTGCCGCATCGGTGTCGAGCCGCCGTACGAACAGGCCAAGGCGGTGCTGCTGGACGCGGTCGCCACGGCGAACCGCTGCCGGGCCGTGTGGAACGAATCCCTCGGCTTCTCCACGGTCGTCGGCTTCGAGGCCGACCTGGACGCGGTCGAACTGCTCCACACCTCACTGCTGGTCCAGGCCACGACCGCGATGACCGGGGCGGAAGCGGCACAGAGAGCCGGCGGGCGCAGGCGCACCAGGACCTTTCGGCAGTCCTTCCTTGCCGCCTACGCCCACCGCATCGGCACCCGTCTCGCGGCCGCCGCCGAGGCTCAGGTCACCGCGGACCTGCTGCCCGTCCTGGCGAGCCGGGACGTCGCGGTCGCCGACCGCCTGGACCGCATGTTCCCGGAGACGGCCACGACCCGTCTGCGCGGCGTGACCGACGAGGCCGGCTGGACGGAGGGCGCCCGGGCGGCGGACCGGGCCGAGGTGAAGGCCCGCCCCCGGCTGCGCTGACGCTCCGGCGGGCGCCGCCGTCAGTCCCCCGCCTGCTGGAGGGCCGTCACCGACGCGTCCGGGTCACCCGCGTCCTTCTTGCCCTGCACCGGGCCGTAGGACCACTTGTGGTCCTGGCTGCCGGTCGTTCCGGGCAGGCCGAGCTTCAGCGACGTCGCCGGGAGGCTCTTCGCGTCGCCCTCCTCGCCCCGCACGTACGTGAGCGTGAAGGACGCCGTGCCGCCCTTGGCGAGGGTGAGCTTCTCCGGCTTGGCGGTCCTGTCCTCCGGGACGGTCGCCGTGGAGCCGCCGGCGGACAGGGTGATGTCGGGGAAGCCCTCCAGGGTGCACTGGGCGCCCTGGTTGGTGAGGGTGACGGGCACGTTGCCCGTGTCCCCGGCGGCGGGCGCGGCGTTGGCGGGGCCGACCTGCACCTCGAGCTCGCCGATCCGGCAGGCCGGGAGGTCGGCGTTCTTGCTTCCGGAGTCCTTGTTCCCGGAGTCGGTGCCGCTGTCGCAGGCGGTGAGGAGGAGGGCCGCGGCGAGGGCGGCGAGGGTGATCGGAATGGCGCGCATGAAGGGGTTCCTCGGGTCGTGGCGATGTCCAAGGATCATCACGTACGAGCGTGCTGTGCGGTTGCCCACCCTGCCGTCGGCCTCCGGGAGCGTCAGGAGTCCGGGCTCGCCGTGGGCAGGCCCGGCGGCAGCGTCGGGCCCTCCGAGCGGGTGTACGTCTCCTCGCCGAGACCACCCTCCCAGGTGACCCGGAGGGTGGTCTTGTTGACGGATTCCACCGTGCCCGTCGTACGGGCCCCGCACGTCCTGAGGCGGATCACGTGCTTGCCGCCTTCCTCGCCCATGGTCCCCCCGCACCTGGTCCGGCCGGTCGAGAAGAGCACGGCCTGCTTGCCGGCGACGATCAGGACCATGGCCCTGCCGTCGGCGGTGGTGAGCCAACTGCCGGCCGGCTCACCGCCGTTGGGCGTCGTGCCACCGTCACCGCTGTCGGCGGACGCGGTCGCGGTCGCACTCGCGCTCGGTGTGGCGGTGGCGCCGCCCTTGGAGTCGGAGCCGCCGCTGTCGCACGCGGTCAGCGCGAGCGCGCCGAGCAGGCCCACCGCCGCGGTTTGCACCACGGCAGCCTGGGTGACCACTCGTCCGTGTGAGTTTTCGAGGATTCGGAGTGAGAAGCGAATCACGGCGCCATGCTGGCATGGTGACGACGCAGAGGGAAGCCGATGAGGCCGTGCACGCCCGGTACACGTACCGGCTGCGCTTGTCGTCGACCGCCCGCACGGTGCTGCTGGCGGAGTGGGACCGCTGCCGGTGGGTCTGGAACGAGTGCGTGGCCAAGTCCAAGGCCGTGCACACGCACAACACGGTGCACCCCGCGGACAAGCAGACCTGCGGCCCGGCGCAGCTGGATCTGATGCTGACCGAGGCCCGGCGCGTGACACCGTGGCTGCGCGAGGGCAGTTCGGTTGTACAGCAGCAGATCGTCCGGGACTTCGGCTGCTCCCGGACGAAAGCGCACAAGGACGTCAAGGACCGGCTGCCGCTGCGGCAGCGGGCCGGCATGCCCAAGTGGAAGGAGAAGCGCGAGGCCGACCCGACGCTGAACTACACCCAGCGCGGCTTCCGGCTGAAGGGCGGACGCCTGCACTTGGCGGGCGGGATCGTGCTGACCGTGGTGTGGTCACGGGACCTGCCCGCCGAGCCGTCGAGCGTGCGCGTTTATCGCGACAGCATCGGCCACTGGTACGCCTCCTTCGTCGTCCCCGCCCAGGTGCAACCCCTGCCGCCCACCGGGCGGGTGATCGGTGTCGACTGGGGCGTGAAGCAGACCGCGACCACCACCTCCGATGCGCACGATCTTCCCCACGCCCAGCACGGGAAGAAGGCCAGGGCGAAGCTGTCGCGGTACGGCCGGATGATGGCCCGTCGCAAGCCCGTCAAGGGGCAGGCTGCCTCGAAGGGCTACCGCGAGGCCAAACATCCACGGGCCAAGGCGTACAAGAAGGTCGCTCGGCAGCGGCAGGACACCGGTCGGAAGTGGGCGAAGAAGGTCGTGAACGATCACGATGTGATCGCCGTGGAGGACTTCCGCCCCAGATTTCTCACCAAGACGTCGATGGCGCGCAAGGCCGCCGACGCGGCCATCGGCGCCACCAAGAAGGCTCTGATCGAGATGGGCCGCAAGCACGCGCGGGCCGTGCACCTGGTGCACCCCGCGCACACCACAATGGACTGCGCAGCCTGCGGAGCGAGAGCCAAGCACGCACTGCCGTTGTCCGAACGCACCTACACGTGTACCGCGTGCGGAGTCGTGTCCCCCAGGGACAGGAACTCCGCCCGCGTGATGCTCGTCCGGGCAGGTCTGGACCCGGCCGGCGTCGAGGGCGCAAGACCTCCCGGACCGTTGGTCCGGGAGGCTGCCTGAGCCAGGAATCCTCCGTCAAGCCTGAAGGCTGGGATTCCCTGCCTTCAGACGGGGATCAGTCAATGGACGCTCACATGGACGTTGTTTATTGGAACACGAGGGCCGCGGTACGCGTCTCTTCCTGGTGCACGAAGGATTCGATCCGGACGACCCGGCGCAGATGATGGCGCGAAAGATCATGGACGGGGGATGGCGCTCGCATGTCCTGCGGGAGCTGGGGCAGACGCTTCACCGTCTTCGGTGAAGCGGAAGCCGATGCTGTAACCGGCGAACCACTCCTCGTGCACGTGCATCTGTTCATGCATATGCATGTGAACAGGGTTATGATCCGGGTCAGTTGACCGATGCATCAATGGCCACACCAGCCAGTGCACCAACGGGGAGCGACCTGTGGACCACGACGTCGAGGGCGGGTACGGGGGGTTCGGTGTGTACAACGGCATGGCGGCCACGCGGCTGCACGGGGTGGTCTGGCAGAAGAGCCGGCACAGCAACTCGCAGGGCTCCTGCGTGGAGTTCGCGCGGCTGCCGGGCGGTGAGGTGGCCGTACGCAACTCCCGGTTCCCCGACGGACCCGCCCTCGTCTACACGCGCGCGGAGATCGAGGCGATGCTGCTGGGCATCAAGGACGGCGAGTTCGACCACCTGATCGCAGGGTGACGTCCCCTCAAGTCGCCCGGCAGCCCAGGCGAATTGGCGCACAGCGCGCGGTAACGCGCGTAGAACAGTGGCGTAGTGGAACGACGCTGTTCGTCAATCGGCGGGCCGTAGCCGGAACAGCGCCCAGACCACCTTGCCGTGCAGGGCGCCCGCCATCGGGTGCCAGCCCCAGCTGTCGCTGAAGGAGTCGACGAGGAACAGGCCGCGGCCCGACTCCGCCGAGAAGTCCTCCGTCTCGCGGGCGACCGGACTCTCCCCACTGGGGTCGCGCACCGCGCACACCAGCCGCCCGGTCCAGCGCAGCAGGTGCAGACGCACGTGCGGGCCCGTGTCGTGCGGAAGTGCGGCCGGCGCCAGGGTGTGGCACGCGGTCCGCGGGCTTTCGTCGGCGGGGCGCTGGGCGGGGGGCAGCCCGTGCCGCAGGGCGTTGGTGACCAGTTCGGAGACCACCAGGCAGATGTCGTCGAACCGGTCGCCCAACTCCCACTGGTCGAGCGTGGTGCGGGTGAACCGCCTTGCCTCGCGCACCGCTTCGTAGCGGGGGGGCAGAGCGCAGGAGGCGGCGCTGGACACGGCCGCGGGATCCAGCGGCGGAAGGCCCTGCCGTAACGGCTGGAGCATGGTCGATCCATTCGTCCCCATGCGAGGCACTCCCGGGAATTCGCGGTCGTTGCGATGCGGCGGTGGTGCGGGACCATGGTTTCCGATGCGTACAGCAGATGCAAGGGCAGATGCACGTGCACGTGACCGGATTGGGTCGTCCCGTACTGCTTGTTGGCCAATTTTTCCGCCATCTTCTCGCCCCTCGGTCGCCTTCTTCGGTCGCCTCCTTCCGCTTCCCGCTGCCGCCGGCCGCCCGGAATCCCCGGCCTCTTTCCGTTTCCGTAACCGCGCGAGTACAGCTCGGAGTGATTTAGTGGCAGACTGCGGCCCTTGAAGACGGTTGGGGAGGCTGGCGAACGTGAGCGCGGGAGAGCCCGGATCGGTGGTGCGGCGCATGCTGCTCGGCTCGCAACTCAGGCGACTGCGGGAAACCCGGGGGATCACACGCGAGGCGGCCGGGTACTCGATCCGCGCCTCGGAATCGAAGATCAGCCGGATGGAGTTGGGCCGGGTGAGCTTCAAGACCCGAGACGTGGAAGACCTGTTGACCCTGTACGGCATCACGGACGAGGCGGAGCGCACCTCACTCCTCTCCCTCGCCAAGGAGGCCAACGTCGCGGGCTGGTGGCACAGTTACTCCGACGTCCTGCCCAGCTGGTTCCCCACCTATGTGGGTCTGGAGGGCGCGGCGTCGCTGATCCGCGTCTACGAGGTGCAGTTCGTGCACGGACTGCTGCAGACCGAGGCGTACGCCCGCGCGGTCGTCCGCCGCGGCATGCGGGACGCGAGCGAGGCCGACGTGGAGCGGCGGGTGGCGCTGCGGCTCGAGCGGCAGAAGTACCTCGTCTCCGAGAACGCCCCCGACCTGCACATCGTCCTGGACGAGGCCGCCCTGCGCCGCCCCTACGGCGACCGCGAGGTGATGCGCGGCCAGCTGCAGCACCTGATCGAGGTCTCCGAGCGGTCCAACGTACGGCTGCAGGTCATGCCGTTCAGCTTCGGCGGGCACGCCGGTGAGTCCGGGGCCTTCACGATCCTCAGCTTCCCGGAGTCCGACCTGTCGGACGTGGTCTACCTGGAGCAGCTCACCAGCGCCCTCTACCTGGACAAGCGCGAGGACGTCGCCCAGTACGAGAAGGCGCTCGAGGAACTGCGGAACGACAGCCCCGGTCCGGACGAGAGCCGCGACCTGCTGCGCGGACTGCTGCAGCTGTCGTAGGGAATCCGCCGCCGAGGAGGGCCCCGCCGCCGCGGAGGATCCCGTCGGTGCGGGGATCCCGCCGGCGCAGGAGGGATTCCGGCAGAAAGCCGTTTCCAGCCCCAACCCCTTTCGCTCGCAAGTACGATGACGGGCGATCAGACCGACAGGAAGTGATCGGGAGCTGATCGGGCTCCGACTGCTTCGACCACCTCGGCAGCAGGGGATTGAGGGATCAGATGCCGTCCTACTTCACCGACCTGGCCCAGCAGTACATCGACGGCGAGTGGCGCCCGGGCAGCGGCTCCTGGGACATCATCGACTTCAACCCGTACGACGGCGAGAAGCTGGCCTCGATCACCACGGCCACGGCCGACGAGGTGGATCAGGCCTACAGGAGCGCCGCTCGTGCCCAGAAGGAATGGGCGGCCACCAACCCCTACGCCCGCCGGGCCGTCCTCGAGAAGGCGCTGCGCCTGGTCGAGGAGCGCGAGCGGGAGCTCACCGAGGTGATCATCGCCGAACTCGGCGGCACGCACCTGAAGGCCGGTTTCGAGCTGCACCTCGCCAAGGAGTTCCTGCGCGAGTCGGTCCACCTGGCGCTGCGCCCCGAGGGGAGCATCCTGCCGTCCCCGGCCGACGGCAAGGAGAACCGCGTCTACCGGGTGCCGGTCGGTGTGGTGGGCGTGATCAGCCCCTTCAACTTCCCCTTCCTGCTGTCCCTGAAGTCCGTCGCCCCGGCCCTCGCCCTCGGCAACGGCGTGGTGCTCAAGCCGCACCAGGACACGCCGATCGTCGGCGGCACCCTGATCGCGAAGATCTTCGAGGACGCCGGGCTGCCCCCCGGTCTGCTCAACGTCGTCGTCACGGACATAGCCGAGATCGGCGACGCCTTCCTGGAACACCCGGTCCCGAGGGTCATCTCCTTCACCGGTTCCGACAAGGTCGGCCGGCACGTCGCCACCGTCTGCGCCTCCCACTTCAAGCGCTCGGTGCTGGAGCTCGGCGGCAACAGCGCGATCGTCGTCCTCGACGACGCCGACCTCGACTACGCGGTCGACGCGGCCGTCTTCAGCCGGTACGTCCATCAGGGCCAGGTCTGCATGGCCGCGAACCGGATCCTGGTCGACCGCTCGGTCGCCGGGGAGTTCACCGAGAAGTTCGTCGCCAAGGTGAAGTCGCTGAAGGTCGGCGACCCGAGCGACCCGCGGACCGTCATCGGACCGGTGATCAACTCCACTCAGGCGAACGCCCTTTCGAGCACCGTCGAGCAGGCACTCGCCGAGGGCGCCACCGCCCTGGTGCGCGGCACCACCACCGACAACCTCGTCGAGCCGTCCGTCCTGACGGACGTGCCCGCCGACTCCTCCCTGCTCCGGCAGGAGGTCTTCGGCCCGGTCGCCTTCCTCATCCCGTTCGACGGCGAGGAGGAGGCGGTCCGGATCGTCAACGACACCCCGTACGGCCTCAGCGGCGCCGTCCACACGGCGGACGTGGAGCG
Organism: Streptomyces kebangsaanensis; assembly: GCF_001906585.1. Lineage (GTDB taxonomy): Bacteria > Actinomycetota > Actinomycetes > Streptomycetales > Streptomycetaceae > Streptomyces > Streptomyces kebangsaanensis. The sequence goes on along the minus strand of NZ_JUJA01000058.1, from coordinate 88,895 downwards.
GGGGGTCGCCTTCGCCCAGCGGATCGACACGGGCATGTTCCACGTGAACGACGGCACCGTCCACGACGAGCCGCTCGTCCCCTTCGGCGGTGAGAAGCACTCCGGCGTCGGCCGTCTGAACGGCGAGACGACCGTGGACGCGTTCACCACGGTCAAGTGGATCTCGGTGCAGCACGGGCGGAGCGGGTTCCCGTTCTGAGGGCCGTCACGCGAGGACGTACTTCACGTGAGGACGTACTTCCGTGCCCCGGGCCCTTGCGGACAGAACCTGTCCGCAAGGGCCCGTAGCGTCGTGGGTGCCGGGCAAGAGGTCACCGACACGACGAAAGGCGGCCGGTCATGGTCGCCCACGTGCGAGCCGAGGAGCGGGGCGACGAGCGGGGCGCGCTGCCGGCGTTCCCGGAGGAGCAGCGCGGCGGGATCCGCCGGGCCCTGCCCGGGCTGACCGAGGAGCGGGCCCGCAGCCGTCCGAGCGCGAGCGAGCTGTCCCTGGGCGGGCTGCTCAAGCACGTCCGGGAGGACCTCGTTCGAGCTGGCGGCCCTGGCGCAGGCTGGCTGGGCCGGCGGCCATAACCTGGAGCGCATGTCAGCAATCCGTCTGCTGGTACTGGGGGCCGTCCGTCAGCACGGGCGGGCCCACGGCTACCAGGTGCGAGGCGACCTGGAGTACTGGGGCGCGCACGAGTGGTCCAACGCCAAGCCCGGCTCGATCTACCACGCCCTGAAACAGATGGCCAGGCAGGGGCTGCTGCACGTGCACGAGACCGCTCCCTCCACGGCTGGCGGTCCGCCCCGCACCGAGTACGAGATCACCGACGCGGGCACCGAGGAGTACTTCCGGCTGCTGAGGGAGGCCCTGGTCGCCTACGACCAGAAGATGGACGTCCAGTCCGCGGCCATCGGCTTCCTCGTCGACCTGCCGAGGGGCGAGGCGGTCGCCCTGCTCCGGGAGCGGATCCGGCGGATCGAGCAGTGGCGGACCGCAGTCACCGAGCACTACGTCCCCGAGGACGGACCCGAACAGCTAGGCCACATCGGCGAGATCATGAACCTCTGGATCCACCGGGCCGACTCCGACGCCACCTGGACCCGGGGCCTGATCGAACGCCTCGAACGCGGCGCCTACACCTTCGTCGGCGAGGGCGAGCCGTTCGTCGGTGTTCTGGCCGAGGGCGAGGCGAACCCGTACGCGACGGGGGAGCGGCACCCGGAGGACGACCGCTGAAGCAGCGGGGTCCATCGGGTAGTCAAGTTTGACCAATGCGCACTCGCGCGCTACCTTCCACTTCCGAAGTGAGTAGTCAAATTTGATTAGAAGGGGAGCAGTCAGTGGCCGACACGGCGATCACCGTCGAAGGCGCACGCAAGAGATACGGCGAGAAGAAGGCACTGGACGGGCTCGACCTCCATGTCTCCCGCGGCACGGTGCACGGGGTGCTCGGGCCCAACGGCGCGGGGAAGACCACCCTGGTCCGCATCCTGTCCACCCTGGTCAGGCCCGACGCCGGCCGGATCGGGGTGGCCGGGCACGACGTGGTGACCGAGGCCCGTGAGGTTCGCTTCCGCATCGGCCTGCTCGGCCAGCACGCGGCCCTCGACGAGGAACTCGACGGCCGCCAGAACCTGGAGATGTTCGGCCGCCTGTACCACCTGGGCGCCCGCCACGCGCGCGTGCGCGCCGACGAGCTCCTCTCGCGCTTCGGCCTGGCCGACACCGGCCGCAAGCCCGTCCGCACCTACAGCGGCGGCATGCGGCGGCGCCTCGACCTCGCCGCGTCGCTCATCACCGACCCGGAGGTGTTGTTCCTGGACGAGCCGACGACCGGCCTCGACCCGCGGGGCCGCGCCGAGGTGTGGGCGTCGGTCCGCTCCCTGGTCGGCGGCGGTACGACGGTGCTGCTCACCACCCAGTACCTGGAGGAGGCGGACCAGCTCGCCGACCGGGTCTCGGTCGTCGACCGGGGCCGGGTCGTCGCCGACGGCACCCCGGAGGAACTCAAGTCCCGGCTGGGCGGCGACCGCATCGACGTGGTCGTGCGGGACGCAGGTCGGCTGGACGCGGTGGCGGCCCTGATGCGGGCCGGCTCCGCCGGTGTCTCCGCGGATGTCTCCGCGAATGTCTTGGCGGATGTCTCGGTGGACGCCGACCGACGCCTGCTCAGCGCTCCGGTCACCGACCGCATGGCGGCACTCGCGAGGGTCGTACGAGCCCTTGAGGAGGCCGGGATCGAGGCGGAGGACGTCGCCCTGCGCCGCCCCACGCTGGACGAGGTGTTCCTGCACCTGACGGACCGGGACGACCGTACGAAGGAGGCCGCGGCGTGACCGCCTACGTGCTGAGTGACTGCTGGACCATGACCCGCCGAGAACTCGCCCACTGGGCGCGGCAACCCGTGCGACTGCTCGTCGGCCTGGTCTTCCCCGTGATGATCCTGCTGATGTTCGGCTATCTGATCGGCGGAGGCCGCGGTGTCCCGGGCGACTACGTCGACTACCTGGTCCCCGGCATCTTCGCGCTGACCATGGCCTTCGGCCTGGAGGGCACCATGATCGCCGTCACCCAGGATCTGAACAAGGGTGTCGTCGACCGCTTCCGCTCCATGCCGATGGCCGACGGCGCGGTCCTGGTGGGCCGTTCCGCGGCCGACATGCTCCAGTCGGCGATCGGACTGGCGGTGCTCCTCGCCGTCGCCGCCGCGCTCGGCTGGCGCGCCCACGGCAGCGCGGGCGGTTTCCTGGGCGCCGTGGGACTGCTCCTGCTGTTCCGGTTCGCGATGCTGTGGATCGGCATCCACCTGGCGCTGGTGGCCGGGAAGCCGGAGACGGTGCAGGCCGTGCAGATCCTGGTCTGGCCCGTCGGCTTCCTGTCCAACGCCTTCGCCGCCTCCGAGTCCATGCCCGGCTGGCTCGGCGCGGTTGTCCAGTGGAACCCGATGTCCCACACCGCCACGGCCGTACGCGACCTGTTCGGCGGCCCCGGCGGCGAGCCGGGGCACGTGTGGGCGGCCGTCGCCTGGCCCCTGGCCCTGCTCGCCGTGTTCTTCCCGCTGGCGGTACGACGGTTCGCGCGGCTGAGCCGGTGAGTGCGGGGGCTTCAGCCGTCCATGGGTGAGGGAAGGACGGCTGAAGCCTCCGGCCGTGCGGTGGGCACGTTGGCGAGGAGACGTCCTTCCGGCACTGTGCCCCGCGCGGTGGCCAGCCAGGCTTCCAGCGCGGTGGCGAGTTCGGAGCCCAGGGCCAGCGACGCGTACGGCAGCCGGGCCATGTCCTCGATGGCCCGCAGTACGTCAGCGAAGGGCTCACGGTGCAGGGCGTGCACCCGGAGCTCCGCCTCGCCAAAGTCTCCGCCCACCATGTACCGGTACCACGCGATGAGGACATCGCGACACTTGACGTAGGCATCCACGCGGCCGGAGACCAGATCGAAGCGGTCGTTGAGACCGAAGACCCGCAACGTCTCATCGCCCTTGCGGGTCTTGGCCTTGAACTTCCCGGTAGCCGGCAGGAGTTCGAGGTGGTCGAAAGGGTCATCCACGCTCGGGTCGATCAGCAGGCACTGCCCGAAGTCGTCACACGGGTACTCCGTGCGTTTGTAGTTGCTGTTGCAGTGCGAGCAGGCCAGCAGATGGTTGTGCCAGCAGAAGGTGCGCAAAGGGCGCCGGGACTTGGGCTCGAAGTGCTCGATGTCCGTGCCCGCGCTGTTCAGGCAGTACATGCACCGCCCCACACCTGGTGCCATGCGGAACAGAAGTGCGCGGATGCCGGACTTCTCATCGGCCGCGGCGCTCCACTGGCTCTGTGCGGCCTTGCTGGTCGCCCCGAGTTTCCGGATCTGCTCCGTGCGTTCCGCGCACCGTCTCAGCAGGTCGTCGTCGGCTGTCGGCCGTCGTAACGGAATCACTGGCCGCCCCCCAGCCGGGCCGCCACTTCCTGCACGCGGGCCGCACGGCTGCTGTTGAGCCGGGCGGCCAGCTCGCGGTAGGCCAGGGCGTCCTGTTCGCTGGCCTCACCCGAGAAGACCTTCTCCTCCAGGCGCACGAGTCGGCGGCGTTCCTCCTCGGCCCGGTTCGAGTACGGCGTCTCCAGCCCGAACAACTCGGAGAGCACCGCGTCCTCGCCGCTGCCGTACACGATCCTCCGGTACAGCGCGTCGTCCACGACCTCCAGACCGCCCTGCTCCTCCGGGCCGGGCAGCCGGACCAGCCCGCCGGGGTCGGCGGCCTGGCAGATGTACGGACTGTGGCTGGTGACGATGAACTGGATCCGCGGGAAGTGAGTACGCAGCCAGTCGCCTATACGGCGCTGCCACGTCACGTGGAGGTGGGCGTCCACCTCGTCGATGATCACCACACCGGGCATCCGCACCACGGGGTGCCCGTCGTCGTCCAGGCCGGCATCCAGGGTGCCGTACGCGTTCTGCACCTGCCGCACGATGTCCAGGACAAGGGAGGCCACGACCCGGAAGCCGTCGCTCATCTCCCGCAGGGGGTAGGCCCGTTCAGAATCACCGGCGGGAGCCACCCATAACCCGTCGGCGGTCACCCGCAGGGCGCGGTAGCCATCCGGAAGCAGCCCGTCGGACAGTAACCGCATGACCGTGTCGAGCAGTTCACCGGCGTCCCGCTGCTCCTCCAGACTCCGGTGTCTGAGCTCCCGCAACCAGGAGACTCCCTCGGCAAGCGACGCCTCCTCATGGAAGAGGGAGGCCATCCGGCCCGCGGGGCCGGGCGCGAGCATCAGTTGCTGTGCCTGCCCGCTGCCACCCGTCATCCGCCGGAACGGGCCGTAGGCAGCGCAGAACCAGCCCTGGGGACTGTGGGCCCAGGGACCGCGCGCGGCGGTTCTGGTCGCGTCCTCCCCACCGCAGTCGGACACCAGGCGCGGCTCCGGCGGAGCCCCGTAGCGGGGCAGGTCCAGCGCATCCTCGGGGACTGCCCAGCGGAGCCCGAGAGCGAGAGGACCGTCGTCCGGCACCGCGTCACGTCCTGTGAACCGGTCGACGGAGGGATCGGGGCGCACGTATGCCCGAGCCCAGGCGGAGCACTCACCGGTGCTGATCCAGCCGCCGAAGTCCTGTACCAGCGACCGCGCCACTTGCGGGCCCGCCAGAGACAAGGCCAGGGCACGCAGCAGCGTGGACTTGCCCGAGCCGTTGCGCCCGGCGATCACGGTCCAGCCACCGCCGTCCCGGGGAGCGGTCAGGGGGAGTTGGCGTTCCACGGTGCGAGCGCCGGTGAAGCCTCGGACATTCGACAATCCGATTCCGGATACGTACACGTGTCCTCCCCTCGTCCCTCTGCCCCGGAGCCTGGCCACCCTCTCACGACGAACCGGTCTCGGGGGAGGGAGTGTCGTTCGGACCCGTACCGGCCTTGACTTCGGTATACACGCGCAGGCGGGCGCCCCTGCTCTCCGCGATGCGGCACACGTCGGTCAGGGCCTCGTTCATGCGGGTGAGGAGGTAGCGGAGCTGGACGACGGTCACGTGCTCGTCGTCCAGCATGTCGGCGAGGTGGGCGAGGAGGTCGCCGGCCATGTCGAGCTGGATGCTCTCGGCGGTGTCGGCGGCCCGGGAGAGACGCCCGCTGCCGTCGGTCAGGAGATAGCAGGGCTTGCCTTCGGGGCCGGGCCAGGGCAGGAGGCGGGCGGGGATGAGGGCGTTGTGTGTCATGCGGTCAGTCCCAGGCAGTGCGTCGGGTGCGGGTGTGGGTGAGAGGGCAGGTGGAGGCCCTGTGGGGCGATCAGCAGGGAACGGCGGCGGGCTTGTCGGCGTCGTTCCTGTTCTCGGCGCTCGTGCGCGATGAGGTAGGGGCGTACGAGACTGTGATCCTCGCCGCGAAGAGGGCGTGCGCCGAACTGGTACGGGGTCGGGCCCTCGGCGGGCGGGGGCGGGAGGTCGTAGCCGTCCTGCGCGTCGAGCCGGCGTCGTCCTGTACCGGGGGCGACGAGGTTGAGCAGCGGCTCGAAGAGGCGGGCGATAAGGCCGAGCATGGTGTGACTCCGTGATCGATGTCGCGTTCTGTAGCGATCGACCTACAGAGTGGAATGGCCCGTATTAGGCTCGCCAGGGGGTTTGAGGTGACAGAGCATTTGTCACGGAGGAGTTGATCTCGTGGGCACCAACTACGGCGACTGGCTCAAGGAGCAGCGCGAGGCGGCAGGCCTGACACAGCAGCAGTTGGCTGAGGCGGCGGTCATGACGCGAACGCACATCGCCCACATCGAGGCGGGGCGCCGGGTGCCGTCACGGGAGGATGCGCGGCGGCTGGACAACGCGCTGGGCACGGGGAATGTGCTCAGCCGGTTTCTGCCGCAGGAGGAAGCGGCGGTTCCTGACTACTTCGAGTCGGCACGGCGACTCGAACAACAGGCAGTGATGATCCGTGAGTTCGCCCTGTCGTTCGTGCCGGGCATCCTTCAGACGGAAAGGTACGCGCGTGCGGTTTTGAGCACGTCGTTCCCTCCGGTGAGTGAAGAGGAATGTGACAGGCTTGTTGTCACACGTCTGGAGCGGGCGAAGGTCCTGGACGACCCGGTCACGCCCGTAGTCTGGGCGCTGTTGGACGAGGCGGTTCTGCGGCGGGTCGTGGGCGGCCGAGATGTCATGGCGGAGCAGATCACACATCTGGTTCGGCTGGTGGAGCGGCGCCGTGTACGGGTGCATGTGGTGCCCTACGGGGTAGGTGCGTATCAGCTTCTACAGGGCTTGATCACGCTGATGTCCTTCGAGGACCAACCACCCTTGGCGTACTCGGAGGGCGTCCAAGTGGGCAAGGTGCACGACTCTCCGTCGGTGGTCACACGCCTTGAGGGAGCCTACGATCTGGCACTGAGCGACGCGCTGCCGCTCAAGGAGTCCGCCGCCATGATGCAGGCGATTGCGAAGGAGTACGGGCGTTGTGACTGATTCCCTCATAGTGGATGGTGCCCCGCTGGGCGGTTGGCGGAAGTCGTCGTACAGCGGCCCGGAGGGTGGCAGCTGCCTCGAAGTGCTGGATGACCACCCTGCGGGCGTTCCCGTGCGAGACTCCAAGAACCCCCACGGACCCGCCGTGATCATTCCAAGGTCCGCATGGTCGACGTTCGTCACGGCGGTCAGGAGCGGCGGCTTCCCCTCCTGACCGCCCACTGACTCACGACCACTCGTCCGCCTTGACCTCCGTCTGCTTCAGTACGCGGTTGATCGCGTCCGGAGCCTGGTCGGGCGGGTAGCCGTAGAGGCGGAGCAGGAGTTTGACCTTGCCCCGGATGCGATCGCGGGCCTGGCCCTTGACACGCCAGTCGACGGTGACGTCCTTGCGGACGAGTTCGCACAGCTTGTGGGCGATCTCGGCGAGGACGCCCTGGCCCAGCTCCAGGGCGGAGGGGTTGTCGGCGACAGCGTCGTAGAAGGCCAGCTCGTCCTCCGTCAGGCCGAGCTCCTTGGCCCGCGTACGGTCCGCGGAGATGGTGCGGGCCAGATCGACGAGCAGGTCCATGACCTCGGCGGAGCTGAGGAGGCCGTTGTGGTAGCGGTTCATGACCTCCTGCATCTTCTCGGTGAAGGTCCGCTGGCGTACGACGTTGCCGGGATGAGCGTCCCTGATCTCCTTCTTGATGGCGCGCCGCAGCGCCTCGATCGCGAGGTTGGGATGCCGACTGGCCCGCATCTGCGCCACGAAGTCCTCGCCGAGGTGGGACAGGTCGGGCTTGGTGAGTCCAGCGGCGTCGTAGATGTCGACGACACCGTCGGCGGCGACGACCTCGGCGTTGAGCTGCCTGACGAGCCGGTTCACGTCCGCCTCGGTGGCGAGTCCGTCGACTTCGCGGTCGTCGACGGTGAGCTTCCGGCGTGAAGCGCGGACGGAGGAGTAGAACCGGATGTCGGGCAGGAGGTCCTGGACGTCCGGGTGGGTGGAGCAGAGCGAGAAGGACCGGGACAGCAACTGTGAGTGATGCATGAACAGTTGGTGTCGGGTGGGTTTGCCGGGCTCCAGGTCCGGCTCGGCTTCCTTGAGGAACTCGAGGACGTCGTAGAGAGCTTCCTTGTAGCCGTGGGCGTCGAAGGTCGCGCGCCAGGGGCAGGGGCGCAGGATCTCTCCGATCCGCTGGTGGGTGCGTCGTACGGAGGTGCACGCCTCCTCGACGGGTGCGCCGATGGTGCGGTTCTTCTGGTCGGGCGCCGAGTACTCGCGGAGCGCGTCGGTGAGTTCCTGGGCGACGCCGAGGAAGTCGACGACGAGGCCCGAGGGTTTCTCGCCCCAGGTGCGGTTGACACGGGCGACGGCCTGCATGAGGGCCGCGCCGCGCATTCGGCGGTCGAGGTAGAGGGTGTGGAGGGGCGGGGCGTCGAAGCCGGTCAGCCAGAGGGACTGGACGATGACGAGTTCGAGCTCGTCCTTCTCCTCCTTGTCCACCACGCGCTTCTGGATGCGCTTGAGCTGGGTGGGCGTGCGGACGTAGTCGGCGACTTCGTCGTCCTCGTGGCCGGGGTTGCCGGTGAAGACGACGCGTACCTTGCCGGTGTCGTCCGGGTAGAGGCCGCTGACCGGGTCCCGCTCGCCGACCCACTCCGGGCGGCGGCGGGCGATGGCGTTGAAGAGCCGGGCGGCGATGGCACGGGAGGAGCACACGATCATGCCCTTGCCGGGCCGACCGGTGAGCTTGATCATCTCCTTTCGGCGGGTGTCCCAGTGATCGAGGATCGTGTTCGAGAGCTCGTCTATCCGCTCGTCAGCACCGATGAGGTCTTCGAAGGTGCCGAATCGGCGGCGGGCGCGCTTCTGCTCCGCCTCGGTCAGTCCCTCCACCAGACCCTCTGCCTGGGCGTCGAGGTCGTCGAGGTCGATGTCGTCGGGAAGCTTGACCTTGTGGAGGATCGCTTCGTAGTAGACAGGGACGGTGGCGCCGTCGTCCACGGCCTGGGTGAGGTCGTAGGTGTGGATGGTGGGACCGAAGACTTGCTCGGTACTGCCGGTGGCGTTGTCGATCGGGGTGCCGGTGAAGGCGATGAAGGTGGCGTGGGGAAGGGCGTCGCGGAGGTTGCGGGCGAAGCCGTCCTTGAAGTCGTAGTGACTCCGGTGGGCCTCGTCGACAATGACGATGATGTCGTGACGCGGGGAGATGACGGGGTGCCTGGCGCCGGCCTTCCGCTCGGCCGGGCTCACGCGGAACTTCTGGAGCGTGCTGAAGACGACCCCGCCGCCGCTGGTGTCCCGGGTGAGGAGGTCCTTGAGCTCCTGGGCGTTGTGCGCCTTCTCGAGCTCGCCGCCGATGATCCGGTGCAGGCTGTGGCTCCTGGCGAAGGTGCCGAAGAGCTGGGTGTCGAGGTCGATACGGTCGGTGAGGAGCAGGATCGTCGGGTTCGACAGCTTGGGGGTACGGACCACCTTGCCGGTGTAGAACAGCATCTCCTCGCTCTTGCCGGCGCCCTGCGTGTGCCAGACGACGCCTGCCTTTCCGTCCGTCGCGGCGGCCGACTCGGTGGCGGCCACGGCCTTGCGCACGGCGAAGTACTGGTGGGCCTTGGCGAGCTTGACGGTGTCGACGTCGGCGCCGGTGCCGTCGGCGGAGTAGGAGAGGTAGGAGCCGATCAGGTCCAGGAAACGGTCGGGTTCGAGCGGGCCCTGGATCATGCGCTCCAGCGCGCGGCCGTCCTGCCACTCCTTCTTGCGGAGCAGGGTCCCGTCCTCGTCGGCGTGCCAGGGGGCCATGTGCTGCCAGGGCGTGAAGGGGGTGCCGAGGCGGGCGGTTATGCCGTCGGTGGCGACGGCCAGGAGCAGGGTCCTGAAGATGCCGTCGTTGCGTAGCTCCCGCCGGTAGTTCCGGATCTGGTCGTAGGCCTTGCGGGAGTCGTCGGGGCCGCTTGCCTTCTTCAGCTCGATGATGCCGAGGGGGAGTCCGTTGACGTACAGGACGATGTCGAAGACGAACTCCCGGCCGCGGGAGTTGCTGCGTACGCGGACCTGGGAGGCGGCGACGAGGTCGTTGCCGTGGGGGTTGGCGAAGTCGACGACGCGGACGGTCTCGTGCCGGTCGGTGTCGGTGAGCGGGTCCCGGTAGGACACCTTCACGGCGTCCATGGTGAGACGGCGGTAGAACAGCCAGTTCTGGCGGACGTCGGAGCCGGGGGACTGCTTGAGCAGTTCGTCGATGGCGGCGGTGACGGCGGTCTCGGGCAGGTGGGGGTAGCGGGTGGCGATGGCGGTGCGCAGGCGGGGGTAGAGGATCAGGTCGTCCCAGGACTTGCGGTGCCCATGGGCAGGCCCGAGGTCCTTCCCGTCGACATGCAGCCACCCGAACTCCGCGAGCTGCTCCAGTGCGATGTGCTCCCAGTCCTTCTCGGAGAAGGTGAGCGCTTCGGCGTGGGAGGCGGCGGCTTCGGAGCCGGGGGGCGGCTGCCCGTCGGGGTCCACGCTCATACGGCGTCCTCTACGGCTCGTTCGGCGTCCTTGATGCGGAGCTTGCCGGTTACCAACTGGGGGAGGAGGGTGTCGCGGAGGGTGGCGAGGGTTCGGTTCTCTTCTGCGGTATGCGTGATCTTGGAGTGCAGTGCGTTGAGAGCCGAGATTAGGTCCTCCCGATCGTCTTCAACAGGCAGTGAAATAGGCCATGAAGGCATCTCTTTGAGAGGAATGCGGTCGACAGTGGCGCCATGGACGGTGCGTCGCCTGATTTCTTTTTGGAATTCGCGACTCAGGTAGGCGTGGAGCAGCAGTGTGCCGTTCACAGACGCGCTTCGTGGACGCAGGAGTCCCATGCGGCGACCGAGGCATGCGCGGACCCCGGCAGGCATGAGGGCGGCTTCTCCGAGTCGAGTCTCGTAGGAGAACAGCACGTCGCCCTCTTGTGGCTGCACGCGTTTTGTCCAGCGAGGGAAGTCGTCCTCGGAGAGATGCGCGGACTCTGCCAGGTCCAGCACGCCTCCCTTCAAACTGCTGATGCTCAGGAACCACGGTCCGTGTGGCGTCTTTTGCGGTGTGGCGTGCGGGCCATCGAAGACTGTAGCGATGTCTGCGATACGCATCTCCGCTGTGGCGGGTGTGAGGGCGTAGCGAGCCCGGGCGATCTCCATAGCGGTCTCGGCGATCCGCTCGTTGACGGCGATCTTTTCGTCCAGGGCGCCGAGGACTTCGGCGATGGCCCGCTGGTGTGACACGGGTGGTAGGTGAATCGTCATTTGCCGCAAATGCGTGGGGCCGAAATGCTTGATCACACTTCCCACCCCCATGGCCTCAATTTGGCGTTTGAAGGATGGCGCCGTAAGGGCATGAGGAATGAAGTTGGCCAAGATTTCGCTTGTCTTGGGGCGAAACCTGATGATGCCGGTATAGGCGATAGCTCCGATGCCTGAGGTATCAACCGTTGAAGTTTCTCCCAGGGAGGCAGACGTACTCAAGAGAACGTCTCCCAGTTGCAGTCGAAAATGGTTCCAGCGCTTCGATACCTGCTCCTCGTCCAACCGATCGCAACCGGCCAGTAGCGGAGCTCCTTGCTTGAGGCCTGCGAGCCTGATCAGAGGTACACCCTCTGGACGGAAATCGCGGGCCATAATCCCAGGGCCTTCCTGGAAATCAAGGATCTGAGGCAGCGGAAGCTCGCGCCAGTCAGCAAACATCACACCCTCCCCAACTGCTCACGCACCACAGCCTCCAGCCGCCCCGACTCCTCGAACAGCCCGAACAGCTCCTTGCTCAGCCGAGCCACCCGCTCTTCTACCGGTTCCGCGTCCGGATCCTCCTCCAGTTCCGCGACCCCCACATACCGCCCCGGCGTCAGCACGAACTCGTGCTCGCGCAGCTCCTCCAGCGGCACGCTCCGGCAGAACCCGGGCACGTCCTCGTACGCCCCGGCGTCCGAATCCTCCGCTCCCCGCCACGCTCTGAACGTCCCCGCGATCCGGGCCAGTTCCTCGTCCGTCAGCACCCGCTCCGTGCGCGAGGCCATGACGCCCATCTCCCGGGCATCGATGAACAGCACCTCGTCCTTCCGGCCCCGCACCCACTTCGAGTGCCGCCCCTTGCCCTCCCCGAGGAACCACAGGCACGCCGGGATCTGCGTCGACCGGAACAGCTGACCCGGCAGCGCCACCATGCACGCCACCAGGTCGTCCTCGACCATCGCGCGCCGGATGTCGCCCTCGCCGCCCGACTTGCTGCTCATGGAGCCGTTGGCGAGGACGATGCCCGCCCGGCCGCCCGGCGCGAGGTGGCTGACCATGTGCTGGATCCACGCGAAGTTCGCGTTGCCGACCGGCGGGGTGCCGTACGTCCACCGGTCGTCGACGCCCAGCAGCTCGCCGCCCCAGTCGGAGATGTTGAACGGCGGGTTGGCCATGACCACGTCCGCCCGCAGCTCGCCGTGCTGGTCGTCGCGGAAGGAGTCGGCCGGCCCCTCGCCGAGGTCGGCCTCGATGCCGTGGATCGCGAGGTTCATGTGGGCCAGACGCCAGGTCGTGAGGTTGCGTTCCTGGCCGTACACGCCGACGTTCATGCGGTCGCCGCCGTGCGTCTCCACGAAGCGTTCCGCCTGCACGAACATGCCGCCCGAGCCGCACGCCGGGTCGAGAACCCGCTCGCCCTCCTCCGGCTCCAGCATCTCCACCAGGAGCTTCACCACGCTCGGCGGGGTGAAGTACTCGCCGCCCTTGCGGCCCTCCTGAAGCGCGAACTGCTCGAGGAAGTACTCGTACACCTCACCCATGAGGTCCCGCGCCCCGACGCGCTGTCCGTCCTCGCCCACCTGGGCCTGGAAGGTGAGCCGGTCGAGGAGCTTGACCAGGCCGGCGAGGGTCGTCTCGTCGACGCGGCCGCTGTTGTACTGCTGGGGCAGCGTGCCCTTCTTCAGGGAGGAGTTGAACTTCTCGATCGTCTCCATGGCCGTGTCGATGACCTTGCCGAGGGTCGGGTCCTCCAGCGTGCCCTTGGCGCGCTCCAGGACGGTCTCCCAACGGGCCGTCGGCGGGACGTAGAAGATGCCGGCGCCGGTGTAGAGCTCGCGGTCCTCCACGATCTGCGGGATCGCGGACGCCGGAGGCGCCCCGTCGAAACCGAGTTCCTCCAGCAGCCAGCCCCCGGGCCGCAGCCCCTCCTCCAGATGCGCCCGCTTCTCCTCCATGGCGGCGGACACGTACTTCAGGAACACCAGACCGAGCACGAAGTGCTTGTACTCGGCGGCGTCCAGGCTTCCGCGCAGCTTGTCCGCGGACTTCCAGAGGATGGACTTCATGTCCTCCGGCTTGGCTTCCTTCTTCTTCCGTGGCGGCACGGGACCCTCACTTCTCTCGACACACTGCGAAACACTTACTGCACAACGACGCTGCGCACACGACACCGGCTCCGGCCGAACCGGACCACCCCTGCTCCCCTCACCACCTCGTCACTGCCTCCGCAACGCCAGCGTCCCGTCGGCGACCCCCGCCGACACCCGCTCCGCGAGCCGGTCCAACGCCTCCAACTGCCTGCGCACGTCGGCCCGCAGCCGCTCCGTCTCGGCCAGGATCGCCTCCAACTCGGCGATCTCCTCCGGCGGCAGCTGCGGCAGGTCCATGTCGCGCACGCTCACCCGTCGAACGAGCGACCCACTGCCGCGATGCTGGTTGCGCGGCGCCTGGAGGAGACGGGCCAGGGAGTGCGGACGCATCCACAATTCCGCGGAGTGTCCCGGCCCGCCCCGGGTGGCCTCCCGTACATGCTCCCGGTACGCCGTGATGCGCAACCCCTGCACGGGCGACAGCAGGACGCACCCGCCGGCCGTGTCGACCAGACAGCGCACCCCGTACTCGGCGAGCAGCAGCACATCACCCGGATCGGTGACCTTGGCCGACGGGTACACCGCGAGGTCCTCGGGGGCGATACACCGCGCACCCACCGGCAGTTCGCCGAGCATCTCCTCGCGCCCGACGACCGGCAGGCCCGCCTCGCCGATGTCACCCTCCTTGACCCGATGGCCGTTGAGCAGCTTCAACTGCCCCGCCTTCAGGAGGACGTCGAGCTTCCGGTGCCGCATCGGCGTGTTCACGTCCCGCCGACTGATGTTCATGTCGCCCACCCAGTCCCGTAGGCGGGGAATGGCGGCGGCGACGACGCGGCGCGCGGTGAGCGTCTCCTCGAAGTGGTCGACGTGCGCTTCGGGTGCCGCCAGCCGGTGGGCGGGCAGGATCGAGCGGTTGTCCAGCAACTGCTCGCGGCCGGGGCCGGACGCCCGTACGCTGACGCGCTGCGCGTCCTGAGGGTCGCAGGCGCCATCGTCCTCCGTCGACCGCTCCTCGCCGGGCTCGGGCACCACGCCAGGGCGCGTGAGCCCCACCACCTGCTCGATCCATGCCTCGGTTCTCCCGCCCGCCCGCTGGGCGATGCGGTCGGCGTCGACGAGGAGTACCGAGCGGGGTTCCGAGGACGGTGGGCGCAGTACCAGAAGCGCGTACTCCGCTCCCGTACGGAACGGGTGAATGCGGCGCGGAAGCTGGACGATCGCCTCCACACACCCCTCGTCCAGCAGGGCCTCGCGCGTGCTGATCGTCGGCGTGCGCACGGATGTCGGGCCGGTGCCGCTGGTGCGGGTCAGCGTCCAGGTGGGGACGACGACGTAGGCGCGGCCCTCCGGCCGCAGCCGGCGCACGGCTTCCAGCGCCCACCATAGAGGGCCCTCGGCATCCCGTTCCCGCTCACCCGACACATAGGGCGGATCGGCCAGCACCAGGTCGGCGGTCGAGAAGTCGTGCGGTTCGACGGGGGTCTGGTTCCAGGCGCGCGGGGTGTCGAGGTCCGGGGGTGAGGCACAGACGTCGGCGGCTCCGGCCTCGTAGCTGAGGAGCCGGTAGCGCAGCAGTTTGCGCAGCAGCGGATCGGGTTCCACGGCCACGAGTTCGCCGTGACCCCGGAGACCCTCGTACGGTCCACCGCTCATCCCGAGCAGCAGTTCCCCCAGCCCTGCGCACAGGCTGATCGTCGAACGCTGGTCGGGGCCGCCCTCGTTGGGGCCGATCAGCGCGGCGACCAGTGATACGACTCCCCGTGGCGTGATGTCCATGACCAGGTCGGATTCGAGCCGTCTGGCGATCTCCAGGCCCTCGTCGTCGAGGCCGAGCAGCGCGTCGGCCGCCCAGCCGGGTGCGCCGATCTCGTCCATGAGCTCATGAGCGGCGCGGACGACATCGGGGTCGGCGGCCTCGTACTCCGGGAGGAGTTCCGCGGGGAGCGCCTCGGTGATCCAGTCCTTGCCCTCGGCGGACATCGCGATGACCGCGAGCGCCTGCGAGATCAGCGTCTCCGCCGAGCCCAGCCGGTGCTTGAGCGCGACCAGGCCGCGCAGCCGCAGGGCGCGGCGGAAGCGGTCGCCGTACGTCTCGAGGTGTCCGTCGTCGTCGGGCTCGGAGTCCGGGACGGGGCGCAGGTCGAGCCAGTCCGCGATCTCGGTTGCGTCGAAAAGGGGCTTGCTCTCGCTGCCCACTCCGGCGAGAGGGTCGGGAAACGGGCGGCGGTTGTCGCCGGGGCCGCCCACGACCTCTCGTGAGAATCGCCGCCGCCAGTTGCTGACCGTGGGACGGCCTACCCCGGCGAGTTCCTTGATCTCACCGAGCGAGACAGGGGCGTGGAACGGGACCGGCGCAGATTGGGGCTCGGGTGCGGACTCGGGCTCGGGTGCGGCGGGGCGCTCCCAGGACATGAACGTGGGCTTCGGTCGGGGCACGATGGCCTCACAGCCTGATCGGCTCGGCGCCGGCCAGCACGAGCGGCTTGCGGGCGAGCACGTCGGGGATCTGGCTGAACTGCCGGTGCAGTGACGCCTTTTCGGGTGAAACGTAGTCGAGGAGCCGGAGCAGCGTCTCGTAGTCCTTCTCCAGGTGGCGGTGGCAGACACGCTCGTGGTGGCCGATGCGGTTGCGGAACCGGCGCACGTGGTCCAGCTGCTGCTGGAGCGCGCCCCGCCTGCCCCGGTAGCCGTGGAAGGCGTGACGGAGGGCGGGGTTCCAGAACTGCATCTCGTAGTTCTGGCCACGACCGGTCAGGCCCACCCAGAAACCGAGCGTGAGCTTGGCGACCATGTCGTCGGGGGTGACGTTGGCCGCTCCCAGCTCCTGCTGGAGGGCGAGGCGGGCACTGCGAACCTGCTGGAACCCCTTGGTCGTCAGCTGGACCCGCGGGGAGTCCCACCAGTCNGGGCCGGCCGTAGCGGCCGGCCAGCCTGGAGTGGAAGGCGTTGCGCATCGAGACCTCGAAATCGCGCAGCGCGCTCAGGAACGCGCGCGACGCCTCACCGTCCCAGCAGTAGAGCCGCAGGGCGACGAGAGGGTCCCCACCGCACTCGTCGAGATAGGGCTGGAACCTCTCGGCCGAGATCGCGTCCGCGATCCGCTTGACCTCTTCCTCTGTCACCACTGTGCCCCCTGAACGTACGGTTCCGTGTTACCTTCGGAGGCGTGAGCCCCGGAGTACTGTCACTGCTTTGCACACAGCCCGGGGCACAGCTATGTCCGGACCTGTGAAGGCGGCCCGGGGCGCAGGCAAACGCCGCTGCCCCGGAAGCTGACCGCCTTCTCCTCTTCAGCTCAGGTAACAGTACGAGCTCGGTTAGTAGATGTCCAGCGACTTCTGAGAAGGGGGGTTCTCAGAAGTCGCGAATGGCTAGCGATCTGTTCTGGGGAGGGCGCGGACCTCTCAGTGGTGGAAGCCGGTGGCCGCCTTCTTGTCCCGGGTCAGGGGGTGCGGCTGGCGGCGCAGGTCCGGCAGCAGGCGGGTGAGGTCCTCGACGAACAGTTCGGCGAGGTCCGACGAGAAGCCGTTGCGGCAGACCACGCGCAGGACGGACAGGTCCTGCCGGTTCGGCGGGNGGGCACCAGCCAGCCGTTCTCGCGCAGCCGCCGGGAGACGTCGAACACGTCGTACGACGTGATGTCCGCCGCCGTGGTGAAGGCGAACACCGGCAGTTGGTCGCCGCGGGTCAGCAGCCGGAAGTCGCCGAGCGCCCCGATCCGTTCGGCGAGGTGGCGGGCCACGTCGCGGGTGGACTGCTGCACCAGCCGGTAGCCCTCGCGGCCCAGCCGCAGGAACGTGTAGTACTGCGCCACCACCTGGGCGCCCGGCCGGGAGAAGTTCAGCGCGAAGGTCGGCATGTCGCCGCCCAGGTAGCTGACCCGGAAGACCAGCTCCTCGGGCAGTGCCTCCTTGTCGCGCCACAGCGCCCAGCCGACGCCCGGGTAGACCAGCCCGTACTTGTGCCCCGAGGTGTTGATGGACGCCACCCGCGGCAGGCGGAAGTCCCACACCAGGTCCTCGTCGAGGAAGGGCGCGACCATGCCGCCCGAGGCGCCGTCCACGTGCACGGGGACGTCCAGGCCGGTCCGCTCCCGCAGGGCGTCCAGTGCCGCGCACAGGTCGGCGACCGGCTCGTAGGAGCCGTCGTAGGTGGAGCCGAGGATGCCGACGACCCCGATGGTGTTCTCGTCGCACAGCTCGGCGGCGGCCTGCGGATCGAGGTGGAAGCGGTCGCCCTCCATGGGAACCCGACGGGCCTCCACCTCCCAGAAGTTGCAGAACTTCTCCCAGCACACCTGGACGTTGACGCCCATGACGAGGTTCGGGCGCACGTCCCGCGCGGGGTGGCGGCCGGCGTTGCGCCGCGCCCAGCGCCGCTTGAGCGCCATCCCGGCGAGCATGCACGCCTCGCTCGACCCGGTCGTCGAACAGCCGACGGCCGCCGACGGGTCCGGTGCGTTCCACAGGTCGGCGAGCATCGCCACACAGCGCCGCTCCAGCTCGGCGGTGCGCGGGTACTCGTCCTTGTCGATCATGTTCTTGTCCCGGCACTCGCCCATCAGCGTGCCGGCCTGCGGCTCCATCCAGGTGGTGACGAACGTGGCCAGGTTCAGCCGGGAGTTGCCGTCCAGCATCAGTTCGTCGTGCACCAGCTGGTACGCCGTCGTGGGGGTCAGGGGCGCCTCCGCGAGCCGGTGCTTGGGCGGCGCCTCGGCCATCTCCACGGCCGGGTTCGCCTCCCCGTAGAAGGGGTTGACGGACAGGGGGCGCTCGTCGGGCTTCTCGGGTCCTCGGTGGAGCGGCATGGACTGTCTCCTACGGGGTGAGTGAAGGTCGAGGGGAGCCGGAGCGGGAGGGTCAGCGGATCGCCCTCCCGTCCGTCGAGAGCTGCATCTGCGGCCGGCCGGTCACCAGCAGCCAGGCCGGCAGCGAGGCGACGCACAGCAGGGCGAGGATCGTCGGGGAGGACACGAGGACCGCGGCTGTGAACAGGCTCACCCAGCCCTGCCGGGTGACGGCCATGAGCATGCCCAGGACACCCGCCGCCACGCCCAGCGCCGGCGGCACCGCGGGCACGAGCGCGTGCGCGGTCAGCCCGAACGCGGCGCCGATGAACACGGACGGAAAGATCCGCCCGCCGCGGAAGCCGCAGGACGCGGCGACCAGCAGCGCGGCCAGCTTCACCACGGCCATGGCCGCGAACTGCCCCGCCGGCCGGCCGTCGGGGTCGCGGGCCAGCTCCGCGACCTCCGACAGCCCCTTGAAGAGCGTCAGACGGCCGCCCAGCGCTCCCAGCAGGCCGAGCACGAGCCCGCCGACGGGCAGCGCCACCAGCGGGTGCCCGAGCCATGAGAAGGCCCGGTGGACGTACGGGAAGACGTACACGGCGGCGAGGCCGGGCAGCGCGGCCGCGGAGGCGATCACCAGCGCGGCCAGGAGGTCGCCCCAGTGGGGGCGGCCGAGGGGAGGCAGGCCCAGGTCGAAGGTGGGGCGGGCCACCAGGGCGGTCGTCATGGCGCCCGCCGCCCCGGCGGCCAGCGGCGCGAACAGGTTGTCCCACAACGCGCCCTTCACCGGCCGCCCGGCCAGCGCCTCGGAGATCACGAGCGCGGCGGCCACCGGCGTGCCGAACAGGGCGCCGATCGTCGCCGCCTCCGCCAGCACCGGCCACAGCGCGCCCGGCATCCGGGGCAGCAGCCTGCGGCCCAGCCAGAACGCCAGGGCCGCGTTCGCCATGATGACGGGGTTCTCCGGACCAAGACTCGGTCCGCCGGCCAGCGTCAGCATGGCGGCCACCAGCAGTCCCGGCAGCACGGCCGGCCGGACCGGGGCGGCCGACAGGCCCAGCGTCGCCGGATCGGGGCCGGCGTGCCCCGGCGCCTTCCACACCACCAGACCCACCAGGACTCCGGTCGCGGTGAGCACGACCAGCATCCACACCACCGAGTACCGGCCGATGCCCAGCGCGTCGGGCAGGTCCTGCCACAGTGCTCCCTGCAACTCCTCGGCCAGCCCGCTCACCAGCAGGAACATCAGGCCGGCGCCGACACCGACGGCCAGTGCGGGCAGGATCAGTGGCAGCAGGGCGCGGGCCGGGGCCGCCGGGGCGGTGGGTTCCTGCCGTGCGGTGTCCTGGGCCACGGGCTCACGATAAGCGGACAAAAGCGGCACAACATCCGGAGCGGGAAACGCCCCGGCATCCCCGGGGAAACGCGCTTGCACCTCACGCGACGTGAGGACCCACTGTGGAGCGCGTACCGAGGAAGGAGCGGAAGTGGGCCACACCGTGGGACAGGTCGCCGGTTTCGCCGGAGTGACGGTGCGCACACTGCACCACTACGACGACATCGGCCTGCTCGTCCCGGGCGAGCGCAGCCACGCGGGCCACCGGCGCTACAGCGACGCCGACCTCGACCGGCTGCAGCGGATCCTGTTCTACCGGGAGCTCGGCTTCCCGCTCGAGGAGGTCGCGGCCCTGCTCGACGACCCGGATGCGGACCCGCGGGCGCACCTGCGCCGCCAGTACGAGCTGCTGACCGCCCGGATCGAGAAGCTGCGGAAGATGGCCGCGGCCGTGGAGCACGCCATGGAGGCACGCAGAATGGGCATCAACCTCACGCCGGAGGAGCGGTTCGAGGTCTTCGGCGACCACGACCCCGAGAAGTACACCGAGGAGGTCCAGCGGCGCTGGGGCGACACGGAGGCCCACCGGGAGTCCCGGCGCCGTACCGCCTCGTACACCAAGGAGGACTGGCAGCGGCTCACCGAGGAGCAGGACGCGATCCACCGGCGCATGGCGGCGCTGCTCGACGCGGGCACCCCGGCCGGCTCACGGGCCGCCATGGACGTGGCCGAGGAACACCGCCGGTTCATCTCCAGCAGCTACTACGACTGCGCACACGAGATGCACACCTGCCTGGCGGAGATGTACGTCGCCGACCCGCGCTTCACCGCGACCTACGAGAAGATCCGGCCGGGCCTGGCCGCGTACATGCGCGAGGCGATCCTCGCCAACGCCGGCCGGCACACCTCCTGACCACCCGGCCCGGGCCGCCCGGTGCGGGCCGTTCCCGGGCCGGGACCGCCGCCGTACTCCTCGACGGCCCGAGTGGAACGCAGGGCGTACACATTGCGTTGGTAGTTTGTGCGGCAGAGCACCGAGGCCGTGCCTCGACGCCGACGCCGTATCTCCCCACCCCCGTCAGGAGTCCGGAACCGTGATGACGCTTGCCCTCGGCCCGAGCTGGCTGGATCCGAACTACCTGCTCAACAGTTTCGGGCTCTGGGGCCTGCTCCTCATCGTCTTCGCCGAGTCCGGTCTCCTCATCGGCTTCTTCCTGCCGGGCGACTCGCTGCTGTTCACCACCGGCCTGCTGGTCACGTCGGGTCAGCTGCGCTACCCCCTGTGGCTCGTGATCGCCCTCGTCTGCGTCGCCGCGATCCTCGGCGACCAGGCGGGCTACATGTTCGGCAAGAAGGTCGGTCCGTCGCTCTTCAACCGCCCCGACTCCCGCCTGTTCAAGCAGGAGAACGTCACCAAGGCGCACGAGTTCTTCGAGAAGCACGGCCCCAAGTCCCTGGTCCTGGCCCGCTTCGTGCCCATCGTGCGCACGTTCACGCCGATCATCGCGGGCGTCAGCGGCATGCGGTACCGCTCGTTCCTGGTCTTCAACGTCGTCGGCGGCATCCTGTGGGGCGCGGGCGTGACCCTCCTCGGCTCCTGGCTGGGCAACATCCCCTTCGTCAAGGAGAACATCGAGGCGATCCTCATCCTGATCGTCCTCCTCTCGGTGGTCCCGATCATCATCGAGTTCCTGCGCGCCCGCTCCCAGGGGAAGAAGAACCCCGAGGAGCCGGCCGCACAGGAGCCCCCCGCCCCGTACCAGCAGCAGCACCAGCAGCCGGTCATGGACGACGCCACGACCCGCCTGCGCCGCATCGAGCCGCCGTACCAGTACGGCGACCAGAACGACAACCAGAACCAGCCGCAGCAGTACCCCCAGCAGCCGTACGGCGACCAGCAGGGCTACGGCCGGCAGGGCTCCTACGACCAGCAGGGCTACGGCCGGCAGGGTCCCTACGACCAGCAGGGCTACGGTCAGCAGGGGCACTACGGCCGACAGGGTTCCTACGACCAGAACCCGCAGCAGTACCCGGACAACGGCGGCTACCACCGCGCCCCCTGAGGGGGGGAGCCCCCCCGGGGCGCTCCGGGTCAGAATCCCCGCGTGCGCTTGGCGGCCCGGCGCCCCGCCGCCGATGCGCCGCCCGGCACCCTGAGGAACAGCCGGAAGATCTCCGACCCGAGGTTCACGCCGATCGCGATGGCCATGGCGATCGACACCGCCTTGGCCAGTGACACCAGCCCCTTGTCGATGTTGTTCTGCGCGATCGCCAGCAGGCCGAAGTACGTCGCCGAACCGGGCAGCAGCGGACCGATCGCGGCCGTCGTGAAGGGCAGCGCGGACGCGAACTGGTACCGCGACAGCAACTGCCCGAACAGGCCCACCAGGCCCGCCGCCACGGCCGTGGACGCCACCGGTGATATCCCGCCGACGTTGTGCATCGCGGCGTACACCGTCCACGCGACCCCGCCGTTGAGCGTCACCAGCAACACGGTGGACCGCTCCTGCTGCAGCAGCACGGCGAAGGTCAGCGACAGCAGCATCGAGGCGACGATCTGCAGCACCGGACGCTGGCTCATGGCGAGCGCCGCGTCCGGGTTGAGCTGGGCGCCCAGTTTCACACCGAAGTACAGGACCAGCAGCACCCCGGTGACGATGCCGACGAAGAAGTACATGACCTCCAGCAAGCGCGCGGCGGCGGTGATGTAGAAGCCGGTCAGCCCGTCCTGCACACTCGCCACCAGCGCCCGCCCGGGCAGCAGCGCGAACAGTCCACCGGTGATGACCGCGGACGCCTTCACGTCGACGTGCGTCACATTGAGCGCGACACCGATCGCGGCCGGCGGCATCGCGGCGACCGTGAACTGGTAGAACTCCGGCAGTCCGCGTCCGGCGCACAGCCACGCCAGCCGGTCGCCGAGCATCGCGCCGACCGCCGCCGCCACGAAGACGATCAGGTCGCCACCGACGAGCACGGAGGCCGTGCCCGCCAGCAGCCCGGCGGCTCCGGTCAGCACCCAGCCGGGGTAGGGGTGCCGGTTGCGGCGGATCTCCGCCAGCCGCCGGTAGGACTCCTCCAGGGAGACGTGGGTCTCCGGGTCGCTCAGGTCGTCGACGAGCTGGAAGACGGCCGCCAGACGCGTGTAGTCGGTGCCCCGGCGCCGTACCGTCCGGGACGCCGTCACCGGGTCGTCCACCAGGGACGGCTGGTAGGAGATCGACAGCAGGGTGAAGGTGACGTTCGGCTCGCAGCGGTCCAGGCCGTAGGACCGGCAGACCGCGAACATCGCCGCCTCCACGTCCTCGGCGCCCTCACCGCCCGCGAGCAGCAGCTCGCCGATACGCAGGGTCAGGTCGAGCACGCGCGGGACGGCCGGGCCGCCCTCCTCGGCCCGCTGCACCGGCTCGGGCGCGGGCCGCTCGGCCACCGGCATGCGCAGCATGGTGCGCATCCGGTCCTGCCAGGGGACGTCCTTGGCGAGACTGACCGCGGGGATGCCGCCCGGCGGGGTGAAGGCGGGCGGGGCCTGCCTGGCGCTGTAGGTGCTCGGCGGGCTGAACGCGGACCCTTCCGGCTCCGCGGCCGGCGGCTGCTGGACGTCGAGCCCCTCGGGGAGCGCGAACTCGGAGGTGGTCTCCGGCTCGGTCCCCGGGCGGGGGACGGCCAGCCCCTCGGGCAGGGCGAACTCGGACGTCGTGGACGACTCGCCGTCGCTCGGATGGACGACCGGGATCAGCTGGACCTGGGTCATCGAGTTGCCCGTGGGAGCTCTGAACGCGCTCCTCGCCTCGTCCGACTGCGGCTTGCGGTCCTCCGCTTCCGTCACTGGGCAACGCTCCCTGAACGACACCTTCCGTCTGCCTCAGTATGCGCGGACGGGCCCGGTCCCATGCGGACGGGAACAGGCCGTGCCGCCCCGGCGGGGCGGCACGGCCCGAGGGCGACGGACGGCTCAGTGACCGCCATGCTCCTGGAAGCGCTTGATGGAACGCTCGATCTCGGCCTCGGCGTCGGAGCGGCCCACCCAGTTGGCGCCCTCGACGGACTTGCCGGGCTCCAGGTCCTTGTAGACCTCGAAGAAGTGCTGGATCTCCAGGCGGTCGAACTCCGACACGTGGTGGATGTCCCGCAGGTGCTCCACGCGCGGGTCGGACGCCGGGACGCACAGCAACTTGTCGTCGCCGCCGGCCTCGTCCGTCATGCGGAACATGCCGATGGCGCGGCACTTGATGAGGCAGCCGGGGAACGTCGGCTCGTCCAGGATGACCAGCGCGTCCAGCGGGTCGCCGTCCTCGCCGAGGGTGTTGTCGACGAAGCCGTAGTCGGCCGGGTAGCTGGTCGAGGTGAAGAGTCGACGGTCCAAGCGGATACGACCGGTCTCGTGGTCCACCTCGTACTTGTTCCGCGAACCCTTAGGGATCTCGATCGTGACGTCGAACTCCACCGGTGGCTCCTCCATGATCAGCACATAGTTCTGGTGATTAAGTGTCCCTCACGCAGGTGTGTGATCGCGAAAGGGGCTGGTGGTCGTGCCGGAGCTGAGAGCCTGGCGGGCCGCGAGACCGCGCCTGGCCCGTCTCGCACGGGCCGTACGGCCGCGGC
>NZ_JUJA01000058.1:64541-64913 GCF_001906585.1 Streptomyces kebangsaanensis | reverse complement strand
CCGTGAAGCCGCGGGTCGCGCGGCTCACGAGGGCCGCCGGGTCGCGGCTCGCGACGCCGGGGACCTGGCAGTACACCGCGGGTGCCGCCACGGTCGGGCTGGCGCTCGCCGCCGGTGCGGTGACCGCCGCCGGCCCCTGGGACTCCTCCGGCCAGCGTACGGCCGAGCGGACCCGTGCGGCCGCCCTGGAGCACACGGGTGGCGCAGATCACGGCCGCCGAAACGATACGTCCGACACATCACGCACGGGCGATACGTCGGCCGGCGGGGCCCGGCCCGCGCCCAGCGCCCTGCCGGTGCTGGTGGGGCTCGACGGGGCCGGCGGCCCGGCGGAGCCGGTGTCCGGCGGCTCGGGCCTCGCGGCCGCCCTGG
>NZ_JUJA01000058.1:42437-64513 GCF_001906585.1 Streptomyces kebangsaanensis | reverse complement strand
CACCCGCCGCTCCGCCTCCGTCGTCGACATGGCCACCGGCAGGCGGCTGTACGGCCAGGGGGCCGGCGAGGCGCTCACCCCCGCCTCCACCACCAAGATCGCCACCGGCGTCGCCGCGCTGTCCGCCCTCGGTCCGGACCACCGGCTCACCACCCGCGCCGTCCTGGAGCCCGGCACCGGAGAACTCGTCCTGGTCGGCGGCGGCGACCCCACGCTCACCGCCCGTGAGGACACCCAGGGCTGGGCGAGCCTGCGCGCCCTCGCCGACGGGACGGCGGCCGCGCTGGCCAAGCGGGGTGTGACGGAGGCGACACTGTCGTACGACACCTCGCTGTACGCCGGTCCCGACCTGCACCCCATCGGCGTCAACGAGAACATCGCCCGGGTCACCGCACTGATGGCCGACGAGGCCCGCGCCGACGACTCGACCAGGGGCCCCGCCCCACGCGTGGCCGACCCGGCGGCTCACGCGGCGGACACCTTCGCACGCCTGCTGTCCGACGCCGGCGTCCCCACCACGGTCGCCGGTCCGTCCCGGGCGACCGCGCGCGCGGAGAACCTGGCGACCGTCTCCTCGCCCCCGCTGTCCGCCCTGGTCGAACGCATGCTCACCAACAGCGACAACGACATCGCCGAGGCCCTGACCCGCCACACGGCCGTCGCGACCGGCGCCCGCCCCGACTTCGCCGGCGGCGCGGGCGCGGTCGAGGCCCGGCTCCGCGGGCTCGGCCTCCCCCTGACGGGCGCCGCGTTCCACGACGGCAGCGGCCTCGACCGGGCCGACCGGCTCACCGCGGACCTGCTCACGGCCCTGCTCCTCAAGGCGGCCGACCCCGCCCACCCCGAACTCCGCCCGGTCCTCACCGGCCTCCCGGTCGCCGGCTTCACCGGCACCCTGAGCAGCCGCTACGCGGACGGAGCGGACGGCGCGGACGGCGCGGCCGGCCTGGTCCGCGCCAAGACCGGCACCCTGACCGGCGTCAACACCCTGGCGGGCACGGTGGTGACCCGGGACGGCCACCTCCTGGCCTTCGCCTTCCTCACGGAGAACACCACCGGCCAGGAAGCGGCCCAGTCGGCCCTGGACCGGACCGTCACCACCCTGACCACCTGCTCCTGCCGCTGACCCACCGGCCGGCACCGGTACCTCCCGGACACACGACCGCCTGCCGGGCCTCGCCGCCCTGCCAGCAGTGGCGGCGCTCACGTACCGTTGACCCATGACGAGCATCGGTGGTGCCGCAACTCCCGGGATGGTCGACTGGAATCTCGCGGTCGCGACCGCGACCCGGCTCGTACGGCCGGGCCCCGAGGTGAGCCGGGACGAGGCCCGGGCGGTCGTCGCGGAACTGCGCCGGCACGCCAAGGTCTCCGAGGAACACGTCCGGGGCTTCACCCGTCTGGGCACCGACGAGACCCACGACACGCCCGTGCTCGTGGTCGACCGTCCCGGCTGGATCCGGGCGAACGTCGCCGGCTTCCGGGAGATCCTCAAACCGCTCCTCGACAAGATGCAGCAGCGTCGCGGCGGCACCCCCGGCGGCGCGGTCCTCGGCGCCGTCGGCGGCAAGGTCACCGGCGTCGAGCTCGGCGTGCTGCTGTCCTTCCTCGCCTCCCGCGTCCTCGGCCAGTACGAGACCTTCGCCCCGGCCGCCCGCGACCTCCCCGCCGGGGAGAACGGCGGCGGCCGGCTCCTGCTCGTCGCGCCGAACATCGTCCACGTCGAGCGCGAGCTCGACGTGGAACCCCACGACTTCCGCCTGTGGGTGTGCCTGCACGAGGAGACGCACCGCACGCAGTTCACCGCCGTGCCCTGGCTGCGCGACCACCTCGAGGGCGAAATCCAGTCCTTCCTGGCGGAGACCGACGTCGACCCCATGGCCTTCCTGGAGCGCCTCCGCGACGCCGCCCAGTCGCTGGTCGGCGGCCGCCCCGAGGGCGAGGAGGACGACGGCGGACGCTCCCTGGTCGAGCTCGTCCAGACCCCGGCCCAGCGGGAGATCCTCGGCCGCCTCACCGCCGTGATGTCCCTCCTGGAGGGCCACGCCGACTACGTGATGGACGGGGTCGGCCCGGACGCCGTACCGACCGTCGCGGAGATCCGCGAGAAGTTCCAGCAGCGCCGTGCCAAGGGCGCCTCCCGCCTGGACATGGCCCTGCGCAAGCTGCTCGGCCTGGACGCCAAGCTGCGGCAGTACCGGGACGGGGAGCGGTTCGTCCGCGCGGTCGTCGAGCAGGTCGGCATGGACGGCTTCAACCGGGTGTGGACCTCCCCGAACACCCTCCCCACCAAGGCGGAGATCGCCGAACCGGCGGACTGGATCGCACGGGTGCACCGCAGGAGCGAGCCGTGACCACGGCCGCGGTCGCCGTCGACCGAATCCGGCCGACGGCAGGCAAACGCCATGGCAATCACTCGTCCGAGGGACCGTGAGCGAGGGGCAGGCGTGCGATGCTCGGGGAACGCCCCGTTTCTGTCACCATGTACACACTGTGAGTGACCGGTATCGGGCTCACCCCCGAAGACTCCGTGAAGGGAACCGGACATGGGTCCCCATCCTGCGGTCGCGGCGATACGCCTGGCGGTACGCCGCGTCCTCCACGACATCCTGAACGAGCAGATCCCGCCCCACCCCGCGCCACCGGCCCCGCACGACCGGCCGGACCCCCGGGCCGCGCAGCTCCCCGGGCAGCCGCCGCACGGCGTGCCGGCACCGGGCCGCACCCCGCGGACCGTCCCGCGGGCCCACCACGGCGCGCCGGCCCCGCAGGGCCCCGAGAACCCGCCGGCTCCGCACGAGCGCCCGCCCGCGCCGCTCGTGCTCGTGGCCTGCTCCGGCGGCGCCGACTCCATGGCACTCGCCTCCGCCCTCGCCTTCGAGGCCCCCAGGCTCGGCATCCGGGCCGGCGGCATCACCGTCGACCACCGCCTCCAGGACGGCTCCGGCCGGCGCGCCGACGAGGTCGCCCAGCGGCTGCGCGAACTCGGCCTGGACCCGGTCGAGGCCATCGCCGTCACCGTGGGCCGCGACGGCGGACCGGAGGCCGCCGCCCGCGACGCCCGCTACGCCGCCCTCGACGCCGCCGCCGAACGCCACGGCGCCCACGCCGTCCTGCTCGGCCACACCCGCGACGACCAGGCCGAGACCGTGCTGCTCGGCCTCGCCCGCGGCTCCGGCATCCGCTCCCTGTCCGGAATGGCCGCGGTCTCGGGGGCCGGCGGCCGTTACCGCCGCCCCTTCCTGCACATCGACCGGCAGACCGCCCGTACGGCCTGCATGGTCCAGTCCCTGCCCGTCTGGGACGACCCGCACAACACCGACCCCGCCTACACCCGCTCCCGGCTGCGCCACGAGGGCCTGCCCGCCCTGGAGAAGGCCCTCGGCAAGGGTGTCGTCGGGGCCCTCGCCCGCACCGCCCAGCTCTCCCGCGACGACGCCGACGCCCTCGACGCCTGGGCCAGCCACGCCGAGACCGCCGTCCGCGACGACGCCGGCCGCCTGGAGTGCGCCAAGCTCCACGAACTGCCGCCCGCCGTGCGCCGCCGCATCCTGCGCCGCGCCGCCATCGAGGCCGGAGCCCCGGCCGGTTCCCTGTTCGCCCGGCACATCGAGGAAGTCGACCGGCTGATCACCGGCTGGCGCGGTCAGGGGGCCATCAATCTCCCGGGCCGGGTCGTCGCCCAGCGGCAGGGTGGCAGACTGGTGATTCGGCAAGGCTGAATCCTTCCCTCAGGGGAAGAGGCGCCGGTCTCCCCCTCCGGGGAGGCCGCGGTGGCCGGCCCGCCCCGCCGGGGTGGGCCGGAACAGCCGGTGTGACGACCGACCGAAAGTGATGCGGGTGGACGCGAAAGACATGGGTGCCGACCTCAAGCAGGTACTCATCAGCAAGGAAGAGATCGACGCGAAGCTGGCCGAGCTGGCTGCGAAGATCGACGCGGAGTACGAGGGGAAGGACCTGCTGATCGTCGGCGTCCTCAAGGGCGCGGTCATGGTCATGGCGGACCTGGCCCGGGCGCTGTCCACCCCGCTCACCATGGACTGGATGGCCGTGTCCTCCTACGGCGCGGGCACCCAGTCCTCCGGCGTCGTGCGGATCCTCAAGGACCTCGACACCGACATCAAGGGCAAGCACGTCCTGGTCGTCGAGGACATCATCGACTCCGGTCTGACCCTGTCCTGGCTGATCTCCAACCTCGGCTCCCGCGAGCCCGCCTCCCTGAAGGTGTGCACGCTGCTGCGCAAGCCGGAGGCCGCGAAGGTCGCCATCGACGTGGAGTGGGTCGGCTTCGACATCCCCAACGAGTTCGTCGTCGGCTACGGCCTGGACTACGCCGAGAAGTACCGGAACCTGCCGTTCGTCGGTACGCTCGCCCCCCACGTCTACGGCGGCTGAGTCCCGAAGGGGCCATGCACCGTACGTTGATCGGGAACCCCGGCGGCCCCGGAGCCGTTGGAGCATGCGGACGGGAACGACAGCCCTCTCGTGCGGCTTCGGGCCACCACGCTGGGGTACCGTCAGAAGAACTGTCTTATCAAACTCACTATGGCAGGAGGGACGGGGCGGCACCGCTCCGTATGGATGGACGTGAAGCGATACTTCCGTGGGCCGGTCATGTGGATCGTGCTGGCCGTCCTTGCCGTGGTCGTGTTGATGAACGTCGTCGGCGAGTCCGGCGGCTACAAGACGGTGGACACAGGCCAGGTCGTAGCAGCGATCAATGACAACCGGGTCCAGCAGGCCAAGCTGACCACCGGCGACGAGCAGACCATCAAGGTCGAGCTCAAGGACGGTCAGAAGGTCGAGGGCAGCTCGAAGATCCAGGCGAGCTACATCGGCGACCAGGGCGTGACCATCGCCAACACGCTGCAGACCAAGTACCAGGACAAGCAGATCCCGAAGGGCTACACGGTCTCGCCGACCAAGCAGAACGCCTTCGTCGGCGTCCTGCTCTCCCTGCTGCCCTTCGTCCTCATCGTGGTCGTCTTCCTGTTCCTGATGAACCAGATGCAGGGCGGCGGCTCCCGGGTCATGAACTTCGGCAAGTCCAAGGCCAAGCTCATCACCAAGGACACCCCGAAGACGACGTTCGCGGACGTCGCCGGCGCGGACGAGGCCGTCGAGGAGCTCCACGAGATCAAGGAGTTCCTGCAGGAGCCGGCCAAGTTCCAGGCCGTCGGCGCGAAGATCCCCAAGGGCGTGCTGCTCTACGGCCCGCCCGGCACCGGCAAGACCCTGCTCGCGCGTGCCGTCGCGGGCGAGGCCGGCGTGCCCTTCTACTCGATCTCCGGTTCCGACTTCGTCGAGATGTTCGTCGGTGTCGGTGCCTCCCGGGTCCGCGACCTGTTCGAGCAGGCCAAGGCGAACGCGCCGGCGATCGTCTTCGTCGACGAGATCGACGCGGTCGGCCGCCACCGCGGCGCCGGCCTCGGCGGCGGTCACGACGAGCGCGAGCAGACGCTGAACCAGCTGCTCGTCGAGATGGACGGTTTCGACGTCAAGGGCGGTGTGATCCTCATCGCCGCCACCAACCGCCCCGACATCCTCGACCCGGCGCTGCTGCGCCCGGGCCGCTTCGACCGGCAGATCGCCGTCGACCGCCCCGACATGCTGGGCCGTCTGGAGATCCTCAAGGTCCACCAGAAGGGCAAGCCGGTCGCGCCCGACGTCGACCTGTCCGCCGTCGCCCGCCGCACGCCTGGCTTCACCGGTGCCGATCTGTCCAACGTGCTGAACGAGGCCGCGCTGCTCACGGCCCGCAGCGACAAGAAGCTGATCGACAACCAGATGCTGGACGAGGCGATCGACCGCGTGGTCGCCGGCCCGCAGAAGCGGACCCGGATCATGTCGGACAAGGAGAAGAAGATCACCGCGTACCACGAGGGCGGTCACGCCCTGGTCGCGGCGGCCTCGCCGAACTCCGACCCGGTCCACAAGATCACGATCCTGTCCCGCGGCCGCGCCCTCGGCTACACGATGGTGCTCCCGGACGAGGACAAGTACTCGACCACGCGCAACGAGATGCTGGACCAGCTCGCCTACATGCTGGGCGGCCGCGCGGCCGAGGAACTGGTCTTCCACGACCCGACCACGGGCGCGGCGAACGACATCGAGAAGGCCACCGCCACGGCCCGCGCGATGGTCACGCAGTACGGCATGACCGAGCGCCTGGGTGCGATCAAGTTCGGCGGCGACAACACCGAGCCGTTCCTCGGACGTGAGATGGCTCACCAGCGCGACTACTCGGAAGAGGTCGCCGCGCTGGTGGACGAGGAAGTCAAGAAGCTCATCGAGAACGCGCACAACGAGGCCTGGGAGATCCTGGTCGAGAACCGCGACGTCCTCGACAACCTCGTCCTGGCTCTCCTGGAGAAGGAGACCCTGGGCAAGGAGGAGATCGCCGAGATCTTCGCCACCATCGTCAAGCGTCCGCCGCGGCCCGCCTGGACCGGCTCCTCCCGCCGTACGCCGTCGACCCGCCCGCCGGTGCTCTCCCCGAAGGAGCTCGCGCTGACCAACGGGGCGAACGGCGCGACGCCGGCGATCAGCACGGTCAAGTCCACGGCCACCGAGCCCGCCCCGGCCACGGAGCAGGCTTCGGAGGACCGCCGGGACAACTGACACCTGGCGCCGGGCCGCACCGGCCCCGGAATGTGTGCCGCACCCCCCTGGTTCTAGCCTGGGGGGTGCGGCGTTTCGCATGTCCGCAGATCAGACACACCAGGAACGAGGCTTCACATGACCGACCCCGTGACGCTGGACGGCGAGGCGACCATCGGCGAGTTCGACGAGAAGCGCGCTGAGAACGCCGTGCGCGAACTCCTCATCGCGGTCGGCGAGGATCCGGACCGCGAGGGCCTGCTCGAGACACCGGCACGGGTGGCCCGGGCGTACAGGGAGATATTCGCGGGCCTGTGGCAGAAGCCCGAGGACGTTCTGACGACGACGTTCGACCTGGGGCACGACGAGATGGTCCTCGTGAAGGACATCGAAGTCCTGAGCTCGTGTGAACATCATCTGGTCCCGTTCGTGGGTTTTGCTCACGTCGGCTACATTCCGTCCGCCGATGGGAAGATCACGGGCCTGTCGAAGCTGGCTCGGCTGGTCGACGTATACGCCCGTCGTCCGCAGGTGCAGGAACGGCTCACCACGCAGATCGCCGACTCCCTGATGCAGATTCTGGAGCCGCGCGGTGTGATCGTCGTCATCGAGTGCGAACACATGTGCATGACGATGCGCGGCGTGCGGAAGCCCGGCGCGAAGACCATCACGTCGGCGGTGCGGGGACAGCTTCGGGACCCCGCCACCCGCAATGAGGCAATGAGTCTGATCATGGCGCGCTGACCTGATTGCCGGTGGTGCCCGATGCGGCCCCGGATCAACAGCCCGGACCACCGTCACGGAGGTGGCGACCGAGAAGGTCCACGAGGCCGTGGGGCCATGCCGGGGGCGCCGCGGGGAGCGTTCTGGCCTGGACCCACGCTCGTAAGTCGTGCCGCGAGAGGCTGACGATCCGGCCGGGTGACGCATCCGGCCACCTGATCGGGGCCGCGTGCTCAGACGGCACGTCCGGGAAGGGTTACGCGCCGCTGGTGGTCAACGGACATCTCGCTCGGCAGCCCTGGTGGCCCTCACGCCGCCGGTTCCGCCCCCGGGTGGTCGTGGTCGTCGTCCTCCGGGAGTCTGCAGACCCGTTCGAGGAACAGGGCGGCCGCTATCACCGCGATGCCGGCGACGACCGAGAAGCCGGCGTAGACGGCCTGGTCGCGGCGGGCCGGGATGTCGAGGAGTGTCAGCAGGACGATGCCCGTGCCGCCGTACACGCCGGCGACCAGGGCGGCGACCAGGGCACTGGCCTGACCGAAGACGACCGCGCGGGCCGCCATCAGGAGGTCGACGCCCTTGGCGCCGGGGCGGCGCTCGCGCTGGGCCTTCAGCCGGGCCCGCAGGGAGAGCGCCGTGGCCAGGAGGACCGCGGCGATCAGAGCGAGGACGACGGGGGCTGCCAAGGGGACGCTGGGGAGTGTCCCCACCGCGTTCCACAGACGGGCGGCCGCCCAGGACAGCACTCCGGCGACGACGAACACGCCGGCCAGCACCCTGATGCGCAGCTCTCTCACGGTGTCCCTTCAGCTCCCCCGGACTGTGGTCGGTCGCACGTCTCGCGCAGGTTCTGCGTCGTCTAGACCTTAACGACTACTCGGGCAGCCGGAGTTCCAGGTCCCCCCGGGGCTCGACACCCTCGCGGGTGACCGCGGTCAGCAGGTCGGCCACCGGGCCCCGGCCGGGAAGCTGGGCCTGCGGGTCCACGTCGTGCCACGGGGCGAGGACGAAGGCGCGTTCGTGGGCGCGCGGGTGGGGGAGCGTGAGGACCGGGTCGTCGGAGACGGCGTCGGCGTAGGAGACGATGTCGACGTCGATGGTGCGCGGGCCCCAGCGCTCGTCGCGGACCCGGTTGAAGGCCTCCTCGATGGCGTGGGCGCGCTCCAGGAGGGAGGACGGCGGCAGGGTCGTCCTCAGGATCACCACCGCGTTGAAGTATGACGGCTGGGTGTTGGGCTCGACGCCCCACGGCTCGGTCTCGTAGACCGGGGAGACGTGCTTGATGCGGACGCCGGGGGTGTCCTCCAGGGCGTCCACGGCGCCCTGGAGGGTCTCCAGGCGGTTGCCGAGGTTGGAGCCGATCGAGATCACGGCCCGCTTGGGGTTCTGCAGGGTGCTGTCGGCGGCGTCGACCCTCGCGACGACGGAGGCGGGCACCGGCTGGACGGTCGGGTCGCTCTGCCCTTTGGCGAAGGGTGCGTTCATACTCGGCTCCGGGTGATGGTGACGGTCACGTCGTCGAAGGGGACGGTGATCGGTGCGTCCGGCTTGTGGACGCAGACCTCGACCTCCTGGACCCCTTCGTGCTTCAGACAGACCTGGGCGATGCGCTCGGCGAGCGTCTCGATGAGGTTCACCGGCTCGCCCTCCACCACGGCCACGACCTCCTCGGCCACGATGCCGTAGTGCACGGTCCTCGTCAGGTCGTCGTCGGCCGCGGCCGGACGGGTGTCCACTCCCATGACGACGTCCACGAGGAAGGTCTGGCCCTCCTCGCGCTCCTTGGGGAACACACCGTGGTGCCCGCGGGCCCTCAGGCCGCGCAGCGCGACACGATCCACGCGAATCACTCCTGCAGTCGTCGGCGGCGGCCGGTTCTGCCGCGTGCGGGCGGCACACCGGTCCCGAACGAATCTACCCGCGGGCACTGACAGAACCGGGCCGCGGGGGAGGCCGGGCGAGCCGGGCCCGGGAGGTTTCACCCTGTGTTTTCCCTGGAGAACCCGGCTGCTCACGGGGCGGTGGCCGGCCCTTTTCCCGAGCGCGTGATTCCGGCCACGTCCCCGGGCCCCGCACCGGGCGCCTGCCCGCTCGGGCCCACTCAGGCGGACGTGTCGTCGTCCGCGTCCTCCTCGTCCTCGTCGCTCTCGGCCAGAACCGGGGAGGCGTGGTGGGACCAGAGCTTCCAGCCGAAGGACGTGCGCCGGAACACGTTGGTGGCGACGACGAGCTGTCCGACCAGCGGGCCGAGCTCGCCGCCGTCCGCGGGGGCGGGGCCGCCGCTGAGGATGTTCTCGGTGCAGGTCACCAGGGCGGTGTTACCCGTCACCGAGACGTGGACGTCGGTGAGGAAGAACTGGATGTAGTCGGTGTTGGCCATGATCAGCGCGTACGAGCGCAGGACCTCGCCGCGTCCGGTGAGCACGGGCCAGCCGGGGTGCACGCAGGAGATCACGCCGGTGTCGGCCGGGTCGTGGTACTCCTCGTCGACGCCCAGGTCGGAGGGGGCGAGCCAGAGGGCGGACAGCTCATCGAAGTCGCCCTGTTCCAACGCCTCGTAGAAGGCGGTGTTGGCCGACTCCACCTGCTCCACGTCGGTGTGGGGGGCGCTCACCGGGCTCCTTCGGAAGAGCACGCGCCCGGCGTGTGGTCGCCGGTGGTGCGCGCCTCCTCCACGGCGTGGGCGACCCGTACCGCGTCCGCCGTCGCGCGGACCTCGTGCACGCGTACGGCCCAGGCGCCGGCGTGCGCGGCGAGCGCGGAGACGGCGGCGGTGGCGGCGTCGCGCTCGCGCGCGGGCGGCGGCGCGCCGTCGGGGCCGGCCAGCACCCGGCCGAGGAACCGCTTGCGGGAGGCGGCGACGAGGACCGGGTGTCCCAGGCCCCGCAGACGGTCGAGGCGGGCCAGGAGCGCCAGGTCGTGCCCGGTCTCCTTGGAGAAGCCGAGGCCGGGGTCGACGACGACGCGGTCGGCGGCGACGCCGCCCTCCAGGACGGCCTCAACGCGCGCGCGCAGTTCGTCGACGACTTCGGTGACGACGTCGTCGTACACCCCGCGGATGGCGCCGCCCTCCAGGAAGCCGCGCCAGTGCATCACGACGAACGGGGCGCCCGTGTCCGCGACCACCGGGATCATCGCGGGGTCGGCGAGGCCGCCGCTGACGTCGTTGACAAGTGCGGCGCCCGCCGCGAGCGCCTGCTCGGCGACGCGGGCGTGCATGGTGTCCACGGAGACCGTGACGCCCTCGGAGGCGAGGCCGCGGACGACGGGGACGACGCGCCGCAGTTCCTCGGCCTCGTCGACACGGGTGGCGCCGGGGCGGGTGGACTCGCCGCCCACGTCGATCAGGTCCGCTCCCTGGGCGACGAGGTCCAGGCCGTGCTTGACGGCGGTGGTCGTGTCGAACCAGCGGCCCCCGTCGGAGAAGGAGTCGGGGGTCACGTTCACGACCCCCATGACCGCGCACCGGTTCCATGCCGGAAGGCCCGCCACTCGGCCGCGCCCGCTGTAATTGCTCATACTTTCAGCGTAGGCCCCGCACCCGACCGCACCATCCGTGCCCCGGGCGCCGGCCCTGGGCCGGGACGCCTGCCGGGCTGGACCGTCCGCCGGGCTGGACCGTCCGCCGCGCCGGGACGTCCGCCCGGCGGGAAGGTGACGCCAGGCCCTACGCCGCGCGTACGTCCCGTTCCGCGACCGAGTGGTCGCAGGCGCGCCCGGTGGCGGTGCGGCGGCGCAGGAAGCGCGGCAGGGGCAGGGCCAGGTCGACGAAGCCCTCGGCCTGCATGGCGGCGAAGCCGATGCGGGGCAGGTCCGCGGAGGCGCGGTAGACGACGAACCGCGGCTCCCAGCGGGGCTGGAACTTGGCGTTGAACTTGTACAGCGACTCGATCTGGAACCAGCGCGAGAGGAACACCAGCAGCCCGCGCCAGGCCCGCAGCACGGGCCCCGCGCCGATCTTCTCGCCGCGCGCCAGCGCCGAGCGGAACATCGCGAAGTTCAGCGAGACGCGGGTGATGCCGAACTTCGGAGCGGCCTGGAGCGCCGCGACGATCAGCAGTTCGTTCATGCCGGGGTCGGCCGAGCGGTCGCGCCGCATCAGGTCCAGGGAGGCGCCGTCCTCGCCCCAGGGCACGAAGTGCAGGATCGCCTTCAGGTCGCCGTACTCGCCCGGCTCGTCTTCCTGCTTGTGCGCGGTGGCGATCAGGCAGTCGCCGTCGGCGGGGTCGCCGATACGGCCGAGCGCCATGGAGAAGCCGCGCTCGGTGTCCGTGCCGCGCCAGTCCTCCGCGGCCCGCCGGATCCGCTCCATCTCGGTGTCCCCGAGGTCACGGACGCGCCGTACCCGGGTTTCGTAGCCGGCCCGCTCGATGCGCTTGACCATCTGACGGACATTGCGCATCGCGCGTCCGGCGAGCGAGAAATCCGCGACGTCGACCACCGCCTCGTCGCCCAGTTCCAGGGCGTCCAGACCGGTCTCCCGGGTCCACACCTCGCCGCCGGTCTCGGAGCAGCCCATGACGGCGGGCGTCCAGGAGTGGGCCTTGGCCTCGTCCATGAACCGCTCGATGGCCCCCGGCCAGGCCTCGACGTCGCCGATCGGGTCGCCGCTGGCCAGCATCACGCCGGAGACGACGCGGTACGTCACGGCCGCCTTGCCGCTGGGGGAGAACACGACCGCCTTGTCCCTGCGCAGCGCGAAGTGGCCGAGGGAGTCCCGGCCGCCGTGCTTGGCCAGCAGGGCGCGCAGCCTGCTCTCGTCCTCCTCGGTCAGGCGCGCGGCCGGGTGCTCGGGGCGGAAGGCCAGGTAGACGGTGGTGACCGCGGTGAGCCAGCCGAGGGCGCCGAGGGAGAAGGCGACGGTCCAGGAGGTGCTGCCCTGGTAGTCGACCGGGCCCTCGAAGCCGAACAGGCCGTAGACGACATGGGTCAGCCGGTCCGCCACACTGGGGTCGCCGACCATCCGGTGCCCGTGCACGGTGACGATGATCATGCCGAGGCCCAGCGAACCCGCGCTCATCAGGACGAAGTTGGTCAGTGCCCGCCAGCGGCTGCGCGGATCCGGCAGCGCGGCGAACTCACGGCGGTGCATCAGCAGCGGCGCGAGCAGCGCGAGTGAGATGATCACCCCGATCACGGAGTGCCGGTAGACGAACTCCGCCGCCGCGCCGGCCGGCAGCAGCACCACGGCCGCGCGCCAGGCCCGCCGCTTGCGCCGCTTCAGGCCGTGCGCGAGCAGCAGCAACAGCACGCCCACGCTGAGCGAGAGGGCCGCGGCGAACGGGCCGAACGAGCCCGGCAGCACCTCGGCCATGGCGTGCATACGGCTGTGCCTGAAGCGCGGGAAGACACCCGCGGCGATGTCCAGGAGGCCGACGACCGCGCAGGCCCTGCCGACCAGAGCGGGGACGGCCTCGGGGCGCGGGCCGCGGAGCGTGCGCCGCACCCGGCTGGGCCGGCGCGGAACCTTGTCTGACATTTCCCCATCTATCCTGGCGGACATCGCATCCCGTAGTTCTGCGAGAGACCTTGAATCCGGTGCCGATCCCGGGCATCCGGCGACATTGCGCCCTCTAGGACGGTGTTCAGGGGAGTCAGGTTCACTCCCCGCCGGAAAGTCGGGTCAAAGGCCAGGGAAAGGCCGGGGCAAGCCCTCGCGAGGAGGCGGCGGGCCCGGGCGGGAAGTGCAGGCAGGTAAGAGCCCATGGGTCTCACGAGCAACAAGGTGTTGGTACTGGCGGTTCTGTTCGCCGTCCTGCTGTTCGTCGGCACGGTGTGGCTCTGGCCACGTCTGGCCCGCCGCACCTGGCGTGCGGTCGGCGGACGCGTCGGCCTGCTGCTGGCCACCCAGCTGGCGCTGTTCGCGTGCGCCGGGCTCGCCGCCAACCAGGCCTTCGGCTTCTACGCCAGCTGGGCGGACCTGTTCGGACAGGAGAACAGTCAGGGGGTCGTCGTCGACAACTCGGCGCGCGGCCGCACCGGCGGCCCGCTGCAGGTGGTCGGCACCCAGCAGATGCGGCTGGGCGACGGCGGGCGGCCGCGGATCGCCGGCCAGATCCAGAAGGTCGACATCGTGGGCCGTACGACCCGCATCGCCACGCCCGCGTTCATATACCTGCCACCGGAGTACTTCCAGCCGCAGTACCGCACGCGCACCTTCCCCGCGGCCGTGGTCCTCACCGGCTACCCGGGCACCGCGCAGGCGCTGATCAGCAAGCTGCACTATCCGCGTACGGCGCGGGAGCTCGCCGGGGACGGGCGGATGCAGCCGATGATCCTGGTGATGCTGCGCCCGACGGTGGCGCCGCCGCGGGACACGGAGTGCGTGGACATCCCGGGGGGCCCGCAGACCGAGACGTTCTTCGCCAAGGACCTGCCGGACGCCGTCGTCGCCCACTACCGGGTCGCGAGGAAGCCGGGCAGCTGGGGCATCGTCGGCAACTCCACGGGTGGTTACTGCGCGCTGAAACTCGCCATGCACCATCCCGAGGTGTACGCCGCGGGCGCGGGCCTGTCCCCGTACTACAAGGCGCCGATCGACCCGACCACGGGCGATCTCTTCCAGGGGCAGCAGCAGCTGCGGAACCGGGCCGACCTGCGGTGGAGCATCAAACACCTGCCCGCGCCCGACACGTCACTGCTCGTCACCAGCAGCAAGGTCGGCGAGAGCAACTACAAGGCGACGCTCAGGTTCATAGACGAGGTGAGGGCGACGAACAGGACACGGATCTCGTCGATCATCCTCGACAGCGGCGGTCACAACTTCAACACCTGGCGGCGTGAGATCCCGGCGACGCTGCAGTGGATGGGCGCCCGTCTGGGCGACCATTGAAATGATCTTGCTGGAGCGAAGGAAAAGGCGGCCTGAACTCCCACTGCCGCACGAAGGTTTCGGTATGGCTGTCTTTTTACCGGGCGGCCTGCCGAGACCCGTCTACGCGCGGTAAGTTTCTGGCCATGCCACGTGGACGTCACCGCCATTCCCCACCCTTGCACAGGCTGCTGCCTCCTTCGGCGATCGCCGGCGTCTCGCTCGTCTGCGCCCTGGGATCCTGGGTGTTCGCGGACGCGATCGCGCTGCGGTTGCTCGCCGCGTTCACCGCGGCGACCGCGGTCCTCGGCGCGGCCGTCATGCGCCACTGGGACACGCAGGCCGGCCGGCAGGTCGCCGACCTCACGCGCGCGCGTGCGAGCGACGAGTGGCGCTTCGAGGAACGCGTCGCCGAACTCGAGGCGGATCTCGAGGAGTCGCGCGAGCTGCGTGCCCGGCTCGAGCAGAAGCTGCGGGCCAGGCGCGCGGAGCTGGCGGGGCTGCGCAACGAGCACGCGGCACTGCTGCGGCGGTACGCCACGGCGGAGACCGAGCGGGCGAGCGCGCTGGAGGGCCGCCGCCTGCTGGAGATAGAGGCCGCCCCCGACGCCCTCGCGCTGCCCGCCGCGCCGACGGCCGACGCGGACGCCGCCGCGGAGGAGAAGCCGGAGACCGGGGAATCCGGTGTGTTCTCCCCGGAGGGCACCGAGCTGTTCCTGCGGGCCCGGGCGGCGCTGTCGCGGTTGGGCACGGACGGCGAGGAGACGGACGCGGCCGCCGCCGAGGAGCCTGACGCCTCGTCGGAGGACGACGGTGGTGACGGCGCCGACACCGCGCGGGAGGACGGACCGGAGGGGCAGCCCGAGGCCGCCGACGCGCACGAGCGCGCGGACGCCACCACGACCGAGCCGGCCGCGGCGAGCGAACCGGCCGGGCCGAGCGAACCGGTGGAGTCGGTCGAGTCGGCGCCTCCTGCCAAGTCCGCGCCGCAGCCGCCCTCCGGGCACTTCACCGTGCCGACCGCGGTGGCCGTCGTACCGGCCGCGCCCGCGCGGCGCCCGGTGGCCGAGGGCGGATTCGACTTCTTCGGTACGAAGAAGGACGCGCCGTCCACCGACCTGGACACCGTCCAGAACGAGGACCTCGCCGACGTGGTCGGCCAGGAGGCCCTCGCCCTCCACAAGGAGGAGGCCGAGTCCCGGTACAAGCCGGCCGCGGGCCAGGTCATCGACCTGACGCCCCACGACGAGACGGAATCGATCGACACGATCGACATGCAGGGCCTGCGCACCGCGGCCTCCTGACACCCGCCGGGCCGCGCTCAGGCCATCCAGCGGTCCGGCCGCGCGGTCCGGCGCCCCGTGCGGGACCTCTCCGCCTGGGTCCGCAGGAGCTCCGCCGCCTCCTCGGCGTCCCGCAGACGGGCCGTCACGGTCTTGTCGGCGCCGGTGTCCACGCGGATGTCGGCGACGCGCCGTACGCGCTCCCACGGGCCCTGCGACAGCCGTACGCTCTGCACCTTGGCGTGGGGCACCAGCGCGAGCCGACGGCACAGGAGCCCGTGCCGCGCGGCGAACACCGCGTCGGTGACGGCGATTCCGTGTCCGCGCCACCACACCGGCAGGCACCACCGGGCACGCCGCGGCGGACGTGTCAGCGAGGCCGCCGGCGGTACCGTCACCCCCGGCAGCACCCGCGCGACGACCGCCTCGGCGACCTCGCGCGGGGCGACCGGCAGCAGCACGGAGTCGGACGACCCGGCCACGTCCAGCTCCACCCGGACCCAGCCGAGCCACCGCCACAGCAGCGGCTCCACGATCCGTACGGTCTGCACCCGCCCCGGCGGCACCGTCTCGTGGGCGCGGTCCAGCAGCCCCCGGTCGATCCGCAGCCCGTCGGGCGACTCGCCCACCGTCCAGCCGTAGAAGGCGACGAAGCGGCCCGCGCTGTTGGTCACGGCCCCGCCGAACAGCGGCACCGCGGACACCAGCACCGTCCACAGGTTGCCGGTGACCAGCCACAGCACCGACGGCACGACGACGGCGGCGACCAGTGAGCCCCAGACCGCGCCCGTCAGCAGCAGCGAGACGGCGATCACGCGCGCGGGTACGCGCACGAGCTCCCGCGCGGGTGCCTCACCGACCTCGTGCGCCGACTCGGGCGCGAACCCGGCCGCCCGCGCCAGCAGTTCGGCGCGCAGCGCCCGGGCCTCCTCCTCACCGAGGAAGGCCAGTTCGTCCTTCTGGTCCGTCCCTATGACGTCGAGCTTGAGCTTGGCCACGCCCGCGACCCGCGCGAGCAGCGGCCGGGTGACGTCGACGGCCTGGACCCGCTCCAGCCGGATGTGCGCGGTGCGCCGGAACAACAGGCCGGTGCGGATGCGCAGTTCGGTGTCGGTCACCGCGAAACGCGTGAACCACCAGGACAGGAAGCCGTAGAGGGCGGCCGCGGGCACGAGCACCGCGAGCCCGATCAGCAGGGTGGTCGTGGTCAGCCGGGCGAGCTGCCGCTGCGCCTGGTCGAGGTCGTGCACGGCCCAGCCCGCGAGCACGGCGACCGGCGCCCACGCCCGTCTGAGCGGGGTCACGGGATGCAGCCGCCGCTCGGTCACGGGCCGCCCGTCGCGTATGACCTCCTCGCCCCCCGCCGCCGTCACAGCCCCGCCGATCGGGCCTCGCCGAGCTCGGTGAGCCGGTCGCGCAGCCGTTCCGCCTCGGCCGGGTCGAGGCCGGGGATGGTCGCGTCGGTCGCGGCGGCGGCCGTGTGCAGCTGCACGGTGGCCAGCCCGAAGTGCCGCTCGACCGGCCCGGAGGTGACCTCGACCAGCTGCATCCGCCCGTACGGCACGACGGTCTCCTCGCGCCACAGCACGCCCCGGCTGATCAGCAGGTCGTCGGCGCGCTCGGCGTACCGCCAGGAGCGCCAGTTGCGGCCGAGCAGCACCCAGCCCCACGCCGCCAGCGCCGGCGGCAGCAGCGCGAACGCCGACCAGACGGGACCGGCCAGCAGCCCCGGCAGCAGTCCCACCACCAGGGTGAGCAGGCCCAGCCACACCACCAGCAGCAGCCGCCGCATCCGCAGCAGGCCGCGCGGCAGCGGGATCCACACCGGTTCGTCCCCGGCCGCCCGTTCCACGTCCACGCTCCCCGTCTCCATGGGGCAAGCGTACGTAGGGGAGACTGGGTCCATGACTCCTACGACCCAGACCACGGTCGGGATCGGCGGCGCCGCGGAGAGCACCGACATGGTGCTCAAC
Organism: Streptomyces kebangsaanensis; assembly: GCF_001906585.1. GTDB lineage: Bacteria > Actinomycetota > Actinomycetes > Streptomycetales > Streptomycetaceae > Streptomyces > Streptomyces kebangsaanensis. Next base: position 47,123 of record NZ_JUJA01000058.1, on the reverse strand, counting down.
ATCGGACCCCAGCACCCGTCCACGCACGGGGTGCTGCGGCTGAAGCTGGTGCTGGACGGCGAGCGCATCTCGCGGGCGGAGCCGGTGATCGGCTACATGCACCGCGGCGCGGAGAAGCTGTTCGAGGCGCGTGACTACCGCCAGATCATCATGCTGGCCAACCGCCACGACTGGCTGTCGGCCTTCTCGAACGAGCTGGGCGTGGTCCTCGCCGTGGAGCGGATGCTCGGCATGGAGGTCCCCGTGCGCGCGGTGTGGACGCGCACGCTGCTCGCGGAGCTCAACCGGGTGCTCAACCACCTGATGTTCCTCGGCTCCTACCCGCTGGAGCTGGGCGGCATCACGCCGGTCTTCTACGCGTTCCGGGAGCGCGAGGTACTGCAGAACGTCATGGAGGAGGTCTCCGGCGGCCGGATGCACTACATGTTCAACCGGGTCGGCGGCCTGAAGGAGGACCTGCCGGCCGGGTGGGCCACGCGCGTGCGTGCCGCGGTCGCCGCCGTGCGCTCGCGCATGGACGTCTTCGACGACCTGGTGCTCGGCAACGAGATCTTCCGGGGGCGCACCCGGGGCGTGGGTGTCCTGACGCCGCAGGCCGTGCACGCCTACGGCGTGAGCGGCCCGATCGCGCGCGCCTCGGGGGTCGACTTCGACCTGCGCCGCGACGAGCCGTACCTCGCCTACGGGGAGCTGCGGGACACCCTGAAGGTCGTCACCCGGCAGGAGGGCGACTGCCTGGCCCGCTTCGAGTGCCTGCTGGAGCAGACCCACAACGCGCTCGACCTCGCCGACGCCTGCCTGGACCGGCTGGCCGAGCTGGAGCCGGGCCCGATCAACCAGCGGCTGCCGAAGGTTTTGAAGGCGCCTGAGGGGCACACGTACGCGTGGACCGAGAACCCGCTCGGCATCAACGGCTACTACCTGGTCAGCAAGGGCGAGAAGACCCCGTACCGGCTGAAGCTGCGCTCGGCCTCGTACAACAACATCCAGGCGCTCGCCGAGCTGCTGCCGGGCACGCTGGTGGCGGACATGGTGGCGATCCTGGGGTCACTGTTCTTCGTGGTCGGGGACATCGACAAATAGGGCCGCCGGCCCGGGCACGCCGACCGGCCGCACCAGCCAGCCGAAGTCACCGAGCCCGCCGGCCGCGGTGAGCTCGGCGGCCTCCCCGGCGCGCGCCAGGGCGCGTACGTACTCTTCGGGGCGCGCGGAGGCGAGCGACAGCGAGGGACGTGCGCCGGTGACCCCCAGGGCGCGCAGGGCGTCGCGCTGGGTGAGCAGACGGGCGCCCGGGGGCGCGTACGCAGCGCACGCGTCCAGTGCCACGTGCGCCGTGATGTCGCACGAGCCGTCCGGTACCGGCGCCGTCTCCCGGCCCTCCCGGAAGCCGGTGAGCGTGCCGAAGGGCGGCCGGGTGTCCGCCGTGTGCGCGTAGTCGACGGCGACCGCCAGTCCCCGCTCCACGCGGGAGACCGCGGCGGCCCAGGAGATGTCCCGGGGCAGCCCGATCTCCGCGCGCAGCCCCTGCTCGGCCGGCAGCGGCCACCACCGCGCCAGCCACTCGGCCTCCGCTTCCGCCACCGGCTCCCCGAGCCGCTCGCTGCCGTCCCGCCGTACGAGAACGCGCCGGGGTACGCCCGCGGCGTCCACCTCCGCGACCTCCACCGGCACGTTGTCCAGCCACTCGTTGGCGAACAGCAGCCCCGTGATCCCCCGCGGGGGCTCGGGCAGCCACTCGATCCGGTGGTCGAGACCGCCGGGCCGGCCGGCGATCTCGACGGCGTGCACACGCGTGCGTGCGGCCACGTCCGCGGGCAGCGCGGCGAGCACCCCGGCGGCCAGCTCGCCCCGCCCGGCCGCCATGTCGACGAAGTCCAGCGCCGCCGGGCGCCCCAGCGCCTCGTCGACCAGGCACAGCAGCCGCGCCACGGCCCGCGCGAACAGCGGCGAGGCGTGCACGGACGTACGGAAGTGCCCGGCCGGTCCCTCCGGCCGCCGGTAGAAGCCGTCCGGCCCGTACAGGGCCTCCTCGGCCGCCGCCCGCCAGCCGCGCCACTCCTCCGCCGGGCCGTCCGCCTCGATGTCCGTCCCGGTGTCCGCCCTGGTGTCCGCGGTGCCGCCCTCTGTGTTGTCCGCCACCTCGCCAGACTAGGCGCACAGGTGATCACGGCCTCCACCTTGGGGAGTACGAGCGCCGGGTGCGGATCGGCCCTCCGGTTGACCCCCACGCCTGTCCCGCTTGCCTACTCTGGGTTACGTGCAGCGCCTCTATGACTTCCTCCGCAGGCACCCGATGTGGGTCGACGGTTTCTGGGCCCTCGTCCTGCTCGGGATCTCCGGCGTGAGCGCGGCGAGCATCCACAGGGCGCCGAACCACCACGGATCACCCGGCGCGGCCCTGGCCGTCTCCGCCGTGCTGTGCGCGGTCGTCGCACTGCGCCGCCGGATGCCCGAGAAGATGCTGCTGCTGGCGGCGGCGACCGGCGTGGCACAGCTGGTCCTGGACGTCCAGACGACGCCGGCCGACTTCGCCTTGCTGGTGATCGTCTACACCGTCGCCGCGGACGGCGCCCGCTGGGCCTCCCGGTTCGCCCTGGCCGGCGGGCTGTGCGCGGCGAGCCTCGCGCAGATCCGCTGGCCGCAGTCCGACGCGAGCGCCATCGGCAACGTCGCCGTGGCGGTCTTCACCACGGTGCCGTTCGTCCTCGCCTGGGTGCTCGGCGACTCCATGCGCACCCGCCGCGCCTACTTCGCGCAGCTGGAGGAGCGCGCCGCCCGTCTGGAGAAGGAGCGCGAGGCGCAGGCGAAGGTGGCGGTCGCCGCCGAGCGCGCCCGGATCGCGCGCGAGCTGCACGACGTGGTCGCGCACAACGTGTCGGTGATGGTGGTGCAGGCCGACGGCGCCGCCTACGTCCTCGACGCCGCGCCCGACCAGGCGAAGAAGGCCCTGGAGACCATCTCCTCCACCGGCCGCCAGGCCCTGGCCGAGATGCGCCGCCTGCTGGGCGTGCTGCGCACCGGCGAGCACCAGGAGGGCGGCGAGTACGTGCCGCAGCCCGACGTCGACCAGATCGAGGAGCTGGTCGAGCAGTGCCGGGGCTCCGGACTGCCCGTGGACTTCAGGGTCGAGGGCACCCCGCGTCCGCTGCCCAGCGGGGTCGAGCTCACCGCGTACCGCATCGTGCAGGAGGCCCTGACCAACACCCGCAAGCACGGCGGGCCGAACGCGGGCGCGAGCGTGCGCCTGGTCTACTTCGACGACGGCCTCGGCCTGCTCGTCGAGGACGACGGCAAGGGCGCCCCGCACGAGCTGTACGAGGAGGGCGGCGCCGACGGCCGGGGCCACGGCCTGATCGGCATGCGCGAACGCGTCGGCATGGTCGGCGGCACCCTGGACGCGGGCCCCCGCCCCGGTGGGGGCTTCCGCATCAGCGCCCTGCTGCCGCTCAAACCGGCGCACTGACGTGGACGTACGACCCTGTTGCCCCTGCCCCTGCCCCTGCCCCGCCCCTTGACCCGCCTCTGACCCGCCGACCCCAGGACGGAAGGACCCCGATGACGATCCGCGTGATGCTCGTCGACGACCAGGCGCTGCTGCGCACCGGATTCCGGATGGTGCTCGCCGCCCAGCCGGACATGGAGGTCGTCGCGGAGGCGGGTGACGGCGTCGAGGCCCTGCAGGCGCTGCGCGCGACCGCCGTGGACGTGGTGCTGATGGACGTGCGCATGCCGAAGCTGGACGGTGTGGAGACCACCCGCCGCATCTGCTCGGAGCCCAACCCGCCGAAGGTGCTGATACTGACCACCTTCGACCTCGACGAGTACGCCTTCTCCGGGCTGAAGGCGGGCGCCTCCGGGTTCATGCTCAAGGACGTGCCGCCCGGCGACCTGCTCGCCGCGATCCGCGCCGTGCACAGCGGTGACGCCGTCGTCGCGCCCTCCACCACCCGCCGTCTGCTCGACCGGTTCGCGCCGATGCTGCCCACCGCCGGCAAGGAGCCGCAGCACAAGGAGCTGCAGCGGCTCACCGAGCGCGAGCGCGAGGTCATGGTGCTGGTCGCGCAGGGCCTGTCGAACGGCGAGATCGCCGCCCGGCTGGTGCTGTCCGAGGCGACCGTGAAGACCCATGTGGGCCGCATCCTGACCAAGCTGGGTCTGCGCGACCGGGTGCAGGTGGTCGTGCTGGCCTACGAGACCGGCCTCGTCCGGGCGGGCGGACACGGCTGAGCGCAGCGGGCGGGCGTCGGTAGGGTCTGCGCATGCTCCTGTGGATCAACGGCCCCTTCGGGGGCGGCAAGACACAGACCGCACACGAGATCCAGCGCCGCCTGCCCGGCAGCGTCATCTGCGATCCCGAGCACGCCGGCTTCGGCCTGCGTCGTATGCTCCCGCCCGAACTGCGGGGGGACTTCCAGGAACTGGCGTCCTGGCGGCAGGGCGTGGTCGAGGTCCTGGACCTGGCCCTCACCCGGCACGAGGGCGTGGTGATCGCCCCCATGACCGTCACCGACTCCGGCCACTTCGCCGAGACCGTCGGCCGGCTGCGCGAACTGGGCCACGACGTACGGCACTTCACGCTCCTCGCGGAACGCGGGACCGTCCTGAAGCGGTTGCGGGAGCGCGGCCCGGGACACCTGTTCGCGCACGTCGGCGGGGGGAGCGCGGGCCTGGGCGGGGAGAGCTGGG
>NZ_JUJA01000058.1:35394-42421 GCF_001906585.1 Streptomyces kebangsaanensis | reverse complement strand
GCCTCGAGCGGCTGCGCGAGCCGGAGTTCGCCGAGCACCTGTGGACGGACCGGTCGACCGTGCCGAAGACGGCCGACCGGATCGCCGTCCTGGCCGGCCTGACGCTGAAGCCCAACACCGAGGGCCCGCTGCGGACCCGGCTCAGACAGGCGGGGGTGGGCGTCCGGCACATCCGGTTCGACTGACGGACGACGCCGGCAGCCCCCGAGCGGTCACCCGCCCTCGCCCGCGTCCTTCCCCAGCCGTGCCACGAACTCCGCGACCGCGGCCCGCACGTCGTCCGCCGTCCACTCCAGGCCGGCGGCCCGCACGGAGACCTCGGTGAAGGCCAGGCCCGGGCCCGTGGCGTCCCAGCCGGAGGTGAAGAGCATCGTGCCCGTCTCCTCGGCGGTCCGGATCGCGGCCTCGGCGGCCACGTCGGCCTCGTACGGCAGCCAGAGCTGGAACTCGTGGGTGTGCGGCGCCTCGGGGTGCACGCGCACCCACGGCAGCCCCGCCGCCGCGAAGCCCTCCCGCAGCGCGGCGGCCACCACGCGCGCGTGCCGTACGTACTCGGGCAGGCGGGGCAGCTCCCGCTCCAGGCCGGTCAGCGCCGACAGGACCGTGGGGAACTGCTGGAAGACGTTGCCGCCGTACCGGTGCCGCCAGGCCCTGGCCTCCTCCACCAGTTCCCTCGGACCGGCGAGCGCGGCGCCGCCGTAGCCGTCGAGCGACTTGTAGAACGACACGTACACGCTGTCGGCCAGGTCCGCGATCTCCTCCAGCGGGCGGCCGAAGTGCACGGTGGACTCCCACAGGCGCGCGCCGTCGAAGTGCACCACCGCGTCGCGCTCGCGCGCCGCTTCGACCAGCTCGGTGAGCTCCTCCCAGGTGGGCAGGAGGAATCCGGCGTCCCGGAGGGGGAGTTCGAGCATCAGCGTCCCGAAGTGCTCGTCGAGGCCGCGCACCTCCCCGGCGGTCGGCAGCCGGGGCGCGTTCGTCACCCGCACCGGGCGCAGACCGGAGACCTGGCTGAGGGCGTGCCTCTCGTGCACCTCGGGATGGGCCAGGGCGTGCAGCGCGACGGCCGGGTTGCCGGTGCGGCCCGCCCAGCAGCGCAGGGCGACCTGCTGGGCCATCGTGCCGGTCGGGAAGAAGGCGGCGGCCTCCTTGCCCAGCAGCTGGGCGACCTTCTCCTCCAGGGCCTCGACGACCCCGTTGCCGTACAGGTCCGACGCCTCGTCGAGGTCATGGACCTCCTCCGCCCGCTCCAGCAGCGCCAGCCGCTCCCGGAGCGTCCCCAGGAACCCGGGGCGCGCGAGCACCCGCTTCGCGCCTCGGTACGCTCCTGTGCGCCGCTCGCGCAGCCGCTTGCGCCGCTCCTCGTCCGAGAGCCGCTCTTCCCGCCGGTCGTCCTGCTCCGCCGTATCGTTCATGCCCCGGATCATCGCGTGCGCCGGGCGCGGTGGGCACCCGGATTCCCGTGCCGGGTCCGTGGGGAAGCCCACAGCCTGTGGACGAACGGCCGCCCCCGGAACCGATCGCGTTAACATGACGAGAAATCGTCCGGTACCCGGAGCGGACTGGAACGGAAGGCCGTCGTCGCGTGAGTACAAGCCAACAGCCAGACCCCAGGGACCGCCCCGCGCGGCTCACCGTCGGCGTCGTCGGCGCCGGCCGGGTGGGGCCCGCGCTCGCCGCCTCGCTCCAGCTCGCCGGGCACCGTCCGGTGGCCGCCTCCGGAGTCTCCGACGCCTCCAGGCGCCGCGCCGAGCTGATGCTCCCCGGCGTGCCCCTGGTGCCGCCCGCCGAGGTGCTGCAGCGGGCCGACCTGGTGCTGCTGACCGTCCCCGACGACACCCTGCCCGGGCTGGTCGCGGGCCTGGCCGAGACCGGCGCGGTGCGGCCCGGACAGCTGCTCGTGCACACCTCCGGGCGGTACGGCGCGAACGTGCTCGACCCCGCCCTGCGCGCGGGAGCGCTGCCGCTGGCCCTGCACCCGGCGATGACCTTCACCGGCACGCCCGTCGACGTGCAGCGGCTGGCCGGGTGCTCCTTCGGCGTCACCGCCCCCGAGGAGCTGCGGCTGGCCGCCGAGGCCCTGGTCATCGAGATGGGCGGCGAGCCGGAGTGGATCGCCGAGGAGATGCGGCCGCTGTACCACGCGGCGCTCGCGCTGGGCGCCAACCACCTGGTGACGCTGGTCGCGCAGTCCATGGAGCTGCTGCGCGAGGCCGGTGTCGAGGCCCCCGACCGGATGCTCGGCCCGCTGCTCGGCGCCGCCCTGGACAACGCCCTGCGCTCGGGCGACGCGGCCCTGACCGGCCCCGTCGCGCGCGGGGACGCCGGCACGGTCGCCGCCCACGTCACCGAACTGCGCCGGTACGCCCCGCAGACCGTCGCCGGCTATCTGGCGATGGCCCGCGCCACCGCCGACCGCGCGCTCGCCCACGGCCTGCTCAAGCCCGAACTCGCCGAGGACCTGCTGGGAGTGCTCGCCGGCGGTGCCGACCTGCCCGAGAACGGGGAAGACCGATGAGCCGTCGCATGGTCGAACTCGCCCCCACGGCGGACGATCTGGAGCACGTGCGCGACCGCTGCGCGGGCCCGGGGCGCACCGCCGTCGTCATGACCATGGGAGCCCTGCACGAGGGCCACGCCGCCCTGGTCCGCGCGGCCCGCGCCCACGTCGGCGACCAGGGCTTCGTGATCGTCACCGTCTTCGTCAACCCGCTGCAGTTCGGCGCGGGCGAGGACCTCGACCGCTACCCACGCACCCTGGACGCCGACCTGAAGGTCGCCGAGCAGGCGGGCGCCGACGTCGTGTTCGCGCCGTCCGCGGAGGAGGTCTACCCGGGCGGCGAACCCCAGGTCCGCATCACCGCCGGGCCCATGGGCGAGCGCCTGGAGGGCGCCTCGCGCCCCGGGCACTTCGACGGCATGCTCACCGTGGTCGCCAAGCTGCTGCACCTGACCCGCCCCGACGTGGCCCTGTACGGCCGGAAGGACGCCCAGCAGCTCGCCCTGATCCGCCGCATGGTGCGCGACCTCGACTTCGGTGTGGAGATCGTCGCCGTGCCGACCGTGCGCGAGGACGACGGCCTGGCCCTGTCCAGCCGCAACCGCTACCTCTCCCCGCGGGAGCGGCGCACCGCCCTGGCCCTTTCCCAGGCCCTGTTCGCGGGCCGCGACCGGCACGCCGCCCAGGAGGCGTTGCGCGCGCGGGCCCGCGAAGTGCCCTCCACGCGTGCGCGTGCCGAGGCCCTCAGTGCGCTCGGGGAGTCCCGCGCTGCCGCCGACGCCGCCGCCGTCGCCAAGGCGTCCCCCGGCGCGGCCGCCGCCGTCCGCGCGGCCGCCCGGCTGGTCCTGGACGAGGCCGCGCGCCTCGAACCGCCGCTCGAACTCGACTACCTGGCCCTCGTCGACCCCTCCGACTTCACCGAGATCGAGGACGACTTCACCGGCGAGGCGGTCCTCGCCGTCGCCGCCCGGGTCGGCACGACCCGGCTGATCGACAACCTCCCCCTCACCTTCGGACCCCTCGGAGCCGTCTCGTGACCAGCACAGGCATACGACTGCACGCGCCCGCGCCCGGGTGGTCCATCGCCGCGGACGTCGTGGTCGTCGGCTCCGGGGTGGCCGGCCTGACCGCCGCGCTGCGCTGCGAGGCCGCCGGCCTGACGACGGTCGTCGTGACCAAGGCCCGCCTCGACGACGGCTCCACCCGCTGGGCCCAGGGCGGCATCGCGGCGGCCCTCGGCGAGGGCGACACCCCCGAGCAGCACCTGGACGACACCCTGGTGGCCGGCGCGGGCCTGTGCGACGAGGAGGCCGTACGGCTCCTCGTCACCGAGGGCCCCGACGCCGTACGGCGGCTGATCTCGACCGGCGCGCACTTCGACACCGACGGCGAGGGCGGCATCCAGCTCACCCGCGAGGGCGGCCACCACCGCCGCCGCATCGCCCACGCGGGCGGGGACGCGACGGGCGCGGAGATCTCCCGGGCGCTCGTCGAGGCGGTGCGCGTGGCCGGGAGGGGCGAGCGCGAAGCGCTCTCGGTCAAGGGCGGTGGTGGGCGACGGGCGGGAGTGCGCACCGTCGAGAACGCGCTCGTCCTGGACCTGCTCACGGACGCCGACGGCCGCGCCGCGGGCGTGACCCTGCACGTCATGGGCGAGGGCCAGCACGACGGCGTGGGCGCCGTGCACGCGCCCGCCGTGGTCCTGGCCACCGGCGGCATGGGCCAGGTGTTCTCCGCCACCACCAACCCGTCCGTGTCCACGGGCGACGGCGTGGCGCTCGCCCTGCGCGCGGGGGCGGAGGTCTCCGACCTGGAGTTCGTGCAGTTCCACCCGACCGTGCTCTTCCTCGGCGCCGACGCCGAGGGGCAGCAGCCGCTGGTCTCCGAGGCGGTGCGCGGCGAGGGCGCCCACCTGGTCGACGGCGACGGCGTGCGCTTCATGGCGGGGCAGCACGAACTGGCCGAACTCGCGCCCCGGGACATCGTCGCCAAGGGCATCATGCGGCGGATGCGGGAGCAGGACGCCGAGCACATGTTCCTCGACGCCCGGCACTTCGGCGCGCGGATGTGGGAGCGCCGTTTCCCGACGATCCTGGCCGCCTGCCGCGCCCACGGCATCGACCCGGTCACCGAGCCGATTCCGGTCGCCCCGGCCGCCCACTACGCCTCCGGGGGTGTGCGCACGGACTCCCACGGCCGGACGACCGTGCCCGGCCTGTACGCGTGCGGCGAGGTGGCCTGCACCGGCGTGCACGGCGCCAACCGGCTCGCCTCCAACTCCCTGCTGGAGGGGCTGGTGTACGCCGAGCGCATCGTCGCCGACATCGCGCGGGAGCGGGCGGACGGCGGTCTCCGCGCGCGCGTGCCGCGGCCCGTCCCGTACCCGGAGACGCCGGCGCACCCCCTGCTCGCCCCCGAGGCCCGGTTCGCGATCCAGCGGATCATGACCGACGGCGCGGGCGTCCTGCGCTCCGCCGCGTCCCTGGCCACGGCCGCCGACCGGCTCGAGCGGCTGCACGCCGAGGCCCGCGGCGCCCTGGAGGAGAACGGCAAGACCGCCGAGCCCGGCGTGGACACCTGGGAGGCCACCAACCTCCTGTGCGTGGCCCGCGTCCTGGTCGCCGCCGCCCGGCTGCGCGAGGAGACCCGCGGCTGCCACTGGCGCGAGGACCACGCCGAGCGCGACGACACCCACTGGCGCCGCCACATCGTCGTACGGCTGAACCCCGACGGAACACCCGCCGTGCACACCACGGACACCGCAGACTTCCCCCCGACCAGCCCCGGGGCCCCCGTGGCCCCGCGTCCCCAGGAGCAGTGACCACAAGTGAGCACCGAAGACCTTCCCCTCGCCTCGAACGGCGGCTGCGGCGACGGCTGTGCCTGCGGCGCGGACGCCGACGAGGAGTACCTGGAGTGCGGGCTCGACCCCGCGCTCGCCCAGCTCCTGGCGGACGCCGGACTCGACCCCGTCGAGGTCGAGGACATCGCGAACGTCGCCATCCAGGAGGACCTCGACCACGGTGTGGACGTGACGACGGTCGCGACCATCCCCGAGACGGCCGTGGCCACCGGTGACTTCACCGCGCGCGAGGCGGGCGTCGTGGCCGGGCTGCGCGTGGCCGAGGCCGTGCTGTCGGTCGTCTGCACGGACGAGTTCGAGGTCGAGCGGCACGTCGAGGACGGCGACCGCGTCGAGGCCGGGCAGAAGCTGCTCTCGGTCACCACGCGCACGCGTGACCTGCTGACCGCCGAGCGCAGCGCGCTGAACCTGCTGTGCCGCCTGTCCGGCATCGCGACCGCCACGCGCGCGTGGGCGGACGCCCTGGAGGGCACCGGGGCGAAGGTGCGCGACACCCGCAAGACCACGCCCGGTCTGCGCTCGCTGGAGAAGTTCGCCGTCCGGTGCGGCGGCGGCGTCAACCACCGCATGTCGCTGTCGGACGCGGCCCTGGTGAAGGACAACCACGTGGTGGCCGCCGGCGGCGTCGGGCAGGCCTTCAAGGCCGTACGGGAGGCGTTCCCCGAAGTGCCGATCGAGGTCGAGGTGGACACCCTGCACCAGCTGCGCGAGGTCGTGGACGCCGGCGCCGACCTGATCCTGCTGGACAACTTCACGCCCGGCGAGTGCGAGGAGGCCGTGGCGCTCGTCGACGGCCGGGCGCTGCTGGAGGCGTCGGGCCGGCTCACCCTGGACAACGCCCGCGCCTACGCCGGCACCGGTGTCGACTTCCTGGCCGTGGGGGCCCTGACCCACTCCTCGCCGATCCTGGACATCGGCCTGGACCTGCGCGAGGTGGAGTGACCGCCATGCTCCTGACGATCGACGTCGGCAACACGCACACGGTCCTGGGCCTGTTCGACGGGGAGGACATCGTCGAGCACTGGCGCATCTCCACGGACGCGCGCCGCACGGCCGACGAGATGGCGGTGCTGCTGAACGGCCTCATGGGCATGCACCCGCTGCTCGGCGACGAGCTGGGCGACGGCATCGACGGCATCGCGATCTGCGCGACCGTGCCGTCGGTGCTGCACGAACTGCGGGAGGTGACGCGGCGCCACTACGGCGACGTGCCCGCGGTGCTCGTCGAACCGGGCGTGAAGACGGGCGTGCCGATCCTGTTCGACAACCCCAAGGAGGTCGGCGCCGACCGGATCATCAACGCGGTGGCGGCGAACGAGCTGTACGGCGGACCGGCGATCGTCGTCGACTTCGGTACGGCGACGACGTTCGACGCGATCAGCGCGCGCGGGGAGTACGTCGGCGGGGTCATCGCACCCGGCATCGAGATCTCCGTGGAGGCGCTGGGCGTCAGGGCGGCGCAGCTGCGGAAGATCGAGGTGGCCCGGCCGCGCAGCGTGATCGGCAAGAACACGGTCGAGGCGATGCAGGCCGGGATCATCTACGGGTTCGCGGGGCAGGTCGACGGGGTGACGCGCCGGATGGCCCGCGAGCTGGCCGACGATCCGGACGACGTGACGGTGATCGCGACGGGCGGGCTGGCGCCGATGGTGCTGGGCGAGTCC
>NZ_JUJA01000058.1:26880-35373 GCF_001906585.1 Streptomyces kebangsaanensis | reverse complement strand
GCCGTGGCTGACGCTGATCGGGCTGCGGCTGGTGTACGAGCGGAACGTGTCGCGCCTCTGAGGGGGCGTCCGGCCCGGGGGCGGTTCCGAGCGCGTGCCGCATGTCGAATTTGTCCGATTGGCGCGTATGGTCGGCCCATGCCCACGCCACACGGAACCCGCGGCGGCATGGCGTTCGGTGCGGAGGAGCTGCGCGTGCTCCGCCGCGCCCTCGCCCTCGCCGTTCACTCCCGTCCCGCCGGTGCCGAGGACGTGCGGGACTGCCTCCGGCTCGCCGAGTCGCTCGACGAGGCGATGCGCGAGGGCGCCCGGCTGCGCACGTTCCTGCTGGCCGACCTCGCCCGCTACCGCGCCGCCCTTCCCGGCACGGCGGCCGCTTACCTGACCCTTCTCGAGGAGTGCCTGGACGCCGGCCACCGCCCCACCCCCGACGACGTGACCGCCCTCCAGGCCCTGCGCGGCAACCCGGTCGCCGCCTCCCTCCTCCCCAAGGCCCGCGCAACGGTCCCGACGGCCCGTACCGCCCCGACCGGCCGAGCCGCCCGCCCGACGCCGTCCGCACCGCCGGCTTCCAGGAGGCCGACGGGCCCGGCCGCGCCCGCACATTCCGGTGCGGCCACCGACCCGGCCGGCCGGGTCGCTCGCGTGGTGGCGGGGACGGCCTGTTCGGTGTCTGTCGCGCCGCCGACGGCTTCCGGTACGTCGGCTGTTTCCGTGCTGCCGGTGGGGCGTGCCGCAGCGACCGGTCCGGCCGCGCCCGCGCTCGGTGCGACCACCGGGCGGGCCGCTCGCCTGGTGGCGGTCGGTCCCGCCGTGCCGCCCGCTCCTGTCGTGCCCGCGGGGCCGGTCGGGTGTCCGGGGCCCGTTGCCGGTGCCCGTGGCGCCGGGTCGACCGTCGTCCGGGGGGCTGTGGGGGCGGGTGGTGAGGAGGAGCCGGGCGAGGAGCCGGTGGCGGAGCCCGGGGAGCGGCCCGCTCCCGGTCGGCCGGAGGCGCCGAAGCCCGGCCGGCGGCCCGTGCCCACGCCGGGGGAGGTGTTCCCGCGGCGGAAGCCGGGGACGCCGGGCGGGAAGCCGCGGCAGCGCCTTGTGGCGGCGCAGCCCTCCGGGGCACCCCGCCTCCGCCCGGCTACTCTGGACGCATGGACTACCTCTCCGCACTCCTTCCGTCGGCCGTGATGGCCGCGTTCTTCGTCGCCGTGGTCAGGGTGATCGTGAAGACCCAGGGCGGGGCCGCGAAGGCCAAGGAGGACGCGGCCGTGGACGCCGCCCTCGCACGGGCGCAGAGCGGCCCCCAGGCCTCCGGAGCCGCCGCCCCCACCGACGCCTGAAGGGCGCCTGACGCGGCGTGCGGCTCCCTCATACGCGTACCGCACGCCCTTTTTGTCTGCGTTTGACACTGGAAGTGCACGTTCGGCACGCCATTGCCGGGATCTCCCACTAGGGTGTCGAGTTGTGCCTCGACCTTTGGGAGAACTCGAAGACGCGGTCATGACGCGGGTGTGGAAGTGGAACCGCCCGGTGACCGTTCGAGAAGTCCTGGAAGACCTTCAGCGGGAACGCTCCATCGCGTACACCACCGTGATGACCGTATTGGACAATCTCCATCAGAAGGGCTGGGTGCGCCGCGAGGCGGAGGGCCGGGCCTATCGATATGAGGCCGTCTCCACCCGCGCCGCCTACGCCGCCGCACTGATGAACGAGGCCTGGTCCCGCAGCGACAACGCGGCCGCCGCCCTCGTCGCCTTCTTCGGCATGATGAACGACGAACAGCGGCAGGCCCTGCGAGATGCCGTACGCATGGTGGAAGGCGCCTCCGAAGTCCCCGTACCCGGCCCCGGAGAACAGTCCGCCGAAGGCGCCTCCGAAGTCACGGGGGAAGTCCCGGATACCGCCGAAGCCGCGGAAACCGGTGACGAGAACCCCGACTCGGCGCCGGGCGGCCACGGGCGATAGCGTCCGCTCATGCCCGCAGAGCGCCCCGAAGAGACCGCGAAAGCCATCACCGTCCGGCGCGCCCGGACCAGCGATGTCCCCGACGTGCGCCGACTGCTCGACGCCTACGTTCGCGACGGCATCCTGCTCGACAAAGCGACGGTGACCCTTTACGAGGACATCCAGGAGTTCTGGGTCGCCGAACGCGCCGACAACGCGGAGGTCGTCGGCTGCGGCGCACTGCACGTGATGTGGGAAGACCTGGCGGAAGTGCGCACTCTCGCGGTGAAGCCGGGTCTGAAGGGTGCCGGTGTCGGACACCGGTTGCTGGAGAAGTTGCTCCAGACCGCACGTGGGCTCGGTGTTCGCCGCGTATTCTGCCTGACCTTCGAAGTGGACTTCTTCACCAAGCACGGCTTCGTGGAGATCGGCGAGACCCCGGTGGACACCGATGTCTACGCGGAGCTGCTGCGTTCCTATGACGAGGGTGTCGCGGAGTTCCTCGGTCTCGAACGGGTGAAACCGAACACCCTGGGCAACAGCCGGATGCTTCTGCATCTGTGATCCACATTCCGCCCGCCCGCCCGGTCCGGCGCGCCCTATGTCCGAAACGCGCATGTTTCCGGACGGGGGTGAGCGGCCGGTCTCTCCCAGGGGTTTGTGTTTTTCCCGCAAAAGCGGTTTGCTTTCCGACGTACTGCTGTACTGCATATAACAGGGGACGGCGAAACGGCGGACACCGACCACCCCCGGCCCTCACGTTATCGATGAAAGGAAATCCGGTGGCACAGAAGGTTCAGGTCCTTCTTGTCGATGACCTCGACGGCAGCGAGGCGGACGAGACCGTGACGTTCGCGCTGGACGGCAAGACGTACGAGATCGATCTCACCACCGCCAATGCGGACAAGCTCCGTGGTCTTCTCGAGCCCTACGTCAAGAACGGCCGGCGCGGCGCGAGCCGTGCCTCGGGCGGACGCGGAAAGGCGCGTGCCGCTTCCGCCGGCAGCCAGGACACCGCACAGATCCGTGCCTGGGCGAAGGCGAACGGCTACGAGGTCAACGACCGCGGCCGGGTCCCCGCGATCATCCGCGAGGCCTACGAGAAGGCGAACGGCTGACCCGGGGCCCGCACCAAGCCCCGGGAACACGTGGACGGCTGGGACGGCTGGGCGCACGCGCGCCGCAGCCGGATCCGGTGACAGTGCGTCGCCAGCGTGTCCACCAGCCGTACGAGATCGGGGGCGTCCCGGCCGCCCCCCACGGCCGACAGCGTCGGCAGCGAGGAATCGGCCTCGCACCCGGACCCGGGGGGCCGCAGCCACACGGCGGCCCCCTGTGAACCGGAGCGGCCCGGCGGAAGCGGCCGGGCTCCGGGCGGCCCGGCGTCCGGAGGCGGCGGCGCCTCCATCAGCGTGCCCGCGCCCAGGGCCACCAGGTCCAGTTCCAGCGCCGACGGATCCCACTCCAGCCACCGCAGCAGCCCGGGCAGCTCCTCCGCACCGCCCGCCGCCACCAGCAGCCGCATCCGGTCCCCGCTCACGGCCACCGGAGAGCCGGGCCCCAGATGGCGCAGCGCGGCACGTCCGGCTTCGGCGGGTACGTCCAGGACGTCGAAGCGGAGACCCACGACAAGTCGTACCGGCTCCCCGGGCACCGTCGCCCATCCCAGATCGTTCTCGTACCAGTGCCGCGCCCTGTCTCCGGGGCCGAGCGGCCGCCGGGGAGAGGGAAGCGGGAGAGGAGTCGTGGAGAGGCTGCCGACCATGCCGGGTGCAACCGCCGGAAACGCGCCGAAGTCACGACGGGTGATGCCATGTGCGCCCGGAGTGGCGAACCGGAGGGCGTGCGGCGACGAGAAGGGGCGCAAGGTTGTTCGCCCATAGCTGAGGGAAGCGGCGCGCGCGGCATGGAGTGTCAGTCCGTGCGGGTAAGACATGCCTAGTGGGAGGGGTTGACGCGCAGGCGGCACCCGGGCAGCGGAGTCTCACGTTCGCCATCGGCGTACTGGCGACTGGGGTAACTGCCTGGCCTGCGGGAACATCGTCTCGCACCATCGGGTTGGAGCAGATGTCGGCAGTCGAGGTCAGGAGGCCAAGGACGGTGTCGGCAGTTGGAATGAGCGGTCCCCGCTTGCGGGACTAAGCTGCGGAAGGACAGGGAGGGGAAGTTCCCCCCACTGCCTGACCGCTCTGAGGAGCGATTAACGATGTTCGAGAGGTTCACCGACCGCGCGCGGCGGGTTGTCGTCCTGGCTCAGGAAGAGGCCCGGATGCTCAACCACAACTACATCGGCACCGAGCACATCCTCCTGGGCCTGATCCACGAGGGTGAGGGTGTCGCCGCCAAGGCCCTTGAGAGCCTCGGGATTTCGCTCGAGGCGGTCCGCCAGCAGGTGGAGGAGATCATCGGCCAGGGCCAGCAGGCGCCGTCGGGCCACATCCCCTTCACCCCCCGTGCCAAGAAGGTCCTGGAGCTGTCGCTCCGGGAGGCCCTTCAGCTGGGCCACAACTACATCGGCACGGAGCACATCCTGCTCGGCCTGATCCGTGAGGGCGAGGGCGTCGCCGCCCAGGTCCTGGTCAAGCTGGGCGCCGATCTCAACCGGGTGCGGCAGCAGGTGATCCAGCTGCTCTCCGGCTACCAGGGCAAGGAGACCGCCACCGCCGGCGGGCCTGCCGAGGGCACGCCCTCGACGTCCCTGGTCCTCGACCAGTTCGGCCGGAACCTCACCCAGGCCGCTCGTGAGTCCAAGCTCGACCCGGTCATCGGGCGCGAGAAGGAGATCGAGCGCGTCATGCAGGTGCTCTCCCGCCGTACCAAGAACAACCCGGTGCTGATCGGTGAGCCCGGCGTCGGCAAGACCGCCGTCGTCGAGGGCCTCGCCCAGGCCATCGTCAAGGGCGAGGTGCCCGAGACCCTCAAGGACAAGCACCTCTACACCCTGGACCTCGGTGCCCTGGTCGCCGGCTCCCGCTACCGCGGTGACTTCGAGGAGCGCCTGAAGAAGGTGCTCAAGGAGATCCGCACCCGCGGCGACATCATCCTGTTCATCGACGAGCTGCACACGCTGGTCGGCGCGGGTGCAGCCGAGGGCGCCATCGACGCGGCGAGCATCCTCAAGCCGATGCTGGCCCGCGGCGAGCTGCAGACCATCGGTGCCACCACCCTGGACGAGTACCGCAAGCACCTGGAGAAGGACGCGGCCCTGGAGCGCCGCTTCCAGCCCATCCAGGTCGCCGAGCCGTCCCTGCCGCACACGATCGAGATCCTCAAGGGCCTGCGCGACCGGTACGAGGCGCACCACCGCGTCTCCATCACCGACGAGGCGCTGGTCCAGGCCGCCACCCTGGCCGACCGGTACATCTCGGACCGCTTCCTGCCGGACAAGGCGATCGACCTGATCGACGAGGCCGGCTCCCGGATGCGCATCCGCCGGATGACCGCGCCGCCGGACCTGCGCGAGTTCGACGAGAAGATCGCCGCCGTCCGCCGGGACAAGGAGTCCGCGATCGACTCGCAGGACTTCGAGAAGGCCGCCTCCCTGCGGGACAAGGAGAAGCAGCTCCTGGCCGCCAAGGCCAAGCGGGAGAAGGAGTGGAAGGCCGGCGACATGGACGTCGTCGCCGAGGTCGACGGCGACCTGATCGCCGAGGTCCTCGCCACGGCCACCGGCATCCCGGTCTTCAAGCTGACCGAGGAGGAGTCCAGCCGCCTGCTCCGCATGGAGGAGGAGCTGCACAAGCGGGTCATCGGCCAGAACGACGCCGTCAAGGCGCTGTCCCGGGCGATCCGGCGTACGCGTGCGGGTCTGAAGGACCCCAAGCGTCCCGGTGGCTCGTTCATCTTCGCCGGCCCGTCCGGTGTCGGTAAGACCGAGCTGTCCAAGGCGCTGGCGGAGTTCCTCTTCGGTGACGAGGACGCGCTGATCTCCCTCGACATGTCGGAGTTCAGCGAGAAGCACACGGTCTCCCGCCTCTTCGGTTCGCCCCCCGGTTACGTGGGCTACGAGGAGGGCGGCCAGCTGACGGAGAAGGTGCGCCGCAAGCCGTTCTCGGTCGTCCTGTTCGACGAGGTCGAGAAGGCCCACCCGGACATCTTCAACTCGCTGCTGCAGATCCTGGAGGACGGTCGCCTGACCGACTCCCAGGGCCGGGTCGTGGACTTCAAGAACACGGTCATCATCATGACGACCAACCTCGGCACCCGGGACATCTCCAAGGGCTTCAACCTGGGCTTCGCCGCCGCGGGCGACACGAAGACCAACTACGAGCGCATGAAGAACAAGGTGTCGGACGAGCTCAAGCAGCACTTCCGCCCCGAGTTCCTCAACCGCGTCGACGACGTGGTCGTCTTCCCGCAGCTGACCCAGGACGACATCCTGCGGATCGTCGACCTGATGATCAGCAAGGTGGACGAGCGCCTGAAGGACCGGGACATGGGCATCGAGCTCTCCCAGTCCTCCAAGGAGCTGCTGGCCAAGAAGGGCTACGACCCCGTCCTGGGCGCCCGGCCGCTGCGCCGGACGATCCAGCGCGAGATCGAGGACTCGCTCTCCGAGAAGATCCTCTTCGGCGAGCTGCGCCCCGGTCACATCGTGGTCGTGGACACCGAGGGCGAGGGCGAGGACAAGACCTTCACCTTCCGCGGTGAGGAGAAGTCGGCGCTGCCGGACGTCCCGCCGATCGAGCAGGCGGCCGGTGGAGCCGGGCCGAACCTGAGCAAGGACGCGTAAGCCACCGCGCTCGGCCTGTGAACCGAAGGGGGCTGCCCCGGGACCTGGAGTCCCGGGGCAGCCCCCTTTCCGCCGTGTTCCGGCCGGTCGGTCAGGACAGCTGCCCGTCGTAGTCCGGCAGCTTGAAGGTCTTCTCGGCGTGCCCGCCGGACAGGTCGGTCGCGCTGTTGCCGATGTTGGCGATGATCGTCCAGCCCCTGGACTCGATGGCGGCGCGCTGGGCGGTCTTGTAGTCGGCGACGTCCTTGAACAGGTCGAACAGGCCGCGGACGTGGAGGCCGTCGACGCGGTAGCCCTCGTGCGTGAGGTTGAACCGCGTCGCCTCCTTGAGGATGCCCGGGCGGGCGGTGACGAAGAACAGCGCGACACCGTGCTCCTGGGCGTACTGGGCGGCCTTCAGCACGGGCCTGTTGGCCGGCTGGGGGTAGCTGAAGCCGAAGTCGGTCTCCAGGGTCGTGTTGTCGATGTCGAACACGATGGCCTGCTTCTCGCCGGGCCCGCCGTCCGCGATCCGCTGCCGCAGATAGGGCAGGGCCTCGTCCATCACGGCCTGGCAGTCCTGCTGCCAGGTGCCGTGGTCGACCTTCCCGGACGCGGCCGCGGTGGCCGTGACACCGGCCGCGGCCGTGGCGGTGACGCCCGTGGCGGAGGCCGGGGCGTCCGTCGCGGCCCGGGCGCCGGCGGGGACGGCGAGCGCCGTGGCGGCGACCGTGGCGAGGGCGGTCAGGCGGGCGCGGTGCGTCCAGGTGCCTGTGGTCATGGGGGGTCCTCTCGCGTCCGTACCACTGAGGTTGTTGTGGACATGATGCTCGTGTGCCGGAGTGGCGAGAGGGGAACGGGAAAATTACTAGTGGGTAACTCCAATGAGACGGTGGCCACATGAGGTCGGTCACACGGAAAGGGGGCTCGGCCCCGCTTCTTGGTGACATGCTGCACAGGCGGTTTGTCCGGTACTAGGGGGCTTAGTGCGGGACAGGAGCCAAGAAAGCGGGCAAATCGGGCGGCGGAATGGGCTGCCGTGGGGTATCTACAGGGCATTTGTCCCAAATGGGCTGGCCGTCAAGAGACGTACGCCACTGTCTCCTGTTACTACTTTCCGTCGTAGTGGCGGTGTTTGAGTGCCGATGACCGACGGGGTTACCAAGGGATCGCCGCCCGGTGAGGACAAGCGTCCGGGTGGTTGCCACGTCCCCCACCCCCAGAGGTTTCGATGTTCCAGCGCGCCACGTCCCGCTCCGCCCGTGCGACCAAGCTCCGTACCCGCGCCGCCGTCCTGGCCGCCGGTCTGGGTGTATCGGTCGCCCTGGGCGCGGGAGTAGCGTCCGCCGCCGAGACCGCGGCGGCTCCCACCGCCACCGTCACCGCCGCCAAGTCGGCCGCCGGCTGGGTCACCCCGGTGAAGAACTACAAGCTCACCGCCGGCTTCAACCAGAACGGTGCCCGCTGGGCGCACAAGCACAGCGGCCAGGACTTCGCCGTGCCGGTCGGCACTCCGGTCGTCGCCGCGAGCGGTGGCACCGTCGTCAAGGCCGGCCCGAACGGCGCCGGTGACGGCCCCGCCTACGGCAACGCCGTCGTCATCAAGCACGCCAACGGGAAGTACTCCCAGTACGCCCACCTCTCCAGCGTCCACGTGAAGGCCGGTCAGGTCGTCGCCGCCGGCCAGCAGATAGCCCTGTCCGGCAACACCGGCAACTCCACCGGCCCGCACCTGCACTTCGAGATCCGTACGACCCCGAACTACGGCTCCGCGCTCAACCCGCTGGCCTTCCTGCGGGCCTGAGACCCCGCCTGAGCGGCTGAACCGCCGCACCGCGCCCCCGCCGCCC
>NZ_JUJA01000058.1:19905-26864 GCF_001906585.1 Streptomyces kebangsaanensis | reverse complement strand
GCGGGCGGCGGACCCGTGTCAGGACCCGTGCGCGCCCCGGTGGGCCTGGGTCACCAGATCGATGGCGACCTCGAGGACGGCCTCGCGCCGCTCCTCGGGGTCGCCTCCGAGGTCCTGCATGACGAACATCCCGGCGTGCAGGGTGAAGATGGCGCTGACGCAGCGGACCTGGTCGGCCAGGCTCGCGTCCGGGTCGATGATGATGTCCTTCAGGCCGCGCATCCGGTCCTTGAAGGCGCCTCCGATGCGCAGCTCCCGCACCGTCGCCTGGTTCTCCTGCATGAAGCGGAACAGCGGCGCGGCATCCGCGAGCGCCCGGTCGTAACGGCGGACGATCTCCTGCTTGGTCTCCAGGGTGTGCGGCTGCCGCCGGCCCCACTCGATCAGCTCCTCCACCGGCTGCGTGAGGCCCTCGAAGAGGCTGACGAGGATCTCTTCCTTCGTCCTGAAGTGGTAGTACAGGGCCGCCTTGGTGACGCCCAGGTGCTCGGCGATCTCCCGCAGGGAGGTCTTCTCGTAGCCCTGCTCGGCGAAGAGCTCCAGCGCCACGTCCAGGATGCGCCGGCGGGTGTTTCCGCGGCGCTGCTGCTTGGTGCCGTGCATGGTGACGCCCATCCTCGTACTCCTCGCGCTCACTGAGAACCTACCTGCCGGCCGGCCGCCGAAACTTACTTGACGACCGGCTAGGGGCGGGTCTACTTTTTCCGAGTCTAGTCAACTTGCCGGTCGGCAAGTAAGTAGCAATCGACTGGGGGAACAGAACGGATGAAGGACAGCGCGACAGCCGGACCGGATGCCGGTCAGGCAGGCAAACAACCGAGGAGCGTGCGGGTCGTCCTGCTCGCACTCATGGTCGCGATGATGCTCGCGATGCTGGACAACATGATCGTGGGCACCGCGATGCCGACGATCGTCGGTGAACTCGGGGGACTCCAGCACCTGTCGTGGGTGGTCACCGCCTACACCCTCGCGACCGCCGCGGCCACCCCGCTGTGGGGCAAGCTCGGCGACATGTACGGGCGCAAGGGCGTCTTCCTGACCTCGATCGTGGTCTTCCTGATCGGTTCGGCGCTGAGCGGCATGGCGCAGAACATGGGAGAGCTGATCGGCTTCCGCGCCGTCCAGGGCCTGGGCGCCGGCGGTCTGATGGTCGGCGTGATGGCCATCATCGGCGATCTGATCCCGCCCCGTGAGCGCGGCAAGTACCAGGGCATGATGGCCGGTGTCATGGCGCTGGCGATGATCGGCGGCCCGCTGGTCGGCGGCACGATCACGGACAACTGGGGCTGGCGCTGGGCCTTCTACATCAACCTCCCCCTCGGCGCGGTGGCACTCGTCGCGATCGGCGCCGTACTGCACCTGCCGAAGAAGCGGGCGCAGGCCCGGATCGACTACCTGGGTGCCGTGCTGCTGACCGTCGGCATCTGCGCCGTCGTGCTCGTCACCACCTGGGGCGGCACGGAGTACGCCTGGACCTCCGCGCGGATCATGGTGCTCACCGCGATCGGTGTCGCCACGCTCGTCGGGTTCGTGTTCTGGCAGGCCGAGGCGGCCGAGCCGATCGTGCCGCTGCACATCTTCCGCAGCCGCAACTTCAGCCTGATGTCGCTGATCGGCTTCATCACCGGCTTCGTGATGTTCGGCGCGGTGCTCTTCCTGCCGCTCTACCAGCAGTCGGTGCAGGGCGCCTCCGCGACCAACTCCGGGCTGCTGCTCCTGCCGATGCTCGGCGCGATGATGGTCGTGTCGCTGATCGCCGGCCGGGTCACCACCAACAGCGGCCGGTACAAGATCTTCCCGATCCTCGGCGGCGTTCTGATGACGGCCGGGCTGTACCTGCTGTCCCTGATGGACACCGGCACCACGCGTCTCACCTCCGGCCTGTACATGGCCGTCCTCGGTGCCGGCATGGGCTGCCTGATGCAGATCACCATGCTGGTCGCGCAGAACAGCGTGGAGATGAAGGACATGGGCGTGGCCTCCTCGTCCACCACCCTGTTCCGTACGCTCGGCTCCTCCTTCGGCGTCGCGGTCATGGGCGCGCTGTTCAACGACCGCGTCCAGCAGGAGATGACCGAGCGGGGCGGTGCCCTGGGCTCGGCGGCCACCGAGAAGTCCGCGCAGCTGGACGCGGCGAGCCTGGCCACGCTGCCGGACCAGGCCCGGGAGGCCTACCAGCACGCGGTGTCCGCCGGTACGCACTCGGCGTTCCTGCTGGGCGCCGTGGTGTCGGTCACCGTGCTCGTCGCCGCGGTGTTCGTCAAGGAGGTCCCGCTGAAGGGAGCGGGACCGGCCGGCCGGGACCGGGACGGCGGCACCGAGGCACAGGCGCGGGCGGGCGTGGTGGAAGCCGTCTGACCGCCCGCCGGCGCCACGGCCCCGGAAGCGGCCGCGGCCCCGGGAGCACCCACTGTCCTGGAAGCGGTCACTGCCCTGGAAGGGGCGGCGGCCCCGGAAGCGGTCACCGTCCTGGAAGGGGCCACCGCCCCGGAAGCGCCTACTGCCCCTGAAGCAGGGGATGGCTGCCCGTGTCCGTCGGTGCGTGCTCCGGCAGCCACAGCACGGCGATCGCGCCCTCGGCCGGAACGTGCTCCGGGGCGCCCGCCGGGCGGACGTTGCGGAAGGTCAGCCGGGCGCCGAGGACACGGGCCTGGCCGGCGGCGATGGTCAGGCCGAGGCCGTGGCCCTGCCCGGCGCGGTCCCTGCTGCCGGTGCGGAAGCGGCTCGGGCCCTCGGCGAGCAGGTCCTCGGGGAAGCCCGGGCCGTGGTCGCGCACCCGGACGACCCGGCCCTCCACGGTCACCTCGATCGGCGGCCTGCCGTGCCGGGCGGCGTTGGCGAGCAGGTTGAACAGCACCCGCTCCAGGCGCCGGGGGTCGGTCGTGACCTCCGACTCGTGCACCACGCGCACCTCGACGTCCGGGTCCTTGGCCGCCACCCGCCGGGCGACGAACTCGCCCAGCAGGATGTCCTGCAGCTCGGCCCGCTCGGAGGCGCCGTCGAGCCGGGCCACCTCCAGCACGTCCTCGACCAGCGTGCGCATGGCCTTCGCGCGGTCCAGGACCAGCTCCGTCGGCCGGCCGGGCGGCAGCAGCTCGGCCGCCGTCAGCAGCCCGGTCACCGGAGTGCGCAGCTCGTGCGCGATGTCCGCCGTGACCCGGCGCTCCGCCTCCAGCCGCTGCTGCAGCGCGTCCGCCATCGCGTCCACCGCGCGCGCGAGGTCGTCGGTCTCGTCCCGTACGACACCGCCGATGGCGTCCCGGACCCGTACGTCCGTCTCGCCCTTGGCGACCTGGTTGGCCGCGGTCGCCGCCTTGCGCAGCCGGCCCGAGAGCTGGCCCCCTATCAGCACGCCCAGCGCGCTGCCGCCGAGAACGACCGCGATGGAGCCGATGACCAGCGCCTGGTCGAGGTCGTTGAGGATGTTCGTACTGCGGTCGGTGAAGTGCGTGTGCAGGGACAGCACATGGCCGTCCTTGACCGGCACGGCCGCCCAGATGTGGGCCAGTTTGCCCGTGTGGTCGCTCACATACGTCGCCCGCCGGCCCTGCTCGACCTTCTCCCGCAGCGGGAGCGGCAGCTCAGGGTCGTCGATCTTGACGCCGGGGAAGTTCGCCCGCCCCGACAGCTCGTAGTTCCGCTGGGCGATCTGGACCCGCTCGACGGCCAGGTCGCGCGCGTTGTCGAGCATCGACACCCGCGCGGCGTTGTGCACGACCAGGCTCAGCGCGACCGCCACCAGCGCGCCGACCAGCGCGATGGCCGCGCTGAGCTTCCACCTCAGCCCCGTACGGATCCCCGCGTGCTCCAGGCGCTTCGGCAGCAGGCGCCGTATGATCCCCCGCATGGCCGCCCCGCTCAGGCCTTCAGCTTGTAGCCGAAGCCGCGGACCGTCTCGATGCGGTCCTGGCCGATCTTCGTACGCAGCCGCTGCACATGGACGTCGACCACGCGCGTGTCGCCGCCCCAGCCGTAGTCCCACACCCGTTCGAGCAGCTTGTCACGGGACAGGACCGTGCCCGGCGCGGAGGAGAACTCCAGGAGCAGCCGCATCTCGGTGGGTGTGAGCGCCACCGGACGGCCCGCCCGGCGCACCTCCATCCCCTCGGTGTCGACCTCCAGCTCGCCGAAGGTCAGCACCCCGCCGTCCACCGCGGAGGAGTCCGCCCCGGGCCGGACGCCGCCGGCGTGCCCGAAGCGGCGCAGCACCGCGCGGATCCGGGCGACCAGGACGGCCCCGTCGAACGGCTTGGTCACATAGTCGTCGGCACCCGCCTCCAGGCCCAGGACCACGTCGATCGAGTCGGCGCGCGCGGACAGCATGATCACCGGAACCGTCGACTCGTCGCGGATGCGGCGGCACAGGCTGACGCCGTCGAGGCCGGGGACCATGACGTCCAGCAGCGCGATGTCGGGTTGCCGGGCCCGGAACGCCTCCAGGCCCGACAGCCCGTCGGGCATGGCCGTGACCGCGAAGCCGCTGCGCTCCAGGGCGAGCTGTGTGGCCTCACGGATGACGTCGTCGTCCTCGACGAACAGGACGTGGATCTGCTCTGCCATCCGGGTGCTCTCAGTCCTCGTGGTCCTCGTGGTTCTCGTCTGCTTCTCGTCGTGCGTCGCCGTGGGGGCGCGCTCACCGGGTGAACGCGTCCGTCACCGGAATCGTCCCGCGTCCGTCACCGGAATCGTCCCGCGGCCGCCGCCGCCCTCCCGCGCGCCCCGGCCGGGCGGACCCCGCAGGTCAGTCGTCGGGGGTCACCACCAGGTCACCCCCGACGGCCTGGCTGTACTCGTTGCGGGTGCTGAACTCCTTGACGAACCGGCCCGCGGAGGACCAGCGGTAGGTGATCACGTCCTCGCCGGACGGGCTCGAGACCGGGTCGCCCTTCGCGTACACCTGCTTGGTCACCACGAGGTCGCCGCGGTCGATCTCGGCGTAGACCGGGGGCTCCTCGGCCTTGAAGACGTTCTCGTACCCGCCGCCCCGCCCGCGGTACACGTAGGCGCCCACGCCCACCGCGTCCCCGCAGGTCAGTACGTTGACGACGATGTCGTCGACGGAGTTCCCGGTCAGATCGCCGTACGACACGTCGACGGGGTACTCGTCGGCCACGCACGGTTTCAGGGCCCGCTTGACCGCGGCCGAGACCTGCGGGTCCTGCTCGATGAGCCGGACCGCGTCCACCCGCTCGGCCTGGGCGGTGGGGCTGAGGGCGGGCGTGGCGGCGGGGCTCGCCGCCGGGCCGACGTGGGCCGGACCCTCGTCACGTGCCCCGGTGCCCCCGGTCCCGCAGGCGGACACCAGGAGGGCGAGGGCGGCGAGCACGGCCACCGCCGTACTCACCGCCTGGACGGTGTCCCCGGCCACGAGGGGCCCAGGGCCGGTGTCCCTGCCGGTCAGGCCGCGCAACGCTCCCGCTCCTCACGCTCCAGCGCGCGTGCGACCAGATCACGGGCCTCCAGCTCCTCGCGGAGCCGGGCGAGCGCCCGGTGCAGCGTGCTCTTGACCGTACCCGCGGACATGCCGAGGGCGGCGGCCGTCTCCTCAGTGGACATCTGCTCCCAGTGTCGCAGCACGACGACACTGCGCTGCTTGGGAGCGAGGACTTTCATGACGTCCATCAGGAGCGCGCGGTCGGCGTGCTGCTCGGTGGAGTCCTCGACCGAGGCGTCGGGGAGCTGCTCGGTGGGGACCTCCTCCAGCTTCCGGGCCCGCCACCACTCGGTACGCGTGTTGATCATCACGCGGCGCAGGTAGGCGTCCGCGAGCCGCTTGTCGGCGATGCCCTCCCAGCGGCCGTACGTCCGCACGAGCGCCGTCTGGAGCAGGTCCTGGGCGTCGACCGGGTCCGGCACCAGCCGGCGCGCACTGCGCAGCAGCGCGTCCTGCCGGGTGCGCACGTACTCCTCGAACTCGAGCACCTCTCCCTGCGCCATGTTCCACCGCCTCCGATCCCCGTTTTCCGGCCCGTCTGCCGCCGGTTCCCATGTCTGTGGGCGGACGGGCTGTGGTCGGCAGCCGTCCGGTGCCCCTCGGGCACGCGATTGAAGGTACGGAGGTGTTGTCACGGCGCTGTCCGAGGCAGACCGCGGTCAGCACTCGGCTGTGCGTCGGTTGTGTAACGGAAGTAGGAACGGGGTAAGGCGGTGGCCCGATTTGCTGGTTTTTACGCTGATTTGGGGTGCCGGGTGGCGCGCGGGAGCGTGACACGCGCGCCCGCGACGCCCTCAGGAACTGTCGTTCTCCTGTGAAGTGGCCATGCGTCAGGTCAGCGGCAGCCGGTACAGTCCGCCCGGCAGCGGCTCCACCAGGCCGTCCGCGACGAGCCCGTCCAGCGCCCGGGCCCGCTGGACCGGCTCGTGCCAGACCCGGTCGAGCACCGTCTGCGGCACCGGCGTGTGCGCCTCCCGCAGCACGGCGAGCAGCTTGCCGCGAACCTGCCGGTCGGTGCCGGCGTACGTCTGCCCCCGGCGCGGCGGCCCCTCGTGCGCGGGCTTGCCCGCGAGCCGCCAGGCGCAGTGCGCGGCGATCGGGCAGCGTGCGCACGACTCGTTCTTCGCCGTGCACACCAGCGCGCCGAGCTCCATGGAGGCGGCGGCCCAGCGGGCCGCGACCCGCTCGTCCTCGGGCAGCAGGGCACGGGCCAGGCGGCGTTCGGCGGCGGTGGTGGCGTTCGGCGGGTACTGCACGCCGGTGACCGCGCGGGCCAGCACCCGGCGGACGTTGGTGTCCAGGACGGCGTGCCGCTGGCCGTAGGCGAAGGAGGCGACCGCGGCGGCCGTGTACTCGCCGATGCCCGGCAGGGCGAGCAGTTGCGCGTGCTCGGTGGGTACGTCGCCGCCGTGCCGTTCCGTTATGGCGACCGCGGCGCCGTGCAGGCGCAGGGCGCGGCGCGGGTAGCCGAGCCGGCCCCAGGCGCGGACGGCCTCGCCCGGCGCCTCCTTGGCGAGGTCGGCGG
>NZ_JUJA01000058.1:0-19883 GCF_001906585.1 Streptomyces kebangsaanensis | reverse complement strand
AGCCACTGCTCGTAGACCGGCAGCACCCGGCTGACCGGCGTCTGCTGCAGCATGAACTCGCTGACCATCACGCCCCAGGCGCCCGCGTCGGGGCGCCGCCAGGGCAGGTCGCGGGCGTTGGCGTCGAACCAGGCGATGACCTGGGTGTGCAGGGTCTGGCCGAGGGGTGTGCCGGAGGCGTCGGGACCGGCGGGCGTGCCGGTGTCCGGCCGGGCACCGGTGGTCGGGGCCGGGGTGTCGGAGCTGCTGTTCGGGGGCAGTGTGGGCGCAGTCATGGCACTTCCGATCCTGCCACGTGGGGGTGGACGGCCGTGTGACCCGCGCGGGCCGGTGTCGTCACCGAACGTGCCCGCTCGGCTACGCCGCTCGCAAGGGAGCTCATCGGCAAGGGTGTTGCCGGAATGATGATCCGGAAAAGTTGTGGTCACAGCGGCGGGTGGCGCAAGGGAAAGCGACGATCTCTCGTACAGTTTGGGCCGTGGGATCTCTGCGCAATCCGGTCGGTCCGCTTCCCGCCTCCATCTACTGGCGACGGAGGGTCCTACTGCTGTCCGCGGTCGCGCTGTTGGCGCTGCTGACCGTCTGGCTCCTCACCCTGGGCGGCGGGGGCCGCAAGGACAACGGCGGCGGGTCGAACGGCAAGCACCCCGCGCCCTCGACCATCACGCCGGGTCCCTCCGGCTCGGGTCCCGCGATCAGTGAACACCCTGGCGGCCGCGACGAGTCCGGCGGCGGGGACTCCGACGGGCCGGACTCCGGGTCCGGCGGCACCGGCGGCTCCGACGGCACGAGCGGGGGCGGTTCCGGGGCCGGGGCCGGGTCCGGCGGGTCGGCCGGGGGCGAGGACGGCGGCACCGGGGGCGGCGCCGGTACGGGTCCCGTACTGCCGGTCGGCAGCACGCTGCCCAACTGCACCACGGGGGCAGTGAAGTTGACGCTGCGCAGCGTGCGCAACTCCTACGCCCCCGGCCAGAAGCCCACGTTCGAGCTGGTCGCCAGGAACTCCTCCGGCGACGACTGCAAGATCGACCTCGGGCCGAAGGCCGCGGTGGTGACGGTCAGCCAGTCCGACAGCAGCGCCGCCTACTGGTCCTCGGCCGACTGCCCGAAGACGGCCGGGAGCCGGCTGTACCGGGTGCCGGCGGGCAGCGGCATCACGTACACCGTCGAGTGGGACCGCAAGCCGAGCGCCGCGCAGTGCGCGACGCCTCCGGCCGGGTCGGCCCGGGCGGGCACCTACCTGGTGGAGGCGAAGGTGCCGGGCCACGACAAGCTGCGGACGTCGTTCGTGCTGTCGGAGGCCTGAGTCCCGACGGCCTGAGTCCCGACGGCCTGAGTCCCGACGGACCGAGACCCGACGGCCTGAGTCCTGACGGCCTGAGTTCTGACGGACAGGGTCCCGACGTGCGCCGGAGACGGCGCCGGGACTCAGACGTACCGCTCCAGGATCGACGACTCCGCCAGCCGGGACAGACCCTCGCGGACGCTGCGCGCCCGCGCCTCGCCCACGCCGTCCACCGTCTGCAGGTCGTCGACGCTCGCGGCGAGCAGCTTCTGCAGTCCGCCGAAGTGCTCGACCAGGCGGTCGATGATGGCGCGGGGCAGCCGGGGCACCTTGGCCAGCAGCCGGAAGCCGCGCGGGGAGACCGCCGAGTCGAGGGTCTCGGGAGAGCCGGAGTAGCCGAGGGCCCGGGCCACGGTGGACAGTTCGAGCAACTCGGCGTGGGAGAGCTTGTCGAGCTCCAGCAGCGCCTCGTCGACCGTGCGGGAGCGCTTGGCGGTGGGCTCGGGAACGTAGTCCCGCACGACCAGTTCGCGCTCGGGCTCCACGCCGGCGATCAACTCGTCCAGCTGGAGGGCGAGAAGACGGCCGTCGGTGCCCAGCTCCACCACGTACTCGGCGATTTCGGTGGCGATCCGGCGCACCATCTCCAGGCGCTGCGCGACCGCCGAGACGTCCCGGACCGTCACCAGGTCCTCGATCTCCAGCGCGGACAGGGTGCCCGCCACCTCGTCCAGGCGGAGCTTGTACCGCTCCAGGGTGGCCAGGGCCTGGTTGGCGCGGGAGAGGATCGCCGCGGAGTCCTCCAGGACACGGCGCTGGCCGTCGACGTAGAGGGCGATGAGCCGCATGGACTGCGAGACGGAGACCACGGGGAAACCGACCTGCTTGCTCACCCGGTCCGCCGTACGGTGCCGGGTGCCCGTCTCCTCCGTGGGGATCGTGGGGTCCGGCACCAACTGCACGCCCGCCCGCAGGATCTTCGACAGGTCCGAGGAGATCACGATGCCGCCGTCCAGCTTGCACAGCTCCCGCAGCCGCGTCGCCGTGAACTCGACGTCCAGGACGAAGCCGCCCGTGCACATCGACTCCACGGTCTTGTCGGAGCCGAGCACGATGAGCCCGCCGGTGTTGCCGCGGAGCACCCGCTCGAGGCCGTCACGCAGCGCCGTGCCGGGTGCCACGGCGCTCAGGGAGGCGCGCATCAGCCCGTCGGCGCCGGAACTCCCGCCGGACTTTCCGGGAGCCGCTGCCCGGTCGTTGGCTGCCACTGCACTCCTCCGGTCGCAGGTACTTCAGCGCTCCCGTAACGCACCTCGGTTCGTACGGACGGGCGAGACCAGGGCAAAGTCTACCGGCGGTCCTCCTGCTCCCGCGGGGCCTCTCGGCGACGGGAACGAGGCAGGACCCGCAGCGCATCCCCGATGTCGGCGACTTCCAGGACCTTCATCCCCGGCGGAATTCTTCCCGGGTCGCCCGGCACGAGCGCGTGCGTGAAGCCCAGGCGGTGGGCCTCCGCCAGCCGGCGCTGCACGCCCGTGACCCGTCTGACCTCGCCCGCCAGACCCACCTCGCCGATCGCGACGAGGTTCTTCGGCAGGGGGGTGTCGCTCGCGGCCGACGCCAGCGCCAGGGCGACCGCGAGGTCCGCGGCCGGCTCGGACAGCTTCACGCCGCCGACCGTCGCCGAGTAGATGTCCCGCTTGCCCAGCGCGCTGATCCGGCCCCGCTGCTCCAGGACGGCCAGCATCATCGAGACCCGGGAGGTCTCCAGTCCCGACGTCGTACGGCGCGGGGAGGGGATCTGGGAGTCGACGGTGAGCGCCTGCACCTCGGCGACCAGGGGGCGGCGGCCCTCCAGAGTGACGGTCAGGCAGGTGCCGGGCACCGGCTCGGCGCGGCGGGTCAGGAACAGGCCGCTGGGGTCGGCCAGGCCCGTGATTCCCTCGTCGTGCAGTTCGAAGCAGCCGACCTCGTCCGTCGCGCCGTAGCGGTTCTTGACGCCGCGGACCAGGCGCAGGCGCGCGTGCCGGTCGCCCTCGAAGTGCAGGACGACGTCCACCAGGTGCTCCAGCAGGCGCGGGCCCGCGATCGCGCCGTCCTTGGTGACGTGGCCCACCAGGAGCGTGGACATCCCGCGCTCCTTGGAGGCGCGGATCAGCGCGCCCGCGACCTCGCGCACCTGTGCCATGCCGCCGGGCGCGCCGTCGATCTCGGGCGAGGCGACCGTCTGCACCGAGTCGAGGACGAGCAGGGAGGGCTTGACCGCGTCCAGGTGGCCGAGGACGGCGGCCAGGTCGGTCTCGGCGGCCAGGTACAGGTGGTCGTCGATGGCGCCGATCCGGTCGGCGCGCAGACGGACCTGGCTCGCGGACTCCTCACCCGTGACGTACAGCGTGCGGTGCTCGTCGCTCGCGGACTTGGCCGCCACGTCCAGCAGCAGCGTGGACTTGCCGACGCCGGGCTCGCCGGCGAGGAGGACGACGGCACCGGGGACGAGCCCGCCGCCGAGGACGCGGTCGAGCTCGGGCACGCCGGTGGTCCGGGCGGTGGCCTGACGGCCGTCGACCTGGCCGATGGGCAGGGCGGAGGTGGTGACCCGGCCCGGCGTCGTCGTACGGACCGCGGGCGTGCCGTACTCCTCGACCGTGCCCCAGGCCTGGCACTCGGGGCAGCGGCCGAGCCACTTGGCCGTCTGCCAGCCGCACTCCGTGCAGCGGTAGGACGGTCGGTCCTTGGTGGTCCTGGTACGGGCAGCCATGCGGAAAACCGTAACCCCCGGCACTGACAGCACCGCCGCCGGGCGGGGCCCCGGCCGAGGCGGGTCACGGAACGGAACACTCTCTTCCCCTTATGAGGGATCGTTTCACCCGTACGAATTAAAAGTGTCCGGGGGACAGGAGCGGACGATCCCGCGCCGCATACGGTCGTACGGGTGATGAGCAGCAGTCCGGACACCACGACCCGCACGACCGGTGCGCACCGGACGCACCGGACACAGCGCGAGGCGCGCGACCGCGCTGCCGCGCGCACCCTGGCGCAGCGTCCGCCCGCGCCCTACGAGCCGTACCTCGACGGCCTGTTCACCTACTGCCTGTCCGTGCTCTGCGATCACGACGCGGCCACCGCCGCCCTCGGTGACGCGCTGGCGTCCGCCGAGCGGCGCGGGCAGCGCGGGCCCGGGGCCGCCGGCGAGCGCAGGGCCTGGCTGTACGCGCTGGCCCGCTGGGCGTGCCTGCGCAAGCTGGCCGAGGCCAGGCAGAAAGGCCGGAGCACGCACGCCGCGGGCCGCGAGGACCGGCACGGGCGCGTGCGGCCCGCGGCCCCGCCCGTCTCCGACGAGGTCCGGCAGGAGCGGCGGCGCGAACTCGCCCTGCTCGCCTGGCCGGAGGCCGCCGGCACCACCCCGGAACAGCGCGAGGCCCTGGAGCTCGCCGTACGCCACCGCCTCGCCGCCCACGAGGTCGCCGCCGTCCTCGGCACGAACCTCGCCGCCACCCGGGACCTCCTCGCCGCGGCCGCCTGCGAGGTGGAGCGCACGCGCGCGGCGCTCGCCGTCGTCGAGACCGGCACCTGTCCGAGCGTGTCCCGGCTGACCGGCGACGACCAGGTCGTGCTCGGCGCGGCACTGCGGCGCGAGCTCGTCCGGCACGTCGACGACTGTCCGCGCTGCCGCCGCGCCGCCGGGCGCGCCCTGCCCGGCCGCTGGCCCGGCGCCACCGTCACCCCCGCCGAGCTGCCCGTCCTCACGGCGCCCCGCGCGGCCCTGCACACGGCGCTGGCGCACCACCCGCGCGCGCGGAGCACCGCCCCCCGCTTCGACCGGCGCGGCTTCCCCATGGACCCCAAGGACCACGCGGCCCGCAGGGACCGGCTGCGCGCGCGTGCCGTCACGACGACCGTGGTGGCCACCGTGGTGGCCGCCCCCGTGCTGGCCCTGTGGGCCGCCTACCGGGGCGACCCCACCGGCGAGGGCCCCGGCGGTCCCTCCGCCACCGCGCACGAGGCGCACGGCCCGGACGCCCGAGGCGGCGAGGCGGCGGGCAGCGGATACGAGAACACCGGCAACGCCGCCCCCGGACCCGACGCCCGCTTCGGCAGGGGCGGCGGACCCGATGTCTCCGTGGAGGTCGTCAGCGTCACCGGCGCGGGCCACAAGGACGGCCATCTGACGGTGACCGCCGCCGGCGCCGGCGACACCACACTGATCACCCTCGCCGCCTCCGGCCCCGGCCCGGTCCGCTGGTCGGCCTCCACCGGGGTGTCCTGGCTCTACCTGAGCCGCACCTCGGGAACCCTGAAGCCCGGCGAGTTCCTGACGATCAAGGTGTACGTCGACCACCTGCGCGAGCCGTCCGGCCACTGGAGCGCGCGCGTGGCGATCGCGCCCGCCGGCGTCGTCGTCTCCATCGACGGCCACGGCACCGCGCCCAGCCCCTCGAACCCCGGCCCCCCGACCTCCGGCCCCACCTCTCCGGCCGACCCGCCCCCGGCCCCCGACCCGCACCCCGCACCGACCCGGCCCGACCCCGGGAACCCCACGAGCCCCCCGGCCGGCCCACCGTCGTCCGACCCGGCGCCGACCCCGACCGAGTCCGCCCCGCCCGACCCGGGCGGGCACCCCCCGGTACCCGAGGACAGCGACGACCCGAGCAGCCCGAACCCGCCGGACATCCCCCCGGACAGCCTCGACTAGGCCCGGCCCTTCCCATGAGCCGGACCAGCCGGAGCGGCAGGATCAGCCGGATGCGGGGCCAGCAGCGGCAGCCCGGAGGCCAGGCGCTCCTCGCACAGCTCGACCAGGCGGTCGTAGCCGGCCTTGCCCATCAGCTCGGTCAGCTCGGCCCGGTAGGAGACGTACACCGGCTCACCCGCGCCGTGCGCCGACACCGCCGAGGTGCACCACCAGTGCAGGTCGTGCCCGCCCGGACCCCAGCCCCTGCGGTCGTACTCACCGATCGACACCTGCAGCACACGCGTGTCGTCGGGCCGGTCGATCCACTCGAAGGTCCGCCGGATCGGCAGCTGCCAGCACACGTCCGGCTTGGTCTCCAGCGGCTCGCGGCCCTCCTTCACCGCCAGGATGTGCAGCGAGCAGCCCATGCCGGCGGGGAAGCCGGGCCGGTTCTGGAAGATGCACGAGCCCTGGAACCGGCGGGTCTGCCGGGAGCCCTCCTCGTCCTCCGAGACCCAGCCGTCCGCCGTGCCCTCGGCATGGTTCTGCCAGATGTCCGGTGTGAGCCTCGCCACGTGCTCGGCAACCCGCTTCTCGTCGTCCTCGTCGGAGAAGTGGGCGCCCAGCGTGCAGCACCCGTCGTCCGCGCGGCCCGCCTCGATGCCCTGGCAGCCGCTGCCGAAGATGCAGTTCCAACGAGAGGTCAGCCATGTCAGATCACAGCGGAAGACCTGCTCGTCGTCCGCCGGATCCGGGAACTCCACCCACGCGCGCGCGAAGTCGAGCCCCTTCTCGTCGGCTTCCGAGCCCCGCTTCCTCGGCTTCCCTGCTTTCACCCGGTTCGCCGGGTCCGCCGATTTATCGGTTTTCGTCTTTTTCGTCTTTGGCACCCGTCCAGGGTAAGTCGCCGGACATCGCGGCCGGGGCCGCCCCCGCCGGGGCATCCGGACCGGACCACGCCCCGGGCCGCAGTAGCGTTCCGTACATGAGACTCGGTGTCCTCGACGTGGGTTCGAACACGGTGCACCTGCTGGTGGTCGACGCGCACCCCGGCGCCCGCCCGCTGCCCGCGCACTCGCACAAGACCGAGCTGCGCCTCGCCCAACTCCTCGACGAGGGCGGCGCGATCGGCTCCGACGGTGTCGACAGACTCGTCGCGGTGATCCACGAGGCGCTTCGGGCCGCCGAGGACAAGGGCGTCGAGGACCTGCTGCCGTTCGCGACCTCCGCCGTGCGCGAGGCGGGCAACGCCGACGACGTCCTCGCGCGCGTGCGGGCCGAGACCGGCGTCGAGCTCCAGGTGCTCAGCGGTGAGGAGGAGGCCCGCCTCACCTTCCTCGCCGCCCGCCGCTGGTTCGGCTGGTCGGCGGGGAAGCTGCTGGTCCTGGACATCGGCGGCGGCTCGCTGGAGATCGCCTACGGCATCGACGAGGAGCCCGACGCGGCTGTGTCACTGCCGCTCGGCGCGGGCCGGCTCACCGCCGCCTGGCTGCCCGGCGACCCGCCCGGCCCCGAGGACGTCAGGGCGCTGCGCCGCCATGTGCGCGCCGAGATCGCGCGGACCGTCGGCGAGTTCAGCCGGTTCGGCACCCCCGACCACGTCGTCGCCACCTCCAAGACGTTCAAGCAGCTCGCCCGCCTGGCCGGCGCCCCCCGCTCCACCGAGGGCCTGTACGTCCAGCGCGAGCTGAAGCGCGAGTCCCTGGAGTCATGGGTGCCCAGGCTCTCCGGCATGACGAACGACGAGCGCTCCGAACTCCCCGGCGTCTCCGACGGCCGGGCGGGCCAGCTCCTGGCCGGCGCGCTGGTCGCCGAGGGCGCGATGGACCTGTTCGACGTGGAACGCCTGGAGATATGCCCGTGGGCCCTGAGGGAGGGCGTGATCCTGCGGCGCCTTGATCACATGGACCCGGCATAGACACGCGGGGGCGCGGGGCCGCGACGTTCCGCGACCCTGCCGCGTGGGCGCGGCGAACCACGGCGGACCCGCACCCGCCCATGACGAAGACCACAACGGCGAACAGGCACCCCACGCCACCGAACCGCACCCCGTAACCTGTCCCTCGTGGTGGAACCCGTTCGCATCCCGGATGCGAAGGTCGCCCTGTCGACGGCCTCCGTCTACCCGGAGTCGACGGCGACGGCCTTCGAGATCGCCGCGCGCCTCGGATACGACGGCGTCGAGGT
The DNA here is from genome assembly GCF_001906585.1 of Streptomyces kebangsaanensis. Taxonomy (GTDB): domain Bacteria; phylum Actinomycetota; class Actinomycetes; order Streptomycetales; family Streptomycetaceae; genus Streptomyces; species Streptomyces kebangsaanensis. Next base: position 11,739 of record NZ_JUJA01000058.1, on the reverse strand, counting down.
CATGGTGTGGACCGACCCCGTCAGCCAGGACATCGACGCGCTGCGCAGACTCAGCGACTACCACCGGATACCGGTCCTCGCCGTGCACGCCCCCTGCCTGCTGATCACGCAGCGGGTGTGGTCCACCGACCCCTGGGTCAAGCTCCAGCGCGCGAGGACGGCCGCCGAGAAGCTCGGCGCGAGCACGGTCGTGGTCCATCCGCCGTTCCGCTGGCAGCGCCAGTACGCCCGTGACTTCGTCGCCGGCGTCTGGCGCATGGCGAACGAGACGGATGTGCGGTTCGCCGTCGAGAACATGTACCCCTGGCGCTACCGCGACCGCGAGATGCTCGCCTACGCCCCCGGCTGGGACGTCACCAAGGACGACTACCGCCACTTCACGATCGACCTCAGCCACGCGGCGACGGCCCGCACCGACGCCCTGCAGATGATCGACCGCATGGGCGACCGGCTCGGACACGTGCACCTCGCCGACGGCAGGGGCTCGGCGAAGGACGAGCACCTGGTGCCCGGTCGCGGCACCCAGCCCTGCGCCGAGGTGCTGGAACGTCTCGCCCGGTCCGGCTTCGACGGCCATGTCGTCATCGAGGTCAACACCCGCCGCGCCATGTCCAGCGCCGAGCGCGAGGCCGACCTCGCCGAGGCCCTGGCCTTCACCCGGCTGCACCTGGCCTCGGCGATGCGGGTGCCCCGGCGATGACCGGCGCCACCGCACGGCGCCGCGGCCGTCCCCGCCGCGAGGAGGCCGCCGACACCCGCGACCACATCCTGACCGCGGCCCGCGAGGAGTTCTCCGAGCACGGCTACGAGAAGACGTCCGTACGCGGCATCGCCAAGGCCGCCGGGGTCGACTCGGCCCTCGTGCACCACTACTTCGGCACCAAGGAGCAGGTGTTCGAGGCGGCGGTCGCGGTCATCTTCGCCCCCGCCCTGAACACCCCGGACGCGCTCGCCGACGCCCCGCCGGACGACGTGGGCGAGCGCCTGACCCGGTTCTTCTTCGGCGTCTGGGAGAACCCGGCCACCCGTACGCCGCTGCTGGCGATCGTCCGCTCCGCGCTGAGCAACGACACCGCGGCCGCCGTCTTCCGCCGGCTGCTCGCCTCCCAGCTGCTGCGCCGCATCGCCGGCCGGCTCGACCTGCCCGACGCGGAGCTGCGCGCCGAACTCGCCGCCGCCCAGCTGGTCGGGTGCGCGATCCTGCGGTACGTGATCAGGCTGGAGCCGCTGGCCTCGGCGGACGCGGAGCAGATCATCGCGCGGCTGGCACCCGTGGTGCAGGGGCACCTCACGGGTCCCTGAGCCGTCTCCGCCACGGAACCGTGCGTACGGCCCCCGAGACACGCGTCCCGTATGCCGGACGCCGCGTCCCGATCCCTGGATGACCGGCGTACGCTCGACTGCGTCAGTACCCTGCCGGGACTGCCCGGCGTCCCGGCGGAACGTCCCGAAGGAGCGAGCGACGATGCCCGAGCTGAGGTCCCGCACAGTCACCCACGGCCGCAACATGGCGGGCGCCCGTGCCCTGATGCGCGCCTCCGGTGTACCCGGTGCGGACATCGGCCGGAAGCCGATCATCGCGGTCGCCAACAGCTTCACCGAGTTCGTGCCCGGCCACACCCACCTCCAGCCGGTCGGCCGGATCGTCAGCGAGGCGGTCCGGGAGGCGGGCGGCATCCCGCGCGAGTTCAACACGATCGCCGTCGACGACGGCATCGCGATGGGCCACGGCGGCATGCTCTACTCGCTGCCCTCCCGCGACCTGATCGCGGACAGCGTCGAGTACATGGTCGAGGCGCACTGCGCCGACGCCCTGATCTGCATCTCCAACTGCGACAAGATCACCCCGGGCATGCTGATGGCCGCCCTGCGGCTGAACATCCCGACGGTCTTCGTCTCCGGCGGCCCGATGGAGTCCGGCCGGGCCACCCTGGTCGACGGCACGGTCCGCACCCTCGACCTGGTCGACGCGATCTCCGACGCCGTGAACGACAAGGTCTCCGACGAGGACATCCTCCGCATCGAGGAGAACGCCTGCCCGACCTGCGGCTCCTGTTCCGGCATGTTCACCGCCAACTCGATGAACTGCCTGACCGAGGCGATCGGCCTCGCCCTGCCCGGCAACGGCTCGGTCCTGGCCACCCACACGGCCCGCAGGGCGCTGTACGAGGACGCGGCCCGCACGGTGATGGACATCACCCGCCGCCACTACGAGCAGGACGACCACACCGTCCTGCCCCGCGCCATCGCCACCTCCGCGGCCTTCGAGAACGCGATGGCCCTGGACATCGCGATGGGCGGCTCGACCAACACGATCCTGCACCTGCTGGCCGCCGCCCAGGAGGCCGGCGTCCCCTTCGGCCTGGAGGAGATCGACGCCGTCTCGCGTCGCGTCCCCTGCCTGGCGAAGGTCGCCCCCAACGTCGCCAAGGACCGCACGTACTACATGGAGGACGTGCACCGCGCCGGCGGCATCCCCGCCCTGCTCGGCGAGCTGCACCGCGCGGGCCTGCTCAACGAGGACGTGCACGCGGTCCACAGCCCCTCCCTCGCGGACTGGCTCAAGACCTGGGACGTGCGCGGCGGCTCCCCGTCCCCCGAGGCGGTCGAACTGTGGCACGCGGCCCCCGGCTGCGTGCGCTCGGCGGAGGCCTTCTCCCAGTCCGAGCGCTGGGAGGCCCTGGACACCGACGCCGAGGGCGGCTGCATCCGCAGCGCCGAGCACGCGTACAGCAAGGACGGCGGCCTGGCCGTCCTCAAGGGCAACCTGGCCGTGGACGGCTGCGTGGTGAAGACCGCGGGCGTCGACGAGTCGATCTGGACCTTCGAGGGCCCGGCGGTCGTCTGCGAGTCGCAGGAGGAAGCCGTCCAGAAGGTCCTCACCCAGCAGGTCAAGGAGGGCGACGTCGTCGTCATCCGCTACGAGGGCCCCAAGGGCGGCCCCGGCATGCAGGAGATGCTCTACCCGACCTCGTACCTGAAGGGCCGCGGCCTGGGCAAGGCCTGCGCCCTGGTCACCGACGGCCGCTTCTCCGGCGGCACCTCGGGCCTGTCCATCGGCCACGCCTCCCCGGAGGCGGCCTCCGGCGGCACGATCGCGCTCGTCGAGGACGGCGACCGCATCCGCATCGACATCCCGAACCGCACCATCGAGCTGCTCGTCGACGACGCGGAGCTGTCCCGCCGCGAGCAGGCGCTGGGCGGCGTGTACGCCCCGAAGAACCGCGACCGCAAGGTCTCGGCGGCCCTGCGGGCCTACGCCGCGATGGCCACCAGCGCGGACAAGGGCGCCGTCCGGGACGTCTCGAAGCTGGGCTGATCCGCGCCAGACCCCTCCGGACATCCGGACCCGCGGGGCCGTCTCCTCGGAGGCGGCCCCCGGCGTGTCACCAGGACGACGGGTCGCGGCCGTCCACGGCGAAGACGGTCCCGTCGGGGGCGCCGGTGTAGACATGGCCCTTGACGGCCAGGGGCGCGGGCAGCGCCGCCGCGACCCGGTCGGTGTGCTCGCCGAGCCGCGGCCGGGTCTGGCCGACGAGCCGCCCGGTGCGGGCGCCGACCGCCAGCAGCCGGCCGTCTCCGGCGAGGAAGTACACGTGGTCGGCGTCGGCGGCCGGTGCCGAGCCGCGGCTGACGGCCGTCTCCAGCCGCCACCGCACCTTCCGGGCAGCCAGGTCGACCGCGTCCAGCGAGCCACCGCTGCCCAGCAGGTGGACCACGTCGCCGTGCACGCTCGCCCGCACCGCGTCGCGCGGCACCGGCAGCGCGACCCGGACCGACGCCCCGGACGCCGGGGTGTAGCGGACCACGGCGTTCACCCGGCCGAAGGCCGCCTCCTCGGAGAGCAGGACGAGGGAGCCGTCCCGGCTGCCCACGGGCGTCAGCAGCCCGTGCTGCCGCGCCTCCCAGCGCACGTCGCCCGTCGCCGGGTCCACCGCGACGACCCGCGTGGACGACCCGTCGTCCGACGCGCTCACCGCGTACGCCAGCGGGTCACCGGCGAACGAGGAGAAGTGAGGGAGCGGCAGGTCCGGAACCCGCCGGCTCCACCTGGTTTCGCCCGACCCGGCGTCCACCCCGCGCACCAGCCCGTCGGTGCCGGTGAGCAGCAGCATGCCGCCGACGGACCGCACCCCGCTGTATGCCGGAACGTTCCGCTGCCAGCGCGGTCTGCCCGAGTCCGGGTCCAGGGCCTCCAGCCGCTGCCCGTGATCCGTCATCGGCTGCACCAGGCCGCCCGCGACGACCGGCGGCACGCCGGTGAGCATCCTGGGGACGGAGTGCCGCCACAGCAGGCTTCCGTCCGCCGGATCGAGGGCGTAGACCAGCCCGGGCCGCGCACAGAACAGCTTCCCGGCCCCGTACGAACACTGGGGCACGCCCTCGCTGCCGGGCACGGGCTTCGCCACCCACCCGGAGAACGCGGCCGACGTGGCTCCGGGCAGGGTGGTGGTCCCGGGTGCCGGGCCGTTCATCGCGAGGCCGCCGTCGAGCAGCTGGACCGAGGCGAGCCCGCCGCCGACGGCCAGTCCCAGCACCCCGGCGGCCAGAGCGAGCCGCTTGGAGCGCGGGCGCCGCCCGGCCCGCGGCCGGGCCCGCCTCTCCGTTGTGCCCTCGGCCTCCCCGGCGCGGGACCCGGGCGGCGACGTGCGATCGCCGTCCGTGCCGAGGGCCCCGGGGAACCCGTGCGCCCGCTGCTCCGGTACGAACGCCTGCGTGTCGTACGACGCCGCCACCGACCGCAGCTCCCGCGTCAGCTCGTCCGGTGTGGGCCGGTCCTCGGGCTCCTTGGCCAGACAGCGCAGCACGAGCGGTGCCAGGTCCTCCGGCACGCCGGTCAGGTCGGGCTCGTCGTGCACCACCTGGTAGGCGACGACGTACGGGCTGTCGGAGTCGAACGGCCCGCGCCCGGTCGCCGCGTGCACCAGCACGGACCCGAGCGCGAAGATGTCGGCCGCCGGACCGACCTCCCGCGGCCGGCGGAACTGCTCCGGCGCCATGAAGGGCGGCGTACCGATCAACTTGCCGGTCTCGGTGCGCAGTTCGCTGTCCTTCGGGCGGGAGATGCCGAAGTCGATGACCTTCGGCCCGTCCTCGGCGAGCAGCACGTTGCTCGGCTTGAGATCCCGGTGGACGACGCCCACCCGGTGGATGTCGCGCAGCGCCTCGGCGAGCCCGGCCATCAGCCGGCGCAACTGGGCAGGGGTCATGGGCCCGTTCCGCTTCACCTCGTCCGAGAGCGTGGGCCCGGGAATGAACAGGGTGGCCATCCAGGGCCGTTCGGCCTCCGGGTCGGCGTCGACGACGGGCGCGGTGAACGCGCCGCTCACCCTGCGGGCCGCCGCCACCTCCTGCCGGAACCGCCCCCTGAACTCGGGGTCCCTGGCGAACCGGGCGTGCACGACCTTCACCGCGAGCTTCAGTCCCGAGGTGCTGCGGGCCAGATGCACCACGCCCATGCCACCGGAGCCCAGACACGACTCCAGACGGTAGTGGCCGGCGTACTCCGGAAGTCCTTCTTCCGCGCCCGCCCCGGTGTTGCGCTGTGGAGTCATGACCACCCCCGTGCTGTTCGTTCGCGCGCGCGACGCAGGGAGCCTAGTCGATGCCCCGAACGGGACCGAGGCGGCTTGCTGGCGTTCACATGCGAATCGCGCACGGGTGTTTCGTGGCGCGTTCCCGGGGAATGAACGGGACCCCATGGCAGTCATGGGGTGTGACGGGGGAGGTCTCTCATGTCGGTCGACCGTGCGGAAAAGCATGTCGAGGGGGCCGGTGGCGACGCGGCGGCGGAGGCCGTCGCGACCGTGGCGGCCGCGAAGTACTACCCGGTGGCGCCGGGCGTCCAGCTCAACGTCCGCAGCGGTCCCGGCACCGGCTACAGCCTCGTCCGCGTGCTGCCCGCGGGCGCCTCGGTGCCGATCCACTGCCAGACGCCGGGCACGACGGTGTCGGGTTACTACGGCACCTCGAACATCTGGGACAACATCGGCACCGGCCAGTACGTCTCCGACGCGTACGTGTACACCGGCAGCGACGGCTACGTCGCCGGCCGCTGCGGCTGATCCCGGACGGAGCCCGCGGACACCCGGAAGCCATAATCGAGCCGTGAGCGACGACAACGGCACCCCGGACACCCCCGCGGGCTCCACCGGGCCCCGCCCCGAGCCCCTCCGCTTCTTCGGCACCACCTGGGTGGACCGCGACGGCGGCTACACCGCCCGCCGCGTCGGCGTCGCCGCCGGCTCGCTCGCCGCGACCGCCGCCGCCTGCCTCGTGCTCCGCCTCGCCTACCAGGGGCTCCGGATCGCCGACTCCGGCTCCTTCGTGATGCTCCTGGTCGTCGTGGTGTTCGCGGTGTGCAGCGCGCTCGCCTTCGGCCACACCTGGGAGGGCTTCGGCAAGCGCCCCGACCCCGACCGCCGTGCCTCCCTGCGCGGCCTGCTCGCCGTCGGGTTCGTCGGCTCCCTCCTCGCCTACTTCTTCCGCTCGCTCGTCGAGGCCCCCGGCGAGAAACTGCACCGCGAGGAGTACCGGCGCGCCCGCGAACAGTACGAACGCCGCGTCACCCGCCGTTCGGGCAACCCGTCGAAGAGACGCCGCTCCTGACCGGACGACCCGGCGGACGGGCCGGCCCGAGGCGCCCCCTGCTCACGGCCGGCCCGCCGCCCGAGCATGGCCGTATGACCGTTTCCCCGTCGCCCGCCCAGGGCTCCGAGACCCTCCACGCCGCCCGAGCACACTCCTTACAACGCGGCCGCGGCCCAGTACGCCGCCAACCGCCCCTCCTGTCCGCCCGCCCTCCTGGACGCGGTCGAGGAACTCGCCGGCCGCCCCCTCGCCGGTGCGCGCGTCGTGGACGTCGGCGCCGGCACGGGCATCGCGACCGCCCTCCTGCACGAGCGCGGTGCCCGGGCGCCGGCCGTGGAACCCGGCGGCGGCATGGCGGCCCAGCTCCGCCGCACCCACCCCGACATCCCGGTCGTGCGTGGCAGCGGCGACGCGCTTCCCCTCGCGGACGCCTCCGCCGACCTCCTCACCTACGCCCAGGCCTGGCACTGGACCGACCCGGCCCGTTCGGTCCCGGAGGCCCCGCGCGTGCTGCGTCCCGGGGGCGCACTCGCGCTGTGGTGGAACACGGACGCACCCGACGTCGAGTGGACAGTCGAGGAAGGCCGGCGCATCCACCGTTTCCTCGGCGCCGACAGGGCCGCCGAGAGCCGGGCGGCCGGCACCCGTACCGACCGGGCCGACCCCAGCGGCCGCCTCCGTTTCACCCGCCGCGAGGTCCGCTGGAGCCGCCAGGTTCCCGTCGGCACCCACCTCGCCGACATCGGCAGCCACTCGTACTTCCTCGTGTGCTCCGAAGAACGCAAGGCCGCCTTCCCCGCCGAGGAACGCGACCACCTGCTGCGGGTCTTCCCGGACGGCATCGTGGAGGAGACCTACGACGTGCTCCTCCTCCTCGCCACCAAGCCCTGTCCCGGCATCAAGTCCCCGTTCCCACTTGACGGCACCCCCTCGCGCGCCTTAATCATCACATGATGAATATTACGTCGGGCCCACCCGACCCGCACCCGCATGCCGTCCGCGCCGAAGCCCTCACCGTCGTCCGAGGCCCCCGCACCGTCCTGCGGGGCCTCGGCTTCACCGTCCCGCGCGGCCGCATCACCGGTCTGCTCGGCCCCTCCGGCTGCGGCAAGTCCACCCTCATGCGCGCGATCACCGGCACCCAGGCCAAGGTCGGAGGCACTCTGGAGATCCTCGGCCTCCCCGCCGGCCACGCCACCCTGCGCAGCCGCATCGGCTACGTCACCCAGGCGCCCTCCGTCTACGACGACCTGACGGTCCGCCAGAACCTCGAGTACTTCGCCGCCGTCCTCGACCCGGGCCGCGCGGCGGCCGAACGCCGCCGGGACCACGTCGGCCGCGCCATCGCCGACGTCGACCTCACCGCCCACGCCGACGCCCTCGCCGGCAACCTCTCCGGCGGCCAGCGCAGCCGCGTCTCCCTCGCCGTCGCCCTCCTCGGCGCCCCCGAACTGCTGGTCCTCGACGAACCCACCGTCGGCCTCGACCCCGTCCTGCGCCGCGACCTGTGGAACCTCTTCCACCACATCGCCGACACCCGCGGCGCCACCCTCCTCGTCTCCTCCCACGTCATGGACGAGGCCGAGCGCTGCCACCGCCTCCTCCTCATGCGCGAGGGCGAGATCCTCGCCGACGACACCCCGGAAGCACTCCGCTCCCGCACCGGCGCCGACACCGTCGAGGCGGCCTTCCTGCACCTGGTCGACGAGGCGGTCGCCGCGGGCCGCGCCAAGGAGACGGCACGATGACCACGACCACCGCACCCACCGCACCCCGCGCCCTGAGCGCCGCCCGCACCACCGCCACCGCCGCCCGGGTACTGCGCCAGCTCCGCCACGACCCCCGCACCATCGCCCTGATGCTGCTGGTCCCCTGCCTGATGCTGATCCTGCTGCGCTACGTCTTCGACGGCAGCCCGCACACCTTCGACACCATCGGGGCCTCGCTCCTCGGCGTCTTCCCGCTGATCACCATGTTCCTGGTGACCTCCATCGCCACCCTGCGCGAACGCACCTCCGGCACCCTCGAACGCCTCCTCGCCATGCCCCTCGGCAAGGGCGACCTCATCGCCGGCTACGCCCTCGCCTTCGGCGCCCTCGCGATCGTCCAGTCCGCCCTGGCCACGGGCCTGGCACTGTGGCTCCTCGGCCTGGACGTCACCGGCTCGGCCTGGCTGCTCCTGCTGGTCGCCCTGCTCGACGCCCTCCTCGGCACCGCGCTCGGCCTCTTCGTCTCCGCCTTCGCCGCCTCCGAGTTCCAGGCGGTCCAGTTCATGCCGGCGGTGATCTTCCCCCAGCTCCTCCTCTGCGGCCTGTTCACCCCCCGCCCCGACATGCACCCCGCCCTGGAGGCGATCTCCGACGTCCTCCCCATGTCCTACGCCGTCGACGCCATGAACGAGGTCCTGCGCCACACCGACGTGACGACCACGTTCGTCCGTGACGTACTGATCGTGGCCGGCTGCGCCCTGCTGGTCCTCGGCCTGGGAGCGGTCACCCTCAGACGGCGCACCCCATAGCCCGTACGGAGCCGAAGGCGTCCGCCAGCCGGACAGCCCGCCCGCACCCCGTACCGCCGGTGCGAGGATGAACACATGAGCCAGAAAGTCGCAGTCCTCGGCACCGGCAAGATCGGCGAAGCCCTGCTCAGCGGAATGATCCGAGGCGGCTGGACCCCCGCCGACCTGCTGGTCACCGCCCGCCGCCCGGAACGGGCCGAAGAACTCCGCGCCCGCCACGGAGTCACCCCGGTCACCAACCCGGAAGCAGCGAAGACCGCCGACACCCTGATCCTCACCGTCAAGCCCCAGGACATGGGCGCCCTCCTCGACGAACTCGCCCCGCACATCCCCGCCGACCGCCTGATCATCAGCGGCGCGGCGGGGATCCCCACCTCCTTCTACGAGGAGCGCCTGGCCCCCGGCACCCCGGTCGTCCGCGTCATGACGAACACCCCCGCCCTCGTCGACGAGGCCATGTCCGTCATCTCCGCCGGCACCCACGCCACCGCCGAGCACCTCGCCCACGCCGAGGAGATCTTCGGCTCCGTCGGCAAGACGCTCCGCGTCCCCGAGTCCCAGCAGGACGCCTGCACCGCCCTGTCCGGCTCGGGCCCGGCCTACTTCTTCTACCTGGTCGAGGCCATGACCGACGCCGGCATCCTCCTCGGCCTGCCCCGCGACAAGGCCCACGACCTGATCGTCCAGTCCGCCATCGGCGCCGCGGTGATGCTCCGCGACAGCGGGGAGCACCCCGTGAAACTCCGCGAGAACGTCACCTCCCCGGCCGGCACCACGATCAACGCCATCCGCGAACTGGAGAACCACGGCGTACGCGCCGCCCTCATCGCCGCCCTGGAAGCCGCCCGCGACCGCAGCCGCGAGCTGGCCTCCGGCAACAACTGACCCCGCCACCGGGCGGCCGGCGGGCCGCTCCTCAGGCGGGCAGCAGCCCGATCGCCCGGTACGCCGCGTCGACCGTCGGCCGCGCCATCTCCCTGGCCTTCTCCGCGCCCGCCCGCAACACCGCCTCCACCTGTGCGGGATCCGCGCACAGCTCCCTGTGCCGCGCCTGCACCGGCCTCAGGACCTCGACCACCGCCTCCGCCGTGTCCTTCTTCAAGGCGCCGTACGACGCGTACGCGCCGCTCAGGTCCTCCGGGTCCTTCCCCTCACAGGCCGCCAGGATCTCCAGCAGGTTCGCGACCCCGGGCCGCTCCTGCCGGTCGTAGACCACGTCCCGCCCGCTGTCGGTCACCGCCCGCATGACCTTCTTCCGCACGACCTCCGGCTCGTCCAGCAGATAGACGATGCCCGGCCCGGAGTCGTCCGACTTCCCCATCTTCGACGCCGGGTCCTGCAGGTTCATCACCCGCGCCGCCACCTTCGGATGGGTCGCCCTCGGCACCACGAACGTGTGCCCGTACCGCTGGTTGAACCGCACGGCCAGGTCACGGGACAGCTCCACGTGCTGCGTCTGGTCGTCCCCGACCGGCACCTCGTCCGTTCCGTACGCCAGGATGTCCGCGGCCATCAGCACCGGATACGTCAGCAGCGACAGCCGCACGCTCCCGCCCCGCCGCTGCTCGCGCGCCGCCTTCTCCTTGTACTGGATCATCCGCCGCATCTCGCCGTCGGTGGCCACGCACTCCAGCAGGTACGACAGCCGGGCGTGCTCGTCCACATGGCTCTGCACGAACACGGTGCACCGCTCCGGGTCGAGCCCCGACGCCAGCAGCAGTGTCGCCGCCTGCCGGCTGAGCCTGCGCACGCGCGCGGGGTCGTGGTCCACGGTCAGCGCGTGCAGGTCGACGACGCAGAACAGCGCCTCCGACCGATGCTGGTCCACCTCGGCCCACCGCCGCATGGCGCCCAGGTAGTTCCCCAGCGTCAGGTGTCCGGTCGGCTTGATCCCGCTGAAGACCCGTGTCATCTCCACTCCATCTCCTGGTCGTGGCCGCCGTCCCGGCCGGCCGCCCCCCGGAGTCCTGGAGGAGATACGAGAACGGCCGCCGAGGCGGCGGCCGTTGCATGCATACGTGAGTACGGCCGCCGTCAGGCGGCCCACCACAGATGGGTACACGTACGCGTGGTCATGGCCCCAGGATACGGCTCGGGAGCGCCGTTCGGCAGTGAGTTGACACGCTCCGTCGTGGTCCGTAGTGTTCTCCGGGTTGCCCGAAGTGAGAGCCGACTCCGGTCGGTCCCCGGACAACCTTTCCGCAGGTACCACCCTTTACTCGACGACAGTCGTGCAGTCTGTCTGTTGTCGTTGCATGGGCGTGCGTATTCGCGGAATGAGGAATCCGCGTCCGAAAGGCCGCAGCCCCCGATTCGCACGGGAGCAGGGAATCCGCTAAAGTCTCACTCGTCGGAACGGCCCAACGGCCGGGAAGGCGAACCCCGCTGACTGGGGATCAGGCCGAAAAGGATCTGATAGAGTCGGAACCGCCGGAAAGGAAAGCGCGGAAGCGCGGACCTGGAAAGCACCGAGGAAATCGGGTCGGAAAGATCTGATAGAGTCGGAAACACCGAAGGGAAGCGCCCGGAGGAAAGCCCGCGAGGGTGAGTACGAAGGAAGCGACCGTTCCTTGAGAACTCAACAGCGTGCCAAAAATCAACGCCAGATATGTTGATACCCCGTCTCCGGC
>NZ_JUJA01000057.1:33735-35722 GCF_001906585.1 Streptomyces kebangsaanensis | reverse complement strand
GTCAGTGTTTTTCCGTTGCCGGTGTACATGTGGACGCCGCAGGGGAGGCAGGGGTCGAAGCTGCGGACGGTGCGCATGATGTCGACGCCTTTGAAGGTGTCGGGGCCGTTTTCCTCGAAGATGGGCTGGCCCTGGACGGCGTCTTCGTAGGGGCCGGGGGTGCCGTAGTGGTCGCGGGGGCTGGCGTTCCAGGGGGTGGGGGGGTAGGGGTGGTAGTTGGCGATCTTTTTGTCGCGGATGACGAGGTGGTGGGAGAGGACGCCGCGGACGGCTTCGTGGAAGCCGCAGCCGATGGCTTCGTCGGGGACCTCGTAGTTGGTGAAGGTGTGGGTTTCGCCGGCGCGGACGAGGTGTTGGGCCTGGTCGAGGAAGTGGAGGGCCATGGCGGCGGCGTAGGCGATGAAGTAGGGGCGGGCGCGGTCGCGTTCGAGGGTGTTGGACCACTGGGGGATGGTCCATTCCAGGGTGTGTTCGGGGAGGGTTTGGCCTTTGGGGAGGGTGATGCGGACGCTGTGGCCGGTGGCTTTGACGTAGGGGGTGTCGACGAGGCCGTTCAGGGCGGTGGACCACAGGCGGGCCAGGGGGCCGCCGCCGGTGTCCAGGGCGAGGTGCCGGCCGGTTTCGGGGTGGTACCAGCGGGGGCTCATGACCCAGGAGTAGTTGTTTTCGAAGGTGCGTTTTTGGGGGTGGGGGAGGGTGGTCTGGTTCCAGGGGTGGCGGATGTCGACGGGGTTGCCGAGGGGGTCGTGGGTGACGAAGGGCTCTTCGCCTGTCCAGTCGTCGTAGTAGGAGGAGCCGAGGAGGATGCGCAGGCCGAGGTTGATGTCGGTGAGGTTGTTGGTGACGAGTTGGCCGTCGACGATGATGCCGGGGGTGACGTACATGTCCTTGCCCCAGGTGTTCATCGTGGCGTAGCGGTAGTCGCAGGTGTCGGGGTTTTGGAAGGCGCCCCAGCAGGCGAGGAGGATGCGGCGGCGGCCGACCTCCTCGTAGCCGGGCAGGGCGGCGTAGAAGAAGTCGAAGACGTCGTCGTTCATGGCGACGGCCTGTTTGACGAAGTCGATGATGCGCAGCAGGCGGGTGAGGTAGTCGGTGAAGAGGGTGGGCTGGGGCATGGTGCCCACGCCGCCGGGATAGAGGGTGGAGGGGTGGACGTGGCGGCCCTCCATCAGGCAGAACATCTCCCGGGTGGTGCGGGAGATCTTGAGGGCCTGTTTGTAGACCTCGCCCTCGAAGGGGTTGAAGGCGCGCATGATGTCGGCGATGGTGCGGTAGCCGTGGAGGTGGCCGCGGGGGGCTTCGGTGCGTTCGGCGCGGGCCAGGACGGAGGGGTTGGTGGCCTTGACCATGGCCTCGCAGAAGTCGACGAAGACGAGGTTGTCCTGGAAGATGGTGTGGTCGAACATGTATTCGGCGGCTTCGCCGAGGTTGGTGATGTGTTCGGCCATGGGCGGGGGTTTGGCGCCGTAGGCCATCTGCTGGGCGTAGTTGGAGCAGGTGGTGTGGTTGTCGCCGCAGATGCCGCAGATGCGGGAGGTGATGAAGCCGGCGTCGCGGGGGTCCTTGCCGCGCATGAAGACGGAGTAGCCGCGGAACAGGGAGGAGGTGGAGTGGCACTCGACGACTTCCTGGTTGGCGAAGTCGATCTTCGTGTAGATGCCCAGGTTGCCGATGATCCGGGTGATCGGGTCCCAGGACATGTCCACGATCTGCGCGGGCCTGCGCCCCGCCGCACGAGCCTGAGTGGTCGTCATGTCGGTCCGGTCCTCGTTCCTCTCGTCAGGCGCGCCAGTGCGGGTCGTACCCGCTGGTCAGCTCGTGTCGGTTGTGACGCCACTTCGGTTCCCTGTTGACGGCCATGCTGGTGATGCCGCGCATGCGCCGGATGAAGGCGCCGTAGGGCCTGATCAGCATGGACGACAGGCTGCCGCCGGTGGGCTCGTCCATGAACGGCATGAAGGTGTCGGGGAAGCCGGGCATGGTGCAG
>NZ_JUJA01000057.1:19951-33724 GCF_001906585.1 Streptomyces kebangsaanensis | reverse complement strand
GCAGCCGCCGATGCCGGCCATCCAGCCCCGCTTGGGTACGTTGCAGTTCACCACGGGACCCCAACAGCCCACCTTCACCTGGCACTTGGGCGAGTTGTAGTCCTTGGCGAAGTCGGCCTGCTCGTAGTACGCGGCGCGGTCGCAGCCCTCGTGGACCGTCTTGCCGAACAGCCACTGCGGGCGCAGCATCTCGTCCAGCGGCGGGGGCGGCGCGGTGCCCGCGGCGTGGTAGAGCACCCAGGTCAGGGTCTCCATGAAGTTCTCCGGCTGGATGGGGCAGCCGGGGACGTTGACGATGGGCAGGGCGCCCTGCGACCTGAAGTCCCAGCCCAGGTAGTCCGCGAGGCCCATGGAGCCGGTGGGGTTGCCGGCCATCGCGTGGATGCCGCCGTACGTGGCGCAGGTGCCGGCCGCGACGACCGCCCACGCCTTGGGGGCGAGCTGGTCGATCCACCAGTTGAGGGTGAGCGGTTCGCCCGTCTCCAGGTCGTTGCCGAAGGAGGTCCAGTAGCCGTCGCCCTCGATGATGTTCTGGTTGGGGACGGAGCCCTCGATGACGAGGATGAACGGGAAGAGTTCTCCCGCGGCCGCGGCCCGGAAGGGGGCGAGGAAGTCCTCACCGCCCAGGCTCGGCGAGAGCACCTTGTTGTACAGGTGCACCTTCGGCAGCCCGGGGATCAGCCCGAGCACGATGTCCTCGATCGCGGGCTGGTCCGACGCGGTCATGGAGACGGTGTCGCCGTCGCAGCTCATGCCCTCGGAGATCCAGAGGATGTGGATCTCGTCGAAGCCGGCCCGCTCATGGGCGCCTTCCGGCTCCCGGCTGACTTCGGTGGTACCGCTGGCGGTGGTCATGTGCTCGGCCTCCCCTGGAGACGGTCACGGAATCGGTCGTAGGCGGCGGCCACCGGCCCGAGCACGGTGAGCGCGGGAGGCCGGTCGGGGGCGTTCGGGTGGGGCCGGGTGGGGGCGGTCTGCTTGGCCCGGTCGATGAGCCGGCCGAGTTCGTCGAGCTTCTCCTGGGAGACGTGGGCGCGGAGTTCGGACATCGTCTCGCCCTCCTCCTCGCGGATGTGCTCATCGATCTCCCGCTTGAGCTGGGCCATCAGGTCGGCCTCGCGCTCGTCTCCGGCGGGCAGCCTGTCGAGGGCGAGCAGCAGCTTCTTGACGGCCATGTGCTCGCTCAGGTGCTCGTCGATCTTCCGCGCGCCGTCGGGAAGCACCTTCTTGGCCAGGGGGTAGAGCATCATCTCCTCGAGCGCCGCGTGCTTGGACAGCTCGCGGATCGTCAGCTCGACCACTCCGCGCCGCTGGGTCCGGGAGGCCGCGGCGTGGTAGTCGCGGAACAGTTGCTCCACCATGCGGTGGTCGTGCTTCAACAACTCGATGGCGTCCATCGCACCTTTCCTCGTCCGGGGCGGTGACCTGCGGCCACGGAGCTCCGCGGCGGAGCCGGTGCGGTGCGTGCCCGCCGGCCCGCCGGTCGGCTGCGCGGCCGGCACGGACGACGCCCCGTACGGGAAGGTCATCCGTCGTGCTCCAGGTTTGCCCCGTCCGCCGGCGAACGCCTCTTGTGAGGGGTCAGTGGAGTGAACGGCGAGAGCCGTCCGGGGCAGCCCCGTGCGCAGTCGCCCCGGACGGCCGGGAGGTGGCCGTCGGTCAGTGACGGCGGTGTCCCGCGCGCTGGGCGCGGTCGAGCACCCGGTCGAGGGGGCCGAGCAGGGGGGCGGCGAGCTTGTTGGCCGCCTCGTTGTTCACCCAGCGGTGCGGCCGGGTGGGCGCGTAGGCCTGGGTGATCCGGACCTCGGCACCGAGCATCCGCAGCCGGCGGCCGCTGACGGCGCGGCGCAGTGCGGCGAACTCCTCGCGTTCCTCACGGGCCGCGTGGGTCAGCACGGCGCGGCGTGCCTCATTGAGCCGGCGCAGGTATCCCCTGCCTCCCGGTCCGGTGCGGCGCAGGGCGACCAGCAGCTTCTTCGCCTGCTTCTCCTCCTGGCGGCGGCGCGCCGCGAGCGCGGGTCCGGACGCCAGTACGCGGCGGGCCACCGGGTGGACGTGCGCCTCTTCGGCGGCCTCGTGCACCGCGAGCAGACGCATCAGCCGCTCGAACGCGCGGCGCCGCCCGGGTCCCGGCAGCGCCGCGCGGTAGAAACCCCGCCGGATCTGGGCGTGCTGCCGCGTGAGGATGTCGACCGCGTCCTGCCTCGTCAGGGAAAGGGCCATGATCTGCCTCCGTCGCGCTGGAGGTCGTCCAGGAAGCCCGTGGCGCGTCAGCCCCGGACCGGACCGCCTGGAGGGTCCGAGCGGACGAAGTACCCCCGACCGCGTCCCCGCACACGTGACCACCGGCCCGGTGACCGCGGTCACCGGCCGGGCGAGGGCACGAGGGCAGGAGGGCGACGATGCGTACACCGGGCGACGACGTGTCATCGGGTGCGGGCCGGGTGGGTGACGCCGCGGCTCGTCTGGGGCAGGACGCCGCCGAGCCGGCGCGTCGCGAGGTCCGGGCGATGCAGGACGACCTGCTGGCCGGGCTGCGCGAGTTCGGGGCCGGCGGCGCGCTGCTCACCGGTGCGGGCGTGTGCGGGCTCCTCGCTCTGTGGGCGGCGCACGAGACCGCGCTGCGGGTGCTGGAGTCGGTCATGCCGCGGGGCCGTGCGGCCGCGCTGCTCACGTGTGTCTACGGCTGCGGGGCCGCGGCTCTCGCCCTGGCGGCGCGCGACCGGGTGAACGCCGCCGCGGACGCGGCGGCCGACGCCCTGGAGAAGGAAGCGGACGGCATACGGGCCGCGCCGGACCGGGGGCCGGGGCCCTCCGGCACCTGAGCGTCCCCGCCGGCCGTCTTCGCCGGGCGGCGGCGCCGCCGTGTCATAGCTCGTTCTCCGGCCAGCCCAGCAGACGCGCGCCGATCGCGGCGGTCTGGAGTGTGTAGCGGTGCACGGGGTCGGCGGGGTCGGCGCCGGTCAGTTTGTGGATGCGCTCCAGGCGGTAGGTGAGGGCCCGGACGCTGAGGTTGAGGCGGCGCGCGGCTTCGGCGGCCGTGCAGCCGGCGTCGAAGTAGGCGGCCAGGGTGTCCAGGAGCGGCTGGGCTCCGCCGCGGGCGGCCCTCAGCGGCCCCAGGGTGTCGCGGACCAGATCGGCCATGGCCTGCCGGTCACGGGTCAGGACGGGGTACACCAGGAGTTCCGCGGCGCGCAGGACGGGCTCCTGCAGGTCGAGCCGGTCGGCGAGTTCGAGGGCGTTGAGGGCTTCCTCATAGGAGTGGACCACTCCCCCGGCCCCGGGGTGGGGACGCCCGATGGCGACCCTGCCGCCGTCGGTGGAGGCGTACGCCTGCTTGGCGAAGAACGCCAGGACGTCCTCCTGGTCGCCCGGGGCGATGCACACGAGCCGGCCGTCCTTGGTGGTCAGCAGGATGCGGCGCTCACCGAACCGGGCGACCAGCGCGGTCTCGACGTACCGCGTGGCCGGGTGGGTGTCGTCGACGGGCTGTCCGCCCTGGGCGACCGCCACCGCGTGCGCGCGTGAGAACAGCAGCCCGTAGCGCTCCGCGCGTTCGGCCAGCCGTCCCAGGTCGCTGCGGCCGTAGAGCAGGTCGTCGATGAACTCGCGGCGGTCGGCCTCCTCCTGGCGCATGGCGAGCTTCTGGGCCCGTTCGTGGCCCTCGGCGAACGCGTCGACGGCCTGCTCGACGGCGGCGAGGACCAGGTCGATCCCGGCGGCCGTCAGCGTGGGGGCGACGGCCCTGGCCTCGGACAGGTGCCGGCGGACGAGTTTCCGCAGGCCGTGGCCGTCCTCCGCGGCCCGTTCGCCGTGGGCGCGCAGCAGGGACAGCTCCACCCGGGTCAGGCGGCGGCCGGTGGCGCAGACGTCGGCCAGGATCTGGGTGTACCCCGTCAGATACTCGTCGGGCACCTCTGCCCCTGTCACACGCCCTCCCCGGCTCTTGACGCGCCCTCGACGAATTCTTGACGCACCGTGGACAAGATTGACAGACGATCACGCACGTCCCACAGAGGGCGTTCAATGTGACGCAACTCACGGGGAAAAACTCAGCAAGGGTCGCTAATGCGGACATAAGGGGGAAGTAAGCCCATAGGGCAACAACAGCAAACTCGCAATCTCAATGGAGAGGAGACGGCAGCGATGTCGTATCCGCAGCACTCCACCACCGGTACCGGAATGAGTTCGCACCCCGAGATAGCCGAGATGCGGGAGCGCCTGGAGCGGACGGCCTCCAGCGGCCAGGCCATGGCCGTCGAAGGACTCATCGTTCTGGCCGGTGTCTACGCCGCGATTTCCCCCTGGGTCGTGCACTTCGCGCTGCAGCGGAACATCACGATCAACAACCTGATCATCGGCATCACCATCGCCCTGATCGGAGCCGGTCTCACCGTGGCCCCGGAGCGCACCTACCGCCTCTCGTGGATCCTCGCCCCGCTCGGCCTCTGGCTGCTGATCTCCCCCTGGGTCGTCACCGCGACCCACAGTGCACGGGCCGGCATCATCTGGAACAACTGCTGGGTCGGCGCGATAGTGGCCCTGCTGGGGCTCGCCGCCATGGGGCTGACCGTCGGAGTCGCCCGCCGCAGCCGCACCGGTCACCGGTGACATCACCCATCCCGACAGCGGGCCGCACCGCCCTGACGCGGCGGATGCGGCCCACTGTCATGATCGACACCCCATGGGGTTAGCATATGAGCGCCACCTTGCTCGAAAGTTAGAGCCGCCTAGCTCGAAAGATAGATCTGTGACTGTCAACGACGACTCGTTCACCAACTGGAAGAACCGCGAGGAGATCGCGGAGTCGATGATCCCGATGATCGGGAAGCTGCACCGGGAGCGGGACGTCACCGTCCTGGTCCACAGCCGTTCCCTGGTGAACAAGTCGGTGGTGAGCATCCTCAAGACCCACCGGTTCGCCCGGCAGATCGCCGGTGAGGAACTGTCCGTCACCGAGACCCTGCCGTTCCTGCGGGCCCTCACCACGCTGGACCTCGGGCCGTCCCAGATCGACCTCGGCCTGCTCGCCGCGGCGTACCGCGGCGACGACCGCGGCCTGTCGGTGGAGGAGTTCACCGCCGAGGCCGTCGCCGGTGCCACCGGCGCCCACAAGATCGAGCGCCGCGAGGGACGCGACGTCGTCCTCTACGGCTTCGGCCGCATCGGCCGGCTCGTGGCCCGCCTGCTCATCGAGAAGTCCGGCTCCGGCAACGGTCTGCGCCTGCGCGCCATCGTCGTCCGCGGAAGCGGCGGCCAGGCCTCCGAGGATCTCGTCAAGCGCGCCTCGCTGCTGCGCCGCGACTCCATCCACGGCCAGTTCCAGGGCACCATCACCGTCGACGAGGCGAACAGCACGATCGTCGCCAACGGCAACGAGATCAAGGTGATCTACGCCGACGACCCGACGAAGGTGGACTACACGGCGTACGGCATCAAGAACGCCATCCTCATCGACAACACCGGCAAGTGGCGCGACCGCGAGGGCCTGTCCAAGCACCTGCGCCCCGGCATCGACAAGGTCGTCCTGACCGCGCCGGGCAAGGGCGACGTCCCCAACATCGTCCACGGCGTCAACCACGACACCATCAAGCCGGACGAGCGGATCCTGTCCTGCGCCTCCTGCACCACCAACGCGATCGTCCCGCCGCTGAAGGCGATGGACGACGAGTACGGCGTGCTGCGCGGCCACGTGGAGACCGTCCACTCGTTCACCAACGACCAGAACCTGCTGGACAACTACCACAAGGCCGACCGCCGCGGCCGCTCCGCGCCGCTCAACATGGTCATCACCGAGACCGGTGCCGCCTCCGCCGTGGCCAAGGCACTGCCCGACCTCACGGCGAAGATCACCGGCAGCTCGATCCGCGTCCCCGTGCCGGACGTCTCGATCGCCATCCTCAACCTGCAGCTGGCGCGCGAGACCAGCCGGGAGGAGGTCCTGGACCACCTCCGCAAGGTGTCGCTCACCTCTCCGCTCAAGCGGCAGATCGACTTCACCAGCGCCCCCGACGCGGTCTCCAGCGACTTCATCGGCTCGCGCCACGCCTCCATCGTGGACGCCGGCGCCACCAAGGTCGAGGGCGACAACGCGATCCTCTACCTGTGGTACGACAACGAGTTCGGCTACTCCTGCCAGGTCATCCGCGTCGTGCAGTACGTCTCCGGGGTGGAGTACCCGACCTACCCGGCACCGGCGTCCTGACCCCGGCGCACCGCCCCCTCGTCGGTCCCGCCCCCTCGTCGGCACCCCCGGTCGGTCGCGCCCGGAACGCGGCATGTGAGACTGCGCGCATGATTCGCCCCGCGACCCCTGCCGACGTCCCTGTCCTCCACACCCTGATCCGCGAGCTCGCCGAGTACGAGAAAGCCCTCGACGAGGTCCGGGCGACGCCCGAGCAGCTGGCCGAGGCCCTGTTCGGCGAGCGTCCGGCGGCGTTCGCGCACATGGCCGAGGACGAGGACGGCGAGGTGGTGGGCTTCGCCCTGTGGTTCCTCAACTTCTCCACCTGGCGCGGAGTGCACGGCATCTACCTGGAGGACCTCTACGTCCGCCCGGAGGCCCGCGGCGGCGGACACGGCCGGGCGCTGCTGACGGAGCTGGCCCGCCTGTGCGTCGCCCGAGGCTACGAACGCCTGGAGTGGTCGGTCCTGAACTGGAACGAGCCGGCGATCGGCTTCTACGAGTCCCTGGGCGCCCGCCCGCAGGACGAGTGGACGGTGTACCGGCTCACCGACGAGTCTCTGAAGGCGCTGGCGGCGAAGGCGTAGCCGGTCCTTCCCGGGTCCCGCCGTCCCCGAGCGGCGGGAGACCGCCACCGATGGCAGGATGTGCCCGTGGGGGTCCTGCCCGTGGATGGGGATGAAGGCATGGGCGTCAGCGGTGCGGCGAGCGGTACGCATCCGGGCGATCCGTTCGACATCAAGACCTCGGCGGTGGCGATCATCGACGCCGAGGGGCTGATCGCCTACTGGAGCCGGGGCGCCCAGGACCTGCTCGGCTATCCGGCCGGTGACGTCGTACGGCGCCCGGCCCGGCTGCTGTGGTCCGGCCGCGACCCGACCGCCGTGGTCTCCCGGCTGCGCCGTACCGACCGTGCCGGGGACGCGGTGGTCGCCGTCCGCCACCGCGCCGGCCACACCGTCCGGATCGCCGTCCGCGTGTGCCCGCTGTTCGCCGCGGGCGGCGCGCGCGACTGGCTCGTCCTCGCCTGCGACGCCGCCGACCGGCACCGGCACGAGTGGTACGAGGCGGTCGCGCAGGGTCTGCTCGAACAGTCCCCCATCGGGGTCGCGGCGCTGGACACCCAGCTGCGGTACCGCTGGGTGAACCGCGCCCTGACCGGCGTGGAGGGGCATCCGGTGGACGCCGCGGGCAGCGACGGCGCGGCCCCCGGCGCCGTGGCGGGAGCGTCGCCGGTCGTGACCCGGCACGCCCGGCAGACGCTGGTCTCCGGACAGGCCCAGGTCACCGTCGAGCACGCGCCGCCCCGGCGCGGCACGCCCGGCCGGCCCGGAGCCGCGCGCTCCCGGCTGCGCTCGTTCTTCCCACTGCGCGACAGCGCGGGCCGGACGCTGGGCATCTGCTACGCCGCCCTGGACCTCACCGCCCAGGATCCGTCGCGCGAACGGCTGGTGCTGCTGAACGCGGCCAGCGAGCACATCGGGACCACGCTGGACCTCCACCGGACGGTCCAGGAGCTGACGGAGATCGTCGTCCCGCGGGTCGCCGACTTCGTGGCCGTCGACCTCCTGGACGTCGTGCGGACGGAACAGGGCCCGCCCGCCGCCTCCGCACGCGGTCCGGCCGTGCTGCGGCGCGCGGCCCACCTGTCGGTCCAGAAGGACCGCCCCCGGGTGATCGCCGAGGTCGGCGAGGCCATCCACTACCCCGGCGGGTCTCCGCAGCAGCTCTGCCTGGCCACCGGAGAGGCCAGTCGCCAGGCCGTCGGCCCGTCGACACCCGCGCTCGCCGACGACCCCCTGCGGTGGACGAGGATCAACCGGTTCGGCGTGCACACGCACATGGTCGTGCCGCTGCGGGCCCGCGGCATCACGATGGGCGTGGTGACCCTGCTGCGCTGGAAGAACCCCGACGCGTTCACCGAGGACGACCAGCTGCTGGTCGAGGACGTGGTGGCGCGGGCCGCCGTGTGCGTCGACAACGCCCGGCGCTTCGCCCGGGAGCACCAGGCGGCGCTCGCCCTCCAGACCAGCCTGCTGCCGTCCGCCCTGCCCCGGCACAGTGCCGTCGAGGTGGCCTACCGCTATCTGCCGGCCGACGCCGACTCGGGAGTGGGCGGGGACTGGTTCGACGTCATCCCGCTCTCCGGTGCCCGGGTCGCACTGGTGGTGGGCGACGTGGTCGGCCACGGCCTGCACGCGGCGGCCTCCATGGGGCGGCTGCGGGCCGCCGTACAGACCCTGGCCGACCTGGACCTGCCTCCGGACGAGCTGCTGGCACACGTCGACGACCTGGTCCTGCGTCTGTCGGACGAGGCGGAAGCGGCCGCCGAGGGACCGGCGGCCGTCGGCGCGACCTGCGTGTACGCCGTCTACGACCCGGTCGCCGGCACCATGCTCGTGGCCCGGGCCGGGCATCCCAGCCCCGCGATCGCCCATCTGACCGAGCCCGTGGAGTTCCCCGACATCCCCGCGGGCCCGCCCTTCGGCCTGGGCGGCCTGCCGTTCGAGTCGGTCGAGATCCCGGTGGAGGAGGGCGGCGTCGTCGCGCTCTACACCGACGGGCTGATCGAGGCCTCGGACTGGGACGTCGACGTCGGCATGGAAAGGCTCTGCTTCACCCTGGCCCACCCCGACCGGCCCCTGGAGGAGCTCTGCGACACCATGGTCCGCACCCTGCTGCCGGACCGGCCGCGCGACGACGTCGCCTTCCTCGTCGCCCGGACACACGTCATGAGCGGCGACCGCGTGGCGTCCTGGGACGTGCCCGTCGACCCGTCGGCCGTACACGTGGTGCGCGACGACGTCAGCCGCCAGCTGTCCCTGTGGGGTTTCGACGAGGCGGCCTTCACCACGGAGCTGATCGTCAGCGAACTGGTCACCAACGCCATCCGGCACGCCTGCGGCCCGATCGGCCTGCGCCTCATCCACGACCGGACCCTGATCTGCGAGGTCTCCGACGGCGGCAACACCTCCCCGCACCTCAGGCGCGCGCGCAGCACGGACGAGGGAGGGCGGGGTCTGTTCCTGGTCGCCCAGCTCGCCCAGCGCTGGGGCACCCGGTACACGGGCTCCGGCAAGACGATCTGGACGGAACAGCCCCTGCCCGACCAGGCCTCCCGGCAGCCGCAGTACGCCTCACTGGTCCCATGAGTCACGCACCCGAGGGGATCTGCCGGACATACCGGTCGCCCGGCTGGGAAGCGCGGTGTTAGAACTGAAAGCATGGTCGGACGTTCCCGCCGGTCTCCGAGGGGCGCGGAACCGCCGGTCGACGGACGGCGGCGGGCCCGCCCGGCCCGCCCCCGTCCGGGGACCCGGGGAACGCGGCGTGCTCCGGGGCGGGGTCCTTCGCCGCCCCGGAGGCTGGGCACGGTCGCCGCACAGGTCTTCCTGCTGCAACTGATCGTCGTCCTGGTACTCGTCGCGGCGGGTGCCGCGGCCGTGGTGCTGCAACGGCGGTACGACGGCGAGACCAGCGCCAAGCAGCGGTCACTGGCCGTCGCGGAGGCGTTCGCCCACGCGCCCGGTACGGCGCTCGCCCTGCAGTCGCCCGATCCGGCGGCCCTCCTGCGGATCCCGGCCGAGAAGGCACAGCTGAACTCCGGCGTCGACTACATCTCCGTGCTGAACAGTCACGGGATCCGCGTGACCGACCCGGAACCGAAGCTGATCGGCACACCGGCCCAGGAGATCGGCCGGGCGATGGCCGGCAAGACGTTCACCGAGACCTTCCACGGCAAGCCGACCGACTCCGTACGCGCGGTGGTGCCCGTCATCGGCGCGGACCGGCACGTGGTCGGCATCGTCACCGCGGGCATCGAGATCCAGAACCTGGGCCGCGTGCTGGACCAGCAGATCCCGATGGTCCTGGACGCCGCCGCACTGGCCGTGGTGCTGGCGACCGCGGGCACCTTCCTCATCAGCCGGCGGCTGCGCCGCCAGACCCACGGACTGGGCCCGGCCGAGATGACCCGCATGTACGAGCACCACGACGCCGTGCTGCACGCGGTGCGCGAAGGCGTGCTGATCGTCGACGCCGACGGCCGGGTCCTGCTCGCCAACGACGAGGCCCGCCGGCTGCTGGACCTCCCGGAGGACGCCGACCGGCGGCACGTCACGGAACTGGGGCTGGGACCGGACATGACGCGGCTGCTGAAGTCGGGGGAGGTCGCCTCCGACGCGGTGTTCCCGGCCGGGGACCGGCTGCTGGCGGTCAACACCCGGCGCACCGCGCCGTACGGCAGCGCGCCGGGTCTGGTGGCCAGCTTCCGGGACACCACGGAGCTGCGGGCCCTGTCGGGCCGCGCCGAGGTGGCACGGGGACGGCTGACGCTGCTGTACGAGGCCGGGGTGCGGATCGGTACGACGCTCGACGTACGGCGTACCGCCCAGGAGCTCGCCGAGGTGGCGGTCCCCCGGGTGGCGGACGCCGTCACCGTGGAACTGCTGGAGTCCGTGCTGCACGGCGAGGAGCCCACCGGGGCGGAGAACCGGATGCGCCGCACCGCGCTGTACGAGACCGGGACGCACAACCCGCTGCAACCGGTGGGCGACCTCGTCCGGTTCGTGGTGGCCGACACGCCGATGGGGGCGACGCTGCGGCGCGGCAAGGCGGTGCTGGTGCCGGACCTGCACGTCGCGGAGGACTGGCGGACCCGGGATCCGGAGGGCGCGCTGCGGGTGCTCGACCACGGCATCCACTCGCTGATCACGGTGCCGCTCAGAGCGCGGGGCGTGGTCCTCGGCATGGTCAACCTCTGGCGGGGGACCGGCTCGGCACGGTTCGAGGAGGAGGACGTCGCGGTCGCCGAGGAGCTGGTGGCCCGTGCGGCCGTCGCGATCGACAACGCGCGCCGGTACTCCCGCGAGCACGCGATGGCCGTGACGCTGCAGCGGAGTCTGCTCCCCCGGGACCTGCCGGAGCAGGACGCGCTGGAGCTGGCGTGGCGGTATCTGCCGGCGCAGTCCGGCGTGGGCGGCGACTGGTTCGACGTCATCCCCCTGCCCGGCTTCCGGGTGGCGCTGGTGGTCGGCGACGTGGTGGGGCACGGGCTGCACGCGGCGGTGACGATGGGCCGGCTGCGGACGGCGGTGCTGAACTTCTCGTCCCTGGATCTGCCTCCGGACGAACTGCTCAGCCATCTGGACGAGATGGTGACGCGGCTGGACACGCAGACGGCGGGTGCCGACGGCGAGGTGTCCCCCGTCACCGGGGCCACCTGTCTGTACGCCGTCTACGACCCGGCGGGCGGGCACTGCGCCGTCTCCCGCGCGGGACACCTCGTACCGGCCGTGGTGGACCCCGCGGGGCGGGTGACCTTCCCCGACCTGCCCCTGTCGCCGCCGCTGGGAGTGGGCGGACTGCCGTTCGAGACCGGTGAGCTGACCCTGCCGGAGGGCAGCCGGCTGGTGCTGTTCACCGACGGTCTGGTGGAGAACCGCGGGCGGGACATCGACGAGGGGCTGGCGATGCTCGGCGCGGCCGTCGCGCACCCGGACCGGTCCCCGGAGGAGACCTGCCGGGACCTGGTGGAGGCGATGCTGCCGGAGCACCCGAGCGACGACGTGGCACTGCTCGTCGCCCGGACGCGGCTGCTCGACCCGTCCCGGGTCGCGCTCTGGGACGTGCCGTTCGACGTGGCGGAGGTCTCCCGGATGCGCGCCGAGGTGAGCCGCCGACTGCGCGACTGGGGGCTGGAGGAGTCCGCGTTCGCCGTGGAGCTGGTCCTCAGCGAGCTTCTGACCAACGCCATCCGGTACGGCGCTCCGCCCGTCCGGGTGAGGATCCTGCTGGGCCGCTGTCTGATCTGCGAGGTGTCGGACGGCAGCAGCACCTCGCCGCATCTGCGGCGCGCGGCGGCCACCGACGAGGGCGGCCGCGGTCTGTTCCTGGTCTCGCAGTTCGCGGAGCGGTGGGGCACGCGCTATGTGGCGCACGGGAAGGTGATCTGGGCGGAGCTGGGCCTGGGCGGCACCCCGACGCCGGACGCCGAGACGCTGCTCAACGCCATGGCCTGGTGACCGCACCGGTGCGGCGACACCCCCTGAGAGTGCCGGTCCCACGTACGGTCGGTGACGGAAACACGCCTTCTGTTGGACACTGAGTCAAGTTACTCAACCGTAACCCTCCAGGCGCTACCGGCGGTAACAGGCGGCCGAGTACGTTCACACCTTCAACCACTCCTGTACGGCCGCACCTTCAGGGGGTTCCGCATGCCCGCACGCAGACGTCTGCTCGCCGCCGCCGTCGCCACCGCCGCCTGCCTCGGCGCCCAGGCCCTTCCGGCCGCCGCGGCCACCGGCCCCGACCAGGTGGTCTCCCGGGGTGTCAGGATCCCCGTCTTCTACAACCCGCCCGCCGACCTGCCGGCGGCCGACGGCGCCCTGATCCGCAGCGAACCGCTCCGGCTCGCCCTCGGCCTGCCCGGTCCGTACGGCCCCCTGCCGGGCCGGGCCACGCGCCTGATGTACAAGTCGACCGACTCCACCGGCCGGCCGGTGGCCGTCACCGGCGCCTACATCGAACCGGCGGCCCGCTGGAAGGGCACCGGGCCGCGCCCCCTGGTCGTCGTCGCACCGGGCACCATGGGACAGGGCGACCAGTGCGCGGCCTCCATGGGCCTGGAGCACCCGGTCTCGTTCAACGGCCGCACCGTGTCGGTCGGCTACGAGGACCTGTCGGTCCACCGGCTGCTGGCCCGGGGCACCGCCGTGGTGGTCACCGACTACGCCGGCCTGGGCGCCACCGACCGGCTGCACACCTACGTCAACCGCGTCGACGAGGCCCACGCCGTCCTCGACGGGGCCCGCGCCGCCCGCCTCGTCGACGGCGCGTCCGTCACTCCGGCCTCCCCCGTCGGCCTGTTCGGCTACAGCCAGGGAGGCGGCGCCGCCGCGGCCGCCGCCGAACTGCAGCCCGACTACGCCCCCGACGTCCCCCTCGCCGGCACCTACGCCGGTGCACCGCCCGCCGACCTGACCGAGGTCACCAGGGCCATCGACGGCAGCGGACTGACCGGCGCCCTGGGCTGGTCCCTGAACGGCTTCCTGCAGTCCGCCCCCGAGCTCGGGCCCATCGCCGACGCGCACCTCAACGCCGCGGGCAAGGCCGCCCTGGCCGACCTGTCGACCATGTGCGTGGGAGACGCCCTCTTCTCCTACGGCTTCGCCAGGAGCACCAAGTGGACCACCGACGGCCGGTCCATCAGCGACATCATCCGCGCCACACCCGCGCTCCAGGCCTTCCTCGACAGCCAGCGCATCGGCCGTCTGAAGCCGTCCGGCCCGGTGCGCCTGGCCACCGGCGTCAACGACAACCTCGTCCCGCACGCCCAGGCGCGGCAGCTCGCCGCCGACTGGTGCGCCAAGGGCGCCGACGTCACCTACAAGGGACTCGCCCTGCCCAACCTCGGCAGCGCTCTGATCAACCACTTCGCCCCGCTGCTCGCCGACCAGGGCACCGCCGTGTCCTGGCTGATTGACCGCCTCGCCGGCAAACCGGCCGTCTCCGACTGCGCGGCGGTGCCGTCCCGGCCCTGACAGCGCACACCCGGCAGGGCCGCCTCGCCGGCGCCGGCGGGGCGGCCC
>NZ_JUJA01000057.1:17411-19933 GCF_001906585.1 Streptomyces kebangsaanensis | reverse complement strand
GGGCCGGGCGGGGCACTGTGGCTGGTCGTGGACCGAGTGGCTGCGTTCGCACGCCGTGCCGTCGCGGTGCACTGTGGTAGGCGTGAGTTCCTGGCAGTCACGTTTCGCCGACCGCACGCAGTCGGGGCAGTCGGGCCACATGCTGCTGCTGATCCCGGTCGCGCTCATCGTCGTCATCACCGTGTCCAACATCCTGGCGCCGGCCGACATCCAGCTCGGTCCGCTGCTGGCGATCGCCCCCGCGCTCGCCGCGTGGTTCGCGGGGCCGTGGACGACGGGGTTCATCGGCGCGGCGTCGGTGGCGGCCCAGGCGTTCGCGGGCTGGCGGCTGGGCGTGCTGACGTCGCGGAACATGATCGTGCAGATGATCGCTCTCGCGCTGCTCTCCCTGCTGGTCGTGGCCCTGTGCGTGGTCCGCGACCACCGTGCGCGCGAGCTGGCGCAGGTACGTTCGGTGGCCGAGGCCGCTCAGCGGGTGCTGCTGTGGCCCCTGCCGAACCGACTGGGTTCCTTGCAACTCGCCTGTCTGTACCTGGCCGCCGAGGACGAGGCGTCGATCGGCGGCGATCTGTATGCCGCCGCCCGCACCAACAGCGGGGCCCGGGTGATGATCGGGGACGTGCGCGGCAAGGGCCTGCCGGCCATCGGCGAGGCGGCCCTGCTGCTCGGCGCGTTCCGCGAGGCCGCGCACCACCACGCCGCCCTGCCCTCGCTGGCCGCCTCCCTGGAACGGAGCATCACCCGCTACCTCGCCGACTTCGAACCCGAGGAGGAACAAGGGGAACGTTTCGTCACCGCACTGCTGCTGGAGATACCGGACGACGAGCCGGTCATACGGATGACCAGCTGCGGCCATGTGGCACCGCTGCTGCTCGGCCCGGACAAGGAGGTCACGGCGCCGGAACTCACTCCCGCCCCGCCGCTCGGGGTCGGCCTGACCGAGCCGGACGGCTCCGTCGTCGACATGCTGCCCTTCGACCGCGGCAGCACCCTGCTCCTCTACACCGACGGTGCCGTCGAGGCCCGCGATCGCGACGGCGTCTTCTATCCGCTGGCCGAGCGGATCACCCAGTGGGCCGGGAGCTCTCCGGACGCCCTGCTCCACCACATCCAGCGCGACCTGCTCGCCCACACCGACGGGCGCCTCAACGACGACGTCGCCCTCATCGCGATCCGCCGCACCCCCACGCCGTCCCGCCACCGCTTCGGACGCGGCCCCCAGCCCGGTGCTTCCGCCGAGGACACCGCCCCGTCGCCGTCCTCCTGAACCCCGTGGGCCGGGGGTCATGACGCGGGCGGGCCCGGCCGCCCCGCCGGATTCAGAAACGGCGGTGCTGAATCCGATGAGAGACGACGGTTGGACTTCAGGATCACTCGGGAGCAAGGTGGGGGCGTCCCCCCGGGCCCGGGGGGACGCCCCGCACCGCACCACCCGGAGATCACCCGATGACCTATGTCGCGGATCCTGAGCGTTACGACGGCACCATGCGCTACCGGCGCACCGGCCGCTCGGGACTCGACCTGCCCGTCCTGTCCCTGGGCTACTGGCACAACTTCGGCGACAACCGGCCGTTCGAGACCCAGCGCGAGATCGCCCTGCGCGCCTTCGACCTCGGCATCACCCACCACGACCTGGCGAACAACTACGGCCCGCCCTACGGCTCCGCGGAGATCAACTTCGGCCGGCTGATGAAGCAGGACCTCGCGCCGTACCGGGACGAGATGGTGATCTCCACCAAGGCGGGCTGGGACATGTGGCCCGGCCCCTACGGCCAGGGCGGCGGCTCGCGCAAGTACCTGCTCGCCTCGCTCGACCAGTCGCTGAAGCGCACGGGCCTGGACTACGTCGACATCTTCTACTCCCACCGGCTGGACGCGAGCACGCCGCTGGAGGAGACGATGGGCGCGCTGGACACCGCCGTGCGCCAGGGCAAGGCCCTCTACGTCGGCATCTCCTCCTACGACGCCGAGCGCACCCGGCAGGCCGCCGCCATCCTGCGCGAGCTGGGCACCCCGCTGCTGATCCACCAGCCGTCGTACAGCATGGTCAACCGCTGGATCGAGACCGAGGGGCTGCTGGAGACCGCCGAGGAGGAGGGCTTCGGCGTCATCGGCTTCACCGCCCTGGCCCAGGGGCTGCTGACCGACCGCTACCTGAACGGCGTCCCCGAGGACTCGCGGGCCGCTCAGGGCACCTCGTTCGACACGTCCTGGCTCTCCGAGGAGATGCTGCAGCGGCTGCGGGCCCTGAACGACATCGCGGCCCGCCGCGGGCAGTCCCTCGCCCAGATGGCCCTCGCCTGGGCGCTGCGCGACCGGCGCGTCACCTCCCTGGTCATCGGCGCCTCCCGCGTGGAGCAGCTGGAACAGAACGTGGCCGCGCTGGAGAACCCGGACTTCAGCGACGAGGAGCTGGCGGAGATCGACAAGTACGCCGCCGAAGGCGGCGTCGACCTGTGGCGGGCGGCGCGCACCGGAGAACTCGGCTGATCCATGTCCACCGGTGGTAAACCGGGCACGCC
>NZ_JUJA01000057.1:13811-17395 GCF_001906585.1 Streptomyces kebangsaanensis | reverse complement strand
CCTGCCGAGATGTCGCGGCGGGGCAGCCGTCCCGCCGCGGCCGGTCAGCGAGACAGGAGGCGCAGATGAGCACGGTCAAGGAAATGGTGGAAGTCGACGTCCCCGTCCACGCCGCCTACAACCAGTGGACGCAGTTCGAGGAGTTCCCGAACTTCATGGAGGGGGTCGAGGAGGTCAGGCAGATCGACGACCGCCACAACCACTGGACCACCAAGATCGGCGGCGTCAAGCGGGAGTTCGACACCGAGATCGTCGACCAGCTGCCCGACGAGCGCATCACCTGGCGCAGTACCAGCGGCGACACCCGGCAGAAGGGCATGGTCCGCTTCGAGCGCGTGGACGACACGCACACCCGGGTGGAACTCGTCATGGACGTCGAACCCACCGGAGCCGTGGAGAAGGCCGGCGACATGACCGGCGTGATCGACCGGCGCGTCAAGGGGGACATGAAGCGCTTCAAGCAGTACATCGAGCAGCGCGGGGGCGAGACCGGAGCCTGGCGGGGCCGTATCCGGCCCGAGGACGCCGGCCCCTCGCTCTGAGTCCCGCCGAGCCCGGCCCTCACCGCGCCCCGGCCGCCCCCGACGAACGCTTCGGGGACGCCCGGGGCGCGTCCGTGTCCGTTCAGCCTCTCTGGCAGACGGCCCCGTTGAGGGTGAACGACGAGGGTGTGCCGGTGTTTCCGGTGTGGGTGGCCTGGAAGCCGAGGGTGGTGGAGGCTCCGGGGGCCAGGGTGGCGTTGTAGGCGGCGTTGCGGGCGGTGACGGCGCCGCTCGTCGGGGAGAAGGTCGCGTTCCAGCCGGAGGTGATGGTCTGCCCGGCCGGCAGGGTGAAGTTCAGCGCCCATCCGTCGATCGGCGCGGTGCCGGTGTTGGTCAGCGTGATCGACGCGGTGAGTCCGGTGTTCCAGGCGCTGGTCGTGTACGTCACCCGGCAGGCGTCCGCCGGTGGGGTGGGCGGCGGGTCGGTCGGCGGCGGGGTGGTCGTGGAGTCCAGGCCGAAGAAGGCGATGGCGCGGGCGGCCATGCCGGCGGTGGGCAGGGAGTGTCCGGTGCCCTGGATGCTGATGGCCTCGACGGGTGCCTGGGTGCCGGTGCCGCCGTAGCGCGTACGGGTCCAGGAGGACTGCGGGCTGTCGGTGAAGGCGGGTGTCTGGCTCACGCCCAGGACGTTGGTCCACTGCTTGATCTCTTCACCGAAGTTCGGGTAGCGCAGGGTGGGGTCCTCGGTGCCGTGCCACACCTGCATGCGCGGCCGGGGGCCGTTGTAGCCGGGGTAGGCGCCGCGGACCAGGTCGCCCCACTGCTGGGGTGTCCTGATCACGGTGCCGTTCGCACAGGCGCTGTTCCACTCGGAGCCGTCGGTCGTGGCGAAACAGCCGAACGGCACGCCCATGAAGGCGGCGCCGGCCTTGAAGACGTCGGGGTAGTCGCCGAGCAGGACGTTGGTCATCATCGCGCCCGAGGAGGCGCCGGTGACGAAGACGCGCGCCGGGTCGGCCCCGTAGTGCTGCTGGGCGTAGGTGACCATGGACATGATGCCGACCGGGTCGCTCCCGCCGCCGCGCCTGAGCGCCTGCGGTGAGGACACGTCGAAGCAGCTGCCGCTGCGCGTGGCCGAGGGGTAGATGACGAGGAAGCCGTACCGGTCGGCCAGGGAGGCGAACTCGGTGCCCGAGTGGAAGGCGGGCCCGGAGCCGGTGCAGTAGTGCACGGCCACGAGCACGGCGGGGCGGGCCGGGGCACTGTCCGGGCGGTACACGTACATGCGCAGGTTGCTGGGGTTCGCACCGAATCCGGTCACCTCCGTCAGGGAGGCGGCGCGGGCGCTCGGCGCGGCCAGCAGCAGGGCCGCGAGAAGGGGTGCCACGCCTGCGAGCAGAGCCGTCAGCAACAGGCGGAACCCGGGTCTTCTTCGGATCATGTCACCGTCCTTGGGCGTCCGAAAGTTTCGATCCTGTTTCGGGAAGGCGTCGCGCCACGCTAGAGGCGCAGCACAGTCGCGTCAACAGCCGGAGCGGCGCCCAACTCCCTTATGACCACAGAGGGGTCGAGCTTCGGCCATCCACCCGGCCGACATGCGCCAACCGTTGACCGACGCCGTCTCTGTTCGTAACCTGCGCGTCGAATTCGATCCGGCAATCGAAACTTTCGCAGAAATGGAGATGGCATGGTCATGCCTTCAGTGCGACGGGTGGCGCAGGCGTTCGCGTCCACCCTGCTCGCCGCCACCACGGTCACGGCCCTGGCGCACAGCGCCGCGGCCGCCGACACCCTGGGCTCCGCCGCGGCCGGAAAGGGCCGCTACTTCGGGGCCGCCGTGGCGGCGAACCACCTCGGGGAGTCGGCCTACGCCGCCACGCTCGACCGCGAGTTCAACCAGGTGACGCCGGAGAACGAGATGAAGTGGGACGCCACCGAGGGCACCCGCAACACGTTCACCTTCGGCGCCGCCGACCAGATCGTCAGCCACGCGCAGAGCCAGGGGATGAAGGTCCGCGGGCACACGCTGGTGTGGCACTCCCAGCTCCCCTCCTGGGTCTCCGGGCTCTCCGCGACCGACCTGCGGTCGGCGATGAACAACCACATCACCCAGGTCATGCAGCACTACAAGGGCAAGATCCACTCCTGGGACGTGGTCAACGAGGCGTTCCAGGACGGCTCCAGCGGTGCGCGGCGCAGTTCCCCGTTCCAGGACAAGCTCGGCAGCGGCTTCATCGAGGAGGCCTTCCGCACCGCCCGCACGGCCGACCCGAACGCCAAGCTCTGCTACAACGACTACAACACCGACGGCGCCAACGCGAAGAGCAACGCGGTCTACGCCATGGTCAAGGACTTCAAGTCCCGCGGTGTGCCGATCGACTGCGTGGGCTTCCAGTCCCACTTCAACCCCGCCTCCCCCGTACCGTCCGACTACCAGGCCAACCTGCAGCGCTTCGCCGACCTCGGCGTGGACGTGCAGATCACCGAACTGGACATCGAGGGCTCCGGCAGCGCCCAGGCCACCAACTACGGCAACGTCGTCAAGGCCTGCCTGGCGGTGAGCCGCTGCACGGGCATCACCGTGTGGGGGATCACCGACAAGTACTCCTGGCGCAGCAGCGGCACTCCGCTGCTGTTCGACTCCAACTACGCCAAGAAGCCGGCGTACAACGCCGCCCTGGCCGCGCTCGGCGGCTCGGGAAGCGACGACGGGGGCTCGGACGGCGGCGGCAACCCCGGGGCCGCCTGCACGGCCGTCTTCACCAGGACCTCGGACTGGAACGACGGTTACAACGGTGAGGTCGTCGTGAAGGCGGGCGCCGCCCCGATCACCGGCTGGACCGTGACGCTCGCCTTCACCCCNCCCGCCGCAGAAGGTCTCCACCCTCTGGAACGGCACCCCCAGCTGGGACAGCAGCGGCAGCGTCATGACCGTGCGCCCCGCCTCCTACAACGGCAGCCTCGCGGCGGGCGCCTCGACCAGTTTCGGCTTCACCGCCGTGAAGAACGGCAGCAACACCACACCGACGGTCGGAACCTGCACGGCGTCCTGACGAGCCGGGCGGCGGCCGGGACGTCCCTCCTACGACGGCTCGGCCGGCC
>NZ_JUJA01000057.1:7915-13780 GCF_001906585.1 Streptomyces kebangsaanensis | reverse complement strand
GGCCTGCCGGTCCAGGCAGACGATCCCGCACCGCTCGGCGTACTCGACGGCCGGGGCGGTGAAGTCGCTGGTGGTGACGACGACCGCGACATCGGCCTCGTGCACGGTGTAGCAGGTGCCGCCGAAGCGCTGGAGCTCCTCGGAGCCGACCCGGTTGGTGTCGCCGTAGCGCTTGCACTGGACGACCACGCGCCGCCCGTCCGGGGTCACGGCCAGGACGTCGGCGCCGAGGTCCCCGGCCCCGCCGACCACCTCGACCCGCGAGCATCCGTCGCGTTCGCACAGCGCGGCCACCGCCTGCTCGAACTCGTCGGGCGCCAGGGCGTCGTAGTCGACGGCGTCCACCACCGCGGCCGGCGGCTCGGGTCCCGCCGGGGCCGCGGGCCCGGCGGGTGGGGCCTCCAGGGCGTCGAGCGCGGTTCTCGTCCCCTCCGCGAGCGCGGCGGCGGCCCGGCGGGCGGCCCTCCTCGCGCGGGACCCGCGCCGCCGGCGCCGTACCGCGAGGACGACGGCCGCGGCGGCGGTGAGGCCCAGGACTGCCGCCCAGACCGGGCGCCGCTCCGCCGCGGCGGCCGCCGCTCGGACGGTGAGGCCCAGGACGGCCAGGACGAGGGCGGCGAGGGCGAAGAACAGGGCCGTCGCGCGCAGGTCGAAGGGGCGCCGGCGGTCGGTCCGGCGTATGCGGCGGGCAGGCGTGGTCATGGCGGGCGAGGACCCCCTCCTCGGGCGGCGGCGAAGATCACTTCGCCGTCTGCCCCGGATCGTCCGCTTCACCGGCCCCCTCGCCGCTGACATGCCCTTGCCTGGAGCAATGACACGGTGGAGGCCGTGCGGCCCAGCACGCTGGTGGTCCTGACGAAGCCCGCCGGGAGTTCCTGTGACCAGGCCGCCTGAGTGTTTCCGCGAGGACCGCCGTCCGGAGCCGGGGCGTACCCTGCCGCACTCCCCCGGGTCTCCCGCTCCCCCGCCGCCCGGGTGCCGCCGGGGCCGGCGGTGAGGCGGCCCGGCCGCCGTACCGGCGAGGACGCGCGTGCGACGCGGGAGCCCCCGGCCCAGCCTCGGGTGCCCGCGCCGCCCCGGTGGCTGCGCCGGCTGCCGGCCATGTACGTCGCGGTGGTCCTCGCCGTGGAGCCGATCACCCCTGTGCAGTGGCCCGTGAGCTTCGTGCTCACCGCGCTCCCGGTGGTCGCCGCCTTCGCGCACGGTCCGGCCGCCGTCGCCGCCGTCACCGTGTTCGCCATCGTGTTCGAGGGTGTCCTGGCCGGTACTCCGTGCTGCGCGGGCCGTCCCGTGGGCTATGTGTGGGACCGCCATTACGTGGCCAACTACGTGTGCACCTTCGTGGTCGGCGTCCTGGGCACGATCCTGGCGGTGCACCGGACGCGCCGGGAGCGCACCCTCGCCACGGTGCGCTCCGTGGCGGAGACCGCGCAGCGGGTTCTGCTGCGGCCGGTCCCCCGCCACCTCGGCCAGGTCTCCGTGGAGACCCTGTACCTCTCCGCGGCCGCCGAGGCGCGGATCGGGGGCGATCTGTACGAGGCGCTGCCGACGGCGCACGGAGTGCGCCTGCTCATCGGCGACGTCCGCGGCAAGGGCCTGGTCGCCGTCGAGACGGCCGCGGCGATGCTCGGCGCCTTCCGCGAGGCCGCCCCCGAGGAGCCCGATCTGGCCGGTCTGGCCCGGCGGACGGAGCGGAGCACAGGACACTACGCCCGGCAGATCGCCGGCGGTGAGGCGGCGGAGCGCTTCGTGACGGCGCTGTTCGCGGAGATCCCCGACCGGGAGCCCGTCGTCCGCATCGTCACCTGCGGTCATCCGCCGCCGCTGCTCATCAGCCGCGGCCGGGTCACCGAGCTGGAGGCGACCGATCCCTCGCCGCCCGTCAACCTCGGCGGGCTGATCGGCAACGGCTACCACGTGGACGCCGTGCCCTTCCGGCCCGGTGACCAGCTGCTGCTCTACACCGACGGCGTGACCGAGACCCGGGACCCCGCCGGCGCCTTCTCCCCCCTGGTCGAGCGCGTCCGCCCGTGGGCCGGCCTCCCGCCCGGTGAGCTCCTGGAGCGGCTGCACGCCGACCTGGTCGACTACAGCGACGGCCGGCTGGAGGACGACCTCGCCGCGCTCGCCGCCTACCGCCTGCCCGGTGGGGCCCGCTCCTGACGGGGGCGGCGCTACTCGGGCAGGCCGCGGGGCCCGGACGCGCCGCGAAGTACGCCGGGGCCGGGAGGCAGCGCCAGATGGGCGAGATCCCCGGGCCGCGGGGTGGTCACCGGCCAGAGCGGGGCGGGGGCTCCGTCGGCGACCGCGGCCGGGGCGTCGGTAAGGTTCATGCGGTCGCGCAGCCGGCCGTAGAAGTCCATCGGGCCCAGCCGGACGGCCCGCAGCCGTTGCCGGGCCGCGTACACGCCGATCCAGTCACCGGGGTCGAGCACCCCGCGCAGCTGGCCGTCGATGCTCACGGCGGCCTGGCCCGAGCGGTCCAGGATGCGCAGGGCGACGGGTTCGTCCGGTGCGGCCACGACCGACCGGTTGAACGCCATGTGCGGGGCGACCGGGGTGAAGACGAGGGCGTCCGCGCGGGGCGAGACCACCGGTCCGCCGGCGGCGAAGCTGTAGGCCGTCGAGCCGGTCGGGGTGGCGACCAGCAGCGCGTCGGCCGAGTAGGAGGCCAGGAGCCGGCCCGCGAGGTAGACGCCGGCGGAGATCTGCCGGTCCCGTGCCAGCTTCTCCAGTACGACGTCGTTCAGCGCGGTGACGTGCAGCGCGATGCCCCAGTCGCCGCCGGCCTCGCAGTCGGTGCGCACCCGCGGCGGCGGCAGTATCGGGCGGCGGCCGTAGCGCATCAGCTCCTCGATGTCGGCGGGCACCTCCAGCCGGCGCGAGGCGCGCAGGGTGAGCAGCATGCGGCTCTCCACGGTGAGGCGGTCCTCGACGACGGCGTCCAGCGCGGAGCGCACGACCGTGACCGGCACCTCGGTGAGGAAGCCGACCCGGCCGAGGTCGACGCCCAGGACGAGGGCGTCGTTCACGGCGGCCAGCCGGGCGCCGCGCAGGAAGGTCCCGTCCCCGCCCAGGGTGACGACGAGGTCGGGATCGCCCGCGGCCTCGACCTCCTCCCAGGCGCTGCGCCGCTCCCCGTCGTGCCACACGTCGATGTCCGCGCAGCTCACGGCATGCTCCTCGCACCACTGGCGCACCGTCCGCCCCGCGGTCACGGCCTCCTCCCGGCCGCCGTGGACGACCAGGCCGATACGACGCACCGTCATCTCTGCCTCCGGGTCGGCTCGCGAAGGAACACATTCGGGTTCCCCTTCCTCGGATATGGAAACACCAACATTCGCGGGGCGTTTTCCTGGGAAAGGGGGGCAGACGGTGGTTCGGAGGTTGATAACCATGGTTCCCTTGCTGCTCGTTCTTCTGCTCGCCCTGATCCTCTTCGGCGCCGGGTTCGCCCTGAAGGCGCTGTGGTGGATCGCGGTCATCGTGCTCGTGGTGTGGCTGCTCGGCTTCGTCGTACGGGCGGAGGGCAGCGGCGGCCGGAGGGGTCGCTGGTACCGCTGGTGACGGCCGCCCGCGCGGTCCACGGTGGGAGCGGACGTGCGCCCGGCCCTCAGGCCGGGCGCACGTCCGTGTCCGGGTGCGGGCGTCAGCCCGCCCACTCCAGGAGCCGTTCGCCCGGCTCCTGTTCCCTCAGCCGTGCCAGGGACTCCTTCTCCAGCTGACGGACGCGTTCGCGGGTCAGACCCACGTGCCGTGCGACCTCCTGGAGGGTGCGCTGCCGCCCGTCGTGCAGGCCGTAGCGCAGGCTGAGGATGAGGGCCTCGCGCGGTGCGAGCGTGTCGACGGCCTCCCGCAGCTCCTCCGCGAGCGCCTGGTACTCGACGACCTCGGGGGCCCGCAGCACCTCGCTGTCGGGGATGAGGTCGCCCACCACCGTCTCGCCGGTGTCGTCCACCGGCGTGTCCAGGCTGATCACCTGCCGGCCGACGCGGCGCAGCCAGATCACCCTGTCCTCGCCGATGCCGCTGTCCCGGGCGACCTCCTCGACGGTCGGCTCGCGCCCGAGGCGGAGGTGCAGCCTGCGCTCGACCTTGGCCAGTTTCTGCAGCTGTTCCACGACGTGCATCGGCAGCCGCACCGCACGCGCGTGCGTGGCGAGACCGCGCTCGATCGCCTGCCGGATCCACCAGGTGGCGTACGTGGAGAACTTGAAGCCCCTGGTGTGGTCGAACTTCTCCACCGCCCTGATGAGCCCCAGGTTGCCCTCCTGGATGACGTCGAGCAGGGGCAGCCCGCGGTGGGCGTGCCGCTTGGCCATCGACACCACGAGCCGGAGGTTGGCCCGCACCATGTGGTCCTTCGCCTCCTGGCCGTCGCGCACGGCGGCCTCCAGCTCCCGCCGGCGCTCCGGCGGGAGCTCACGGCCGCCCTCCCCGGCCTGCCGCAGTTCCTCCACGGCGTGCAGGCCGGCCTCGATGCGCTGGGCCAGCCGCACTTCGCCGTCCGCGTCGAGCAGCGGTGTCGCCGCGATCTGGCGCAGGTACTGGCCCAGCAGGTCCGCTTCCCCGTCGCGTTCGGGAACCGCGTCGTACCGCTTGGTGCTCCGGGCCGGCGGTCGACGGCCGTCCCGTGCGGGCGTTGCCGTCCTCCGTGTCGTGGGAGCCATGCTCGCGCTCCTCGTCGTCCTCACGTCCGGACTGTCCGGGTACCCGGGACGACCACGGGCTCACCCCGTCCCGGCCGACCGCTCGAACACCCCGGCGGCCACCGCACTCGGGCGCCATGGCCCAGAGGCCGGCGGGTTCAGGTGGAGGTGGCCTTCCGGCCGATGCGGACCCGCCACCGCTGGGGCCCGGATTCCAGGTAGTCCCAGGTGAAGGCGCCCGGATGGGTGGCTTCGAACTCGCGCCGCAGCGGCTTGGGGTCGTGGTTGTTGACGAGGGTGAAGGCCTCGCCGGGCGCGAGGCGGGCGTAGCGGGCGAAGATGCGCGGGTGGCGCCTGCCGTGCGGGACGGCGGTGACGTCGACGACGGCGGGCTGTTCGAGCCGGCCGCCCTCCAGCAGGGTCTCGAAGTCCGCGGCGAGCAGCGGCAGGTCGGCGCCGGGCAGGGCGGCGAGCGCGGGCAGCAGCACGGTCTCCTCGACGGAGAGATGGACCGTGAGGAGGCCGACGACGTCCTGGGCGGCGGCCGCCGCGGCGGCCGCGTCGTCGGCCGAGGCGAGCGCGTCGATCCGCGCGCCGACGGCGGACGAGGTGGCCCTCAGGGCCTTGACCAGCAGCCGGGTCTCGGCGGCGCCCGCGGCGGGCGCGTACAGCGCCTGGTCGGTCGCGGCCAGATGGCGGCGCACCTCGCCGGCGCAGTAGTCGGTCAGGGCCGCTCGTGCCTGCTCCCGGGCGGAGTGGCCCAGGTGGAGTTCGGTCAGCAGTGCCGTCTTGGGCCGCAGCCCGGCGAGCAGGCGCCGGTGCGCGGCCAGGATCGCGGCCTCGGCCTGGACGGCCGGATCGGTCGCGGTGTTGCGGATGTGGACCTCGAAGGACTGCGTCACGGCTCTCCCCTTCTCGTTCGTCGCCACGCCCGGCACCCGGCGTTTCGCCTATTATTACATGTGCTATTCGTAGAAATAGCGCAGGAGACGCTCGGCCCCGGTGCCGACCCGCAGGAGGAGGGCGCTCATGACCTGTCCGATCGCGCAGCCGTGCGTGGACGTGAAGGGCAGGGCCCGCGTCGAGGAGTGCCCGGTGGAGGCGGTCTTCCGCGAGGAGGACGTGCCGGCCGGGTGGCGGGACCGCACACGGGCGAACGCGGAGTTCTTCGACGGGCTCGGCTCCCCCGGCGGCGCGGCCAGGCCGGCACCGATCGC
>NZ_JUJA01000057.1:3514-7877 GCF_001906585.1 Streptomyces kebangsaanensis | reverse complement strand
AGGAGCGGCGGCCGTGACCGCCGGGCACGGCGCGACGATCCGGCCGGACGGCGCACGCCCGGGAACGGTGGCGCACCGGCGTACCCTGCTGAACTGACCTGCTCGGCAACCCTGGTGAGGAAGAGTCACAGCGATGCAGAAGATCTCTCTCGACGCCCGTGCGCGCGAACACCTCGAACGGGCCGCGGAGTCCTCGGCCGGCCGCAGCGCGGAGACCGTCTACGGCGGTCATGAACACACCCTGCGCCAGACTCTCATCACCCTGCGCGCCGGCACGGCTCTGACCGAGCACGACAACCCCGGTGAGGCGACCGTGCTGGTGCTGCGCGGACGGGTACGGCTGCACAGCGGCGACACCTCCTGGGAGGGCACGGCGGGCGATCTGCTCGTCGTGCCCCAGGCCCGGCACGGCCTGGAGGCCGTCGAGGACGCCGCGGCCCTGCTCACGGTCGTCAAGAGGCCCTGACGCCGTCCCCCGGTCGGCGTAGGGTGGCCCTGCCGGGGTCCGGGCGGTGGCCGGGCGTCGGCCCTGCCGGGAGGTGCCCCATGTCGGACGATCCGCGGTGGCCGCAATCGCAGGAGACCGCCGGGCGTGTGACCGCCGCGCCCGGGGAGGACGGCCGGCCGCCGGGCGTCGACGCCTTCGAGGAGCTCAGCGCCCGGGTACGGCAGCTTTCCCTGGAGCGGCGTCGGCTGCACCGCCTGCTTCAGGCGGTGGTGGCCATCAGCATCGACATGGACACCCGCGCCGTCCTGCGGCACCTGGTGGAGGCGGGCGCCGACCTCATCGGCGCGCACTACGGCGCCCTGGGCGTGCTCGGGGAGAACGGCGAGTTCATCGACCTGATCACCACCGGGGTCGACGCCGAGCGGCTGATGGCCGAGTCCGGTCTCCCGCAGAGCCACGGGCTGCTGGGCCAGCTGATCGTACGGCGCGAGCCCCTGCGGGTCGACAACATCCGCGCGGACCCCCGCGCGGTCGGCTTCCCGCCCGGCCACCCGGTCATGACCAGCCTGCTGGGAGTCCCCCTGAGGGTGCGCGGCGTCGTGTACGGCGACCTCTACCTGGCCGACAAGGAGGACGGAACGCCCTTCACCGAGGCCGACGAGGCCCTGCTGACCGCGCTGGCCAGCGCCGCGAGCGTCAGCATCGAGAACGCCCGCCTGTACGGGCAGCTGAAGCGGGCCGCCGAGCAGTTCCAGCGCCGTCTGCTGCCGGTGCTGCCCGACCTGTCGCCCCTGCGGGTGGAGGCCCGCTACGAGCCCGCGTCCGACCTTCCCCGGCTCGGCGGGGACTGGTACGACGCCGTCGGCCTCCCCGACGGAACGGTTCTGGTCGTCGTCGGCGACGTGACCGGCCACGACGTGGAGGCGGCCCCGCAGATGGGGCAGATCCGCAACATGCTGCGGGTCCTGGCCTTCGACCGGTGCGGGCCGCCCAGCCTGATCGTGGACCGGCTCGACCGGGCGCTGACCGCGTTCGGCGACCCGCCCGCGGCCACGCTGCTCCTGGCCCGCATCGAACAGCGGCCGGGCGCCGGGCACGCCATGTGCTGGACCAACGCCGGGCACCCGCCGCCGCTGCTGGTCACCGCCGACGGCACCGTCCACTGCCTGGCTCCCGAGGCGCACGGCATCCCGGTCGGCGTCGATCCGGCCCTGCCCCGCCCCGACCACGTCCGCCTGCTCCCGCCGGAGAGCACCCTGCTGCTGTACACCGACGGTCTGATCGAGCGCCGTGACCGGGACATCGACACCGGCCTGCGGGACCTGGCCGACCATGCCGCCGCCCTGGCCACCGCCCCCCTGGACCTGCTGTGCGACGCGCTGATCGGCCGTCGGCGCGCGTACGACGACGATGTCGCCCTGCTGGCCCTTCGCGTGCCCCGCCGGCCGGCCTGAGGACGCCTGCCGGCCTCACGCCTCACTCCCTCATCCCCTACTGCTCGTGCTGTCCGTCCTTCTGTCCGTCCTTGTCGGCGTGCGGGGGCGGGTCGAAGTGCACGGTGATCTTCTCGAAGCCCTTGAAGGACTCCGTGGCGGCGTAGGACCGGTAGGCCCGCTGGTCGCCGGGGCTGAGGTGGACGCGGTCGGTGAACGGACTCAGCAGGCTGCGCGGCCACAGCCGCATGCACCGCACCGCGCTGATCTCCGCCGTGACGAGGTACACCAGCGCACCGAGGTAGATCCAGGCCAGCAGACCGAGCACGATGCCGAACAGGCCGTACGTCGCCGTGGTGCCCCTCAGCACATGGCTGACGTAGTACGAGCCGCCCCACTGCAGCACCTGCCAGGCGCAGGCACCGCCGAGCGCCGTGCCGTACAGCAGGCGCAACGGCAGTCTGCGCCGGGTCAGCAGGCGGTAACTGACGAGCAGCAGCGTCGCGTTCAGCAGCACTGCCAGGACCACGGCGGCGACGCGGACGCCGACGGCCAGCCGGGTGCCGAACACGCTGGCCGCCGACTCCGCGATGGACAGCGCCGTGGTGACGCACAGGCCGACCGCGAGCACCAGCAGGAACTTCAGGCCCTTCAGCCGCGAGCGCAGCGGGTCGGGGCGGGCGTGCCGCGGCACGGCGAAGATCTTGTTCAGGGCGTGCTGGGCGGCCTGTGCGATGCCCAGTGCTCCGTAGAGACTGCCGATCACACCCACCGCGACCGCGACACCGCTGCCGTGGAAGGAGTGGATGTTGTGGCCGAGCTGGTCGCCGATCACCGGGAACTCGCCCAGGGCCGAGTTGAGCACCGCGTGCTGCAGGTGGGGGTCGCCGTGGAGGACGGAGCCGAGGACCGCGACGAGGATGAGCAGCAGTGGGAACAGGGACAGGAAGCCGTAGTAGGCCAGCAGCGCGGCCAGGTAGACGGCCTGGTCGTCGAAGAACTTGTACGCCACGGCCAGCGGGAAGCCCGCCCAGCGGTGCCGTCGCTGATAACCATCCAGCCGGGCCAGCACTCCCATGCGCTCTCCCACACCGTCGGCCGTGTGGTCCGTCCGCGCCGGACCACA
Source organism: Streptomyces kebangsaanensis (assembly GCF_001906585.1). Classification (GTDB taxonomy): domain Bacteria; phylum Actinomycetota; class Actinomycetes; order Streptomycetales; family Streptomycetaceae; genus Streptomyces; species Streptomyces kebangsaanensis. The sequence continues at coordinate 4,870 of NZ_JUJA01000057.1, read as the reverse complement.
CCTCTTCCCGGTGCCCTGGCCAGGGTGTTTCATGCCGGATGCCCGGCCGCGGACGGGCCGCGGACGGCCGTGGAAGGGAGGGTTGGCACCGGTGTGCGCGGTTACTCCGTCCCCATGAACGACAACAGGCCGCTCGCCCTGGTGACCGGGGCCTCGAGCGGAATCGGGTACGAACTCGCCAAGCAGTTCGCCGAGCACGGCTACGACCTGCTGATCAACGCCGAGGACGAGCGTCTCGACGAGGCGGCGCGGCACCTGCGGGAGACGGGCGCCGAGGTACGGGCGGTGCGTGCGGACCTCAGGGACCCGGCGGGCGTGGACCACCTGGTCGCCAGTACCACGGGGCTCCACGTGGACGTGGCCGCCCTCAACGCCGGCGTGGGCCGGGGCGGCGCCTTCGTCGACACCGACCTGTCCGACGACATGTCCGTCATCGACCTGAACGTCGCCTCCACGGTCCGGCTCGCCAAGCCCCTGCTGCGGGAGATGGTGGAGCGCGACGAGGGGAACCTGGTGTTCACCTCCTCCGTCGCCGCGATGATGCCGGGCCCCTTCCAGGCGGTCTACAACGCCTCGAAATCCTTCGTGCAGTCCTTCGCCGAGGCCCTGCGGAACGAGGTGAAGGACACCGGCGTGACGGTCACCGCCTTCCTGCCCGGGCCGACCGACACGGACTTCTTCCGACGCGCCGGCATGGGCGACACCAAGATCGGCAGCAATGAGAAGGACGACCCCGCCCAGGTCGCCGCGCAGGCGTTCGACGCGGTGACGAAGGGCCGCAAGAAGGCGGTCACCGGCTCGCTGAAGACCAAGGCGCAGGGAGTGGCCGACAGGGTGCTGCCCGACAGCGCCAAGGCCGCCGCCCACCGCAGGATGGCGGAGCCGGGCACGGGCGACGACGGCGGACAGCGGTAGACCGCGGGCCCGGCCCACCGCCGGGGCCCCTCCCCCGGGCCCGTCCGTCACCCCGCCGGCGGACGGGCCCGGTTCACGGCCCGCTCGCGGTCCGACGCGGGCCAGACGTACGGCAGGTCGTCCGGCACCCCGGGGAACAGCGGGGCGTACCGGTCCGGGTCCTTGCGCACCAGCGCCGAGCGGTGGCTGCGGTGCAGGGCCTCGTCGCCGAGCCAGGGCGGCAGCTCGCCGGCGGCCGCCAGCTCGGCCTGGCCGCGCACCACTGCGCCGGGGCGGGCCGCGGCGAGACCGGCGACGAGCGTGGCCGCGCAGCCGTCCTGATGGCCGTACTCCCGCCAGACCCGGCAGACGTCCAGCCCGTACCGCACCAGCGCCTCCTCGTAGCCGGCCCACATGCGTACGGCCGGATGCCGGCGCCAGCCGTAGCCGGGGACCGTCAGG
>NZ_JUJA01000057.1:2773-3502 GCF_001906585.1 Streptomyces kebangsaanensis | reverse complement strand
CCGCCTCGACCCGCTGCTTGCCCAGCCGGCGGCGGTCCAGCACACGCGCGGACTCGGTGAAGTCGGGGTACGGCAGGAACGTCTGCATGGCGCCTCCGTCGTGCGTTCCGTCCTCCCCCGGGTTCCCCTGGACGGCCCAACGGCACTGGGCCGGAGGGGGCCGGGGGCGCGTGAGCGGCGTGTCCGTGGTGGAAGGAATGGCGCATCCGCGAATCGGAAGGAGGCGCCGGATGCCGGATGCCGTGGTCGAGGGTGCCGTGCGCGGCGCCGATGCCGTGGACGACACCGCTGTGCCCGACGGCCCCGGCGGGCCGTCCTTCGAGCAGTTGAGCGCGGTGGCCGACGCCGTCCTCTACGAGGGCTATCTGCTCTACCCGTACCGCCGCTCGTCCGCCAAGAACCGGGTCCGGTGGCAGTTCGGCGTGCTGCTGCCGCGGGACTGGGTGGAGCGCGACGGCCCCGTCACGATCGGTGTCGCCGGCTCCGCCGACTCCTGGTACCAGCAGACCGAGTGCCTGTTGCGGGTCCGCGACGCGAGCGCCGTCCTGCGGGTGAAGGTGCGCTACCTGCAGATGCAGCACAAACAGGTGGAGGAGACCGGCCGGGACGGCCGTCACCGCGCCGTCGAGTCGCTGCGGACCGGCGACGGCACGACGCACCTGACGTTCGACGAGGCGGTGCCGCGCGAGACCGGCCTCGTCGTTCCGCTCGACGAGCTGCTGCGGCGGG
>NZ_JUJA01000057.1:0-2742 GCF_001906585.1 Streptomyces kebangsaanensis | reverse complement strand
GCGAGCCGCTGCCCGAGGGCGCCGGGCGGGTCGTACGGCGGCGCGAGGAAGTCCGGGCGAGCACCGCGCTCACGGCCGAACGTCTTGACGACGGCCTGGTCCGGCTCCGCGTGCGCACCGAGAACACGGGGCGGTCGGCGGACCCGTACGCCGCCCGCGACGGGGCACTGCGCCAGGCGCTCATCGCCACCCACACGCTCATCGGCGGCTCGGGCGTGGAGTTCGTCTCGCTGACCGATCCGCCGGCCGACCTGCTGGAGCACGTCCAGGGCTGCCGCAACGCGTTCGTCTTCCCCGTCCTCGGCGGTGAACCGCCGGCCGGGCGGGACGGCGGTACCGCGCCCCTGCTGCTCTCCGCGCCGATCATCCTTCCCGACCACCCCCAGGTCGCGCCCGAGAGCCCGGGCGATCTGTACGACGCCGGAGAGATCGACGAGATCCTGACGCTGCGCACGATGCTCCTGACCGACGAGGAGAAGCGCGAGGCACGCGCCACCGACCCGCGCGCCGCCGAGATCCTCGACCGGGTGGACACCATGCCCCCGGAGGTCTTCTCCCGGCTGCACGGCGCCATCCGGTCACTGACTCCCGTCACACCGGCCGAGCGGCCTTCCTGGTGGCAGGAGGGCGGCGACGAAGGCCTCTCCCCCACCACCGACACGGTGCTCGTCGACGGCGTGCGCGTGGGAGCCGGCAGCCGCGTCCGGCTGCGTCCCCGGGAGCGGGGCGCCGACGTCCAGGACATGTTCCTGGCCGGGCGCGCCGCGCGGGTCGCCGGGGTCTTCCACGACGTGGACGGCAGCGTGCACCTCGCCGTCACCCTCGACGACGACCCCGCGGCCGAACTCCACACCTGGTACGGCCGCTTCCACTACTTCCGGCCCGACGAACTCGAACCGATCGAACCGCTCGAACCACTCGACCCGATCGAGCCTCCGGTCGCGGCGGATCACCCACAGACCATCAACAGCGAGGGACGGCACATCAGATGACGACCACTCAGGCTCGTGCGGCGGGGCGCAGGCCCGCGCAGATCGTGGACATGTCCTGGGACCCGATCACCCGGATCATCGGCAACCTGGGCATCTACACGAAGATCGACTTCGCCAACCAGGAAGTCGTCGAGTGCCACTCCACCTCCTCCCTGTTCCGCGGCTACTCCGTCTTCATGCGCGGCAAGGACCCCCGCGACGCCGGCTTCATCACCTCCCGCATCTGCGGCATCTGCGGCGACAACCACACCACCTGCTCCAACTACGCCCAGCAGATGGCCTACGGCGCCAAACCCCCGCCCATGGCCGAACACATCACCAACCTCGGCGAAGCCGCCGAATACATGTTCGACCACACCATCTTCCAGGACAACCTCGTCTTCGTCGACTTCTGCGAGGCCATGGTCAAGGCCACCAACCCCTCCGTCCTGGCCCGCGCCGAACGCACCGAAGCCCCCCGCGGCCACCTCCACGGCTACCGCACCATCGCCGACATCATGCGCGCCTTCAACCCCTTCGAGGGCGAGGTCTACAAACAGGCCCTCAAGATCTCCCGCACCACCCGGGAGATGTTCTGCCTGATGGAGGGCCGCCACGTCCACCCCTCCACCCTCTATCCCGGCGGCGTGGGCACCATGCCCCAGCCCACCCTCTTCACCGACTACCTCACCCGCCTGCTGCGCATCATCGACTTCGTCAAACAGGCCGTCGCCATGAACGACGACGTCTTCGACTTCTTCTACGCCGCCCTGCCCGGCTACGAGGAGGTCGGCCGCCGCCGCATCCTCCTCGCCTGCTGGGGCGCCTTCCAAAACCCCGACACCTGCGACTACCGCTACGCCACGATGAACACCTGGGGCAAGGACATGTACGTCACCCCCGGCATCATCGTCGACGGCCAACTCGTCACCAACAACCTCACCGACATCAACCTCGGCCTGCGCATCCTCCTCGGCTCCTCCTACTACGACGACTGGACAGGCGAAGAGCCCTTCGTCACCCACGACCCCCTCGGCAACCCCGTCGACATCCGCCACCCCTGGAACCAGACCACCCTCCCCCACCCCCAAAAACGCACCTTCGAAAACAACTACTCCTGGGTCATGAGCCCCCGCTGGTACCACCCCGAAACCGGCCGGCACCTCGCCCTGGACACCGGCGGCGGCCCCCTGGCCCGCCTGTGGTCCACCGCCCTGAACGGCCTCGTCGACACCCCCTACGTCAAAGCCACCGGCCACAGCGTCCGCATCACCCTCCCCAAAGGCCAAACCCTCCCCGAACACACCCTGGAATGGACCATCCCCCAGTGGTCCAACACCCTCGAACGCGACCGCGCCCGCCCCTACTTCATCGCCTACGCCGCCGCCATGGCCCTCCACTTCCTCGACCAGGCCCAACACCTCGTCCGCGCCGGCGAAACCCACACCTTCACCAACTACGAGGTCCCCGACGAAGCCATCGGCTGCGGCTTCCACGAAGCCGTCCGCGGCGTCCTCTCCCACCACCTCGTCATCCGCGACAAAAAGATCGCCAACTACCACCCCTACCCCCCCACCCCCTGGAACGCCAGCCCCCGCGACCACTACGGCACCCCCGGCCCCTACGAAGACGCCGTCCAGGGCCAGCCCATCTTCGAGGAAAACGGCCCCGACACCTTCAAAGGCGTCGACATCATGCGCACCGTCCGCAGCTTCGACCCCTGCCTCCCCTGCGGCGTCCACATGTACACCGGCAACGGAAAAACACTGAC
>NZ_JUJA01000056.1:2350-4024 GCF_001906585.1 Streptomyces kebangsaanensis | reverse complement strand
GAGATCGACATCCGCACGACCGCGGGCAAGCTCGCGGATCTGCAGCGCCGCATCCAGGAGGCGACGCACGCCGGCTCGGAGCGCGCGGTGGAGAAGCAGCACGCCCGGGGCAAGCTGACCGCCCGCGAGCGGATCGCGCTGCTGCTGGACGCGGACTCCTTCGTGGAGCTGGACGAGTTCGCCCGGCACCGCTCCACCCACTTCGGGCTGGAGGCCAACCGCCCCTACGGCGACGGCGTGGTCACCGGCTACGGCACCGTCGACGGCCGCCCGGTGGCGGTCTTCTCGCAGGACTTCACCGTCTTCGGCGGCGCGCTGGGCGAGGTGTACGGGCAGAAGATCGTCAAGGTGATGGACTTCGCCCTGAAGACCGGCTGCCCCGTCATCGGCATCAACGACTCCGGCGGCGCCCGCATCCAGGAGGGCGTCGCCTCGCTCGGCGCCTACGGGGAGATCTTCCGCCGCAACACCCACGCCTCCGGCGTCATCCCGCAGATCTCCCTGGTGCTCGGCCCGTGCGCGGGCGGCGCGGTCTACTCCCCCGCCATCACCGACTTCACCGTCATGGTCGATAAGAGCAGCCACATGTTCATCACCGGCCCGGACGTGATCAAGACGGTCACCGGCGAGGACGTCGGCTTCGAGGAGCTGGGCGGGGCCCGCACCCACAACACCGCCTCCGGGGTGGCCCACCACCTGGCCGCCGACGAGAAGGACGCCATCGAGTACGTCCAGCAGCTGCTGTCCTACCTGCCCTCCAACAACCTCGCCGAGCCCCCGGCGTTCCCGGAGCAGGCCGACCCGGCCCTCACCGCCGGGGACCGCGAGCTCGACGCGATCGTCCCGGACAGCGCCAACCAGCCCTACGACATGCACACCGTCATCGAGCACGTCCTCGACGACGGCGAGTTCCTCGAGACGCAGCCGCTGTTCGCGCCGAACATCCTCACCGGCTTCGGCCGCGTCGAGGGCCGCCCGGTCGGCATCGTCGCCAACCAGCCGCTGCAGTTCGCCGGCTGCCTGGACATCGACGCCTCCGAGAAGGCCGCCCGGTTCGTGCGCACCTGCGACGCCTTCAACCTGCCCGTGCTCACCTTCGTGGACGTGCCCGGCTTCCTGCCCGGGGTGGACCAGGAGCACACCGGCATCATCCGCCGCGGCGCCAAGCTGATCTACGCCTACGCCGAGGCCACCGTCCCGCTGATCACCGTGATCACCCGCAAGGCGTTCGGCGGCGCCTACGACGTGATGGGCTCCAAGCACCTGGGCGCCGACCTGAACCTGGCCTGGCCCACCGCGCAGATCGCCGTGATGGGCGCCCAGGGCGCGGTCAACATCCTGCACCGGCGCACCCTCGCCGAGGCCGCCGACGACGCCGAGGCCACCCGCGCCCGGCTGATCCAGGAGTACGAGGACACCCTCCTCAACCCCTACGTCGCCGCCGAGCGCGGCTACGTCGACGCCGTGATCATGCCCTCCCACACCCGCTCCCACCTCGTGCGCGGCCTGCGCCAGCTGCGCACCAAACGGGAGAGCCTGCCGCCCAAGAAGCACGGCAACATCCCCCTGTGAAGGAGCCCCCGTGATCAAGGTCGTCCGAGGCAACCCCACCCCGGAGGAACTCGCCGCCGTGGTCGCGCTGCTGTCCGCCGCCGGCACGGCGGGCCCCGACCC
>NZ_JUJA01000056.1:0-2338 GCF_001906585.1 Streptomyces kebangsaanensis | reverse complement strand
CCCGCCCCGCCGGTGCCTGGGCATCCCCTCGCCTTCTTCTGCGCACACCGCACACCTACGGCCCCGCCGGCTGGCTCGCGCCGGCCCTCCCCCAGTGAACTTCCGATCGGAGAAACCATGAACGCCCTGCGACAGCGCGCGGACCTCGGCGGCGCGGCGGCGCCGCCCCGACTGCGCGTGGTGATCGCCAAGCCCGGACTCGACGGCCACGACCGCGGCGCCAAGGTGATCGCCCGCGCCCTGCGCGACGCCGGCCATGAAGTGATCTACACCGGCCTGCACCAGACGCCGGAACAGATCGTCGCCACCGTCATCGCCGAGGACGCGCCCGTCCTGGGGCTCTCCGTCCTCTCGGGCGCCCACCTGACGATCGTGCAGCGCGTGATCGAGCTGCTGGCGCGGGAGGACGCGAGCGACGTGCGCATCCTGGTCGGCGGCATCATCCCGGACGCCGACGTGCGCACGCTCCAAGCCATGGGCGTCGACGCGGTGTTCACCCCGGGCGCGGACATCCGCGGGATCGTCGAGACCGTCGACGCGTTCAGCACCGGCCGGACGGACGTGCGGGAGGCGGCATGCTGACCAAGGTGCTCATCGCCAACCGTGGCGAAATCGCTGTCCGCGTGGCCCGGGCCTGCCGGGACGCCGGGATCGCGAGCGTGGCCGTCTACGCCGACCCGGACCGGGACGCTCTGCATGTCCGCGCCGCGGATGAGGCGTTCGCCCTGGGCGGTGACACCCCGGCCACCAGCTACCTGGACATCGACAAGGTCCTGAAGGCCGCCAAGGAATCCGGCGCGGACGCCATCCACCCCGGCTACGGCTTCCTCTCGGAGAACGCCGACTTCGCCCAGGCCGTCCTCGACGCCGGCCTGACCTGGATCGGCCCGCCCCCGCAGGCCATCCGCGACCTGGGCGACAAGGTCGCCGCCCGGCACATCGCCCAGCGCGCCGGCGCCCCCCTGGTCGCCGGCACCCCCGACCCCGTCGCCGGCGCCGACGAGGTCGTCGCCTTCGCCAAGCAGCACGGCCTGCCCATCGCCATCAAGGCCGCCTTCGGCGGCGGCGGCCGCGGCCTGAAGGTCGCCCGCACCCTGGAGGAGGTCCCCGAGCTGTACGACTCCGCCGTCCGCGAGGCCACCGCCGCCTTCGGCCGCGGCGAGTGCTTCGTCGAGCGCTACCTCGACCGCCCCCGCCACGTCGAGACCCAGTGCCTGGCCGACACCCACGGCAACGTCGTCGTCGTCTCCACCCGCGACTGCTCCCTGCAGCGCCGCCACCAAAAACTCGTCGAGGAGGCCCCCGCCCCCTTCCTCACCGACGAGCAGACCGCCGAGCTCTACCGCGCCTCCAAGGCCATCATGAAGGAGGCCGGCTACGTCGGCGCCGGCACCGTGGAATTCCTCGTCGGCCAGGACGGCACCATCTCCTTCCTCGAGGTCAACACCCGCCTGCAGGTCGAACACCCGGTCACCGAGGAGGTCGCCGGCCTCGACCTGGTCCGCGAGATGTTCCGCATCGCCGACGGCGAGCCGCTCGGCTACGACGACCCGCCGCTGCGCGGCCACTCCTTCGAGTTCCGCATCAACGGCGAGGACCCCGGCCGAGGCTTCCTGCCCGCCCCCGGCACCGTCACCCGCTTCGACGCGCCCACCGGCCCCGGCGTGCGCCTGGACGCCGGCGTGGAGTCCGGCTCCGTCATCGGCCCCGCCTGGGACTCCCTGCTCGCCAAGCTCATCGTCACCGGCCGCACCCGCGCCGAGGCCCTCCAGCGCGCCGCCCGCGCCCTGGACGAATTCCAGGTCGAGGGCATGGCCACCGCCCTGCCCTTCCACCGCGCGGTGGTGACCGACCCCGCCTTCGCCCCCGAACTCACCGGCAGCACCGAGCCGTTCACCGTCCACACCCGCTGGATCGAGACCGAGTTCACCAACGACATCAAGCCGTTCGCCGCCGCCGTGGACGGCGAGGCCGAGGAGGAGAGCAACCGCGAGACCGTCGTCGTCGAGGTCGGCGGCAAGCGCCTGGAGGTCTCCCTGCCCGCCTCCCTGGGCATGTCCCTGGCCCGCACCGGCCTGGCCGCCGGCGCCAAGCCCAAGCGCCGCGCCGCGAAGAAGACCGGCCCCGCCGCCTCCGGCGACACCCTCGCCTCCCCCATGCAGGGCACCATCGTCAAGGTCGCCGTCGAGGAGGGCCAGCAGGTCACCGAGGGCGACCTCGTCGTCGTCCTGGAGGCCATGAAGATGGAACAGCCCCTCAACGCCCACAGGAGCGGCACCGTCAAGGGCCTCACCGCCCAGGTCGGCGCCTCCCTCACCTCCGGCGCCCCCATCTGCGA
>NZ_JUJA01000055.1 GCF_001906585.1 Streptomyces kebangsaanensis | reverse complement strand
GGCTCGGCCCCAGCCTGAACCCCCCACTCGACCCAGCCTGCACCCCCGGCCCCCGACCGCTCCTCCTCCCCCCAGCTCGCGCCGCGGGTCAAGTTGAGTACGCGTACTCAGGCGCCGGGGCCGGTCCTCGCCGGACGATCGGGGAATGCTGTGGTCCGACCCCGAGAACGAGCCGCCGAAGGAACTGCGGGACACGCAGGAGATGCTGCGGCGACTGGGTGTTCTCGTGGCGGTGGCCATGCTGCTGGCGATGTTGGTGATCGGACTGGGGTGAGGCAGGTCGGCGCCGCCTATACGCTGACCGTATGACAGACCAGCCGCGCCGCCGACTCGTGCTCGCCTCCCAGTCCCCCGCCCGGCTCGGGCTGCTCCGGCAGGCCGGGTTCGACCCGGAGGTCGTCGTCAGCGGCGTCGACGAGGACGCGATCACCGCGCCCACCCCCGCCGAGCTGGCGCTCGCGCTGGCCGAGGCGAAGGCCTCCGTGGTGGCGGCCCGGCCGGAGGTCCAGGGCGCGCTGGTCATCGGCTGCGACTCGGTGCTCGACCTGGACGGCCAGGCCCTCGGCAAGCCCGCCGACGCCGAGGAGGCCACCGCCCGCTGGAAGGCGATGCGCGGACGGACCGGCACCCTCCAGACCGGGCACTGCGTCTGGGACACGGCGCGCGGACGGTACGCCTCGGCCACCGCCTCCACCGTGGTCCGCTTCGGCGAGCCGACGGACGAGGAGATCGCCGAGTACGTCGGCTCCGGCGAGCCGCTGCAGGTCGCCGGCGCCTTCACCCTGGACGGCCGCTCGGCGCCGTTCATCGACGGCATCGACGGCGACCACGGCAACGTCATCGGCATCAGCCTCCCCCTGATCCGCCGACTGCTGGCCGAACTGGGCGTGGGCATCACCGAGTTGTGGGCTCCCCCGGCCGAGGGCTGAGCAGGGGGACCGGGGAGGTCAGGGGGCGCTGGGCTCGACCGGAGGGGCGACCGGGGCGGGGGGAGCGTCGCTCACCGGGGCGTCCCCCCGGGGACCGTCGTCGCCCTGCGCCGCACCGGCCGGTCCCTCCTTGCGGTCGTACGTCATCAGCAGCAGCACGATGAGCCCGAGCACCGCCACCATGAACAGGAACGCCTTCCAGCCCACCGGCCCCCAGGCGAACGCGCCCAGCAGCCCGTGCACCACGGCCGCGCTGATCAGCAGGGCCCGGCCGAGGCCGGCCGGGCGGCGGCCGCGCACCGCGACCAGCAGGGCGGCCAGGCCGCACAGGGCGAAGTAGAGACCGAAGACCACGCCGCCGACCTTCGACGACGTCGACATCATGTTCGGGTCCAGGCCGGCCAGGGACATCTGCTGCCGGTGCACGAGCTCGCCGAGGAACCAGTTCAGCCCCGCCACCGCGAACGCCTCCGCGAAGAGCACGACCGCCACCACCCACGCCACCGGTCTGCGCGCCACCGGTCCCACCCTCTTCCGACTGCCGCTCCACCCGGAGCCCTGTTACCGCCAGTACCGTCGAGCCAACGCGAACGCTACTAACGGGTAAACCACGGGACAAGGGTTCTGCGGGCGGCAAAGATTCATTGGGCCATTCGTAGGGACTCCACAAAGAAACGAAGTACGCCGCAGCACGCTCTCACAGAGACCTTGGCCACGTCGGAGGCTAGGGTTTTCCGAAGGAGTCCTGCGTACAGCGTTGCGACAAGGGATTTCGCAGGTCGAGCGAGCCTCGAATCACGCTCCGTGTGGGCAAGCTCACCATTGGGGACGGGTCGAAGTGCCGTGTCGGCTGTCCCTAAACTCGGCTTGTTTCAAGGAGGGAGCCTCAATCGTGCGCAAGGTGCTCATCGCCAACCGTGGCGAAATCGCTGTCCGCGTGGCCCGGGCCTGCCGGGACGCCGGGATCGCGAGCGTGGCCGTCTACGCCGACCCGGACCGGGACGCTCTGCATGTCCGCGCCGCGGATGAGGCGTTCGCCCTGGGCGGTGACACCCCGGCCACCAGCTACCTGGACATCGACAAGGTCCTGAAGGCCGCCAAGGAATCCGGCGCGGACGCCATCCACCCCGGCTACGGCTTCCTCTCGGAGAACGCCGACTTCGCCCAGGCCGTCCTCGACGCCGGCCTGACCTGGATCGGCCCGCCCCCGCAGGCCATCCGCGACCTGGGCGACAAGGTCGCCGCCCGGCACATCGCCCAGCGCGCCGGCGCCCCCCTGGTCGCCGGCACCCCCGACCCCGTCGCCGGCGCCGACGAGGTCGTCGCCTTCGCCAAGCAGCACGGCCTGCCCATCGCCATCAAGGCCGCCTTCGGCGGCGGCGGCCGCGGCCTGAAGGTCGCCCGCACCCTGGAGGAGGTCCCCGAGCTGTACGACTCCGCCGTCCGCGAGGCCACCGCCGCCTTCGGCCGCGGCGAGTGCTTCGTCGAGCGCTACCTCGACCGCCCCCGCCACGTCGAGACCCAGTGCCTGGCCGACACCCACGGCAACGTCGTCGTCGTCTCCACCCGCGACTGCTCCCTGCAGCGCCGCCACCAAAAACTCGTCGAGGAGGCCCCCGCCCCCTTCCTCACCGACGAGCAGACCGCCGAGCTCTACCGCGCCTCCAAGGCCATCATGAAGGAGGCCGGCTACGTCGGCGCCGGCACCGTGGAATTCCTCGTCGGCCAGGACGGCACCATCTCCTTCCTCGAGGTCAACACCCGCCTGCAGGTCGAACACCCGGTCACCGAGGAGGTCGCCGGCCTCGACCTGGTCCGCGAGATGTTCCGCATCGCCGACGGCGAGCCGCTCGGCTACGACGACCCGCCGCTGCGCGGCCACTCCTTCGAGTTCCGCATCAACGGCGAGGACCCCGGCCGAGGCTTCCTGCCCGCCCCCGGCACCGTCACCCGCTTCGACGCGCCCACCGGCCCCGGCGTGCGCCTGGACGCCGGCGTGGAGTCCGGCTCCGTCATCGGCCCCGCCTGGGACTCCCTGCTCGCCAAGCTCATCGTCACCGGCCGCACCCGCGCCGAGGCCCTCCAGCGCGCCGCCCGCGCCCTGGACGAATTCCAGGTCGAGGGCATGGCCACCGCCCTGCCCTTCCACCGCGCGGTGGTGACCGACCCCGCCTTCGCCCCCGAACTCACCGGCAGCACCGAGCCGTTCACCGTCCACACCCGCTGGATCGAGACCGAGTTCACCAACGACATCAAGCCGTTCGCCGCCGCCGTGGACGGCGAGGCCGAGGAGGAGAGCAACCGCGAGACCGTCGTCGTCGAGGTCGGCGGCAAGCGCCTGGAGGTCTCCCTGCCCGCCTCCCTGGGCATGTCCCTGGCCCGCACCGGCCTGGCCGCCGGCGCCAAGCCCAAGCGCCGCGCCGCGAAGAAGACCGGCCCCGCCGCCTCCGGCGACACCCTCGCCTCCCCCATGCAGGGCACCATCGTCAAGGTCGCCGTCGAGGAGGGCCAGCAGGTCACCGAGGGCGACCTCGTCGTCGTCCTGGAGGCCATGAAGATGGAACAGCCCCTCAACGCCCACAGGAGCGGCACCGTCAAGGGCCTCACCGCCCAGGTCGGCGCCTCCCTCACCTCCGGCGCCCCCATCTGCGA
>NZ_JUJA01000054.1:9385-13729 GCF_001906585.1 Streptomyces kebangsaanensis | reverse complement strand
GCCCATGGACCTGTCGGATCGACTCGGCCTTCATCCATCGGCCGAGGCCGTGTCCACGGTGCTCGGGCAGCACGCCGGTGCCGTAGTGCTGGCCGTCACCTGTGCCGTCGCCGGGGACGACGAGTTCGGTGAACCCGGCGATCGAGCCGTTGGAGGCGTCGACGGCGACGACGGTGTGCAACTGGTCGCCGCGCTGTTCGACGGCCTTCGCCGCGGCCCGGACGCGGTCCACGTCCCAGGTCACGGTGCCGTGGTCGCTGTCGTCCATGGGCATGTCGTCCATGGCGTGACGTGAGGCGGCGAACGTCTGGGCGAGGCCGTCGGGGACGGTTCCCCGCCATGACACCAGCCGGTAGCCGGGATGCGGACGTTCGATGATCTCGGCGAGGGCGGTGGTGTCCACATCGGCCAGTGGCAAGCGGGAGAACCTCAGGGTGAGGACCTTGCGGAAACCGCGAGCCGTCAGGAAGCGGTCGCCGGGCGATCCGGCCTCGGCCTGCGCGACAACGCGGCGTCGGGCGTTGTCCCGGGCGGCGGCCACGGCGGCGTCGAGCAGCCGGGAACCGACGCACCTGCGTCGCTCCGCGGGATGGACCCGGAGGGTCAGTTCGGCCAGGTGCTCCTGCCCCGGATCGGTGAACAGCCGCAGAAAGGCCGTCCCGACAGGGATGGAATCGGCGTCGGACGCCAGCCATGCAAGACGCCGGCTGTGCGGCCCGTGAGCGGGGTCGGTCAGTGGGGTGATGCGAAGCGACAAGGTGTCTCCGTCGTGAGGAGGCGGCAAAGGTCAGTACGCGGGCTCAACTGCCGGGCACTCCTGCGCATGTGCTCCACACCTCCTCGTCGACGGCACCGGTCCGGAACAACACGGACGGCCGGGAGAATCCAGCCGGTCCATCGGTTCCCCGGCAAAGGGCTGGCGAAAGACCGGTGCGAGCGTGTGGTCACAGCCACTCATCGAGGGCCGCGACCGGCGCGGTCGCCTCATAGCGGGCCGTCGGCTCGTCGTATCTCGCGGCCACGGCCCGGTGACGTTCAAGGCGATTGACGCCGCACTCGACCGCGTGCCGAGTTCGATGGTCTATCTTGTCGGACTTCGGCGTACGGCCACCGCGCGAGCGGCCGAGGCCGTGGTCGTCCGGCTCCAATACCGACACCGCCGGGCGGCTCGACCTGCAACTCCCCCTTTTCCTCGCCCTGGCGGCCTGCTGGTGGGCCCGGCAGACCGTGGAGTCGACGTCGATGTCCCAGGTGATGAGATCCTCGGCCTCGGCCTGGCCCTGGGCCTGGGCCTGCAGTCGAGCGAAGACCCGCTGTCAGGTGCCCTCCCGCTGCCAGCGGCGGAACAGGTCGTACATCCGTGCCCACGGGCCGTATCGCTCAGGCACATTCCGCCACGGCACACCGGTACGGGTGCGAAACCGTACGCCGTCGATCAGCTGCCGCCTTGTCCATGTCGGCGGTCGACCTGGCTTCTTGCCCATGGGCAACAGCGGTTCCCACCGCCCCGACCGCTTTCCGCGCCCGGTCGAGGAGCGGCGGGTCGTACGGCACGAGCCCTACGCGCCGACCCGGGAGACACCCGACGAGGCGGCCTTCGAACCGGAGACGACGGACTACGACTTCCACCTCCTCACCGACATCGGCACCGGAGAGGACAGCACCCCGTACCGGTCCGGCCCGACGGGCTACCGCCTCGCCCAGGTGCACCCCCGGCCCCGCCCGGTCGGCCCCGTGGCCGTGCCGCTCACCGTCGGCGACCTGCCCGCACCCCGGATGACCCCGGCCGAGGCCGAGCAGCGACTGGACATCGGCGGACTGCCGTTCGTGTTCTTCGCCGACGCCGCCGCCGGCCGGGGAAACGTCCTGTACCGCCGCTACGAACATGTGCCCAGTGCTCCGCCCTTCAGGGGGGAGGTGAGAGGCATCCTGCCCCTTGCGGCCCGGAGGGCCACAAGGGGCAGGGCTACGACTGCCCCGTCCGATGACGGGGTTGTCGGATCCACGACGGTCACTACGGCCTGATCGCCCCGCCGAGTGACGGCCGGAGCGCTCTCCCCGGTCCCGGTGACGGGCCGGGCGGCCGGCACCTCCTCAGTGCCGGGCCGCCCCGTGGTGTGCCGGGGCCATGTGGTCGGTGAACCAGTCACGGGCGAGGTCGGTGACCTTCTCCAGGGTTCCGGGCTCCTCGAAGAGGTGGGTGGCGCCGGGGACGACCGCGAGCCGGTTCTCGCACCGCAACCGGGCCTGTGCCTCGCGATTGAGTCCGAGTACGAGCCGGTCGTGGCCCCCGACGATCAGCAGCGTGGCCGCGGTCACGGCCGGCAGCCGGGGCCCGGCGAGATCCGGCCTGCCGCCGCGGGAGACGACCGCGGCGACCCGCGCGTCCGGCTCGGCGGCGGCCCAGAGCGCGGCGGCCGCGCCGGTGCTGGCGCCGAAGTATCCGACGGCCAGCCCCCGGGCCTCGGGCTGTTCGCGCAGCCAGCCTGTGGCATCCGTGAGCCGCCGGGCGAGCAGGTCCGTGTCGAAGACGTTGGCCCGGTCGATCTCCTCCTCCTCGGTGAGGAGGTCGAACAGCAGGGTGCCCAGCCCCGCCCGGTTCAGGCCGGCCGCGACGAACCGGTTGCGCGGACTGTGCCGGCTGCTGCCGCTGCCGTGCGCGAACACCACGACCCCGATCGCGCCCTCGGGCACCGTCAGCTGCCCGCGCAGCACCAGCGCACCCGCTCGCACATCCGCCTCCCGGTCCTCGGGCACGGCGTGACCGGGCGGGGGCCGGCGGGTGCTCACCGGGCGGGCGAGCGCCTCCTCCAGGCAGGCGACGACCTCGTCGTCGTCGGTCTGGGAGAAGTCGGAGTAGAACTGCCCGATCGCGTAGAAGTTCCGCGGAGTGTGCGGGCACACCAGCTCGTCGGCGTCCGCGCCCAGCCGCGCGGTCCAGTCGTGCGGCGCCACGGGAACCGCCAGCACGACCCGTGCGGCCCCGCGGGCGCGGACGATCCGGCAGGCCGCGCGCGCCGTCGAACCCGTGGCCACCCCGTCGTCGACGACCAGTGCCGTGCGGCCCGTGAGCGGTGCCGGCTCGCGTCCGCCCCGGTAGCGCCGGGCACGGCTTTCCAGCACCACCCGCTCGCGCGCCTCGACCCCGGCCAGCTCGTCCGGCGTGACACGCGCCGTGCGCACCACCTCCTCGTTGATCACACGGACGCCGCCTTCGCCGATGGCACCCATCCCCAGCTCCGGCTGGAACGGCACGCCCAGTTTGCGCACCAGGCAGACGTCCAGCGGCGCGCCCAGCGCTTTGGCGGCCTCCGCGGCGACCGGAACCCCTCCGCGGGGCAGCCCCAGCACCACGACATCGGAACCCTTGAGGTGCTTCAGCCGGGCAGCCAGCCGCCGGCCGGCGTCCCGGCGATCCATGAAGAACACGATCCGGCCTCCTGGTCCCAGGGGAACGCTGTGAGCAGCGCGATGTGTGTCCGTACCCCCATCGTCGCCCCGGCGGAGAACGGATGCGCACCGCTGCGGGCCGCGACCGTACCCGGCCTCGGACACCTGGCGGAGCGCCGTCTTCCCGACGGAGACCGACGCGCCGGGGCCCCCGTCCGCCGTAGTGCTCCTGACGGAGCGTCACCGCGCCGGGCCGGCGCCCTCGACGGACGTACGCCCCTGGTCTGCCACGCCGCGGTGAGCGGCCCTGGCGCCGCGTCCGCGGGGCGGCGACCGACGGCGTGAACGGGCGGTCGTCCGCGACCGGGTCGCTCCGCCGAGCGAGGACGTGCACCATGGGAAGTGACCTGGATGCCGCACTCTCGCGGAGGCGGACCGCGACGTCGCCTCCGGGCCCGGGAAGGTGTTCGTCCCGTGCCCGTCGCGGCACCCCCGCGGTGACATTCGTGCGCATCGTGGAACCGCCGTTTCCCACCCGGCGGCGTCGACAGTGCAAGGGGGAGCGAGCATGAGGCTTTCCTTCCTCGAACCTCTCTACAAGCAACCCGGCCCGTTCGCGTCCGTCTACCTGGACACCTCCCGCGACACGGCCATCAGCGACCCCGATGCCGCCATAGAGCTGCGCCGGCGGCATCTTCGGGACGCCCTGACGACCGAAGGGGCGGATCAGGACTCCATCACCGCGGTGGCGGACATCGTGGGCAGCGACACGGACATACCCGGCACCCACGGGCAGGCCGTGTTCACCGCCCACGGACGACTGGCCCTGCTGGACGAACTGCCCGCCCCGCCGCCACGGGACACGGCGCGCTTCGGAGCGCTGCCGGACACCATGCCGTTGATCGTCCAGCACGCGCCCGGGATCCCCTACCTGGCGGTGCACGTGCAGTACGG
>NZ_JUJA01000054.1:5090-9378 GCF_001906585.1 Streptomyces kebangsaanensis | reverse complement strand
CCGCCACTCCACGGACGCCACCGGCACCGTACGGATCGAGGCCGAGGCCGGCACATGGCCCCGGACCAAGGTCACACCCGGACACCGTCTCCGTGAGGAGATCCCGGTGACCGACTGGCTGAACGCCGCCGGAGAGGTCGGCCGGGAGCTGGAAGGGTACGCACGGCGCATCGACGTGGAGGCGGTGGTCGTCGCGGGAGACGTCTGGGCCCGCGGCATCCTCGTCCGCCGGCTTCCCGCCTCCCTGCGCGGGCAGGTCACCACCGTGGAGGGCGCCGGCGAGTCCGAGCCGGGGCGGGCCCTGCTGGAGCAGCGGCTCGAAAGCCTCTTCAGCGGACGGATGGCCGCGCACGACCGGGCCCTGCTCGACGCCTTTTTCGCGGAGCGGGCCCGCGACGGGGCGTCGGCGGAAGGTCTCTCCGCCACGGTGTCGGCCCTGCAGCGCGGCGCGGTCAAGGCCCTGTTCCTCAACAACCACCCCGAGTCGCCGCTCCGCCTGTGGATCGGCTCGGAACCAGGCCAACTCGCCCTCACCGAAGAGGAACTGCGCTCCTACGGCACAGGAGACGTCCACGAGGAACGGGCCGACGCGGCCCTGACCCGCGCCCTGGTCGGGACGAGGGCCGAACTGGTCGTGGTGCCCGAACAGCAGGCGCGACTGCGTGAGGGCGTGGGCGCCCTGCTGCGCTACGCCGACCCCTCGTCCCGCGCGTGAGCGCACAACGCCGGCAAGGGCTCGCCGAGCCGTCGGGCCGCGGTGTACCGGGTCCGGGTCAGCGCGCCGCGGGCCGGCCGAGTGCCTCGCCCTGCTCGCGATCGAGGCGCGGCGGTGCACCGACGTGCACGTACAGCCTCGGGCGGCGCAGCGGAGCGGTGAGCACTCCGACCACCTGCTCGGCGGGGCGGCCCGACGCCGGCGCACGGGCTCCGGCCTGGCCGAGGGGCACGACGACGCTTGCCGGGCGACTGAGCACGGCAGCACCTCCGGTTCGGCGGAAGTCCGGCTCGAGCGGGGCGTCCCGCGAACCGCGGTTCCGGGATCGGCCGCTGCGCAGGCGGGCCGGTGTCGCGTCCAGGTCGGCCCCGCGGGGCCGGTGGGGAGGAAGCGCGGCGAGCATCCCGCAGGCATGGTCGGAGCGGGTTCCGGAGGCGCGGACGTCGATGCCGGTCGGCTCGTGGAGACGGGGGACGGGCCTGGCGGGGGGCGAGGGGGAGTGGGGTGGTCAGGTGGATGTCATTCGTCTCCGGGCCGGGGTCGTGCGGACACGGTCAGACGACCACGTCGACGAGCATGAGGACGGCGACCGCGAGCAGCACGTAGGCGAAGAGGCGCTGAAGCGTTCCGCCCTTGATCTTCTTCGACAGGCGTTTGCCGTCCCAGGCACCCAGGACCGCCGCCGCGGTGAACGGCGCGACGACCGCCCAGTCCAGCTGCACGCCGGTGCCGGCCCGGGCGCCGAGCGCGGCCAGCGAGTTGACCGTGATGACCAGCAGGCTGGTGCCGACGGCCCGGCGCATGGGCAGGTTCAGCACACTCACCAGGGCCGGTACGGCGAGGAAGCCGCCGCCCACGCCCAGGAACCCGGTCACCGCGCCGAGCCCGGCGCCGGCGGCACCGGCCTTGCCGGAGTGCACCTGGCCGGACGTCCCGGTGCGCGCCGGACGCAGCATCCGCAGGGCCGCGAGCGCCGCTACGACGGCGAAGGCGGCCGTCAGCACGGTCTGGGGCAGGCGTCCGGCGGCAGCCCCGGCGGCCATCGCGGGCACGATGCCCGCTGCCGCGAAGAGCAGCCCGGTGCGCCAGGTGACATTGCCGTCCCGGGCGTGTGCCACGAGCGCCGTGACCGAGGTCAGGGCCACGATGACCAGGCCGGCCGTGGTCGCTTCCGCCGGGGTGAGGCCGAGCAGGTAGATCAGGGCGGGCACCGCCAGCACGCTGCCGCCACCGCCCAGCCCGCCGAGGGCCAGGCCGATGACGGCACCGGCGACGAGTGCGAGGAGCAGAGCGGTCATGCTATCGAGCCGTGGTTCCCGTGTCCGTCGACGACCGGGTGACCGGCGGCGGCCCACGCTTTCATGCCGCCCTTGACGTCCACCACTTCCGCGCGGCGTGCGGCCAGCAGTTCGGCGGCCCGCTGCGAGCGGTTCCCGCTGCGGCAGATCACCACCAGCGGCCGTCCCCGGACCGCGCTCGGCAGCGCCGATCCCGCCGTCAGGCGGGACAGCGGCGCGTGCACGGCGCCGGGCGCGTGTCCGGCGTTCCACTCGTCCTGCTCGCGCACGTCCAGCAGGACGGCCGGGGCGTCGGCGCCCTGAGTGCGCCGGTGGGCCTGGTCGACGGTGACGCGGTCCTTGCCGCGCCGGAGGAGGAACATCGCACAACCTTTCGGGAGGTCGGAAGAGGCGGGAAGAAGCCGGAAGGGACGGGGCAGAGGACGTTCAGCCGGTGACCACGGCCAGTCCGGCGTCGGCGGCGGAGTCGAACCCGTCGTCGACGGCCACGACGTGCCGTCCGGCGGCGTCCAGCAGGGACGCGGCGATGGCGGCCCGCATGCCGCCGGCGCAGTGCACCCACACCGTGCCCGCCGGTACCTCGCCGAGCCGCTTGTGCAGCTGGTGGATCGGGATGTGCACGGAGCCCTCGATGTGTCCGGAGGCCCGCTCGGAGTCGCGGCGCACGTCCAGGACGACGATGCCGTCCGTGCCGTGCTCGGCCAGGCCGGCGAACGTGGACCGGGGGAAGGAGGCGAGGGAGCCGTCCTCGGGCACCCACTCCCGCGGCGTGCCGGTCGCCGCGGCCGTGGGCCGGTCGATGCCGACCCGGACCAGCTCCCGCTGGGCGGCGGCCAGTTGCTCGGGGGACTCGGCGAGCAGGGTGACCGGCTTGCCCCACGGGATCATCCA
This sequence comes from Streptomyces kebangsaanensis, assembly GCF_001906585.1. GTDB lineage: Bacteria > Actinomycetota > Actinomycetes > Streptomycetales > Streptomycetaceae > Streptomyces > Streptomyces kebangsaanensis. The sequence continues at coordinate 6,474 of NZ_JUJA01000054.1, read as the reverse complement.
GGCCAGATAGGTGGCGATCTTGCCGTCGGCCTCGAAGTTGAACGAGCCGGCGACGTGGCCCTCGGCGAACGCGACCCGGTTGCGCAGGTCCACGACCCACTCACCGGCCGCGAGCCGGGCGGCGATCTCGCCGGCGTCCGCGACGGCGGGCGGAGTCAGGTCCACCGGGGCGGGACCGGCGGCGTTGGCGGGGCCCATGTGCGCGTAGTACGCGGGGACGTCGTCGAGTTCGGCGAGCAGACGGGCGACGAAGGAGTCCACGTCCGTGGTGAGCGCCGTGTTGACGGTCTTCTCCTTGCCGATGGTGGTGGCGTCCCCCTCGGCCTGCGCGGAGGAGCAGAAACTGCCGAAGCCGTGCGTGGGCAGCACGGACGTCTCGTCCGGCAGCTCGGCCGCCAGGCGGTGGGCGGAGGCGTGCTGGGCGCGGGCCAGTTGCTCGGTCAGGCGGGGCTCCACCAGGTCCGGGCGGCCCACCGTGCCGATCAGCAGCGAGCCGCCGGTGAACGCGGCCACCGGCCGCCCCTGCTCCCGCAGCACGTACGAGGTGTGGTGCGGAGTGTGACCCGGGGTGGCGACGGCCCGCAGTTCGAGTCCGTCGTCGACGGTGACGGTGTCGCCGTCGGCCACCGGCACCCGTGCGAACGACACCCGCGCGCCGGCCGGCACCAGGTAGGCGGCACCCGTCACCCGGGCCAGTTCGAGGCCGCCGGTGACGTAGTCGTTGTGGATGTGGGTCTCCACCACATGTGTGATCCGCACCCCGCGCCGGGCCGCTGTCGCCAGGACCTGGTCGAAGTCGCGCGGCGGGTCCACCGCCACGGCCGTCTGCTTGCCGCCGGCCAGGTAGCTGCGGTTGCCGAGGCCCTCGAGCTCAATGGTGTCGATGAAGAACACGGGGATGTTCCCTTCCACGAAATTACCCCTGGGGGTATGCGTGTCACCGTAACACGAGTACCCCCGGGGGTATTCCGGTGTGTCTGTCGGCCTCCCCTCGCGTGCCTGTGGCAGTTCGCTCCGGCCGCCCATGGGTGGCCGGAGCGGATGGAGACGCGCGGAACGCGGCGCAGTCGGGTCAGGCGCCGGAGGCCGGGGTGACGAGTGGGGCCGGAGCGGCATCGAGGCGGCGCGTCGCCTCGTCGGCGACGGGACGCAGGGCGTCGAGCCCGGTCGGCGTGACCATCGTGCCCGGGTCAGGAACCTGGCCCGCGGTGCGGCCGTAGCGCACAGCCTTGCCTTTCGCTCGATTCCCGATGCCGGTCACGCACTGCCGCGGACCGGTGGCGACGAGGGCGGAACCGGCACGGTCCAGGGCACGGGGAGCGGCGGTGGGTTCGAGGTCACATCCGCACGGCGCGGACAAGCGCGTCGAGGGCGGTATGGCGGC
>NZ_JUJA01000054.1:0-5063 GCF_001906585.1 Streptomyces kebangsaanensis | reverse complement strand
GGGCGCTCGACGGTCTCGGCCCGCACGATGTCGGCGTACGGCCGCCACAGGGAGGCGACCTGCTCGGCCGTGTACAGCACGCGCGGGTCCTGCGGGCCGCCGTGGCCGTGCCGGAGATTGGCCGTGTCGTGACCGACGAGCAGCAGGGTCCCGCCCGGCCCGACAGCGCGCGCCGCCTGCCGCAGCACGTGTTCCATCTGCTGCCACGGCAGGTGGAGGTAGGCGATGAGGGCCAGCCCGTACGCCGCCTCCGAAGGCGACCAGGCCATCAGATCCGTACGGACGGTGTGCAGCCGCACCCCGCGCTCCGTGGCCAGCCGTTCGGCCTTCTCCAGCGCCACGGCGGAGAAGTCCACGGCGTCCACCTGCCATCCCCGCTCCGCCAGCCAGACCGCGTTGCGTCCCTCTCCGGCGGCCAGATCGACCGCCCGGCCGGCGGGGCGGAGCGCGGCCAGTTCCTGTTCGACGAACCGGTTGGGCGCAGCCGACCACACGAGCTCGGTGCCGCGGTACCGCTCGTCCCACGCTGCTGCGTCCATGCCTGCTCCTTGTCCCTGTCCTTCGTCTGCCCTTGTCTGCCCTTGTCTGCCCTTGTCTGCCCTCTGGCTGTCCTCGGCGCGTCTTCCGCGGATCCGCCGCTCCGGCCGGACCGGTCCGGGCCGGGCGCCGGCCGGCGCGAACTCGGCCGACCATGCAGCGTAGTCGCCGAGCAGGTCGGAGGCGTCCGTCCGCGGTCGGGCGGCTCGCCTGCCGCATGACGCCGGCCGGAGCGGGGAGGGCCCCCTCGGGCTCGCGCAGATACCCGCCCGCTGACGTGGGAAGGGAAAAGGGCCGCAGCCCGGCCGCCCGTCGGAGTGAACGGGTGGCCGGGCTGCGGAAGCGGGCCCGAGTGCGGTGGGTGTCAGTCGTCGGTGGCCCGGCCGGGCAGGTCGACGCTGTCGCGGAGGGTGGCCGGGGTGAGGAGCAGTGCGGCGATCACACCGACCGTGGCGATGAGCGCGGAGATCAGGAAGATGCTGCCGGTGGCGTCTCCGTAGGCGGTGCGTACGACCTCCTGGACCGGGGCCGGCAGTGCCTTGATGTTCAGGGTGGATCCTCCGCCGCCCGCACCGGCTTCGATGCCGAGCCTGGTCAGCCCTTCGGTGATCTTCGTGCTCACGGTGTTGGCGAGCACCGCCCCGAGCACCGAGACTCCGATGGTGCCGCCGAGGGAGCGGAAGAAGGTGATGGCCCCGCTGGCCGCGCCGAGTTCGTTGAGCGGGACGGTGTTCTGCAGGACGAGGACCAGGTTCTGCATGGACATACCGACGCCGACACCGACCGCGGCCATGCCGGCCGAGACCCAGAGGAGGGATGTCTCGTGGTCGATCGTGGACAGGCCGAGGAAGCCGAGCGTGAGGACGATGACACCGGACACGACGGCGGGCTTGACCTTGCCGGTCTTGGAGACGAGCCGGCCCGCCACCGTGGAGGAGACGAGCACCCCGGCCATCATCGGCATGGTCAGCAGGCCGGCCTCGGTGGGCGAGTAGCCGCGTCCGATCTGGAAGTACTGGCCGAGGAAGACGGCACCGCCGAACATCGCCATGCCGACCGCCAGGCTCGCGACGATGGCCAGGGCGGGGTCACGCCGCTTGATCACGTGCAGCGGGATGACCGGCTCGGGAACCCGGGACTCGACCCACACGGCCGCACCGAGCAGCACGACGGCACCGGTCACCATGGCGGCGGTCTGCCAGGACAGCCAGGCGAACGAGTTGTCGACGAACGTCACCCACAGCAGCAGGAGACTGACGCCGGCCGCGATGAGCGAGGCCCCCCAGTAGTCGACCTTGGTGTCCGGACGCCGGACGTCCTGCAGGTGCAGGGTGCGGGCGAGGGCGAAGGACGCGACGACCGTGAAGGGCAGGGCGATGAAGAAGCACCAGCGCCAGCCCAGCCAGGAGACGTCGGTGATCAGCCCGCCGAGCAGCGGGCCGCCGACGGTGGAGACGGCCATGACCCCGCCGAGATAGCCGTTGTAGCGGCCGCGCTCCCTGGGGCTGATCATCGCGGCGATGACGACCTGCACCAGGACCTGCAGCGCGCCCATGCCCAGGCCCTGCACCGCACGGAAGGCGATGAGCTGGCCGGTGTTCTGCGAGAAGCCGGCGCCCAGGGAACCCACCACGAAGATCGCGATCGAGATCTGCAGCAGGAGCTTCTTGCTGAAGAGGTCGGCCAGCTTGCCCCAGATCGGCGTCGAGGCGGTGGAGGCCAGCAGCGTCGCGGTGACCACCCAGGTGTACTGCGACTGCGTGCCGTTCAGCGAGCCGATGATCTGCGGCAGTGCGACCGAGACCACGGTGGAGCTGAGCATCGCGGCGAACAGCACCGTCAGCAGACCGCTCAGGGCCCGCAGCACCTGCTTGTGGTCCGTGGTCGCAGAGCCCTCGGGGCCGGCTGCGACCGTTGTATGCGCACTCACGCGCAAACCTCCGGATGAAGAAGAACGAGATGAACAGGCCAGGGCCGGCGGAAGGACGGCGCGACGGAAGGCGCCGTCCACGCGGTCCGGACGGGCGACCGGGAACGCCGACCGGCTCAGAATACATGCGCAGTGGGCAAGTTTGCCCGCTGCGCAAGATCTTCACGGCTCTCGTAGGATGGCGGCACCATGGAGAGCACAGTGGGACTACGCGAGCGCAAGAAGGCCGCCACGCGGCGGGCGGTCCACGAGGCGGCCCTGCGTCTGACCGTGGAGCAGGGGTTCGACGCGGTCACCGTCGAAGCGGTGGCCGACGCGGCGGGCATCTCACGCCGGACGTTCTCCAACTACTTCGCCACCAAGGAGGACGCCGTCCTGTGGGGCGACGAGCGCTACCTCAATGAACTGGTGGCCGCCTTCCGCGCCCGCCCCGCCGAGGAGACCGCCTGGACCGCGCTGCGCACCGCCGTCCTGGACCGCTTGCCGGAGAGCGGTGCCCAGGAGTGGGAGACCCTCGTACGCACTCGGATGGCGCTGCGCCACCCCGCGCTGCTGGCCCGTCAGCTCGCCAAGTACGCGGCCCTGGAGGCAGAGCTCACCCAGGCGATCACCGAGCGTTGGCACACCGCGGACGCGGACGTGGACACGGCCCTCGACGCCGGGGTCATGGCGTCGGCCTTCCTCGTGGCCCTGCGGATCACGATGCGCCGCTGGATCGAAAGCGATCTGACCCACAACCCGCGGGAGCTGGTGGTCGACACCATGAACCGCTTGGCGCGCCCCTTCGTCTGACGCGCCCTGCGGCCGGCGGGCCCTCCGTCTCCAGGTTCAGTCCTTGATTTCGCAGATGGGGGCGCCGGAGGTGAGGGAGGCGCCGACCTGGGCGGTGAGGCCCTTGACGGTGCCGCTCCTGTGGGCGTTGAGGGGCTGTTCCATCTTCATGGCCTCCAGGACGACGACGAGGTCGCCCTCGGTGACCTGCTGGCCCTCCTCGACGGCGACCTTGACGATGGTGCCCTGCATGGGGGAGGCGAGGGTGTCGCCGGAGGCGGCGGGGCCGGTCTTCTTCGCGGCGCGGCGCTTGGGCTTGGCGCCGGCGGCCAGGCCGGTGCGGGCCAGGGACATGCCCAGGGAGGCGGGCAGGGAGACCTCCAGGCGCTTGCCGCCGACCTCGACGACGACGGTCTCGCGGTTGCTCTCCTCCTCGGCCTCGCCGTCCACGGCGGCGGCGAACGGCTTGATGTCGTTGGTGAACTCGGTCTCGATCCAGCGGGTGTGGACGGTGAACGGCTCGGTGCTGCCGGTGAGTTCGGGGGCGAAGGCGGGGTCGGTCACCACCGCGCGGTGGAAGGGCAGGGCGGTGGCCATGCCCTCGACCTGGAATTCGTCCAGGGCGCGGGCGGCGCGCTGGAGGGCCTCGGCGCGGGTGCGGCCGGTGACGATGAGCTTGGCGAGCAGGGAGTCCCAGGCGGGGCCGATGACGGAGCCGGACTCCACGCCGGCGTCCAGGCGCACGCCGGGGCCGGTGGGCGCGTCGAAGCGGGTGACGGTGCCGGGGGCGGGCAGGAAGCCTCGGCCGGGGTCCTCGCCGTTGATGCGGAACTCGAAGGAGTGGCCGCGCAGCGGCGGGTCGTCGTAGCCGAGCGGCTCGCCGTCGGCGATGCGGAACATCTCGCGGACCAGGTCGAGGCCGGCGACCTCCTCGGTGACCGGGTGTTCGACCTGCAGGCGGGTGTTGACCTCGAGGAAGGAGATGGTGCCGTCCTGGCCGACGAGGAATTCCACGGTGCCGGCGCCGACGTAGCCGGCCTCCTTCATGATGGCCTTGGAGGCGCGGTAGAGCTCGGCGGTCTGCTCGTCGGTGAGGAAGGGGGCGGGGGCCTCCTCGACGAGTTTTTGGTGGCGGCGCTGCAGGGAGCAGTCGCGGGTGGAGACGACGACGACGTTGCCGTGGGTGTCGGCCAGGCACTGGGTCTCGACGTGGCGGGGGCGGTCGAGGTAGCGCTCGACGAAGCACTCGCCGCGGCCGAAGGCGGCGGTGGCCTCGCGGACGGCGGAGTCGTACAGCTCGGGGACCTCCTCCAGGGTGCGGGCGACCTTCAGGCCGCGGCCGCCGCCGCCGAAGGCGGCCTTGATGGCGATGGGCAGGCCGTGCTGCTTGGCGAAGGCGACGACCTCGTCGGCGCCGGCGACGGGGTCGGGGGTGCCGGCGACCAGGGGGGCGCCGGCGCGCTGGGCGATGTGCCGGGCGGCGACCTTGTCGCCCAGGTCGCGGATGGCCTGCGGGGGCGGGCCGATCCAGGTCAGGCCGGCGTCGAGGACGGCCTGGGCGAAGTCGGCGTTCTCCGAGAGGAAGCCGTAGCCGGGGTGGATGGCGTCCGCGCCGGATTCCTTGGCGGCCTTCAGGACCTTGTCGATGTCCAGGTAGCTGGTGGCCGGGGTGTCACCGCCCAGGGCGAACGCCTCATCCGCGGCGCGGACATGCAGAGCGTCCCGGTCCGGGTCGGCGTAGACGGCCACGCTCGCGATCCCGGCGTCCCGGCAGGCCCGGGCCACGCGGACAGCGATTTCGCCACGGTTGGCGATGAGCACCTTG
>NZ_JUJA01000053.1:105235-110454 GCF_001906585.1 Streptomyces kebangsaanensis | reverse complement strand
GTGACGGGTGGCTGGTCGTTGTTTGAGAACTGCACAGTGGACGCGAGCATCTGTGGCCAAGTTTTTAAGGGCGCACGGTGGATGCCTTGGCACCAGGAACCGATGAAGGACGTGGGAGGCCGCGATAGTCCCCGGGGAGCCGTCAACCAGGCTGTGATCCGGGGGTTTCCGAATGGGGAAACCCGGCAGTCGTCATGGGCTGTCACCCTTGCCTGAACACATAGGGCAAGCGGAGGGAACGCGGGGAAGTGAAACATCTCAGTACCCGCAGGAAGAGAAAACAACCGTGATTCCGGGAGTAGTGGCGAGCGAAACCGGATGAGGCCAAACCGCAGGCGTGTGAGACCCGGCAGGGGTTGCGCGTGCGGGGTTGTGGGATCTCTTGTCTGTCGTCTGCCGGCGACAGGACGAGTCAGAAACCGTTGGCGTAGGCGAAGGACATGCGAAAGGTCCGGCGCAGAGGGTAAGACCCCCGTAGCCGAAACGTCAGCGGCTCGTTGGAGAGACACCCAAGTAGCACGGGGCCCGAGAAATCCCGTGTGAATCTGGCGGGACCACCCGCTAAGCCTAAATATTCCCTGGTGACCGATAGCGGAGAGTACCGTGAGGGAATGGTGAAAAGTACCCCGGGAGGGGAGTGAAATAGTACCTGAAACCGTGTGCCTACAAGCCGTGGGAGCGTCGGAGTGTGCTTGCGCACTCTCGTGACTGCGTGCCTTTTGAAGAATGAGCCTGCGAGTTTGCGGTGTGTTGCGAGGTTAACCCGGGTGGGGGAGCCGTAGCGAAAGCGAGTCCGAACAGGGCGTTTCAGTAGCACGCTCAAGACCCGAAGCGGAGTGATCTAGCCATGGGCAGGTTGAAGCGGAGGTAAGACTTCGTGGAGGACCGAACCCACCAGGGTTGAAAACCTGGGGGATGACCTGTGGTTAGGGGTGAAAGGCCAATCAAACTCCGTGATAGCTGGTTCTCCCCGAAATGCATTTAGGTGCAGCGTCGTGTGTTTCTTGCCGGAGGTAGAGCACTGGATAGGCGATGGGCCCTACCGGGTTACTGACCTTAGCCAAACTCCGAATGCCGGCAAGTGAGAGCGCGGCAGTGAGACCGTGGGGGATAAGCTCCATGGTCGAGAGGGAAACAGCCCAGAGCATCGACTAAGGCCCCCAAGCGTACGCTAAGTGGGAAAGGATGTGGAGTCGCTCAGACAACCAGGAGGTTGGCTTAGAAGCAGCCACCCTTGAAAGAGTGCGTAATAGCTCACTGGTCTAGTGATTCCGCGCCGACAATGTAGCGGGGCTCAAGCGTACCGCCGAAGTCGTGTCATTCGTACATGCAGGGCCAACGCCCGTACGGATGGGTAGGGGAGCGTCGTCTGCCGGGTGAAGCAGCCGCGGAAGCGAGTTGTGGACGGTTGACGAGTGAGAATGCAGGCATGAGTAGCGATTCACACGTGGGAAACGTGTGCGCCGATTGACTAAGGGTTCCTGGGTCAAGCTGATCTGCCCAGGGTAAGTCGGGACCTAAGGCGAGGCCGACAGGCGTAGTCGATGGATAACCGGTTGATATTCCGGTACCCGCTGTGACGCGATCAACATCGAGCATCGTGATGCTAAGGCCGTGAAGCCGTTCCGGACCCTTCGGGGGAAGGAAAGTGGTGGAGCCGCCGGCCCAAGCGGTTAGTAGGTGAGTGATGGGGTGACGCAGGAAGGTAGTCCAGCCCGGGCGGTGGTTGTCCCGGGGTAAGGGTGTAGCCCGAGTGGTAGGCAAATCCGCCACTCACCAGGGTGAGACCTGATGCCGAGCCGATTGTGGCGAAGTGGATGATCCTATGCTGTCGAGAAAAGCCTCTAGCGAGTTTCATGGCGGCCCGTACCCTAAACCGACTCAGGTGGTCAGGTAGAGAATACCGAGGCGTTCGGGTGAACTATGGTTAAGGAACTCGGCAAAATGCCCCCGTAACTTCGGGAGAAGGGGGGCCGCGCCCGGTGACGAGTCTTGCACTCCGAGCTGGGGGTGGCCGCAGAGACCAGCGAGAAGCGACTGTTTACTAAAAACACAGGTCCGTGCGAAGCCGTAAGGCGAGGTATACGGACTGACGCCTGCCCGGTGCTGGAACGTTAAGGGGACCGGTTAGCTCCATTTCGGTGGGGCGAAGCTGAGAACTTAAGCGCCAGTAAACGGCGGTGGTAACTATAACCATCCTAAGGTAGCGAAATTCCTTGTCGGGTAAGTTCCGACCTGCACGAATGGCGTAACGACTTCTCGGCTGTCTCAACCATAGGCCCGGTGAAATTGCACTACGAGTAAAGATGCTCGTTTCGCGCAGCAGGACGGAAAGACCCCGGGACCTTTACTACAGTTTGATATTGGTGTTCGGTTCGGCTTGTGTAGGATAGCTGGGAGACTGTGAAGTCCCAACGCCAGTTGGGGTGGAGTCGTCGTTGAAATACCAGTCTGGTCGTGCTGGATGTCTAACCTGGGTCCGTGATCCGGATCAGGGACAGTGTCTGATGGGTAGTTTAACTGGGGCGGTTGCCTCCTAAAGGGTAACGGAGGCGCCCAAAGGTTCCCTCAGCCTGGTTGGCAATCAGGTGGTGAGTGTAAGTGCACAAGGGAGCTTGACTGTGAGACCGACGGGTCGAGCAGGGACGAAAGTCGGGACTAGTGATCCGGCGGTGGCTTGTGGAAGCGCCGTCGCTCAACGGATAAAAGGTACCCCGGGGATAACAGGCTGATCTTCCCCAAGAGTCCATATCGACGGGATGGTTTGGCACCTCGATGTCGGCTCGTCGCATCCTGGGGCTGGAGTCGGTCCCAAGGGTTGGGCTGTTCGCCCATTAAAGCGGTACGCGAGCTGGGTTTAGAACGTCGTGAGACAGTTCGGTCCCTATCCGCTGCGCGCGCAGGAGTCTTGAGAAGGGCTGTCCCTAGTACGAGAGGACCGGGACGGACGAACCTCTGGTGTGCCAGTTGTTCTGCCAAGGGCATGGCTGGTTGGCTACGTTCGGGAGGGATAACCGCTGAAAGCATCTAAGCGGGAAGCCTGCTTCGAGATGAGGACTCCCACCCACTTGATGGGGTAAGGCTCCCAGTAGACGACTGGGTTGATAGGCCGGATCTGGAAGCGCCGCGAGGCGTGGAGGTGACCGGTACTAATAGGCCGAGGGCTTGTCCCCAGTTGCTCGCGTCCACTGTGTTGGTTCTGAAACCACGAACAGCCGATGGTTGTTGATTGTTTCATCGTGTTTCGGTGGTCATAGCGTGAGGGAAACGCCCGGTTACATTCCGAACCCGGAAGCTAAGCCTCACAGCGCCGATGGTACTGCAGGGGGGACCCTGTGGGAGAGTAGGACACCGCCGAACAAATCTTCAGAGGGTTGGACCCCGAACTTCGGTTCCGGGTCCAACCCTTTTTTGTTTTCCGTCACTTGACGTTCACCTTGCTCAACCAGCATCCGCCTCATGGGTGTTGCTGCACTGCTCAGGGCTGCCGGCGTCGGAGCCGGTGACGAGGTCGTCGTGCCGGCGTTCGGTAATGCGGAGGTCGCCGAGGCCGTGGCCCAGGTGGCCGCGCTGCCGGTGTTCGCCGATATAGACCCGGTGACGTACTGCCTCGATCCGTCCGCCGTCGAGGCCGCCGTAACTCCCCGTACGGCGGCCGTCGTTGCCGTGCACCGCTTCGGCCGGTCGGCCGACGTGGGGCGGCTGTACGAGGTCGGCCGGCGGCACAAGCTGTTGGTGCTGGAACAGGGCGATTCGGAGGCGCCGTACGACGAGAGGGCGCAGCGCAGGGAGCGTGCCGCCTACCTTGACGCGAAGCTGCGGGGCGTACGGACGCCGGACGGGGGTGACGGGCACACCTATCAGCAGTACGTGGTGCGTGTCCCCGGGAACGGCCGCCCGGACCGGGACGCCTTCGCACGAGCCATACGGGCCAAGGGCGTTGACTGCCGTGTGCCCGTGAAGACGCCTCTGCACCGGCTGCCGGGGTTCCGCCGGTGCGTGTCCCTTCCGGAGACCGAGAGGGCCGCCGAGGAGACGCTCGCACTGCCGGTGCACGCCTCGTTGACGAGGCGGGACATGCAGCGAATCGTTTCGGCGTGCAACGCGCTGGGTGGCCCGATCGTGGTTGGGAGCACGGCTCTGTTCGGGGTATGATCTATTCCGTTGCCGCGGGGGAAACCTCGAAAAGGCGACAGGCCCCTATAGCTCAGTCGGCAGAGCGTCTCCATGGTAAGGAGAAGGTCAACGGTTCGATTCCGTTTGGGGGCTCCAGAACGTAAGGCCCTCGCCCACCCGGGCGAGGGCCTTACGCGTGTCTTGCCCGTCCGCCCTATTTGTGCAGGCCCGGGACACGCATGGCGAGGATCGCCATGTCGTCGGACGGGGCGTCCGAGGCGAAGCGCTCCACCGCGCGCATGATGCGGGCCGCCACCGCGCCAGCCGTCAGACCCGTGCAGGTGGTGAGGACGTCCGCGAGACCGTCGTCGCCCAGCATGCGTGTGCCCTCGCGGCGTTCGGTGACGCCGTCCGTGACACACAGCAGGACGTCGCCGGGATCCAGCGTGACCGTCTGCTCGTACAGCTCCAGGTCCTCCATGACGCCGAGGAGCGGCTGGGGCTCGGCGGCCGGTTCCACCGTGCCGTCCTGGCGCAGGCGCAGCGGCAGCGGGTGGCCGGCGCAGACGACCTTGAGCTGGGCGCTGCCGTCCTCCTGCGGCCACAGCTCGCCGTACAGGAGCGTGAGGAAGCGGCTGCGGGCGCCCTCGTCGAGGATGGCGGAGTTCAGGCGCTCCAGCACCGCGGGGCCGCCGAAGCCCTCGCGGGCCAGCAGCCTGAGCGCGTGCCGGGCCAGGCCCGTCACCGCGGCCGCCTCCGGGCCCGTACCGCAGACGTCGCCGATGGCGAAGCCGTAGGCGCCGTCCCGGATCGGGAAGAGGTCGTAGAAGTCGCCGCCGACCTCGTTGCCCTCGCCGGCCGCGCGGTAGATGACGTCGACCTCCACGCCCTCGACGTGGGGGAGCCCCGGCGGCAGCAGGCTGCGCTGGAGGGACTGGCTGATGGCCGTGCGCTCCGAGTACAGGCGGGCGTTGTCCAGGGCGAGGGCGGCGCGGCGGCTCAGGTCCTCGGCCAGTTCCAGGATCTCCTGGCGGAAGTGCTCGTCGGAGGGCTTGCCGAGGGTGAGCATGCCGATGACGCGGTTGCGGGCGACCAGTGGCAGG
>NZ_JUJA01000053.1:104264-105204 GCF_001906585.1 Streptomyces kebangsaanensis | reverse complement strand
CGACCGCGGAGGCCGTGGCCAGCGTCGGTCCGATGGTCGTACCGATCCGGTGGTGCGAGTCGCCCAGGCTGAGGCTGCGCATGGAGGTGCGCAGGGCTGCCTGGTGGGCGGCCTGGCCGGGCGCGTTCCACACGCGGGCGCCGGGGGTGGGCACCGGGTCCGGCGGCGGGATCTTGGACAGTAGGGACTTGATGCCGTCGATCAGTTCCTCGTCCTCGTGCAGGACGTAGGACAGGTAGGGCTCGGAGGCCTGGTCGGCGATCGTGTAGACGGCGCACCAGGTGGCCAGGGTGGGGACCGTCATCTGGGCCATCAGGGCGAGGGTCTGGTCCCGGTCCAGGGTGCCGGCCAGCAGGTCGGAGGCCTCGACGAGGAAGCTGAGGGAGCCGCGGCGCAGCCGTTCCAGCTCGCCCAGGCGGGCGGACTCGACGGCCAGGGCGATGCGGTCGGCGGCGAACTGCAGGCGCAGCGCCTCTTCGTTGGAGTACCTGCCGGGTCCCTCCGCGGCGACGCCGAGGGAGCCGGTGAGACGGCCCTCGACCTTCAGGGGGACCGTGACGACCGAGCGCATGCCGGTGTTGTCGAGGAGGGGCGCGGCGCCGGGCACGGCGGTGAGGTCGTCGTGGACGGCCGGCATGCGGGCCGAGCCGTAGCGGCCGGGGCCCGCATCGACGGGGACGCGGGCGAAGCGCTGGCGGGCGGAGGGCAGTCCGGTGGAGGCGCGGACCTCCAACTCCGTCTCGTCGTCGGTGGCGAGGAGGAGGAAGGCGGCGTCGCCGTCGAGCATGTCGCGGGCGCGCTCGACCGTGCGCTGCAGCAGGCCGTCGAGGTCGTCGGGGGCGGGGGAACCGATGAAGACCTCGAAGGGGTCGGTGCTCGGGCCCTCGGCGGCGCCGCCCGCGTCGGTGGTCGCCGTCGGGCGCAACGGCGTCTGCAGTAC
>NZ_JUJA01000053.1:90607-104257 GCF_001906585.1 Streptomyces kebangsaanensis | reverse complement strand
GTGGTCCCGGACGAGCAGGCAGACGGTGGAGGGCTCGCCGCCCGTGTCGCGCACACGGAGGTGGGAGGCGTAGACGGGGATGACGCGGCCGTGGGCGCCGCGGATGCCGTAGCTGCCTTCCCAGCGGGAGAGCTGGAGCGCCTCGGCGATGCCCGTGCTGGTGCCGGGGGTGTGCGGCCAGGCCGCGAGGTCGGTGAGTGGCTTGCCGGTGACCTGCTCGGCGGCGTAGCCGAAGAGTTCCTCGGCGTCCTCGTTCCAGGCGGTGATGGAGCAGCCGCGGTCGATCTGGACGACGGCCACGCGGACCCGGCCGTCGGCGAGCGGGAGGAGGTTGGCGGGCAGGGAGGGGCCGGCGGCGCGGGTGCCGACCGGGCGCTCGGGCAGGTCCAGTTGGAACCAGACCTTCTTGTGCGTGGGCGTGTACTCCACGCCCCAGCGGCCGGCCAGGGCCGCGCACAGCTGCAGGCCGCGGCCGCCCTCGCGGTCGGGGCTGCCCATGTTGACCGCGGAGCTCTGGACCGGGATCTCGCGCTCCGGATAGCGGTCGGAGACCTCGATGCGTGCCCCGTCGTCACTGCGCAGGCACAGCACGTCGGCGGCCGTGCCGGCGTGGACGACCGCGTTGGTGACCAGCTCGCTGGTGAGGACCACGGCGTCGTCGACGATGTCGCCGAAGCCCCAGCCCTGGAGGGTGTCGCGGACGAAGGATCGGGCGGTCGCGACCGATCGCCCCTGGGGCTCGAAGCTGGCGGCCGCGCGCGCGGTGATCACAGAACTCCCCATGTGTCGGCGTCCCCTGCCTCCCATGCCCGATTCCCCTGTCCGACCGCTACAGGGTAGTGGGGCCGTTGGCTCGGTGTTCATGGGTATCCCCATGAGGGACATCCTTGAACACCGGGGTGACGCGTCTCGCGTCACAGGTCGGCCCATGAGCCTCGACGAAGCTGCCGAACTGTTTTGGGCCCTCCCCCGGCTGAAGCAGGGGGATTCCTGCTTCAAACAGCTCATTCGCTCAGTGAACGGACGAGTCTGACGCCCTCGGCACCAGCCGGGACGGAACCTGCCCGGTCGCATCAGGTTACCGATGACTCCGCTCGGCCCGAAGACCCGCTTCTCGTCGGCCCGGAGCCCGGCGAAGGACAAGCCCTGCCCGGCTGGAGAACGAGGGATGCTCGTCGTGAGTTACGGTCATGGGCCGACGCGCCCGGTGCGTCATGGTGAAACACTGGGCAGGCTTCTGATGAAGGTCCGAGCAGGCTGAGTGTGTTCTCCGCACCCGGGACAGCAGCCCTTGGTGTGGCCTGATTACATCGGGCGGATATACGCAGCAGTAACTGGTACGCCGAACGGTAGTACCGGGGCACAGCAGCAACGGTCGACCCCTGCGGGAGGGACACAGTGGAGTCTGGCGCAGCGACGCGGAGCACGAAGACGCGCGCGAAAGGCGGACAGTCCCTGAAGAGCCAGCGTAGAACGCACAAGGGTACGACAGAGGTGGACACGGCCGCCCTGAACCGACTGCTGGCCGCTCTGACGGCGATGCGCGACGGCAATTTCCGCAAGCGGCTCACGGTGTCCGGGGACGGCGTGATGTCGGAGATCGCGGCGGTCCTCAACGAGGTCGCCGACCGCAATCTGCATCTGACGGGCGAGCTGTCGCGCGTACGGCGCATGGTGGGGCGTGAGGGGAAGCTCACCGAGCGGCTGGAGACGGGCGCCTGCGAGGGCTCCTGGGCGAGTGCGATCGACAACTCCAACGCGCTCGTCGACGACCTCGTACGACCTGTCTCCGAGGTCGGCCGGGTGCTCTCCGCGGTCGCCGAGGGCGATCTGTCGCCGCGCATGGAGCTGCGCACGCAGGTGCCGGAGGGCGCCGGGCAGCCGCTGCGCGGCGAGTTCCTGAAGGTCGGGCGGACGGTCAACAACCTGGTCGACCAGTTGTCGACGTTCACCGACGAGGTCACGCGCGTGGCCAGCGAGGTGGGCACCGAGGGCAAGCTGGGCGGGCAGGCGCGGGTGCGGGGTCTGTCCGGTTCGTGGAAGGACCTCACCGACTCCGTCAACACGATGGCGTCCCGGCTGACCGCGCAGGTGCGGGACATCGCGCTGGTCACCACGGCGGTGGCCAAGGGAGACCTGTCGCGGAAGGTCACCGTGCACGTCGCCGGTGAGATGCTGGAGCTGAAGAACACCGTCAACACGATGGTCGACCAGCTCTCGGCCTTCTCCTCCGAGGTGACGCGGGTCGCCCGCGAGGTGGGCACGGACGGCATCCTCGGCGGTCAGGCGCATGTGCCCGGGGTCGACGGCACGTGGAAGGAACTCACCGACTCGGTGAACCTGATGGCCGGCAACCTGACGGCCCAGGTACGTGGAATCGCGCAGGTCACCACCGCCGTGGCCAACGGTGACCTGTCGCAGAAGGTGACCGTGCCCGCGCGTGGCGAGGTCGCGCAGCTCGCCGAGACGATCAACCAGATGACCGAGACGCTGCGGATCTTCGCGGACGAGGTCACGCGCGTGGCCAGCGAGGTCGGCGCCGAGGGCCGTCTGGGCGGTCAGGCGAACGTGCCGGGTGTGGCCGGTACCTGGAAGGACCTCACCGACTCCGTCAACACGGTGTTCCGCAACCTCACCACACAGGTGAGGGACATCGCCGCCGTGACGACGGCCGTGGCCAGCGGCGACCTGTCGCAGAAGGTCACCGTCGACGTGGCCGGCGAGATGCTGGAGCTGAAGAACACCGTCAACGGCATGGTGGACCAGCTGTCGGCCTTCGGTGCCGAGGTCACGCGGGTGGCGCGGGAGATCGGCGTCGAGGGCGAGCTGGGCGGTCAGGCGCAGGTGCCGGGCGCGGCGGGAGCGTGGAAGGACCTCACCGACTCCGTCAACACCGCGTTCCGCAACCTCACCGGACAGGTCAGGAACATCGCCCAGGTGACGACGGCCGTGGCCAACGGTGACCTGTCGCAGAAGGTCACCGTCGACGTCTCCGGCGAGATGCTCAAGCTGAAGAACACCGTCAACACGATGGTCGACCAGCTGTCCGCCTTCGCCGACCAGGTGACCCGGATGGCCCGGGACGTGGGTACGGAGGGCCGCCTGGGCGGCCAGGCGGTGGTGCCGGGCGTGTCCGGTACGTGGAAGGAACTCACCGACTCCGTCAACTTCATGGCCGGCAACCTCACTTCCCAGGTGCGGCAGATCGCCCAGGTGACGACGGCCGTGGCCCGCGGCGACCTCTCCCAGAAGATCGACGTCGACGCGCGCGGGGAGATCCTGGAGCTGAAGAACACCATCAACACGATGGTCGACCAGCTGTCCGCCTTCGCCGACCAGGTCACCCGGGTCGCCCGCGAGGTGGGTACGGAGGGCCGCCTGGGCGGCCAGGCCCAGGTGCCCGGCGTCGCCGGTGTGTGGCGGGACCTCACGGACTCCGTGAACGGCATGGCGGGCAACCTCACCGCCCAGGTGCGCAACATCGCCCAGGTCGCCACCGCCGTGGCCCGCGGCGACCTCTCCCAGAAGATCACCGTGGACGCGCGCGGGGAGATCCTCGAGCTGAAGAACACCCTGAACACGATGGTCGACCAGCTCTCCTCGTTCGCCCAGGAGGTCACGCGCGTGGCGCGCGAGGTGGGCACCGAGGGCATCCTGGGCGGCCAGGCGGAGGTCCAGGGAGTGGCGGGCACCTGGAAGGACCTCACGCAGTCCGTCAACTTCATGGCGAACAACCTGACCGGCCAGGTGCGCAACATCGCCGAGGTCACGACCGCCGTCGCCAAGGGCGACCTGTCGAAGAAGATCACCGTCGACGCCAAGGGCGAGATCCTGGAGCTCGTCACCACCGTCAACACGATGGTCGACCAGCTCTCCTCGTTCGCCGAGCAGGTCACGCGCGTGGCGCGCGAGGTGGGCACCGAGGGCATCCTGGGCGGCCAGGCGCACGTGCCCGGCGTCGTGGGCATCTGGAAGGACCTCAGCGACAACGTCAACCTGATGGCCAACAACCTGACCATGCAGGTGCGCAACATCTCCCAGGTCGCGGCCGCGGTCGCCAACGGCGACCTGACCCGGACGGTGACGATCGAGGCGCGCGGCGAGGTGGCGCAGCTCGCCGACACGTTCAACACCATGGTGAAGACCCTGAGTTCGTTCGCCGACCAGGTCACCAAGGTGGCTCGCGAGGTGGGCACGGACGGCATCCTGGGCGGCCAGGCGTACGTCCCGGGGGTGGCCGGCACCTGGAAGGACCTCACCGAGTCGGTGAACCAGATGGCGTCCAACCTGACCGGCCAGGTGCGCAACATCGCCATGGTCACGACCGCCATCGCCAAGGGCGACCTGACGAAGAAGATCGACATCGACGCGCGCGGGGAGATCCTCGAGCTGAAGACGACCATCAACACGATGGTCGACCAGTTGTCGAGCTTCGCCGAGGAGGTCACCCGGGTCGCCCGCGAGGTGGGTACCGAGGGCCAGCTCGGCGGTCAGGCACGTGTGCGTGACGTCGACGGAACCTGGCGGGACCTGACCGAGTCCGTGAACGAGATGGCCGGGAACCTGACCCGGCAGGTGCGCGCCATCGCGCGCGTGGCGACCGCCGTGACCCGCGGCGACCTGAACCTGAAGGTCGACGTCGACGCGTCCGGTGAGATCCAGGAACTGCAGGACACGGTCAACAAGATGATCGCCAACCTGCGTGACACCACGATCGCCAACAAGGAGCAGGACTGGCTCAAGGGCAACCTGGCCCGGATCTCCGCGCTGATGCAGGGCCGCCGGGACCTCCAGGACGTGGCCTCGCTGATCATGAGCGAGCTGACGCCGGTGGTCTCCGCGCAGCACGGCGCGTTCTTCGTCGCGATGCCGCTGGTCGACGGCAGGGACCTCGTCGGCGAGGACGAGGGCGAGGACTCCTACGAGCTGCGGATGCTGGGCTCCTACGGCTACTCGATGGGCTCCATGCCGACGTCGTTCCGGCCGGGTGAGGCGCTGATCGGGACGGCCGCGCAGGAGAAGCGCACCATCCTCGTGGAGGACGCGCCCAGCGGCTACCTGAAGATCTCCTCCGGACTCGGCGAGGCGCCGCCCGCGCAGGTGATCGTGTTGCCGGTGCTGTTCGAGGACACGGTGCTCGGCGTCATCGAGCTGGCCTCCTTCACGCCGTTCACGCACATCCAGAAGGACTTCCTGAACCAGATCGCGGAGATGATCGCCACCAGCGTCAACACCATCTCCGTCAACACCAAGACCGAGCAGCTGCTGAAGCAGTCCCAGGAGCTGACCGAGCAACTTCGCCTGAGGTCCGAGGAGTTGGAGCAGCGGCAGAAGGCCCTGCAGGCGTCCAACGCCGAACTGGAGGAGAAAGCCGAGCTGCTGGCCCAGCAGAACCGTGACATCGAGGCGAAGAACTCCGAGATCGAGGAGGCCCGGCAGGTCCTGGAGGAGCGCGCCGAGCAGCTCGCGGTCTCCATGCGCTACCGCAGCGAGTTCCTGGCCAACATGTCGCACGAGCTGCGCACACCGCTCAACTCCCTGCTGATCCTGGCCAAGCTGCTCGCCGACAACGCCGAGGGCAACCTCTCCCCGAAGCAGGTGGAGTTCGCCGAGACGATCCACGGCGCGGGCTCCGACCTGCTCCAGCTGATCAACGACATCCTGGACCTGTCGAAGGTCGAGGCGGGCAAGATGGACGTCTCCCCGACGCGCATCGCGCTCGTCCAGCTGATCGACTACGTGGAGGCCACCTTCCGTCCGCTGACCGCGGAGAAGGGCCTGGACCTGTCGGTGCGGGTGTCGCCCGAGCTGCCCGCCACCCTGCACACCGACGAGCAGCGGCTGCTGCAGGTGCTGCGCAACCTGCTGTCCAACGCGGTGAAGTTCACCGACTCCGGGTCGGTGGAGCTGGTCATCCGCCCCGCGCGGGACGACGTTCCGCAGACCATCCGGGAGCAGCTGCTGGAGACCGGCTCGCTGGCCGACCCGGACGCGGCGATGATCGCCTTCTCCGTCACCGACACCGGTATCGGCATCGCGGCCAGCAAGATGCGGGTGATCTTCGAGGCGTTCAAGCAGGCCGACGGCACCACCAGCCGCAAGTACGGAGGCACGGGCCTGGGGCTGTCCATCTCGAGGGAGATCGCGCAGCTGCTCGGCGGCGAGATCCACGCGCAGAGCGAGCCGGGCCGCGGCTCGACGTTCACGCTGTACCTGCCGCTGCATCCGGGCGAGCTGCCGCCGCAGGGCTACCAGCAGCCCGGCTCCGTCCTGGACGTCGACGGACTGGCCGCCGCGCCCGGGCCGGACCCGTCCGAGCAGGCCGCCGCGCAGGTCGAGACGCCGGCGGAGGTGAAGTCGTACCAGGAGACGCAGAACGGCGCCGCCGCGCTCTTCCGGCGCCGTCGCAAGGCCCTGCCCGCCGCCGACCGGCGGCCGGCGCAGCAGGGGCCGCAGGAGCAGCCGGTGCAGGAGCAGTGGGCGGCGGGGACCGCCGTGGAGGCGGACACGGCCGCGCAGGGGAGCCGGGGCATCCGGTTCGGCGGTGAGAAGGTGCTCATCGTCGACGACGACATCCGCAACGTGTTCGCCCTGACCAGTGTGCTGGAGCAGCACGGACTGTCCGTGCTGTACGCCGAGAACGGCCGCGAGGGCATCGAGGTCCTGGAGCAGCACGACGACGTGGCGGTCGTACTGATGGACATCATGATGCCCGAGATGGACGGCTACGCGACGACCACGGCGATCCGGCGGATGCCGCAGTTCGCCGGGCTGCCGATCATCGCGCTGACCGCGAAGGCGATGAAGGGCGACCGGGAGAAGGCGATCGAGTCGGGCGCCTCCGACTACGTGACCAAGCCCGTCGACCCCGATCACCTGCTCACCGTGATGGCACAGTGGATGAGCCGGGAGTGACGAGGGACCGGTGGCGGGAACCTTCCGGGCGCGTGCGGAGTTGTTGACTCGGGGTGCCCGAAGCCGTGTAGAAGTGCGGGATTCGGGGAACCTTCTGGTCTCCCGCCGCGTTTCCGCTCCGTGCACAGTGACATCACGGTGACAGGGTGTGGTGACGGGCGGGGTGCGGCTACGATGACCGGCACAAGGACGGGCGGCGCAAGGGAGTCGTCCTCCGGGGCGGCACCCGCCGGTGCCTCCCTAATTCCTGCGGACAGGGGCGGCCCCAAGCCGGGGCGAGGAGGGCGGGCCATGGTGCAGAAGGCCAAGATCCTCCTGGTCGATGACCGGCCGGAGAATCTGTTGGCGCTGGAGGCCATCCTCTCTGCGCTCGATCAGACGCTGGTGCGGGCATCGTCCGGGGAGGAAGCGCTCAAAGCATTGCTCACGGACGACTTCGCGGTCATTCTGCTGGACGTCCAGATGCCGGGCATGGACGGCTTCGAGACGGCCGCGCACATCAAGCGGCGGGAGAGGACCCGGGACATCCCGATCATCTTCCTCACCGCGATCAACCACGGCCCGCACCACACCTTCCGTGGCTATGCGGCCGGCGCGGTGGACTACATCTCCAAGCCGTTCGACCCGTGGGTGCTGCGCGCGAAGGTCTCGGTGTTCGTGGACCTGTACATGAAGAACTGTCAGCTGAAGGAGCAGGCGGCCCTGCTGCGGCTCCAGCTGGAGGGCGGGGGCAAGGGATCGGTCGGCGACGGCAAGGAGTCGGCCGGCCTGCTCGCCGAACTCTCCGCGCGCCTCGCCGCCGTCGAGGAACAGGCGGAAGCCCTCTCCAAGCAACTCGACGACGAGTCCGCGGACGCGGCAGCGGTGGCCACGGCAGCCCATCTGGAACGCAAACTGACGGGGCTGCGCCGGGCCCTGGACGCGCTGGAGCCGGGGACGGGGAGCGCTTCGGCGGTTCCCTCCCAGGGCTGAGCCGGAACCGTCGACCGGGGCTGGGCACGGGCGCCGAGTGTGCGGGCCCGGCGAAGAGCGTCTGTCGTACGGTTTCCTGAAGGTGCGTCAGTTCTGCGCCTCTCCGTGGGCGACACGAACGGGTGAAGCCCTGGGCACACGTGTCCGCTGTCGTCTCCACCGGTAATCTCGCACCCATGGCCTCACGTCCCTCCGCAGCCAAGAAGCAGTCCGCGAAGAAGGCGGCCGCTCCCGGGGCGGCTCCGGCGAGGAAGGCCGCTGCGAAGAAGGCCCCCGCCAAGAAGGCGCCTGCCAAGAAGGCCGCGGCGGGAAAGCCCGCGCCCAGACCGGCACCCAATCCCACCGGGGGCGTGTACCGGGTCGTGCGCGCCCTCTGGCTCGGGCTCGCGCACGCCGTCGGCGCCGTGTTCCGCGGGGTGGGGCAGGGCGCCAGGAACCTCGACCCCGCGCACCGCAAGGACGGCGTCGCCCTGCTGCTGCTCGCCGTCACCCTGATCGTGGCCGCCGGCACCTGGGCCGATCTGAGCGGCCCCGTCGGCGACCTGGTCGAGATCCTGGTGACCGGGGCCTTCGGCCGCCTGGACCTGCTCGTGCCGATCCTGCTCGCGGCCATCGCCGTACGCCTCATCCGGCACCCCGAGAAGCCCGAGGCCAACGGACGCATCGTCATCGGCCTGTCCGCGCTGGTGATCGGCGTGCTCGGACAGGTCCACATCGCCTGCGGCTCACCCGCCCGCAGTGACGGCATGCAGGCCATAAGGGATGCCGGCGGGCTCATCGGCTGGGGTGCGGCGACCCCGCTGACGTACGCCATGGGCGCGGTCCTCGCCGTACCGCTGCTGGTGCTGCTCACCGTGTTCGGCCTGCTGGTCGTCACCGCCACCCCGGTCAACGCGATCCCGCAACGGCTGCGGCTGCTCGGAGTGAGGCTCGGCGTCCTGCCCGACCCGGAGGACGCCGAGTACACCGAGGACGACGTCCGCTACGACGAGCAGTGGCGCGAGTCGTTGCCCGCGCGCTCCCGCAAGCGCCGGAGCGCGCCCCAGGAGTACGACCCCGACGGCGCCGAGCAGGAGGCCCTCTCCCGGCGTCGCGGCCGTCCCCGGCGCTCGGCCGTGCCGCAGCCGGACATGGAGCGGCAGATGGACGCCGTGGACGTGGCCGCCGCTGCCGCCGCCGCGCTCGACGGAGCCGTCCTGCACGGCATGCCGCCCTCGCCGGTCGTCGCCGACCTCACCCAGGGCGTCACCGCCGCCGACCGCGGGGAGACGACGACCCCGGCCCCCGTACCGGCCGCGCGGACCAAGCGGACCGCGCCCGTGCGGCGCCCCGCGCAGGAGGAGCCGGCCGGTGTCCCCGACCTCACCAAGACCCCGCCGCCCCCGACGCGGGAGCTGCCGCCGCGCGCCGAACAGCTCCAGCTGTCCGGTGACATCACCTACTCCCTGCCCTCCCTCGACCTGCTCGAGCGGGGCGGCCCCGGCAAGGCGCGCAGCGCGGCCAACGACGCCATCGTCGACGCGCTCACCAACGTCTTCACCGAGTTCAAGGTCGACGCCCGCGTCACCGGGTTCACGCGCGGACCGACGGTCACACGCTACGAGGTCGAACTCGGGCCCGCCGTCAAGGTCGAGCGCATCACCGCGCTGACGAAGAACATCGCCTACGCCGTCGCCAGCCCGGACGTGCGGATCATCAGCCCCATCCCCGGCAAGTCCGCGGTCGGCATCGAGATCCCCAACACCGACCGGGAGATGGTCAACCTCGGTGACGTACTGCGCCTGGCGGAGGCGGCCGAGGACGACCACCCGATGCTGGTCGCGCTCGGCAAGGACGTCGAGGGCGGCTACGTGATGGCCAACATCGCGAAGATGCCGCACATCCTGGTCGCCGGCGCCACCGGCTCCGGCAAGTCGTCCTGCATCAACTGCCTGATCACCTCGATCATGATGCGGGCGACCCCGGAGGACGTCCGCATGGTCCTCGTCGACCCCAAGCGCGTCGAACTCACCGCGTACGAGGGCATCCCGCACCTGGTCACGCCGATCATCACCAACCCCAAACGGGCCGCCGAGGCGCTGCAGTGGGTCGTGCGCGAGATGGACCTCAGGTACGACGACCTGGCGGCGTACGGCTTCCGGCACATCGACGACTTCAACGCGGCCGTCCGCAGCGGCAAGGTGAAGGCGCAGGAGGGCAGCGAGCGCGAACTGCAGCCGTACCCGTACCTGCTGGTGATCGTCGACGAGCTCGCCGACCTGATGATGGTCGCGCCGCGCGACGTCGAGGACGCGATCGTGCGCATCACCCAGCTCGCGCGCGCGGCCGGCATCCACCTGGTGCTCGCCACCCAGCGGCCCTCCGTCGACGTCGTCACCGGTCTGATCAAGGCGAACGTGCCCTCCCGGCTCGCCTTCGCCACCTCCTCGCTGGCCGACTCGCGTGTCATCCTCGACCAGCCCGGCGCCGAGAAGCTGATCGGCAAGGGCGACGGGCTGTTCCTGCCCATGGGCGCGAGCAAGCCGACCCGTCTGCAGGGCGCGTTCGTGACCGAGGAGGAGGTCCAGGCGGTCGTCCGGCACTGCAAGGACCAGATGGCGCCGGTCTTCCGGGACGACGTCGTCGTCGGCACCAAGCAGAAGAAGGAGATCGACGAGGACATCGGCGACGACCTCGACCTGCTGTGCCAGGCGGCGGAACTGGTCGTCTCCACGCAGTTCGGCTCCACGTCCATGCTGCAGCGCAAGTTGCGCGTCGGCTTCGCCAAGGCCGGGCGGCTGATGGACCTCATGGAGTCCCGGGGCGTCGTCGGTCCCAGCGAGGGGTCCAAGGCGCGTGACGTTCTGGTGAAGCCCGACGACCTGGACGGCGTGCTGGCCGTGATTCGCGGGGAGTCCGAGGGGTAACAGGAAGAGACCGTCCGGCGGACGCGCTCGTTGCGGGCGGGTGCCTGGACCGTGATCCACCCGTTAGCGAGCGGCGGGCAACCGTTTCCCCTGGACACACGTCAAGTTGAGCAAGAAGACCGGTGCGGGGCCGACCTTGGGCGCGGCACCGGTCCCGCCATCGGACTGTCCGGCCATTCCGATGGCGTACAAAGTCCTACCGCCGGGTCGCTCCACCCTTGGCACCACCCTAGACTGAACCTCCAGCACAGGCGGCTACACGCTCGAAAGGCGCCCCCGTGTCCATCGGCAACTCCCCTGAAGACGAGCGTCCGTTCGAAGACGTATCCGAGGAAGCCCGCCCCTCCGTCGGCCGCGCCCTGCAGCAGGCGCGGATCGCCGCCGGAATGACCGTCGAAGACGTCAGCAGCGCCACCCGGGTCCGCACGGCCATAGTGCGCGCCATCGAGGCCGACGACTTCACCCCCTGCGGAGGCGACGTCTACGCCCGCGGGCACATCCGGTCCCTGGCGAAGGCCGTGCACCTCGACCCGGCCCCGCTGCTCGAGCAGTACGAGGCCGTGAGCGGCGGCCGCCCCGCCCCCACCCCGGCCGCCCCCATGTTCGAGGCGGAACGCATCCGCCCGGAGCGGCGCGGGCCCAACTGGACCGCGGCGATGGTCGCCGCGATCGTCGTCGTGGTCGGCTTCGTCGGTTTCACGGCCTTCAAGGACGGCGACACCGGCGCCAGGGTCGCCGAGGGCCCCACGCCCACCGCCGGCGAGACGTCCTCGCCCGAGCCGAAGAACAGCAAGCCCGCCGAGCCGAAGCCGGAACCGTCCGACAGCGCCATCGCGGCCGCGCCGCAGGACAAGGTCACCGTGCAGGTCAGCGCCGCCAACGGGCGCAGCTGGATCTCGGCCAAGGACCACAACGGCCGGATGCTCTTCGACGGGCTGCTGAACAAGGGCGAGACCAAGACCTTCCAGGACAGCACCAAGATCAACCTGATTCTCGGCGACGCCGGCGCGATCCAGCTCTACGTCAACGGCAAGAAGATCGAGGACCAGTTCCAGCCGGGCGCCGTGGAACGCCTCACGTACACCAAGGGCGACCCGCAGGCCGGATAGTACGCGAACAGGGCGCCGAGCAAGCACGTGGACAAGGGGTTGGCCGAGATCGGCCAACCCCTTCGACATGGGCCGTCACCGAGACAAAGTAGGCTTGAGCGCATGCCTGAACGCCGTACCGTCGCACTCGTCACTCTCGGCTGCGCCCGTAACGAGGTGGACTCGGAGGAGCTCGCAGGCCGTTTGGAGGCGGACGGCTGGCAGCTCGTGGAGGACGCCGCGGACGCGGACGTCGCCGTGGTCAACACCTGTGGCTTCGTGGAAGCCGCCAAGAAGGACTCCGTCGACGCCCTCCTGGAGGCCAATGATCTCAAGGACCACGGCAGAACGCAGGCGGTGGTAGCGGTCGGCTGCATGGCCGAGCGGTACGGCAAGGAGCTCGCCGAGGCCCTCCCGGAGGCCGACGGCGTCCTCGGCTTCGACGACTACACGGACATCTCCGACCGCCTGCAGACGATCCTGAACGGCGGCATCCACGCCTCGCACACCCCGCGCGACCGCCGCAAGCTCCTGCCGATCAGCCCGGCCGAGCGGCAGGACGCCGGCGCGGAGGTGGCCATTCCGGGGCACGGCCCCGCCGACCTTCCCGAAGGCCTCGCTCCGGCGTCGGGCCCGCGCGCACCGCTGCGCCGCCGCCTGGACGGCGCCCCGGTCGCCTCGGTCAAGCTCGCCTCCGGCTGCGACCGGCGCTGCTCCTTCTGCGCCATCCCCTCCTTCCGCGGCTCGTTCATCTCCCGCCGCCCGAGCGACGTGCTCAACGAGACCCGGTGGCTGGCCGAGCAGGGCGTGAAGGAGATCATGCTGGTCTCCGAGAACAACACCTCCTACGGCAAGGACCTGGGCGACATCCGCCTGCTGGAGTCCCTGCTGCCCGAGCTCGCCGAGGTCGACGGCATCGAGCGGGTGCGGGTGAGCTACCTGCAGCCCGCCGAGATGCGCCCCGGGCTCATCGACGTCCTGACCTCCACCCCGAAGGTCGCCCCCTACTTCGACCTGTCCTTCCAGCACTCCGCGCCCGGCGTGCTGCGCGCCATGCGCCGCTTCGGCGACACGGACCGCTTCCTGGAGCTGCTCGACACCATCCGCACCAAGGCGCCCCAGGCCGGCGTGCGCTCCAACTTCATCGTCGGCTTCCCCGGCGAGTCCGAGGCCGACCTGGCCGAGCTCGAGCGGTTCCTGAACGGCGCGCGGCTGGACGCCATCGGTGTCTTCGGCTACTCCGACGAGGAGGGCACGGAGGCGGCGACGTACGAGGACAAGCTCGACGAGGACGTCGTCGACGAGCGCCTGGCACACATCTCCCGGCTGGCCGAGGAACTCGTCTCCCAGCGCGCCGAGGAGCGCATCGGCGAGACCCTGCACGTGCTCGTCGAGTCCGCGGACGCCGAGGAGGGCGTCCGCGGCCGGGCGGCGCACCAGGCGCCGGAGACGGACGGCCAGGTGCTGCTCACGGACGGCGAGGGACTGAGCGCCGGCCGTATGGTCGAGGCGAAGGTGGTCGGCACGGAAGGTGTCGACCTGGTGGCCGAGCCGCTGACGGGCGCGTTCGCGCGGAGCGAGGAGGCAGGCAGATGACCGGAGTCCCGGCATCCGCGGCAGGCGGCTCCCCCGGCGCGCACGGGGCGGCCGCGGGGGCGGCCTCGCGCCGGCCCGGCGCGGACAGGGTCGCGGGCGCTCCTCGGGCCTCCCGTGCCTCGGATTCCGGCGGCCCCGGAGGTTCCGGTGGTCCCGGCGGCCTCGCCGGTACC
>NZ_JUJA01000053.1:88588-90580 GCF_001906585.1 Streptomyces kebangsaanensis | reverse complement strand
GGGGCAGGGCGGTGACCGGCCGCCGCGCGGCGGGAAGATCGCGGCCGCCGCCGTCAACCAGGCCAGCGTGTGGAACGTCGCCAATCTGCTGACCATGGTCCGGCTGCTCCTGGTGCCCGGCTTCGTGGCCCTGATGCTGGCCGACGGCGGGTACGACCCGGTGTGGCGGTCACTGGCCTGGGCGGCCTTCGCCATCGCCATGATCACCGATCTGTTCGACGGCCACCTGGCCCGCAGGTACGACCTCGTCACCGACTTCGGGAAGATCGCCGACCCCATCGCCGACAAGGCGATCATGGGGGCGGCGCTGATCTGTCTCTCCGGCCTCGGCGACCTGCCCTGGTGGGTGACCGGAGTGATCCTCGGCCGGGAACTCGGGATCACGCTGCTGCGTTTCCTGGTCATCCGCTACGGCGTCATCCCGGCGAGCCGCGGCGGCAAGCTCAAGACGCTCACGCAGGGCGTGGCCGTCGGCATGTACGTGCTGGCGCTGACGGGCTGGCTGGCCACCCTGCGGTTCTGGGTGATGGCCGCGGCCGTCGTGCTGACCGTGGCGACCGGCCTCGACTATGTGAGACAGGCCATGGTGCTGCGCAGGCGGGGAATCGCCGAGCGCCGCGAGGCGTTGGAGGAGTCGGAAGCGTGAGTTCACCGGCCGCCGAGGTAGTGGGACTACTCACGGTGAGGGGCGAGACGGTCGCCGTGGCCGAGTCGCTGACCGGTGGCCTGGTCGCCGCGGAGATCACCTCGGTGCCCGGGGCGTCCAAGGTGTTCCGCGGCTCGGTCACCGCCTACGCCACCGAGCTCAAGCACCGCCTGCTGGGCGTCGACGCCACCCTGCTGGCCGAGCGGGGAGCGGTGGATCCGCAGGTCGCGGCCCAGATGGCGGCCGGCGTGCGGAAGGCTCTGGAAGCCGACTGGGGCATCGCGACCACCGGCGTCGCCGGCCCCGACCCCCAGGACGGACAGCCCGTCGGGACGGTCTTCGTGGCCGTGGACGGGCCCCTGGCACCGGAAACCGGAGCCACCCGTGGCGGGAAAACGACCGCGCTGCGGTTGAACGGCGACCGGGCGGAAATTCGTAGAGAGAGTGTACGGAGCGTACTCGCACTGCTTTTGGAGCAGATCGCGGGCGAACAGACTGGAAATGAGCGGGCACAGGATACGGAACGGAACGGGGGGTTTTGATGTTTGCAGCCCTGAGTGAACACGACATCGCTCCCCGCACGGCCGCAGCGCGAGGCGGTACGGTGGGGCGTGAAGGATGCGGCTACGCGGTCCGAGGAGGGAGCCACCGATGATTCTGCTCCGTCGCCTGCTGGGTGACGTGCTGCGTCGGCAGCGCCAACGCCAGGGCCGTACTCTGCGCGAAGTCTCCTCGTCCGCCCGAGTCTCGCTCGGCTATCTTTCCGAGGTGGAGCGGGGGCAGAAGGAGGCTTCCTCCGAGCTGCTCTCCGCCATTTGCGACGCGCTGGACGTACGGATGTCCGAGCTCATGCGGGAAGTGAGCGACGAGCTCGCCCTCGCCGAGCTGGCCCAGTCCGCCGCGGCCACCGATACCGTCCCCACGCCGGTCCGCCCGATGCTCGGTTCCGTGCCGGTGACCGGTGTGCCACCGGAACGGGTGACCATCAAGGCACCCGCCGCCGAGGCGGTGGACGTGGTCGCCGCGTGACCTGTCGCACGCGCGCGTGAACTGACGCATACGTGGTGAGGCCCCGGCCGGGGCTTCTCCGGGAAGTCCCGGAGAGGTGCGGCCGGGGCCTTCGCCTTGTCCGGGGGGTACGACGGCTCTCCCCGCCCCGGTTGCCGGTACCGGGCGGGGCCGCGATCGTGGAGGCCCAGGTGGTGATGCGGCGACGGTGCGGCGGCGGGCTGGAGGTGGTGGTGGGTGCGGTGACGGGGCCGATAGTGCGCTGGGGAGCGGTCGTGGGGCTCGGCGTGGTGTGGTGGTGGGCGGTGCTGCGGCTGCTGCTGTCGGGCGACGCGGGG
>NZ_JUJA01000053.1:84742-88549 GCF_001906585.1 Streptomyces kebangsaanensis | reverse complement strand
TGGGGGCTGAGCGTGCTGCCGGTGCACTGTGTGCCGAAGGAACGGCCGGGGGAGGGACGGGACGACGCGGCACCGCCGCCCCACCGTCGGAACCGTCCGGACGGAGAACCTGACGGACAGTCAATCGGCTGAGCGGTCATGGTGTTCCCGCCACCTCCGCGGGGAGCCCCGCGCCGGTGCGGGGCCGGACTGGCAGGTGGGACACCAGTAGGTGGGACGCTCCTGGGAGCCGTCGCCCTGGCCGGCCGCGCGGACGGAGGTGCCGCAGCGCAGGCAGGGGCGCGGTGCGCGACCGTAGACGAACAGGTCCTGGCCGCGCAGGCCCGTGGTCCGGCGGACCACGCGGTCGCGGTTGGCCTCCAGGAGTTTCTTGGCCAGGGCGGGCAGCCTCGCGGCCCGGTCGGCGGGCAGGGCGCCGACGGGCAGCCACGGGGTCACGCCGAGCAGGAAACAGAGCTCGCACTTGTAGATGTTGCCGATGCCGGCGAGATTGCGCTGGTCGAGCAGGGCCTCGCCCAGCTCGCGGCCCGGGTCGGCGAGGAGGTTGGCCAGGGCCAGGTCGGGGTCCCAGCCGGGGCCGAGGAGGTCCGGGCCGAGGTGCGCGACGGTGCGGTCCTCCTCGGTGGTGCGCAGCAGCTCCAGGACCTGCAGGCGGTAGCCGACGGCGGTGCGGCCGTCGGTGCCGAGCACGGCGCGGATCTGGTGGGCGGGGCCGCCCCTCCAGCGTTCACCGGTGCCGTACACCTTCCAGGCGCCCTCCATCAGCAGGTGCGAGTGCAGTGTCAGGCCGCCTTCGAAGCGGGTGAGCAGGTGCTTGCCGCGCGAGATCGTGTCCAGGACGGTCCGGCCGGTGAGGTCGACCGTGGCGTACTTCGGCACCCGGAAGTCGCTGCGGGTCAGCACCTTGCCCGCGAGGGCGTCGTGCAACCGCCTCGCGGTCCGCCAGACCGTGTCGCCTTCGGGCATGGGTCAAGGGTGACACGTGCGGGTGAACCCGCGCGTGGGCACGCCTGCTCGGCTCATGCGCGCAGGCGCAGGCCGCGCGGGGTGGCGATGAAGCCCGCTTCTTCCAGGAGGGTGCCGGTGGGAGAGGTCAGCGCGGAGGCGCCGTTGACGCGCTCCACGGTGACCGTGCCCAGCGAGCCCGCGCGGGCGGCCGCGGCGAGTGCCCCGGCGGCCACCCGAAGGCGCGGGTCGTCACCGGCCGCGCCGTCCGGAGCGGCGGGCCAGGCCAGCAGGGTCTTGCCGCCGCGCTCCATGTAGAGCGTCAACTCGCCGTCCACGAGCACCACCAGGGAGCCGGCCTTGCGGCCCGGCTTGTGCCCCGCGCCGGTCGGCGGCTCGGGCCAGGGCAGGGCGGCGCCGTAGGCGTTCGCGGGGTCGGCGGCGGCGAGGACCAGCGCTCGTGGGTCGGCGGAGGCCGTACGGGCGCGGCGGTCACCGAAGCCGGAGCCGTACGGGAGGCTTCGCCCGACGCCTCGTGGGCCGCCGTGACCCGGTGGGGCGAGGTCCCGGGGCGAGACGTACTCGCCCGGTGCGGACCGGTCGCTGTCCAGCCAGTCGAACTCACCGCCCGGACCGGCGGCGGGGAACCCGGCCTCGAAGCCGCCGGGCAGCGGGGGACCGTCAAGGGAACCGGAGCCGTCGGGACCGCCGCCCCGAGAACTCTCGCCGGGCAGGCCCGCGTCCCGCTCGCGCGCGCCCGCCACCGCGCGCAGCCGGTCGACCGCGCCGTCCATCGCGAACTGGGCGGCGCCCAGGCCCTCCACCACATAGCCCCGCCGGGCCTGGCCGCTCTCCTCGAAGGCGGACAGGATCCGGTACACCGCCGAGAACCCGCCCTCGACGCCCTCCGCCGACACCGCTCCCCGCGTGACCACGCCGTGCCGGTCGAGGAGGGCGCGGGCCAGCGCGTGGGCGCGCACGGTGGGGTCGGGATCGCGGACGGGCAGCAGCGACCAGCGGCCGGCGACGGTGGGCGGGCCGCCGCGGGAGGCGGGACGGGCCGCGGCCGTCAGGGAGCCGTAACGCCCGCGCGGGACCGCGCGCTTGGCCCGGTGGGCCGTGGAACCGGCGGTGCGGCCCGAGCCGAGCAGGGAACGCATCGGCGCGAGCGTGTCGTTGGTGAGCCGTCCGGACCAGGCCAGGTCCCAGACGGCGTCGGCCAGCTGGGGGTCCGTGGCCTCGGGGTGGGTGGTCGCCCGGACCTGGTCGGCGATCTGACGGAAGAACAGGCCGTAGCCGCCGGAGAGGGCGTCCAGGACGGACTGGTGCAGGGCGGTCGGCTCCAGGGGGTGCGGTGGCGGCAGGAGCAGCGGGGCCGTGTCCGCCAGGTGGAGGGAGACCCAGCCGTCCTTTCCGGGCAGCGCGCCCGCGCCCGCCCACACCACCTCGCCGGCGGCGGTGAGTTCGTCGAGCATCGACGGCGTGTAGTCCGCCACGCGGGACGGCAGGACCAGCTTCTCCAGCGCGGAGGCGGGCACGGACGCGCCCTGCAACTGCTCGACGGCGCGCACCAGTCCGTCGATGCCGCGCAGACCGTGCCCCTTGCCGATGTGCTGCCACTGGGGCAGGAACCGGGCCAGCGCTGCCGGCGGCACCGGTTCCAGCTCGTGCCGCAGCGCGGCCAGCGAGCGGCGGCGCAGCCGGCGCAGTACGGCCGCGTCGCACCACTCCTGTCCGATGCCCGCCGGGTGGAACTCGCCCTGGACGACACGGCCGCCCGCCGCGAGCCGCTGCAGCGCGCCCTCGACGACCGCCGCGCCCAGGCCGAAGCGGGCCGCGGCCGTCGCCGACGTGAACGGGCCGTGGGTGCGGGCGTGGCGCGCGAGGAGGTCGCCCAGCGGGTCCTTCACCGGCTCGGTGAACGCCTCCGGGACGCCCACCGGCAGGGCGGTGCCGAGTGCGTCGCGCAGCCGGCCGGCGTCCTCGACGGCGGCCCAGTGGTCGGTCCCGGCGATCCGGACCCGGATGGCCCGGCGGGCCCCGGCCAGCTCCCGCGCCCAGCCCGGTCCGGCACCCCGCTCGGCCAGTTCGGCGTCGGTGAGCGGACCGAGCAGCCGCAGGACGTCGGCGACGCCCTCGACGTCCTTGACCCGGCGGTCCTCGGTCAGCCACTGCAGCTCCCGCTCCAGCTCCACCAGCACCTCGGAGTCGAGCAGTTCGCGCAGCTCGGCCTGGCCCAGCAGCTCGGCCAGCAGCCGCGAGTCCAGCGACAGCGCGGCGGCGCGGCGCTCGGCGAGCGGCGAGTCCCCCTCGTACAGGAACTGGGCGACGTACCCGAACAGCAGCGAGCGCGCGAAGGGCGACGGCTCGGGTGTGGTGACCTCGACCAGGCGCACCCTGCGGGACTCGATGTCGCCCATCAGCTCGGCCAGGCCCGGGACGTCGAAGACGTCCTGCAGGCATTCGCGCACCGCCTCCAGGACGATCGGGAACGAGCCGAACTCACTCGCCACCTGCAGCAGTTGGGCGGCACGCTGACGCTGCTGCCACAGCGGGGTGCGCCTGCCCGGGTTGCGGCGCGGCAGCAGCAGCGCGCGGGCGGCGCACTCGCGGAAACGGGACGCGAACAGGGCCGAGCCGCCGACCTGGTCGGTGACGATCCGGTCGACCTCGCCCTTGTCGAAGACGACGTCCGCCGCGCCGACGGGCGCCTGCTCGGTGTCGTACTCCGGACCTGCCTTCATGGGCTCCTGGTCGAGCAGGTCGAATCCCATGAGGTCGGCGTCGGGCAGACGCAGCACGATGCCGTCGTCGGCGTGCATGACCTGTGCGTCCATGCCGTACCGCTCGGACAGGCGGGCG
>NZ_JUJA01000053.1:82036-84714 GCF_001906585.1 Streptomyces kebangsaanensis | reverse complement strand
GCACCTGGGCGCCGAAGGGGGAGTGCACCACGACCCGCCAGTCGCCCAGCTCGTCGCGGAAGCGCTCCACGACGATCGTCCGGTCGTCGGGGACATGACCGCAGGCCTCGCGCTGCTCGTCCAGGTACGACAGGACGTTGTCCGCGGCCCACGCGTCGAGACCGGCCGCCAGGAGCCTGGGCCGGGCGTCCTCCTGGGGCAGGGAGCCGACCTCGCGCAGGAACGCGCCCACCGCGCGGCCCAGCTCCAGCGGGCGGCCCAGCTGGTCGCCCTTCCAGAACGGCAGCCGGCCCGGCACACCCGGCGCGGGGGAGACCAGGACCCGGTCGCGCGTGATGTCCTCGATGCGCCAGGAACTCGTGCCGAGCGTGAAGACGTCGCCGACCCGGGACTCGTAGACCATCTCCTCGTCCAGCTCGCCGACCCGGCCGCCGCCCTTCTTCGGGTCCGAGCCGGCGAGGAACACCCCGAACAGGCCGCGGTCGGGGATCGTGCCCCCGGAGGTCACGGCGAGGCGCTGCGCGCCGGGGCGACCGGTGACCGTGTCCGTCACGCGGTCCCACACCACGCGCGGGCGCAGCTCCGCGAACGCGTCGGACGGATAGCGCCCGGCGAGCATGTCGAGGACGGCCGTGAACGCCGACTCCGGCAGCGAGGCGAACGGCGCCGCCCGGCGGACCAGGGCGAGCAGGTCGTCGGTCTGCCATGTGTCCATCGCCGTGATCGCCACCAGTTGCTGGGCGAGGACGTCCAACGGGTTGGCGGGCACCCTCAGGGACTCGATGGCGCCCGAGCGCATCCGCTCGGTGACCACCGCGGCCTGGACCAGGTCGCCGCGGTACTTCGGGAAGACCACTCCGGTGGAGACCGCGCCGACCTGGTGTCCCGCGCGGCCGACGCGCTGCAGCCCGGAGGCCACGGACGGCGGGGACTCCACCTGGACGACGAGGTCCACGGCGCCCATGTCGATGCCCAGCTCCAGACTGGAGGTGGCGACCACCGCCGGGAGCCGGCCCGCCTTGAGGTCCTCCTCCACCAGGGCGCGCTGTTCCTTGGAGACCGAGCCGTGGTGGGCGCGCGCGACGACCGGAGGCGCGCCGTGCGCGGCGCCCGAGCCGCCCATCAGCTCGGCCGGGGAGTGGTGCTCGTCCAGGGACCGGCCGGTCGCCCGCTCGTAGGCGATCTCGTTGAGCCGGTTGCACAGGCGCTCGGCGAGCCGCCGCGAGTTGGCGAACACGATCGTCGAGCGGTGGGCCTGCACCAGGTCGGTGATCCGCTCCTCGACGTGCGGCCAGATCGACGGCCGCTCCGCCTTGTCGTCGCCGTCCGTGGCCGGGGAGCCGCCGAGCTCGCCCAGGTCCTCGACCGGGACCACCACCGACAGGTCGAACTCCTTGCCGGACTCCGGCTGGACGATCTCCACTTTGCGGCGCGGCGACAGGTAGCGGGCGATCTCGTCGACCGGGCGGACGGTCGCGGACAGCCCGATACGGCGGGCCGGTCCGGGCAGCAGCTCGTCCAGGCGCTCCAGGGACAGCGCCAGGTGCGCGCCGCGCTTGGTGCCGGCGACCGCGTGCACCTCGTCCAGGATCACCGTCTCCACGCCGGTCAGCGCGTCGCGCGTGGCCGACGTCAGCATCAGGAACAGCGACTCGGGGGTGGTGATCAGGATGTCCGGCGGGCGGGTGGACAGGGCGCGGCGCTCGGCGGCCGGGGTGTCCCCGGAGCGGATGCCGACCTTCACCTCGGGCTCGGGCAGCCCGAGCCGGACGGACTCCTGGCGGATGCCGGTGAGGGGACTGCGCAGGTTGCGCTCCACGTCGACGGCCAGGGCCTTGAGCGGGGAGACGTACAGCACCCGGCAGCGCTTCTTCGGGTCGGCCGGCGGTGGGGTGGAGGCGAGCCGGTCCAGGGCGGAGAGGAAGGCGGCCAGGGTCTTGCCGGAACCGGTCGGGGCGACCACCAGCACGTCCGAGTCCTCGTCGATGGCCTGCCACGCGCCCGCCTGGGCGGCGGTGGGCGCGGGAAAGGCCCCCGTGAACCAGCCGCGGGTCGCGGGGGAGAAGCCGTCAAGGGCCCGGTGTGCGTCGCCGACCATGCGTCCATCGTGCACCCGGCCACTGACAATGCCCTCTGACCTGGGCGCACCCCGGCCCCGCGGTGGCCCCCGCGCTCGCACCGCCGCGCCGACGACGGAGAATCGGGGGTATGGCGGGAACGGCTGAGGAGCGGGCGCGGCACTGGCAGTACGAGGAACTGCCCGGTGTCGATCTGCTGCGGGCCCGCTACATCCGCAAGGAATTCGTGCGCCACACGCACGAGCACTTCGTGATCGCCGCCATCACCGAGGGCGTCGAGGTGTTCCACCACGGCGGATCCGATCAGTACGCGGGGCCGGGGGCGCTCGCGCTGGTCAATCCCGACACGCCGCACACCGGGCGGGCGGGGGTGCCCGAGGGCTGGCGGTACGGCGCGGTGTATCCGGCGCCCGAGCTGGTCGCCGAGATCGCGGGGGAGACGACGGGCATTCGCGGGACGCCGGGGTTCGTCAGCCCGGTGCTCGACGATCCGTACGCCGTCGGGCTGGTGCACCAGGTGCTGCGGGCCGCGGACGAGGGGAACGCGCTGGCGGCCGACACCCTGCTGCGGGTCGCCGTGACCCGGCTGCTCCGGCTCAA
>NZ_JUJA01000053.1:69467-81941 GCF_001906585.1 Streptomyces kebangsaanensis | reverse complement strand
GAGAGGCTGGCGGCCGACCTCGGCAGCAGCCCGTTCGCGTTGCTGCGGGCCTTCCGGGACGTCTACGGGATGCCGCCGCACACCTGGCTGACCGACGCCCGGGTGCGCCGGGCCAGGCGGCTGCTGGACGCGGGCACCACACCCGCCCAGGCCGCCGTCGCCGTGGGCTTCACCGACCAGTCGCACCTGAGCCGGCACTTCTCCCGGATCGTGGGCGTGCCACCCGGGGCCTACCGGCGCGAGCGCAAGAACGTACAAGACACGAGGTCACGGATCTTCCTACCCTCGACCGCGTGGCAGAACGGACAGCTCTCGCAGACATACGCACCGACGGCACAGGAAAGCCCGACTCCGCCGTCGTACGGGACGCCCTCGGCGTCGGGGTCGCCGTCGGACTCTCCGGGTTCGCCTTCGGGGTGACCTCGGCGGGCAGCGGGCTCACGGTCCTGCAGACCTGTGTGCTCAGCCTGCTGGTGTTCACCGGTGCCTCCCAGTTCGCCCTGGTGGGGGCGCTGGCGGCCGGAGGCAACCCGTTCACGGCGGCCGCGGGCGCCTTCTTCCTGGGCGTGCGCAACGCCTTCTACGGGCTGCGCCTGTCGCAGCTGCTGGCCCTCCCGCGCGCGGTACGGCCGCTGGCCGCCCAGTGGGTCATCGACGAGACCACCGCGGTCACGCTGGCCCAGCCCACGCGGCGCAGCGCCCGGATCGGCTTCACCGTCACCGGGGTCACCCTGTACGTGCTGTGGAACCTCACCACGCTGCTCGGCGCGCTGGGTGCCGAGGCACTCGGCGACACCGACGCGTGGGGCCTGGACGCGGCCGGGCCCGCCGTGTTCCTGGCGCTGCTGGCGCCCATGCTGAAGACCGCCACCGAGCGGACCGTCGCCGCCCTGGCGGTGCTCCTGGGGCTGGGTCTGCTGCCCGTGCTGCCGGCCGGGGTGCCGGTCCTGGCCGCCGCGCTCGCCGCGCCGGCCGTGCTCTGGCTGAAGGGCCGCCGCGGGAGCGGCGCCCGTGACGACGTACGAGAGGGAGATCGTTGAACATCTGGATCGCGGTGGCCGTGACCGCTGTCGGCTGCTACGCCGTCAAGCTGGCCGGACTGCTCGTTCCGGCGGGTGCCCTGGAGCGGCCGCTGGTGAAGCGGCTCGCCGCGCTGCTGCCCGTCGCCCTGCTGGCGGCGCTCACCGCCCAGCAGACGTTCGCCCACGGGCACGTGCTCGTGCTGGACGCGCGGGCCGCCGGGCTCGCGGCCGCCGCCGTGGCGCTGCTGCTGCGGGCGCCCTTCCTGGTCGTCGTCGGAGCGGCGGTGGTGGTGACGGCCGGGGTGCGGGCCCTGGCCGGCTGAGACGTACACCCCGGGGCGGGATACTGGGGCCATGCGGTTGACTGTCTTCTGGGAGCGGATGGCGGAGCACTTCGGCGCGGGGTACGCCGACACCTTCGCGCGCGACCACGTGATGTCGGAGCTCGGCGGGCGTACGGTGCACGAGGCGCTGACGGCGGGCTGGGACGCCAAGGACGTGTGGAGTGTGGTCTGCCGCGTCATGAACGTTCCGCAGGAGAAGCGCTGACCGGTCGCGAAGATCGCGGGCCGGTGCCGGACCGACGGCGGCATGGGCGAGACTTGCACCGTGGCACCCACTGACGAGTCCGGGCAGACGGCCCAGCACGCACCCCCGTCCGCTACGCCGCCGCCTCCCCGGTCTCCGGTCCAGGGTGCCGCCGGGCCGACCGCCCGCATGCCCCGCTGGCTGCCACGCGCCATGGTGCTCGCGCTCGGTCTCGTCGCGGTCTTCCAGCTCGGCAGCTGGGCCTTCCACGAGCTGACCGGCCTGCTGCTCAACGTCCTCATCGCGTTCTTCCTGGCCCTGGCCATAGAGCCCGCGGTGAGCCGCATGGCCGCGCTCGGCATGCGGCGGGGCTTCGCGACCTTCCTGGTCTTCCTCGCCCTGGTGATCGCGGCGGCCGGCTTCGTGACGCTGCTCGGCTCGATGCTCGCCGGGCAGATCATCAAGATGGTCGAGGGCTTCCCGGAGTACCTCGACTCCGTCATCAACTGGGTCAACACCACGTTCCGCACCGAGCTCAGACGGGTGGACGTGCAGGAGGGACTGCTCCACTCCGACTGGCTGCGCAAGTACGCGCAGAACAGCGCCGCGGGTGTGCTCGACGTGTCCGCCCAGGTGCTGGGCGGGCTGTTCCAGCTGCTGACGATCACCCTGTTCTCGTTCTACTTCGCCGCCGACGGGCCGCGGCTGCGCCGCACCCTCTGCTCCGTACTGCCGCCCGCCCGCCAGGCCGAGGTACTGCGCGCGTGGGAGATCGCCGTCGACAAGACCGGCGGCTACCTGTACTCGCGCGGACTGATGGCGCTCATCTCGGGGGTCGCCCACTACGTCCTGCTGCAGGCCCTGGAAGTGCCGTACGCGCCCGTGCTCGGCGTCTGGGTGGGCCTGGTCTCGCAGTTCATCCCCACCATCGGCACCTATCTCGCGGGCGCCCTGCCGATGCTGATCGCCTTCACGGTCGACCCGTGGTACGCGGTGTGGGTGCTGGTCTTCGTCGTGATCTACCAGCAGTTCGAGAACTACATGCTGCAGCCCAAGCTGACCGCGAAGACCGTCGACATCCATCCCGCGGTCGCCTTCGGGTCGGTCATCGCCGGCACCGCGCTGCTCGGCGCGGTGGGCGCGCTGATCGCCATTCCCGCGGTCGCCACGCTGCAGGCCTTCCTGGGCGCCTACGTGAAGCGGTACGCCGTCACGGACGACCCCCGCGTCCACGGCCACCGCAGGAGTGCCCCGGCGCAGGGCCTCCTCACCCGAGTGCGACGGCTGTGGGCGGCGCGGCAGCCGACGGCGGAGGCCGGAACGGGCGCCTCGGGGGACGCGGCGGCGGTGGCCGGGGAGGGCCCCGCCGGGGAGCGGACGGGACAGTAGACGCCGGCCGCTCCGGTGCGTGTTCCGTTTGACACCAAAATCGAACATCTATTCTTATGAAGGTTCCGGCGAGGTTCAACGCAGGGGATTCAGTCCAGTTTTGTGATGATTGGTCCCATGGTTGTCCACAGGCCGGACGTGCGCCGGGGCACGTTGTCAGTGGCAGGCGTTAGCGTCTTTGACGTGAAGCGATCGACTCAAGCAAACCGGGTGGAACCCATGGCAGGAACCGACCGCGAGAAGGCGCTCGACGCCGCGCTCGCACAGATTGAACGGCAATTCGGCAAGGGCGCGGTCATGCGCATGGGCGAGCGGTCGAAGGAGCCCATCGAGGTCATCCCGACCGGGTCGACCGCGCTGGACGTGGCCCTCGGCGTAGGCGGTCTGCCGCGCGGTCGCGTCGTGGAGATCTACGGACCGGAGTCCTCCGGCAAGACGACCCTGACCCTGCACGCGGTGGCGAACGCGCAGAAGGCCGGCGGCCAGGTCGCGTTCGTGGACGCGGAGCACGCCCTCGACCCCGAGTACGCGAAGAAGCTCGGCGTCGACATCGACAACCTGATCCTCTCCCAGCCCGACAACGGCGAGCAGGCCCTGGAGATCGTGGACATGCTGGTCCGCTCCGGCGCGCTCGACCTCATCGTCATCGACTCCGTCGCCGCGCTCGTCCCGCGAGCGGAGATCGAGGGCGAGATGGGTGACTCGCACGTGGGTCTCCAGGCCCGCCTGATGAGCCAGGCCCTCCGCAAGATCACCAGCGCGCTCAACCAGTCGAAGACCACGGCCATCTTCATCAACCAGCTGCGCGAGAAGATCGGCGTCATGTTCGGCTCGCCGGAGACCACGACCGGTGGCCGGGCACTGAAGTTCTACGCCTCGGTGCGCATCGACATCCGCCGTATCGAGACCCTGAAGGACGGCACGGAGGCGGTCGGCAACCGCACCCGCTGCAAGGTCGTCAAGAACAAGGTCGCGCCGCCCTTCAAGCAGGCCGAGTTCGACATCCTCTACGGCCAGGGCATCAGCCGTGAGGGCGGCCTGATCGACATGGGCGTGGAGCACGGCTTCGTCCGCAAGGCCGGCGCCTGGTACACGTACGAGGGCGACCAGCTCGGCCAGGGCAAGGAGAACGCGCGCAACTTCCTGAAGGACAACCCCGACCTGGCCAACGAGATCGAGAAGAAGATCAAGGAGAAGCTGGGCGTCGGAGTGCGGCCGGAGGAGCCGGCCGCCGAGCCGGGCGCGGACGCCGCGGTCACCACCGTCACGGACGCCGCCGCCAAGACGGCGCCCGCCACGGCGGCCGCCAAGGCTACCAAGCCCAAGGCCGCCGCAGCCAAGAGCTGACCGTGACACGACGAACCGACTGGGCCGACCACGAGTACGAGTACGTCGCCTCCGGTGCCCCGCGGGGGAGGGGCGCCGGGGACGCCCCCGGCTCTGGTGCGGACCCGGACGGCGCGCCCGGAGACGACGCGTACGGGGATGACGCGTACGGGGATGACGCGTACGGGGATGACGAGGCAGGTGGTGGCCTGCGCCGCGCGGATGACTCACGCGCGGCCGGTGCACGCCGGAGCGGCGCGCGTGACGGCGGGTCGCCCGGTGGACGCGGACGTCGTCGGAGTGGTTTCGGCGAGGCGTCCGCCGAGGACGGGGGCGCCCCCTCCGCGTCGAGGGCTGGGCAGGGGGAGCCCCCGGGGGACCCGGTGGAGCGGGCGCGCGCGATCTGTCTGCGCCTGCTCACCGGGACCCCGCGCACCCGCAAGCAGCTCGCGGACGCCCTGCGCAAGCGGGACATCCCGGACGACGCGGCGCAGGAGGTGCTGTCGCGGTTCGAGGAGGTCGGGCTGATCGACGACAGCGCGTTCGCGGACGCCTGGGTGGAGTCCCGGCACCACGGGCGCGGTCTGGCCCGGCGCGCGCTCGCCCGGGAGCTGCGGACCAAGGGCGTGGACGCGGCACTCGTCGACGAGGCGGTCGGCCGGCTCGACGCCGAGCAGGAGGAGGCCACCGCGCGCGAGCTCGTCGCCCGCAAGCTGCGCTCCACCCGCGGCCTCGACCGCGACAAACGGCTGCGCCGCCTCGCCGGGATGCTCGCCCGCAAGGGCTACTCCGAGGGCCTGGCCCTGCGCGTGGTCCGACAGGCGTTGGAGGAGGAGGGCGAGGACACGGACTTCCTCGCGGACGAGGGCCCCTGAGACAGGGGCGCCATGGCGCCCCTGTCCTACGAGACCAACGGCAGTCCCGCCGCCCGCCACGCCTGGAAACCGCCCACCAGGTCGGTCGCCCGATGCAGCCCCAGCTGGTGCAGGGAGACGGCCGCCAGGCTCGACGCGTAGCCCTCGTCGCAGATGACGACGACGCGCAGGTCGTGGCCGGTGGCCTCGGGGACGCGGTGACTGCCCCGGGGATCCAGCCGCCACTCCAGTTCGTTGCGCTCGATGACGAGGGCGCCGGGGATCAGACCGTCGCGGTCGCGCAGCGCGGCGTACCGGATGTCCACCAGCAGGGCCTCGCCGGACCGGGCGGCGTCGTACGCCTCGCGGGCCCCGACGCGCTCGTAACCCCGCCGCACCCGCTCCAGCAGCTCGTCGATCCCGGCCGTCGGTCGTTTCTCGCTCACTGCCAGTCCTCCGGGCGCTCGACCTGCTCCAGGCGCAGCGTCCGGCCGGTGCGGCCGTAACGGCGGATCCGGGGCAGCGGTGGGTAGTAGGCGTGCACGGACACCGCGTGCCCATGAGCGGACTCGTTGAACACCTCGTGGACGTGATGGCGGCCGAAGGCGCGGCCCCGGCCGGCCGGCAGCCGCCGCGTGCGGTCCACTCCGTCGGTGAGCTCGAGGGATTTCCAGCCGTCGGTGGGCAGCCGGGCGGCGAGTGAGTTCTCCGTCAGCTCACCGGCGGCGGTGACGAAGGCGCCGACCGAGTCGGCGTGGTCGTGCCAGCCCGTGCCGGTGCCGGGCGGCCAGCCGATCAGCCAGACCTCACTGCCGCCGGGCCCGTCCAGGCGCACCCAGGTGCGGCCTTCCGGGTCGAGCGGGAGCGAGGCGACCAGCTCGGCGTCGGCGGCGGTGCGCCGTACGAAGTCGAGGAGTTCCGCCTGTGCCGGCCCCTGGGCGGAGGGCGAGGAAACGGCGGGAGAGGGCATGGGGGTCGGGACAGACACGTACACCGTCCTGAGGAAACGTTCGCGGAGGGCGCGCGGCAGCACGGGCACACGGGCACACGGGCATGAGTGAACGGCGCGCGCCGGGAGGAGAGAAAGAGGGGTGCGAGTTCAGCAGGACGGACGACACACGCAGCCCGCATAGCGGACGAGGTCCATGTGGACCCTCCGCCACAGGCGCACATCGGTGTCGGTCACGATGCGGAGTACACCATGGCGGTGCCAGGCGGTCAACTCACGTCAGCCGTCCGGACCGCACCGCGAGAGCACGTGCGGTCCGGGACCCGGAAGTCAGCGGACCCCCGCCTCGGCCCGCGTCCCGGCCCGCTCCGCGCCGCCCACGGTCGCCTCCGCCGCCGTGTACAGGTCGGCCGGGTGCACTCCGTTCAGCGCGGTGACCAGGTGACCGTCGGGTCGTACCAGGAGCACGGTGTGGGGAGCGGCGCCCGGGTAGCTCTCGGCGACCAGCAGCTCGGCGCGGTGCGGCAGCGCGGTGACCGCGGCGGCCAGCCGGGGCATGATGCCGGCGCCCATCCAGTGCCGGCGCTCCCACACCACCGTGCCCGGCGCGACCAGCACCACGAGCAGCGCCCCACGGCCGAGCCGGTCCCTGAGCCGCACGAAGGAGCCGTCCTCCGCGGTCACCACCACATCGGCGACGGGCGCGCCGGCCGGTGTGTCCACGGGCACCTCGGAGTCCAGGCGCGGGGGCGCGAGCGGCGAGTCGGCGTACGACCCCGGCGCGCCCAGAGAGCCGAGTCCCAGGTGGCCGTCCATGAGCAGGGCGTCATGGTTGCGTGCCGTTCCGGGGACGTAGGACCGCAGTCCGCCGCCCCCGCGCAGCACCGGCAGCACCTGGTCGGCGGCGCGCAGCCGGGCGGAGACGATCGCGCGCCGCTCGGTCTGGTAGCTGTCCAGCAGGGCCTCGTGCGGGCCGTGGTGCCAGGCCGACGCCAGCTTCCAGGCGAGGTTGTCGGCGTCCCGCAGGCCCTCGTCCAGCCCCTGGGTGCCGAACGCGCCGAGCAGGTGCGCCGCGTCCCCGGCGAGGAAGACCCGCCCGGCACGCCAGCGGCGGGCCAGCCGGTGGTGGACCGTGTGGACGCCGGTGTCCAGGAGTTCGTACGACGGCGAGGGCTCGCCGGTCCAGCCGGTGAGGGTCTCGCGGATGCGGGCGACCAGCAGTTCGGGCGTGACCAGGTCCTTGCCGGGCGGCAGCAGCCAGTCCAGCCGCCACACGCCGTCCGGCAGCGGGCGGGCTGCGATCTCCCCGGCGAAGGGGCCGGTGGTCCGCCACGGCGGCAGCCGGTGGAGGAACGCTTCACCGGGCCGGGGCAGTTCGGTGCGCACCGCGGCGACGGCGTGCCGCTCGACGGCCGTACGGCCGGGGAAGCGGATGTCCTGGAGCTTGCGCACGGTCGAACGCGGGCCGTCGCAGCCGACGAGGTAACTGCCGCGCCACCACGTGCCCCGGGGGCCGCGGGTGCGGGCGGTGACGCCGGTGGACTCCTGCTCCATGCTGTCGAGCCGGCTGTCCACGGCGAGCTCGACCAGCGGTTCGCGGGCGATGGCGGCGCGCAGGGCGTCGGTCAGGACGTGCTGGGCGATGTGCAGCGGGGCGGGGGCGTCCTCGCCGAAGGCGACCTCGCTCGTCGCCTGCTTGCGCCGCATCGTCCGCCATCCGGCCCAGTGGAGCCCGGCGCCGCCGAGCTCCACCCCGGCCAGGCGCTCCACGAACGCGGCGGTGTCCTCGCGCAGGACGACCGTGCGCGCGGCACGCGGCGTGTCCTCGCCCGGACTCTCGTCGAGCACGACGACCGGGACGTCCTGCCGCGCCAGCGCCAGGGCGAGCGCGAGCCCGACGGGCCCCGCCCCGACAACGATCACCGGGTCCACGACGCGACGCTCCCT
This sequence comes from Streptomyces kebangsaanensis, assembly GCF_001906585.1. Lineage (GTDB taxonomy): Bacteria > Actinomycetota > Actinomycetes > Streptomycetales > Streptomycetaceae > Streptomyces > Streptomyces kebangsaanensis. The sequence continues at coordinate 73,926 of NZ_JUJA01000053.1, read as the reverse complement.
GCCCGCGGCGGTGTCCTGACGGACAGACATGAACAGACGGTTGGAGCAGGGTGCACGATCACAGAACGTATGCAACCCATTGCCGCTGCTTGCGTCAAGTGACGGGGGCAGTGGTGATCACTCCACTGCCCCCGTGTCACATCCGTCGTACGGATTTTCCGTCAGGCGGCGGTTCCCGCCGACTCGGTGCCTCCCACGGCGGCCGGCGGAAGCACCGCTCCGGTGGACTTCTTCCCGCTCCGCAGCCGCCGCTCCAGCCAGCTCGCGAAGCTCGTGAGGGCGAAGTTGAGCAGCACGAAGATCAGGGCCACGATCGTGAAGCTGGCGATGGTGTTCGCGCCGTAGTACGAACTCATCGGAGAGACCGCCGCCAGCAGGTCCGGGAAGGTGAGGATCGCGCCACCGAGCGCGGTGTCCTTCACGATCACCACCAGCTGGCTGACGATCGCCGGCAGCATCGCGGTGACCGCCTGCGGCAGCAGGATCGACGTCATGGTCTGGGTCTTGCGCAGGCCGATGGCCTGCGCGGCCTCCGTCTGGCCCTTGGGCAGGGACAGGATGCCCGCGCGGACGATCTCCGCCAGGACCGAGGCGTTGTAGAGCACCAGACCGGTGACGACGGCGTACAACGGGCGGTCGTCCGAGCCGACGTTGGTGTACTCGGCGAACAGCGCGAGCCCGAAGATCATCAGGATCAGCACCGGAATGGCGCGGAAGAACTCCACGATCACGCCGGCCGGTACGCGGATCCAGGCGTGGTCGGAGAGCCGCGCGATGCCGAAGACCGCGCCGAGGGGCAGCGCGATGACCATCGACAGGGCCGCCGCGATCAGCGTGTTCCACAGGCCGGGCAGGATGTACGTGGTCCACGCCTCGGAGCCGGAGAAGAACGGCTTCCACTTCTCCCAGTCCAGCTGCCCCTTGTCGCTCAGGGTCTGGAACACCCACCACCCGAGGGCTGCGGCGGCCAGCAGGAACACGACCGTGTAGAGGACGTTGCGCCGCTTGGCCCGGGGGCCCTGGGCGTCGTACAGCACGGAGCTCATCGCTTCACCGCCACCTTCTTGCCCACCCAGCCGAGGATCAGGCCGGTCGGCAGCGTCAGACACACGAAGCCGAACGCGAAGACCGCGGAGATCAGCAGGAGCTGTGCCTCGTTCTCGATCATTTCCTTCATCAGCAGGGCGGCCTCGGCCACACCGATGGCCGCGGCCACCGTGGTGTTCTTGGTCAGCGCGATCAGTACGTTCGTGAGCGGGCCGACGACCGCGCGGAACGCCTGCGGCAGCACCACCAGGGTCAGCACCTGGGTGAAGTTCAGCCCGAGGGCGCGGGCCGCCTCCGCCTGGCCGACCGGCACCGTGTTGATGCCGGAGCGGATCGCCTCGCAGACGAACGCCGCGGTGTAGGCGACCAGACCGAGGACGGCGAGCCGGAAGTTGATGGTCTCGAACCTCTGCCCACCGAGGCTGATGCTGAGCGCCTGAAACAGGCCCAGCGAGGTGAACAGGATGATCACCGTCAGCGGGATGTTCCGCACGAAGTTGACGTAGGCGGTGCCGAAACCGCGCATGAGCGGCACCGGGCCGACGCGCATGGCGGCCAGCACCGTGCCCCAGACCAGGGAGCCGGCGGCCGAGAGCAGGGTGAGCTGCACGGTCACCCAGAAGGCTCCCAGCAGGTCATAACCTTCAAGAAAGTCGAACACGTTTTCCCGCGCTTCCGCGTGTGGTGGGCCCCGGGTGCGCCGCCCACGCGGGGCGGCGCACCCGGTGGGCGCTGACTCAGCTCTTGATGTCGCCGATCTTCGGCGCCTGCTCGTACTTGTAGTTGGCCGGACCGAAGTTGATCGACACGGCCTTCTCCCACGAACCGTCGGCGACCATCTGCTCAAGGGCCTTGTTGATCTTGTCCTTGAGGTCGCTGCCCTTCTTGACGCCGATGCCGTAGTTCTCGTTGGTCATCTTGAAGCCGCCCAGCTTGAACTTGCCCTTGAACTGGTCCTGGGAGGCGTAGCCGGCGAGGATCGAGTCGTCCGTCGTCAGCGCGTCGATCTGCTTGCTCTGCAGACCGCCCAGGCAGGCCGAGTACGTCGGGTAGTTCTGCAGGTCGGCCTTGGGCGCCAGCTTTTCCTTGACGTTCTGCGCCGAGGTCGAGCCGGTCACCGAGCACAGCTTCTTGCTGTTGAGGTCGGCCGGCGACTTGATCGAGTCGTCGTCGGCGCGGATCAGGACGTCCTGGTGGGCCAGCAGGTACGGGCCGGCGAAGTCGACCTTCTTCTCGCGCTCCGCGTTGATCGAGTACGTGGCGGCGATGAAGTCCACGTCACCGCGCTGCAGCATGGTCTCGCGGTCGCCGCTCTTGGACTCCTTCCACTCGATCTGGTCCTCGTTGTAGCCGAGCTTCTTGGCGACGTACTTGGCCACGTCGACGTCGAAGCCGGAGTAGCCCTGCGGGGTCTTCTGGCCGAGGCCCGGCTGGTCGAACTTGATGCCGACGGTGATCTTCTTCTTGCCGCCGCCGCCCGACGAGCCCTCGTCCTTCTTGTCCGAGCCGCACGCCGTCGCCGAGAGGGCGAGAGCGAGGACGACGGCCGAGGCGGCGGTGACCTTGCGGAGCTTCATGTGAACTTCCTTTGGCTGTGGAGAAGGTGAGAAGCCGTCGGGACGGCGACGGCACGGTGGTGGGGCCGGTGGCGTACGGCGTCACCGGCGGGCCGCCGCGTCAGTGGTGCAGGATCTTCGACAGGAAGTCCCTGGCCCGGTCGCTGCGCGGGTTGCTGAAGAACTGGTCGGGCGCAGCCTCTTCGACGATCCGGCCGTCAGCCATGAAGACCACCCGGTTTGCAGCCGATCGGGCGAATCCCATCTCGTGGGTGACGACGACCATCGTCATGCCGTCCCGGGCGAGCTGCTGCATGACCTCGAGGACCTCGTTGATCATCTCCGGGTCGAGCGCGGAGGTCGGCTCGTCGAACAGCATGACCTTCGGGTCCATGGCCAGCGCCCGTGCGATGGCCACGCGCTGCTGCTGGCCGCCGGAGAGCTGCGCGGGGTACTTGTCGGCCTGCGCGCCCACCCCGACCCGGTCGAGCAGTTCCCGGGCCCGCTGCTCGGCCTTCTGCTTGTCCGCGCGACGGACCTTGACCTGGCCGAGTATCACGTTCTCGAGCACGGTCTTGTGTGCGAAGAGGTTGAACGACTGGAACACCATGCCGACGTCGGCGCGCAGCCGGGCCAGCTCCTTGCCCTCCTGGGGCAGCGGCTTGCCGTCGATCGTGATGGTGCCCGAGTCGATGGTCTCCAGGCGGTTGATGGTGCGGCACAGGGTGGACTTGCCGGACCCGGAGGGCCCGATGACCACGACGACCTCGCCGCGGGCGATCGTCAGTTCGATGTCCTGGAGCACATGCAACGCGCCGAAGTGCTTGTTGACGCTCTTCAGGACGACCAAGTCGTCGGTCGAGGCCACCTCTTCCTTGGCCATCGATACTTCGGTCATCGCTTTCAGGCTCCGTCCTCCTCGGTTTCGGGGGACAGTAGCCACGGTTGCGACCAGCGTCACCACATCTGAGCGAGATCTGAGCATCACGATCCGGTAGCGGACCGGTACAACCCGTGGCGCGGCAGGCCTGGTACATACCGGGTGGGTAACGACAGAGGGTGCGCAACCGGAACCCTCTTGACGGCGTCCTCGTCCATCGGCGTGACTGCCGTGGTGCACGCGCGCGCGTGTCTTGTACCCGTCACGACCGTACGACGCATGAACTGGAGGGGGCCGGGATGAGACTGCTCCTCGTCGAGGACGACAACCACGTTGCCGCTGCCCTGTCCGCGGTCCTGGCGCGGCACGGTTTCGACGTCACGCACGCCCGCAGTGGTGAGGAGGCCCTGCAGGCGCTGGTGCCCGAGGGCGCCGGCTTCGGGGTGGTCCTGCTCGACCTGGGCCTGCCCGACCAGGACGGCTACGAGGTCTGCGGCAAGATCCGCAAGCGCACCAGCATCCCGGTGATCATGGTCACCGCCCGCTCCGACGTCCGCTCCCGCATCCACGGCCTCAACCTGGGCGCCGACGACTACGTGGTGAAGCCCTACGACACCGGCGAGCTGCTCGCCCGTATTCACGCCGTCAGCCGCCGCACCGCCCACGAGGACGCGGTCGGCGCCGGCGGGAACGCGCTGCGTCTCGGCTCCGTGCACATCGAGCTGCCCACCCGGCAGGTCAGCGTCGACGGCATCGTCGTCCAGCTGACCCGCAAGGAGTTCGACCTGCTCGCGCTGCTCGCCCAGCGCCCCGGGGTGGTCTTCCGTCGCGAGCAGATCATCAGCGAGGTGTGGCGCACCAGCTGGGAGGGGACCGGGCGCACCCTGGAGGTGCACGTCGCCTCGCTGCGCTCCAAGCTGCGCAGGCCGGCACTGATCGAGACCGTGCGCGGAGTCGGCTACCGGCTCGTCGCCCC
>NZ_JUJA01000053.1:67072-69462 GCF_001906585.1 Streptomyces kebangsaanensis | reverse complement strand
GGCCGCCTAGCGGGGACGGGTGCGCACACGTCTCCTGCCGCTGCTCATCGTCCTGATGGCGGCCGTCCTGCTCGCCCTCGGCGTCCCGCTCGCCGTCAGCGTGGCCGGCGCCGAGCAGCAGAAGGTGGTCGTGGACCGGATCGACGACACGGCGCGCTTCGCCGCCCTGGCCCAGTTCGTCACCGACCGGCCCGTCGACGCCCCCCGGACGGGCACGAACGAGCGCCTGGAGACCCTCAGCCGCGAACTGGCCAGCTACCACGAGGTCTACGGCATCCGGGCCGGCGTCTACTACCGGTCGGGCATCCCGATGGCCAACGCGCCGACGGACTGGTTCCTGCCCGAGGCGGGCGAGGTCCACGACGCCTTCGGGGAGGCGCTGCTGAGCCGGCGCAGCCACGATCCGGAGCAGGTCTGGCCCTGGCAGCGGCACCGGCTCGTCGTCGCCTCCCCCGTGATCCGGGACGGCGACGTGGTCGCGGTCGTCGTCACCGACTCGCCGACCGGGCAGATGCGGTCCCGGACACTGCACGGCTGGCTGCTCATCGGTGCCGGCGAGAGCGTCGCGATGCTGGTCGCCGTCGCCGCGGCGCTGCGGCTGACCGGCTGGGTGCTGAAGCCCGTACGCGTCCTCGACGCCACCACCCACGACATCGCCACCGGGCGGCTGAAGTCCCGGGTGGCGGCGGCCGGCGGGCCGCCGGAACTGCGCCGGCTCGCCCGGTCGTTCAACGAGATGGCGGACAACGTCGAGGACGTGCTGGAACAGCAGCGCGCCTTCGTCGCCGACGCCTCGCACCAGCTGCGCAACCCGCTGTCCGCGCTGCTGCTCCGCATCGAGCTGCTCGCCCTGGAGCTGCCGGAGGACAACGAGGAGATCGCCTCGGTCCGGACCGAGGGCAAGCGCCTGGCGCACGTCCTGGACGATCTGCTGGACCTGGCGCTCGCCGAGCACGCGGAGCCGGACCTGCGGCTCATCGACATCGGCGAGCTGACCGCCGAGCGGGTGGCCGCCTGGACGCCGGCCGCCGAGGCCAAGGGGGTCCGGCTGGCCGGCGACTGCCCGGCCACCACGGCCTGGGCCGACCCGGTCGCGCTGTCCTCCGCGCTGGACGCGGTGATCGACAACGCGGTCAAGTTCACGCCCGGGGGCGAGCGCGTCGACGTACGGGTCTCCTGCGACCGCGACACGTCCACGGTGGTGGTCGCCGACCACGGCCCCGGCCTCACCGACGAGGAACTCGCCCGCGTCGGCGACCGCTTCTGGCGCAGCGGCCGCCACCAGAACGTCAAGGGCTCCGGCCTCGGCCTGTCCATCACGCGCGCGTTGCTCACGGCGGGCGGCGGCTCCGTCTCCTACGACCACCATCGAGGCGAGGAGCCGCGCGGGCTGAAGGCGACGGTGACCGTGCCGAGGACCGGGCCTCAGGGCTTGACGGAACGGTAGTAACGGCGNGCGTGCGCCCTCGTGCAGGGCGAGCGGGTCGGTGTAGATGGCGGTGCGCAGGTCGACCAGCTGGGCGGAGTGGACGTGGGCGCCGATGCCGTCGCGGCTCTTGATGACGGTGCGCGTCACCCACTCGGTCAGCCTCGGGTCGACGTCCTCGCGGGTCATCAGCAGGTTGGACACGGCGATCGTCGGCACGGTCTCGCCGTGCTGGACCGTCGGGTAGGCCGACTCGGGCATGTTGGTGGCCCGGTAGTAGCGCGTGGCGCCGCCCTCGGCGTGCAGTTCGGCCACCAGTTCGGCCTCGATCGGCACGAACCGGAACGCGAACTTCCCGGCCAGCCGTTTGATGCCGTCCGTCGGCAGTCCGCCCGACCAGAAGAACGCGTCGAGCTCGCCCTGCCGCAGCCGGCCCGGCCCGGTGTCGATGCCGTCGCTCATCGGCCGGATGTCGGTCTCCGGGTCGATCCCGGCCGCCCTGAGCACCCGCTCGGCGATCAGCCGGACGCCCGACTCCGGCGGCCCTATCGACACCCGCTTGCCGCGCAGGTCCCGCACGGAGGTCACGCGTGAGCCGCTCGGGACCACGAGCTGCACGTAGTCGTCGTAGAGGCGGGCCACACCGCGCAGCCGCGCGGCGCCCGCACCGTGGTTCAGTTCGTACGTCTCCACCGCGTCCGCCGCGGTGATGGTGAAGTCGGCCCGGCCGGTCGCCACGCGCGTGACGTTCTCCTGCGAGCCGTCGCTGGTCAGCAGCCGCACCTCCAGGTCGGGCATGTCCTTGGCGAACGCGGCGCGCAGCCGCTCGCCGTACTGCTCGTAGACCCCGTGCAGGGCCCCGGTGCTGAAGGTGATCGTCCCGCTCGGCGGTGTGTCGCCCAGCGGCAGCAGCCACCACAGCAGCAGCCCGAGGGCGACGACACCGGCGGTCGTGCCCTGCAGG
>NZ_JUJA01000053.1:50109-67056 GCF_001906585.1 Streptomyces kebangsaanensis | reverse complement strand
GGTACGGGGGAACACCTTGGACATGCGCGCGATCCTGCCAGTCGGGGCACGGTGCTGACCAGGGGAGGGTGCCGGTCACCGCGGACGCCGCACTCCTACGGCAGCGCGGAGCCGGCGGGCGGACCGGCGGGCCGCCGCCTCGACGACCGTGCGCACCACACGCCCGGCACCAGGGCGAGCGCGGACAGCGTGGCCGCGTCCTTGAACGCCCTGCGGGCCGAGGCGTCCAGGTGCGGGAAGGCGAACTGCGGCACCGGCGGAATGAGCGCGCCCCAGAACCACGGCGAGCGCGTCACCGAGTCGGACTCCAGCGCGCCGGCGACCAGCAGGGGCACGACGACCAGGTAGTGCTCGTAGGACGGCCGGGACACCGGGTAGGAGGCCGGCATCAGCATCGCGGCCGTGTCCGCGAGCCGTGCCGGACCGGGGTCGGCGCGCCGCCGGCGCAGCCAGGCGCAGGCCACCCCGGCCGCTCCCGCGGCCCGTGCCACCGGCACGGCCAGGGCGGGCGGCACCCCGAGCCGCGGCAGCACCGCCGGCAGGGAGCTGTCGTACGGCCGCATGAGCGAGTCCCCGCCCCTGAGCAGGAAGGGCAGCGTGCGGGTGAGGAACCCGCCCGGGTCCGGCACGACCAGGGCGGTGCCCGGCGACAGGACCAGGGGCACCGCCACCCTCCACGCCGGCGCCCGCCACCGCCGGGCCGGTACCAGCAGGAGGAGCACCGGCAGCAGCAGGGGCTTCACCGCCACGGACAGGTCCAGCACACCACCCCGGCCAGGTCCCATCGGCCCCGGTCGGCCAGCGGCAGCGCGAGGGCCCCGACCGCCGTCCGGTTCCCGAGGTTCACCAGGCGACCGGCCGGCGCCCAGAACAGCAGCAGCCCCAGCAGCCCCACCACCGCGAACCGGCTGCGCGCCGGCACCCGGAACAGGCGCACCGCACACCACCAGCCGCCCACGATCAGCGCCACGCACACGAGTGGCGCGGCGACGCGCAGCACGGGCGCCGGCAGCATCGCCTGCCCGGCGGCGAACAGCACGGCACTCGGCAGGTACGGAAAGCGCCGGTCGGCATACGGCGCGCCGCCGTCCAGCCAGACCTGCCCGGCGTGCACGACGAACGCGTTGTCCATGCCGCCCCGGGCGGAGGCGACGGCCACGCGCGCGGCACGGGCCGGCAGGACGGCGACGAGGAAGGCGACCGTGACCGGACCGGCCGGACGCAGCAGCCAGGCGCGCGGCGCCGCGGTCGGGGGCACTTCCGGCGCAGGGGCCGGACGGCGTCACGAAGCTGCGTCACCCCGTGATGGTGGGCCGATTCTCCCTGAACGGATGGTCAGCGCCGGGTCGTGTCGCCCTCCGGCAGGCGCAGGGCCTTCCCCGGGGCGCCGCTCTCGACGGCACGGGGGCCTGCCGCGACCGCCTACCCTTGACGCATGACCAGCAGCAGCGACCGGAGCCTCGCAGTGGACGTTCAGGGACCCAAGAGTTACGAAATCCGCACCTACGGGTGCCAGATGAACGTCCACGACTCCGAGCGGCTGGCCGGGCTGCTGGAGGAGGCGGGCTACGTGCGGGCGCCGGAGGGGGCGGACGGCGACGCGGACGTCGTCGTCTTCAACACCTGCGCCGTCCGGGAGAACGCCGACAACCGGCTCTACGGCAACCTCGGGCACCTCGCGCCGAAGAAGGCCGCGCGGCCCGGGATGCAGATCGCGGTCGGCGGCTGCCTGGCGCAGAAGGACCGGGACACCATCGTGAAGAGGGCGCCCTGGGTGGACGTCGTCTTCGGCACGCACAACATCGGCAAGCTGCCCGTGCTGCTGGAGCGCGCCCGCGTGCAGCGGGAGGCGCAGGTCGAGATCGCCGAGTCCCTGGAGGCGTTCCCCTCCACGCTGCCGACGCGGCGCGAGAGCGCGTACGCGGCCTGGGTCTCGATCTCCGTCGGCTGCAACAACACCTGCACCTTCTGCATCGTCCCTGCGCTGCGCGGCAAGGAGAAGGACCGCCGCCCCGGCGACATCCTCGCCGAGGTGGAGGCCCTGGTCGCCGAGGGGGTCTCGGAGATCACGCTGCTCGGGCAGAACGTCAACGCCTACGGCTCCGACATCGGCGACCGCGAGGCGTTCAGCAAGCTGCTGCGGGCCTGCGGCACCGTCGACGGCCTGGAGCGCGTCCGCTTCACCTCGCCGCACCCGCGCGACTTCACCGACGACGTGATCGCCGCGATGGCCGAGACCCCGAACGTCATGCCGCAGCTGCACATGCCGCTGCAGTCCGGCTCCGACGCGGTCCTGAAGGCGATGCGCCGCTCCTACCGGCAGGAGCGCTACCTGGGGATCATCGAGAAGGTCCGCGCGGCCATCCCGCACGCGGCGATCACCACCGACATCATCGTGGGCTTCCCCGGCGAGACCGAGGAGGACTTCGAGCAGACGCTGCACGTGGTGCGCGAGGCACGCTTCGCGCAGGCGTTCACCTTCCAGTACTCCAAGCGTCCGGGCACCCCGGCCGCCGAGATGGACGGCCAGATCCCCAAGGAGGTCGTCCAGGCGCGCTACGAGCGGCTGGTCGCCCTGCAGGGGGAGATCTCCTGGGAGGAGAACAAGAAGCAGCTCGGCCGCACGTTCGAGCTCATGGTCGCCGAGGGCGAGGGCCGCAAGGACGGCACCACCCACCGTCTGTCCGGCCGTGCCCCCGACAACCGCCTGGTCCACTTCACCAAGCCGGAGCAGGACGTCCGGCCCGGCGACGTGGTCACGGTCGAGGTCACCTACGCCGCCCCGCACCACCTCCTGGCCGAGGGCCCGGTGCTCGACGTGCGCCGCACGCGCGCGGGTGACGCCTGGGAGAAGCGCAGCACCGCCGAGTCGGCCAAGCCCGCGGGTGTCATGCTCGGCCTGCCGAAGGTGGGCGTCCCCGCCCCGCTGCCGGCCGCGGCGAGCAGCGGCTGCGGCTGCGACTGACCCGGCCGGGCGGCCGGTGCGGCGGGTGCCGGGCAACGCCCTGCCGGCCGTTCGCCGGCCTGCCCGACGGCTGGGCCTGCGAGGGTGTGCGCCGCCCCGCTGCCGGTCGCGGCGAGCAGTGGCTGGGGTTCCGGTCACCCCGCCGCGGCGTGGTCCCGGCGGACGCCGGTGAACGGCCTGCCGGCCCGCCCGCCCGCCCGTCCGTCGTACCGTGCGCGATGGGGCGGTGGAGTGACGTTCGGGCGTCGTACGGAGCTACCCTGCCGATCATGCTTGTCGCCGCTGCTGTCTGCCCCTGCCCGCCCCTCCTCGTGCCCGAGGTCGCCGCGGGTGCCGCATCCGAGATGGACGCCGCGCGGGCCGCGTGCTCGGACGGGCTGGGCGTGCTCGCCGCCGCCCGGCCCGACCTGCTCGTGGTCGTCGGGCCCGCCGAACGGCCCGGGTGCGGTCCGTACCCCGAGGGCACCCGGGGGTCGTTCCGGGGCTTCGGCGTGGACGTGGACGTACGGCTCGGCCGGGACACGGGCACCGCGTCCCGGCGTGAACTGCCGCCCTCGCTCGCCGTGGCCGCCTGGCTGCTGGAGCGGGCCGACTGGTCCGCCGCCCCGGTCGAGGGGGTCGGCGTGGAGGAGTCGCTGACGCCCGAGCGGTGCGCGGCGGCCGGCCGGGAGATCGCCGCGCGGTCCGGCCGGGTGGCCCTGCTGGTGATGGGCGACGCCAGCGCCTGCCGGTCGCTCAAGGCACCGGGGTACCTCGACGAACGCGCCGAGCCCTTCGACGCGGAGGCCGCCCGTGCGCTGGGGCAGGCGGACACGGCGGCTCTCCTGGCGCTCGACACGGAACGGGCGCATGAGCTGAAGGCGTCGGGCCGGGCCCCCTGGCAGGTGCTCGCGGGCGCCGCCGAGGGGGCCGGCCTCTCCGGCGAACTGCTCCATGACGATGCGCCGTACGGCGTGGGATACCTGGTCGCGACCTGGTCGTGAGGCGGGCGTGAGCCTCAGGACACGGGCGGCGGACCCTCCGGCGGCGCCGGCGTGGAAGCGCCGCCCGGCGTCCCGCCGCTCTCCGGGGCCGTACCCTTCTCCGGGCTCCTCCCGTCCTCGCCGCCCTTGTGCGCGAGCCGGTCCACGGCGTCCTTGGCCTTGCCCGTGCCCGCCTGGATCCTCTCGCTGTACTTGCCCTTGGTCTTCTCGTCGACCAGCTTCGCGGCCCTGTCCAGGCCCTGCCCGACCGTGCCCCCGTGGCGCTGGGCGAGGTTCGACACCCTCTCCTTGGCGGGGCCGATCCGGGCCTTCATGTTGTCCAGCAGACCCATGGTTCACCTTCCCTGACGGTCTTCTCCCCGGCGGCCGAAGACTCCTCCGTCGCCATCTACCCGCGAAGGAGGCACGCAAAAACGTCCATACCCACTCCATGCGTTGTCAATGGGTGACAAGCCCGCCCGTGGGCCGTCACACAACTCGTTCGAGACCCCCGCGTGGGGTTTGCGAGACTGTTGCGGTGAGCAGCGCACTCCCCACCCCCCGCGTCATCGCCGTCGTCGGCCCCACCGCGGCCGGAAAGTCCGATCTGGGCGTCTTCCTGGCCCAGCGGCTCGGCGGCGAGGTCATCAACGCCGACTCCATGCAGCTCTACCGAGGCATGGACATCGGCACCGCGAAGCTGACGCCCGAGGAGCGCGGCGGCGTACCGCACCACCTCCTGGACATCTGGGACGTGACGGTCACGGCCTCCGTCGCCGAGTACCAGCGGCTCGCCCGGGAGCGGATCGACGCGCTGCTCGCCGAGGGACGCTGGCCGGTCCTGGTCGGCGGCTCCGGCCTGTACGTCCGGGGGGCCGTGGACAACCTGGAGTTCCCCGGCACCGACCCCGAGGTGCGGGCCCGGCTGGAGGACGAGCTCACGCTGCGCGGCTCCGGCGCGCTGCACGCCCGCCTGGCCGCCGCCGACCCCGAGGCCGCGCGGGCCATCCTGCCCAGCAACGGCCGCCGTGTCGTCCGGGCCCTGGAGGTGATCGAGATCACCGGCCGGCCCTTCACGGCCACCCTCCCCGGTCACGACGCCGTCTACGACACCGTCCAGATCGGCGTCGACGTGGCCCGCCCCGAGCTCGACGAGCGCATCGCGCGCCGGGTCGACCGGATGTGGGAGGCAGGGCTCGTGGACGAGGTGCGCGCGCTGGAGGCGCAGGGTCTGCGGGAGGGGCGTACGGCATCGCGTGCGCTCGGTTACCAGCAGGTGCTCGCGGCGCTCGCGGGGGAGTGCACACTGGAAGAGGCGCGCGCGGAGACCGTACGCGCCACGAAACGCTTCGCGCGCCGCCAGGACTCCTGGTTCCGGCGCGACCCGCGCGTGCACTGGCTGAGCGGGGCCGCGGCGGACCTCGGGGAACTTCCGCACCTGGCGCTGACGTTGGTCGAACGACCGGTTACAGCCTGATCACGTCATGGCATCGGGACGCCCCGGCCGTCATCCGGGCCTCCCGCGCCGTGCCATCATCAAGCTCCGATCGACCAAATGGAGTCCTAGTTGGGAGGGCGCGTGGCGATGGAGGCCGGCCCTCGCGACACCGCACAAGGCACGGACCGCATCACCGTGGACCACGGCGGCACGGAACCGGACGAGGGCTCCCTGAGCCCCGACGGGCCCGACGAGACGCAGGGCGGAGTGACCGCGGACGGCCCGGGGCCCGAGGAGATGTTCGCCGGGCCCGAGGTGGAGGTCGAGCTGCGCCCGCAGCGGCGGCTGCGCATCTGGCAGCTGGCCCCCATCGTGGGCCTGGCCGCCGTCGGCTCCCTCATGTTCGCCTTCCCGCTGGCCTTCGACGGCGACAACGGCGCCGTGATCGCCATGCTGGGGCTGCTGATCTGCTCCTGCTCGGCCGGCTGGGGCATGATGGCCGCCCGCCGCGTCGGCTACACCTGGCCGGGCCTGCCGCCGCGGGACTCGGGCCGCCGCCCCGACTGGCGGGTGATCGGCGCGTACGCCCTCCTCGTCGCCGTGGTCGTCGTCCTCGCCGTCTGGCGCGTCGCCCGGCTCCGCTAGGGCTGTGACCGGAAAGGTTCACCGGCTCGCGACGCCCGGCACGGTACTCCCCCAGCCTCCGGCCGGGGGTACCCCCACGCCGCGTTGTCGCATCACCCGAGTACATCCAGTACACGAGTGATGCTCCGCCTTGCGATGCTCCCCCACTGCCCGAAGGGCGTGGGAGGTGCCCCCAGCACCGGACGCCGCGAGCTTTCCGGCAAACCTTTCCGGTCACAGCACCAGTGCTGTGACCACTCGCCCGGCCGTTGGCCGGTGGCCGGTGGGCGTGAGCGCCGGGTTGTCGTGGGCACCCCGTACGATCGAGGCATGAGCACGCGCATCGCCTTCCTCAAGGGGCACGGCACGGAGAACGACTTCGTGATCGTTCCGGACCCGGAGAACGCCGTCGACCTGTCGCCGGCCGCCGTCGCCGCCCTGTGCGACCGCCGTGCGGGCATCGGCGGGGACGGCGTGCTGCACGTCGTGCGGTCGGCCGCGCACCCGGAGGCCCGGGGGATGGCGGCCGAGGCGGAGTGGTTCATGGACTACCGCAACGGCGACGGCTCGATCGCGGAGATGTGCGGCAACGGCGTGCGGGTCTTCGCGCGCTACCTCCAGTACGCCGGACACGCGGCCGAGGGCGACCTCGCGATCGCCACGCGCGGGGGCGTGAAGACCGTGCACATCGCCAAGGACGGCGACATCACCGTCGGCATGGGCAGGGCGCGGCTCCCCGAAGGGGACGTCACGGTGAGCGTCGGCGGGCACAGATGGCCCGCGCGCAACGTGAACATGGGCAACCCGCACGCGGTCGCCTTCGTCGACGACCTCGCCGACGCCGGCGACCTGCTCTCCCCGCCGTCCTTCAGCCCGGCCTCCGCCTATCCGGACGGGGTGAACGTCGAGTTCGTGGTCGACCGCGGCCCCCGCCACGTCGCCATGCGCGTGCACGAGCGCGGCTCCGGCGAGACCCGCTCGTGCGGCACGGGTGCGTGTGCCGTCGCCGTGGCGGCCGCCCGGCGCGACGGCGCCGACCCCACGGTCACCGGGGCTCCGGCGACGTACACGGTGGACGTGCCCGGCGGAACGCTGGTGATCACCGAACGGCCGGACGGCGAGATCGAGATGACCGGTCCCGCGGTGATCGTCGCCGAGGGCGAGATCGACAGCGAGTGGCTGGAAACCGTCGTCGGCTGACGGTGGGCCGACTGCGTATCGCAGCTCCCACGGTCCATGTCTCCGGTCATACGTATGCCCGGAGGTGGTGACAGGCGGGAGAACCACGGCTGACCACCTGTCAGGTGACCGAAAGTCGTAAACCTTCCAGCCATCGCTCGAATGGGTGATCCGTTTCACGCTCGCCGGGAGAGGACCGGTCGGGCCCGCCGGGCTCGATAGCATCAAGCACCGGCCCGGACGGGGGATCCGTCGCCAACCCCTGAGCCGTGTACGCCCTGGGGCGCCCCGTCCACCGGTCCACACAGCCGGAGGTGCCCATGAGCGCGGATGCCACGAACCCTGCGGCCCCGGGCCCGATGGCTCCCGCAGGGCCCCGCCGCAGGGCCCGCCCGCGGATCGACCTGCGCCGGCTCGGCCGCGCCGCCCTGCTCGGCCCGGCCGCCCGCGACCGGATGCCCGACGCCATCGGCCACGTGGCCGAGGCCCACCGCGCGCACTTCCCCGACGCCGACCTCGAACCGCTGCGCCGCGCCTACCTCCTGGCCGAGTCCTCCCACCGGGGCCAGATGCGCAAGAGCGGCGAGCCGTACATCACGCACCCCCTCGCGGTGACCCTCATCCTCGCCGAACTCGGCGCCGAGACCACCACGCTGACGGCGTCCCTGCTGCACGACACCGTCGAGGACACCGACGTGACACTGGACCAGGTCGGCGAGCAGTTCGGCGCGGAGGTGCGCTACCTCGTCGACGGCGTCACGAAGCTGGAGAAGGTCGACTACGGCGCCGCCGCCGAGCCCGAGACCTTCCGCAAGATGCTCGTCGCCACGGGCAACGACGTCCGCGTGATGTCGATCAAACTCGCCGACCGGCTGCACAACATGCGCACCCTCGGCGTCATGCGCCCGGAGAAACAGGCACGCATCGCCAAGGTCACCCGGGACGTGCTCATCCCGCTCGCCGAACGACTCGGCGTGCAGGCCCTGAAGACCGAGCTGGAGGACCTCGTCTTCGCCGTCCTGCACCCCGAGGAGTACGCACACACACGCGTGCTGATCGCCGAGAACGCGGCACGCCCGGACGACCCGCTCGCCGAGGTCGCCGAGCAGGTCCGCGGGGTGCTGCGCGAGGCCGACCTCAACGCCGAGGTCCTCATCAGACCCCGGCACTTCGTCTCCGTGCACCGCGTCGCCCGCAAGCGCGGCCGACTGCGCGGCTGCGACTTCGGGCGGCTGCTGGTGCTGGTGAACGAGGACGCCGACTGCTACGCCGTCCTCGGCGAGCTGCACACGTGCATGACGCCGGTCGTCTCGGAGTTCAAGGACTTCATCGCCGTACCCAAGTTCAACCTGTACCAGTCGCTGCACACGGCCGTCGCCCTCCCCCGGACCCGGACGGACTCGCCCGGGGGGACCCCCATGGGCGGCCAGATCGTGGAAGTCCTCATCCGCACCCACCAGATGCACAAGGTCGCCGAGGCCGGTGTCGTCGCGCTCGGCAACCCCTACGCCCCTCCTGCGGAGGAGCAGTCCACGAGTGACGGCGAGCGCGCCGACCCCACCCGGCCGGGCTGGCTCTCCCGCCTCCTGGAGTGGCAGCGGGCGGCACCCGACTCCGACACCTTCTGGTCCACGCTGCGCGAGGACCTCGCCCAGGACCGTGAGATCACCGTCTTCCGGCCGGACGGAGGCACACTGGGCCTGCCCGAGGGCGCCACGTGCGTGGACGCCGCGTACGCCCAGTACGGCGAGGACGCACACGCGTGCATGGGCGCCCGCGTCAACGGCCGCCTGGCGACGCTGAGCACCGTCCTGAACGACGGCGACACCGTCCAGCTGCTCATGGGCCAGGACCCGGCCTCCGAACCCTCCCGGGAATGGCTGGACCACGCCCACACCCCGGCCGCCCGCATCGCCATCCAACGCCGGCTGGCCACGCGGCCGTCCCCCACCGAGGAGGAGGACGGAACCACCGCGCCCGCCCCCGCGGCCCCGGCTCCGGGCACCGCGGCGGACCCCGCTCCGGCCCCGGTCCGGGGCCCCGGCGCGTCCGCCGGCTCCGAACCCCGCGAGGCGAGCGTCCTGGTCGTCGGCCGGCCCCGCGCGAACGCACGGCTCGCGGGCTGCTGCACACCCGTGCCGCCCGACGAGGTCACCGGATTCACCATCCGCGGGGGAGCGGTGACCGTGCACCGCGTGGAGTGCGCGGCGGTCGCGCGAATGAAGAGCGCGGGGCGCGCGGAGGTCGGAGTGCGCTGGGGGGACACCACCGCGTGCCGGGTCACGCTGCTCGCCGAATCGTTCGGCCGCCCCCGTCTGCTGGCCGACCTCACCGAGGCCATCGCACTCGAGGGCGTCGAGATCATCTCGGCGACGGTGTCCCCGTCGGCCCAGCAGCGCGTCCGCCACGCGTACACCCTCCAACTCCCCGACGCCGCCGGTCTCCCGGCCCTGATGCGCGCCATGCGCAACGTCCCGGGCGTCTACGACGTGAGCCGCACCCAGCCCCAGCCGCCGGAAAGCTGAACCGCACCCGCCCGTCTCCACCTGCCCGCACGCCCCCAACACCTCTTCCCACGGCCCTCGGTGTGGTCCTGATGGGCCCTGTGGACCCTTTCGGGTGGGTCGGGCGCGAGTCTGCGCCGTGCCGCGCACGGGCGCTGGTAGCGGTGATGCATGCCGCTCAGCCTTGGACCACGTGTCCCGCGTCGCCTGAAGGCGACCCTCCTCGCAACCGCCGCCTCCGTCTGCCTCGTCGCCGCGAGCGCCCCGCCCGCGCCGCTGGGCGTCGGCGACCGGCTCTTCCCGTACCTGGGCAACCCGGGGTACGACGTGTCGTCGTACGACCTGTCCTTCACCTACCCCGGTGACAACAGCAAGCCGCTGCGGGCCGTCACCACGATCGACGCGCGGACGACCAGGAGGCTGGACCGTGTGAACCTCGACTTCGCGCACGGCCGGGTCGACTCCGTGGAGGTCGACGGCCGGCCGGCCGCGTTCACCACCGCCGGCGAGGATCTCGTGATCACCCCGGAGAACCCGCTGCCGCGCAGCAGTCGGACGCGGATCGCCGTGCGCCACACCAGTGACCCCGTGTCCCCGAAGGGCCGCGACGGAGGCTGGGTGCGCACCGCGGACGGCCTTGCCATGGCCAACCAGGCCGACGCCGCGCACCTGGTGTTCCCGTGCAACGACCACCCGTCCGACAAGGCGATGTTCACCATCCACGTCACCGCGCCCGAGGGATACACGGCCGTCGCCAACGGCCTGCCGGCCGGCGTCGCCCGGAGCGGCGGGGCGACCACGTGGACGTACCGCACCCAGCACCCCATGGCCACCGAGCTGACACAGGTCTCCATCGGCCGCTCCACCGTGCTGCACCGCACCGGCCCGCACGGCCTGCCCGTACGCGACGTCGTCCCTACCGAGGACCGCAAGGCGCTCGAGCCGTGGCTGGCCAGGACCCCCGACCAGATCGCCTGGATGGAGAGCAAGGTCGGCCCTTACCCCTTCGAGACGTACGGGGTGCTCGTGGCCTCCGCCACCACCGGCTTCGAACTCGAGACGCAGACCCTGTCCCTGTTCGAGAAGAAGTTGCTCACCGACACCGCCTACCCCAAGTGGTACGTCGAGTCGGTCATGGTGCACGAGCTGTCCCACCAGTGGTTCGGCGACAGCGTGAGCCCGCGCGTCTGGTCCGACCTGTGGCTCAACGAGGGGCACGCCACCTGGTACGAGGCCCTGTACGCCGAGGAGAAGGCGAACCGGTCGTTGGAGGCCCGGATGAAGGCCGCCTACAGCGCCTCCGACCGCTGGCGTGAGGCCGGCGGGCCGCCCGCGATGCCCAAGCCGCCGAAGCCCGGCCAGAAGATCGGCATCTTCCGCGCGAACGTCTACGACGGCGCCGCGCTCGTCCTGTACGCGCTGCGTCAGGAGATCGGCAAGCCGGCCTTCGAGCGCCTGGAGCGTGACTGGGTGCGCGCCCACCGGGACACCGACGCGACCACGGCCGACTTCCAGCGCCTGGCCTCGGACATCTCCGGACGCGATCTGAGCGGCTTCTTCCGGGCCTGGCTGTACGGCGAGAAGACCCCGCCGATGCCCGGCCGCCCCGACTGGAAGGCCGCGCCGCCGTCGAAGACGGCGAAGAAGTGACAGGGAGGGAGTGACAGGAGAGACAGGAGGAGCGACCGGGAAATACGCGGGGGGATGCGCGGGGAAATAACGCCGTGACGGGGTGGCCCGTGCCGTGCGACCATCTTCAGGCCGGCACGGCACGGGACGGGGGAATCTTCCCGGGTACTCGCGCGTTGTGACCGGTGACGGAATCTCCCACGACGTAAGGACCCAATGACCTCCTCTTCTTCCTCTTCCCAGACGTTTCAGGCGTCCCAGGCCGGCAAGCGCCTGGCGCGCACCTACCCCGAGGGCCTCCGGGCCGATGCCCTGATGGAAGAGGACGTCGCCTGGAGCCACGAGTTCGACGGAGGGCGGGACGGCGATCAGCTCGACCGCTCCGACCGCGCGGCCCTGCGCCGGGTCGCGGGCCTGTCCACCGAGCTCGAGGACGTCACCGAGGTCGAGTACCGGCAGCTCCGTCTGGAGCGGGTCGTGCTCGTCGGCGTCTGGACCTCGGGAACCGCACAGGACGCCGAGAACTCGCTCGCCGAGCTCGCCGCCCTCGCGGAGACCGCGGGCGCGGTCGTGCTCGACGGCGTGATCCAGCGCCGCGACAAGCCCGACGCGGCCACCTACATCGGCTCCGGCAAGGCCGACGAGCTGCGCGACCTCGTCCTGGAGACGGCCGCGGACACCGTCATCTGCGACGGTGAGCTCAGCCCGGGCCAGCTGATCCAGCTCGAGGACGTCGTCAAGGTCAAGGTCATCGACCGTACGGCCCTGATCCTCGACATCTTCGCCCAGCACGCCAAGTCCCGGGAGGGCAAGGCACAGGTCGCGCTCGCGCAGATGCAGTACATGCTGCCGAGGCTGCGCGGCTGGGGTCAGTCGCTGTCCCGGCAGATGGGCGGCGGCAGTGGTGGCATCGCCACGCGTGGTCCCGGTGAGACCAAGATCGAGACGGACCGGCGGCGGATCCGCGAGAAGATGGCGAAGATGCGCCGCGAGATCGCGCACATGAAGACCGGCCGCGAGATCAAGCGCCGGGAGCGCCGCCGCAACCAGGTGCCCTCCGTCGCCATCGCCGGTTACACCAACGCCGGCAAGTCCTCCCTGCTCAACCGCCTCACCGGCGCGGGCGTCCTGGTCGAGAACGCGCTGTTCGCGACCCTGGACCCGACCGTGCGCCGGGCCGAGACCCCGAGCGGCCGGACCTACACGCTGGCCGACACCGTCGGTTTCGTCCGGCACCTGCCGCACCACCTGGTCGAGGCGTTCCGCTCCACCATGGAGGAGGTCGGCGACTCCGACCTGATCCTGCACGTGGTCGACGGCTCCCACCCCGCCCCGGAGGAGCAGCTGGCCGCCGTGCGCGAGGTGATCAAGGACGTCGGCGCCACCGACGTACCCGAGATCGTCGTGGTCAACAAGGCGGACGCGGCGGATCCGTTGGTGCTCCAGCGGCTGCTGCGGATCGAGAAGCACTCGATCGCGGTCTCGGCCCGCACCGGACAGGGCATCCCCGAGCTGCTGGCCCTGATCGACAGCGAGCTGCCCCGGCCGGCCGTCGAGATCGAGGCACTGGTGCCGTACACCCACGGCAAACTGGTCGCCCGCGCCCACACCGAGGGCGAGGTGATCTCCGAGGAGCACACCGCGGAGGGCACCCTGCTCAAGGCCCGGGTGAACGAGGAGCTCGCGGCGGAACTGGCACCGTACGCGCCGGCTCCCGCGCTCTGATCCACAGCTCCACGAGCCGAGGGCCCGCCCCCTGTCGACAGGGGGCGGGCCCTCGGCGTTCACGGCGTCACCGGCCGCCGTACTTCCTGCTCATGTTCCGGTACAGCGCCTCGGCGTCCCGGCCCAGCCGCGGACCCGCCAGCCAGCCCGCCGTCACCGGGCCGATCGAGGTGTTGGAGACCAGGACGAGCTCGCCGTCCGAGTCCGTCCGGACCCAGCCGCCGCCGGAGGAGCCGCCGGTCATGGTGCACCCGATGCGGTACATCGTCGGGTCCGAGGCGCTCAGCGACAGCCGGCCCGGCTTGTCCTGGCACTGGTACAGCAGCTGGCCGTCGTACGGCGGCGCCGCCGGGTAGCCGGTCGCGGTGATGCTGCCCACCTCCGGCACGGGCGGGGCGTCGAAGTCGACGGGCAGCGCCGCGCCGACGGTCTCCTCCAGCGACTTGCCGCTGCCGCCCTTCTCGGGCGTGACGTGGATGACGGCGAAGTCGTACGGGGCACCCTGACCGCCGGTCGGGCCGCCCTGCTCGATCCACTGCTGGGAGGTCTGCACCCAGTCGCCCCACCACACGCCGTGCGGGATGACCTCGTCCTTGGGGGCGTCCCGCAGCCGGGCGGCGCTTCTGCCCGCGTCGTTGTACGACGGCACGAAGGCGATGTTGCGGTACCAGCCGCCCTTCTTGCCGGCGTGCACGCAGTGGCCGGCCGTCCACACGAGGTTGGACCTGCCCGGGCGGGCCGGGTCCTGGACGACCGTCGCCGAGCAGACCATGCTGCCCTCGGGGGAGTCGAAGAAGACCTTGCCCGCCGTCGCCGCGTTCGCCCGGTACGCCGGCGGGACCGCCCGCGCCTTCACCGGTGCCGGTGCCGGGTCGGTGACGCCCTGGTCGCCGGAGAGGTCGTTGTCGTCGACGCCCCGGTCCGGGTCCTCGGCCCGGCGCATGCGCTCCGGGTCCCACAGGCCCTTGATGATCGGGTTGATGTAGTCGCCCGCCTCGCGCAGCCAGTCGTCCTTGTTCCAGTCCTTCCAGGCGCCGTTCCTCCACTTGTCGATGTCGACCCCGTGCTCCTCGAGCTTCCGCCTGATGTCGTCCGGGATCCTGATCCTGCCGTCTCCGGTTCCACCGGTTCCGTCGCTGTCGCCGGGGGACACGGAGGCGGGGGGCCGGGCGTCCGCCTCGGCGTCGCCCGAGTCGCAGCCGGTGGCGGTGAGTGCCAGCACCGAGGCCAGCGCGACCGCGGTCAGCACGGGGGAGGTGGTGCGGCGGGCGCCTGCCCCTCGGCGGGCGGTGCGGGACGGGCGTATGGATCGCATGCTGTGACTCCCCCTGAAATGAACGGACTTGACGCTTCCCGCCGTGCTCTCGCGTTGATCGCGGGCTGAGACCAAGCGTCCTCACGGCGGGCCGGGACGGCATCACACACTATGCCGTCCCGGTCCGAGGCCGTCGCCGGAACGGCAACGGTTCGGCCACAAGCCGTCTGACCTGGCCGGTCGTCCGGAGAGCTGCCGAATTGACGACCAGGGCGGTCAGTTCGGCTTCGTCGCCGACACCGGGGTGGCCGTCACCTTGTCGTCGCACTCGGCGAAGAGTCCTTCGTCCAGAGCGACTTGGTGCGCTCCCGACCCCGGCAGCCCGACCACCAGAGAGGGATAGGCGACGGACTCCGCGCCGGACTCGCAGTAACCGTCGCCCTCGCCCTGGACCTGGACGAAGGTCAGTTTCACCCACGCCTTGCCGCCGGGCGCCACCCGCACCGGTGACGCGGTCCCCGTGCGCGTCACCGACAGCGGAACGTTCTTCTGCGGCGAACCGTTGCCCGCTCCGGCCACCGACGGGTGGCCCCGCAGGACGCACGGCTGTCCGGAGACGTTGGTGAACTCGACGACCGCTGCTCCGAGTCCGGTACCCGGTGGACGATCCGCGGCCGCGTACGCGGCCACCCTCAGGCTGGTCTCCGGACACGTCCTCACCGCGGCTCCCGAGGATCCGGAACCGGGGGAAACGCTCGCTCCCGGCGCCGCCGACGCACCCGCTCCGGGGGCCTGCGAGGCACCGGAGCCCGGCCCCTCGGGAGAGGGGGTCGCGCTGCTCGGCGCCCCGGACGGCACCCCGACCGCCCCCGTGCCGTCATCACCGGGTCGGCACGCGGTCACCGACAACGCGGCCGAGACCGCGACCATTGCCATCACACTCATGCGGATGCTTTTCCCGTACTGCACGACGCCCCCCGAAACCGGTCTTCGCGAGTGCCGGCCCTGCGCCGCCACTCGCCGACGGAGACAGGGCCGGCCGGGGGCGGGGTTCCCCTGTGGACCACCTGTGACGAGACGGCGACAGGACCGGGGCCCGGTCACCGCGCGGCGTCACGGCAACGATCTTGGGTCTGCCCGTAACCGCGCGGCCGGTCCGGGGTTGTAGCGGTGGGGGTCCTGTTGCCTGCGTCCGGGGCTCCTGTGCCACGGGCGGCGACACGACCCGACAGCGGAAGGCCGGCGCCTTGTTCCAGTGGGCCGCCGGAGCCTTGGGACAGCGGAAGGACAAGGAGCCGTGACCGTGACGGATTCTGCGCCTGGAGGCTGCGCGTCCGCGGGGGCGCGCACCGCGCACGAGGGGATTCTGCGGCGTCAGTCGGCGCGCGAGTCGGCGGCGCGCACCTATGCGCGCGCCCTGCCGATCGTGCCGGTGCGGGCCCGCGGGCTCACCATCGAGGGCGCGGACGGCCGCCGCTACCTGGACTGCCTCTCGGGCGCCGGCACCCTCGCCCTCGGACACAACCACCCCGTCGTCCTGGAGGCCATCCGCAAGGTCCTCGACTCGGGCGCGCCCCTGCACGCCCTCGACCTGGCCACACCGGTCAAGGACGCCTTCGTCACCGAGCTGTTCCGCACCCTGCCGTCCGGGCTCGCCGACCACGCGCGCGTGCAGTTCTGCGGCCCGGCCGGTACGGACGCGGTGGAGGCCGCCTTCAAGCTCGTCCGGGCCGCCACCGGCCGCAGGACCATCGTGGCCTTCGCCGGCGCCTACCACGGGATGACCGCGGGAGCGCTCGACGCCTCGGGGCACGCCGCCGACGTACGGGTCGCGCGCCTGCCCTACCCGCAGGACTACCGCTGCCCCTTCGGCGTCGGCGGTGCCCGAGGTGCCGAACTCGCCGCCCGCTGGACCGAGTCCGTGCTGGACGACCCCAAGTCGGGAGTGCCGCTGCCCGCCGGGATGATCCTCGAACCCGTGCAGGGCGAGGGCGGGGTGATTCCCGCGCCCGACCACTGGATGCGACGCATGCGGCAGCTCACCGCGGAACGGTCCGTCCCGCTGATCGCCGACGAGATCCAGACGGGGGTCGGGCGCACGGGTGCCTTCTGGGCGGTGGAGCACAGCGGCGTGACACCGGATGTGATGGTGCTGTCCAAGGCCATCGGCGGCAGTCTGCCGCTGGCCGTCGTGGTCTACCGCGACGACCTGGACGTCTGGGGGCCCGGGGCCCACGCGGGAACCTTCCGCGGCAACCAACTCGCCATGGCCGCGGGCACCGCCACCCTGGCCCACGTCCGCGAGAACCGCCTCGCCGAACGCGCGGCGGCCCTCGGCTCCCACATGCTGTCCCAACTCCAGGACCTGGCTCGTCACTTCCCCTGCATCGGCGAGGTGCGCGGGCGAGGCCTGATGATCGGCCTCGAACTGGTGGACCCGGAGGGGGAGCCGGGAACCCCCGACCGGGGCGTCACCGGCCCGGCGGCGGCCCGCCCCCGCGAGCCTCGCCCCGCCGCTCCCGAACTCGCCGCCGCCGTACGACGCGAGTGCCTGCGGCGTGGCCTGATCGTCGAACTCGGCGGCCGTCACGCCAGTGTCGTACGGCTCCTTCCCCCGCTGACGATCACCGACGAGCAGGCCGCCGCGGTGCTCGGCCGGCTGGCCG
>NZ_JUJA01000053.1:35125-50050 GCF_001906585.1 Streptomyces kebangsaanensis | reverse complement strand
GGAGGCAGCCGCGACCCGCCGGAGCCGCGGAGGGGGCGGGGTAGCGCACGGCGCCCGCGACGACCGAGCGGGTCGCAGGGGAGGGCGGCTTCCAGGGACCGCCGGCGCCCCGCCCCCACCGGTCCGGTCCGGTCCGGCCCGGTGCGAGCCGCCGAGCCGGCGTATCGCCGTATCGCCGCTTCACCCCGCCGTACCCCGACGACCCGAACCGCCCCACGAGGAGCCGTCTTGAACGCCACCCCCACACCCCACGGCCTCTCCCAGTCCCACGACGCGACCGAGACCGTCCCTCACCAGCCGAGAAGGGCATCGCCCGCCCAGCGCCGGGACGATCCCTCCGACCCCCTGGAGCACCCCGACCCCCACACCGCCGCCCAGGCCGCGGCCGTGGAGAACCTCCTGCGCTGCTGGGCGCGCGAGACCGGCACGCCGGACCCCGGCGACGGCCCTCTCGTCGTCCCCCTCCCGGCCAGCGGTACGGCCCTGTTCGTCCCGGTCCGCCACTGGTCCCCGACGGGCTGGCACCGCTTCGGCCCCCCGTACCTGGCCGACGCCCCGCAGGACGCCCCGCCGGCCGACGCCGTCACCGTCGCCGCCCTGCTCGCCCGGGAGGCACCCACCGGCGCGGGCGCCGACACCGTCGATCTCGTCGCCCGTGTCGCCGACTCCGTCCGCCGCACCGCCTTCTTCCTCCACGACCGCCGGCGGCGTCCCACGGACGGACCCGACCTCTTCCTCTCAGCGGAACAGGCCCTCCTGCTCGGACACCCGCTGCACCCGACCCCGAAGAGCCGTGAAGGCCTGTCGGAAGCCGAAGTCCGTCCCTATTCACCCGAATTGCGAGGTTCCTTCCCGCTGTGCTGGATGGCAGTGGCCCGCTCCGTACTCGCCACCGACTCCGCCTGGACCGAGCGCGGCCGGCCCGTTCCCGCCGAACGGCTCACGGCCCGGCTCGCCGGCGCGGGACTGCCCCTGCCCGACGGGTACGCCGCCCTGCCGCTGCACCCGTGGCAGTCGCGGGAGGTGCGGCACCGCGCGGACACGGCGGCGCTGCTGGACGCGGGACTCCTCCAGGACCTGGGCCCCCACGGCCCCGCCTGGTACCCCACCTCCTCCGTGCGCACCGTCCACCGCACCGGCGCCCCCGCCATGCTCAAGCTGTCACTGGGCCTGCGCATCACCAACTCCCGCCGGGAGAACCTCCGCAAGGAACTGCACCGCGGCGTCGAGGTCCACCGTCTGCTGCGCGGCGGCCTCGCCCGGCAGTGGCGCGCGGCGCACCCCGGCTTCGACATCGTCCGCGACCCGGCCTGGCTGGCCGTCGACGGACAGGACGGATCCCCGGTGCCCGGGCTGGACGTGATGATCCGGCACAACCCGTTCGGCCCGTCGGACGACGTCTCCTGCGTCGCCTCACTCGTGGCACCCCGGCCGTACCCCCGAGCCGGCGCGGCCACGGCCATGCGGTCCCGCCTGGCCGTGGCCGTCGCACACCTCGCCGCCCGCACCGGCCGCCCCCCGGAAACCGTCGCCGCCGAGTGGTTCCTGCGCTACCTCGAACAGGTGGTCCGCCCCGTGCTGTGGCTGGACGGAGAAGCCGGAGTCGCCCTGGAGGCCCACCAGCAGAACACGCTCCTCCTGCTGGACGCCGACGGCTGGCCCGCGGGCGGCCGCTACCGCGACAACCAGGGCTACTACTTCCGCGCCTCCCGGCACGCGGAACTCGACGCCCGGCTGCCCGGCATCGGCGGGCGCAGCGACACCTTCGTCGCCGACGACGTCACCGACGAACGCTTCGCCTACTACCTCGCGGTCAACAACGTCTTCGGTCTCATCGGCGCCTTCGGCTCCGGGCGGCTCGCCGACGAACGGCTGCTGCTGGCCGCCTTCCGCCGCTTCCTCGGCGACGCCGCCTCCGGGCCCGCACGCACGCGCTCCACCCTGCCGGCCCGGCTGCTCGACTCCCCGGTCCTGCGCTGCAAGGCCAACCTGCTGACCCGGCTGCACGGCCTCGACGAACTCGTCGGCCCGGTCGACACCCAGTCCGTCTACGTCACCATCGCCAACCCCCTGCACCTGTGACCCGCCCACCGACTCCCGTCTCCCGCAGACCCGTCTTCCGAGAGGAGCGCGCCATGCCTCCCACCGACGCCGGCGCCGCCGCAGGGCACGCCCCCACCACCGCCGCCGGCCCCCAGCCGGCCACGGCGGGCACCGACGGCGAGGACACGCTCGACCTGCGGCTGCCCGACGACTTCGGCGCGCTCCTCGCGGAGGTCACCGGGACCGGCACCGCGGCCAAGGCCGACCTTCTCGGCGGCGTCGGCGACTGGGGCCCCACCACCACCCCCGTCGGTGCCTTCCAGCTGCTCCCGGTCCGGGTCGAGCGGGACCTGCCGGTGATCAGCCGCTGGATGAACGACCCGGCCGTCGCGGAGTTCTGGCAGCTCGCGGGAGCCCAGAGCGTGACCGAGGCCCATCTGCTCGCACAACTCGACGGCGACGGACGCAGCGTCCCCTGCGTCGGCCTGCTGGAAGGCAGGCCGATGAGCTACTGGGAGATCTACCGGGCCGATCTCGACCCGCTGGCCCGCCACTATCCGGCCCGGCCGCACGACACCGGTGTCCACCTCCTGATCGGCGGTGTCGCCGACCGCGGGCGGGGGCTCGGCAGGGCCCTGCTCAGAGCCGTGGCCGACCTGGTGCTCGACAAGCGCTTCACCTGTGCCCGCGTCGTGGCGGAGCCCGACCTTCGCAACGCCCCCTCGGTGGCCGCCTTCCTCAGCGCCGGTTTCCGGTTCGCCGCCGAGGTCGACCTGCCCGCCAAACGGGCCGCCCTCATGATCCGGGACAGGTCCTCGCGTGACGTGCTGTGACAGCGAACCGGGAGGTACCGGGACCCGGTTCCCCGCCTTGACCGCACGTCTGTCAGCGCCGGGCCGTAGGGTGGTCGCGCTATGACGAAGCCCTCCCTCCCCGAACTCCTGCACGCCGCCGTCACAGCCGTCGGCGGTACGGAGCGCCCCGGCCAGGTGACCATGGCCCAAGCCGTCGCGGACGCGATCGACGACGGTTCGCACCTGCTGGTCCAGGCCGGCACCGGCACCGGAAAGTCCCTCGGCTACCTCGTGCCCGCGCTCGCCCACGGGGAGAGAGTGGTGGTGGCCACCGCCACTCTCGCCCTGCAGCGCCAGCTCGTGGAGCGCGACCTGCCGCGCACGGTCGACGCCCTGCACCCACTGCTGCGCCGCCGCCCGGAGTTCGCGATGCTCAAGGGCCGTTCGAACTACCTGTGTCTGCACCGCCTGCACGAGGGCATGCCGCAGGACGAGGAGGAGGGGCTCTTCGACCAGTTCGAGGCGGCCGCACCCACCAGCAAGCTGGGCCAGGACCTGCTGCGGCTGCGCGACTGGGCCGACGAGACCGAGACCGGCGACCGCGACGACCTCACCCCCGGTGTGTCCGACCGGGCCTGGGCGCAGGTGTCGGTCTCGTCCCGGGAGTGCCTGGGCGCCTCGAAGTGCCCCTACGGCGCCGAGTGCTTCGCCGAGATGGCCCGTGAACACGCCAAGCTCTCCGAGGTCGTCGTCACCAACCACGCGCTCCTCGCGATCGACGCCATCGAGGGCGCGCCGGTCCTCCCGCAGCACGAGGTGCTCATCGTCGACGAGGCCCACGAGCTGGTCTCCCGGGTGACGGGCGTGGCCACCGGCGAACTCACGCCCGGTCAGGTCAACCGCGCGGTGCGCCGTGCCGCGAAGCTGGTCGACGAGAAGACCGCCGACCAGTTGCAGACCGCCGCCGAGGGCTTCGAGCGGCTGATGGAACTCGCCCTGCCGGGCCGGCTGGAGGAGGTGCCCGAGGACCTCGGTTACGCGCTGCTGGCGCTGCGGGACGCCTCCCGCAACGTCATCTCGGCGCTCGGCGCGACCCGCGACAAGTCCGTCCAGGACGAGGACGCCGTCCGCAAACAGGCGCTGGCCTCCGTGGAGAACGTGCACGACGTGGCCGAGCGCATCAGCAACGGCTCCGAGTGGGACGTCGTCTGGTACGAGCGCCACGACCGCTTCGGAGCCTCCCTGCGCGTCGCTCCCATGTCCGTGTCGGGCCTGCTGCGCGAGAAGCTCTTCGCGGACCGGTCCGTCGTCCTGGCCTCCGCGACCCTCAAGCTCGGCGGCGACTTCAACGGGGTCGGCGCCTCCCTCGGTCTGGCCCCGGAGGGCACGGAGGGCGACGACGTACCGCAGTGGAAGGGCATCGACGTCGGCTCGCCGTTCGACTACCCCAAGCAGGGCATCCTGTACGTCGCCAAGCACCTGGCGCGCCCCGCGCGGGACGGCGACCGGGGGGACATGCTGGACGAGCTGACGGAGCTCATCCAGGCGGCGG
Organism: Streptomyces kebangsaanensis; assembly: GCF_001906585.1. Lineage (GTDB taxonomy): Bacteria > Actinomycetota > Actinomycetes > Streptomycetales > Streptomycetaceae > Streptomyces > Streptomyces kebangsaanensis. The sequence goes on along the minus strand of NZ_JUJA01000053.1, from coordinate 45,661 downwards.
GTGGGCGCACGCTCGGCCTGTTCTCCTCGATGCGGGCCGCCCAGCTCGCCGCGGAGGAACTGCGCACGCGGATCCCCGAGTTCCCGATCCTGCTCCAGGGCGAGGAGACGCTGGGCGAGCTGATCAAGAACTTCGCGGCGGACCCGCGGACCTGTCTGTTCGGCACGCTGTCCCTCTGGCAGGGCGTCGACGTCCCCGGGCCCAGCTGCCAGCTGGTCGTCATGGACAAGATCCCGTTCCCGCGTCCGGACGACCCGCTGATGAGCGCCCGGCAGAAGGCCGTCGAGGACGCCGGCGGCAACGGGTTCATGGCGGTGGCCGCCACCCACGCGGCGCTCCTGATGGCCCAGGGCGCCGGGCGTCTCGTACGGGCCTCGGGGGACCGGGGCGTGGTCGCCGTACTGGACCCGCGCCTGGCGACGGCCCGGTACGGCGGCTATCTGAAGGCGTCGCTGCCCGACTTCTGGTACACCACGGACCGCAACCAGGTGCGCAAGTCGCTGGCCGCCATCGACGCGGCGGCCGGGCAGTCCGAGGGCGAGTGACCGTGGGGGTCTGACCCGGCGCCGGGTCAGACCCCCACGGCCGGCCGGGCCGGGTTTTTCCGCCGTCAGGGGCGCGGCCGCACAGCACAGGGCCCCGGAACCGGCGCAGGGGTCCCGGGGCCCGATCAGGGGGCGGGTGGGTGTGGCCCGCCCGCCGCGATGGTCGTCACACGCGCCGCAGCACCGCGACCACCTTGCCGAGGATGGTCGCGTCGTCGCCCGGGATCGGCTCGTACGCCGCGTTGTGCGGGAGGAGCCAGACGTGACCGTCCTCGCGCTTGAAGCGCTTGACGGTGGCCTCACCGTCGATCATCGCGGCCACGATGTCGCCGTTCTCGGCGACCTGCTGGCGGCGGACGGTGACCCAGTCGCCGTCGCAGATCGCGGCTTCGATCATCGAGTCACCGACGACCTTCAGGACGAACAGCTCGCCGTCGCCGACCAGCTGCCGGGGGAGGGGGAAGACGTCCTCGACGGACTCCTCGGCGAGGATCGGCCCACCGGCGGCGATCCGGCCGACCAGCGGGACGTAGGACGCGGCCGGCTTGCCCACCGTGTCCGCCGGCTGCAGGGGGGCGGTCTGGTCCGAGCCGCGGACCTCGTACGCGCGCGGGCGGTGCGGGTCACGGCGCAGGAAGCCCTTGCGCTCGAGCGCCATCAGCTGGTGCGCGACCGAGGAGGTGCTGGAGAGGCCGACGGCCTGCCCGATCTCCCGCATGGACGGCGGGTATCCGCGCCGCTGCACGGAGTCCCTGATGACCTCGATCACCCGGCGCTGCCGGTCGGTGAGGCCCGAGCTGTCCGCCCGGATGCCTGGAGGTCGGCCCGGCAGGGAGCGCTTGGGTCCCTCGGGATTCGTGGCTTCGTTCATCGCGTGCACCGGCTCGAGTCGGCCCTGGGAGCGGTCCTGGGCGGTGATGGTGGCACTGTCTGCGGTGGTGGTCACGTCGGCCCCTCTCGGTGGTCTCCCTCCGGCACAACGGTAGTTGCTTTCGAAAGGTTGCGCCAAACACACGTTCGAGTGAAAAACCGTGGAGTAACTGACTTGATCATGTGCCTGGGTGTATGGCCTCATGGCATCCGGCGGACGGAAGGGTCGATTGCTGTACTGTTCACCGCCGGGTGGCGGCCTCGTGGGCTGCCGCCCCGGTCCGCCGCCCGGGGCCCGGCGTCCCGCCGACCGGGTCCCGGTGCCCGTCCGCGCGGCGGTTCCGCGCGTCCTCCGTGCGACGCCCACGGTATCCCCGCAAATGTCCCGGCGGTACGGCCGTGCACCGGCGTGTTTTCCGTGGTGATGCGGGAAGGCGGCTCGTGGCCGCGTCCGTGCGACGCGTGTGAATCCCTGTGTCTGAAGAGCCAATCCCCACATCTAGTGGTTGGATGGCTACAGCAACCCACAGGTTGTGGTCCCTGGTCTTCGGTTCGCTGATCATCGCCTATGCTTGGGGCTGCTTCGCGGGGCCCCTGAGACCCAGCGAGGCCATTGAGTCTGCTGTGAGGAGGGTTGGAGTCCATGCACTGCCCCTTCTGCAGGCACCCCGACAGCCGTGTGGTCGACAGCCGTACGACGGACGACGGCACGTCGATCCGCAGGCGCCGCCAGTGCCCCGACTGCTCCCGGCGGTTCACGACCGTGGAGACGTGTTCGCTCATGGTGGTCAAGCGGTCCGGAGTCACCGAGCCGTTCAGCCGTACCAAGGTCATCAACGGTGTGCGCAAGGCATGCCAGGGACGGCCCGTGACCGAGGACGCGCTCGCCCAGCTCGGCCAGCGGGTCGAGGAGGCGGTGCGCGCCAGCGGAAGCGCCGAGGTGGCCGCCCACGAGGTGGGGCTCGCCATACTCGGCCCCCTGCGGGAGCTCGACCTCGTCGCCTATCTGCGGTTCGCGTCCGTCTACCGGGCGTTCGACTCGCTCGAGGACTTCGAGGCCGCCATCGCGGAACTCAGGGAAGAGGCGGAGCGCCCCGCCGCGCGGAACGGCGACGGCACGGGCGCGGGGAGCCAGGAAGACGACCGCGGGCGCGGAGGGACGGCCGACGTCCCGGCGCCCGTGAGCGCCGCCGGCTGATCGGCGGGCCGGCCCGGACGGCGCGTCCGGACCCGGCTCGGCGGCGGCGAGCAAGACCGGTCGCGGGCGGCAGCGAGGGTGCCCGCGATGCCAGACAGAACACCGTGCTCCGGAACAACAGGGGCACTTCAGGGCGTTTTCGCCCGTACAGGGAGGCGGCATGACAGAGACGGCGAGCGGCCCGGCACGAGGCTCCCGAGCCAAGGGTGCCAAGGCCGGCAAGGGGCTGCGTATCGAGCGCATCCACACCACCCCCGGCGTACACCCGTACGACGAGGTGGCCTGGGAGCGCCGTGACGTCGTCATGACCAACTGGCGCGACGGCTCGGTCAACTTCGAGCAGCGTGGCGTCGAGTTCCCCGACTTCTGGTCGGTGAACGCGGTCAACATCGTCACCAGCAAGTACTTCCGCGGTGCCGTCGGCACCCCGCAGCGCGAGACCAGCCTCAAGCAGCTGATCGACCGCATCGTGAAGACGTACCGGAAGGCCGGAGAGGACCACAAGTACTTCGCCTCGCCCGCCGACGCCGAGATCTTCGAGCACGAGCTGGCCTACGCCCTCCTGCATCAGATCTTCAGCTTCAACAGCCCTGTCTGGTTCAACGTCGGCACCAAGCAGCCCCAGCAGGTCTCTGCCTGCTTCATCCTGTCCGTCGACGACTCCATGGAGTCGATCCTCGACTGGTACAAGGAAGAGGGCATGATCTTCAAGGGCGGCTCCGGCGCCGGCCTGAACCTCTCCCGCATCCGCTCCTCCAAGGAGCTGCTCTCCTCCGGCGGCAACGCCTCCGGTCCCGTCTCCTTCATGCGCGGCGCCGACGCCTCCGCCGGCACCATCAAGTCCGGCGGTGCCACCCGCCGCGCGGCCAAGATGGTCATCCTCGACGTCGACCACCCGGACGTCGAGGACTTCATCGAGACCAAGGTCAAGGAGGAGGAGAAGATCCGCGCTCTGCGCGACGCGGGCTTCGACATGGACCTCGGCGGTGACGACATCACCTCCGTCCAGTACCAGAACGCCAACAACTCGGTCCGTGTGAACGACGAGTTCATGAAGGCGGTCGAGCAGGGCGGCACGTTCGGCCTGCGCGCGCGGATGACCGGCGAGGTCATCGAGCAGGTCGACGCCAAGAGCCTGTTCCGGAAGATGGCCGAGGCCGCCTGGGCCTGCGCCGACCCGGGCATCCAGTACGACGACACGATCAACCACTGGCACACCTGCCCGGAGTCCGGCCGCATCAACGGCTCGAACCCCTGCAGCGAGTACATGCACCTGGACAACACGTCCTGCAACCTCGCCTCGCTGAACCTGATGAAGTTCCTGAAGGACGACGGCAAGGGCGACCAGTCCTTCGACGTCGAGCGCTTCTCGAAGGTCGTCGAGCTGGTCATCACCGCGATGGACATCTCCATCTGCTTCGCGGACTTCCCGACCCAGAAGATCGGCGAGAACACGCGCGCGTACCGCCAGCTCGGCATCGGCTACGCCAACCTCGGCGCCCTGCTGATGGCGACGGGCCACGCCTACGACTCCGACGGCGGCCGCGCCCTTGCCGGTGCCATCACCTCCCTGATGACCGGCACCGCCTACAAGCGCTCCGCCGAGCTCGCCGCGGTCGTCGGCCCGTACGACGGCTACGCCCGCAACGCCCAGCCGCACCTGCGGGTGATGAAGCAGCACGCCGACGCCAACACCACGGCCGTCCGCATGGACGACCTGGACACCCCGGTCTGGGCCGCCGCCACCGAGGCCTGGCAGGACGTGCTGAGCCTCGGCGAGAAGAACGGGTTCCGCAACTCGCAGGCGTCCGTCCTCGCGCCGACCGGCACCATCGGCCTGGCCATGTCCTGCGACACCACCGGTGTCGAGCCCGACCTCGCGCTGGTCAAGTTCAAGAAGCTGGTCGGCGGCGGCTCGATGCAGATCGTCAACGGCACCGTCCCGCAGGCCCTGCGCCGCCTGGGCTACCAGGAGGAGCAGATCGAGGCGATCGTCGCCCACATCGCCGAGCACGGCAACGTGATCGACGCCCCCGGCCTCAAGCACGAGCACTACGAGGTGTTCGACTGCGCCATGGGCGAGCGCGCCATCTCCCCGATGGGCCACGTCCGCATGATGGCCGCGATCCAGCCGTGGATCTCCGGCGCCATCTCCAAGACGGTCAACATGCCGGAGTCGGCCACCGTCGAAGAGGTCGAGGAGATCTACTTCGAGGCGTGGAAGCTGGGCATCAAGGCGCTCGCCATCTACCGCGACAACTGCAAGGTCGGCCAGCCGCTCTCCGCCAAGAAGAAGGCCCCCGTCCAGGAGAAGGCCGAGGAGACCGCCGCGGCCGGGCCCAAGGCCGAGAAGGTCGTCGAGTACCGCCCGGTCCGCAAGCGCCTGCCCAAGGGCCGGCCCGGCATCACCACCTCCTTCACCGTCGGCGGCGCCGAGGGCTACATGACCGCCAATTCCTACCCGGACGACGGTCTCGGCGAGGTCTTCCTGAAGATGTCCAAGCAGGGCTCCACTCTCGCGGGCATGATGGACGCCTTCTCGATCGCCGTGTCGGTGGGCCTGCAGTACGGCGTGCCGCTGGAGACGTACGTCTCGAAGTTCACGAACATGCGCTTCGAGCCGGCCGGCATGACCGACGACCCGGACGTGCGGATGGCGCAGTCGATCGTCGACTACATCTTCCGCCGCCTGGCGCTGGACTTCCTGCCCTTCGAGACGCGCTCCGCGCTCGGCATCCACTCCGCCGAGGAGCGCCAGCGCCACCTCGAGACCGGCTCCTACGAGCCGATCGACGACGAGCTCGACGTCGAGGGCCTGGCCCAGTCGGCGCCGCTGCAGACCGACCTGAGGACGGTCGCCACGCCGAAGGCCGAGGCGGCCGAGCCCGCCCCGAAGCAGGCGCACACCAGTGCCGAGCTGGTGGAGATGCAGCTGGGCATCCAGGCCGACGCCCCGCTGTGCTTCTCCTGCGGTACGAAGATGCAGCGGGCCGGCTCCTGCTACATCTGCGAGGGCTGCGGCTCGACGAGCGGCTGCAGCTGATCCGACGGGCACGCCCTGAGGCCGGGGGCGCCGGTTGCGGACCGGTGCCCCCGGCCTTCCGTCCGGTCAGGCCGGGTGCGCGCGGCCCATCGTGCGCGTGAAGGTGTCCGGGTCGTCGTCGAAGCCGTGCAGGCCGGGGCGGAAGCCCCAGCTCCCCGAGGCGTCCCGCGAGAACTCCGCGACGACGGCCGCCGTCGCGCCGGGCACACCGGCGAAGTCGTCCTCGGCGAGCACGGTGTATCCCTCACGGACGCGCAGTCCCGGCCCGAGCACGTCGGCGAAGGTGCGGCGTACGGGACGCTGCTGGACGACGACGCCGACCACCACGCGCGCGTACCGGTCGTCGAGCCGGTCGAGCTCCAGCGTCATGACCTCGTCCCACCCGAAGCCCAGGCCGTCCCTGCTGTCCCGGTCGAGGTGGATGGTGCCGTCGGGAGAACGGCTGTCGAAGTGGACCACGTACGCCGGGTCGCCGTACGGATCGCCCGCCCGGTAGGTCGCGGCGACGACATCCAGGTCGGTGGGCGGCTGCCCCGCCGGACTCGGATCCCACTTGAGCGCGACCTCTGCCCTGCGCATCCCCTTGCTGAACCCGCTCACGGAACTCCCCCTTCTCCTGGCCCGTGCGCCCTCCTGCCTCAACTGCCCTTCCATGGGCGCCTGTTGCCATCGTGCCACGTGCGCGGGGGCGCTTGCGCGGGCGCTGTCCCCACGGACGTGACCGGTGCCACGCTCCTGGGCCTTACCATGGCGCGGTGCTGGTCAAGTGGATTCGCTGCACCGTGGTGGACCGCCGTGGCTTCGAGCGGGGGCAGCGGAAGTGGGCGGGGCTTCTGGGGGAGCCGGGGTTTCGGGGACAGGGCGGTGGGTGGAGCCGGGAGCGGCCGGAAGTGGCACACGTCTTCGCCTTCTGGGAGAGCCGTGCCTTCTACGACTCCTTCATGGCCCGCTCCCACGACCGGCTGGCGGCGGCCCAGGCCGGTACGTTCAAGGACGCCCGGGTCCGGCTGTTCGACCACCGGTTCGACGTGAAGACGGGTTTCGAACCGCGCTTCGCGGGCGCCGACCTGCTGCGCGTCGCCCTCTGCCGGGTGCACGAGGAGCGCGCCGAGCACTTCACGCTGATGCAGGAGAAGGTCTGGAATCCGGCGATGGCCGGCTCGCCCGGCATGGTCCGAGGCCTGTTCGGCGAGGCCCCGGGCAACGAGTTCCTGGTGCTGTCCATGTGGCAGTCCTCCGCCGAGCACGGCAAGTACCGCACCGAGCGCGTGGAGCGCCTCGCGCTGCGCGCCCGGACGGAGGCCGACGTCGCGGCGCTCACGGGCGACATCGTGGAGCTCGAGAGCACGTGGACGGTGTGACCTGTGCCGTATGAGGCCACCTGGACTCCTCGATCGGCCGTCACTCGATCTAGGGTCTTGGCATGGCACGACCACGGCGCATCGTCCTTGTCCGGCACGGCGAGTCAACGGGCAATGTTGATGACTTCGTGTACGAGCGCGTGCCCGACCACGCGCTCCCGCTGACCGAGCGGGGCCGGCGGCAGGCCGAGGAGACGGGCAAGGCGCTGCGGGAGCTGTTCGGGCGGGAACGCGTGAGCGTGTACGTCTCCCCCTACCGCCGCACCCACGAGACCCTCCGCTCCTTCCGGCTGGACCCCGACCTCATACGGGTGCGCGAGGAGCCGCGGCTGCGCGAGCAGGACTGGGGCAACTGGCAGGACCGCGACGACGTACGCCTGCAGAAGGCCTACCGGGACGCCTACGGGCACTTCTTCTACCGCTTCGCCCAGGGCGAGTCCGGGGCCGACGTCTACGACCGGGTCGGCAACTTCCTGGAGAGCCTGTTCCGCAGCTTCGAGGCACCCGACCACCCGCCCAACGTGCTCCTGGTGACCCACGGCCTGGCGATGCGGCTGTTCTGCATGCGCTGGTTCCACTGGACCGTCGCGGAATTCGAGTCCCTGTCGAACCCCGGGAACGCCGAGGTGCGGATGCTCGTTCTCGGGGACGACGGCAAGTACACGCTGGACCGCCCGTACGACCGCTGGCGGGAACCGGAACCGTACGGGATCACCGGATGGAGCGACTGAGCGATGACCCCTGACGCCTCACCGGGCGGACGCCTGGAGCGCGCCCTCGCCAGCGTGCGCGGACTCGCGGTGGGGGACGCGCTGGGCTCGCAGTTCTTCGTGCCGGTGAACCACCCGCTGCTCAAGCGCCGCGAGCTGCCGTCCGGCCCGTGGCAGTGGACGGACGACACGGAGATGGCCTGCTCGGTGGTGGCCGTGCTTGCCGCCCACCGGCGCATCGACCAGGACGCGCTGGCCCGGTCGTTCGCCCGTCACCACGACTTCGACCGGGGCTACGGCCCCGCGGTCAACCGTCTGCTGCGCCTGGTCCGGGAGGGCGGCGACTGGCGGGAGCTGGCCGCCGCGCTCTTCGACGGGCAGGGATCGTGGGGCAACGGCGCCGCGATGCGCATCGCCCCGCTGGGCGCCTGGTACGCGGACGACCCGGAGCAGGCCACCCACCAGGCCGAGATCTCGGCCTACCCCACCCACCAGCACCGCGAGGCCGTCGTGGGGGCCATGGCCGTCGCCGCGGCCGCCGCGCTGGCCGCCGCACCCGGCGGCCCGCCGAGCCCGGAGGCACTGCTCGACGGCGTCATCGCCCTCGTTCCGGCCAGGAGTGCCGTCGGCGCCGGTCTGCGGCGTGCCCGCGACATGCTCGACTACGGCGACGCGGCCACCGTCGCCGCGGTCCTGGGCTGCGGGCGGCGTACGACCGCCCATGACACGGTGCCCTTCGCGCTCTGGTCGGCCGCCCGGTGCCTGGGGGACTTCGAGGACGCGTTCTGGACGACGGCACGGGCCGGCGGCGACGTCGACACCACCTGCGCCATAGTGGGCGGTGTGCTCGCCGCGGGGAAGGCGGGGACTCCGCCGGCCGAGTGGGTCGAGCGCACCGAGGCGCTGCCGGAATGGGTGCCGACATCGCTGTGACGGGTCGGGACGCTTGCCCGACCAGGGTGTTGCGGCCGGATCCCGGCAGCGTACGCTAAGGGCGCCATGCCGTACGAACCACCCACTCACACCGTCGAGCGCTCCCTCAGAGCCACGACCGGAGCGAAGGTCATTGCCGGTGTCGACGAGGTGGGGCGCGGCGCGTGGGCCGGTCCCGTCACCGTCTGCGCGGCGATCACCGGACTGCGCCGGCCCCCCGCGGGGCTCACCGACTCCAAACTGCTCACCGTCAAGCGACGCACCGAACTCGCCGCGGAGCTGCGGGAGTGGGTGACCGGGTACGCCCTCGGCCATGCCTCCGCGGAGGAGATCGACGACCTGGGGATGACGGCCGCGCTGCGGCTCGCGGCGGTGCGCGCGCTGGAAGGACTGCCGGTCCGTCCGGACGCCGTCATCCTCGACGGCAAGCACGACTACCTCGGCGCCCCCTGGAGGGTCCGTACGGTCGTCAAGGGCGACCAGTCGTGCGTGGCCGTCGCGGCGGCCTCGGTGATCGCCAAGGTCCACCGTGACAAAACGATGGCCGAACTGGGTATCGACCATGCAGACTTCGGTTTCGCGGCCAACGCCGGGTATCCGTCGCCCGTGCACAAGGCCGCGCTGGAGGAGCGGGGACCCACCCCGTACCACCGGTTGTCGTGGGCGTATCTTGATGCGCTGCCCCGGTGGCGGCACCTCAAGAAGGTCCGAGTCCGGGTGGACGGAGCCGCTTCGGAGGTCGAGGGCCAGCTCGGCTTCGACTTCTGACCGCTCCACTCGTCCCGATGGGCGACCCGCCCACGCGAGCCGCACCAATGTTTGATAAAAATCAGCCCATGCCTCTCATTCCCGAGGAGCCTCAGATTCACGAGAGTGCCCAGGGTCCCCGCGCCACTCCGGCCGCCGGCCGCACCGCGCCGACCCCTCGTCCCGTTCCCGGCCCCCGCCCCGCGGCTCCGCCGCGCCCCGGTCGTCCCGGCCCCGTGCGGCCCGCGCCGCCGGCGCAACGCGCGTCGCGAGAAGGGGCCGCGGCCAAGCCCGGACCGTCGGGGCCCGCTGCCCCCGCGGCCTCGGCGACCCCGCAGATCCAGCTCATCCCGGCCTCCGCCCAGGGAGCGCTCGACGCCGCCGAGGAGGCGGTCGACCTGCTCCTGGAGTCGGGCCGTGCCCCCGGCGACGTGCTGGTGATCACCACCGGTGAGCCGCACCCGTGGGCCGTGCACGAGCTGTCCTTCGGCGAGGCGTCCTACTGGGCGCAGCACGACGCGCGCGACGACGTCTTCTACGCGGACGCCGCCGCGGTCTCCCGTGCCGCTTCCCGCCCCGTGGTCGTGGTCGCCGTCAACGGCGGCACCGACGGCGTCGCCGCCACGGCGCTGCCCCTGGCCCACTCCCGGGCCGGCGCGCTGCTGATCGTCTGCGGCGACCCGCAACAGATCAACTCGGTGCTGGGCACGCGGGTCTGAGCCGCCGTCGGCACACCGTAGGTGTCGCCGACGGCGTCAGCGGGCCGTCGCCCGGCGCAGCACCTCGGAGGCCACCCCTCCGGTGCGCGGCGGCGGGGGCGGCAACTCGGCCGTACCGAAGGACTCGGGTGTCGAGTCCGCGTTCGGCCGACGGCCCCCGCGGCCCTCGCCGAGGACCTGCCAGCCGTCCCGGGTCAGTGTGATGTACGCCCCGCAGCGCAGTCCGTGCAGGGTGCAGGCGTCACGCAGACCCCACATCCACGCGCCGTCCTCCTCCGTCCAGCGTGCGTCGCCGTCACGGCAGTAGAGCAGTACGGCGGTGCGCACCGGGGTGCGGCGCCGCAGATCGTGCGGGATGACCCGGCGCAGCTGGGCGAGCAGCGCGTTGCGGAGCATCCAGCCGTCGGCGG
>NZ_JUJA01000053.1:31319-35084 GCF_001906585.1 Streptomyces kebangsaanensis | reverse complement strand
GTCGTCCGGGTCGAGGACCGCGATCACAGCGGTGGCCGGCGTGGGCCGGTGCCGGGCGTGCAGTCCGCTGACGATCTCGCGGGGATTGCGCAGCAGAGGGATGCCCGCGGCGGCCCACTCCGCGGGTTCGAGCACGCGATGGGCGGAGGCGGCGGGCGTCGACAACGATGCCGTCGAGGACGGAGCGAATCCGAAGGTCACGTTCCTCCCTTCGGCAACGCGCCCACACTGCGGGCGTGGTCGGATTCGGGGGAGCGCACACCGCAGGAGAGCCCTACCGGATCACGGCCGGGCCGTGCGGGGAGCGGACTTCAATTCTTCCTGTCGAACTTGGATGCGGCAACGAGCATTTGAGGGCACCGGCCCTTATCGGGCAACCCGCGGCTTATATTCCTACCCGATGTGCCGCCGTACGACTCCTGAGGCCGGTCCCGCTTGGTGGACCGGAGTGGCTGATCGTCCGTGCCATCGGGTTGCATGGGGGCATGGACGATTCAGAACTCCGCGCCGAAGCCGACGCCGTCCTCGCCGAGCTCGTCGGCGAGCCGGGGGGCTCGGCGCGGTTGCGCGAGGACCAGTGGCAGGCGGTGGCGGCCCTGGTGCGGGAGCGGCGGCGCGCGCTGGTGGTGCAGCGCACCGGCTGGGGCAAGTCGGCGGTGTACTTCGTCGCCACCGCGCTGCTGCGCCGGCGCGGCTCCGGCCCGACGGTGATCGTCTCGCCGCTGCTGGCGCTGATGCGCAACCAGGTCGAGTCGGCGGCACGGGCCGGTATCCGGGCGCGCACCATCAACTCGGCCAACCCGGAGGAATGGGACAGCATCCACGAGGAGATCGAGCGGGGTGCGATCGACGTTCTCCTGGTGAGTCCGGAACGCCTCAATTCGGTGGATTTCCGTGAGCAGGTGCTGCCCGGGCTCGCGGCCACGACCGGTCTGCTGGTGGTCGACGAGGCGCACTGCATCTCCGACTGGGGCCATGACTTCCGGCCGGACTACCGCCGGTTGCGGGCGATGCTGGCCGAGCTCGCCCCCGGCGTCCCGGTGCTGGCCACCACGGCGACCGCCAACGCGCGGGTCACCGCGGACGTGGCCGAGCAGTTGGGTACCGGCGCCGGCGAGGCTTTGGTGCTGCGGGGTCCGCTGGAGCGGGAAAGCCTGCGGCTGGGCGTGGTCCGGCTGCCGGACGCCGCGCACCGCCTGGCCTGGCTCGCCGAGCACCTGGACGAGCTGCCGGGCTCCGGAATCGTCTACGCCCTCACCGTCGCCGCCGCCGAGGAGGCCACCGCCTTCCTGCGGCAGCGCGGCTTCGAGGCGGCCTCCTACACGGGGCGCACGGAGAACGCCGACCGGCTGCAGGCCGAGGCCGACCTGCTGGAGAACCGGGTCAAGGCGCTGGTCGCGACCTCGGCGCTCGGGATGGGCTTCGACAAGCCGGACCTGGGCTTCGTGGTCCACCTCGGCTCGCCGTCCTCGCCGATCGCCTACTACCAGCAGGTGGGCCGCGCGGGCCGCGGGGTGGACCACGCCGACGTGCTGCTGTTGCCGGGCAAGGAGGACGAGGCCATCTGGCGCTACTTCGCCGACACCGCCTTCCCGCCCGAGGCGCAGGTCCGCCAGACGCTCTCGGCCCTCGCGGACGCGGGACGGCCGCTGTCCGTGCCGGCTCTGGAGGCCCTGGTCGACCTCCGGCGCAGCCGGCTGGAGACGATGCTGAAGGTGCTGGACGTCGACGGCGCGGTGAAGCGGGTGAAGGGCGGCTGGATCTCCACCGGCGAGCAGTGGGTCTACGACTCCGAGCGGTACGCCCGGGTCGCCCGGCAGCGGGCGGCCGAGCAGCAGGCCATGCGCGAGTACGCGAGCACGGCACAGTGCCGGATGGAGTTCCTGCGCCGGCAGCTGGACGACGAGGGGGCGGCCCCGTGCGGCCGCTGCGACAACTGCGCGGGGGCCTGGACCGATGCCTCCGTCTCGGCGGAGACACTGGCGGGGGCGGCGAAGGAACTGGACCGCCCGGGGGTGGAGATCGAGCCGCGCCGCATGTGGCCGACGGGAATGCCCGCACTGGGCGTCGACCTCAAGGGGCGCATCCCGGCCGGGGAGCAGTGCTCCACCGGGCGTGCCCTGGGACGGCTCTCGGACATCGGCTGGGGCAACCGGCTGCGCCCGCTGCTGGCCGAGAACGCGCCCGACGGACCGGTTCCCGACGACGTCCTGCGGGCCGCGGTGGCGGTCCTCGCCGACTGGGCGCGCTCTCCGGGCGGCTGGGCCCCGAACGTCCCGGACGCCGCTGCCCGGCCCGTGGGCGTCGTCGCCGTGCCGTCCCTGTCCCGCCCGCACTTGGTCGGCTCCCTCGCCCGGGGCATCGCGACCGCCGGGCGCCTCCCCTACCTGGGGGCCCTGACGTACACCGGGCCGGGCGGTGAGTACGCGGTGCGCCGCAGCAACTCCGCCCAACGCCTCAGGGCGCTGTCCGGCGCCTTCACCGTCTCCGAGGAGCTGGCCGGTGCCCTGGTCCGCTCTCCCGGCCCCGTCCTGCTCGTGGACGACCGCACCGACTCCGGCTGGACCCTCGCGGTCGCCGCCCGCCTGCTCCGCCGGGCGGGCAGCGGACAGGTCCTGCCGCTGGTCCTCGCCGCAACAGGCTGAGCTGCCCCGTCCTGTGGGTGCGACATCCCGTGGGCACGACCGGACCCGCGGGGACGAGCCGCCCGGTGTGGCATCCGGCGGATCCTTTGCGTTGCTCGGAAAGCCGGGGCGGGAGGAAGCCGGAGCCCGCCCACGGCTGACGTGTCCTTGCCCAGAGTTATCCACAGGGCCCAGCGGATTTTTGCGTTCCGCGAGATCGTCGACGCATGACGAACCACAGCGAAACGACCGGACCCTCCGAAAACGGCGACATCGCCTACGGCGGATCCGGCCCCGAACACCAGGTCACCCTCCGTACCCCGGCCGAGCTCGCCGACGCCCTGCCGTATCTGCTCGGGTACCGGCCCGAGGACAGCATCGTCCTGGTCGCGCTGCACGATCGCGGCGGACGCGGCAGGTTCGGCGGAAGGGCCAGGCTCGGCATTCCTCCCAGCAGCGGCGACTGGCCGTCCGCGGCCCGTCAGCTGGCCCACGGCCTGATCACGGGCAGCGAGCGCAGGGGCGCCAAGCCGGAGCAGATGGTGGCCTTCGTCTGTCAGGAGCCGGCGGCGGGGGAGACGGGGCGACAGGTCATGCGGCGGCTGGAGCCGCTGGCCCGGAAGCTGCGCACGGAATGCGGCCGCCTCGACGTTCCCGTGATCGAAGCGCTCTGCATCTCCGACGGCCGCTTCTGGTCGTACTGCTGCCCGGCCGAGAGCTGCTGCCCCGAGGACGGGCTGCCCATGGGGCTGCCCGGCACCTCCGTGCTGGCCGCCGCGGCCACCTACGCCGGCATCCAGGTGCGGGGCAGCCTGAAGGAACTGAGGACCAGACTGCTTCCCTGGGAGACCTCCGCGGCACTGGAGCAGGAGATCGCCCTGGACGCCGCCGGCGTGTCCCTGGTGCCCAGGATGCTCGACGAGGCGGACCGCGCGGCGGTGGCCGAGGAGACCCTGGCGCTCGCCGAGCACGTGATGCGCCGGTTCGCCGAGGCCCCCTTCGTCCCCGACACCGTCCCCGCGGACCTCCGCGACGACCGGCTGCTCGAACATGAGGAAGCCGCGTCGCTGATCCTCGGCCTGCAGGACCGTACGACACGCGACCGCGCGGCGGAGTGGATGGAAGGAGACGAGGCGGGCCC
>NZ_JUJA01000053.1:2491-31284 GCF_001906585.1 Streptomyces kebangsaanensis | reverse complement strand
CGTTGTGTCGGCCCGTACGGCGAACACGCGGCGGCGCCGCTGACGCTCGCGGGCTGGGTCGCCTGGTCGGCCGGGGACGATCTGGAGGCCCGGGAGGCCCTGGCCCTGGCGCTGGGCGCGGACCCCGACTACCTCTTCGCCCGCCTCCTGCACCAGGCCTGCAACGAGGGGTTGGACCCCGAATCCGTCCGGCGCTGCCTGCGCGCGGAGCGCCAAGGGCGTACGGGGGTGAAAGCCGACGGCACCGGCACGGAGGAGACGGCACAAGCCGCCGTGCCGCACGAGGCGGCCGGAACCGAAGGCGGCTGTGCGCCGGTGGAGCCGGGTGCGGCGTTCCGCCGTCGGCGCCGGAGGTGGGCGGGCGGACCGGTCCCGGACGGGACACGCCCGGCGGCCTCGCGGACGGACGGCGCACGCCCGGGGCCTTCCAGGGCGTCGGGCCGCGCACGCGCGCGTGTCTCGGCGAAGGGCGGTCCACGTCGCCGAGGCGCCGGCAGGCCGGGTGCCGAACCGAGCGGCGACGCCTCCGAGGGACACGCGTGAACGCTCTCCGGAGCGGCGGTGCTCGCAGTTTCCCGGCCCCTCCGGAGAGCCCGCGGACCGATGCGGATCAGCCGTCGATGCGATCGGGGAAGGGAGTGTTTATCGTCAGGCAGACGACTATGATCGCGGCATGCCCTACGACCCGTCAGCCTTTCCGCCCTTCGCCGTCACCGTGGACCTGGTCGTGCTGACCGTGCGCCGTCACTCCCTGTGCGCGCTGGCGGTGCGCAGGGGCGAGCCCCCGTTCCAGGGCCGGTGGGCGCTGCCCGGAGGTTTCGTACGGGCCGACGAGGACCTGGCGCAGGCGGCGGCGCGGGAGCTGGCCGAGGAGACCGGGCTGCGTGTCCACGACCCGTTCGCCCCGGTCCAGGACAACGGTGCGCACCTGGAGCAGCTCGCTACCTACGGCGACCCCAAGCGTGATCCCCGCATGAGGGTCGTCAGCGTCGCCCACCTCGCCCTCGCCCCCGATCTGCCCGCGCCCCGGGCGGGAGGCGACGCCGGCGACGCCCGTTGGGCGCCCGTGGAGGAACTGCTGCGGCAGGGCGGCTACGGCCGCGACGGGGAACCGGCGGCACCGCTCGCCTTCGACCACACCCAGATCCTCGCGGACGGAGTCGAGCGAGCCCGCTCGAAGATCGAGTACTCGTCGCTGGCGACCGCGTTCTGCCCGCCGGAGTTCACGGTCGGAGAACTGCGCCGTGTCTACGAGGCGGTGTGGAGCGTGGCCCTCGACCCGCGCAACTTCCACCGCAAGGTGACGGGCACGCCGGGCTTCCTGGTGCCGACCGGGGGCACGACCACCCGGCAGGGCGGCCGGCCCGCACAGCTGTTCCGGGCCGGTGGAGCCACGCTGCTCAATCCGCCGATGCTGCGTCCGGAGGTCTGACCCCGGCCCCTGCGGGCCGTCGAGCGCACCGGGACGGAGAACCCGAAAGAGCGAAGCAATGCTCTGGAAAACGGATATAACGCGCTATCTTGCTGCGGGTGATCCAGGCCTTCGGATTGACCAGCGACTCCCGTAAGGACCTTCCGCCCGCCGTCGACGACGTCTCCTTCGAAGCGCACGCGGGCCGCGTCACCGTGCTCCTCGGAGCAGCGGGCGCGGGCAAGACGACGACGCTCAGACTCATGCTCGAGCTCCAACAGGGTCGTGGTATCACCTACTTCAAGGGCCGGCCTCTGCATCGCATCGCCCATCCCTCGCGCGAGGTCGGCGTTCTCCTCGGCGACGTCCCGGGACATCCCTCACGCACGGTCCGTGGCCACCTGCGGATGTTGTGCGCCGTTGTGGGGCTTCCCGCCCGGCGTGCCGACGAAGTCCTCGAGGTCGTCGGGCTCGTCAACCTCCGGGAGGAGCGCCTGGGCACTCTGTCGCGGGGGATGGACCGCCGGCTGGGCCTGGCCTGCGCCCTGCTGTCCGATCCGCACACGCTGGTGCTCGACGACCCGGTCGACGGGCTGTCCGCGCGGGAGGGCCGTTGGCTGCACGGCATGCTGCGGGCCCACGCCACCCAGGGCGGCACGGTCCTGTTCGCCACGGCCGACCCCAAGGAGGCGGCACGCACCGCCGACCGCGTCGTCACCCTCGAGGGCGGCAGGCTCGTCGCCGACCAGGAGGCCGAGGACTTCGCCCGCAACCGCCTGCGTCCCCGTGTCGCCGTCCGCAGCCCGCACGCCGCCCGGCTCGGGGCCCTGCTGGCCAAGGAAGCCCGCACCGCCCGCCACTCCGTGGAAGTCGTACGCGAGGACGGCAACCGTCTGTCGGTCTACGGCAGTACGTGCGCCGACATCGGGGAGGCCGCGTTCCGTCACGGCATCCTCATCCACCAACTCGCGGACGAGGTCGGTGACATGGGCCCTGGTGCCGGGGCGGTGCCCTCGGGTGCGACTCCGGCGGCCGAAGAGTCGTGGGTCCGGGCGGCGCCCATGGCCGGCGGCAAGCGGCAGACGCGTGCCGCCGGCCCCGCGGCAGTCGTCGCGCGCACGGAAGACACAGGAGCCACCGTCGCGCGAGCCCCGGAAGACACGACCGTCCCCGCGGGTCCTCCGCAGGCATCCGTCACCGCGCACGAGGACAGCACGCCGCACGCATCGCGTGCGAAGGTCGGTGCCGCCGCGGCCCGCACGGGGAGCAGGGTCCGCGCGGCCGGCCCCGACGGTGGGGCACCCGCCACGGGCCCGGCCGGCCCGCACCCGGCCACCGTTCCGGACGGCGCGTACGTCCCCGCCGGTCCCGGCCACCCGGACGCGGCGGCCCGCTCCGAAGCCCTGGACCTCACCACCGCTTCCGGGCCCCCGGCCCCCGCGGACGGCGCCGAGGCCCCGTATCCCGTCGGCCGCTCCCGGGGTCCGAACCCGGCCGCGGTCTCCGACGCCCCGGCCCCGGCCGACGGCGCCGAGGCCCCGTGTTCGACCGACCGCACTCGCGCGCCGAGCCGGGCAGTGGTTCCGGAGTCCCCGACCTCCGTAAACGGCGCCGAGGCCCCGTACCGCACTGCCTCCTCCGAGGTCCCGTCCGCCGCCCCCGGGACCGCCCCCACCCCCTCCCGCAGTGGAGACGGCCCCACGCGTGCGCACACCCCGGACGGGCTCGCCGCAGCGACCGCGCGGCCCTCTCGGCCCCCGGCCCCGCAGCGCGCGGCGGCGCACCCCGGCACCGGGCGCCACGCCGACGCCCAGCCCTCGATCCCGACCCCGCGCCCGGCGGAGGCCGTCGTGCTCGACGCCACGTCCCCTCTGCCACCCCCCATCTCCGTCCGTCCCGCACCCGGCCCCCTGCGCCCCCTGCGCTACGAACTGCGCCGCGCCACCGGTATCGGCGCGGGATTCGTCACCTGCGCCGCCGTCCTCGTCGTCTCCGCCCTCACGGCGCTGGTCATGGGACACATGGGACACACTCCGCAGCCGCGGCTGATCGCGGCGTGGCCGCAGCAACTGCCTCTGCCCCCGGCGGCGCTCGGCGCCGGGCTGCTCGGCGCGCTGGCCTCCGGCGACGAGTTCCGCCACCCCGCGCTGGCGGCGGACCGGGGGACCGTCCCCCGGCGGCTCGGGCTGCTCGCCGCGAAGCTCGCCGTCGCCACCGCCGCCGCGCTGATGCTGGCCTTCCTCACGGTCGGCTGCGACGCCGAGGTGCTCTATGCCGTGTACGGACAGGAACTCACCCAGGTTCCCGGCGACTGGCTTTCGCTCGGTGCGAGTTGGACGGGCCTCGTGGTCGGATGCGCCTGGGCCGGTGTGCTGGCCGCGGGGCTGTTCCGGTCCACCACGGCCGGGCTCGCGTCCGTGCTGGCCGTACCGGTGGTCGTCGTACCGCTGGTGCAGGCGGCCATGGGCGGGAGGGCGTGGGACGCCGACGGCCTTCCCGCGCGGCTGCGCCGGGTGTTCCTGCTGCAGTGGCCCTTCGGAGGGGATCGCTACCTGGCCGCCGCGGCTCGTGTGATCGCCCAACCCGTCGGGGGCGCGCTGACGTTGTCCCTCGCCGCGTTGCTGTGCGCTTATCTGCTGGCGATCCTGAGGGGAAGGGCCCGGTGAACACGGCTTGTGCCTATTCGCTCGCTCTCTGTGTGCAATTCCTCGAGAGAGGTCCGTTTCTTTCCGATAAGGCGTCAATTGCGACGAAGTGAGCGATCACCCTTTCGTGTGCTTTTCACCAAAGACCTCAAGGCAGTTGGAGGGGGCGCCGACAAAAGATCCGTGAGTACCCTTGCGCACACCATGATGACCGCCGCCCGCCCCACAGACTCCGGCCTCGTCGGCCCGGGCGGACTCGACCGTTACCCCTACGCCGAGACGCCCGTCCCCGGCCGCGCCGCAAACCCCGGCTGGGAGGGCGCGGACCCGGAGCTGGGGCGCGTGGGCCGCCGCGCCGCGGGCAGTCGCGGCCGCGGACTGCACGGCCAACTCGTCCAGCAGCTCGGTCAGATGATCGTTTCCGGGGACCTGGGCGCCGACCGTCCGCTGGTGCCCGAGGAGATCGGCCAGCGCTTCGAGGTCTCCCGCACCGTCGTCCGCGAGTCGCTCCGCGTTCTGGAGGCCAAGGGCCTGGTCAGCGCCCGGCCGAACGTCGGCACGCGCGTGCGCCCCGTCAGCGACTGGAATCTGCTCGATCCGGACATCATCGAGTGGCGGGCCTTCGGGCCGCAGCGCGACGACCAGCGCCGCGAGCTGAGCGAGCTGCGCTGGACGATCGAGCCGCTCGCGGCGAGACTCGCCGCCGGGCACGGGCGCGAGGACGTCCAGCAGCGCCTGTCCGACATGGTCGAGATCATGGGGCACGCCCTGGGGCAGGGCGACACGCTCACCTTCTCCCGCGCGGACGCCGAATTCCACACCCTGCTCATCCAGCTGGCGGGCAATCGGATGCTGGAGCACCTCTCCGGGATCGTCTCCGCCGCCCTCCAGGTCTCCGGCGGCCCCGTCACGGGCTGCGACCGGCCCAGCGAGACCTCCCTGGCGCAGCACGCGCGGATCGTCGACGCCCTCGCGGCCGGCGACGGCGCGGCGGCGGAGGGGGCCGTGCGTCAACTGCTCACGGTGCACCCCGAGGTCGAACGGGTGGTTCCCGCGCCGCGCGAGCACTGACCCGCTCGACCCCCGGTGCCTGCGCGGGCGGCACGGCCGGGCCCCGCCGTCCTCCGCGGCCGCGTCCGGCCGGTGAACCGCCTCCCGCGGAACCCCGTCGGCCCCTCCGCGAACCCGGCGGGGTCTGTGCGCGACCGACGGGAGAGTCGCCGGCCGGACCGTATCCGTGGCAACGGCTGACCTTGTATGCCCACTTCTGGTCTTTTTTACACGCTTACGGGGTGTGACTCGGGCCACGTGGATTGGGCGTAACGCTCGTGGGAAGAACGCGATGACTTAAGAGGTGACAGCCGCGGAGGGAATACGGACGCCGTTCACGGCGCTGTGCCTCTTCCCGGCCCCCGCCCGCACCGTCGGCCCATCCCCAGGCCGGTGGTCGGCTCCTGTCCGCTGTGGACGGGGCCGGAAGCCGTTTTCCAACGTTCCGAGAGGTTGTTCGTGTCGGCCAGCACATCCCGTACGCTCCCGCCGGAGATCGCCGAGTCCGTCTCTGTCATGGCGCTCATTGAGCGGGGAAAGGCTGAGGGGCAGATCGCCGGCGACGATGTGCGTCGGGCCTTCGAAGCTGACCAGATTCCGGCCACTCAGTGGAAGAACGTACTGCGCAGCCTCAATCAGATCCTCGAGGAAGAGGGTGTGACGCTGATGGTCAGTGCCGCGGAGCCCAACAAGCGCACCCGAAAGAGCGTCGCAGCGAAGAGTCCGGCCAAGCGCGCCGCCGGCAAGACGGTCGCGGCGAAGGCGGTGACCACCCGGAAGGCCACCGCCACCGCCACCCCGAAGGCGCCCGCCGCCGACACGCCCGCCGAGGACGAGGCCCCCGTCAAGAAGGCCGCTGCCAAGAAGACGAGCGCTGCCAAGAAGACGGCGGCTAAGAAGACCACCGCCGCCAAGAAGACGGCGGCTAAGAAGACCACCGCCGCCAAGAAGGACGACGCCGAGCTGCTCGAGGACGAGGTGATCGAGGAGACCAAGGGCGCGGAGGAGCCCGAGGGCGCCGAGAACGCCGGTTTCGTCCTCTCCGACGAGGACGAGGACGACGCCCCCGCCCAGCAGGTCGCCGCGGCCGGCGCCACCGCCGACCCGGTGAAGGACTACCTCAAGCAGATCGGCAAGGTCCCCCTGCTCAACGCCGAGCAGGAGGTCGAGCTGGCCAAGCGGATCGAGGCGGGCCTGTTCGCCGAGGACAAGCTGGCCAACTCCGACAAGCTCGCCCCCAAGCTCAAGCGTGAGCTCGAGATCATCGCCGAGGACGGACGCCGCGCCAAGAACCACCTCCTGGAGGCCAACCTCCGTCTGGTGGTCTCCCTGGCCAAGCGCTACACCGGTCGCGGCATGCTCTTCCTGGACCTGATCCAGGAGGGCAACCTCGGTCTCATCCGCGCGGTGGAGAAGTTCGACTACACCAAGGGCTACAAGTTCTCCACGTACGCCACCTGGTGGATCCGTCAGGCGATCACCCGCGCCATGGCCGACCAGGCCCGCACCATCCGTATCCCGGTGCACATGGTCGAGGTCATCAACAAGCTCGCGCGCGTGCAGCGCCAGATGCTTCAGGACCTGGGCCGCGAGCCCACGCCGGAGGAGCTGGCCAAGGAGCTCGACATGACCCCGGAGAAGGTCATCGAGGTCCAGAAGTACGGCCGCGAGCCCATCTCGCTGCACACCCCGCTGGGCGAGGACGGCGACAGCGAGTTCGGTGACCTCATCGAGGACTCCGAGGCGGTCGTCCCGGCCGACGCGGTCAGCTTCACGCTGCTGCAGGAGCAGCTGCACTCGGTGCTCGACACCCTGTCCGAGCGCGAGGCGGGCGTCGTCTCCATGCGCTTCGGTCTCACCGACGGTCAGCCGAAGACCCTCGACGAGATCGGCAAGGTGTACGGCGTCACGCGTGAGCGGATCCGTCAGATCGAGTCCAAGACCATGTCGAAGCTGCGCCACCCGTCGCGCTCGCAGGTGCTGCGCGACTACCTCGACTAGGTCCGGTACCGCAGCACGAAGGACCCGCTCCCCGGCCGGGGAGCGGGTCCTTCGTGCTGCGAGGCGCGTTGCTCTGCACGACTCTGGGTGTCCGATGATCGTCCCAGAGTGAGGAGCATCATGCGACGCCGTATTGCCCGGGCCCTGGCCCGGCCGCTGGTCCTGGCGGCCGCGGGAGCCGCGATACCGCCGGCCACCGCCGCTCCCGCCGTCGCCGACAGCATTGTCATCGGCGGCTTCCCCGTCGACGTGGCGCACAGCCCGTGGACCGTGGCCCTCGTCAGCCGTGACCGGTTCGGAGGCACCCGGGCGGGGCAGTTCTGCGGTGGTGTGGTGGTCGGCCGGACAGCGGTGCTCACCGCGGCCCACTGTATGGCCGGAGAGGTCGTGGGCGCGCCACCGACACGAGACCTGAAAGTGATCACCGGGCGCACGGATCTGCTCTCCCGCCAGGGCAAGGAGATCCCGGTACGCGCCATCTGGGCCAACCCGCACTACGACGCCGACACCAACGCCGGCGACTTCGCCGTGCTCACCCTCGCCGAGCCGGTGCCCCAGAGCTCCGTCATCCCCCTTGCGGGCGCGGGCGACCCGGCGTACGTGCCCGGCACGAGCGCCACGGTCTACGGCTGGGGGGACACCACCGGCACCGCCGCCTACGCGCACAGTCTGCATGCCGCACGGGTCCATGTCCTGCCCGACGGGCGGTGCGAACGGGCCTATCCGAGCGGCAGCGAGGACGGCACGTACACGGCCGGCAGCATGCTGTGCGCGGGGGAGGCCACGGGCGGCAGGGACGCCTGCCAGGGGGACAGCGGGGGCCCGCTGGTCGCCCGGGGGCGGCTGATCGGGCTCGTGTCGTGGGGGAGCGGCTGCGGACGCGCGGGGAGCCCCGGCGTCTACACGCGGGTGTCCGACGTCGTACGGACGCTGAGACAGGTCCTTGGTGCCGACAAGGCGCCGCACCGGGAGCCCGGCGCGTCCTGACCGGCGTCCTGGGCCACGAGGACGGGCGG
Source organism: Streptomyces kebangsaanensis (assembly GCF_001906585.1). Lineage (GTDB taxonomy): Bacteria > Actinomycetota > Actinomycetes > Streptomycetales > Streptomycetaceae > Streptomyces > Streptomyces kebangsaanensis. Next base: position 23,161 of record NZ_JUJA01000053.1, on the reverse strand, counting down.
TCGCTCCCGGATGCCGGGAGCGACCGCCCGTCCGCCGGCCTGTGCCGGAGCTCGCTCGTCGGGCGAGATGTCAGCGCTCTTGGTCGGACGCGCTCGTGCTGCCGGGCGCCAGGCGCCCCGTCTCGTCCTGTATATCAGCGGCGATCTTCTTGAGTTCCGGCTCGAACTTGCGGCCGTGGTGGGCGCAGAAGAGCAGTTCTCCACCGCTGAGCAGGACAACGCGCAGGTATGCCTGGGCGCCGCAGCGGTCGCAGCGATCGGCGGCCGTCAGCGGGCTCGCGGGGGTCAGAACAGTAGTCACGTCGCCTCTTCTCTAGCTCGACGAGCTGTCGTACCAGGGTCAACATCCAACCAGCCCCAAACGTTCCCGATCGTGGCTTTTCCTCGAAAAAATCTTTCGGGGCGGCCGGCTGCTGCCGGTTTGGCGGCGAATGTGCCGTATTGCGTTTCTCTGTGTCTTACGGGTTCGCACTGTCGGTCATGGTCGAATCCTCCCCGGCCGGGTTGCCGGTTGTTCAGGAGGACGTGCCCGGAGCCTAAATGGTTCATGCCCCCGAAGGGAACGTGATATGTGCTTCACTCGGCCGAAGTGTCGAACACTCATGCGAGTCTCTACTACTCTGGGCCCTTGCCGAGGGTTGTGTTGCAAGGGCTCTACCAGGCCTCGGTACCCTCTGAACGGCGATCCAAGCCGCGCCCTTATCCATCAGGGCCCCACCTGAAATTCAGCGAGGAGCGAACCGCGTGACCGCCGAGACGTCCGTGCCGTCCACAGCGCTGCTGGCAGGAGCAGACCGGGACAGCTCCAATTACACCGCGCGGCACCTGCTCGTCCTCGAGGGCCTCGAGGCCGTGCGCAAGCGCCCGGGCATGTACATCGGCTCCACCGACAGCCGTGGTCTGATGCACTGCCTGTGGGAGATCATCGACAACTCCGTCGACGAAGCCCTCGGAGGCTACTGCGACCGTATCGAGGTCGTCCTGTACGACGACGGTTCCGTGGAGGTGCGGGACAACGGCCGCGGCATCCCGGTCGACGTCGAGCCCAAGACGGGCATGTCCGGTGTCGAGGTCGTCATGACCAAGCTGCACGCGGGCGGAAAGTTCGGCGGGGGCTCCTACGCCGCCTCCGGCGGTCTGCACGGCGTCGGCGCCTCCGTGGTCAACGCCCTGTCCGCCCGGCTGGACGTCGAGGTGGACCGCGGCGGCCACACCCACGCCATCAGCTTCCGGCGCGGCGTACCCGGCGCGTTCGCGGGCAACGGGCCCGACGCCAGGTTCGAGGCCGGGAACGGCCTGCGCAAGGCCAAGAAGATCCCCAAGGCGCGCAGCGGCACGCGCGTGCGTTACTGGGCCGACCGCCAGATCTTCCTCAAGGACGCCAAGCTCTCCCTGGAGACCCTGCACCAGCGCGCCCGCCAGACGGCCTTCCTGGTGCCCGGACTGACCATCGTCGTCCGCGACGAGTACGGCCTCGGCGAGGGCGGCAGCAAGGGCGAGGAGTCCTTCCGCTACGACGGCGGCATCAGCGAGTTCTGCGAGTACCTGGCGAACGACCGGCCCGTCTGCGACGTCCTCCGCTTCACCGGGCACGGCACCTTCAAGGAGACGGTCCCGGTCCTCGACGACCACGGCCAGATGACGCCCACCGAAGTCACCCGCGAACTCGGCGTGGACGTCGCGCTGCGCTGGGGAACCGGCTACGACAGCACGCTCCGGTCCTTCGTCAACATCATCGCCACCCCCAAGGGCGGCACCCACGTCGCCGGCTTCGAGCAGGCCGTCGCCAAGACCGTGAACGAGGTGCTGCGGGCCAAGAAGATGCTGCGCGTCGCCGAGGACGACATCGTCAAGGACGACGCCCTGGAGGGCCTCACCGCGGTCATCACGGTCCGCCTCGCCGAGCCGCAGTTCGAGGGCCAGACCAAGGAGGTCCTCGGCACCTCGGCGGCCCGCCGCATCGTGAACAACGTCGTCACCAAGGAACTCAAGGCGTTCCTGACGTCCACCAAGCGCGACGACGCACAGCAGGCGCGCGTGGTGCTGGAGAAGGCCGTCGCCGCCGCCCGTACGCGCATCGCCGCCCGCCAGCACAAGGACGCGCAGCGCCGCAAGACGGCCCTGGAGACCTCCTCGCTGCCGGCCAAGCTCGCCGACTGCCGCAGCGACGACGTCGACCGCAGCGAGCTGTTCATCGTCGAGGGCGACTCCGCGCTCGGTACGGCGAAGCTGGCGCGGAACTCCGAGTTCCAGGCGCTGCTGCCGATCCGCGGCAAGATCCTCAACGTCCAGAAGTCGTCCGTCACGGACATGCTGAAGAACGCCGAGTGCGGCGCGATCATCCAGGTGATAGGAGCGGGCTCGGGCCGGACCTTCGACCTGGACGCGGCGCGCTACGGCAAGATCATCATGATGACCGACGCCGACGTGGACGGCTCCCACATCCGGACCCTGCTCCTGACGCTGTTCCACCGCTACATGCGGCCCATGGTCGAGTCGGGCCGGGTGTTCGCCGCGGTGCCGCCGCTGCACCGCATCGAGCTGGTCCAGCCGAAGAGGGGCCAGGACAAGTACGTCTACACCTACTCGGACCGCGAACTGCGCGACAAGCTGCTCGAGTTCCAGAGCAAGAAGATCCGGTACAAGGACTCGATCCAGCGGTACAAGGGTCTCGGTGAGATGGACGCCGACCAGCTGGCCGAGACGACCATGGACCCGCGCCACCGCACCCTGCGCCGGATCAACCTCTCCGACCTCGAGGCCGCCGAGCGGGTCTTCGATCTCCTGATGGGCAACGACGTGGCCCCCCGCAAGGAGTTCATCGCGAGCTCGGCCGCGACACTGGACCGCTCGCGCATCGACGCGTAGTGACGGCTCCGGGTCGCTCGGTCACCTGATGGAGTGAAGAGCGGGGAGAAGAGAAGTCGGGGATCTTCCCGTTCTGTCCATCCTTGGGCATGCAGTCAAGCAACGCCCGTCCCCGCGGGGGCGCGGATGACATGAGGTATCGCGACCCCTGGTACGACGCACTGGCCTCCGGCTGGGGCGAGGGGGACGGCACGGGAGCCCTCTCCGCGCCGGTACCGGCGCCCCGCCGCGAGGGGCGGGCCGGGCCGGCCGGCGGCGCCGCGGCCGAGGTCTACCTCGAGGTGCAGCGCAGCGCGGCGTTCCAGGAGGTGCGCAGCCGGTACCGGCGGTTCGTCGTCCCGGCGGTCGCGGTCTTCCTCGTCTGGTACGTGGCGTACGTCGTGGCCGCCACGGCCGCGCCCGGGATCATGGCGCGGCCGGTGGCGGGCGCGGTGAACGTGGCGATGCTGGCCGGCCTCGGACAGTTCCTCAGCACCTTCCTCCTCGCCTGGGCCTACGCCCGGCACGCACGGCTGCGCCGGGACCGGGCGGCGCTCGAACTGCGCTGGGACACGCAGGAACTGACGCGCGGCGTCCAGGGCGGTGCGTCGTGACCGGCGACCACCAGACACTGGCGCTACTGCTGTTCAGCGCGTTCGTCGCGGTCACCCTGGGCATCACCACCTGGGTGAGCCGCAGCCGGCGCGGTTCGGCGGAGGAGTTCTACGCGGGCGGGCGGCTGTTCTCGCCCATGGAGAACGGCTTCGCCGTCGCGGGCGACTACGCGTCGGCCGCCTCCTTCCTGGGCGTTCCCGGACTGATCGCGCTGTTCGGCTACGACGGGGTGCTGTACGTCGTGGGCTTCCTCGTGGCCTGGCTGGTGGTGCTGTTCCTCGTCGCCGAACTGGTGCGCAACTGCGGGCGCTTCACGCTCGCCGACGTGGTCGCGGCGCGGATGGGCGAGCGGCCGGTGCGGATCGCGGCGGGAACCTCCTCGGTCACCGTGTCCGTTCTGTACCTGGTGGCGCAGATGGTGGGCGCGGGCAGCCTGGTGGCGCTGCTCCTCGGGCGGACCGGCGGGGGAGCGCAGGCCTGGACCGTCGTCGGCGTCGGCGCACTGATGGTGATCTACGTGTCGTTGGGAGGGATGCGGGCCACCACCTGGATCCAGATCGTCAAGGCGGTCCTGATGATGGGCGGCACCGCCGTGCTGACCGTGCTCGTCCTGGTCAGGTTCCACGGCGACCTCGACCGGCTGCTGCTCACCGCGGCCGAGCGCAGCGGGCACGGGGACGCCTTCCTGGCCCCCGGGCTGAAGTACGGCGGGGACCTGACCGCGCGCCTGGACTTCGTCAGCCTCGGGCTCGCGCTGGTGCTCGGCACGGCCGGACTGCCGCACATCCTGTCCCGCTTCTACACCGTGCCGACCGCGCGAGCCGCCCGGCGTTCGGCGATCTGGTCCATCGGGCTCATCGGCGGCTTCTACCTGATGGCGATCGTCCTCGGCTTCGGCGCGGCGGCGATCGTCGGACCGGACGTGCTCCGGGGGTCCAACGCGGCCGGGAACACGGCGGTCCCGCTGCTGGCCCTCGACCTGGGTGGCGGCGCGGACTCCGCGGCGGGCACGGTCCTGTTCGCGGTGGTGGCCGCGGTCGCCTTCGCCACGATCCTCGCGGTGGTCGCCGGGATCACCCTCGCCTCATCGGCGTCGGTGGCCCACGACCTGTACGCCTCCCTGCGGCGCCGCGGGGCCCGGCAGCGCAGCGAGGTCGCCGTGGCGCGCGTCGCCGCGGCCGGCATCGGCGTGGTGGCGATCGCCCTCGGCCTGCTCGCCCGCGACCTCAACGTCGCCTTCCTGGTGGGCCTCGCCTTCGCCGTCGCCGCCTCAGCGAACCTGCCGGTGCTGCTGTACTCGCTGTTCTGGCGCGGTTTCACGACCCGCGGCGCGGTGTGGGCCGTCTACGGCGGACTGATCCCCGCCCTGGTGCTCGTCGTGCTCTCCCCGGTGGTCTCCGGAAGCCCCGACTCCCTCTTCCCGGGCGTCGACTTCCAGCTCTTCCCGCTGCAGAACCCCGGCATCGTCTCCGTCCCGCTCGGGTTCCTCGCCGGCTGGCTCGGCACCGTCACCTCGACCGAACTGCCGGACGAGGCCAAGCACGCGGAGACGGAGGTGCGGTCGCTGACGGGAGCGGGGGCCGTGTGACGGCGGCCGGCACCACAGCGTCGTACGGCCGCACCACCGGCCCGGGCGGGGCTACGGCGCCACCCACGCGTAGCGGTGCTCGGGCCGCCCCGTGTCGCCGTACCTCAGGGACAGGCGCAGACGTCCGGACTGTTCCAGACGGCGCAGATAGCGCTGGGCGGTGGAGCGGCTCAGGCCGGTCCGGGCGGCCACCTCGTGGGCGGACAGCGGCCGGTCGGCGCGGTGCAGGACACGGCAGATGAGATCGCTCGTCGGCTCCGAGTGACCACCGGGCAGGCCCGGGGACGCCGACGCCGGCGTGGTGCGCAGGGCGCCGAAGATCCGGTCCACCTGCTCCTGCCCCGTCACACCGCGGCCACCGACGCGGTCGACGGTGCGGCGCAGGGCGGCGTAGGAGTCCAGACGACCGCGCAGCGTGGCGAAGGTGAACGGCTTGACCAGATAGTGCAGGGCGCCCAGCCGCATCGCCTGCTGCACGGTCGCCACGTCACCGGCCGCCGTGATCATGATGACGTCGGTGCCGATGCCCTGGTCGCGCATGCGGTGGACGAGCTCCAGACCGGTGCGGTCGGGCAGGTAGTGGTCGAGCAGGACCAGGTCGATGCCTCCCCGCTGCACGGTGGTCAGGGCCTGTGCGGCACTGTGCGCGCGGGCGCTCACCCGGAAGCCGGGAACCTTCCCCACGTACTTGGCGTTGATCTCGGCGACACGGTAGTCGTCGTCGACCACCAGGACGTCAATCATCGGGCCTCTTTCCCTCAAGGCCAGGCGGGCGCGGCGCCCGTGTTCGGCTCCGCTGTTGTAGCGCGAGCAGAACGAGCACAACAGGTGCTTGCGAGCAAAAGAACGGGTTGCGCACAGAAGACTGCTGTTGTGGCCGGGGCCACACCTACCCTCCGGGCCATGAGCGCAGACACCAGCCCCGTCATCGAACTGCGGGGCGCGAGCAAGACGTTCAGGACCCCGTCAGGGGGCCTGCACACGGCTGTGAAGGACCTCGACCTCACCGTGCGGCGCGGCGAGTTCGTGGCCGTGGTCGGCCCCACCGGCTGCGGCAAGTCGACCACGCTGACCCTGGTCAGCGGCCTGGAGGAGCCCACCGAGGGCGATGTGCTGGTGGCCGGCGAGCCGGTGCGCGGCGTCGGCGGCAAGGTCGGCTTCGTCTTCCAGCAGGACGCCACCTTCCCCTGGCGCACGGTGCTGTCCAACGTGATGGCCGGACCGCGCTTCCGCGGCGTACCGAAGGCGGAGGCGAAGGAGAAGGCGCGCGCCTGGCTGGCCCGGGTCGGGCTCGCCGCCTTCGAGGACCGCTACCCGCACCAGCTCTCCGGCGGTCAGCGCAAGCGCGTCGCCCTCGCCGCCACCTTCGTCAACGACCCCGAGATCCTGCTGATGGACGAGCCGTTCTCGGCACTCGACGTGCAGACCAGGGCGCTGATGTCGGACGAGCTCCTCGAGCTGTGGGAGGGCACGGGCGCCTCGGTCGTCTTCGTCACCCACGACCTGGAGGAGGCCATCGCACTGGCCGACAAGGTCGTGGTCATGACGGCCGGTCCCGCGACCGTGAAGCAGGTCTTCGACATCGGCCTGCCCCGGCCCCGCAAGGTCGAGCAGGTGCGCCTGCGGACGGAGTTCATCGACATCTACCGCGAGATCTGGGAGTCGCTCGGCGAAGAGGTCCGCATCACCCGCGAAAGAGGTGCCGCCCATGTCGCCTGAGGTGCTCAGCACGCCGGTCGTCGACACGGTCAAGACCCCGGACCGCGCGCACTCCCGGGCCCGCGCCGCCCGCAGGCGCAAGGTGGCCGTCGGCTCCGCCCGCGCCCTGGTGCTGGTGGCCGTGCTCGGCCTGTGGGAGGCGCTCTCCCGGGCCGAGGTCATCGACCCGTTCAACTTCTCGATGCCCTCGAAGATCTGGGACCAGATCTGGACCTGGATCACGCACGGCACCGCACTCGGCTCACTCGGCGAGCAGATCTGGTACACGCTCTACGAGGCACTGCTCGGCTGGGTGTTCGGCGTGGTGGCCGGCGTGGTCCTCGGCATCGCGCTCGGCCGCGTCACCTTCCTCGCCGACGTCCTCGGCCCCTACATCAAGGTGCTCAACTCCATCCCGAGGATCGTCCTCGCCCCGATCTTCATGATCTGGTTCGGGCTCGGACCGGCCTCCAAGGTCGCCTCGGCCGTGGTCCTCGTCTTCTTCCCCGTGTTCTTCAACGCCTTCCAGGGCACCCGGGAGGTCGACCGCAACCTGGTGGCCAACGCGCGGATCCTCGGCGCGAGCGACCGCAGGGTCACCCTGCAGGTGGTCATCCCGTCCGCGACCTCGTGGATCTTCACCAGCCTGCACGTCAGCTTCGGCTTCGCCCTCATCGGCGCCATCGTCGGCGAGTACATCGGCGCCACCAAGGGCATCGGACTGCTCGTCGCGCAGTCCCAGGGCACCTTCAACGCGGCCGGTGTGTACGCCGCGATGGTCATTCTCGCCGCGGTCGCGCTCGTCGCCGAGGGACTGCTCACCTTCGCCGAGCGCCGCATCTTCCGCTGGAAGCCGGCGGACTCCGGGGACTGAACCGCCCGGCGCCGCCCCACCGTCGCCTTCCTCCCGCACCGCCTTCCCGCAAGCCCTCACGAGTTCTCACAAGGACGTGAACCGTCATGCGCAAGACCGTCAGATGCGCGGCGTCGGCCGCCGCAGGCCTGCTCGCCCTGTCCTCCCTCACCGCCTGCGCCAACGACGCGGCGAGCTCCACCGCCGGCTCCGGCAGGAGCGGGGGCGGCAAGGGCGAGCACGTCAAGATCATGGTGGGTGGCCTGGACAAGGTCATCTACCTGCCCGCCATGCTCACCCAGCGCCTCGGCTACTTCGACGACGAGGGCCTGGACGTCGAGCTGCTGAGCGAGCCCGCCGGCGTCCAGGCCGAGACCGCGCTCGTCTCCGGCCAGGTCCAGGGCGCCGTCGGCTTCTACGACCACACCCTGGACCTGCAGGTCAAGGGCAAGAACGTCCAGTCCGTGGTGCAGTTCTCGCACGCCCCCGGCGAGGTGGAGGTCGTCTCCAACAAGGCGGCCGACAAGATCACTTCGCCGAAGGACTTCAAGGGCAAGAAGCTCGGCGTCACCGGCCTCGGCTCCTCCACCGACTTCCTCACCAAGTACCTCGCGGTCAAGAACGGCGTGAAGGTCAGCGAGTTCAGCCCGGTCGCCGTCGGCGCGGGACCGACCTTCATCGCCGCGCTCGAGAGGGGCTCCATCGACGGCGGCATGACGACCGACCCGACCGTCGCGACGATCCTGGAGAAGAAGGCCGGCAAGGTCCTCGTCGACATGCGGACGCCCGAGGGTTCGCAGGAGGCGCTCGGCGGCCCGTACCCGTCGTCCAGCCTGTACATGCAGACCGACTGGGTCGACAGCCACAAGGAGACCGTCCAGAAGCTGGCCAACGCGTTCGTCAGGACGCTCAGGTGGATGTCCACCCACAGCGCCGACGAGATCGCCGCCAAGATGCCCGCCGACTACTCCCAGGGCAACAAGGCCCTCTACGCGGAGGCGATCAAGAGCACGCTGCCGATGTTCACCGAGGACGGCGTGATGCCTCAGAACGGCCCGGAGACCGTCGAGAAGGTGCTCAAGGCGTTCAACCCCAACATCCAGAACGCCAAGGTGGACCTGAGCAGGACGTACACCACCGAGTTCGTCGAGAAGGCCGCCGGCTGACATCCGTACGCACGGGGGACACGGTCTCCTTCCCCCCTTCCACGAGCCGTGTCCTCAGGCGCGGGCCGCCCACACGTAACGGTGTTCGGGGCGGCCCGTGTCGCCGTACCTCAGGGTCAGCCCGGCCCGTCCCGTGCGCTCCAGGAGCTTGAGATAGCGCTGGGCGGTCGGCCGGCTCACCCCGGTCCGGTCGGCGACCTCCCGGGCCGACAGGGGCCCGTCGGCCTTCATCAGGCACTGGCGGACGAGTTCGGCGGTGGCGGGGGAGTGCCCCTTGGGCAGCCCGGGTTCCGACGGTGCCGATAAGGCCCCGAAGATCCGGTCCACCTCGGCCTGCTCGGCCTCCCCGCCGCCGTCCAGGGTGCGGCGCAGCGCCGCGTACGCCTCCAGCCTGGCCCGCAGCCCCGCGAAGGCGAACGGCTTGACCAGGTACTGCAGCGCCCCGTGCCGCATCGCCGCCTGTACGGTCGACACGTCCCGGGCCGCCGTCACCATGATCACGTCGGTCCGGTGGCCGCGGCGCCGCATCTCCTGGACGACCGACAGGCCCGTGCCGTCGGGCAGGTAGTGGTCCATGAGGACCAGGTCCGGCCGCGGCGGCGCCTCCAGCCGGCGCAGCGCCTCGGCCGCGCTGTGTGCCGCGCCCGCGACGCGGAAGCCCGGCACCCTCTCCACGTAGGCGGCGTGGACGCGCGCGACCCGGACGTCGTCGTCCACGACCAGGACCTCGATCACCGCGACTCCTCCTCGGCGGTCTCGACGGCGGCGGTGAGGGCGGGTCCGAGGGCGGATTCGAGGACCGGCCCCTCCTCGGCGAGCGCCTCGGGCAGGACGACCGTGAACTCCGCGCCGCCGCCGTCCGCCTCACCCACCGTCACGGTCCCGCCCTGCCGCTCGGCGAGCCTGCGCACCAGGGACAGGCCGATGCCGCGGTTGCGGTGCGCCGGAGGCCGCTTGGTGGACCACCCCTCCGTGAAGATCAGATCGCGCTGGTCCGCCGGGATGCCGGGCCCGGTGTCGCGCACCCTGAGGGCGGCGGTGCGCCCCTCGGCGCGCAGCTCGACCTCCACGCGCGCGTGGGGAGTCGCCGCGACGGCGTCGAGCGCGTTGTCGACCAGGTTCCCGACGACCGTCACCAGCCCCCCGGGGTCGACCAGCCGGTCCGGCAGACGCGTACGGTCCGACAGCCACAGCGCGACCCCGCGCTCGGCCGCCACGGTCGCCTTGCCGACCAGCAGGGCGGCGAGCAGCGGGTCCTGGATCTTCTCGGTGACCTGCTCCGCCGTGGCCCGGTGGTCCCCGACCACCTCCCCGACGAACTCCACGGCGTCGTCGTACATCTCCAGCTCCAGCAGTCCGAGCAGCGTGTGCATGCGGTTGGCGTGCTCGTGGTCCTGGGCGCGCAGGGCGTCGATCAGACCGCGCGTCGAGTCCAGCTCCCGGCCCAGCTGCTCCAGCTCGGTGCGGTCGCGCAGGGTGGCGACGGCGCCCCCGTCGCCGGTCGGCATCCGGTTGGCGACCAGGACGCGCTGCCCGCGCACGGTGAGCAGGTCGGTGCCCGTCACCCGTCCGGCCAGCACATCGGTCGTACGGCCCTCGCCGAGCGCCTCGTCGGGCGAGCGGCCGAGCGCCTCGTCACCGATGCCGAGCAGACGCCGCGCCTCGTCGTTGAGCAGCCGGACACGGCCGCGGCGGTCCAGCGCCACGACCCCCTCCCGGATGCCGTGCAGCATCGCCTCGCGCTCGGCGAGCAGCGCCGCGATGTCCGAGAACGCCAGGTCCCTGGTCTGCCGCTGGACCCGCCGGGAGATCAGCCAGGCGGCCAGCGCGCCGGCGGCCAGGGCCCCGCCGGCGTAGGCGAACAGACCCGGTATGGCGTCGATCAGCTTGGCGCGCACGCTGTTGTAGGCGATGCCGACCGAGACCGCCCCGACGACGCGGTGGTCGTCGTCGTACAGCGGCACCTTGCCGCGCGCCGAGCGTCCCAGGGTGCCGGTGTCGATCTCCATGACCTTCTGCCCGGCCAGGGCCGCTCCGGGGTCGGTCGAGACGGGCTCGCCTATCTGCCGCGGATCGGTGTGCGACCAGCGGGTGCCCCGCGTGTCCATCACCACGACGTACTCGGCGCCGGTCGCCTCGCGGATCCGTTCCGCCTCCTGCTGCACGGGCTCGTCGGCGCTCGGGGCGGTGTTCCGCAGATCCCGCGCGAGCTGACGGTTCTCGGCGGTGGTCTCGGCGATGGCGAGGGCGCGGCGCATCGCCTGCTCGTCCAGTTGACGGCCGAGCGGCGCGAGGAACAACCCGGTCGCGAGCACCGTGACTCCCGCGGCGATCGCCAGCTGCATCAGCAGCACCTGCGAGAACATCCGTCGTGGCAGGCGGAGTCGGCGGCGTGCGGGAGGCGGAGAACTCATGGCCCATGACAGTACGTCGACGGGGGCGTACTGCCTCAGCGGGTGCGGTGCGGGTCTCCGGCTGTGCGGCGGTGCCGTCATCCGGCGAGCCGGGTGCCCGCCGGTTCGCGGACGGCGACCACCTCCATGCGCGCCGGCCCGCCGAGCACCGACGCGCCGCAGCTCTCCGGCTGGGGCGGCCGGCCGGCTTCCTGGACCACGGTCACGTGCCAGCGGCGTCCGTCGGCGTGGGCGACGGTCACCTCCCAGCGGGGCGCGGCGCCGTCGGTGCGTACGACGCTCAGCGCGTCCGCGCGGTACTCGCCCGCCGCCTGCCGCACGGCCAGCTCCGCGGCCTGTCCGGGCCGCTCCCAGGCCGTACGGCCCCGGCAGCCCTCGAGGACCACCCGGCCCTCCCGCACGCCGTGCAGGGCGTCCTTGACGGTGTGCGCCTCGGCCCGCCCGTACGCGTAGCCGTACGGCAGCACGAGGAGCGTCGGCGAGAAGCGGTGGCCGCCCAGGTGCGTGACCTCCCAGACCCCGTGGACCCCGGAGGAGGCCAGTTCGGCCGCGAGGGGGCGGCCGAGGAGGGCGCAGCACCGGTCGCGCTTGCCGTTGGTGCACACCAGCGTGAGCGGATCGCCTGTGTGGGGCGCGCCCTGCAGTACCGCATCGAAGGTGTGGTGGTCACCCCTGCCCAGTGCGGCGAAGTCGAGGCCGAGCAGTTGCTCGGGGTCGGCGGTCATGGCGCTGTGCAGCCATACGTTCCCCGGAACCGTGTGGGCCGCGTACACACGCCGCAGGGGCGCCGTGCCGCGGTCGGGGTGACGGCCCGGGCGGCGGATGAGCGCGACGCGGACGCCGGTGCCCTGCGCGGCCCGCTCCAGCGCGCGGCCGACAGCGGGGTCCAGGTGGCTCGCGGTGAGCGCCTTGACACCCCACGGGCCGGGCTGCTCCAGCAGCAGCCACGTCGTCGCCACGGGAGCGGTGGCGGCCAGCGGCTCGTCGAGCTGCCGGGAGACGGTCGAGCACGTACTCACACAGGTGAGCCTAACCTGACCGGAGGCCGATCGGCCTCCCGCCGCGGGGGTGAGCCGCCGCGGGGCGGACGCCGGCGGGCGGTTCGTATCCTTGGTCGGCATTCCAACTTCGTGCGCGCACCGCGGTCGTGAGCCGGTGCACGCGTCGGCGTGAGAGAGGTCGCACGGTGAGCCAGCCGAGCCGGAACCCGAGTCCGAGCCCGCACCCGAGTCCGAGCCCGCACCCGGATTTGATCCCGCACCCGGATCCGAGTCCGCACCCGGATCCGATCCCTGCCGTGCCGCAGATCCCGGTCGTCGTCCTCGCCGGATTCCTCGGCTCCGGTAAGACCACGCTGCTCAACCACCTCCTCCACCACAGCGGTGGCAGCCGTATCGGCGCGATCGTCAACGACTTCGGCGCCATCGAGATCGACGCCATGGCGGTCGCGGGAGCGCTCGGCGACTCCACCGTCTCCCTCGGCAACGGGTGTCTGTGCTGCGCGGTCGACGCCGGTGAGCTGGACGTGTACCTCGACCGGCTCACGAACCCCGCCGTCGGTATCGACGTCGTCGTCATCGAGGCCAGCGGACTCGCCGAACCCCAGGAACTCGTCCGCATGGTGCTGGCCAGCGACAACCCCAGGGTCGTCTACGGAGGGCTCGTCGAGGTCGTCGACGCCGCCGAGTTCGACGCCACCCGCGCGCTCCACCCCGAACTCGACCGGCATCTCGCGCTCGCCGACCTCGTCGTCGTCAACAAGGCCGACCGGGCCGCCGGCCTGGAAAGGGTGCTCGACCTGGTGGCGTCCCTCGTCGACGGGGCCGCCGTCGTCCCGGCCTCCTACGGCCGTGTCGATCCCGAGTTCCTCTTCGACTGCGGGCCCGACGAGGAGCGTATCGGGCAGCTGTCCTTCGACGACCTGCACGAGAGCGGTGACGACGGCGGCCACGCCGGACACCTGCACACCGGCTACGACAGCCTCTCCTACGTCGCCGACGTGCCGCTCGATCCGCGCCGGCTGATGCGGTTCCTCGACAGCCGCCCCGGCGGGCTCTACCGGATCAAGGGATACGTCGACTTCGGCCCACACGACCCCCGCAACCGCTACGCCGTGCACGCCGTGGGCCGGTTCCTGCGCTTCTATCCCGACCCCTGGCCGGCCGGCGAGCCCCGCCTCACCCAGCTCGTGCTGATCGGCTCCGGCATCGACGCGAACGCCCTCGGCAAGGAGCTGGAGGAGTGCGAGGACGACGCCCCGCACGCCGACGAGCACGGCATGTGGGGCGTCCTGCGCCATGTGCGGGACCCCGGGGGAGACGAGCCCGGGGAACCCGGCCTCCGGGATCCGTACCCGGAGGAACCTCCGGTCTAGGCCGGTCCCGTCACCACCGCCACCGTCTTCGGCAGCGACACGCCCGAGCCGTCGCGGCGCGGGTCGACGGCCGGGAGCTCGGCCGGGCTGCCGTTCTTCTGGGCGGCGAGGACCGGCGTGGGGCCCGCCCAGGCGAAGGCCAGGCAGTCCTCGCCCTTCAGGAACCGCTGGCAGCGGACACCGCCGGTCGCCCGGCCCTTGCGCGGGAACTGGTCGAACGGGGTGACCTTGCCCGTCGTCTGCACGGAGTCGTCCAGCGTCCCGCGCGAGCCGGCGACGGTGACGACGATCGCGTCCGCGGCCGGGTCGACGGCCGTGAACGAGATGACCTTGGCACCCTCGGTGAGCTTGATGCCGGCCATGCCGCCGGCCGGACGGCCCTGCGGGCGGACCTGGGAGGCCTGGTAGCGCAGGAGCTGGGCGTCGTCCGTGATGAAGACCAGGTCCTCCTCGCCGGTGCGCAGCTCCACCGCGCCGACGATCCGGTCGCCCTCCTTGAGGGTGATGACCTCCAACTCCTCCTTGTTCGAGGGATAGTCGGGGACGACCCGCTTGACGACGCCCTGTTCGGTGCCGAGCGCCAGGCCCGGCGACGACTCGTCCAGCGTGGTCAGGCAGACCACGCTCTCGTCGTCCTCCAGGGTGACGAACTCCGCCAGGGGGGCGCCGCCGGAGAGGTTCGCCGCCGAGACCGTCTCCGGCAGCTGGGGCAGGTCGATGACGTTCACCCGGAGCAGGCGGCCGGCGGAGGTCACCACGCCCACCTCGCCGAGGGCGGTCGCCGCGACCGCCGAGACGATCACGTCGTGCTTGTGCCGCTTGCCGTCCGTGTTCTTCGGGAGCGGTTCACCGCTCGCCGTACGGGCCAGCAGGCCCGTGGCGGACAGCAGGACGCGGCACGGGTCGTCCGCCACCTGCAGCGGCACCGCGGCGGCCGGGACGGCGCCCGCCTCCAGCAGCATCGTGCGCCGCGGAGTGCCGAACTTCTTGGTCACCGCGGCCAGTTCGGCCGACACCAGCTTGCGCAGCTCCGCGTCCGACTCCAGGATCCGGGTCAGCTCCTCGATCTCCGCCGTGAGCCTGTCCCTCTCCGCCTCCAGCTCGATGCGGTCGAACTTGGTCAGGCGGCGCAGCGGCGTGTCGAGGATGTACTGGGTCTGGACCTCGCTCAGCGAGAAGCGCTCCATCAGGCGCTGCTTGGCCTCCGCGGAGTTCTCGCTGGAGCGGATCAGGCGGATGACCTCGTCGATGTCCACCAGCGCGGTGAGCAGGCCCTCGACCAGGTGCAGCCGGTCGCGCCGCTTGCCGCGGCGGTACTCGCTGCGGCGCCGTACGACCTCGAAGCGGTGGTCGAGGTAGACCTCCAGGAGCTCCTTGAGGCCCAGGGTGAGGGGCTGGCCGTCGACGAGCGCGACGTTGTTGATGCCGAAGGACTCCTCCATCGGCGTCAGCTTGTAGAGCTGCTCCAGGACGGCCTCCGGCACGAAGCCGTTCTTGATCTCGATGACCAGGCGCAGGCCGTGCTCGCGGTCGGTGAGGTCCTTGACGTCGGCGATGCCCTGGACCTTCTTCGAGCCGACCAGGTCCTTGATCTTGGCGATCACCTTCTCCGGGCCCACGGCGAAGGGCAGCTCGGTGACGACCAGTCCCTTGCGGCGCGCGGTCACCGTCTCCACCGAGACCGTCGCGCGGATCTTGAAGGTGCCGCGGCCCGTCTCGTAGGCGTCCCTGATCCCGGACAGGCCGACGATCCGGCCGCCGGTGGGCAGGTCCGGGCCCGGGACGTACTTCATCAGGGCGTCCAGGTCCGCGCTCGGGTGGCGGATCAGGTGGCGGGCGGCCGCGATGACCTCGTTGAGGTTGTGCGGGGGCATGTTCGTGGCCATGCCGACGGCGATGCCCGACGCGCCGTTCACCAGCAGGTTCGGGAAGGCGGCCGGCAGGGCGACCGGCTCCTGCTCCTGGCCGTCGTAGTTGGGGGCGAAGTCGACGGTGTCCTCGTCGATGGACTCCGTCATCAGGGACGTCGCCGCGGCCATACGGCACTCGGTGTACCGCATGGCGGCGGGCGGGTCGTCGTTGCCCAGCGAGCCGAAGTTGCCGTGGCCGTCGACCAGGGGAACGCGCATGGAGAAGGGCTGCGCCATGCGCACGAGGGCGTCGTAGATCGACGCGTCGCCGTGCGGGTGGAGCTTGCCCATGACCTCGCCGACGACGCGGGCGCACTTCACGTACCCGCGTTCCGGCCGCAGGCCCATCTCGTTCATCTGGTAGACGATGCGGCGGTGCACCGGCTTGAGGCCGTCCCGGGCGTCCGGCAGGGCGCGGGAGTAGATGACCGAGTACGCGTATTCGAGGAAGGAGCCCTGCATTTCATCGACGACGTCGATGTCGAGGATCTTCTCCTCGTACGAGTCGTCGGGCGGCGGGGTCTTCGTGCTGCGGCGGGCCATCGCTGCCGGCTCCTTGCTGAAGCGTGACGGGATCTGACGCGGACCATTGTGGACCGCCCGACTGACAACCCGGACCACCCCCGCCCCCACGGCCTCGGTCCCACCGTACTGAGACCACCGGCCTCGCGCCCGAAGTGTCCGTCGCCACCGCTGTGCCGGGCGAGAGCCGCCCGGCCTCACGTCCTGAGGTGTCCCCGCCTCCGCGTTGCCCGTCCCACACGCACGCGTGCCCCGCGTACACGCGGCATTTTGGCGGCGGCGCCCGCCGGGCCCGGGAGCCGGCGGCACCTCCTGGCCCGGGACTCGGTGGCCCGCCCGACGCCGCCGTCGCCCGCGCCCGTGGCACGGCGCGCCCCCGTGGGACGGCGCTGCGGAGCCGCTGCGGCCGTCCGATGCCCCGGCCCCGGGGCCGGTTCCGCACCCGGGGGCCCTGGCCGGGCCCGCGGAGTCCCGGAACGGCCGGCCCGTCCCACGCGCGCGTGGGGTGCCGGTCGCGGCTGCCCCGCAATGTCCGGGTGCGCCCCGCGCTCCGGGGGGCGCACCCGACGGCTCGCCCGCCCCGTTTTCGATCTCGCTCTGGGCGTACGGCCTCCGGGAACTTCGCCAGGGGTCCACGCGCTTGCATACAGTGGCAGGACTGGCAGGAAACGGGCGGTTCGCACACCGCCATCGCGATCGAAGGGACGTACATGCCCATGGGTCACACGGCCACAGCCGAGGCAGGCTCCGGCGGCCTGACAGCGACCGAGCACCGCCTGGCCAACGGCCTGCGCGTGGTGCTCTCCGAGGACCACCTGACCCCGGTCGCGGCGGTGTGCCTCTGGTACGACGTCGGCTCGCGCCACGAGGTCAAGGGACGCACCGGCCTGGCTCACCTTTTCGAGCACCTGATGTTCCAGGGCTCCGCCCAGGTCAAGGGCAACGGTCACTTCGAACTGGTCCAGGGTGCGGGCGGCTCGCTCAACGGCACCACCAGCTTCGAGCGCACCAACTACTTCGAGACCATGCCCGCCCACCAGCTGGAGCTCGCCCTCTGGCTGGAGGCCGACCGCATGGGCTCCCTGCTCGCCGCGCTGGACGACGAGTCCATGGAGAACCAGCGGGACGTCGTCAAGAACGAGCGCCGCCAGCGCTACGACAACGTCCCCTACGGCACCGCCTTCGAGAGGCTGACCGCCCTCGCCTACCCGGAGGGCCACCCCTACCACCACACGCCGATCGGGTCCATGGCGGACCTCGACGCGGCCACCCTGGAGGACGCCCGGGAGTTCTTCCGGACGTACTACGCGCCCAACAACGCCGTCCTGTCGGTCGTCGGCGACATCGACCCGCAGCGGACGCTCGCCTGGATCGAGAAGTACTTCGGCTCCATCCCGTCCCACGACGGCAAGCCCCGGCCGCGCGACGGCTCCCTGTCCGAGGTCATCGGCGAGCAGCTGCGCGAGATCGTCGAGGAGGAGGTCCCGGCCCGCGCCCTGATGGCCGCCTACCGGCTCCCGCACGACGGCACGCGCGCGTGCGACGCGGCCGACCTCGCCCTCACCATCCTCGGCGGCGGCGAGTCCTCCCGCCTGTACAACCGGCTGGTGCGCCGCGACCGTACCGCCGTCGCGGCCGGCTTCGGCCTGCTGCGGCTGGCCGGGGCGCCCTCCATGGGCTGGCTGGACGTGAAGACCTCCGGCGACGTCGAGGTACCCGTCATCGAGTCGGCCATCGACGAGGAGCTCGCCCGGTTCGCGGAGGAGGGCCCGACGGCCGAGGAGATGGAGCGCGCCCAGGCCCAGTTGGAGCGCGAGTGGCTGGACCGGCTCGGCACGGTCGCGGGCCGCGCCGACGAACTGTGCCGGTACGCCGTCCTGTTCGGCGACCCGCAGCTCGCCCTGACCGCCGTCAAGCGTGTCCTGGAGGTGACTTCGGAGGAGGTCCAGGAGGTCGCCAAGGCCCGCCTGCGGCCCGACAACCGCGCGGTGCTCGTCTACGAGCCGACCACCGCCGACGCGCAGGACGACGCCCAGGACGCGGACGCCGCGGCCACCGACGACACCGAGGAGGCGGCGAAGTGACCGAGCTCGCCACGATGGAGTTCCACCCCCGGCCCCAGGCGGGCGAGGCCAGGCCGTGGGCGTTCCCGGCGCCCGAGCGCGGAACGCTGGACAACGGCCTGACGGTGCTGCGCTGCCACCGCCCCGGCCAGCAGGTCGTCGCCGTCGAGGTGCTCCTCGACGCGCCCCTGGAGGCCGAGCCGGCCGGCCTGGACGGCGTCGCCACGATCATGGCCCGGGCCTTCTCCGAGGGCACCGACAAGCACTCCGCCGAGGAGTTCGCCGCCGAGCTGGAGCGCGCCGGCGCCACCCTGGACGCCCACGCCGACCACCCCGGCGTACGGCTGAGCCTGGAGGTCCCGGCCTCCCGCCTGGCCAAGGGGCTCGGCCTGCTGGCCGACGCCCTCAGGGCGCCCGCCTTCGCCGACTCCGAGGTCGAGCGGCTGGTGCGCAACCGGCTCGACGAGATCCCGCACGAGCTGGCCAACCCCNCCCCGCCCGCCGCGCCGCCAAGGAGCTCTCCAAGGAGCTGTTCCCGGCCACCGCGCGCATGTCGCGCCCGCGCCAGGGCACCGAGGAGACGGTCCGCGCCGTCGACTCGGCGGCCGTCCGCTCCTTCTACGACCGGCACGTGCGCCCCGCCACGGCCACCGCCGTGGTCGTCGGCGACCTCACCGGCACCGACCTGGACGAGCTGCTGGGCGAGACCCTGGGCGCCTGGACGGGGGCGCCCGCCAAGCCGCGTCCCGTGCCGCCGGTGACCGCCGACGACACCGGGCGCGTGGTCGTCGTCGACCGGCCCGGCGCCGTCCAGACGCAGCTGCTCATCGGCCGTGTCGGCCCCGACCGGCACGACCGCGTGTGGCCCGCCCAGGTGCTCGGCACGTACTGCCTCGGCGGCACCCTCACCTCCCGCCTGGACCGCGTCCTGCGCGAGGAGAAGGGCTACACCTACGGTGTGCGGGCGTTCGGCCAGGTGCTGCGCTCCGCCCCCGACGGCTCGGGCGCCGCGATGCTCGCCATCAGCGGCTCGGTCGACACGCCGAACACCGGCCCGGCCCTGCAGGACCTCTTCACGGTGCTGCGCAAGCTCGCCGCCGAGGGCCTCACCGACGCCGAGCGGGACGTCGCCGTGCAGAACCTCGTCGGCGTGGCCCCGCTGAAGTACGAGACGGCGGCCGCCGTGGCCGGCACGCTGGCCGACCAGGTCGAGCAGCACCTGCCCGACGACTACCAGGCGACGCTCTATCAGCAGCTCGCCGCCACCGGCACGGTGGAGGCCACCGCGGCCGTCGTCAACGCCTTCCCGGTGGACCGGCTCGTGACCGTCCTCGTCGGTGACGCCGCGCAGATCAAGGAGCCCGTCGAGGCTCTGGGCATCGGCCACGTCACCGTCGTGGCGGCCGAGTAGCGGCACGCGCGCGCGGGGCCCTGGTGACTGGTGTCACCAGGGCCCCGCGGTGTCTGAATTGAGACGGAGTCCGCCCTTCTGTCCTGTGGTCTGCGCTACAAAACCTCTGTTCCGTTTGGGAAGGAAAAGCAGCTCCGTCTAGCGTCGGTCCGGCTGTTCGTCGGGCAGTAAGCCGCATCCGCGGCACCGGACAGCCATCGCCGAGTCCCCGTACGGCGCGAGCCAGGGGAGCCGGGGACCCACTCAGTCCCTGAGGTGAATCGGACGCCCGCGCGCGGTGCGAGGGCGTCCGTAGGAGACCTTCCTGCTCCGAACCTGTCAGCTAACCCGGTAGGCGACAGGGAAGGAAAGGACCAGCGTCTACATGGCGTTCACCCGCGCCACCGGGAAGCACCGCCGGCCCAGCCGGATGCACCGCACCACCGCCCGCGCGGCGGGCGTCGCGGCCCTCACCACCACCACCGGCGTCGTCGGCACCCTCGCCGCCTCCCCGGCTCTCGCCTCCGAGGCTCCCGCCCCCGAGGACACCGGTCTGACCCCGGTCGTCACCATCGGCGCAGGCATCGCCGAGAAGATCGGCGCCCAGGCCGCCGCCCAGAAGCAGGCCGCCGAGCAGAAGCAGGCCGCTGAGGCCGCCCGCAAGCAGGCCGCGGAGCGGGCGAAGAAGGAGCGCGAGGCCAAGGAGCGCGCCGCCCGCGAGGCCGAGCGCAGGCGTCTGAACACCTTCGTGTCGCCGATCTCCGGCTCCTACGTCTCCACCGGCTACCGGAGCGGCGGCTCCCTGTGGTCCTCCGGCTCCCACACCGGCATCGACTTCCACGCCGCGAGCGGCGCCACCGTCCACGCGGTCGGCGCCGGCACCGTCGTCCAGGCCGGCTGGGGCGGGGCGTACGGCAACCAGGTCGTGATCAGGATGGCCGACGGCATGTACACCCAGTACGGCCACCTGTCGTCCATCGGCGTCTCGGTGGGCCAGACGGTCGTCCCGGGCCAGCGGATCGGCCTGTCCGGCGCGACCGGCAACGTCACCGGAGCGCACCTGCACTTCGAGGCCCGTACGACCCCGGACTACGGCTCCGACGTCGACCCCGTGGGCTACCTCCGCGGGCACGGCGTGAACATCTGACGCACCGCGCCCGGAAAACGGCGAAGCCGTGCCGCCCGCGGAGGACGGCACGGCTTCGGTGCCCGACCGGCCGGACCGGCAGG
>NZ_JUJA01000053.1:0-2426 GCF_001906585.1 Streptomyces kebangsaanensis | reverse complement strand
CCAGCCGGTCCAGCGCGGCGTCCGCACCGTCGGCGTCGGAGGTCAGGACGACCTCCTCGCCACCCTCGGCACCGAGGCTGAGCACGGCCAGCATGGAGGCCGCGTTGACGGGGGTGCCCTCGGCCTTGGCGATCGTCACGGGGATGCCTGCGGCCGTGGCGGCCCGGACGAAGATGGAGGCGGGACGGGCGTGAAGGCCCTCGGCCCAGCCGACGTTGACGCGGCGCTCAGCCATGTGATGCTGCCCTTCAGGTGTTCAGGGTTGTCTAGACCAGTTTCCCACACGTGAGGCGTCCCGGGGCGGTTCGCTGCTCCGCTCCGGGCGGCGTCGGACCGCGGCCTCGGTCCGACGACCCGATGTGTGTCCCCCACAGACTGCCTCGCGCCGTTGCCGGACGCCAGCCGTACCCTGGGGCCCATGCAGACCTCGCCGGACCGGCACGAGTACCCCGCCCACTGGGAGGCCGACGTAGTGCTGCGCGACGGCGGCACCGCGCGGATCCGCCCCATCACCGCCGATGACGCCGACCGCCTGGTCAGCTTCTACGAGAAGGTGTCGGACGAGTCCAAGTACTACCGTTTCTTCGCGCCCTACCCGCGCCTGTCCGCGAAGGACGTCCACCGCTTCACGCACCACGACTTTGTGGACCGGGTGGGACTCGCGGCCACGATCGGCGGCGAGTTCATCGCCACCGTACGCTATGACCGCATCGACGCCGACGGCATGCCCGCCCAGGCGCCCTCCGACGAGGCCGAGGTCGCCTTCCTGGTGCAGGACGCCCACCAGGGGCGCGGGGTCGCCTCCGCGCTCCTGGAGCACATCGCGGCCGTCGCCCTCGAGCGCGGCATCCGCCGCTTCACCGCCGATGTGCTGCCCGCCAACACCAAGATGATCAAGGTGTTCATGGACGCCGGGTACACCCAGAAGCGCAGCTTCGAGGACGGCGTCGTACGCCTGGAGTTCGACATCGAGCCGACCGACCGCTCGCTGGCCGTGCAGCGCGCACGGGAGCAGCGCGCCGAGGCGCGGTCGGTGCGGCGGCTGCTGGCGCCCGGCTCCGTCGCCGTCATCGGCGTGGGCCGCACGCGCGGGGGCGTGGGCCGCAGCGTCCTCGACAACATCCGCGACGGCGGGTTCACCGGCCGGCTCCACGCCGTGAACCGGGCCTTCGGCGAGGACTGCAAGGAGATCGACGGCGTACCCGCCCACCGCTCCGTGCGGGACGTCGACGGGCCCGTCGACGTCGCCGTCGTCGTCGTGCCGGCCGACCACGTCCCCGAGGTCGTCACCGAGTGCGGCGAGCACGGCGTGCAGGGACTCGTCGTGATCTCCGCCGGGTACGCGGAGAGCGGCCCCGAGGGACGCGAGCGCCAGCGCGCCCTGGTGCGGCACGCGCGCACGTACGGCATGCGCATCATCGGGCCGAACACCTTCGGGATCATCAACACCTCGCCGGACGTGCGGCTGAACGCCTCCCTCGCCCCCGAGATGCCGAGGCCCGGCCGGATCGGGCTGTTCGCGCAGTCCGGGGCGATCGGCATCGCGCTGCTGTCCCGGCTGCACCGGCGCGGCGGCGGGGTCACCGGGGTCACGGGCGTGTCGACCTTCGTGTCGGCGGGCAACCGGGCGGACGTCTCCGGCAACGACGTCATGCAGTTCTGGTACGACGACCCCGACACCGACGTCGCCCTGATGTACCTGGAGTCCGTCGGCAACCCGCGCAAGTTCACCCGCCTCGCCCGGCGTACGGCGGCGGTGAAGCCGCTGGTCGTGGTGCAGAGCTCGGGGTCCGTCCCGCAGGGGCACGCGGTAAGGGCGACGCGGCTGCCGCACGCGACGGTGTCCGCGCTGATGCGGCAGGTCGGCGTGATCCGCGTGGACACCATCACCGAACTGGTCGACACCGGCCTGCTGCTCGCCCGGCAGCCGCTGCCGCCCGGCCCGCGGGTGGCGATCCTCGGCAACTCCGAGTCGCTGGGCGTGCTCACCTACGACCGCTGCCTCGCCGAGGGGCTGCGCCCGCAGCCGCCGCGGGACCTGACGACGGCGGCGTCGGCGGAGGACTTCCGGCTGGCACTGTCCCGAGCGCTCGCCGACGAGACCACCGACGCCGTCGTCGTCACGGCGATACCGGCCGTGGGCGAGGGCGCCGCCGAGGACGCGGCCCTGGCCGCGGCCCTGCGCTCGGCCGCGGACGCGGTACCCGGCAAGCCGGTCCTCGTCGTCCACGTCGAACTCGGCGGCCTGGCGGAGGCCCTGTCGGCCGCGGCCAGCACGGCACCGCAGCCCGGCCCGGGCCCGCAGACGGGCGCGACGCCGCTGCTGCCCTCCGCGGCGCCCGGGACCCCCGCGGCGCCCGGGCCCGTCACGGGACCCCCGGCCGACCGGAACCCCGAGCCCGGCCCGGCACCGGAGGCGGGCGCGG
>NZ_JUJA01000052.1 GCF_001906585.1 Streptomyces kebangsaanensis | reverse complement strand
GCTTCGACGGTGTTGCCTTCGGATTCGCCGTTGCCGATGACGCCGCCGTCATAGGGCAGTGAGGCTCCGCTGCCCAGAATCGACCAGGTGCCGTCGTCGAGTCGGGCGAGGGCGACAATGTAGGTGTGGCCGGTTTCCAGGCGGGGTGTGTCGTGGACCGCGAACTCCTGCCGCTGGTCGTCCTTGAACGCCCATCCGGCCACGTCCAGGGTGAGTGACCGCGGGACGGCGGGCGCTCCGGACCGGCTCCACAGGACCTTGTCCACGGCCAGGGTGGCGCTGCGTCCGATGTATCCCTCTCCCGCCTCGTTCTCCTCCTCGGTGGCCGGGATCTCCCGGTCCGAGGTGGGCCGGACGACCACGACCCGGTCGGCGTAGGTGACCCAGTCCGTACTCGTCACCGACGGCAGCACATCATCGGCCTGCGGAGCGACTGTCACCTGCGGAGCGACCGTCACCGCCGGGACGGCGCCCCTGCCATCGCCTGGCTCGTTCCCCGGCAGGACGACCATCGCCACCGCCGCCGCGCCGGCTGCCACCAGTGCCGAGCCCGCCCACATCCCCTTCCTCCGCCGCCCGGCCCGCGCCGTTCCCGTTCCCTCGGCCCCGGCGGACATGCGCGCGGCGGACACCTCAGCCATCGTCCGCTCCGGCACCCGGTCCACCCCGTCCGCCGGATCGAACGCCGAAAGCAACTGCCTTGCCCGCTCCACGTCCTTGCCCATCACCTTTCGCCTTTCCCTTCTCGCCCCTGCCGCCTTCGCCCAGCAGCGTCTCCAGCCGCTTCCGGGCCCGGTGCAGCCGTACAGAGAACGCCGCCGCGCCGCATCCCGCCACCTGTGCCGCCTGCCGTACGTCCATCCCGTCCCAGGCAACCAGCACGAGTGCCTCCCGGTCCGCCTCGGACAGGCGGTCCATCGCCTCGGCTGCAGCGATCCGATCCACGGCTCTCTCCTCGGCAGCCGGGCCCGGGCGGCCGTCGACGGTCGCCTGCATCAACTCGACCAGCCGGTACGACCGCCCGGCCGACCGCACCGCGTTCGAAACGACCAGCCGCGCGATCCCGTACAACCAGGGCAGCGCGTCGCCTTGCAGGTCGTGCCTCCTGCGCCAGGCCGTCAAGTACACCTCTGACAACGCGTCCTCGGCCTCCTCGGCCGGGAGTCTGCGGCGCAGATACCGCAGCACCGGCAGGGAGGTCTCGCGGTAGACCTCTTCAAAACCCTGCCAGTCGTCCAGCCGCCTGCCCACGTTCCGCCCTCCCCTTGTTCGGTCACCTCACACCCTGTATGTGTCCGGACGTCGCCCCGTCTTACAGGGGCAGGCGAAGCGGCTGCCGCAGCGATTCCTTGAGCCGGGCACACGGTCCTGACCACGCCGGGAAGCGCGGACGGCCTCGATCGCGTTGGCCGTACTGGGTGTGACCACAGCCGCGTGCCCGGCTGTGTCTCCGGATGCGGGACCACTTGTCGCAGTCGCTTTTCCCTTTGTTTCGGGAAGCGGCTGAAGGATGCGCGGGCCAAGGACAAGCGAATGCAAAGCGCCCCGCGCCGAAGTCGACCGGTGCGGGGCGCTTTGCCGTACGGCGTCAGGCTTGGGCAGCGTACGAGACGAAGTCGTTCCACGCGGCGGGAGAAAGGGCGAGCTGTGGGCCGCGCCTGTCCTTCGAGTCCCGGACGCGGACCGCCGCGACGGCTGCCGGCTCCTGCCAGGAGACGGCCACCTCCACACAGTCACCGTCTCCGCTGCTGCTGTAAGTGCTCTTGAACCAGGCCAGTTCACTCGTGCTCATCAGGCTCCTCGCATCTGCTGCAACAGGCCCAGGGAGTCTTCGAGGGAGAGAGCCTGCGAACGCATCCTGGCATACCTCATCTGGAGGACGCTGACCTCTTTCGGGTCGGAGAAGAAGAGGCCGCCACGCTGCCCCTCGTTGTAGGCGAACCACCGGGCCTCGGGTGTCTCCAGCAACTGCATGGGGCCAGCCATGCCTGCGTGGGCTGTTCGCTCCAGCGGCATTACCTGCACCTCGACGTTCCGCAGTTCCGCCAGCTCCAGCACATGACCGATCAGCTCCCGTGTCACGTCCACACCGCCCGTGCGCCGTAGGAACAGGTG
This sequence comes from Streptomyces kebangsaanensis, assembly GCF_001906585.1. Lineage (GTDB taxonomy): Bacteria > Actinomycetota > Actinomycetes > Streptomycetales > Streptomycetaceae > Streptomyces > Streptomyces kebangsaanensis. The sequence goes on along the minus strand of NZ_JUJA01000052.1, from coordinate 8,634 downwards.
CTCCTCCAGGATGAAGCTGAACGCCGTGTTCTGCCGCTCCCGCAGAAGCCTCTGCCGCTCGGCTCGCGCCACCCACTGGGCCTCGATCTGCTCATCGCCCAGCGGCGGCAGTCGGTTCACGAACAGCGTGCGCGCATACGCCTCCGTTTGCAACAGTCCCGGAATCAAGCGGCATTCGTATGTGCACAGGCTGATCGCCGTAGCCTCCAACCGTGCCCACTGCCGGAACCACGCCGCCAGCCCCGGCTGCCGGGCCAGATGGGCCGCGGCCTTCCGCAGCGCGCCCGTGTTGCCCAGGGCTGGCTCTGCCCGCTCCACGAAGACCGGGTCCGGCATGCGGCGTCCCAACTCCACAGACGCCACCGTGTGTTTGGAGAAGCGGACCAGCTCGCCCAGCTCCGCCCGGCTCAGGCCGGCGTGCTCCCGCAGCGCCTGGACGACCGCGCCGAACGTCCGCAGACTGTCCGAGCACTCGGGCTCGCCGCCCGCCCCCGCTCCTGCCGTGCTGTCCGTCACCATCGGCCACCTCCCGTGCACCCGCGCCCCGCCGTACACGTCGAACAACGACCGCGCTCACGGATAGTCACATGTACTGCCTGCTCCGTGACCGCGTACGCCGCCGTGGCGTACGCAGTGTCTGCCTGGTGAAAGGCCGTTCCAGGCCGCCAGATTGGGCCCATGACCGCACCATCCGCGCCTCAACGGCCGGTTACCGTAAGTACGTTCACCCAGCGCTTCAGCTCCACCCCGCTCGGCGCCCGCCTCGCCCGGCACCTCGCCCTCGTCCAGCTGCACACCTGGGGCGTCCCGCACGGCACCCCGCTCTCCGACACCGCCGCCACGATCGTCGGTGAACTGGCCGCCAACGCCGTGACCCACGGCCGCTTACCGGGCCGTGACTTCGAACTGCGCCTGACGCACACCCCCGGCGTCCTGCTGCGCATCGAGGTGTCCGACACCCGCGGTGAACGCCGGCCGCCCGCGCGTGAAGAGGCGACGGCCCCGGCGCCGCTCGACGAGACGGGCCGGGGCCTGTTCCTCGTCGACGCGCTCGCCGACCGGTGGGAGGTGACCGACCGCGTGGCCCGGGGCGTGGCCCTGCCCGGGAAGACGGTCCGGGCCGAGCTGGACCTGCCCTCCGCGTGAGACGGCCCGTCCTCAGCCAGGCTCCTCCGACTCCGGTCGTGGTACCAGGTCGAGGCCGCTGTCGGTGGGCAGGGTCTCGCGGTAGCCGGTGTACATGTGCTCGGTCGCCAGGCGGACCAGGCGCTCCTCGTCCGCCGTGCGGGCGGCCTCCAGGATGGCGCGGTGCTCGCTCACCATGAGGGGGACGTTGCCCGCCTCGTGGACGTAGGAGCGGGTGATGCGCCGGTTGACCGGGTGGTCCCAGAGGGTGTCGGTCATCCGCAGGAGCAGCGCGTTGTCGCAGGGTTCGATCAGCAGGCGGTGGAACGCCCGGTTGAGTTCGAAGTGGGCCGCCGCATCGGCCGGGTCGGTGGCCGCCATCTCCTCGATCACCGCCGCCAGCCGGGCCAGCCGGGCCCGGTCGTGCCGGCCGCAGGCCAGCCGCAGGGCGAGCGTCTCCAGGGACTGCCGCACCTGGTAGACCTCGGCGATGTCCTTGGGCTGCAGGGCGTTGACGATGTATCCGCTGCCGGGGAGCCAGGTGACCAGTCCCTCGTGGGCGAGGCGGTTCAGCGCGTCCCGTACCGGGGTGCGGGACACGCCCAGCCGCTCCGCCACCTGCTCCTGCACCAGGGTGGCGTCGGCTTCCAGGCCGCCCGAGACGATCTCGTCGCGGAGTTGTTCGTACACCCGGACCCCCAGCGGCCGGGTGTCCCTGGGGTCGCTCCGCAAAGACTCCACCTCTGTTCTCCGTCCTGAGCGCCGTTCCGGACCAGGATTTCGGTTCCGTTCCGCCGAAGAATTCCACCTCGCGCGGACCGTTGTCTTCCCTGAACTCACTGTATACGGTGTGCGCACTGCATCCAGAGGAGGTCTGGCCGTGTTCGTTCTGAACACCTGGTATGTCGCTGCCTGGTCCACCGAAGTCACCCGCGAGCCCGTACGCCGGGTCGTCTGCAAGCAACCCCTCGTGCTGTACCGCACCCAGGACGGCGCGGCCGTGGCCCTCGCCGACCGCTGCGCCCACCGCGCCTATCCGCTGTCGGCCGGCCGCACCGTGGGGGACTCCGTCGAGTGCGGGTACCACGGTTTCGCCTACGGACCCGACGGCGTGTGCACCCGCGTTCCCGCCCAGGCCGCCATCCCCGCCCGGGCCCGCGTGCGCCGCTACCCAATCGTGGAGAAGGACGGCTGGATCTGGGTGTGGACCGGTGACGAGGACCTCGCCGACGAGAGCCTGGTCCCCGACACGCACTGGATGAACGACCCCGCGTGGGCGACGGTCACCCACACGATGCTCTTCGAGTGCCGCCACGACCTCATCCACGACAACCTGCTCGACCTCACCCACGAGACGTTCCTGCACAAGACGACCGTCGGTGACGACTACATCCCCGAGTACGGCATCACGGTCGAGGTGGGCGGCAACGTGGTGACCGTGGACCGGCTCATGCCCGGCGTCGAGGCACCGCCGCTGTACGCGCGGACCATGGGCACCGAGGGCCTGTACGACCGCTTCCACGCCACCGAGTTCCACATCCCGAGCTACCACGTGCTGCACTCCGGCATCACGGCCCAGGGGCGCCCGCGCGAGGAGGGGTACCTCATCAAGGTGCTCAACGGGATCACCCCGGTCGACGAGCGGACCACCTGGTACTACTACGCCTTCAGCCGCAACTTCGCGGTCGACGCCGAGTGGGCCACCAAGGAGCTCGAGACCGGACTGGAGACCGTGCTGCGCGAGGACGCCGACGCGCTGCGGGAGCAGGAGATCGGCATGCGGGAGCGCCCCGACGGCGAGCACGACGTGCTCATCGGCCAGGACGCCGGCGTCGCCAAGGCCCGCCGGATCCTCACCCGGATGCTGGCCTCCGAGCAGGCCGCCGCCCAGCCCGCGCAGGGCTGACCGCCGTGCCGTGACCGCACGGCATCGGTATTGGCATCGGTATCGGTATCGGCGCCGGCGTCGGCTTCGACGCAGACGCAGACGCAGACGCACCGGGGCGCCGGACCGGCGCCCTCCACCACCCGGCCGCCCACCGGCCGCCCGGCCGCCCACCGCCCGGACGCCGCCGGTCCGGCCACCCGCTGACACACCCCCCACGCCTGTCTTGTCCTGCCCTGCCCTCCCTCCAGAAGGACAATCCCGTGCGCCACTCGATACGCCTCCCCCTGCTCGCCGCGGTCCTCGCCCTGGCCGTCGCCGGCTGCACCAACGCCTCCGCCGAAGCCGGAAGCGAATCCACCGCCTCCGGGCCGTCCGCCCCGGCCTCCGGCGGGCCCGCCGCCAAGACCGAGGTGGACGCCGCGGCCGCCGCGCTGCTCCCCGCCGACATCAAGGCCAAGGGCGTCCTCGCGGTGGCGAGCGACGCCTCCTACCGGCCGTTCGAGTACTTCGACACCGACAACAAGACGATGATCGGCTTCGACATCGACATGACCGACGCCCTCGGCGCCAAGCTGGGCCTGAAGGTCGACCACGTCAACGCCGGGTTCGACGGCATCCTGCCCGGCCTGGCCGCCCACAAGTTCGACGTCGGCGCCTCCGCCTTCTCCGTCACCCCGGAGCGGTCCAAGGCCGTCGACTTCGTGCCCTACCTCAACGCCGGATCGGGTCTCGCCGTCAAGGCGGGCAACCCGCTGGGCCTGAAGATGGACCCGATGGCGCTGTGCGGGCGCACCGTCGCGGCCCAGAAGGGCAGCATCCAGGGCATCGCCCAGCTCCCGGCCATCTCCAAGGCCTGCACCGGCGCCGGCAAGGCCCCCGTCAAGGCCGACCTGTTCCCCTCGCAGGACGGCGCCAACCTGGCCGTCGTCAGTGGCCGGGCCGACGCGGTCATGGCCGACTCGGCCCCCCTGGCGCTGCAGGCCAAGGCGTCCCACGGCCAGTTCGAGCTCGCACCCGGCACCGACTACGAGCCGGTCCCCCTCGGCATCGCCCTGCCCAAGGGGTCCCCGCTCAAGCCGGCCCTGGACGCGGCCATGAAGACCCTGATCTCCGACGGCACCATGGAGTCGCTCGTCAAGAAGTGGGACATGCCCACCGGCCTGCTCCTGAAGTCCGGGAGCTGAGGAGCCGACATGACCTCCCTGCCCGCCCCTCCCCTCCCGGACATCGACAAGGCGGCCGGCCCCGACCTGACCGTCGTCCCCAAACGGCACCCCGTCCGCTGGCTCACGGCGGCCGTGCTGCTGCTGATCGGCGCGGCGACACTGCGGTCGGTGTTCACCAACCCCCGCTTCGGCTGGGACGTCGTCAACACCTACCTGCGGGACATCTCCATCGCCCGCGGACTCGCCGTCACCCTGGAACTCACCGCCGTCTGCATGCTCCTCGGCGTCGTCCTGGGCGTCGTCCTCGCGGTGATGCGCCTGTCGGTCAACCCGGTCGTACGGTCGGCGGCGTTCCTGTACGTCTCGTTCTTCCGCGGCACGCCGGTGCTCGTGCAACTGCTGTTCTGGTACAACCTGGCGGCGCTCTACCCCACGCTGTCCTTCGGCATCCCGGGCCTGTCCCTCGACGCCAACCGGATGATCACCCCACTGGTCGCGGCCATCCTCGGGCTGGGACTGAACGAGGCGGCCTACATGTCGGAGATCGTCCGGGCCGGCATCCTGTCCGTGGAGCAGGGCCAGGCCGAGGCCGCCGGGGCGCTGGGCCTGACCAGGGCGCAGACCATGCGCCGGGTGATCCTGCCGCAGGCGATGCGGGTGATCATCCCGCCGACCGGCAACGAGACGATCGGCATGCTCAAGACCACGGCCCTGGTGAGCGTGCTGGCCGTGCCCGACCTGCTCTACTCCGCGCAGATCCTGTACTCGCGCAACTTCCAGACCATCCCGCTGCTCATCGTCGCCAGCATCTGGTACATGGTCGTCACCAGCATCCTCACCATCGGCCAGTTCTACGTCGAACGCCGCTTCGCGCGCGGCAACCGCACACTGCCCCCGACCCCGCTGCAGCGGCTGCGGCAGATGTTCAGCACCCACGCGCCGATCGCCACCGGGAGGCAGCCATGACCGTCGACGGTGCCGCCGCGGACCTCGTCCCGATGGTCAGGGCCGAGAAGGTCCGCAAGCACTTCGGCCGGCTGGAGGTCCTCAAGGGCGTCGACCTGGAGGTGCAACGGGGCGAGGTGGTCTGCCTCATCGGCCCCTCCGGCTCGGGCAAGAGCACCTTCCTGCGCTGCATCAACCACCTGGAGACCGTCGACGGCGGCCGGATGTGGGTGGACGGCCAGGTGATGGGCTACGAGCAGCGCGGAAACAAGCTGCACGAGCTCGGCGACAAGGAGATCTGCCGCCGGCGCACCCAGATCGGCATGGTGTTCCAGCACTTCAACCTGTTCCCCCACATGACGGTGCTGGAGAACCTCGTCGAGGCACCCCGGCGGGCGCTGAAGGAGTCCAAGGACGCCGCCACCGAGCGGGCCCTGGGCCTGCTCGACCAGGTGGGGCTCGGGGACAAGGCCCAGGCGTACCCCCGGCACCTGTCCGGCGGGCAGCAGCAGCGCGTGGCCATCGCCAGGGCGCTGTGCATGCGGCCCAAGCTGATGCTGTTCGACGAGCCCACCTCGGCCCTGGACCCCGAACTCGTCGGCGACGTGCTCACGGTGATGCGGGACCTGGCCGCGTCCGGCATGACCATGGTCGTGGTCACCCACGAGATGGGCTTCGCCCGCGAGGTCGCCGACCGGGTGGCCTTCTTCGACGCCGGCCAGGTCGTCGAGGTCGGCCCCGCGCAACAGGTCGTCACCGCACCCCAACACGCGCGGACCAAGGCCTTCCTGGCCGCGGTGCGGTGAGTTCGCCCCCCATGAGTTTCCACGAGTGAGTGACGAAGGAGAACAACCGATGAGGCTCCTGCTCCGAGCCAACGCCCACCGGCAGGTGGACGGCGGCTGCCGGGAGGTCGCGGCCGCACCGGACACGCCCCGCCGCGAGCCCTGGCAGTGGCAGGTACGGCTGCTCGCCGCCGGGCACGGCCCCTCGGCGGCCCCGCTGCCCGGCGCGCGGCGGATCGCCGAACCCCTGCCGGACGGGGCGGTCCTGGAGGTCGCCGCCGATCCCGCCGTGGTCTGCCCGGGCGTGGAGATCGTCGACCCCGGCGCCGGCACGACCGTGGACCGCGCCGAGAGCGACGTACTGGTCCTGGTCGCCTCCGGAGGACGGCTGCTGGTGGAGGGACGGCACCTGCTGGCGGACGCGGACGCGATGGTGCTGGCGGGGGCCGACGACCCCCTGAGCGTGGATGTCCGGCACCCGGACGGCCATCCGGACGGTCACCCGGACGGCCGCGGCGCACCCGACGGCCCGGACGCACGGCTTGCGCTGGTCCGCCTGAGCCCCGCCGGGGACCGCGTCCTGAGCTGGGTGCCCTGATGGCGGCGGCACCCGTCGCGGACGGGGAGCAGCGGCTGCGGCTGCGCGTGGCAGCCCTTGTCTGGGAGGCCGAAGGAGTGGTCTCGGTGCACCTGCGGCGGCCCGACGGCGGCGACCTGCCGGCGTGGGAGCCCGGAGCGCACGTGGACCTGTGCCTGCCCGGCTCCGTCACCCGGCAGTACTCCCTCGACGGACCGCCCGCGGACCGGTCCGTCTGGCGCGTCTCCGTCCTCAGGGAACCGGCTTCCCGCGGCGGCTCCCGGACGGTGCACGAGATCCTCCGCCCGGGGGAGGAGGTCGAGGTGACCGGGCCGCGCAACCGGTTCCCGCTCGTCGACGCCCCCGAGTACCTGTTCGTCGCCGGCGGCATCGGCATCACCCCGCTGCTGCCGATGCTGGAGCGGGCCGCCTCCCGCGGTGTCCGCTGGTCCCTGCTGTACGGCGGGCGGACGCGGGCGAGCATGGCCTTCCTCCCGGAACTGGCCCGCTACGGCGACCGGGTGCGGGTGCACCCCCAGGACGAGTACGGCCTGCTCGACCTGGAGCCCTTCCTGGGGACGCCCCGTGAGGGCACGGCGGTGTACTGCTGCGGCCCCGAGCCGCTGCTCGCCGCCGTCGAGCGGCTCTGCGCCCCCTGGCCACCGGGCACCCTGCACACCGAGCGGTTCGCCGCGGTTCCCCGGGAACCCGCCGGCGGCGACGCCGACGGGGAGTTCGAGGTGGTGCTGCAACGGACCGGACGCACCGTCACCGTGCCCGCGGGCAGGACGATCCTGGACGCGCTGGAGGACCAGGGCATCGAGGCGCCGAACTCCTGCCGCGAGGGAATCTGCGGCACCTGCGAGACCAAGGTGGTCGAGGGCGTCCCCGACCACCGGGACAGCCTGCTGTCGCCGGAGGAGCGCGCGGCCAACGACACCATGATGATCTGCGTCGGCCGCGCCCGGTGTTCCCGGCTGGTCCTCGACCTGTGACACGGGCCGGTCGACCGGCTCACCAGGTCCGCCGGGGCCGGGCCTGCCTGCCGAACGGCAGACGGCGCGGTTCCGGCGGCTGTACGCGGACCGCGGCTACGACCACGACCGCTGCCGCCGCGGGATCCGCACCCCGGGTATCACCTCGGTCGTCGCCCGCCGCGGGCGACCCCACGGCTCGGGCCCGGGCGTCCGCCGGTGGGTGGTCGAACGCGGCCTGTCGTGGCCGCAGGGTTTCCGGCACCTGAGGATCCGTCGGGAACGCCGGGACGACATCCATGACGCCTTCCTGCGGTTGGCGGTCTGCCTCGTCCTGTACCGACGCGTCCGAGCACTCTGTCAGGACCTCTCGGGGGCCTTGTCTCCTGGCCGCGGCACGGTGGCCCGGTCTGGGCCGGATGGCGGAGGTCATGGGCACAAGGCCCTGGTGGGGCAGGGTGGCTGCCGCGGTCCGGTCCGTGACCCGCCTGCCCCGGTATGCCTGAGCCTCTCGCACCGGCAGTTCCAGGCGACCCGCCGCCGCATGGGTGAGCAGGCGTCAGAGATCACCTTGAAGGCCTAATCGATCATCAATCTGCCCGTTGTATTCGAAGGTTTGACGAACCGTCAGCAGCAGAGGAACCGGTCGTGCGGGCGCCCCGGGTACCCCGTTCGGCTCCCTGGAGCCAGCCCTTCCGATATGCCCGAAATGACAGTCTTTGGGGGTGTCAGTACGTTCAATTACACGTCGGCTGCTAAAGCCGGCCTCTCAGAGACAGGAGTAAAACGACATGATCATGACTCGTTCCTCCGCCATCACCGCGGGCATCGCGGCCGCCGCAGCCCTGACCGCGACCGGTATCACCTACGCCACGGCCGCCCCCGTACCCCAGGCGGCCCCGGCCGTCGTCCAGCAGGCACCCGCTCCCGCCCAGGCGCCCATGGGCGGCGAAGGCGGGCAGGGGAAGGGCAACGAGGGCGGCGAGCGCGGCGGCGAACGCGGCGGCGAGGGCGGTGAGCACGGCGAGCGCGGCCACCACAGGGTGGGCCGGATCTTCATCAACGAGCGGTCGTTCTCCGCCCACCCGGACGGCTGCATCACCGTGGTGAGCGGCCTGGGCTCCAAGAGCTTCAACATCCGCAACGACAGCAAGCGGACCGTCGAGTTCTTCCG
>NZ_JUJA01000051.1:31773-34109 GCF_001906585.1 Streptomyces kebangsaanensis | reverse complement strand
AGCTTGACTCTGTCGGGGATCTTGGAGTTTCCCGGTGCGCCGGCGTGATCGGCGGGCATGCTCGGACTGTTCCGAGTGCCCATGCAGTTGCCGAGGTGTCCGTTGTCGCTCCGTCCCCGTTCCGGTGAGCAGGTCCCGCCTCTGACCGCGCAGGTCGCGCGGGCGAGCAACCCGGATGGTACGGCGGCGATGTGGGTGAGAGATCGGCTGGACGGGCTGTGGCGTGACGAGGACTTCGCCGACTGGTATCCGTGTGACGGGCGTCCGGGCCTCTCGCCCGCTCAGCTGGCCACCGTTTGTGTGCTGCAGTTCGTGCTCGGCCTGTCGGACCGGCAGGCCGCCGAGGCGGTGCGCTGCCGCATCGACTTCAAGTACGCCATGGCCATGGAGCTGGACGATCCCGGCTTGCACCACAGCGTGCTGGCCGACTTCCGCGAACGTCTCACCGAAGGCGACCGCGCCGACCGCCTGCTCGACCTCGCGCCGGCCCGCCTGAAGGAGGCCGGTCTGGTGCGCGAGCGCACCACCCAGCGCACCGACTCCACCCATGTCCTGGCCGCGGTCCGCGACCTGACCCGGCTGGAGATGGTCACCGAGGCGGTACGTGCCGCGCTGGAGGAAGTCGCCGGCACCGCCCCGCGCCTGCTGGACGAGCTGGTCGACGAGGAATGGGGCAGCCGTTATGGCCGCCCGGTCCGCCTGGGCAAGAACCCCACCAAGCCCAAGACCAGGATCCTCGCCGCCGGCAACGACGCCGTCCGGCTCCTGGAACACCTCTACCGGCACGGAGCAGAGCGCGTCCTGGTCCGGTGTGGCCTCGAGGAGATCGGCGAACCGGCGGCACTCCGCGAGCGCCCGGACCCGGTGCTGCCTCTCCCGCAGAGCGCGCACCACGGTGCGTAAGCCCTGGCCGACGACGTTGCCCACCGTGCCGGGAAGGGCCACGGCCTGCGCCACGTCCGCCAGGGCCGACTGCATCTGGTCCGACAGATTCCGCGCCCCGGGCAGCCCACTCAGCCGCGTACGGCGAAGCATGTACTCGTCGAGCGTTTCACCCGGATGGTTGTGTTCCCAGTAGCGTTGCAGGGCCAGGTCGAACGTCGGCATCGGCCGTCCGATCTCCGCCGCGGCCAGCCGGATCGCGAGTACCAGGGACTCGAAGTCCGTCCCCGAGCCCCGCGCCAGGTCGATCCGTACCGGCACGACAGGACCGATCTCCTCATCGGGCCGCGGCCAGTGCCCCTGCTGGCTCAGTCCCTGGCCCAGGTGCTCCGTCACACACCGCGAGAGGGTCGACTTTCCGATGCCTCCGACGCCGTAGAACGTGAGCACGTTCCGCCGGGGCGCCTCGAGGTCCTGCACGTCGAAGCCAGGTGTCCGTGTCGCGCGGACAAGGTGGGACAGGCTTCGGGCCACCGACTGCCATTCGTCGAGGCGGTCGGCGAAGTAGTCGACTGCCTTGACCTCGCGATCGTTGGAACGGAACAACGCCCGCAGATCCGACCGGCTCACCTGTGCCCCCTGTCTCGACAACGAGGTCAGAAGAGCAGCGTGCCTGATCGACCGTCAAGTCGGCACGGAACGGGCACACGGGTTTTCAGACCCATGGACGCACCCACCAGGGACGACCTGCGCTGGGCGTTGGGGCAGAGGGTGACGTCGTCGACGTCGAGGAGACCACCAAGTGGAGCCTGCCGGCCGGTCGTACGGGGCTGTCAGTCTCTGTGCACGGGACGCAGGGTCACCAGGTCGTTGCCGTCGCAGTAGGTGAGCGGCCCGCCGATGCCTTTGTCGACGTGCCGGAACGCCTGGCAGTCCGATGTGCCCCGCCAGAGGGTATTGCCCCGGTGGTCCAGCAGGAGCAGGCGGCGACCGTCCTGCCAGAAGTTACGTGTGAGGGACCGGGCCGCGGGGCTCAGCCCGTGGGGGCGGACCAGCTGGTCGGCGCCTGCGTTCAGGAGCCGGTCCGGGCGGCCGGGCGCGCGGATGATCTCGTTCATGGTGCCGTCGGTGACCAGGTACTCGCCCGGGGCCAGTCGCCGGGAGGGGCGCAGGGTGCCGAAGTAGGGATCGACGACCAGGGCGCCTTTGGTGTCCGGCAGCACCATGCGGAAGCCGACGGTCAGCGGAAGGGTGCGGTCCCAGCGGCATCCGGTGCGCGCGTCGCGCGGGGCCTGAGGCTGGTCCCAGACGAAGCTGTACCGCCAGCCGCGGTCCCCGTCACCGGATTCCACCCCGCCGGCGAGGACGGTGGCGCGGCAGCTGCCCCTCGCTGGTGCGGTGCCCATGATGACCCGGTCGTTGACCTGGATGATTCGGTCGACGGTGCCGGCGGG
>NZ_JUJA01000051.1:17221-31764 GCF_001906585.1 Streptomyces kebangsaanensis | reverse complement strand
TGCCAGTGCAGCCCGCCGTCGTCCGGGTCGACAGTGCCGACGCGGTCCGGGGTGACCAGATAGGGCCCACAGCGCTCCCCACTTCGGCCGTCGGCGGTGGCGAGCGCGTCGGCCCTGCAGGCGTCCAGGACCCGTACTGCCCCGGACACCGTGCGCGTCCACTGTTGCCGACCCGACCAGGCGTCCCAGGCGGTCAGGCGGCAGGACCCGGGACGGCAGACCGCTGTCAGTACTCGCTCGAACGTGTTCTCGGCCAGGAAGGCCTGGCTGCCCGGCGGCAAGGCGTGTCGCCAGGTCAGGCGTCCCCGCTCCGGGTCGAGTCCGGCGATCGCACTCGGTCCCCGGTGGCCGTCCCGACCGCCGACCAGCACCACCCGGTAATGACGGACGAGCGCGGAGTGCGCCGCGCCGGGCTGGTGCGAGGTCAGTGCGAACTCGGCCGGCAGCGCCAGCCGCCAGCCCCCTTTCTCCGGGCCGTCCCGGCGGACCAGCGTGCGGCCCTGGCCGAGCAGCCCCGCCTCGGGGACGTTCAGCGCCCAGGTGCCATCGGGGCCCGGCCGCACCGGCAGCGGAACACGCGAGGCCTCCTCGGGCACCGCCTCACCATCGCCGAACATCGGCGGCTGCGGGGCGAAACAGCCCGCCACCAGCAACCCCACCACCGCGGTCAGTAGCCCCCGCCACCACCGATGCTTCATCGCGCCCCCGGATCCGCCCTCACGGTAGAACACCCGCAAACCTACCCACCACTCTCCTGCCTCCTTCGTGATGACCCCGCAGTCACAGGGGACGCCCTGTTCTTGGGCAGGGGACATCGGCACCCGCACCTCCGGCGGCGCCGTCAGCGGCGGGCCCTGGCAGTACTTCGACCTCGGCCACGGCTGATGCACCCACACGTTTTTCGAGCAGTGCCAACACCTCATGGCCTGCGCACGCTGCGATTTCTACACGCGCGAAGGCCTCCAGCAAAGGGAAGTTGCTGGAGGCGAAGGACAACCTTCAGAAGATGCCGGCGAGCATCCCGCTCACCGACGACGAACGCGCCGCCGTCGATGACGGTCAAGGCGCCTTCGACCAGCTCCTGGAACGGCTCACCGACGTCCGCCAAGGGCCGTCCGAGTCAGAGAGGAGCCACTGGTTACTGCCCACCCCGCTCCCGTGGGAGTGTTCGCCCGGCCCAGGGCGCCCAAGAGCAGGAGGGAGCCGAGGCACGACGGTTTGACCGAGCCGGTGTTCTTACGCAGGGAGGGCGGGGAGTACCTACCGTCCGCCGCGGTGGATCCAGTGCGCCCGGCGCTGGTACCGGGCGACCGGTGGGGCGGACGGGGCGCTCTCTTCGAAGGGAGGACCGACGGCCGAGGGGGACTACGCGGGGGAGGGTGGGGGCGGGTTGTCCCGGGGTGGGTGGAGGCCCTCCGTCGAGTACCGGGTGGTGGCGATGCTGTCCACGATCTGCTGCTCGGTGAAGTTCTCCGAACCGGGCACATGAGGGACGAAACCGATGAGCACACCGTCGCTGACGATCTCCGCGTCCAGCCCCGATGCGCCATCGAGGTCCCAGAGCGCCTCGATGCCCTCGTCCAGGACGACCCTGATCCCGAACTCGTAGACCCCCGTCTCCACGAGATGGGCCATCACCTCCCGGGCCCGCAGGGCCGCCACTACACGCTTGGCGCGATCCGCATCCATGACAGCTGTCATTCCTCCGAGTTCAGGAACTCTCGCGGGTTCAAGCCTTTTCGGGCCCGGCCGGTACCTGTTTTCTCGGACTCGGCCGGAACCTGCTTTCCGGTGGTGGGTGGAGGCGTCGAGTGCTGGAGCGAGTCGAGGATGGCCAGACCCTGCCCCACCACTCCGGCCGCCACCTGGTTGATGCCGTCGGTGCCGTTCAGGACGGTGAGACGGGCTCCGGACATGCCACGGGCCGCCGCCTCGGCGAGGGCGGGCAGATTCTCCACGATCCGGTTGGCCGCGATGAGTTCCTGGTTGCCATCACGGAGCGAGGCGGCACGAGCCGTGTTGGCGTCGGCCTGAGCCTGGGCGACGGTCCGCTCGGCGTAGGCGGTTCCGTCGGCCTCGAACTTGGCCCGGTCGCGGCCCGCCTCGGCCAGGGCCCGCTGCCGGTAGGCCTCCGCGTCCGCCGGGCGCCGTACCTCCGCCTCCAGCCGCTGGGCCGCCAGACCGGCCTGGCGCTGGGCCAGAGCGGTCTGTTCCTCGATGACCTCCTGGGAAGCCTTGGCCTGGGCGAGGGGGCCCGCCTGTGCGGCGTGGGCGTTGTACTGCTCGGTCTCAGCGGTGAAGCCCGCCCGCTTGATCGCGGTGTCCCGTTCGTACTCGGCCTTGAGCGCGGCGGCCTGCTGCTCCCGCTCCGTTGCTTCCTGATCGGCCTTGGCCTGCGCTATCCGGGCCTGGCTCGCCACCGCGGCGGCATGCGGTGCCGCCAGGTTGTCGATGTATCCGGTGGCGTCCTCGATCTCCTGGATCTGGAGTGCGTCCACGACGATGCCGAGTTTCTCCATCTCGCCATGGCTGCCCGCCACCACTTCCTGGGCGACCCGGCTGCGCTCGCGGATGATCTGCTCCACCGTGAGTCCGCCGACGATGGAACGCAGATGTCCCGCGAAGATCCGGCCGACCAGCTCCTCCATCCGATGCTGTTCCGACAGGAACCGGCGGGCGGCATTGGCGATCGACACCGCGTCGTCACCCACCTTGAACACGCATACGGCCCGCACCGCGAGCCGAATTCCCTGCTGGGTCACACAGTCCTCCGCGATCTCCGCTTCCCGCAGGGCCAGCGACAGCATCCGGGCCTTCTGCTTGATGGGCAGCACAAAACTGCCATGACCGGTGACGATACGAAACTGGGTTTCCGTAGCATGCCGTTTGGAGCCGGAAATGAGCATGGCCTCATTCGGTGCGGGAACCTGCCAGAAAAGCATGAGGGACCACCTCGCGTCCTGCGGGACCAAGAAGACACTTCACGACGGCAGCGGCTCAACGATCACCGAGCGTGCCGAGACGGAGTCGGTCACGATCACGCGGACGTCCTTGGCGACCGGTGCCGCGGACCACGCCGCATAGGCTTCCGAGCCGCCCCGGACGGCCACGAGAACTTCCCCGGGACCGTCCTGTGGGATCGCCACCGTCACTTTCCCGAGTGCCCCCACGGGACTCTGCGAAGAGTCGTCGGCTACGCGCATACACCCTCTTGACGCACGGATACGGAAGGTCACCTGAAGGGGCTCTGAGTGGTCGACAGGCCACGATCACTCGCTGTCCGCTCCCCTCCGGGCACATCAAGCCTCTGGACACACCTGCGAATAGCCCCAGGCGCCGAGACCCCGGTCGCCTTCGCACTCTTCCACGCTACTCCGCCTCGCTTCCCCTGGCGCATCACGCCTGACCGCGACACGGCGTGGCCGGTGATGTCGGGGGCATGCGGAGGGCCCATGTCGATGAGTGCGGCGGCAGAATTCTGTTCATCGCGATGAGTCCGGCGAATTCTGGCAAATTCTTGAATGATCCGGTGGATTTCCGGGGGGCTTGCAGTGGGGAATCCGTGATCGCGTTCGGCATCGCGTTCGGCTGAAAGTACCTTTTTGAATCCAGGGCAACCCTGATCCTGTTGCGTCTCATCGATGAAATCCCGAGCCGATTGAGCCCGGATCCACCCTGGCCATGGCCTCACCTGTCGGTGATCTCGGAGAGCCAGGCCGTGTCCTCCGGGCCCGGCGCTTCGGGGCCGGGCGCGGGCAGCCGGCGGACCTCGCCCGTGCGCAGGGCGACCGTGGCCCGGGGCCGCATCGGCCCGTCGCCCCTGCGGGAGAGCAGGACGAGTTCCCAGACCGTCGCCGTCATGGCGTCGAGCCGGGTGGCGCAGTCGGCGGTGACTCGCCGCGGATCCCGGGTCCGGCCCAGGGACAGATGCGGGGTGAAGTCCTTGGCGGGCCCACCGCAGCGCGGGAACCGCTGCCGCAGTGCGCGGTGCAGGTCCGCCCACGGCGCCTTGCCGGCCGCCGCCGGGTCGAGCCACACGGTGAAGTACGCCCTGTGCCGGAAGGTGCGCACCCCGTCCAGCCGGGCGGTGACGACCGGCGTCTCGGCCGCCGCCGCGGCAAGCAGCGGGGCGGCCCGCTCGAAGTCGGACTCCGGCACGAAGCCGAAGAGCACATTGACGTGCGGCGGCCACCGGTGGATCTGCGGATCGTAATCCCGGCGGATGTCCTGGATCGGCGGCCACAGCTCCGCGGGCGGGATCCAGGCCACCGCCGTGCGGGCCGTCGGGGACACGTCGAGGACGCCAGAGGGCCCGCCCTCGCCGGAGTTCGTGGCGCGGCTCGGGTCCGCTCGCGGGTCCCGCACCCGGCCGGCGCCCGACGCGTCGATGCGGTCCATACCGGTGGCCCGGTCCCAGACCACCTCGCCGTCCGCCTCGATGAACACCACCCGGTGCCACGGGATGTCGCCCCCGGGCACGAAGGAAGTCAGCGGGACGCGTTCGACGCCGTCCCCGCGCCGGCGGATCCCCAGCACGAACCGGGCCGGGTCGAACCGCGGGTCCCAGCGGACCCGGTGATAGATCTCGTCGCTGGTTCGCACCACGCCTCCTCTCCCGCCTTCACCCCCGCTCTTCCTCCAGGGTGCCGCCCGGGCACACCACCGAGCGGGTCGAACACGTCACACCGATGCCGTCCGCACCGTGCCGCGACGGCACCGCGACCCGGTCAAGCAGCGCCACGCCCGTCCCTGCCGGCCGAAGGGGCCGGGCCGGTGTCCCGGTCCTCCGGCTCCACCGGTGCCCTGGCGCAGAGGTACGGGCGTGCGAGCAGCAGGCCGGTGCCGGTCAGGGCGATGCCGAAGTAGACCGGCGCGAGGTGGATGAAGTCCGTGTAGTGGATCGCGCCGTGCACCACGACAGCCGGCAGGAAGCCGGTGGCCGCCGCCGCGGTCAGGGTCCAGAACACCCAGGCCTCACCCCGCCGCCAGCCCCACGCGCTGAGCAGGACGATCGCCACCGCCGCGGCCATCAGGGCGCCGCCGAACCCCGCGCGGTCGTGCGCGACGAACGGCACGAGCCGGGGATTCGCGGCTTCCAGTGCCTGTGCGCCGGTGCCCAGGAAGGCCAGGTCGGCCGGCACGAAGACACCGGTCAGACCGACCACCGAGATCACCGTTCCGCCGACGAACAGCCCCGCTCCCGTGACGATCAGCAGCAGCTGGCCGACCAGCGCCCGTCGGCGCTCCGGCTCCGGCCCCTCGGGCACCGGGCGCCACCGAGGCGCGTGCGGGGTCCGGCGGACCGCGGCCACGAACATCGGGAAGAGCACGAGGGCGGTGGCCGTGTGCAGGGGTTCCACGAAGCCGGTGCCCAGGAAGTAGAACAAGGTGGGGAAGCCGATCGCCCCCGAGAGCAGGTACGCCTCGCGGGCCCAGGGCCGGCCGCGTCTGATCCCGCCCACGGCGAGACCGGTGTAGAGGGCGCCGATCGCCACCATCGTGCCGGCCATGGTGATCCGGTCGTGCTGGAGGAAGTGCACGAGGTGGTGGTTGACGGCGTGCAGTTCGTGCAGCGTCATGCCGAGGTAGTCGCGGTCGTACCAGAGCAGCACCGGACCGAGCGTGATCGCTGCGGCGCCCAGTCCGGCGCCCGTCATACCTAGTCCGACGAGCAGCCCCCACCACCAGGCGGGCCAGCGGCGGGGATCGCGGCCGACGTCCCGCAGCCCCGGAGCGGGCGCTGTGGGCGTGGCCGCCTCGGTGACCCGTGCGAACCAGCCGGGTCCGGCCTCGACGAGCACCCCGGGCCGGGCGAGCACGACGGCGCCCGGCTCCTCGAGCGCGGCGGCCGCGGCGGTGACCGACGGGTCGGACACACGGACCACGTGCGGGTCGTCGCCGCTCGTGAACCCGTCGACGTGGGACTCGAGGGCGGCCTCGGCCTCCGGGTCGCGGGCGCGGACGACCAGCGGGATCGAGCGGCCGGCAGCGGCCTCGCGTACGGTCTCCGCGTCGGCCGCCGAGACGGGCGCCACCTCGACGACACCGGCCCCGAGCGGTGGCATGGCGCGTACCGCTTCGCGGGCGAGCGAGGGCGGGACGGACAGGCCGAGGCGGACGGCCACGGGCACACCGGCGATCTCGCCGGCGAGCCGCTTCGGCGGATGGCGGTGGCCGAACCCCCGGGCGATCAGCCGCGCGCCGGCGGGACGGGAGCCGATCGAGGCCAGCAGCCGCAGTGCGGTCCGCTGCGAACGGCGGCGGCCGAGGACGGCGGCGGCCAGGCCGCGCAGCGGGTGGTACGTCCAGTCCGGCATCAGTGGCTCCCGCTCTCCGTCGCGCCCGCCCGGTCACCGGGCGCGGTCCAGCCGAGCACCGGCGTCATGGAACGCAGCGTCACCCGCGTCGGCGTCAGCCGGGCGGCCGCGTCACGCAGCAGCACCGCGGGCGGCCACGACAGCTGGCCGACCGCGCCGAGCCGGGCGGAGCGGCGTGTGACGGCCTGGGTCCGCGGGCGGCGCAGCACGTCGTACGAGCGGAGCGCGGCGGCCACGTCCGGGGTGACGTCGAGACAGTGGGCGAGGGTGACCGCGTCCTCCAGGGCCTGGCACGCGCCCTGGCCCAGGTTGGGGGTCATGGCATGGGCCGCGTCGCCCAGCAGCGCGACCCGGCCGCGGACGAAGGAGGGCAGCGGCGGCAGGTCGTACAGGTCGTGCCGGAGCACCGCGTCCGCGGGGACGGCGGCCAGCAGGGCGGGGACGGGGTCCGGCCAGGACCCGAACCGGCGCAGCAGTTCGGCGTACTCGGACGAACCGGAGACCGTTCCCTCCGGCAGCGACGCGGTCGCGAAGCAGTACATCCGCCCGCCCGGCAGCGCCGTGTAGCCGAACCTCGCCCCGCGGCCCCAGGTCGCCGCGCCCTCGGAGGGCGGCTCGGCGAAGGGCCCGGTGACCATGCGCCAGGCGGTGTAACCGGCGTACCGGGGGCCGGCCGCGTCGGGCCACAGGGCACGGCGGACCGCACTGCGCAGCCCGTCGGCGCCGACCACGAGGTCGGACCGGGACTCGCCCCTTCGGTGACCGACGACCACGCGGTGGCCGTCGTCGCGCACCGCGGACACCTCGCTGCCCGGCCGCAGACCACCGGCGGGCAGCGCCTCGGTGAGCACCCGCAACAGGTCCGCGCGGTGCAGGACCACCAGGGGATGACCGAAGCGGCGGGCCAGCTCCGCGTTGTCCGTACGGGACAGCCAGCGGCCCCGGCGGTCGCGTACGCCGCCCGTGGTCTCGACGGCGCCGAGTGCCCGGACGGCGCCGGCCAGGCCGAGCACCTCGAGCGCGCGCAGCGCGTTCGGCCACAGGGAGATGCCGGCGCCGATCTCGGTGAACTCCGGGGCCCGTTCCAGCACCTCGACGTGCCAGCCCCTGCGGTGCAGGGCGATGGCCGCCGCAAGGCCGCCGATCCCACCGCCGACGATGGTCGCGGCGCGCTGGGGCATGGGTCCTCGCTCCGGGTTCGGGGGCACCGCCCCCGGTCAAGCGGCCGTCGGTCCGGTGCCCGAGCGGCATGCGACAAGGCGCAGGTCCGGCTGAGCAGCGCCTCATGGCAACATGCCGGCAGACGCCTGTCAACGTGACGGGGGACGAACCGGCCGGTCCGGGCGGCGGGAGCGCGATCGCTTCTTCGCGTGGCACACGGTCGGCCTATAGTCGGCCCCATGAGCCGTTGGAAGGAATTGACCGGGGAGACGTCCGGGGAGGACTACGCCGCACGGTTCGCGGCCCTGGCCCGCAGCGGGAAGGACGTGCACGGTGAGGCGCGGTTCTGCGCGGCTCTCGTGCCTGCCGGGGCGCGCGTGCTGGACGCCGGGTGCGGTACCGGGCGGGTCATGATCCGGCTTGCGGAGCTCGGGTACGACTGCGTCGGGGTGGACCTCGATGCGTCGATGCTGGCGGTGGCGCGGGAGCAGGCACCGGAACTGCCCTGGTTCCAGGTCGATCTGGCCGGGTTCGAGCCGGACCTGCTCGGCATCGCGGCGGACTTCGACCTCGTGGTCGCCGCGGGCAACGTCTTCCCGTTGCTCGCCGCCGGCACCGAGAGCGCGGTGGTCGAGCGCCTGGCCGCGGCCCTGCGCCCGGGCGGTCTGATGGTCGCCGGCTTCGGTCTGGACGAAGCCCACCTGCCCGTGCCGCCCGGCATCACGCTGCCGGAGTACGACGACTGCTGCGCCGCGGCCGGCCTCACCCTCGTCGACCGCTTCGCCACCTGGGACGCCGACCCCTACGACGGCGGCGGCTACGCCGTCAGCGTCCACCGCCGGTGAGGACGCGCGGGGCACCTCGATCACCCGCGCCCGCCGGGCGGCCGGCAGCCTCTCCGGTCAGTCCGCGAGCAGTTCCCTCCAGGTGACCGGTTCCCACGAGGAGATGCCGGGAGCCACCCCGCGGATCCCGCACCCCGAGGTGTCCTTGAGGGCTGCCCGCCCGACCGGCTCAAGCACGTGACCGCGTACGTCCCGGGCCGGCCGTCACCGACGCGTCGCACGGGGACGCCACGCGGCCCGGGGAGGGCGGCGACGACCGCGCACGAAGCCCTGGGCGCACTCCCGTGCGTGGTGGGGCGTCGGACGAGCCGCACCCCCGGCGCCCCCGCCCGGGCCGCGCCGCCCCGCACCGCGCCCTCGACCGGCTCGGCTCCGTCGGGGAGGGCAGCAGCGGTGCTGATCCGTCTCTCCCGCCCCCGGGCAGGAGGGGGCGTCAAGGCTTGCGGGCCACGCCGCCGAAGTCGTCGACCTCGGCGGGCGCTTGCGCGCCGGACAGGCCGGGCCGCCAGCGGGACACGGAGACCAGGCCGGGCTCCAGCAGGTCCAGGCCCTCGAAGAACCGGGCGAGTTCTTCCGGGCTGCGGTTGACGCGGGGGTTGTCGCTCGCCTCGTTCCACTGCTCGATCATCTCGCGCATCCGCTGCGGGTCGACCACCTCGGTGTCGTCGCAGAGTACGAGGTAGCTGCCGGAGGGCAGGGCGTCCACCAGGTGGCCGACCAGCCCGTAGACGGTGTCGTCGGTGACGTGGGCGGTGATCCCCAGCAATATCAACGCCACCGGCTGGGTGAAATCCAGGGTCTTGGCGGCCTGGTCCAGGATGGCCTGGGGAGCGCGCAGGTCGGCGTCGATGTAGTCCGTCGCCCCCTCGGGCGTGCTGGTGAGCAGCGCCGAGGCGTGGGCCAGGACGATCGGGTCGTGGTCGACGTAGACGATCCGGCTCTCGGGGGCGAGCCCCTGGGCGACCTCGTGGGTGTTGTTCGCGGTGGGCAGGCCGGTTCCCACGTCCAGGAACTGGCGGATACCGGCCTCGCCGACGAGGTGCTCGACGGCCCGGACGAGAAATGCCCGCTGCGCCCGGGCGATGTCGACGATCATGGGGTTGGCGCCGACGATCTGGTCGCCCACCTGCCGGTCGATCTCGTAGCAGTCCTTCCCGCCGAGCCAGTAGTTCCAGATACGGGCGGAATGGGGCACGCTGCTGTTGATGACGAGACGCTCAACTGCCATGGTATCTCCCAGAGTTGGTATGACGTCCCACACAACTTAGCCCCCTCGGGCATCGAACGCGGGAAGGCCGGGGGGAGTCGCCCGGCCTTCCCGCTCCTCATGCCGCGTACGGAGAACTCGTGGTCGGCCCGTGCCGGCGCCCGGAACCGTTCACTCCGTCGCCGCGTGTCGATGAACCGGGCCGTTCACCGCGAAGGCGGAAGCGGTGCTCCCGGGTCAGCGCAGGGCGCAGGAGTTCACCACGTCCCCCGTGGCGGGCTTGGACACAGTGCCGCTCGGGGGCGGTGCCGCGCCGCGCTCCACCCAGGCGGTCAGCGCGTCGAAGGCGGTGCGGTAACAGGGCAGGATCGGGCGGAGCCGGTCCGGGTGGGCGTCGTAGAGGCTGTCGACGTGGGTGCCCGCCTCGATGGTGTAGTAGCGGTGCATACCGCCGCGTCCCCGGGCCCTGACCATCCCGGCGTAGACGTCGGAGTCGACGGAGATCGGCAGCAGGGTGTCGAGCGTGCCGTGCAGGGTGAGCATCGGCTTGCCGATCCGGCCGGTCAGCGCGACCCGGTCGAGCGCCCGGTGCACCGACTTCGGCCGCTGGGCATAGTCGTACGAGGCGTCCGAGGCGCAGGGGGCGACGATCTCCTCGAGCGTGGAGCCGGCCGACGCCCCCGGGCAGTCCAGGTCGTAGGACGGGTCGAACTCGGCGCGGTAGGTCTTCTGCGTCAGGCCCCAGTAGACCGACTGGTGGTACGGCCAGAGGAACTCGGAACCGGGGGCGAAGCCCGCGTCCAGCATGTCCTGGTGGGTGGCCCGGCCGGCCTGGTAGGCCACCGCGGTGGGCAGGAAGGTGAAGGGGTTGGGGCCTTCGGCCGTCATCAGCGTGCCTTCCCAGTCCACCCCGCCGTCGTACAGCTCGGGGTGGTTCTCCAACTGCCAGCGGGTCAGGTATCCGCCGTTGGAGATACCGGTCATGTAGGTGCGGCGCGGTGCCTGCCCGTAGACACGCCGGGCGACCTGCTGGGCGGTGCGGGTGAGCCTGGTGGTCAGCTCGTGCCACTCGGCGACGGCGTCGCCGGGGCGTTTGCCGTCGGTGTAGAAGTCGACGCCGTTGTTGCCCTTGTCGTGGGAGGCGAACGCGTAGCCCTGGGCGAGAACGTGGTCGGAGATGAGATGGTCCAGGGCGTACTGCTTGCGGGTGCCGGGCGCCCCGGTCACCACGAGCTTGCCGTTCCACCGGTCCGGCAGGCGGATGACGAACTGCGAGTCGTGGTTCCAGCCGTGCGTGGTGTTCAGCTCGGAGTCGTCCGGGAAGTAGCCGTCGATCTGGATACCGGGCACGTCCGAGGGGTTCTTGGTCCCCTTCGCCGACAGGGAGGCCCAGTCGGCCTGGTCGGTGTACCGCGTGCCGACGAGCGCGGCCGTGGTCAGGTCCGGCAGACAGGCCGTGGTCTGGAGTGCGGCGCCGGGCACGGCGGCGCGGGCCTGGCCGGCGCAGTGGCGGGCCTCGCCCGGCGCCGTGTCGGCGGCGGTCGCCACGCCGCCGGTGGTGACCGCCAGAGCGGCGGCCAGCACGATGGCGGCTGTTCTGAAACGCGTCATTCGGGTACCTCCGGGTCGGTCGGACCGTGGAACGGGGTGGGGACGGACTCAGGCGCCGAACCGGGCGCGCAGGGCCTTCTTGTCGAACTTGCCGGTGCCGGTGCCGGTGCGGGGCGGCGAATCGATTACTTCCACCCGGTCGGGGAACTGCCGGCGGGCGGAGCCGGCCTCCTCCGGATGGCCGCGCACCTCCACCGGATTGACCTGCGCCCCCGGGCGCAGGACCCTGCGCCCCAGCGGCCGTTCGTGCCACTTCTCGTCCGGTACGGCCTCCACCGTGCGGGAGGGGGGAGTGGGCGGTGACTCGTCGGCGAGGAGGACGGCATGGGCCACCCCGGCGAGGGCGCCGAGCGCGTGCACCGGCCGCCGGGCCCGCCGGCCGGAGTCGGCGCAGGCGCGGCGGTGCGGACCGCCGCCGGGCGGACGGCTGACGATCTCCGTGTCGTGGAAGCAGCGGGGGCACGGCCGAACAGCAGCCAGGTGTGGAGCGGTGTGTCCATCATCGCCATGGCGGACATCGTCATCGAGGGCGGCAGGACGGGACCATGGAGAAAACCCACGGTCCGCACGGCCCCACTATGGAGTGAACCACTACCACCACGCGGTGCGGTCCGGGCCGGCAGCGTGGACATCCCACACTTCCACAGCGCGGTTTATGGTGTTCCCCTCCGTAGCCCGCACGCGGGGCCGAGGGCGCGGGACCTCCCGGAGAGCTCCTCCAGGAGGCGGCCTGAGTCAGGAACCCCTCCTCCCTCAGAGAGGGGAGCGGTCACACCACGCCGCTCTCCCACCACCACGAGCCGGAGCCGTACGAGGGGTACTGGACGCGGCTGTCGACGTGCTGCCACGAGTGCGTGTACGCCTCGAGGCCGGAGAAGCCGCAGGTCTCGGCGATCCTGTAGGTCTGCAGGGTGCTGTGGCCGGAGACCACGATGTCCGCGGCCACGCCGTAGACGTGCATGCTGTTGGACGCGCCGCCCACCGAGGCGTTGTGCGCGGTGCTGCGGAAGCCGGAGTTGACGGTGATCGGGCTGTTGCCGGCTTTCCGGCGCACCGCCTCCAGTTTGTACATCAGCCGGCGCACGTTCTCCTTGACCTGCGCGGAGCCGACCTTGCCGCCGTTGAAGCCGGAGCCGTCCTTGGAGTGGAACTCGCTCCAGTCGAAGTGGGCGGTCGAACCGTCGCCGCTCTCCAGGCTGTTGAGCACGCTCTGGGTCTGCGGGCCGACGACGCCGTCCGCGGTCAGGCCGTAGGCGGACTGGAAGCGTTGGACGGCGGCGACCGTGGCCGGGCCGAAGGCGCCGTCCCAGGCGACGTACGTCTGCTGGGCACCGGAGGCGGCCCAGCCGCCGACGCGGATCTGCAGCTCCACCACGTCCGAGCCGGAAGCGCCCTGCTGGAGGGTGCGGGACCAGCCGTAGGCCGAGGCGGTGCCCGCCGAGGCGACGCCGGCGGCCGCCGCCATGCCGAGGGCGGCCGTCATGCCCGCCGCGCCCCGGAACAGGGTGCGGCGGTCGATGCTCCGGCGGGGGTGTCGAGACGGGTCCACGGAAGTCTCCTGTTTCTGTCGGGCGGACGACATCGCGAACCAACTCTCCGCTGCGCTGGGTGAGTTGACGCGCGTAAAACCGTAAGGGGCGAGTTGTCATGTCCGCAATGACTTGACGGGTGGGGGTGGTGGGAGTGCTCTTGCGGCCGCTCGCAACCAATTCCCCGGCATCTCTGACGCCCCTGTGCGTGCTTCGCTAGGCTTCCCGTCATACCTGCAGATCAGGGGTAACGGAGTGGCGGAACCGCAGCACACCGGGAGGACCACCGTCGTGGACGGACGCGATCGGCTGGGAAAGCTCCTGTACGAGCGTGAGAACGAGGTGTCCGCCGCCCGGGACGCGGTGGAGGCGATCCGCGCGGGCGGAGGGGGCGGCGAAGGCGGGCGGGGCGGGCTGCTGTTCTTCAGCGCGGCCGCCGGACTGGGCAAGACGACCGTGCTGGCCGAGGTCCGGCGCATGGCCGCCGCCCGCGGCTGCACCGTGCTGTCCGCCCGGGGCAGCGAGCAGGAGCACACCGTCCCCTTCCACGTCGTACGCCAGCTGCTGCAGCCCCTCCTCGCGTCCTGCACCGAGGACGAGCGCCGCGAGATCTTCGGCGGGTGGTACGAGATCGCCGGCCCGGCCGTCGGCCTGTTCGCCCAGCAGACCGGCACCGCCGTCCCCGATCCCCAGGGCGTCCGGGACGGTCTGGACTGGGTCGTCACCCAGGTGGCCGTGCGCCGGGCACCGGTCGTGATCGTCCTCGACGACGCCCACTGGGGTGACCTGGAGTCGCTCGCCTGGCTCGCCGCCTTCGCGGTGCGAGCGCGGGAACTCCCCGTGCTGGTGGTCATCGGCTACCGCCCGGACGAAGTGCCCGCCGAGGCCCAGACGTTCCGCGAACTGATCGACGGCCGCGGCGCACGCCCGATCCCGCTGCACGCCCTCAGCCCGGAGGCGGTGGCCGAACTGGTGCGAGGTGCGCTCGGAGCGGCGGCCGACGACGTCTTCTGCCGCGAGTGCTGGGTGGTCACCGGCGGCAACCCCTACGAGGCCGTCGAGCTCATGGCCAGGGTCCAGGACCGGGGCCTCGCCCCGGACGCGGAGTCGGCCTCCCTGCTGCGCGAACTCGGTGCGAGCGCGCGGGGTACCGGACTGGTCAAACGTCTGGAGCGGCTCGGCCACGCCGCCGTCCGGCTCGCCTGGGCCGCCGCGGTGCTCGGCACCGAGATCTCCGCGGAGCTGGCCGCGACGGTGGCCGGACTGCCACCGGCCGAGGCCCAGAGCGCCGTGGACCGGCTGCGGCTCGCCCGTATCCTCACCGGCACCCGGACCCTGGAGTTCATCCACCCGCTCATCGCCACCGCCGTGTACCAGGCCATCCCGCCGGCCACCCGCACCGCGCTGCACGGTCAGGCCGCCTGGGCGGTGGCCGACGCCGGCCTGGGCATCACCGCCGCCGCCCGGCATCTGCTCGAGACCCATCCCGAGGGCGACCCGCACACCGTCCGGCAACTGCGCGCCGCCGCTGGTGAGAACCTCCGCCAGGGCGCACCCGACGCGGCCCGGCGCTGTCTGGAGCGCGCGCTGCGCGAACCGCCGGCGCCCGAGGACCGCGCGGGCGTGCTCTACGAACTCGGCTGCTCCGCCCTGCTCACCGCCCCCGCCACCACGGTCAACCACCTCACCGCGGCCCTGGAGCAGCCCTTCCTGGACGCCGGGCTCAGGGAGAACGCCACCTTCCGGCTGGCCCAGGCGTTCGCCCACAACGACGAGCCCGCCAAGGCGGCCGCCGTCGTGGGCGCCGAGGTCGCCCGGTCGGAATCCTCCCGGGCACGCCTGCGGGTGGCGCACTACCTGTGGCTGGTCTTCG
>NZ_JUJA01000051.1:1103-17177 GCF_001906585.1 Streptomyces kebangsaanensis | reverse complement strand
GCTCGCGGAGCTCGTCGAGCACCTGCCCGGCCAGGCCGTCGAGGAGCGGGCCCTGCTGTGCCTGCGCACCTGGGACGCGACGCTGCGCGGAGAACCGGCCGCGGACACACTGGCCGTCGCCGCACGCGCCATGGGACTGAGCTACACCGACCCGGACTGGGGCTTCGAACTGCCGAGCGTGGCCGCGCTCGGCTACATGTACGCCGACGAATGCGACCGCGCGGAAGAACTGTTCAGCTCGGCCATCGCCGAGTGCGAGCAGGTCGGCTGGAGCGGCGCCCACCTCTCCTTCGGCTTCATGCTCCTCGGCCTGGTCCGGCTCCGGCGCGGGATGCTGGCCGAGGCGGAGGAGTGCGCGCGTGAGGGAGTGCGCCTGGCCGAGCGGGTGGGCGACCGGGTGCCCGCCCGGTGGTACGCCGTGGGACTGCTGCTGGACGTCCTGCTGTCCCGGGGCCGCCTGGAGGAGGCGCTCCGCGTCGCCAGGACGTACGACTTCGCGCCCCCCTACCTGAACGCGGTGGTCTTCCCGGACTCCCAGACGGTCTACGGGCGGCTGCTCCTCGCCCGCGGTCTGCGCAAGGAGGCCGAGGCCCAGCTCACCGCCGCCGGGGCACGGCTGGAGGCCAAGGGCATCCTCAACCCGACCTGGTGCCCCTGGGCGGGACACCTCGCCCTCGCCGTCGCCGAGGAGGACCCCCGCCGCGCCCGCGCCCTCACGGCGAAGATGCTGCACCGGGCGGAGCGCTACGGCACGCCCACCGCCGTCGGCGAGGCGCTGTCCTTCGGCGCGGCGGTGGCCGAGGAGGGGCAGGCGCTGCCCCTGCGGGAGCGCGCGGTGCAGGTACTGCGCCGGTCTCCCAGCCGGCACGCGTACGCCGAGGCCCTGATCGACCTCGGCGCGGAGCTCGGGCGCGGCGGCCACGACGACAGGGCGACCGGGCTCCTGTCCGAGGGCGTCGAGCTGGCGGACCGGTGCGGCGCCGGCCGTCTCGCCGAGCGGGGCCGCGCGGAGATGGCCGGGGCGGGACCGCGGCTCGACGGGAAACGCCCGCTGGCGCGGCGCGGAGCGAGCGCCGCGGAGACGGGCTGACGCCGAGAGGGGAAACGGGGGCTTCAGCGCGGGCGGCCCAGCCCGGCGTCGCGTGCCCGGATGATGGCCTGGCTGCGCTGGGTGAGGTGGAGCTTGGCGAGGATCGCCGAGATGTTGTTCGCCACGGTCTTGCCGGACAGGTGCAGGTGCCGGCCGATCTCGGCGTTGGACAGTCCGGCCGCGAGGTGGTCGAGGATGTCGCGTTCGCGTGAAGTGAGTTCCGGGAACGGGGAGTTCTGCGGCGGTGGCGATGCGAACCAGGTACGCAGTCGGCCGGCCAGTGCCGCGCCGAAGACCGGCTGTCCGGCGGCGGCGGCGTGGATGGCGGCGACGATGTCCGCTCCGTCGGCCCCCTTGACGAGGTAGCCGAGCGCGCCGGCCTGGACGGCGGCGAAGACTGTCGCGTCGTCCTCGAACATCGTCAGGACCAGCACGGCCGCGTGCGGCACCTGGGTCCGGATCTGCCGGGTGGCTTCGATGCCGTGCAGTCCGGGCAGTTGCAGGTCCATCACGATGACGTCGGGCTGCAGCTCGACAGCCTGGCGGACGGCTTCCCGGCCGTCGCCGGCCTCGCCGGCCACCTCGATGTCGCCGACGGTGTCGAGGACCGCTCGCATCCCCTGGCGTACCAGGGGATGGTCGTCGGCGAGCAGCACGCGGATCATGGCGTCTCCGGGAGCGGGAACCGGGCGGTGACGGCGCCGCCGCCGGGGCTGGGACCAGCCTGACAGCTTCCGCCCAGTTCCGCGGCGCGTTCGCGCATCGCGGTCACGCCGACGCCGGGCGGCCACGGACCGGCGGACGTACCGTCGTCATCCACCCGCAGCACCAACTCCCGGACGGAGGCGTCCAGATGTACGCGGCACTGCCGCCCGCCGCTGTGGCGCACCGCGTTCGTGATCGCCTCGACGGCGGTGCGGTAGGCGGCGACCTCGACCGCGGCGGGCAGGTCGGGCAGCTCGCCCGCCTCGATGGTGACCCGCAACGGCGAGCCCGCCGTGAGCCGGTCGGCCTGCGAGCGCAGTGCCCCGGCGAGCCCGAGGTCGTCCAGGGCGGGCGGGCGCAGCCCGTGCACGACCTTGCGCAGGTCCGCCAGCGCCTGGGCGGCGGCCTCGCGGGCCGTGACGATGTGGTGGTCGGCCGCGGGCGGGTCGGTCTCCAGCCGCGCGCGGGCCGCGTCGAGGGTGAGCCCGATGGCGGTGAGCGCCGGGCCGAGGCCGTCGTGCAGCTCGCGGCGCAGCCGCCGCCGCTCCTCCTCCCGCGCGGCGACCAGGCGCTGCTGCGACCGCAGCAGTTCGGCGGTCAGGGTCCGGGTGTGCAGCGCCGGACCGAGCTGACCGGCGATGTCGGAGAGCAGGCTGCGGTCGCGGTCGTCGAAGCCCTCCTCGCCGCGCCGGGCCGACGCCACCAGGAAGCCCTCGAGCCGGCCCTCGTACGTCAGAGGCCGGCGTTCCAACGGCTCGACCGGCGTGCCGTAGGAGGCGACCGGGGTTCCGTCGGCGCGCTCGACGGCCACGTACGGCAGCCGCAGCGCGGACGCCACCGCGTGGCCGAACGAGCCGAGCGCGTCGCCGCCCGGGACGGCGTTGAGCCGCTGCCCGAGGTCCCGCAGCGTCCGGTAGGGATCCTGCCGGCCGCCGTAGAAGAGGCGGTCCACCAGGCGTTGCGTGCGGTCGCGCAGCTGCACGAAGGACAGTGCCACGACCACCGCGGCGATCGGTGCCGCGACCTGCCGGGAGACCACTCGGGTGGCCAGCCCCGTCAGCACGGCGAAGCCGATGACCAGGGCGGCGGTGATCGCGCCGTAGACCAGGGAGCGGCGCAGGATCGTGTCGATCGACCACAGCCGGTAGCGCAGCACCGGAATGACCAGGGTCAGGACGAACACGACCGCGTCCACGGTGTTCGAGAGCGCCGGCAGCTGCCCGGTGACGGCCGGCGGGAACAGCACCAGCGCCACGATCACGCCGACCGCCCGCCACTTCAGCTGCTGGCGGGCGATGCCCTCGGCCCGGGCGAACCGGACCACGACACCGATGCCCGCGATCAGGCCGAGCACCACCACCACGGGTGCCAGGACGATCGCCGCATCGGCGATCCGGCCGACCGCGGTCCCGCCGGTGAGCGGGTGGGAGAGCCCGGTCGCGCCGCCCGCGACGTCACGCAGGGTCGTGCTGCCGAGCAGTCCGCCCACCATGACGAGCACGGTGCAGGTGATGATCGTCTTCTCGAGGATCGCGCCCCACCGACTGGCCGGTCGCCCGGACGGGAACCGGATGTTGACCAGACCCTGCACGGCGACCGGCGCGAAGGTGAAGGTCCCGGCGGTCAGCCCCCAGCGCGCCCAGGCGCCGGGGTCGCCGTCCAGGACGGCCGCGTACGCCGGTGGCAGGATCAGCACTTGGACGACGACCAGCACCGCCGCCCCGGCGAGCAGCCACCCGAACGGCAGATCCGGACGGCGGTCGATGAGCAGGGCGCCCGCCACCCCGTACGCGATCATCGTGACCAGCGGCTCCACCCAGACCGGGGACCTGGCGGAATCCGGCAGGGGCCGTCCCGCGGTCACCCACCACAGCAGGAATCCCACCCCGATGAGGGCGGCCGTCAGCGTCGCGGCCGCCCATCGGCTGCCGTCCCGGGTCCGGTGCATGCGCGGAGTGTCGATACGGCGAGTATTCCGGTCCGGTTCCGACGCGATCAACGGCCGCGCTTCCCGACTTGCCGGGAAATCTTCCCGGGCCGCCCGGGAACCGAGGCACCCCGCGCCGGACCCGACCGTACCGATCCGGGAAGACGAGCCCTGGGCCGGGGATCCCGGCGTGCCCGACGCTGATCCGGCAATCGCCGTATCCGGGAGCCGCCATGAGGACCATCCGCTGCACCGCCGCCATCGCGACCATCGTCATGTCGCTGCTCAACCTGCCGATCGCCCTCGATGACGGGGGCAACGGCATCCCCACCCCGGCCGCCTGGCTGATCAGCCTGCTCGGCATCGTCGGCATCGTCGCCGCGATCGCCCTGCTCCGCTCCGCCGCCTGGGCCACGCCCGCCGTGGTCACCGTCGGTGCGCTCAACCTGATCGGCGCGGTCGTCGCTCTCGTGCGGAGCTGGGACGGCGCCGTCATCGGCCTCGTACTGAGCGCCGCCGGCACCGGCCTGGCCCTCGCCCACGCCGTGGGCCGGCCGGCGAAGGCGCCGCAGGCGAGCTGACTCACCCTCACCTTCCACGGGACGGAGGTTCCACCATGCAGACCGATACCGGCACCCAGCCGACCCAGGCGGCTTCGCCGCAGCGCAAGCCCCTGAAAGACGTGCGAGGATTCTGGCGCGTCCTGCTCGCCGTCGTCGCCCCGCTGCCGATGACCGGCATGGGGCTCGGCCACATCCTCAGCCCCGTCGACGGGGGCTCGTCGTTCGAGGACACCGTGGCGGCCTACACCGGCCACCTCGACCAGGCCCGCGTCACGCAGTACCTCGGTGTCCCCTTCCTGATCCTGCTGGTTCCGGCGACGTTCGCCGTGATCTGGGTGTCCCGCCGGGGCGCGCCCCGGCTCACCACCGCCGGCGCGGTCCTGGCGCTCCTGGGGCAGCTGGCCGGCTTCCCGCTGAACCAGGGCGGAGACCTGCTGGCGTACACGACGGCGAAGAACGGCCTCGACGTGCCGACCGTGGCGGCGCTTCAGAAGCACCTGGAGGAGGACCCCCTGGCCCTGCTGGGCGGTCTGCTGTTCATCATCGGCATCGTCTTCGGCCTGCTGCTGCTCGGCCTCGCCCTGTGGCGCAGCGGCGCCGCGCCGGCGTGGACGGGCATCGCCCTGGCACTGGGCGGGTTCACCCACCCGTTCATGCCGGGGCACGTCGCGTCGGGCATCGGCCTGCTCGTCGCCGCGGTCGGCTTCGCCGGGGCCGGCGTCGCGCTCCTGCGCATGAGCAACGACGACTTCGACCGGGCACCCGGCCGCCCCGCCTGACAAGGTCCGCGGTCGGCGGGGTCGCCCGTCACCGGGGCGCCGGAATCGAGCGCCGGACCGCGGGCGGCGCGGCCGGGATCCGTTCCAGGACGCCGCCCGCGAAGACGTCGTACAACGGCAGCGTCTCCAGGTGGACGTAGCCGATGTGGCAGTCGCAGACGGCCAGCGGGCACGGGCGGGGACGCAGGGCCCGCCGGTAGGAGCCGTCGTACAGGTTGCCCAGCTCCGAGCGGACGAAGTGGCAGCGGCGCACCGTGCCCTCGCCGTCCACCGAGATGACCGACTCTCCCGTACGGCAGGGCAGGCCCGCGCTGCGGTGCGGGTGGCGGCTGTACGGGAAGAGCGGGTCCAGGGCGGTCCACCGGTCGGCCTCGGCGTCGGTGTAGGTGTGCCCCTCGGCGGCGTTGACCCACAGGTACACGTGGGCGGGGAGGTCGGCGCGCAGGCGGCGCGCGTGCTCCAGGTGCTCGGGGAGGCCGACGACGCCGACGCTGTGGCGGACACCGCGGGCGGCCAGGTCGTGGCACTTGGCCAGGAAGCGGTCGTACGGCGTCTGCCCGGGGTGGAAGGTGCACCACAGGGCGAGGGTGTCCGGATCGGCCTCGTCCAACCAGTTCGTACGGCAGCTGAGATTGGTCTGGATCGCCACCCGGCGGATGTGCGGCAGCCGGCTCAGCTCCGCGAGCGTACGCCGGTACCAGGAGCGCACCAGGCCCTCGCCCCACGGTGTGAACAGCAGGGAGAGCCGGTCGTCCCGCTGTTCGGCCGCCCAGGCGGCGAAACGCTCCAGCGCGGCGCGGTCCGCGGCCAGCTGGGCGTGGCTGTCCCGGCGCTTGGCGAAGGGGCAGTACGGGCAGTCGTAGTCGCACGACGCCAGCGGGCCGCGGTAGAGGATCGTCAGGTCCATACGGGTGCGGCCTCCGTCACTTCGGTTCGTACGCGGCCATGCGCTCGCGCACGGCGGCGGAGAACAACTCGGGGCCCAGCGCGTCGGAGTGGGCCAGTCCTTCGGGGGACAGCCGCAGCACCTCCGGACCGGCCGGGCCGTCCAGCCAGCCCCGGTCGCGGAACCGGTCCAGCTCGGCGGCGAAGTCGTCACCGGGCGCGGTGCCGAACCGGGCCCGGTAGTCCGCGACCGGCATGCCCTCGGCCTGCAGCAGTGACTGCAGCAGATGGCGGCGCCGGGCCTCGTCCCCGTCCATCTCCCAGCCGAAGTCGGCGTGGCGGAAGTCTTCGGTCGGACGGGCGGTGTACTCCTCGATGATCCCGCGTATGCGGTGCATGTCCACCGCGTAGTCGAAGGAGTAGTGCAGCCCGGAGGTGTACGAGCGGGCGCCGCAGCCGAGGCCGACCATGCCGTCGCTCTGGCACGCGTAGTCCTCCCCGCCGTCGGCGGGGGCGCCCGCACGGCGGAACATGCGCATCGACACCTGCTCGTAGCCCCGCGCGAGCAGGTGGTCGCGGCCGTGGCGGTACAGCCGCAGCCGGTGCTCGTCCCAAGCGGCCCCGTCCCCTTCGGTCTCGCCGGCCACCCGGCCGCGATGCCGGCCGAGACCGGTGAGCGGGCGCACGTAGAGGGGATAGAGGTACAGCTCCTCCGGTTGCCAGGCGAGGGCGGCGTCGAGGGAACGGCTCCAGGACTTCTCGGTCTGGCCCTCGATGCCGTAGATCAGGTCGATGTTGAGGACCGGGATGCCGGCGTCGCGGATCCGGGCGAGGGCCGCCTCGACGTCCGCCCGGCGCTGGGGGCGCACGGCCGTCCGTGCCTCGGCGTCGACGAAGCTCTGCACGCCCAGGCTCAGCCGCGTGGTGCCGCGGGCGGCCAGCACGGCCAGCCGGTCGGCGGTCGCCGTGGCGGGCGAGGCCTCCACCGACAGCGGGACCGCGGTCAGGTCGGCGCCCAGGCCGTGCTCGGCGAGATCGCACAGCCGCTCCAGCTCCGCGGCCTCCAGGAAGGTCGGAGTGCCGCCGCCGAACGCGGCGCCTGCGAACCGCGCCCCGTCGCCCAGCGCCTCGCGCACCGCGGCCGCCTGGCGTTCCAGTGCGTCCAGGTAGGCGGTGGTCAAACCGTCGGGCGCCCCGATCCGGGTGAATAGATTGCAGAAACCGCAGCGGACCTCGCAGAAGGGGATGTGGAAGTAGAGCGAGAGGGCGCCCTTCGGCTCGTTCGCCCACAGCTCGCGCAGCGACGCCTGCTCCCGGCGCAGCGGACGGTAGGCGGTCTTGTGCGGATACGCGTACACGTACTGCTGGTACGGGCGGACGGCGGGCGCGGCCGCCGTCTCGGCGATGGGCATGGGCGTGGGCGTGGTCATCGGGCCTCGTCGACGAAGAAGTGGGCGTAGGGCACGGTCCAGACGACGTCATGGCCGATGCGGTGGCCGCTGTAGCCGTCCTCGCCGTACGCGGTGCCGTGGTCGGAACAGACGACGGCGAAACACGGACGGCGGCTGCCGACGGCGGCCAGGAGCCGTCCCATGTGCCGGTCCACGTACTCCAGCGCCGCGGCGTGGGTGGCCCGCGTGTCGCCCGCCTCGCGGGTGGCCCCGGGCAGGTGGAACCAGTTGGGCTGGTGCAGGGCCGACACGTTCACGAAGAGGAACAGGCGCTGATCCCGGGGGAGTTCCGCAACGACCTTCTCCGCGCGGGCCACCTGTGCCTCGAAGGAGGTGGGGGAGGCCACTCCGAACTCCGGCTCCCAGTGGCTCTCCTGGAACATCCCGGGCAGGACGGAGCCCAACGGCCCCTGCTTGTTGAAGAAGCCCACGCCGCCGATGCAGACGGTGCGGTAGCCCACGGCGGCCAGACCCGATATCAGGTCGGGCGTGTCGTAGACGAAGGTGCCGCTCGCGGTGGTCTCACTGCCCGCGAAACGGGCGGCGAACAGCCGCGGATGCGGGCCCGGCTCGGCCGGTGTCGGCAGGAAGCCCGCGAACATCGCCTGGTGGGAGGCGTAGGTGAAGCTGCCGGGAGCGTGCCGGCGCTCCCAGACGCCGCCGGGCAGATGCCGGGCCAGGTTCGGGATGCGTCCGGCCGCCGCCAGCTCCTGCGCCACGTCGTGGCGCAGGGTGTCGAGCGTGACCAGCAGGAGGTCGTGGCTGCCCACGACCTCGTTCATGTCAAGCGGTGGTGTCATGGTGATGTTCCTGGTGCTCCTGATGTTCCGGGTGTTCCTGGCGCTTCGGGTGTTCTTCGTGTTCCGCTCGCCGTGCGGCGGCCGGTGCGGCGGCGACCTGCGCGGCGTAGGTGTCCAGGCCCTCGGCGCCGCTGCCGGGCAGGCCGGTCAGGCGGGGCAGCAGGTCCCCGAAGGCGTTCACCTCGCCGACGGCGAAGCGGCGCCATCCGGTGGCCGGCAGGATGTCCACGCCGACGCACAGCGTGCCCGGGAAGCACGCGGCCGCCCGCTCGGCCACGTCCAGCACGTCGGCGAAGCTGCCTCCGGCGTTCCGGATCGCCGTGCGCGCCGCCTCCAGGTCGCCGCGGGCGCCACCGAGGTGCAGGTTCGTCATGGGGTGCCGGCTGGTCCGTACCACGGCGTGTGTGGCGCGTCCCGCGACCACGACCACCCGCAGGTCGGCGGCCCGGCCGCCCTGCGAGGCCTTGGGCAGCCACCGCTCGACGTGGATCCCGTCCGGGACCAGGGCGTCGACCAGGGCGGCGACCTCGGTCTCCGAGGTGTAGTGGCGCACCCGGAGGGAGTTGTACAGACGGCCGTCGGCCGTGGTCTCCACGGAGGTCGTCGCCTTGACCCGGCCGGGTCCGGCCATCGCCAGGGCCACGACACCGGAGGCCGACGATCCGTGCGCCGGCTTCACGAACGCCCGCGGGACACGGGCGGCCCTCAGCCGCTCCCGGAGTCCGTCCCGCCCGTCCCAGGCGCCGACCGGCCCCGTCAGGGCCGGCGGGACCGGAACGCCCGCGGCGGCGAGCCGGGCATGGCAGCGCCGCTTGTCGAACATGATCGCGACCTCCTCCGGGTCGGCGGTCGTCACCGCGCCCGCACGGTGCGCCGCGGCGGTCACGTCCCGGACCGCGGCGGTGAAACGGCGGTGCCACAGAGCCGTTCCCTCGACCCGGGTGGGATCGTCGGTGTCGCGCAGCAGCCGGTCGACCTCGGCGTTCTCGCCGGGGGAGTCGATCCGCACCAACTCGCCCGGCTCGAAGGCGTACTGTCCGCGCAGCACATCCCGCCACGCGAGCACGCGGGGTGCCGCGTGGCCCGCCGCGCGCACGGCATCGGCGAACATCGTCGTCCGCCGGTTCTCGGGGTTGCCGACGACGGCGAACCGAAGGCCGGCGGCGGGCGCCGGGCTACTCGGAGACGGCGACATAGCGCCACTCCTCGTCCCGCCACCGGTGCGGAGCGCGGTGGTCCGACAGGTCCACCTCGGTCCCGGCGGAGCCGAAGGCCGTACGGATCCGGTCGGCCATGGAGTCGCTGAGGAAGTGGTGGTGCAGGTCCAGCCGTTCGAGATGGGTCAGCGGCTGACCGCCGAGCAGGGCTTCGGCACCGGTGTCGGTGAGAGTGCCCATGGACAGGCTCAGCGACTCCAACTGCGCCACGACCGGCGCCGAGGCGACCGCCGCCGCGATCTCGTCCTGCAACTCGCTGTCCTGGAGCCCGAGATGGCGCAGTGCCGGGAAGCGCCCATGGGCGAGCAGCGGTGCGAGATCGGCGACCGTCGCGTCGCCGCCGTACTGGGACACGCCGAGCCACAGTTCCAGATGCTCCAGAGCGGGCAGTTCGCAGGCGCCGAGGGCCCGCACCACCTGCCCGGGCAGGCCACCCGACTCGAACCGCAGCACGCGCAGCGCGTCGTGGCGCACCGGGCGCAGCGACAGGGGCTCCTCGCCGAGCCCCTGCGAGTCGCCGCCGCGGACGCCCAGCTCCTGAAGCAGAGGGAAGGCCTCCAGGACGGGGGTGACGTCGGTGAGCTGCAGCCAGGAGATCTCGCACTCCTCACCGGTGACGTCGGCGAGGAACAGGGCGCGCAGCGCGGGGAAGCGCTCCGCGTCGGCCAGGATCAGTTCCAGTGCCGGACGCAGGTGGCTGTACTCGTCGTCCCACCAGGGCCCGATGACCAGGGCCCGCACCTGCGTGCTCGGCACCCGGTCCGTGAAGCTCCGCCACAGCTCGGCGAACGGCACGTCCCAGGCGCAGTCCAGGCGCCAGGCCACGCCGTCCGCGGCGGGAAGGGGCCCTTCACCCTGCCCGGGCCGGGTGAGAAGGGGCTTTTCACGTGGCTCGGGCAAGGTGAAGACGGGCAGTCCGTGGAAGGTGTCGAAGTGACGGGCGAAAGTCATGACGGCCTCATTCCGCGACGGCGGTGAAGCGGTGGACGACGCCGTCGTCCTCCCACATCTCGCCGCGTTCCGACAGGTCGACCTCGACGCCGGACGGCTCCAGCGCCTCCCGGATCCGTTGGGCCACCGGCTCGGTGACGAAGTTGTGGCGGAGGTCGAGCCAGGCCAGATGAGTGAGCGGCTGGCCGCCGAGCAGCGCCGCCGCACCCTCGTCGGTGAGCACTCCGAGGGACAGGTCGAGCGACGTCAGCTGCGCCACGACCGGGGCCCCGGCGACGGCGGCGGCGATCTCGTCCTGGATCTCGCTGTTGCGCAGGCCGAGATGGCGCAGCGCCGGGAAGCGTCCCGCGGCCAGGAGCGGCGCGAGGTCGGCGAGCGTGGCGTCACCGCCGTACTCCTCCACGCCGAGCCACATCTCCAGGTACTTCAGCGCGGGCAGCTCGCTGGCGACGACACCGCGCACGACCTCACCGGGCAGGCCGCCGGCCTCGAAGCAGAGAGTGCGCAGGTGCTGGTGCCGGACCGCCGGGAAGCGCAGTCCGGTGCCGCCGCGGACCCCGAACTCCTCCAGCAGCGGATAGGCCTCGAGGACCGGCGTGACATCGGACTGCTCGATCCAGGAGATCTCCGCCTCCTCCTGCTCCAGGTCCCCGATGAACACCGCCCGAAGCGCTGTCAGCCGGTCACGGGCATCGACGAGGCGGCGCACGATGCCGCTGGAGTCGTTGTCGTACGGCTCCCCCCACTGACCCACGACGATCGCGCGGACGCCCGCGGGGTCCACGGAGTCGAGGAAGCGGTCCCACAGGTCACCGAACTCCTCGTGCGAGGAGTCCCTGTAAGGGTCGGCGGCCAGCCGCCAGGCCACGGCGCCCGCCTCCGGCAGCTCCCGCCGGGCCCCGGGACCGGGGAAGTCGAAGGCCGGGAGACCGTGCAGTTCCTGCAGATGCTCGACGTGGGACATGTCGCTGGCCTCCTGGGGTCCGAACGCGGTGCGTTGTTCGCGAAGAGTTGTACCAAGCCGCTCTGACATCGACGGCGACGGGCTGTGCGGGGCTCGTGGTCCGGGCGCGGTCCGGGAGCGTTGTCAGACCAATGCAGTTGCCTTAGCGCCGTGGCCCACGCGACACCCCGACCAGCGGGGTGTCGATCCTGATCTGCTTGGATGCGCGGATGACTGGCCAGACCGTGTCCTCGTGCCCTTGTGTGCTGTGCGATCCCGCTGCCTCGGCGACCCTCCGGGCTCGTCGGCAGCGGGAAAAGTATTGGTCCCGAGAGATGGCGAACGTCCGTGAGCATGGCTGGCACGTCGTGGGTATCGGCGGTGGGGACATCCCGGACTGGTCCTTCACCGTTGGCTTGTGGCATTCCTATCGGATCCCAGAGGTCGCCATGTTCGGTCTGGAGCTTCAAGGGCTGATGCACTGGGTCAATGCCGGGGCCGCCGAGCTGCGTGATGGGGCTGCGACAGAGCCCGGCACGCTGCTCTCAGGTGTCATCGAGGGGTACGAGATCCAGGTCCAATCGGTGGACGTCAGCTGGCACCGTCCTCTGCTGGGCACGGCCGTCGGCTTCTATCGCCAGGCCCCGGTCCCCGTCGTCCAGCTCGTCTGGCCCGACCGGGATCACCGCTGGCCGTCGGACGAGCAGGCCAGCCTGGGCTGCCGCGCGCAGCCCAGTTTGTGGCTTCCGGTCGACGAGCACCCGACCGGAGTCTGGACCGAGGAGGCAGCCGAGCAGTGAGCGGATGCGAGCCGACGGAGCGGGCGTAGGCGCCTACTGCGGTAACGGGGCTCGGGTTCCCCTGAGTACCGGTCTTCCGGCTCGGCGGTTGCTCTTCGGCTTCGTGGTCTGGTTGTGGGCCCAGCGGCCGGGCTGGACCGTGTCCCGTCTGGCCCGGGTCCTCAGCACCGGCCAGCGGTTCGGCTTCTTGATCGCGCGTGGGCAGTCCCGGCTGCGCCGGGTCGGCAGGAGGCGTGCACGCGCCTCCCACCCGGCCTCGGTGAAGGAGCGGGTGAGTTTGGTGGCGGTCGCTCCGAGCTGGGAAGGGATGCTGCGGCGGACGATGCGGACGCACTTCAGGTAGGAGACACGGTCGGTGTCCACGGCCGGTCGGGCAAGGGCGGCTGTGTGGGCGAACTGGCGGATCGCATGGTGGACGGCGAGGTAGGCCCACAGTTCCTGCCGGACGCCCTCCGGCGTCCGTGACCTGATCGGCCCGCCGGGGCCGAGGTGGTTCTTGATCTCGTCGAAGGCCAGCTCGATCTCCCAGCGTTCCCGGTAGAGCGCGACCAGCTCGGCGGCTGGGTACTGCTCGGGGTCCAGCAGTGTCGTGCCCAGGTAGGCGACCTTGTCGCCCCTGGCGAAGGTGATGACCCGGTAGATCACGTGCTTGGGCAGAGTTCGGCCCTCTCGCGCGGCTCGGAGCCGGACCTCCTTTCCCGGTCGCGCCATCGACAGGTACGAGCCGTCCGGAAGTTCTTCCTGGGCGGTGCCGAGGTGGTTGGACTGGAGCCTGACCAGCAGATCCGCGCCCGCCGCAGTGAAGACGTGAGCGAACTCGACCGACCAGAAGCCGCGGTCGGCGATGACCAGGTCGCCGGGGCCGGTGGAGCCGGCCAGTGGGTAGGCGAGGCTGCGTTCGCCGTCGCGGTAGCCGCCCAGGCGGGCATCGAGGACTCCGTGTGTTCCGATCTCGGCGAGGACTACCGCCCTGACCTGGGGGAACCCGAAGGGAACGCCGCCGGTGGTGGAGGGGCCGTCGAAGGTGTCGCCGTTGCTCGTCGAATCCGGGAGATCGAACTGGGTGCCGTCCAGGGCGAGGAGCCACAGCCCCCGCCACCACGCGCCGGGCGTGTCCGGGGTGGCGAGCGGGCCGGCCACCCGCCGGAACACGGTCTCCAGCACACGTCCTCGCCGAGGCGGGCGCGGGCCCGGCACAACGACGACCGGTTCACCCGCGCGAGAGCCCGGCTGCCCGGGATGCCGCTGGTCAGCACCCGCAGCACCTCCTCGTACGACTCCCGGGCGAACAGGCACAGGGCCAGGACGAAGTAGACGACCAGCCGAGCCGGCAGGAGGCGGCGCCGCCGCTCGGTACGGTCGTGCTTGGCTATCGCCGCATCCACCAGCTCAGCGGTGAACACCTTCGTCAGGATCCCGATCCGCACCCGCTGGCCCGCCCCCCACCCCGTCACACGCGGGGCAACGATCCCCGCAACTCAAAGGCAACTGCATTGGCGTTGTCAGACCCCCGGCGTAGCGTCGTGGACATCGGTCGGCGAGGCGCCGGCGGGGAAGGGAGACACGCATGTACCGGCAGGGGGATGTCCTGATCGTGCCCGTGGCGGAGGCGGCCGTGCCGCCGGGCACGGACCGGTTGCCGCGACAGCCGAGGGACGCGCGGGGGAGGCTCGTGCTGGCTCTCGGCGAGGTCACCGGACACGCCCACGCGGTGGTCGGGCCGGGAACGCTGGTCCGGGAGGCAGGGCCGTTCGGAGCCTCCTACCTCCATCTCCCGGACGGCGGACGGCTGGTGCACGAGGAACACGCGGCGATACCGCTGCCGAGGGGCTGGTACCGCGTGGTGCGGCAGCGGGAGTACGTGCCCGGCGCGGTGCGCGTCGTGGCGGACTGAGACGGCGACCTGAGACGGCGACCTGAGACTGCGGACTGAGACAGCGGGAGAGCGGAACGGTGACGACGCCGATGGAAACGGCACAGCTGGACACGACGGCGACGTGGCGCGAGGTGGCGGCGGCGACCGGCCCCGCGGACCGCGCGGCGGCCGAGGAGGGCGTACGCCTGGCCTACCGGCTGGCTGGGCTGCCCGAGCCGGAGCGCATCGTCTGGACGGGTTCACCCCGCGAGGGCGCGGAACTGGCCGTGCGGCTGACGGCGGAGGGCACGGCCGGCCGCAGCGTTCGCGACGAGGTGCGCACCCGGCCGTGGGCCGCCGCGCGCAAACGTGTCCTCGCCCGGCTCGGACCGGCCGGCTGGGCCGAGCACTGGGCCCTGACCGGCGCTCAGCTGTGGGACACCACGGTCGGTCTGACCGAGCGCATACGGACCGGCGTGGTCGAGGCCCTGACCACGGGGACGGAGGACGAACAGGCCGTACGGCTCGTGCTGCTCGACGCGGTCCTGGGCCAGCACGACGCGGCCTGGCTGGCGGCCTTCGACGGCCAGGACGGCGGGGACCCGCTCGCCGGGACCGCCGTGGTCGCCCGCACCGCGGGCTGGTGGTGGCCGTACGAGAAGACCGCGGTCGTCTCCGAACGCCCCGTGGAGCTGCACCGCGACGAGGCGGGCCGGCTCGACCGCGCGGACGGACCGGCGCTCGCCTTCCCCGACGGTTTCGCGCTGCACGCCTGGCGCGGCATGCCGGTCCCCGGCGAGTTCCTCGCCGAACTCGCCGGACTGACCCCGCGGCGGATACGCGAGGAGGAGAACGCCGAGCTGCGCCGCGTGATGCTGGAGCACTACGGCTACGACCGCTACTTGGAGGAGTCCGGCGCCCAGCCCGTGCAGCGCGACGAGGCGGGCGTGCTCTGGCGCATCGAACTGGAGGGGGACGAGCCGCTGGTGATGGTCGAGGTGGTCAACTCCACCCCGGAGCCCGACGGCACCCACCGCACGTACTGGCTGCGGGTGCCGCCGCGCACCCGGACCGCTCGCGAGGGCGTCGCCTGGACCTTCGGACTGGAGGAGGCCGACTACGTGCCGGAGAGGGAGACCTGAGCCGCTGCCGGCACGTCTGCGGCGATGTCCTCCGGGACGCTGCCGGTGCCCGGCAAGCAGTCCGGTCCCGTCCTGCCGGGCCGCGCCATGGAAGCCCGGCCGTCCGGTAGGCCATGCTGTCCGGATGGTTTCCGTCAGCCACACGGTGGTCGTCGAACCCGTTCCGCACGAGTGGCTCGTCGACGCCCTCGGAGTGGTCCGCGCCCTGGTGGAGGAGAGCCGGGCCGAGGGGCAGCGGTTCGTCCTGCCGGACGGACAGACGGTGCCGGACGTCCGGCTGATCCGGGGACGGCATCTGCGGCCCGGGGCGGTCTACGTCGTCTCGGAGGAAGGCGGCGAGGGAGAGGGAAAGGGCGCGGGTACCGGCGAGACGGCCCGGATCACGGTCAGGGAGTGGGACCGGCGCCGCGCCGTCCGGCTGGAGCTCGCCGTCGCAGAGGACGACGGGACCGTCGAACTGGACGCCGCCCTGAAGAGCCCCGACCGCCCGCGCCTGCTCGAGGTCGGCGGGCGGGCCCGGACCGGGGGAGTGCCGTTCGCGCTGTCGCACCTGAAAGGCCGCGCCCGCGTCCGGCTCGACGACTGGTGGACGGCGGCCGACACCGAACGCACCGTGTCCTCCGCCCCCGCCTCGGCCCGGCTGGACCACCGCTGGCTCCGCGCGGACGTGCGAGCCACGCCCCGCCCGAGGCGGGACGACGACCGATGGGACGTACGCGTCACCGTCTCCGTGCGCGGCCGCTCGTTCCTGCGCCCGCCGGCTGCCGTCGTCCTCGCCGCGGCCGGCCGTGGGATACGCCGGACCGTCGCCCGGACCCTGGACGACACGGCCGAGCACTGGAACAGGGCCGTACCACGACTCGTGGCCATGGACTCCGAGCGGCTGAGAGAGGCCCTCCTCACCAGTGCACGGCACCTGGACGGCGACGACGACGGACCATGACATACCGCCTGGGCCGGCGGGCG
>NZ_JUJA01000051.1:0-1093 GCF_001906585.1 Streptomyces kebangsaanensis | reverse complement strand
CCCAGGCGGCTAACGCCGAGGCCCTCGGACAGCCGCCCGGGCGTACACGGCCGCCGCGACGAGGAACACCCCCATGACGGTGGCCGAAGCGACGGCCGCCGTCGCCCAGTTCGCGCCGCCGCCCGAACCGGAGGTGGCCTGCCAGGCCGCGACGGCCACGGCGGCGGCCATGCCGCAGCCCACGACGGCGGCGACGACGTTCCGGGAGCGGCCCGTGCCGGCCGGGAGCGGAACGTGACCCAGCGACGCCCAGTGGTGCGCGGCCTCCCGCGCCTCGCGTCCGCGCTTTACGGCGGCGTACAGGCGCAGGGCGGCCGCGGCGGCGGTGACGGCGACGGCCGTGACGGCCGGTGTCCACCAGCCCTCGGCCACGAGCAGCAGTACGACGACCATCCCGGCGCCGGCCCAGCCGGTCACGCAGGCCGCGGCGGCGAGACGCCGGGAGTCGGGCCGGTCGGCGCCGGCCCGCAGGTCGGCGAGGGCCGGTACGTACCAGATGCAGCCGCCGGCGGTGAGCGCGGCGGCTCCCAGTGCGGCAACGGCGTGCGACATGGCCTACCTCGCCGCCGCTTCCGCCTCGGCGGCCCCGGCGATCTCCGGGTGGTGCAGGTCGAACGCGGGGGACTCGCTGCGGATCCGGGGCAGGGAGACGAAGTTGTGCCGGGGCGGCGGGCAGGACGTGGCCCACTCCAGCGAACGGCCGTACCCCCAGGGGTCGTCGGTCTCCACCGGCTTGCCGTACTTGGCGGTCCGCCACACGTTGTAGAAGAACGGCAGGATCGACAGGCCCAGCACGAACGACCCGATCGTGGAAAGGGTGTTGAGGATGGTGAAGCCGTCGGCCGCGAGGTAGTCGGAGTACCGGCGCGGCATGCCCTCGGCGCCCAGCCAGTGCTGGACCAGGAACGTCAGGTGGAAGCCGGCGGTGAGCGTCCAGAAGGTGATCTTCCCGAGGCGTTCGTCGAGCATCTTGCCCGTCCACTTCGGCCACCAGAAGTGGAAGCCGGCGAACATCGCGTACACGACCGTGCCGAACACCGTGTAGTGGAAGTGGGCCACCACGAAGTACGAGTCGGTGACGTGGAAGTCCAGC
>NZ_JUJA01000050.1 GCF_001906585.1 Streptomyces kebangsaanensis | reverse complement strand
CGTCCCTGCGCGTCCGCGGCGACCGCCGCCCGGGCGGCGAGTTCGGCGTGCTCGTGCACGTCGGGCAGCGGCAGGTGCCGGAAGACGTAGCGGAGCCGGTCGCCGAAGCGCTGCCGCAGTTCCTGGGCGACACCGGTGGCATGGGCGCAGAAGGGACATTCGTAGTCGCCGTACTCCACCAGGGTCAGGGGGGCGTCCACGGGACCCCTGACGTGGTCCGCGGCCGGGTCGACGGGGCGGTCCAGGGTGCGGGGCAGGTCGGCGTCCGTCTCGCCGCGCAGGACCGCGGCCAGGCGGAACGCCACCCATCCCAGGGCCGTGGCGAGCACGGCCGCCAGCAGGACGCCGACGGTCGCCTGGGCGCGCAGGACCGGGTCCTCGAAGGCGAGTCCGGCGATCAGCAGGGAGACCGTGAAGCCGATCCCGGACAGCACGCCGCCGCCCAGCACGTGGCCCGGGCCGACACCCCGCGGGA
The DNA here is from genome assembly GCF_001906585.1 of Streptomyces kebangsaanensis. Taxonomy (GTDB): domain Bacteria; phylum Actinomycetota; class Actinomycetes; order Streptomycetales; family Streptomycetaceae; genus Streptomyces; species Streptomyces kebangsaanensis. Next base: position 3,634 of record NZ_JUJA01000050.1, on the reverse strand, counting down.
GCCTGCCCAGGCCGAGGCGGGCGGGAAGCAGCGCGCCGCCCCCGATGCCCAGGAGCTTGCCGACGACGAGACCGATGACGACGGCCCAGGTGACCTTGGAGGTCAGGGCGTCGGCCAGGACGCCGCCGCGCAGGTCGACGCCGGCGCTGGCCAGGGCGAACACCGGGACGACGAGGTAGCTCGTCCAGGGGTGGAGCACCGTCTGCAGCCGCTCGTTGACGGAGACGACGCGCTTGAGCCCCCTGCGTGCCGTCAGACCCACGTCCGCCCGGGGGGACTGGCGGAAGGCGCGGAAGAGCCGGACGGCCCGCTCCACCGCCTGGCGCGTGGGGGTGTGGGCAGGGATGAGCAGACCGCCGAGCATGCCGGCGATGGAGGCGTGCAGGCCGGCCTGGAGGGTGGCGAGCCACAGCGCGAGCACGACCAGCACGTACGGGGCCGCGCGCCACACGCCCAGGCGGGTCAGCCCGGCCAGGACCGCGCACAGGGCGAGCGCGACCAGCAGCGGCCGCAGGTGGACCGTCTCCGAGAAGACGAAGCCGATCACGGCGACGGCCACGATGTCGTCGATGACGGTGATGGCCAGCAGGAAGACCCGCAGCTGCGTGACGAACCGGGGGCCCACGATGGCGAGTGCCCCCAGCATGAACGCGGTGTCGGTGCCGATGACCACGCCCCACCCCTGGAGGGCCTCACCCCCGGGTGCGACCGCCAGGTACAGCAGCACGGGGATCAGCATGCCGCCGATCCCGGCCAGGGCCGGGATCACGACGCGCCGGCGGTCGGTCAGCACGCCCACGGAGATCTCGTAGCGGACCTCCAGGCCGATGACGAAGAAGAACAGGGCCATCAGGCCGTCGCTGACCCAGTGCCCCAGGTCCATCGACAGACTGGCCCCGCCGAGCGAGAAGGACGCCTCGGTCGCCCACAGCGACGTGTACGCGTCCGACCAGGGCGAGTTCGCCCACACCAGAGCCACCACGGCAGCGGCCAGGAGCAGGCCGACGCTGCCCGCCTCGGTGCTCAGGAAGTCGCGCACCCGGTCGGCGAGCTGGGCCACCAGCGTGCGCCTCCCGGCCGGGGTCTGGGAGACCTGGGCGTTGTTCTTCCGCATCACCATTGCCGCCGTGCCGTCCCGCTGTTCCCGTATGTGCCCCTGCTTCGATGGCGGAGCGCCGACCGCCTCCCCCAGTGGGGATCCCGGGCCGCGGAGGCGCCCGGAGGAGTGAGGTTGCCCCGGCGCCGTGTCGTGGTCACGCAGTCCCCGTCCCGGGGAGCCGAGGTGGTGCCGCTCTTCCTCGGGCACGAGGTCCGCCGTACGCCGTGGGGTCCTGGGCGATGGTCCTGCGGGCGTAGGGACGGAACGGCAGAACCGCCGGGTCCCGGGTGCGGGCGCGCTCCGGCGCGGCGGCGACCGGTTTCCGGGCCGGTCCGCTCATCTCGGACGATCTTTCCTTGCGTGTCCACCGGATATCTCAGGAAATGTTCCCATTCTGCCGGTTCTCTCACCTGAGCCCGGCGTCTCGTCCTTCCCGGACCTCGTTCCGCTGCCCGGCGCCGGCAGCACAGCCGCCGCCCTCGACGCGGTGACGCCCATCATCGAACGGGGCGGTGGCTTCCCCTCCCGGCTCGGCCGCGTCTCAGGGGCCTTCCGGGCGGGCGGCGGAGAAGTCGACCTGGAGCGCGTAGCGGGAGGCCACGTAGGAGCTGACCATGTATTCCAGGGGAGCGCCGCGCTGGTCGACGAGGGAGCGCGTCTCGACGAGCACCGGGGTGGCGGCGTCGACGCCGTCATCCTCTCCTGTATGGGCTGTCTGTACAGCTTATGGAGGAGTGGCCGAGCGCGCGGTCTTTCCGGGACTCGCGCTGTACTCGACGAGCAAGACAGCCCTCATCGGCATGACCAGGGGCCTGGCCCGGGAGCTCGGCCCGCGTGGCATCACCGTCAATCCGGTGGACTCCGGGCCCACCGACACCGACTCCAACCCCGCCCATGGCCCCGACGCCGCGGCGATCGCCGGCCTCACCGCCCTGGGCCGCTGTGCGGAGCAGCTGAGATCACCGCCACCGTGGCTCACCTGGCAAGCTCCGATGGTCAGTACGTCACCGGAGCAACGATCGCCGTCGACGGAGAGTTCACCGCTTGATGCGGAAACCGACCTCGAACAGGCACTGCTGAGCCGGCTGGGACCGAGAGCGGCCACCGCGTGATCATAAAGGGTTGCCCTGAACCCGCACCCGACATCCCGTCACCGGTGGCCGGGCACAGCGCCTTCCCGTGGTGCCCGGCGACAGCGCACCGGACACCACGGGAACCGGACCGCTACCAGATCGCCTCGACCCACTCCGGGTGGTCGATGAACGGGTTCCGGTTGTACTGGTAGGAGTTGTAGATGACGTCGTTGCGGCGCTTCTCGAACGCGCTCGGCGGGTCCTGCTCGTGCCACTGCTTCAGGACCGAGAGTCGGCCGTGGTACGGGGCGCTGCCGTTGGTGACGGAGTTGTTGGGCTCCAGGTCGGGCCAACCGTCCGTGCCCTCGTAGCGGACCGCCATGTAGAGGATCATGCGGGCCACGTCGCCCTTGACCGCGTCGCGGGGTTCGAAGGAGCATGTGCGTGTTGCCGTCGGCGGTGTCGGTCAGGAGGCCACCGAGGTCCGGATAGTGCCCATGGACCTGTCGGATCGACTCGGCCTTCATCCATCGGCCGAGGCCGTGTCCACGGTGCTCGGGCAGCACGCCGGTGCCGTAGTGCTGGCCGTCACCTGTGCCGTCGCCGGGGACGACGAGTTCGGTGAACCCGGCGATCGAGCCGTTGGAGGCGTCGACGGCGACGACGGTGTGCAACTGGTCGCCGCGCTGTTCGACGGCCTTCGCCGCGGCCCGGACGCGGTCCACGTCCCAGGTCACGGTGCCGTGGTCGCTGTCGTCCATGGGCATGTCGTCCATGGCGTGACGTGAGGCGGCGAACGTCTGGGCGAGGCCGTCGGGGACGGTTCCCCGCCATGACACCAGCCGGTAGCCGGGATGCGGACGTTCGATGATCTCGGCGAGGGCGGTGGTGTCCACATCGGCCAGTGGCAAGCGGGAGAACCTCAGGGTGAGGACCTTGCGGAAACCGCGAGCCGTCAGGAAGCGGTCGCCGGGCGATCCGGCCTCGGCCTGCGCGACAACGCGGCGTCGGGCGTTGTCCCGGGCGGCGGCCACGGCGGCGTCGAGCAGCCGGGAACCGACGCACCTGCGTCGCTCCGCGGGATGGACCCGGAGGGTCAGTTCGGCCAGGTGCTCCTGCCCCGGATCGGTGAACAGCCGCAGAAAGGCCGTCCCGACAGGGATGGAATCGGCGTCGGACGCCAGCCATGCAAGACGCCGGCTGTGCGGCCCGTGAGCGGGGTCGGTCAGTGGGGTGATGCGAAGCGACAAGGTGTCTCCGTCGTGAGGAGGCGGCAAAGGTCAGTACGCGGGCTCAACTGCCGGGCACTCCTGCGCATGTGCTCCACACCTCCTCGTCGACGGCACCGGTCCGGAACAACACGGACGGCCGGGAGAATCCAGCCGGTCCATCGGTTCCCCGGCAAAGGGCTGGCGAAAGACCGGTGCGAGCGTGTGGTCACAGCCACTCATCGAGGGCCGCG
>NZ_JUJA01000004.1 GCF_001906585.1 Streptomyces kebangsaanensis | reverse complement strand
CCTCGATCCACCGCGTGATCTTTGATCGCGCGGTGTGATTGGTTTCGGGGTGGATTTTCGGTTCCGGGCAGGGCGGGTTTCCGGATGGCCGTTCCGGTGGCGGGTTCTCCGAGGTCTTCCAGATCGTGGACGGGCGGGGGTCCGGTTGGTCAGGTCTGCATCCGCTGCCCGGTGGCGGTCCACAGGTCGGTGAAGTCGTCGGCCCAGCGCCAGCGTCGGGGCAGATGCAGCACTACTCGTCGTCCCGGGCGGGCGATGCGGGCCGGAACGGCGATGAGATGACGGCGGATCGTGCCGGTCCGTGCCCGTGCGTGGAAGGCGGAAGCGAGGTGTCCGGCCGCGCGGGTGAGGTTGTAGGCGGTGGCGGCCAGGGTGAGCCAGGCCGCGTTCGCGGTGAACTTCCCCGAGGGCAGGTGGGCCAGGGCGGAGTCCTCCAGATCGGCGAAGACCTGTTCCACCGCGGCGTGAGCACGATGCATGGGCTCGGCGTCGGTCAGGACGAAGGTGCTGTCGGTGAAGACCACATGATGGCGCCAGACCGCGAACAGCTCACTTTGTCCGTCGGGCACCGTCTTCGGGTTCAGCCGCTTCACGCGGCGGACGATCAGCCGGGCGGTGGTGTGGAACTGCTTCTTCTTGCTGGTGAACGCGGTGAACGGGATCTCGGCGATCTCGGCGTCGGAGATCCAGCGTTCCTCCTCGGCGTCCCAGATCGCGTCGGTGTACCGGATCGGCGTCCAGGCGTCCTCGGCGATGGACGCGATCGCTTCGCGGATCGTCTTGGTGACCGCGACGGCCAGCGAGAAGCGGGCGCCGGCCCGACGGCAGGCGGCGACGACCTTGTGGGAGAAGTAGGCCGAGTCGGCGCGCACGATGATCTGTGCGGTGATCCCCATGGCCCGCACCGTGGTCAGCGCCTCGCGCAGCAGACTCGCCGCCCCCTTGCCGGAGCCCGCCGAGCCCCTGCGCAGCCGGGTGGCGACGATGACCGGCGCGCAGGTGGACGTCTTGACCGTGACGATCTGGAAGTGCAGCCCGCGGACCTTGGTGTAGCCGAACGAGGCGCCCTGCTTGGCCGGGCCGTAGACCTGCTTGACCTTGGAGTCGATGTCGACGAACACCACCTCGTCCGTCGTGGGCACCAGTCCGGTGTGGGCGGCCAGGTTGCAGGTGAACGCGCTTGTCGCGGACTGGAGTTGCCGGACGTGTCCCCAGGTGAAGGCGCGCAGGAAGGTGCCCAGCGTGGACGGTGCCCGCACCCCTGCGAAGAGCTTCCGCAGCCCTCCGTGCCGCAGGACATCCAGGTCGTCGATGGAGTCGGCGCCGGCGGCCATGCCGCCCACGATGCTCATCGCCTTCGCGTCGGGGGCCGTGCCGGCGCCGTTGGCCGCGCCGGTCAGTTTGACCTTCTCGGCCACCAGAGCCGGCAGGCCGCACCGCTCGGCCAGCCGGATCACCGGGACCAGTCCGGCATGCGCGATGAGATTCGGCTCGTCGAACGCGGCAAACACCCGCGCCGGGCTGTGGGACGATTTCACTTGAGAGGTGCCTTGCAGGTCGGGACCGGTGGAAGCGTAGGAACTCCCATCATCCCAGGTCAGCGGGCACCTCTTCTGATTTCTCCGTCCACGGCCCGTCCGCTACGCGGTGGATCCAGGCTGAGAACCCGCGGCCGGTCAGGCCTTCTTGATGGCGGAGATGTCGAAGTTCAGCTTGATCTTGTCGGAGACCAGGACGCCGCCCGTCTCCAGGGCCGCGTTCCAGGTCAGGCCCCACTCGGAGCGCAGGATCTCGGCCTTGCCCTCGAAACCGACGCGCTCGTTGCCGAAGGGGTCCTTGGCGGCGCCGTTGAACTCGAGGTCGATGGTGAGCGGCCTGGTGACGCCGAGGATGGTCAGGTCACCGGTGATGCGGTAGTCGTCGCCGCCCAGGGCCTCGGCCTTGGTGGAGCGGAACGTCATCTCCGGGAACTCGTCGATCTTGAAGAAGTCCGAGCTCTTCAGGTGGCCGTCGCGGTCCGCCGAGCCGGTGTCGATGCTGTCGATCCGCACGTCGATGGACGCCGTGGAGGCGGAGGGGTCGCCGCCGTCCAGGTGGAGGGTGCCGGTGAAGTCGTTGAACTTGCCCTTGACGTTCGTGACCATGGCGTGCCGCGCGACGAAGCCGAGCGTGGAGTGCGCCGGGTCGATCGTGTACTCACCGGTCAGCGCGGCCAGGTCCGGGTTCACGGCGGTGGGGGCGGGGGCGTTCTCGGTGGTGTTCTTGCGGCCGAAGATGTTCACGGGGTGTTCCTCTCGGGTGAGACGGTCGCTCGGCGCGGGGACGGGCGCCAAGTAAGTTGAACTTTCAAGTTGCTCAACGCCATCACCGTAACTCTATTCTGTTCAACTTTCAACATCATCCGCCACATGTCTCCCGGAGGCGCACGGTTATTTCGTACGCCCTCTGGCGGACGCGCGTAGAACTCGGGCACCATCTCCCTGCACCACCTGCACAGCCGCCCCACGGCAACCACGGCCAACAGCAGGAAGGTTCCCCATGAAGACCACCAAGGTCACGACGTTCACCAAGGCCCGCGCGGCCCTCACCGCCCTCGCCCTCGTCGTCGCCCCCGGCGTCGCCGTCATGGGCACGGCCACCGATGCCTTCGCCGCCACCAAGATCAGCCACGCCACCGCGACCCAGATGTTCCGCGACGTGGGCATCACCTGGTCCTCCTCCGGTGGCTGCTCCGACCGGAACAAGTCGAACTGCACGTCCTTCGAGCAGCTCAACCTGGACACCGCGAAAGGGGCCCAGACCCTCAAGAGGTCCAGCGGCTGCGCCCTCAACATCACCGGTGGCACCGAGACCGGTCACGCCTCCGGCACCTACTCCCACTGGAACGGCTACAAGCTCGACTACGGCAAGAACACCTGCGTGACCAACTACATCAAGACCTACTTCGCCTACATCGGCCTGCGCGGCGACGGCGCCCCGCAGTACAAGGCGGCCTCCGGCAACATCTACGCCGACGAGGGCAATCACTGGGACGTCACGTACTACAACTGCGGCGGCTGCTGACCGGACGGACGTGCCGTCACCCGAGGGGTGGCATCCGCCCGCCTGAATGTGAGCGGGCTCGCGCGACCCCGGTTTGTGGCACCTCCACAAGGGCAACGCCTTCTGAGCAGTCGAAAGGGCTGCGACACGCCCAGGTTCTGTTCAGGGGTACCAGGAAAACGGGCCGGAGACTGTACGGAGTCGACGGCCCGCTTTCCTTGGTGTCCTTCGTAAGGTCGCTACATGACCGTTTTGGAAGAGACGACGGGTGAGCCGGCGGACGCGCGCGGGCGGGTCGCCGAACTGCACGGGATCCGTGCGCAGGCGGTGGCGGGCCCCAGCGAGAAGGCGACCGCGGCGCAGCACGCCAAGGGCAAGCTGACCGCGCGGGAGCGGATCGAACTGCTCCTGGACCCGGGTTCCTTCCAGGAGGTCGAGCAGCTGCGCCGGCACCGGGCGACCGGGTTCGGCCTGGAGGCGAAGAAGCCGTACACCGACGGTGTGATCACCGGCTGGGGCACGGTGGAGGGCCGGACGGTCTTCGTCTACGCCCACGACTTCCGTATCTTCGGCGGCGCGCTGGGCGAGGCCCACGCCACGAAGATCCACAAGATCATGGACATGGCCATCGCGGCCGGTGCCCCGCTGGTCTCCCTCAACGACGGTGCGGGCGCCCGGATCCAGGAGGGCGTCAGCGCGCTGGCCGGCTACGGCGGCATCTTCCAGCGCAACACCAAGGCCTCCGGCGTCATCCCGCAGATCAGCGTGATGCTCGGCCCGTGCGCGGGCGGCGCCGCCTACAGCCCCGCGCTCACCGACTTCGTCTTCATGGTCCGTGAGACCTCGCAGATGTTCATCACCGGCCCGGACGTGGTCAAGGCGGTCACCGGCGAGGAGATCACGCAGAACGGCCTGGGCGGCGCGGACGTGCACGCCGAGACCTCCGGCGTGTGCCACTTCGCCTACGACGACGAGGAGACCTGCATCGCCGAGGTGCGGTACCTGCTGTCGCTGCTGCCGCAGAACAACCGGGAGACCCCGCCGCGGGTGGACTGCTCCGACCCCGCCGACCGCCGCTCCGACGTCCTGCTGGACCTGGTCCCGGCCGACGGCAACCGGCCCTACGACATGACCAAGGTCATCGAGGAGATCGTCGACGACGGCGAGTACCTCGAGGTCCACGAGCGCTGGGCGCGCAACATCATCTGCGCGCTGGCCCGCCTCGACGGCCAGGTCGTCGGCATCATCGCCAACCAGCCCCAGGTGCTGGCGGGTGTCCTGGACATCGAGGCGTCCGAGAAGGCCGCCCGCTTCGTGCAGATGTGCGACGCCTTCAACGTCCCCATCGTCACTCTTCTGGACGTGCCCGGCTTTCTGCCCGGCGTCGACCAGGAGCACGGTGGAATCATCAGGCACGGCGCCAAGCTGCTCTACGCCTACTGCAACGCCACCGTGCCGAGGATCTCGCTGATCCTGCGCAAGGCGTACGGAGGTGCCTACATCGTCATGGACAGCCAGTCCATCGGGGCCGACCTCACCTACGCCTGGCCCACCAATGAAATCGCCGTGATGGGCGCGGAGGGCGCGGCCAACGTCATCTTCCGCCGCCAGATCGCCGAGGCGGAGGACCCCGAGGCCATGCGTCAGAAGATGGTCAAGGAGTACAAGGCCGAGCTGATGCACCCCTACTACGCGGCCGAGCGCGGCCTGGTGGACGACGTCATCGACCCCGCCGACACCCGCGAGGTCCTGATCAGGTCCCTGGCGATGCTGCAGTCGAAGCACGCCGACCTGCCCTCCCGCAAGCACGGCAACCCGCCGCAGTAACCCAGCCACGGAGACCACCCATGGACAACGTCGACATCCGCGTCGAGAAGGGCCACGCCGAGCCCGAGGAGGTCGCCGCCATCACGGCCCTCCTCATGGCCCGCGCTGCGGCCCGCCCGGCCGACACGGCCCTCGCCCACCGCGGCCGCGCGAAGGCCGGCTGGCGCCGGCTGGAGCGGGAGAGCGGCTTCCGCGCTCCCCACAGCTGGCACTGAGCCCGTGTGACTCCAAGAAGGGGCCCACCCGTCCGGGTGGGCCCCTTCGCACGTCCTCCCAGCGGGCCTTGCCGGCGGGACTTCCCACGGAACGACAAAGGTGGGTGCCCTCTCGCACGGAGAGGGCACCCACCTTTGCCAACCGGGCGGGGCGTTACCGCAGGCGAGCCATCAGGGCGTGCTCGACCAGCGTGATCAGCGCCGACTTGGCGTCCGCACGGTGACGGGCGTCGGTGGTGATGATCGGGGTGTCCGGACCGATCTGCAGGGCCTCGCGGACCTCGTCCGGGTTGTACGGCTGCTGGCCGTCGAAGCCGTTGAGGGCGATGACGAACGGCAGGCCGCTGTTCTCGAAGTAGTCGACCGCCGGGAAGCAGTCGGCCAGGCGCCGGGTGTCGACCAGGACGATGGCGCCGATGGCGCCGCGGACCAGGTCGTCCCACATGAACCAGAACCGGTCCTGGCCGGGCGTGCCGAACAGGTAGAGGATCAGGTCCTGGTCGAGCGTGATGCGGCCGAAGTCCATGGCCACCGTGGTGGTGGTCTTGTCCCCGGTGTGGGTGAGGTCGTCGATGCCCGCCGAAGCGGACGTCATGACGGCCTCCGTGCGCAGCGGGTTGATCTCCGAGACGGCGCC
>NZ_JUJA01000049.1 GCF_001906585.1 Streptomyces kebangsaanensis | reverse complement strand
GCAGCCCACGCTTCGGGCGACTCCCGCCTGCGCGCCGGCGCTCTCGGTTTCCTCGCCATCCACGGTTACTCCGCCGGCGACCCGCGCGACGCCATCACCGCCGCCCGTACAGCGCGCCAGGCAATCACCGATCACGACGCCCCCGCCCTGAACGCCATGCTCCTCACCCGCCAGGCTCGCGGCCACGCCCGACTCCGTGAAGAGCGCCACGCCTTGGCCGCGCTTGCCGAAGCCGAAGAACTCTGTGCCCGCGGCCGGGGCGAGGACGATCCTCACTGGCTGTACTGGATCAGCCCGGGGGAGATCCTCGGACAGACCGGAAGCTGCTACCTCGACCTGGGACAGCCATCCCGGGCAGCCCAATCCTTCGCCGCGGCCCGCGACGTGCTCAGCCGGGACGAGACCCGAACCACCGCTCAGTTCCTCTCCCGAGCCGCGACCGCGCAGATGCGCGCCGGCGACGCCGACGCCGGCTGCGCCACCGCCCATGACGTCCTGACCCTCGCCGAAGGCATTCAATCCGCCCGCCTCGACGACCACCTGCGCACCATGCTCCATGAGGCGCGCTCCTACGGTGCCTCCTCAACCGCCCGGGACCTGCTGGATCGTGGGGAAAGCGTTATGCGTCAGCGAGCCGCCGCATGATCCTGGTTCTCTGGGACATCGACCGCACCCTCCTGTACACCGGCGACACCGACCGGCTGGTCTACCGGGAACTCTTCGAGGAGGTGGTGGGCCGGCCTGCCGAGCGTCTGCCCGCCCGGGGAACCGGGGTGACGATGCCCCTCGCTGTCCGGGAGCTGCTGTGCGCGAATGCAGTGGAACCCGAGCGGATCGAGGAACTCGCGCAACGCATCGTGCAGCGTATGCCTGCACAACTGGAGCGTCACCGTGGCGATCTTTCTCGCACCGGGCAGGTCATGCCCGGTGCACCCGCCGCCCTTGCCGCCGTGCACCAAGAGCCCGGGCTGGTTCCCACCGTCGTCACCGGCAATCTGCGGGGCAGCGCCGAGATCAAGCTCAAGGCTCTTGGCCTGGACGAGTATCTCGACCTCGGCATCGGCGGATACTCCTCCGACGACTCCCACCGCCCTGCCCTCGTACACGTGGCACAGCAGCGAGCCGGCACACGCCACGGGTGCACCTTCACACGGGAGACGACCGTGATCATCGGCGACTCTCTCGAGGACGTCCGCACTGGACGGGAGGGAGGCGCCCACGTGATCGGCGTCGCTTCCGGCACCACCTCAGCCGAGAAGCTCGCTGAGGCCGGCGCCTGTCACGTCGCCCCTGACCTAACCGACATACAACGCATAATCCGCCTGATCGACCAATGTGCCGCGTCGGACGTCGACCAGGGCTGTCCTGAGCCCCGGCAGGACGCGATGCCAGAAGAGTTCAGGTGATCGAGGTGCGGCCCAGAGAGCAGATGCGCAACCTCTCCCGCCGAGGCATTGAGCATCCAGACCGCGCACCACAGGACCGACCCGGCAACCACGGTGGCGCTTCTGGACTCCCTGCTCCTAGGGCCTGTCCGGTGGGTCCACGTGACTGCCTTGCATTGCGATCGTTCCGGTCAGCGTGGGGCGGGGTGATCTGTCGAACGAGGAATGGGCTCTTCTGGGGTTTCACTTGCCGAAGAACGTTGGATGCGGAGGGCGTTGGAAGAACCACCGTCGGGTGATCAACGGGATCCTGTTCCGTCAGCGGACCGGCATCCCGTGGCGGGATCTGCCGACGCGGTTCGGGAAATGGAAGACGGTTCATGACAGGCATCGAAGGTGGTCAGCGGACGGCACATGGGACAGGATTCTGCGGGCCGTCCAGGCCGATGCCGACGCGGAGGGCCGCATCGACTGGTCCATGGCGAGTGTGGACTCCACCGTGTGCCGCGCCCACCAGCACGCCGCCGGCGCTTGCAAGCAGGCACCACGGAAACCCGGTAAGCGCACCCAGCCCGTCCAGCATCGCCCCGATGAAGCCCTCGGTCGTTCACGCGGCGGGCTGAGCACGAAGATCCACCTAGTGCCGCATCAGGCAACGTTCGCCCTGTCGACCACGGTTTGTAGCCGCTCGTCGCTCGCGTGGCGCACAGCGGTGGACCGGGCAGCGACGGCGTCCGGTACGCGAGTGCCGCGGCGACCTGGCCGCTCTCGTCGTGGCTGGCCTCCTCCGGGTCGGCGAACCGGGTCAGGCATCAGGCGCGGGCGGCGAGTTCGGCCCTCGACCTGGCATTGGCTCCCGCGTGGTTTCGACCTGCCGCGTGACATGGAGGCCATGGTGCGCTCCGGGGGCACCCAGGCCGCCCCCGACCAAGGGTGCCCGGTGGTGCGTCCTCAACCGAGTGGTGAGCAAGCGGAAGTGACGTCGAACGTCCAGACGGACATTCAGAGACGTGTAACCAGACCCCATATGCCCAGCGCAACCAGTCCCGATAGGGCCAGGGTTGCGACGTAGCAACCACAGGAATTCAGTTTCCGCTCAATTGGGTCTTTCCCGCGCGCCAGGCTGTACTTCTTCCGCAACGATGGAACGAGTTCGATGACTGCAAACGGCAATGCCGCGAGCGCTAATGGCGAAGCAAGGACGAGGATCATCACAAAGCCGACCGGGCTTCCCTCAACGTACATGTGTGCGAGCACGCCTAAAGGCTACTGTGCCGCACCAGGCAGCATCTGCCCTTTGATGATGTGACGCGCTGCCGAGTGGCCGCTCGGGTGGCGCCGGGCCGTCAAGCTATGCGGGTGGCAGAGCGAGTACGGGTTCGTGAGATCGATGACGACGGGGGCCGGCGGCTGCTGCGGGTCATCCGCCGCGGCTCCGGGTCGGTGGTGACCTGGCGGCGTGCCCAGATGGTGCTGCTGTCCGCGCAGGGTATGCCCGTGGCGAAGATTGCCGAGGTGACGTTCACGAGCGCGGACCGGGTCCGGGATGTGATCCACAATTTCAACGCCGACAGTTTCGACTCTCTGTATCCGAAGTACAAGGGCGGTCGGCCCAAGACGTTCACCCTGCCCGAGCGGCGCGAGATCAAGAAGATCGCGAAGTCCAAGCCGGCCGAGCACGACTTGCCGTTTTCGACGTGGAGTCTGACCAAGCTGGCGGACTTCCTGGTCGCCGAGGGGGTGGTCGACGACATCAGCCACGAGGGCCTGCGCATCCTGCTCCGCGAGGAGGGCGTCTCGTTTCAACGCCTGAAGACCTGGAAGACCTCCCGCGACCCCGACTACGTGGCCAAGAAGGCCCGCGTCGAGCACCTCTACGCGATCGCCGACGGCGAGGTCATACCCGACGAGGGTGAACCCGAAGTCGTCTTCTGCATGGGCGAGTTCGGGCCGCTCAACCTGATGCCCCACCCTGGGCGGCAGTGGGCCGAACGCTCCGGCAAGCACAAGGACCCCGACCGCGAACCACGCCGACGGCGCCGGGCCACCTACAACCGCTACGGCGGAGTACGACATCTGTTCGCCGCCCTGGACCTGCCCAAGGACAAGCTCTACGGCCACATCAAGCCGGTCAAGAAGCGCACCCAGTTCCTGGAGTTCTGCCGCTACCTGCGCACCCTCTACCCGCCGCAGGTCCGCATCGCGATCGTCTGCGACAACTTCTCCCCGCACCTGACCACGAAGAGATGCCAGCGGGTCGGTGCCTGGGCCGCGGCGAACAACGTCGAGATCGCCTACACCCCGACCAACGGCTCCTGGCTCAACCGCATAGAAGCCCAGTTCACCGCCCTGCGCTACTTCACCCTCGACGGCACCGACCACGCCGGCCACAAGGAGCAGGGCAGCATGATCCGCCGCTACATCGTCTGGCGAAACCGCCACGCCGACGACCAGCGCCTACGCGCCGTCGTCGACCGGGCCAACACTGCCTGATCCGGCGCTACACGCCGGTAGTGCCATCGACGCGTTCCCGGACCAGGTCGGCGTGGCCGTTGTGGCGGGCGTACTCCTCGATCATATGGACGTAGATCCAGCGAAGGCTGACATCCTGCTCCATGAAGCGCCCCGTATCGGTCAGAGCACGCTCGGCACAGTTCTCACGGGCGCGGGCGATCTCCGCGTGCCAGGTGGCGAGGGCGTCGCTCAGGGTGGCGCCCGCAGCCACCTCGAAACCACCGTCGGGGGCATCCGGGTCGGCCTGCGGGTCGTAGATGGGCGGAGCCTGTTCTCCGGCGAACACGCGGCGGAACCAATTCCGCTCCACCTCCGCCATGTGCTGGACCAGGCCGGTCAGCGTGAAGCCGGACGGCGGCACGGACGCCTCGGCGGCCTGCTCATCGTCCAGCCCCTCGCACTTCATGGCCAGTGTGGTGCGGTGAAAGTCGAGCCAGCTTTCCAGCGTCGTGCGCTCGTCGGCGTTCAGGGGCGGCATAGGGCGATCGATGGCGCTCATCGGTTGATTATCGCCAGTATCCGAAGCCGTCGACAGGCGGGGCCTCACTACAGGGCGAACGTTGCCTGATGCGGCACTAGCCGCTTCCCGGCCCCTCGTCCTCCGTCCGCCCGCCGTCCGCCGGGAGTGGGCCTCCCCGGTGCATGCGGATCACCGTGTACGTCTCGCCGTCCCTCGGTGGCCGCGTCCAGGAGCGGGTGGCGAACGTGTGCAGCCGTCCGTTCACGATGGCGTGACGCGGCAGATGGGCACCGAACTGCCCGGTCACCGCTTCCAGCAGCGAACGTTCCGCCTCGGCACCGTCCTTCATGTCGCCGAAGAACCGGCTCGGATCCAGTGCCCGCGGTATCTCCCCGCTTTGTCGGATCTCTCCGTCCGCGTACGTGAAGGCGTACTGCTCGGCACCGTCTTCCGCCACCGAAAGGTGGAAGAACGGTTCCCCGTGCCATGTCCTCAGGCCGCTCCACACCACCACCGCGCGGGTGCCCGCGCCGGCGGCCGCGGCCGGGGAGACGAACCGCCGCCGGTCGAACGGGGCGGGGTCGCCGTCGAAGGCGAAGCTCCAACCGGTGCCGGCCCGGCCGACCGCCATGAGAGCCCTGTCGTCGTAGGACGAGAACTCCCTCTGGTGGTGCGGCGACCTGCGGCGCGCCTCCCAGAAGGTCATGGGTTCGTTCAGCACGGTGCCGTCCCCGTCCGCGAGACGTCCGGGCAGCTCCTCCGGCTCCACCCCCTCCACCAGGACGAACCGGTAGGACGTGCGGTGGCCGCCCGGGTCCGGCTCCGCGAGCCACGCCAGGTCGCCCGGGTCGAGCCCGGCCGTCGGACCCGGTGTCCCGCCCGCCTGCCCGCCCCGTGGAGTGGACAGCAGCTCGCGGCCCCGCTCCGGGGTCAGCAGCGGCCCGAGCACCGGGTCGGCCACCCACCCCAGCGGCGCCAGGTGGTCCGGTCCCAGCGGCTCCCACAGGGGCACGGCGTTCATCAGTGTCCGCCATGCCCCGTCGGTGTCTCCCCACCGCGCCAGCTCCCGCGCCCGCTCGACCGCCTCGCCGAACGGTCCGGCCGCTGTGTACCGGTACGTGCCGCTCCTCACCTGATCCAGCGTCGCGTAAGCCAGTGCCACCAGGTCGTCGTCGGCGCCCCGCAGGTGGAACGTCAGCGTGGAGTCGTCCCGGTAGGAGTGCGCCGCGTGCTCGGCGACCAGCGGCGGCAGCAGCTCGCGCGCGTACCGCGGGTCCGTCACCAGTCCGTCGAAGTACACCCTGGGGGTCTGGCCGAGCAGGCGGCGTACCTGGTCGCCCAGCCCGGCGGCCCGCGGCCTGCCGTACGCCTTGGCCTCGTCCAGCGCCTTTACGGCCCGTTCCCAGTCGCCGCGCAGCGCCTCCAGCCGGGCCTCCTCCACCTGGGCGTCCAGCTTCCGCGTCGTGTCGTTGGCGAACACCGGCTCCCCGTCGCTCCGGCGCGCCCGCAGGCTGTGGAACTCCCGGTGCATGTCCCGCATGAACTCGAGGAAGTTCGCGTGGCGCTCGGGTGGCGCGGCCCGCCAGCTCGCCCAGGTGTAGACGGCCCACTCGCCGTCCTCGTCCACGTCCTCGGGGTCCATCAGGACGTGGGTGGCGTCGGACTCCACGTCGAGCTGCAGCCCGCGCCGCCAGAGGTCCGCCTCCCGCCGCTCCTCGGGCCCGGCGTCCTCGTCCAGGTACTCCTCGAACACGTCCGCGAGTCCCGACTCGTTGTCGTGCCAGTGCGCGTCCTCGGTCCCCGCCAGCAGCCACACGAATCCGCCCGCGTGCCGCCACCCGTCGCTGACCTTGAGGAACTCCCGGTACGACGGGGGCATTCGCCGGCCGAGGCGCTCCTCCACGGCTGCGATCCGCTCCTCGGACGCGGGCGGGAACCCCAGCCACCGCGCCTGCCGCGCGGCCTCGTCGTCCCCGCCCCGCGCCTCGCCGTCCGGCAGGGAATCCGCCCACTCCCCGCTCCACCTGAGCAGGAAGGACCGCCAGTCGAATGCCGTGGTGTCCGTCATGCGCCCGATGCTGCCACCCACCACTGACAGCGCTCGCTGCTTGTCGCGGCCAACGGGACCCTCTCGTACGCGACCGGCACGGCGAGCCGTGCCGACGTGCTCACGTCCTGCTCGGCCGGGGGAGAAGCCGGCGAACTCCGCGTCGGTGAAGGCGATCCCAAGGCCGTGGGCACGCCTGCCTCCGTCCCGGAAACAGGCGTGCCCCAGCGCACGGGCGAGGATCACCACCTGCTGCTCGCCCGCGCCGGCGTCCCGGGCGGCGAACAGCTCCCGCGCGACCTGACCGGTACTGGTACCCGACGGAGGCCGTGGTCGGCGTCAGGGGGCGGGCACCAGGGACGCCGGGCAGCAGAAGAGAAAGGCCGACCGTGCGCGAGACGGTCACCGTGACAGTGCCGGAAGCGGTGCCGTGCCGCTCTCATGGTCCACGTCGACCTCCGGGAAGAGCCCGCTCTCCCCCTTCCCGCAGGCTGATCGCGGTGGCCGGGAAGCGCTCCCGGCCGGTCGTCCCGGAGTGAGACAGCCGACGACTCGCAGGCTGCCTGCTCCGTGCCTAACGTCGATTTTGTGGCACAAGGCGTTCACAGGGACGGAGGCCGACGTGTACAGCAAGGACGGCGAGAACTACTTCATCGTGGACGCGCACATCGCGCTGTGGGACGCACGTCCCGAGAACCAGCTCAACATCCACGGCAAGCAGTTCATCGACTGCTTCTACGACTACCACCGCAATCTCAGTCCCGAGTCGGAGGTGTGGCCGTACGAGGAGTACCTCTACTACGGCGGGCAGCGGCTGATGAAGGACCTCTTCGTCGACGGGTACGTGGACCACGCGATCTTCCAGCCCGCCCGGCTCGGCGCTTTCTACCGCAACGGCTTCGGGCAGACCGAGGAGGCCTTCGCGCTGGCCCGGCAGCATCCCGACAAGCTGACCTACAACCACTGCTGGGACCCCCGGTACGAGGAGCGGGGCCTCGACCAGCTCCGGCGGGACGCCGACCGGTTCCAGCTCAAGGGAGCCAAGCTCTACACCGCGGAGTGGCACGGCGACTCGCGCGGCTACAAGCTGGACGACCCGTGGTCCTACCGCTACCTGGAGATGGCCCAGGAACTGGGCATCAAGAACATCCACGTCCACAAGGGGCCGACGATCCGACCGCTGGACCTTGACGCCTTCGACGTCGCGGACGTCGACAAGGCCGCGACGGACTTTCCCGAGCTGAACTTCGTCGTCGAGCACTGCGGGCTGCCCCGGCTGGAGGACTTCTGCTGGATCGCCACCCAGGAGCCCAACGTGCACGCCGGACTCGCGGTCGCCATCCCGTTCATCCACACCCGCCCCCGCTACTTCGCGCAGATCATCGGAGAGTTGCTGTACTGGTTGGACGAGAACCGCATCCAGTTCTCCAGCGACTACGCGCTGTGGACGCCCCGATGGCTGATCGAGCGGTTCGTCGACTTCCAGATACCCGAGAACATGCAGGACGAGTACCCGCCGATCACCGTCGAGCAGAAGAAGAAGATCCTCGGCCTGAACGCGGCGGCCATGTACGGCATCCCGGTGCCCGCCGGGGCCGAGGTCGCGGCCACCGCCCCGGGCCCGGCCGCGAGCGAGGCCGCGGGCCCGGCCGGGGCCGCCTCCGTCGCGGCGCAGCCCACGGAGGAGTGACCATGCCCACCGGAGCACTGGAGCAGCGGGCCAGGGAGGCGCTGGACGCGGTCCTCGACCCCGAACTGGACGAACCCATCACCGACCTCGGCTTCGTCCGCTCCGTCGAGACCGGCCCCGACCGCGGGCTGACGGTGCACCTGCGGCTGCCCACCTCCTTCTGCTCCCCGAACTTCGCCTACCTCATGGCCTCCGACGCCAAGGACGTCCTGGCCGCCCTGCCGGACGCCGGCCCGGTCACGGTCCTGCTCGACGACCACCACGACTCCGACCTGATCAACCGCGGCCTGGCCGCCGACGCCGGGTACCGGGGTACGTTCGGCGCCGAGGCCGAGGAGAGCCTGGAGGAACTGCGGCTCGTCTTCCGGCTCAAGGCCCACGCCGCGGCGATGGAGCGGGCCCTCACCGCGCTGCTGCGGCAGGACCCCGCGCGCACCGAGGAGGAACTGCACGACGTGGTGCTCGGCGACCTGCCCGACACCGCCGCGACCCGCGCGCTGCTGCGCCGGCGCGAGGCGCTCGGTCTCGGCACGGCACCCTCGGAGCCCGTCCTCGTCGACGACGACGGACGCCCCTTCCCGCCGGACGAGATTCCGCTGCGACTGCGGTTCGCCCGCGCGATCCGCGTCTCGATCGACGGCAACGCCCACTTCTGCCGCGGTCTGCTGCGGACCCGCTACCCGGAGTCCGCGGCCGACCAGTCCCCCCGGGCCACGGATCCGCGGCCCGCCACGCTTCCCAAGGAGAAGACCTCGTGAAAGCAGTCCAGGTCGTCGGCTACGGCCGCAACCCCGAGATGACCGACGTGCCGGAACCCTCGGTCACCGGCCCGTACGACGTGGTCGTCAGGATCGGCGGCGCCGGTGTGTGCCGGACCGACCTGCACATCCTGGAAGGGCAGTGGGCGGAGAAGTCCGGGGTGACACTGCCCTATACGATCGGGCACGAGAACGCCGGCTGGGTGCACGCGGTCGGCAGCGCCGTCACCAACGTCGCCGAGGGCGACAAGGTCATCGTCCACCCGCTGATCACCTGCGGGCTGTGCCGGGCGTGCCGGTCCGGTGACGACGTCCACTGCGAGCAGAGCCTCTTCCCCGGCATCGACACGGCCGGCGGCTATGCCGAGTACCTGAAGACCTCCGCCCGCAGCGTGGTCCGCATCGACGACTCCCTGGAGCCGGCCGACGTCGCGGCCCTGGCCGACGCCGGCCTCACGGCGTACCACGCCGTGGCCAAGGCGGCCCGGAAGCTGCGGCCCGGCGACCGCTGCGTGGTCATCGGCGCCGGCGGGCTCGGGCACATCGGCGTGCAGGTACTCAAAGCCCTGACGGCCGCCGAGATCGTGGTCGTCGACCGCAACCCCGACGCGGTGAAGCTGGCCGGCTCCATCGGCGCCGACCACGGCGTCGTCGCCGACGGGGGACAGGTCGAGCAGGTGCTGGAGCTGACCGGCGGCCGGGGAGCGGAGGTGGTGATCGACTTCGTCGGCGAGGGCGGCGCCACCCGGGACGGGGTGCGCGTGCTGCGCCGCGCGGGCGACTACCACGTGGTCGGGTACGGCGAGAACATCGACGTGCCGACCATCGACATCATCTCCAACGAGATCAACTTCATCGGCAACCTCGTCGGCTCCTACAACGACCTGTGCGAGCTGATGGTGCTCGCCGCCCAGGGGCGGGTCCGCCTGCACACCACCCCCTATCCGCTCGACCGCTTCCAGGACGCCCTCACCGACCTGGACGCGGGCCGGGTCCGTGGACGCGCGATCCTCGTCCCCTGAGCGGGAACACCGGCGTTGTCACGTCGGCCGACCGGCCTGGGACGATCTTGGAACTGATGCTCGAGCGCGGCGTGCTCGTCTCCTGCGGACCGTCCGCCGGTGCCGAAGCGCACCCACAGCGGACAGGCGCCGGCGTCGCGGGCGAAGGTCGGCTTCTGCGCGGACGAGGCGCTGGGGCACGAATCGATCTCCACCACGAGGTCGGGCACGCCGGGCAGCCGCACCACCACGTCCGGTCGGCCGAACCGGCCCTTGCCGTCGGGGACCACCGGCAGGCGCAGTCCGCGGTAGGTACGGGCGTACTCCGCGAGTCGCAGCACCCCGTTGGCGGCCGCGGTCCGTCCGGCGTCCTCCTTCGAGGGCAGCAGCCGCGCGCCCATGGCGGTCACCCGGGCCGGCATCTCCTCGCGCGCCCTCCTTGCCCATGATCTCCTCGGCGGCGATGGCGCCCTGGAGGTGCTTGGACGCCCACCACCGCCACTCCGTCGCCGGCGGCGCAGGCATGTCCTGGGGCAGAGGCACGGCGTCCAGGAGTTCGCCCGCGCGGTCGGCGGCGGCCCTCGCCGCAGCCGACAGCTCCGCCTTGAGTGGCAGCTCGTTCTCCCGCCACCACTGACTCCGGCACTCCCCGCAGTGATCCCGTTTCTTGGCCGCCGCCCCCGCGGTGACCATCTCGGTGTGCCTGCGCACCGGGTGCGTGCAGTCGACGGGCCGGACGAGGTGATGTCCAGGTCCGGCCCGTCCGATTGCCGCTAGAGGTCGAGCTGGTGCTGGTGTGTCGTGTGCGTGGGTGTGTAGCCGAGACTGTCGTTGATCTGTCTCATGTGCGTGTTGCTGTCGGCGGTGTCGGTCATGAGGCCACCGAGGTCCGGATAGCGCCCATGGACCTGTCGGATCGACTCGGCCTTCATCCATCGGCCGAGGCCGTGTCCACGGTGCTCGGGCAGCACGCCGGTGCCGTAGTGCTGGCCGTCACCTGTGCCGTCGCCGGGGACGACGAGTTCGGTGAACCCGGCGATCGAGCCGTTGGAGGCGTCGACGGCGACGACGGTGTGCAACTGGTCGCCGCGCTGTTCGACGGCCTTCGCCGCGGCCCGGACGCGGTCCACGTCCCAGGTCACGGTGCCGTGGTCGCTGTCGTCCATGGGCATGTCGTCCATGGCGTGACGTGAGGCGGCGAACGTCTGGGCGAGGCCGTCGGGGACGGTTCCCCGCCATGACACCAGCCGGTAGCCGGGATGCGGACGTTCGATGATCTCGGCGAGGGCGGTGGTGTCCACATCGGCCAGTGGCAAGCGGGAGAACCTCAGGGTGAGGACCTTGCGGAAACCGCGAGCCGTCAGGAAGCGGTCGCCGGGCGATCCGGCCTCGGCCTGCGCGACAACGCGGCGTCGGGCGTTGTCCCGGGCGGCGGCCACGGCGGCGTCGAGCAGCCGGGAACCGACGCACCTGCGTCGCTCCGCGGGATGGACCCGGAGGGTCAGTTCGGCCAGGTGCTCCTGCCCCGGATCGGTGAACAGCCGCAGAAAGGCCGTCCCGACAGGGATGGAATCGGCGTCGGACGCCAGCCATGCAAGACGCCGGCTGTGCGGCCCGTGAGCGGGGTCGGTCAGTGGGGTGATGCGAAGCGACAAGGTGTCTCCGTCGTGAGGAGGCGGCAAAGGTCAGTACGCGGGCT
Organism: Streptomyces kebangsaanensis; assembly: GCF_001906585.1. GTDB lineage: Bacteria > Actinomycetota > Actinomycetes > Streptomycetales > Streptomycetaceae > Streptomyces > Streptomyces kebangsaanensis. Next base: position 168 of record NZ_JUJA01000049.1, on the reverse strand, counting down.
CAACTGCCGGGCACTCCTGCGCATGTGCTCCACACCTCCTCGTCGACGGCACCGGTCCGGAACAACACGGACGGCCGGGAGAATCCAGCCGGTCCATCGGTTCCCCGGCAAAGGGCTGGCGAAAGACCGGTGCGAGCGTGTGGTCACAGCCACTCATCGAGGGCCGCG
>NZ_JUJA01000048.1:10047-20708 GCF_001906585.1 Streptomyces kebangsaanensis | reverse complement strand
TTCTCGCTCGGCGGGGCCAGTCTGTCGATGGACCTGGGGCACTGGGTCAGCGACGGCCTGATGGCCCTGTTCTTCTTCGTCATCGGCCTGGAGGTCCGCTACGAGATCTCCGTGGGCGTGCTGACCGACCGCCGGCGCGTCGTGATCCCGGCCCTGGCCGGGATCGGCGGCATGCTGATCCCCGTGCTGCTGTACCTGGCGGTCGCACCCGGGGGTGAGGCCCTCCAGGGGTGGGGCGTGGTCATCGGCACCGACACCGCGTTCATGCTGGGGGCACTCGCCATCGTGGGCCCCCGGTTCGTCACGCAGCTGCGGGTCTTCCTGCTGGCCATCACCGTCATCGACGACATCGTGGCCGTCGCCGTGATCGGCTTCGTCTTCTCGGAGACGGTCCACCTGCGGCCGCTGCTGGTCGCGCTCGCCCTGTGCGCGGTCCTGGCCGGGCTGACCCGCCTGGGCGTGTGGCGCGCGGCCCCGTACGTGCTGGTCGTGCTCGCGCTGTGGCTCGCCACCCTCCAGGCCGGCCTGCACGCCTCCATCGCCGGCATGCTCGGCGGTCTGCTCATCCCTGCCCACACCCCCACGCGCCAGGCGGTGGAGCGGGCCGTCCGGCTCTTCCGCGCCTTCCGCCAGTCCCCCCGGGCGGACGTGGGTCTGACGGCACGCAGGGGGCTCAAGCGCGTCGTCTCCGTCAACGAGCGGCTGCAGACGGTGCTCCACCCCTGGACGAGCTACCTCGTCGTCCCGGTGTTCGCCCTGGCCAGCGCCGGCGTCGACCTGCGCGGCGGCGTCCTGGCCGACGCCCTGACCTCCAAGGTCACCTGGGCCGTCGTCATCGGTCTCGTCGTCGGCAAGCTCCTGGGCATCGGGGGCGGCGCGCTGCTTCCCGCCCGCCTCGGCCTGGGCAGGCTCCCGCGGGGTGTCGGCCCGGGCCACGTGCTGGGCGGCGGCGTGCTGTCCGGGATCGGCTTCACGGTCTCCCTGCTGATCGCCGGACTCGCCTTCGAGGACCCGGTCCTGCGCGCCCAGGCGACCGTCGGCGTCCTGCTGGCGGCCGTGCTCGCCACGGCCCTGGGATGGGTGGCGTTCCGCCTGGCCGCGGTCCTGCGCGGCGAGACGGACGCCGACCTGCCCCGCACCCTGGACCGCCCCGTCGACCCGGCCGCGGACCACGTCAGGGGTCCCGTGGACGCCCCCCTGACCCTGGTGGAGTACGGCGACTACGAATGTCCCTTCTGCGCCCATGCCACCGGTGTCGCCCAGGAACTGCGGCAGCGCTTCGGCGACCGGCTCCGCTACGTCTTCCGGCACCTGCCGCTGCCCGACGTGCACGAGCACGCCGAACTCGCCGCCCGGGCGGCGGTCGCCGCGGACGCGCAGGGACGCTTCTGGCAGATGCACGACCTGCTGTTCACCCACCAGAACGAGCTCGAGTTCGACGACATCGTCGGCTACGCGGCCCAGGCCGGACTCGACGTTGAACTGTTCCTGCGGGACCTCGATTCCGAGGAGACGGCCGCCCGGGTACGGGCCGACGCCGCCAGCGCCGAGGCGAGCGGGGCCAGCGGCGCCCCGACCTTCTTCATCGGCGACCGCCGGCACACCGGACCCTCCGACGCGGCGACCCTCGCCCGCGAACTCGAGGCGTCCACCGCCTAGTACTCCAGCAGGACTTTGACGTTTTGCCTGCTCAGAGGCTGCGCGTGGTGAGTGTAGTGGGCTGGTGGCCCGTCAGGGGCGGCCTTCACGGGGCCGCCCCTCGATCGTGTGCAACCGGCGCTGGTAATGGCAGTGGCCGGGGCAGCCTCCCGTCGTGATCAACGAGCCTGCAGCCGCGACCTGGGACGACGAACTCGAAGACCTCTTCCTCCGTGTCGACCATCGTTTCGGCGGCGTGGAGCTACGCCGACGGATGCGCGACTACGTTCGCGGTCTGCTCGGCCCGGTCGGCCGAAAGGTCGACACGGAGGAGGAAGGCTTCGTGGATGTCGTCGCGGACCTCCCAGCGGATCCGCAGTCGGCGGAACCAGTGCAGGTGGGCGAATGCGCGCTCCACGACCCAGCGTTGGGTGCCCAGGCCGGAGCCGTGCTCGGTGCCGCGGCGGGCGATCAGCGGTTTCACGCCGAGGTCCCGGACCAGGCGGCGGTACTTGTCGTGGTCGTAGCCGCGGTCGGCCAGCACCACGTCCAGGCGGCGCCGGGGCCGGCCGCGCTTGCCCCGCATCGGCGGCACGGCCTGGAGTCGCGCAGGCTCAGATTGAAGCGGTGGTACAGCCACACGCAGTGGGAGATGACCTCCGGAGGGAAGCGGAAACCCCGGTACGACGGCACCACCACGGACAGCCCCTCCAGCGATTCGACCAGACGGATGATCACGCCGCCCGAGAAGGCCACCACTCAACCTGACAACGCCGCTGGCACCGGTACCGGCAACGACGCGCACTATAGGAGAACGCAACGGAGCCCTTCCCCGGGTAGAGGGAAGGGCTCCGTGGGAGAGCGCTGGGCAGGCCTTGCACCTGCATCTCCCCGCAGGAAGCGGGGCGCCTTTCCTTGGACCACCAACGCAGAGTCAGTCGCCGTGAGTTGGGGCGAACTGGCAAGATCAACTATAGCGCATGCGGACCGCCCACGGGTTCGAGGGTCAGGTCCGCCGCCGGCGCCGCTGCTGCCGGTGGCGGTAGTCCCTCGGCGGCAGACCGTAGGCGGCGCGGAACAGGCGGCTGAAATGGGCGGGGTCGGTGAGCCCCCAGCGGGCCGCGACAGCCCGGACCGAGTATCCGGCCAGGTGGGGATCGGCCAGGTCGGCGCGGCAGCGTTCGAGGCGGCGATGGCGTATCCAGGCGGCGGGTGAGGTGCCGTCCTCCGCGAACAACTGCTGCAGGAGGCGCAGGGAGATGTGGTGGGCGTCCGCGACGGTCTGCGGGCTCAACCGGAGGTCGCCGAGGTTCCGCTCGACGAACTTCCGGGTCTCGACGCGCAGAGTACTTCTGCGGGCCTCCGGGGGCACGACGTGCTCGGCGTCCATGCAGCGGCCGACGAGGGAGGTCAGGAGATCGGCCGTGACCGTCGCCAGGGTGGGGGCGTCGCCGGGAGTGAACTCGTGCGCACGATGGTGCAGATCGGTGACCCAACGGCCGAAGACGGCCGCCATGCCCGAGCAACTGGGGATCGGCACTCCCATCAGCGGGCGCACCACCCGCTCCGGCAGGGGCACCCAAGCACGGGGAACCGTGGCGACGACGGATGACCACTGCCCCGGCATGGCCCGTATCGTGACGTCCATGGGCGCACTGCTGTCCACCATCACGAGGTGGCCCGGGCCGTACTCGTGGGTGCCCGCCGTCTGCGTGAGCCGCCCGCTCCCGGAGAACACGCACTGGACCAGATAGACCTCCGGGTCGGACTGCCGGATCAGCCGCGGTGTGCGCAGCACGTCCAGATGCGGCAGGGCGAGCGCGGAGAGCTGCGCTTCGCCCAGGGACAGGAGCCGCATCCGGGCGCGGAAGTCGCCCTCCTCCTCGCTGCGCAGCACATTGCGCAGATGGGACCGCTCCGCGATGGCCTCCCACAGGGCGAACCGTTCCGAAGCCGCCACCACTTCCGTCGTGAACTCCGTCACCAGCATGTCGTCCCCCTTTGACGTGCCCCGGAGCTTCAGCGCGCCGCGGCACGGGTCGACTGAGAGAGTGCCCGGTCGGCCACGCGAGGGATGAGAGGGAAATCAGCCGATTCCTCCGGGACGCCGGTCCCGGACGGCCCCGGCGGTCCAGGACGGGCCTTTGCGCGGGCCCGCCCTGCAGGGAGACCGCGTCCGGGGCGTGCACGAACCGTCAACCTCCGTGCGCGCCTCGTCAACGACCGCATGCGGGGGTGCGCGCCATGATCAAGGGGTCATCTCGAACCGGACACCATTCACGAGGAGTCGATCGATGGGCAAGCGCTATCTGGGTGTGTGGGTCGCCGCCGGTGTCGCCGCCGCCGCCGGGCTGGTGGCCCCGGCCACCGCCGAGGCGACCGCTCCGGCGGCCAAGGCCAGGGACTGCAGGGCTCACGGGCATTCGGCCAAGGACAACGTGACCCGCGGCAAGGCGACCAAGTCCAGCATCCCGATCCGCAGTGAAGGCCCCTACGCGGACTGTGAGATCGACGGGTACGTGGACAACACCATCACGCTCGTCTACCACTGCACGACCACGAACGACCTGGGCAACAAATGGACGTACGTGCGGATCCCCGGCTCCTTCGGCGGCTGGGTCTACAACGCGAACCTCAGCCCGAGCGGCTCCAGCAAGTCCTGCTGAAGAACCGGCTGGGATCTGCTGGGATCTGCTGAGGTCTGCTGCGCCTGCTGACGGAGCCGGGCCTGCGGGTCATGGCCCAGGTGCGCGGGGCCCCGTCCGGCAGCGCGTAGTCGGCGGTCACCTCGAAGCCAAGGCCCTGGTAGAACCTCACGTTGCGCTTGGCGGAGATCTCCAGGAAGGCGGGGACGCCCGCCCGCTCGACGGCCTCCACCCCGGGGAGGATCACCGCACGGCCCAGTCCCCGGCCCTGCTGATCGGGGTCGACACCGACGGTGGCGAGGAACCAGCAAGGCTCGGTGGGCCGGTGAGGGCGCATCACCTCCTCCGCGCGGGTCGCGAACGGGGCGCGGTCGCCCGCGATGTCGTCCGGTTCCGGGCCGATCTCGGCGAAGACCGCGACGGCGTCGGCCGTCGCCGGGGTCGTCCAGACCGCGACGGCGGCGCAGTCGTCGCTCACCTCCGGTGGGAGCCTCGGCGGTCCTGCTGCCTACCGTGGGGCCGTGACCACACCTTCCGACGACGCAGCCCAGCCGGTGCCGGTGCGGGTCGTGCTGCCCGCCGACCCGGTGCTCGGTCATCCGGAGCAGGAGGTCGTCGCGCGACTGTGGAGGCGGCGGCAGACGGAGACGGGCTGGCTGTACTTGGTGGGGCTGCCGTCGTACCGGGATCGCGAGGACGGCGGGGTGGAGGCGGCGGAGTATCGGGTGTGGGTCCGGGCTCCCGACCATGTGCGGCCGGTCGACGGCGTCGACTACGACCAGGTCGCCACCGAGCGATTGGAGCCGTCGCCCCAGTCGGTGGTCCGCGAGGTGCTCGGGGAGCATCGGCCTTCTGGGTGGGTGCTGGCGAAGGTGCGCGAGGGGCGGGGCGCGGCCCGGGGTGTGCTGCACGCGCCGGACTGCGAAGAGGCTCCGCAGGGCGCGCCGCTGCTTGATTTGGAGCACGCGTTGGATGTCGCGGAGAACCCGGGGACGCGGTTGTGCACGCTGTGCGGGTGCGCTCAGGAGCTGACGCCGATGCTGTACGGCTTCGACCACATCACCGCATCCTGACCCGCGTCGGTCAGGATGCGGTCTCGATGGTGACGGGGACTTCCAGCGGCACGACCCACTCGCTGCCCTTGGACCTGGCGGTGATGCTCAGGCGTACCGGCTCGTTCGCGTAATCGCGGCGCCAGTCGTCCATGTTGGTCGTCGACCACGACGGCGGGGAGGTGGGGGTCAGGCCGTATCGCGTCCACTCGCCGATCGCCAGCTGCTGCGGGGCGAGGCGGGGCTCGCGGCGTGGTTCCGGCGGTGGGGAAGCTGGTGCCGTCGCCGACGGTGACCAGCAGGACGGCGGCGGTCCTGACGCCGACGCCGGGCATCGAGGTCAGGACCGGGGAAAGAGGGTGTGCCTTCAGCAGGGCATTGATCTGGGCTTCCAGGACCCGTCGCTGTTCGTGGACGGCTCCCAGCGAACGGGCCAGGGACGGGATCACGATGTCGAGGGTGCCGGTCCCGGGCACGATGACGGTCTGCTCGTCGAGGGCATCGAAGACGTCGTCGATCAGTTCCATCCTCCCTGCCGTAATCCAGGCCGCCGACCACCGCCGGCACCATCGGCGGCAGAGCCGCGGAGTCCAGATCCAAACGAAACCCCCTGGCTCGCTCCCGACCCAAAGTCCCAGGGATCCCGCCGGATCCTTTCCAGACCCGCATCAGCACAGGTCGGAAGGGATCCGGCGGCAGCCGTTGGTCAGATGTCCCGGAAGAGACCAGGCGGCTCCGTGACCTGCTGGGCTGAGTGGCTTCAGCTTGCTGACCTGGACCAATGGCCTTTCGACTGTTTCAGGCTCATGCCCGTTGACGCAGCCGGAAGTCCCAGAGAAATCCCAGGGGCCGACCGCTGCGGCTGAGGCGGTTGCGGACCTGGTCGGCCCGTTCTGGGGCGGCGCCTGCGGGCTGGGAACGGTGCGGACGAGCCAACTCGACGTTCTTCCTGGGACACCAGTGCGGTCTTTCCGACGCCGGCGCTGTTCATGTGCAATGCCCTCGCCTTGTGCTTCACGCTCCGGGCAGGAGGGCAGGAGGGCAGGCGCAGGGCAGGGAGCCGGTACGACGCCCACGGGCGGGACGGCGCGACCCCATGACCGGAGCGGTACGCACGACGGACCGACGGACCGACGGACCGAGCCGTGCCCACCCGTCCGGAGTGCCAGGGCTTGTCGGAGCGAGACGTCAGCCCATCTGGTCCTCGGCCGACAGGTGTTCCACCGTCCGACCGGTTTCGGTGAACGTGCGGGTCACGTGCCCCGACGAGTACACCCACGGAATCCGCAGCGGTCGGTCGCCGATGTTGCCGGGCGGCCGGTCAGGCGGCGTCCGGGAGAAAGGGGCTCGGAGCTCCGCTCCACGTCACGCTCAGCGCTTCACGGGCGCGCGTGCAGGCGACGAAGAGGAGGCAGCGTTCCCGGAGCAGGTCGGCGTCGTGCTGCAGCGGATCGGCCTCACGTGGGGTGATCTCACGGGCGAACGGGACGGTGCCCTCGTTGACACCGAGGACGGACACCGCCCGGAACTCAAGCCCCTTCATCGCGTGCATCGTTGCCAGCCGTACGCCCTCGGCCCCCTGCGCGGTCTGCCCCTTGACCCGTAGCACCGGGATGCCGGCGGCGAGTGCTTCGGTGATGTCCGGCAGGGTCAGCTCCCGTTGCGCCGGCCGCTCGCCGGTGTCCCCGGTCTCCGCCGGGTCCGTGCCCTCCGCCTGCCCGGTGAGCCCGTCCAACGCGTCCAGGACACCGGTCAGGTCGACGACGTCATGCTGAACGGACAGCTTCTGCTGCACCTCCTCCGGCAGCTCCTCGTACGCGTGGCCGTCCGCCCGCCAGGCCACGGTCCGGCGCAGATTGGACAGCCCGCCCGGCGACGCGCTCTGCACGGCCTCCCCGGTGATCTGCCCGACGTGCAGCCGGCCGTCGCCGATGGTGGCCACCGTGTCGCCGACGCGCATCTGGGTCAGGAAGGCGTGCAACTCCTCGACGAGGCCCCGCTTCTGGTGGTACGAGGCGGCCCCCTCGTACCCCTCCTCGACGAAGCGGCGCAGCGCGCTCTTGGTCGGATCGGCCGGCCTCCTCCAGGGGCGGCAGGTGCGCGCCCGCGAGCGAGACGAACCCCTCCTCCAGCCACAGCCGCCGCACCAGGTTGTGCCCCGAGACATTGGACCCGCGCACCAGCCACGCCTTGCGCGGGGCGCGCCAGCCGGTGGACAGGTAGTCGGCGAGCGGGTGGCCCTCGACGGTGCGCCAGGACTCCTGGCCGGAAGCGTCGTAGCCGTACACCAGCGCGGCGGCGGCCGAGGAGGAGTTGCACTCGATGTCCCGGGTCACCGTCCAGCGCGCGGGCGCGTCCTGGGGTTGTCCGGGGGCAGCCGGGGCGTCCACGAGCGCGCCGTCCGCGCGGAGTTCCGCCCGGAACCGGCGGGCATGGCGGCCGAGCCCCGGCCACTCCTCGGCGGTCACGAGGGATCCCTCCCGCAGCAGGAACTTGTTCGTTCCGTTGCCGCCGAACTGCGTCAGCAGACACCCACGCGCCTCGGCACCGTCCTGCGGCAGCTTGATGCGGAACTCGGGTGTGCCGGGGAGACGGTCGGGCTGGGGCATGGGTGACCTTCCAGGAGAGGGCGACACCTGCGTCGAACACGCACAGGCTACACGTTGACACCGTCAACAAGCATGGGTGAGGTGTCAGATCTCCTCCGACAGGGCGGCGCGCAGATCGGCCAGCGAGACCTGCCCTTCGGGGGTGTCGGCCAGCCAGAAGGTCCAGCCGTTGGTCCCTGCTCCGACTGCGTTGGCGGCTCCGGAAGGGGTGTCGTGGATCTGCTCGTCGAGCCGGATGCGGCCCTGATAGTCGACGACGGCCACCTGCCCGTACTCCTCCCACGCGGGGGTGAGGACGGTTCCAGCGCTGATCAGACCGGCGTCCAGCAGCTCCGACAGCTTGATCCGGCGGGAGGGGAGCCTGCTCGCCGTGCGCTGCTCGGGCACGACGGTCGGGGCGCTGTACACAGGGCGGTAGGAGTCGCTCTCCAACTGCCCGAAGGCGCCACGGACGACCTGCGCCATCAGGACACGGCGAGCGGTGAGGAAGGCGTCGTAGTCCATCGACGGCCAGTCGTCCGGCAGCGCGTGCAGATAGCGCTGACGGGCCAGGACGTCGGCGGGCAGCCCCTTGGCGGCCAGCTGCGCGGGCCAGTACTGCGCCGGCGCCTGGTCGGAGATGGCGATGTTGTCGCTCCACTCCAGCAGCGCCATGTTGGCGATCTGGTTGATGCGCGCGCTGGTGGTGATCCCGAGGGAGCGCTGCAGGTACTTCCGGGGGAAGAGGTGATGCCGCTCGACGCCCTTGCGCGCGAGGACGGCCGGGTCGAGTCGCGTACGGACCTTGACGTCGGACAGCAGGACGTCCGCGTCCAGGATGTTGAGGGCCGCGATGTACGCGAGCAGGGCGGGCGACTTGGCGGCGGAGCTGTTCAGCGTGTTGGGCAGGGTGATGGTCCAGAAGTCCGATGTGAGGTTTTCCCGGACGACCCGGTCGAGGGTGGTGGTGTAACCGTCCGCGTCGCCGTGCGGGATCTCCCGCAGCAGGGCGAGGTCGTGCTCCATCTGGGACTCCACCGAACCGGTGTAACGGCCGGTGAGCTGAGCCATGAAGAACCAGCGCGCGATGACGGACCGGAGTCGGTCGAGGGGGACGTCGTAGCGGACGCGGCCGATCAGCCAGAGCGCGTAGCTGTAGAGCAGCGCGTTCTGGCTGGAGATCATCTTCTCGCCGCGGAAGCCGGCGCGCTCCAGGCAGAGGAAGAACTCGTGCCAGTGCTGGAGGTCGAGGACGTGCTGCTGTGCCTGCTGGAGCTGTTCGAAGCGTGCCTCGCGCTGCTCGGGGGACAGCTTCCCCGAGGCGTCCCGTCCGCGCAGGGTCGCGTAGACCTGCTTGAGCACGGCGGAGTCCAGGCCGACGGCGGCGACCACGCGCAGCAGCTGGGGAGGCTTGGGCTTGATGTACCAGTTGAAGGGCGACGCACCGTGCAGAGCGGGAGTCCGCGACTGGCGGCAGAACTCCTCCAGGGCGCGGCGTCCGTCCTCCCAGAACACGGAGGTGAGCGTCAGGATGAAGTCGGCCTGGTCGAGCTTCACGCCTTCGCTGTTGATACGGACGAAGATCTCCGCGACCTGCTCCTCGTCGATGTCGGCCGAGAGCACCACCCCCTTGAACGGGTAGCTCTCCAGGGCGTGCAGACGGTCGAGCGCGTCCTGGATCCGGTCCTCCTCGGCCTCGGTGAGGGGACGCTTCTCGTTCAGGCGGGCCAGGAAGTCACGGATGACCTTGCGGCGTCCTGTCGCGGTGTCCCACAGCACGCTGATGTCAGGGAGGTACTCGGGGTCCCTCTCGATGGCCGCGTCCGTGACGGCGAAGGTGTCGTCCGAGGGGCGGAAGGCGAGCCGGACGCGCGTCGTGCGGTAGTCCTCCCTCACCACGGGCGTGCCGGTCATGACGGCGAAGAGCGAGGTGAGACGCTGCTGGCCGTCGACGATGAGCCGGCGAGCCGCCTCCGGTTTGGCCCCTTCGCCGATCTGCCGTGCCCCGGGCTCGATCCCGGTCTCCCAGAAGAGCAGATAGCCGACCGGGAAGCCCTTGTACATCGAGTCGAACAGCTCGCGCGCCTTGGCCGGTTGCCACACGTAGGGCCGTTGCAGGTCGGGCAGGGCGATCTCACCGCGCCGGATGTCGGTGATCAGGTCGGCTACCTGGTGGGTGGTGTCCTTGAACAGCACGGTGGCCATCGGCCGGGTCTCCTCGGGGTGATGGGACGGGAAGGCGGACTGTGGGATCAGCCGGTCATGGTGAGCAACGCGGCGGTCACGTTTCCGGTACCTCGTCGCGCGTCGATCCGGCCACTTCCTCGCACACGGTCCGGGTACCCGACGAGCGGCCGAATCCCTCAGCCGCGCCCGGGGCGCCGATGCCGCCAGTACTGATGGGCTTTCAGCACCTCGTAGCTCCATGTCATCTGTTGCTGGGCGGCGGTGCCCGAGCACGCCAGGCCGAGCTGTTCCGCGATGACCGGAAAACGGGGGTGCATCTGCCGGTCGCCGACCGTGACGAGAGCGCAGAGAAGGGGCTCTCCCTCCCGGCGCTCCTCGTCCACCAGCCACAGGATGACGCTCTGGTCGTCCCGGTGGAGCCGCGGCAGTGCGGGGAGGCGCTTGGCGATACGGGACCAGGTGGTGGTCGCGCCCATGCGGGCGGTCTGCTCCAGCAGCGGGCGGAGCTCGGTGGCGACCTCCGACAGCTGACCGGTCCCCAGCAGGGGCGG
>NZ_JUJA01000048.1:6242-10040 GCF_001906585.1 Streptomyces kebangsaanensis | reverse complement strand
GAGCCGGTGCCCGAGAACCGGAACCGGCCGTGTGCGAGGGCGGACGGTCCGCACCGGTGTCCTTGACGGGCTTCGCCTCGCGGCGCGGCACGTGACCGCTCGCGCGCTTCTCGGCAGGGCGGCGACCCGGACGCACCGCGGAGCGCTGCCGGGTCGGGGTTTCCTGCCGGACATCGGCCGCCGCCGCACGACGACGCCCCTCCTCCAGCCAGGACGCGGAGTTGAGCACCTTCTTGAACGCCTGGAGTTCTTCCCGCTGCTTCCTGGTCTCGCTGGGCGGCGCCTCGGCCACCTGGGACCAGGCCAGCGCGTACAGGCCGGTCGCCTCGGCCACCGCGTATCTCTCCACGGCACGCTGAAGGTCGAGGAGGATGTGGTTGAGGTTCCGGTGGAGACGAGCGACGTCCATGGCGGTACGCACGGGGCGCCCCGTGGTCCTGCGACGGAAGTCCGTCTGCCAGCTCGAGCCGCCGCTGAGACGTACCCGGTTCCGCGTCAAACCATCCCCCAACCAGTGACACGCTGTGCGGCTCGTCCGCGGTCCGGACGAGAGGACCGTTCCCCGTGACGTGACCCCCGCATACGCAAGCAACGCTAGAAGGGTGTGTTGGCACTGTCAACAGAGCGTAGGCTGAGAGTTGTTCGACTGTCACGGTTCCAGTCACTGAGCGGGCGCCGGTCATTGTGCTCGCGTCGCCCGCACCGACCCGCTGTGCCGGAAGGTGGTCGATGTGGATCGAGTGACACACGGTGCCGTGATTCGGCTATACCGTTCTGCTGGGACGTCAGCCGTGGGCTGACGTGGGGATGAGTTGGGGGGACGATGATCGACTACCGCAAGAAGGCAACCGTTCCGGTGTGGACACTGGCGACAGGTGACGTCCAGGTGCCGGCGGTGGCCGGGGACGGGCCGATGACGGCTGAGCGTCTGGCCGAACTGCGCGGTGTGCTGGCCGCGTTGGCCGACCGGCCGATCGCCATGCTCGAGGTGCATCCGCTGCCGGACAAGCTCGACCGCGGCCGGGGCATCTCGCTCGATGCCGCGAGTCCGCTGGCACAGCACCTGTCGCAGCTGATCACGCAGTCGGCGCGCGGTTCCGCCGCGGCGGCCAAGACGACGGCTGCCGGCGAGGGGCTGTACGTCATGGTGGTTCCGGCGAAGGTCGCCAAGCAGGTCGGTCAGGGCATCGTTCGTTCGATGTCGTCGAAGGCGGTGGCCGGTGGTATCCGCGGCCCCATCGTGGATTCGACGACGGGCAAGATCGTCGCCAACTCGACGTTCGTGCGGGTCGAAGGAGCGGCAGCGGCGGGCACGGTCGGCGGGGCCGGTGCGACCGCCGGTGCCGCGGCCGCCGGAGGCACGCTGCTCACCGTGGCCGCTCCGCTCGTGCTCATGGCCGTGGCGGTCGGGGTGAGCGCGCATGCCGACGCCAAGCGGCAGGAGGCCATCGCGCACATCACGGAACTGCTGGAGCAGCTTCAGGCGGACAAGCTCGACGACGAGCACAGCGCGCTCAACGGCTGCCGTCCCGCCATCGACAAGGCCACGGCCATCCTGCTCGACCAGGGCAAGCTCGGTGTCTCGCTGGGACTCGACTCGGCGGTGCACGCCATCGACACGGCACTGAGCAAGGCTGACATCCGCCTGGCCCGGTGGACGAGCGCGCTCGACCGGCTTCCCGACGGTGAGCCCGTCGAGATCGGCACGCTGACCGAGTCGTTCCCCGGCGTGGACGACCAGGGTGGCACGTTCCGCACCCACCTCGAACTGGCGGCCTTGGCCATCGCGTTGAAGCGGCGTGTCAACGTCCTCCAGGCGGTCGAGCAGGCCCAGAGCGAGCCCGACAACCTGTTCGAGAACTTCGCCCGCGCCCTCAAGGACGACGAGCGGCGTCTCGACGAGCTGGAGTCGGGCATCGCCAGGGTGCTGGTGCGCCTGTCGACACTGGAACTGGCACGCCCGAACGGTAAGCGCCCCGTCTTCACGACCGGTGAGGTCGACCGGCTCCTGCGCGCGGCGTACCAGATCCGCCGCCTGGGCGACGGCGTCGCACTCAACGGCCGCCCGACGGACGTGGCGATCGAGATCGCCCGCGACAGAGACGGCTCGGTGGTCGTGTTCCCCGCGCTGCCCGCGGAGGCGTAGGCGCGCGGGCTCCGGCTCCCCTCGGCCGGCGCCGTCACGTATCGACCGGCGCCGTCAGTACCGCCCGGACGGTCTTGCCGCTGGGTGGGTAGGGGACGCAGTCCCAGTGGTCGGCGAGGGCGGCGACGAGGGTCAGGCCGCGCCCGCCGGTGCGGAGCGCGTCGGGTTCGGTGTCCGCCGGGAGGGACCGCGGGATCAGGTCCCCGCGGGCGTCGCTGACTTCGACGCGGAGGCAGCTGACCGCCGGGTCGTAGGCGAGCGTGAGCCGGAAGCAGCGGCCGGGCACGCGGCCGTGGAGGACGGCGTTGGCGGCCAGCTCCGCGACGACGAGTTCGGCACGCTCCGTGAGGTCCGGCGGGGTGTCCCAGGAGTGCAGTTCGGTCACGGCGAGGAGCCGGGCGAGCCGGGCGCCGCGCCGCGTGGACGACAGCAGTTGCGTGAAGGTGCCGGTGGGGGAGCCGACTTGGGGTGTTGCGTGGTTCATGACGCCAGAGTGACGGTCGGGCGCTGGCGGGGGCGAGCACGGCACCCCGTACGCCGAGTCAGCGTACGGGCGCGGAGGGTGAGCGGTGCGTCGGTCTTTCGTCACGGTGTGTGGTGAGCGCGGGTGTGATGTCGACCGATGGCCGACCCTCTCGATCCGTGGTGGGCCGTCGCCCCGTTTCGACCGCTCGGGACGGACCCGGGCGTCCGCCGGAGGCTCGGTCGCCCGCCTTGGGTCAGTGGCCCACGTCACACCAGGCTCTTGTCAGCAATCGGGGCGCCGTCTCGTTCAAGGGGCACGCGAACGAGACAGGAGCAACGCCATGAAGCACCGCATCGTCGTCCTCGGCGCCGGATACGCCGGGGCCTTCGCCGCCGGAAACCTGGCCCGCCGACTCTCCCCCGCCGACACCGAGATCACCGTCGTCAACGCCGCGCCCGACTTCGTCGAGCGGATGCGGCTCCACCAGCTCGCGAGCGGTCAGGACGTCGCGTTCCGCAAGCTCGCCGACGTGTTCGCGGGCACCGGGGTGCGGCTGCGCCTGGCGCGCGTCACCGGCGTCGACCCCGGGCGCAGGACCGTCGCCGTGACCGGCGAGGACGGCGATGGCGAACTCGCGTATGACACCCTTCTCTACGCGCTCGGCAGCTCCGTAGCCCACCACGGCGTCCCCGGCGTGGCCGAGTACGCCTTCGATGTGACCGGCCGGTCCTCGGCTCTGCGTCTGCGCGAGCGCCTGGCCGGCCTGGGCGAGGGCGGCACTGTGCTGGTCGTCGGTGAGGGGCTGACCGGCATCGAGACCGCCACCGAGTTCGCCGAGTCCCGGCCCGACCTCTCGGTCGCGCTCGCCGCCCGCGGCGAGCTGGGCGCCTGGCTCTCCCCGAAGGCCCGCCGTCACCTGCGCCAGGCCTTCGACCGGCTCGGCATCACCGTCCACGAGCACACCGCCGTCGAAGCCGTCGAGCCGACACGGGCGATCGCCGCCGACGGCAGGTCCATCCCGGCCGACGTGACCGTGTGGTCGGCCGGGTTCGCCGTGCACCCCATCGCGACCGCCAGCGGCCTGGAGGTCGCCGAGACCGGCCAGATCGTCGTCGACCGCACCATGCGCTCGGTCTCGCACCCGGACGTCTACGCCGCCGGTGACTGCGCCTACGCGATCGGCGGG
>NZ_JUJA01000048.1:0-6236 GCF_001906585.1 Streptomyces kebangsaanensis | reverse complement strand
CCGCTGCCGATGTCCTGTGCCTCGGCCGGCCTCACCAACATGCAGGCGACCGCCGCGATCATCGCGCGTCTGACGGGCGGCGAGGTTCCGACCACCGGGCTGAAGTACCACGGCAACCACATCAGTCTCGGGCGGCGGGACGCGATCTTCCAGATGGTGGACGACAACGCCCGGTCGAAGTCCTGGTACCTGGGCGGCCGGACCGCCGCGCGGCTCAAGTCGGGCGTGCTCAAGACGGCCGGGTGGGGCATCGCCCACCCGACCTTCGGCATGCCCAAGCGCAAGCGCCGCCTGCCCACCGCGCCCGACCGGTCCGGTGTGAGGGCCGCCGCATAGGCTGCTCCGCATGGACAGCGCAGCCATCGAACGGTTCGAGGCCGGCCGGGGCCGGCTGGCCTCGCTCGCGTACCGTCTGCTCGGCTCGGCCGCCGACGCCGAGGATGCCATGCAGGACACGTTCCTGCGCTGGCAGGCCGCGGACCGCGAACGCATCGAGGTGCCGGAGGCGTGGCTGACCAAGGTCGTCACCCATCTCTGCCTCGACCGGCTCCGCTCGGCGCAGGCGCGGCACGAGCGAACGGCCGGTGCCTGGCTGCCCGAGCCGCTCCTCGAGGGCGACCCGATGCTCGGCCCGGCCGACACCTTCGAGCAGCGCGAATCGGTGTCCCTGGCCGTACTGATCCTCATGGAGCGCCTCTCGCCGGTCGAGCGGGCCGTCTACGTCCTGCGCGAGGCCTTCTCCTACCCCCACGCCGAGATCGCCCAGATCCTCGACATCACCGAGTCCGCGAGCCAGCAGCATGCCCACCGGGCTCGACGTCGGGTCACCGCCGAGCGCCGCCGCGGCGACGGCGAGGTGGACTCGGCGTCCGCGCGCCGGGTCGTCGAGGAGTTCCTCACCGCCGCCATGTCGGGGCGCACCGAACGGCTGGTGGCGCTGCTCACCGACGACGTGACGGCGGTCTCGGACGGCGCCGGACTGGCCAGGCGGCTGCTGCGGTACACGACGCGCGAGCGCGTCGCCTCCTTCGTGCGGGCAGGCTTCAAGCCCACGCCGGCGAAGCGGCGGCTGGCCGGCGGCTCACCCACGATCCACATCGCGCTGGTCAACGGCTCCCCGGCCGCCCTCGCCGTGGTCAACGGCCGGGTCGTGGGCGCCGTGGCGTTCGACGTCAGCGACGGCAAGGTCGCGTCCCTGCAAGGCATCGCCGCCGCGGACCGGCTCGGGCGCCTCAACGAGGCCTGGCGGCAGCACGAGCCCGCCGCGCCGGTCATCAGCGCGTGGTGACCGGCGTCACCGGAGGCCGGTGACGCGTCCGGACCATCGCGGGCACGGCTGCGGGCGCGATGCCGTGCCGGGCGCGTGCGCGACTCTCGCCTGTCGGGGTGCGAACGCGGTCGCCGTCGTGACACCGTCCACCGACGAGGCCGCGGTGGCGCTCCACCGGTCGGCCGGGTCCCCCGTCATGCGCAAGAACCGCGACCGGGCCGCGCCGGACGAGCCTGCACAGCGCACCCGTCCCGCACGCAGGGCCGGAGAGCCCGTATCCGCCGTGCCACCGACCTTCCGCTGATCGGTGCCGCATTACCGGCCGTCCGTGTGTGCACCTTTGTCAGTCGGTCGAGGAGGCGGGAACCCCCGGGCCCCGGCTGGGGATTCCGGTCTGCTCCGGGCTCTGGGCGGGTGCGGGGATCCGGTCCGTGGCGGAGGACGTGGCGAAGACCTCGTCGAGGGTGGTCGCGTCGATGGCGCGGTCGAACCAGAGATCCAGGACCGGCATGTCCGGACAGGTGGTGACGCGCTGTCGGATCTCTTCCGTCATCGGGAAGCCACGGCGCTCCATCAGGCGCAGCAGTTGCTCGGCCTTTCCGGCCACGCGCCCTTCCTCACGCCCTTCCTCACGGCCTTCCTCGCGTCCTTCTTCCTGTCCTGCGAGGCGGGCGTCGCCCACGATGGTGCCTCGCCTGGGGGTGAAGAGGGTCTTCATCAGGTTCCTCCAGATCTCCCGGGCGTGTTTGCTGCCCAAGCCGTCCTCGATCAGTCCCGCCAAGTCGTCCCGCGCTTCGCGGTCCGCGTCCTGAGCCAATGCCTCGCCCACCACTTTCAGTATGCCCTCGATGTCCGGGTCGTTGCTGTGGATCCACAGGCAGAACGCGGCGAAGTCCAGGTCCTCCGCGGCTTCCTGAACCTGGTCCATGCGCGGAACATTGCACGGCCCCAGCACATGAGGAACCGTCACCTGGGTGGGGCGCCCCACGCCGGTGCTCAGAGGCCTGGCCGCCCATGCCGCCGTCGCCGTGTCCACGCACAGGACCAGTAGGACGACCTCGAGCTTGTACCGGTCGCGCAAGTAGGCGATGTAGTACGGCCACGAGGTCTCCTTCTTCGTCTCGACGCCGGTCTGCGCCTCGACCAGCAGGACGAACGGATCACGCCCATCGGGACGGACCACCCGCAGGACGGAGTCCATGTGCCGGGTGAACATCTTCGGGGCGCCGGAGGCGTCCGTCGGGAGAGGCTCTGTGGTGACACCGGGCGGGATCCCGAGTCCCAGGAGGTCCAGCGCACGGTTCAGCGCTTTCGGACGTCCGGGCAGGAAGCCGTGCAAGGTGTCGTGACTGACATTGGGCATGACCTGAAACTATGAGCGGAGCAAGAATATTCGTTGGTTTTTGGGCTGTAATCACCCGTTTGGCTGAGCCCTCTGGACTTGACGCCGAGGCGGGACGGCCAGGGCGGTTGTGGCGTGTCACGCTCCGGGCGGTGCGGAGAGCACCGCCCGGACGGTCTTGCCGCTGGGCGGGTAGAGGACGTAGTCCCAGCGGTCGGCGAGGGCGGTGACGAGCGTCAGGCCGCGCCCGCCGAGGGGGAGCGCGTCGGGTTCGGCGTCCGCCGAAGGGATCCGCGGACACAGGTCCCCGCGGGCGTCGCTGACCTCGACGCGGAGACGGCCGGCCGCCGGGTCGAGGACGAGTGTCAGCCGGAAGCAGCGGCCGGGCACGCGGCCGTGGAGAACGGCGTTGGCGGCCAGCTCCGCGACGACGAGTTCGGCACGCTCCGTGAGGTCCTGCGGGATGCCCCAGGAGCGCAACTCGGTCACGGTGAGGAGCCGGGCGAGCCGGGCGCCGCGCCGCGTGGACGACAGTAACTGCGTGAAGGTGCGGGCGGGAGCGCCGGCTTGAGGTGTTGCGTGGTTCATGACGCCAGAGTGGAGGCCGGGCGCGGGCGGGGACGAGTGCCGCGCCCCGTACGCCGAGTCGGCGTACGGACGCGGGGAGTGGTCGGTGCGCCGGTTTCTCCGTCACGCCGGGTGGTGGGCGCGGGACGGCGGGAGGGGCCGGCGCGGCGCGGTACGGGGAGGCGCCCGGGCTTCGACTACGCGCACGGGCAGGCCAGTTCGGGCATCGCGCGGTTCGGGGAGCACGTCACCACGGCCAGGGAGAGGTACGAGGGGCGTTCGAGGTAGCAGCCGTACGACACGTCGGCGCCCGAGCGCAGGCGCTCGGCGGCGGCGCTCACCAGCCGGGCCAGACGCGCGGTGTCCCGGTCGCTCTCCGACGCGAACCGGGGCGCGTACTCGGCCAGCCGCTCACCGAGCCAGGCCGCCGCCTCCTTCGCCTCGTCCCACGTGCCCCGCACCAGTGAGCGGGGCTTGATGAGCCAGTACGCCGTCTCCAGGGGCGGGAGGCCCGACATGGAGAACTCCGCGGCCACCTGGCGGTAACGCTCGATCAGTTCCGGCCTGCATCCGGCCGGGGGCGGATCGGGGTGCGGGGGCCGCCGCAGGGCCTCGTCGTCGAAGCGTTCCTTCGAGCCGGTCCACAAATAGGCGTGGTGGTGCACGAGCCGTTCCCGTTTCGAGAGGCGCCGGCCGGGCGCGGGACGGACCCGGCCCGGCCGACGGGAGGGGAGGGGGGATCAGACGCCGAGGCCGAAGCGCGCCGGGTCGATACCGGCCGCGTCCAGCTCCTCCGTGGTGAACCGCAGCGGCTGCGCGTCCGGCCGCTTGCTGTCGCCCAGGGCCCAGGCGTCCTCACCGATCCGAGCCAGGGTCACGCACCCCTCGGTGCAGGGGCCGCCGCACGCCTTCACGAACGAGGCCCCGCTGATGTCGAGCGCGTACAGGGTGGTTCCGTCCTGCATCACTGCACCTTCTTCCTGCTCGTCTGAACGCGGCCAGGGCCGGCCGCCGCCGCCCGTACCGGGCGGGAGTCCACGGGAGGGGCGACGGCCGCCCGGACGTTCCCGCCGTGGCTCCGGACGGCGGGAACGGACGGTTTCTCCTCGCTCTCCATGACGTCAGATTGGCGGTCGGGCGGGGCGGGGACGAGTGTGGCACTCCGTACGCTGAGTCAGCGTACGGACACGAAGAGTGGACGGTACGTCTGATTTTCCGTCACGCTGGGTGGTGAGCACAGGGCGGCGTGAGGAGCCGTCACGGGGCGGTACGGAGGAAAGGGGCGGCGCATGGAGAACGTCGGAGTCGAGGGGGAGGCGGCCGGGGGCGTCGGCGCGCGAGTGGTTCCGGTGGGGGACTGGGAGCGGGAGCCCCATCCGTCCGACAGCCTGCGCACGTTCGGCGCGGTCGTCCAGGCGCTGCGCGAGCACGCGGGGCTCAGCCGCGCGGACCTCGGCGTTCGAGTGCGGTTCTCCAAACACACGGTCGAGTCGGTGGAGTTGGGGCGCCGCATGCCGGACGAGGTGTTCGTGGAGCGCGCGGAGGAAGCCCTCGGCAACACCGGCGCGCTGCGGAAGGCCGCCCGGCATCTCACCCGGGGCGAGGCGGGGCTTGCGGCGTGGTTCCGGCGGTGGGCGCGGCTGGAGCGGGAGGCGGTGAGCCTGTGCACGTACGAGTGCCGGCTGGTGCCGGGGTTGTTGCAGTCGGAGGGATATGCGCGGGCACTCTTCGAGAACCGGATTCCGCTGCTGACGGATGAGCAGTTGGAGGCCCAGGTTGCGGCGAGGATGGAGCGGCAACGGATGCTGTGCGAGCGTCCGACAGTTCCGTTCCACTTCATCGTTGAGGAAGCGGTCCTGCGACGGAGACTGGGCGGTGCCGAGGTGTGGCGCGAGCAGCTGGACCACGTTCTGGAGCACACGTTGCCTCGCAACGTGGCGTTGCAGATCATGCCGTTGGAAGCCGAGTACCACTCGTGCATGGATGGGCCTCTGCGCCTGCTGGAGACCCCTGAAGGGCGTCGACTCGCATACTCGGAGGGCCAGGAGAGCGGGCGGCTGATTGGTGACTCGAAAGAGGTGAGAGTCCTCCAGCAGCGCTATGAACCGTTCCGGGTTTGATCGAGACTCTAGGTTGTGACTGTGACCTGGGGTTTCGTGGTTTCGAGGTAGTAGTTGGTCTCGTATTCGGCGGGTGGGATGTGCCCGATCTCACCGTGCAGTCGGCGGTGGCAGTACCAGTCGACCCATTCGGCGGTGGCCAGTTCGACCTCGGAGAGTGTCTTCCAGGGCCGACGGGGCTTGATCAACTCAGTTTTGAACAGGCCGATCGTGGACTCCATCAGGGCATTGTCGTAAGCGTCGCCGACCGATCCGATCGACGCGGCGATGCCTGCCCGGTCGAGGTGCTCGGCGAGCGCGAACGATGTGTACTGCGACCCGGCATCGGAGTGATGTATCAACTCGCCTTTCTGATGGGATCGTTGATCTCGGTCGCGTTGCCAGAGGGCCATCTCGAGGGCGTCCAGGACGAGTCGGGTCTCCTTCGAAGTGGCCGCGGACCAGCCGACGATACGGCGGGAGAAGGTGTCCACGACGAAGGCGACGTAGACGACGCCGGCGAACGTGGCGACGTGGGTGAAGTCGGCGACCCAGCAGCGGTTCGGGGCCGGGGCGACGAAGTCGCGGTCCACGAGGTCTGGAGCCCGTTCCGCACTCGCGTCGGGGATCGTGGTGATCACCTTCTTGCCGCGGACCGCTCCGGTGATGCCGAGCTCGCGCATGAGGCGCTCGACGGTGCAGCGGGCCACCGCGACATCCTGGCGGTTCAGGTGCCGCCAGATCTTCCGGGCGCCGTAGACACGGTAGTTGGCCTCGTACACCTTTGTGATGAGGGTCTTGAGCTCGGCGTCGCGGACGGTGCGGGCCGCGGGCGTGGCCTGGCGCTTGTGGTGGGCGTAGTAGGTGGACGGGGCGATCTTGCAGTCGTGGTCGGTGAGGACCCGGCAGATCGGCTCGACGCCGCCGAAGCGGCCCTTGTGCTCGTCGATGAACGCTA
>NZ_JUJA01000047.1:2976-17160 GCF_001906585.1 Streptomyces kebangsaanensis | reverse complement strand
CCCTCGCCGAGGCATACGCCCGCCACCCCGAACGCTTCGGCCGCCGCCCCCGACCACCCCGGATACCCCAGCAGGCGTGGATCAACGACCCGGCCAGACGCAGGGAACCCGCACCACAAACCTCATAGCGCCCCAACCGTCTCACTGGACTTGAAATCTTCCGTATCGTCGCTCCCCCTTTACAGGGCCTTTGACGCTGGGCTTCGACGCCGGACGTTTCCCTCCGACGCCGCCAGCCTGCTACCGGGCCTCCTGGCAGCTACCCGGACCGGACTTCCACCGGCAGGCGACGACGAGCTTACGAACAGCAAGAACACCGCTACGTCACGGTGTCACCTCCTGTCCTGCTGGGCGCACGAGAAAACGTCAGTGGCACAAGCCACATTCAGCCAGCGACATAGGTCACGTCTGGCACGCAGGATTTTATCTTCGACCGGAAAGCGTGGAGGCGGCAGTGGAAACACCCCATCCGCCTCGCATTTCCACTGCAGGGAATAACAGACACCCGTTCCAATTCGGACACAGTGACACGCTCTCGGCGTTCGAGGCAACCGCGGCAACGGTGCGCTTCGACGCGGGGGTGCGCCCCAGGTCGCGCCGTACGGACACTTGCGGCACACGATCATCCGATGACTCTCTGCAACCAGTACAGAGTTTAAGAACCAAGTCTGGATCTTGATACGGGTCCGTGCATATGTTCGTCGTCCCCGGGCAGCCCGCCCGCAGCGACGGACATGAGGAGAGCACGAGGACGGACCGGACCGCGAAGGTCCACAAACAGCGACGGCGCCCGGGAGCGGTAACTCACGGACGCCGAACGCTAAGCGGCATACCCGCCCCGGCAAGGGCGGAGATTGCCCACCATCACCACGCTGAGTCCTTCCAAGGGGCGCGTCAGCGTGGCAACACTGCAAAGGGGAGTATCGCATGTCTCCTGCCCTGCGCAAAAGGCCCTTTCGCCTGGCCTGCGCGGCAGCCATCTCCGCCTCGGCGCCTCAGCGCCCCGAGCCGGACCGCACGTTCATGGCCCCGCCGAGCTGCGGGACCCGCCCGCTCGTCGGGAGCTGCCGATGAGCAGCGAAGCCCGCGACTGGGTGTGGGAGCACAGTTGCAGCCGGGGGACGGCGCGTCTGGTCCTGCTGTCGATCGCCGACCGGGTGGGCGACGAGCAGTGCGTCTCCTGGGCCTCCCTGTCGAGCCTGGCCAAGCGCACCCGCGCCTCCGTCTCCACGGTCCGTGAAGCCATCGACCGTCTGGTCGACGCCGGTGAGCTGGAGCAGCTCGAAGACCTCACCGGCCCGCAGCGCAGCACCGTCTACCGCCTCCCCCTCGCCGCCAAGGTCCTGGCGGAGACCGTGGACGACAAGGACCCCGACCAGACGCCGGCGGAGGGGACCGAAGCCACCCCGGCGCTCCGGATCTCGGCCCTGCGGCGCTACAACATCCGCCCGCGTGAGGTGCCGGAATCCCCTGCGAGGGCCCGGAAACCGGCAGTACCGGAATCCGGCAGGTCCGGACGGAAACCGGCACCTCGACGTGCCGGGAACCGGCACAGCGATGTGCCGGAAACCGGCACACAGAACCGTAGTGAACCGGATTTGAACCGGAGGTACAGCAGTGGTGGTGCTGCCGTCCTCTCAGCTGCCGAGTGGCAGGTCGACCCAGCCACCCACACCTGGGCCCGCGAGCAGGGGCACCTCGACCGTCTGGGCGAGCAGGGCCTGCAGGCGGCCGACGCGAAGTGGCGTGCCCACCGCTCCGGCTTCAAGCCGAGGCCGGCGGCTGCGTGGGCTGCCGACTGGCGTTCCTGGGTCGCCCGGGAGCACCCCCCTGGCCGCCCGAACCTCTACGCCGTGCCCGGCACGGGTCCCGGCCAGCCCGGCGGCATGACGCGGGCAGAGGCCCACACCGCCGCACTTCTCGCCGCCCTGAACGAGCCGACCGGAACGGAGCAGTAGTCGTGGACCGCCGTGAAATCGCAGCCCTGCTGGCCTACATCGGCCGACTCGACCCCCGCACCATCCGCACCGACCAGGGCGAGGCACGCGACCAGCTCGCACAGTGGCACGAGCTGCTTGGCGACGTGCCGATGGCCACTGCGCACGGCTGGGACGCCCGCGTCGCCGCCCGCCAGCACATCAGAGTCTCGCCGTACCAGATCCTGCCCGCGGACGTCGCCCGCCCCTGGGAGAGCTACCGTCGCGACCGCCTGGCCCGGCACTCCGATCCCACGCCGTCCGCCGACCCGGACGACCAGGCCGCCTGGACCGCCGAGCTGGTCGGCACCCGCCGCGCCGTCGCCGCCGGCACCGCGCAGCCCGCCCAGGCCAGAGCCATCACCAGCGGTCGCGACCGCATCGACCCAAGGTTGGAGGCGAGGCTGCGGCAGATCGGCTCCTGCATACCGCCCGCCGCCCGCGCAGCCCTCGCCCCCTATCGGCCCGCTCGCGCAGCCCGCGAGGCCGCCGTCGCTCAGGGGCTGCCCGACGCCCTGAGCGTCAAGTGCGAGTGGTGCCTGGCCCAGCCCGGTGAGCCGTGTCGTCGCCGCCGGATCGGTCCCGACGACGGGGTACGCACGACCGCCCCGCGCGCCACCCCGCACCCCGGCCGCGTCGACCTCGCCGCCGCCCGGCAGGCCCAGCCGAGCGAGCAGGTCCAGCAGCCCGCCGTGGCCTGACCGGCGCATCGGGCGCGTGCATCCCGCCCGATGCACCGCTACCCCCTATCACCGTCCCGCCCCGGCTGCGGCGCACGCCCGCGTGCTGCGGCCACCCGACGCCGCGCCCAGCACCGCCCCAGCCGGCCGACGCGGCAGCACATCGGAGACCACCCTTGCGTCACATCACCGCCCACGACGCGCCGGCCACCGGCCTGCGCAGTATCGGAGACACCAACTGGCACACCCAGGGAGCGTGCCACGGCATGGACGTCGAGGACGCTGACGCCGTCTTCTTCCCGCTCCCGCGGGACCACGAAGCCATCGCCGAGGCGAAGGAGCTGTGCGGCTGGTGCCCGGTACGCAGCAACTGCCTCAACTTCGCCCTGGAGAACGTCCTCAAGGAGGGCATCTGGGGCGGCCTCACCGAGGCCGAGCGGCGTCCCTGGCACGACGGACTGCACCAGCGCCTCGACTACCGACGCGTAACCTCCTTTTTCCTGGGACGCGACGTGCATCTGACCGAGGCCGAGCGGCAGGTCGTCATCGACCACGCCTACGTACGCGGCTGGCGGCCCGACCGGCTCGCCACCGCCCTTCAGATCAGCCACAAGCACGCACGCGACCTGCTGCGGCAGGCGGCCAACAAGGTGTTCGACCGCGACCGCACCTACGGCGTGCCGCGGCCCAAGAAGAAGCGGAAGAAGACCGCCCCAGCAGCAGGCGGCCCCCCGCCCGCCTCAGCACCCGGCACACAGCAGCCAGCAGCCCGCCCGGCAGCGTCGACTCCGGCGCACGCCTCTCTCGGAAAGGCCGCATGACCCACCCCTTCCTGTCCCTCGGCGCCGCTCCGGACCTCTCTCTCCTCCTCGCCGCCGTGGTGCCCGCCGCCGTCGTGCTGGTGCTGACCGCCTGGACGATCCGGCGCCAGGGCACACGCCCGCAGAAACGTCTCAGCGGTCCGGCGGTCAAGGTCGCTGCCCTTGCCGCCCTCGGCTGTACTTGCTACTCCGCGGACACGAGCTGGCGGTTCGCCGCCGACTACCTCGACATGGCCGGCACCGCCGAGCGGGCCGGCATGTTCGCCGCAGCCGAGCTGGCGCTCTTCGCGACGGCGCTAATGGCACGGCAGAACCTGGCCACCGAGGGCGCCCCCGGCCTTCCGGGCACGTTGGTCTGGATGATCACCGGAGTGCAGGTGATCCCCGCCTATGCCGAGAGCGGTCCTATCGGCGGCACGGTAAGGGCCTTCGTCGGGCCGGTCATGGCGGCAATGCTGTGGCACCTCGCCATGGGGATCGAGCTGCGCCTGCGCACCCCGGGTGCCGCCTCCCACGGACTGATCGCCCTCCTGGGGCGGGAAGCACGCGAGCGGCTGCTGTCCCGCCTCGGGATCGCCGCACGCGACCGCGACGCCGCACAGATCACCCGGGACCGGGCCACCGCCCGCGCAGTCGCCCTCGCCGTCCGCCTCGCCGAACGCACACCCGAGCAGCAGCAGACCCGACGCGGCCGGCGGCTGACGCGGCGCCTGTCGAAGGCGGTCGGCAGGGCCTCGGTCGGGACCGACGCCCGCCAGCGCGCACAGCTGCTCGACCAGCTCGCCGCGCGCCGGCACGCACTCGCGCTCGCCACGGTCCCGCTTCCCTCGCCCTGGTCCCCGGCGCACATCACCGCGAGGGCAGCCGCCGTCCCCTCGCATCCGGCCTCGACGGCGCCGGTCCCCGCAGCCGATCCCCCCGGCCCCCACGAGTCGTACAGGGACCGGGGACCGAGCGCCCCGAGGGGACCGGTCCCCAAGATTGCGGACTCTAAGGCGTCGGATGGCGCGGGGACCGGGGGTGAGAACGCGGGGACCAGGGTGGGGACCGAGGTTCCAGCCACAGGTGGGGTCCCGGGGACCGGTCCCATCGACCCGGAAGCCTCACAGGGGGACGCCGGAGGCGTGGGGACCGACCGCACTACGCGAGAAGTAGCTGCTCAAGGCCCTGATTCGCATCCAGGACCGAACGCCGCCGAGTCGGGGACCGAGCCCACCGGGGACCGGGGACCGAACGACACCGACACGGGGACCGAACCCACCGGGAACCGGGGACCGAACGACACCGACACGGGGACCGAACCCACCGGGAACCGGGGACCGAACGACACCGACACGGGGACCGAACCCACCGGGAACCGGGGACCGAACGACACCGACACGGGGACCGAACCCACCGGGAACCGGGGACACACGGTGCCTCTGCGGAGCAAGACGGCCACGAAGCCCCGGACTAAGACCAAGGGGAAGCGCGCCCGGTCCCGCAGCCCGCAGACGCAGCGCGCGCCGCGGGAGCTCGAGCAGTCGGTGGACCAGCTCGTCCAGCAGGTCCGTCCGCACGTCTCTGCCCTGCTCGAACGGGACGGCAACGAGTCCGTCACCCGGGTCCAGCTGCGGGAGATTCTCCGCCGTGAGGGCCTGAAGGGCGGCCGGAACGACCGGCTGAGCCTCGTCCTCCAGGAACTGCGGAGTGACGCCACCACGACGACAAGGAGCTCCGCCCGATGAAGACCTGCCACCAGTTCGACGCCGTCCGTGCGGAGTACGAGCGGGAGATCGGCTTCATGCTCGCCCACTCAAAGCGGCACGAGGGCAGGCCGGCGGCGAAGTCCAGCGCGAAGCAGGCTGCCTCGACGAAGCAGCGGATGGCCCGCGCGCTCAACAGCCACGTCGGTCGCTGCCCCGAGTGCGGCTGAACCGGCAAAATCCCGCTCAAGGCCCCCTAACCGCAAAGGGTGGCCCGGCTCCATGCCGGGCCGCCCGCCCCGCTTGAGGAGACACGCCTTGATTCCGCGTCCTGTTCGCTCATCCGAGGCCACGGTCGTCGAGGCCAGCGCCTGGGCGGACGTCCTGGTCCGCCGGAGACTCCTGCACGCCGCCGTCCTCGCGCCTACCGGCCAGTGGCTCGTCCAGGGCCACTCACAAGGATCCGTCCGCGTCCTTACGGGACCGGCCGACGTCCTCGCGCTGGCCGCGAGCATCCAACAGCACACCCGCTCCACGAGGCCCGAATCCTGATGACGAACCCCACCCAGACCGGCACCGCCCCGGAACCTGCTCCCAACTCCAACTCGGTCTCGGGGCGAGCAAGTTATCGGCCAAGACACTCTTCCCCGTCGGGGAAGCGCGCCTTGGCCAAGCCCGCCCCGGGGGTGGCGAGAGCGGACCAGCACCGGGGGGTGCTGGTCCGTGAGACAGCGACCGAGGGCGGATCGCAGCCGGAGGAGACGCCTTCACTGCACAAGCCGCGCGCCGCGAAGAAGACCTCGCGCAAGCGCTCGCCCAAGCCGTCCTCGCACAAGCGTGATTACGTCTGCAGCGTCCGCCTGAACGGCGACGAGAAGACCCTGCTCTGCGCTGCCGCCACCGCGACCCGTACGAGCCTGCCAGGCTTCCTCGCCCGCAGCGGGCTCGCCGCCGCTCACGACCTCGACAGCACCGCCGCCGCCATCGCCGGCCACCGCGAGCTGATCGCCGAGCTGTTCGCCGCACGCCGGCACCTCGGACAAGTCGGCAACAACCTCAACCAGATAGCCCGGGCCATCAACTCCGGCGGCCAGCCAGCGGAAATCGACGCGGTCGTTGCGGCGGTCCAGCGCGCCGTGACCCGCGTACAGGCAGCCACAGACCGACTGCTGGAGCAGCGCTGAGCTGGCTCCCCTTACCGCCCCGCATCCCGCCACTCCCAGCGACGACCTCGGACAGCAGCATGATCCCCCGGATACAAAAGCGCGGGCAGCGCACCATCGGTCTCCTCTCCTACCTCTACGGGCCCGGGAAGCACGAGGAGCACATCGACCCGCACCTGGTCGCCTCGTGGGACCACAACGCTCCCGACCCCGGCCGCGACCCGTCTGCCACCCTCAAGCAGCTCCAGCAGCTCCTGGACCAACCCGTCGAGAACATCGACCAGGCTGACCGGCCGAAGAAGCACGTGTGGCATCTGTCCGTCCGCAACAGTGCCGAGGACCGGATCCTGACCGACGAGGAGTGGGGCGAGGTGGCCCGCCGGATGGTCGCCGCCACCGGTATCGACTACCCCGAACAGGGCGCGGGCTGCCGGTGGGTGGCCGTCCGGCATGCCGACGACCACATTCACATCGTCGCCACGCTCGTCCGTGAGGACGGCTACAAGCCCGACCTCGACCACGACGCCGCTCGCGCCCAGGCCCAGGCCCGCGCCTTGGAAGCGGAGCTGGGCTTGCGCCGGCTCAACAAGGGCGACGGCACCGCGGCCCAACGCCCCACCAGCGCCGAGCGCCACAAAGCCGAACGTCAGGGCCGCGAGCGCACCGCGCGGGAGGAACTGCGCGAAACCGTGCGCCGCGCGGTGGCCGGCGCCAGCAGCGAGACCGAGTTCTTCGACCGGCTGGCCGCCGCTGGCCTGATCATCCGTAAGCGCGTCGCCCCCTCCGGCGACATGCTCGGCTACAAGGTCGCCCTGCCCGACGACCGCAACAAGGACGGCGAACCGGTCTTCTACCCCGGCGCCCGCCTGGCCCCCGATCTGTCCCTGCCCCGTATCCGGGAGCGCTGGTCCGCCGACACTCGCGACCAGGACGCCACACGGGCAGACGTGCCCGCCCCTGCGGCGCCGAGCGACCCGGCCGCCGCCCGCCGACGCACGGCCTCGGCCGCGTGGAACGCGGTGCTCGTCATCGAGCACGGCGACGACGCCATCGCCGCCGCGTACATTGCCGCTGCCGGCGAGGTCCTGGACGCGCTCGCGAAGACCTCCGCGGCCCGCACCAGGCGCGAACTGCGTGACGCCGCCTTCGCGTTCGAGCGGGCCTCCCGCTCCCACGTCCGCGCCGAGCGTGGCCACGACCGAGCGCTGCGGCAGGCCGCCCGTGACCTCGTCTATAGCGGTCCGGCGTTGGGCCGCGGCGAGGACGGCGCGACCACCGCGATGGCGATCGACATGCTGTTCTTCCTCATCACCGCCGCCGCCCACTGGCACGCGAAGAAGAACCACGCCCAGCAGGCCGCCGCCGCCCGCCAGGCCGCCGAACATCTGCGCGCCGCCTACCAGGCCGCCGCCGCCCAACCCCTCGGTGCCCTCTACCAGCGAGGCCGGCGCCTGGGCCGGGCGCTGCGGCAGCGGCAGACGACGGTGCTGCGCACAGCGCTGCCGGAGTTGGCCGAGCAGATCCTCGCCGAGCCCGGCTGGTACGCGCTCGCCGCCACCCTCGCCGACGCCGAAGCCGCCGGCCATGACCCGGCCGCCCTGCTCGCTGACGCCGCGGGTCGGCGGGAGCTGGACACGGCGGAGTCCGTCAGCGACGTCCTGGTGTGGCGGCTGCGCCGGGCAGCGGACCTGCCTGCGGATACCACCGGCATGGTGCCCGACGCTCACGCCGCACAGCGCTCGGCACAGCGCGCCGAGCAGCACATCCCCGGACAGGCCCGGCCTGGGCGTGGCCGGTCGTGACTGTGGACTTTGTGAATTGAACAGGTCAGCGGACTTCGCGCACGATCATGACGCGTGCAGGACGAGACGAGGGAGGACACCGGGTGTTTCACCGGATACGACGACGCCGCCGCGCGGAAGAGGAAGAGTTCAGTGAGGTGCAGCGCCAAGCATGCGAGGCGTGGCTGCGGATGGCCGACCAGGTGCCGCCGGTCCTGCAGATGCAGGAGGAGCATCAGCTCGCGGAGCCGGCGCCGGTTGTGGACGACTTCCTCCCGCCGGAGCTGCGCGTCCCCAGCCACGACCAGCTCGACGGCCGGGTGATGCCCTGGCCGTGGCCGGTCGTCCTGGACGGCGAGGTCGTCGCCTGCGCCGAGTGCGGCGCCTACCGCGAGTGGCTCATCCTCTCCACCCACGACCAGGTCTGGCTGCGCTGCCAGGCCGGCCACGAGCAGCACGAGACCCGTCTCGACACCGCGTGGTTCAACCGGCACTCCGGCCCGGGAGATGCCATCCACGCCACGTTCGAGGACTGCCTGCGGCACCTCGGCCACCGCTGACCTCCACTCCTTCGGCCCCTTCTCGGGTCCACGGGCCCGCACTGTCCAACCGTCACCGAGCACCACAGGGGTCAGTTCACCCATGCGCGTTCGCCTCACCATCACCGCCCTCGGCCTCACCGCCGCCGCCCTCACCCTGCCCGCCTGCTCCGCCGGCACCAGCCAGGCGAAGTCCACCTCCCCGTCCTCCGCCCCCGCAGACCACCCGGCCACCACCAAGCAGAGCGACGCCCCGCTGTCGTCGGCCGCGCTTCAGCCCCGCCTGCTCGACGAGAGCGACCTCGGGTCCGACTACACCCGCAAGCCGGAGGACACCTCCAGCCACGACGACGTCACCGTCACCGGCTGCCCCGCCCTGGAGAAGCTGGGCGGCGACGCGGCGGCCAGCGGCTCCCTCGACTTCCCCAACAAGGCGAAGGTGTCCTTCACCTACACCGGCGGCAGCGCCGGTTCGGAGGTCTCCGAGGAGCTGTACAGCGACACCTCCACGAAACTGTCCGCCGGCATCGATCGGATCTTCGATGCCATGACCGGCTGCCCGACGTACCAAGTCGTCTCCGGCAGCACCGCCATCAACGTCACCTCACAGAAGACGACCGCGGCCCGGCTCGGCGACCAGCAGTGGAGCCAGCTGATGATCTTCACCTCCGGTGGGCAGGACAGCGTCGTCAAGCAGACCGCGATACGTGAGGGAAGCCTGCTGCTCATCGTCTCCGGCGCCCCAGCCCTGGTCGACCAGCATCTCGACAAGGCCCTCGCCAAGGCGACAGCAACCCGCTGACGCGCCCGCAACGGCGCCCTCGACCACCGCTGTCGAGGGCGCCGTGTCGATACGAGGCTTCAGAGCATCTGGGTGAGCGTGCTGGGTGTCGCCGAGCAGCAGCCCGCCTGGCGTGGCGGGTCAGACGGCCCTCGACTTGAACCGCCATACCGCGTGCTCCATCCCGCCCGGTTCGTGTCCGAGGGCGGCGGCGGCCTCCTCGTACACAGCTCGCAGCTCCTCGTACTGCAGGCCCGTGACGCCGGCATCCGCAGCGAAGGCCCGCAGGTGTACGTCCACAGCGACGTGCGATCGACCGAGGAGCTCACGGCCGTCCACAGCCGGTACGACAGTCTCCGGTCCGACAACGCTGGGTCCTCCGGTGATGCCCCGCGGCCGGGTGGGGACGGCAAGCTGGACATAGCCCGTGCGCGACGCGACAAGGGCGAGAGCGTCACCAGCATTGCCAAGGCGCTGGGAGTCCACCGCGCCACCCTCTACGACCACCTGGCAGAGAGGGCCTGAGAGAGGCGCGCAGGGGCGCAGTCAGGCGCTCACCTCGGAGTGCACCGGAACGGGCGGGCGCACTCCCGTGAGTGCCTCCGCTCGGGCGAGAAGGTGGGGCGCAAGGTCGGGGTACCAGCCACGGGCCACGGCTTGCAGCATCTCGGCCAGGGCCGCGAGTTCCCCGATTCGACCGGCGGGGGTGTCGAGGATGGCGGCGAACTCTTTGCGGATGCGGGCGGCTACGTCGGGTACAAGCAGGCTGTTGGCGTGGAGAAGCCCCGCGTCATAGCCGAAGGGCACCAGGCCCCACCGCTCCCAGTCCAGCAGGCACAGGGGCTCGGCGGTGAGGTTGCCCCAGTGCAGGTCACCGTGACCGGTCACCCGCTCCACGTTGGCGGGGGCCGGGATGCCGAGGAACTGGGGGAAGGCTCGTTCGATCCATCCGTCCCGGACGGTTGTCTTCACACCCTCCGCTTCAGCGAGCAGGGCAAGGGCTTGGCGAAGGTCCGCCCACCATTCGTCAGGCAGCGCCGGATCGTGGTCGATGTCGGCTCTGTCCGGGGACACCACGGGTTGCGTGAGGTAGTCCAGGACTTCGGCCTCGAAGGCCCACTCGCCGTCAGTCCAGTCGTGCACCCCGTGCAGGCGGGGGCGCGGGACGCCTTCGGGTAGGAGCTGGGAAGCCCCGACGATGCCCTCCCCCTGCTTTCTGCCCGCGTTCCTTTTCGCCGTCCGGCTCACCCGTAGCCACCGGTCCTCCGCTCGGCGTCCGAGGGTGACACCGAGGAAGCCCCACGCCAGCGGACCTGTGCAGGTGAGGCCCAGTGCCTTGGCTGCCCGGTCGTGGGCGGCCTCCATCAGGGCTCGTACCTCCTCATTCAGAGGCGAGTTCATCCGTCACCCTCCTGAGTTCCTGGGCCGTCAGCGGCGCAGCCAGAGCCTTGGCCATATCGTCCCAGTGCTCGCGGGTGCTCGCGGAGGTGAGGACGACATCGAGGCCGGGGCACGAGCCAGCGGCCAGGCGGGCAGCGGCTGCGGCCGACAGGCCGGGGCGGATGAGGTTCACCAGTTCGGGTGTCATGGCGTCGAGGAGTGCACCGCCGTGCAGGGGAGCGGAGCCGAACGTGATCAGCCCGGCGTCCTTCGCCTGTACCAGTGGTCCGCCGCCGTTGAGGGCCTGTGTGATCGGGGCATCCGTGATCAGGCTGACGGGCATCTGCATGCCCGTGAAGTGATGCTCGGCGGAACCAGCCGCCTGCCCGGCGAGCGCGAGCAACTCGGCGACACTGAACGCTCCGGAGGTTAGGCCCGACCAGGTGGCGACGCCGTACCCGCCGATCCTGCCCGCATGGGCGAACTCCTCCAGCGCCGTGAAGGCTTCCCGCACGCGCCCGTGCAGAGCGGCGCGGTCAAGGCCGTGACCGTGGTGCTCGGGGTTGTGGACGAACACGAGGTCCACGCGCCCGAGCGCGGCCAAGGATCGCTCTGTCTGCCAGCGGACGAAGCCTCGCTCAAGGCTGTGCCTACCGGCCGCCTCTCCCGGCGTGAGCACGCCTTCAGCCAGGGCGGTGCGGCCTTGTTCCTCCGTGAAGAACCCCGTCTTCGTGGCTACACGCACGGTCGGGTATTCCCCGAGCACCGGGCGCAGCTCCTCATGCGCCTGACCACGACCATAGTTGGGTGCCGTGTCCACCCAGGGGCTGCCTGCGGCCAGGGCGGCGCGTGCCGCCTGGCTGACGGCACGCACGCGGTATGTCCCCAGGCAGAGCGCGGCGGTCACAGCGCCGTCCCCACGACTGCGACGGCGTGGCCGTCGATGAGGACGGAGACCAGTTCGGCCACCTCCTTGACCTCAAGCCCGGCGGAGTCGGCCACCTCCCCGAGCGTGGTC
The DNA here is from genome assembly GCF_001906585.1 of Streptomyces kebangsaanensis. Lineage (GTDB taxonomy): Bacteria > Actinomycetota > Actinomycetes > Streptomycetales > Streptomycetaceae > Streptomyces > Streptomyces kebangsaanensis. Next base: position 5,336 of record NZ_JUJA01000047.1, on the reverse strand, counting down.
GGCTTGTTGGTCAGCAGCGTGCCCAGCGCGGGCGCTGCGGACTCGGCGAAGTCCCAGGCGGTACCGGCCGCGGAGAAGGTGACCGTGCCCTGTTCGCGGTTGGCCGTCAGGCGACCTCTCGGAGCGGTGAGCTTGACCGTGATCTCTCTCCGTGCGGGGAGTCCGTCCACGTAGGGCAGGGACGGAATCGCGTGGCCCAGGTCGGTCGTGTCGATCGACTCCGCCCACCGCTCCACGAGGCGGGGGTCCGCCATCATGTCGGCCACCTCACGGCGTACGGCGTCGATGAAGTCCGACTGTTCCGCCAGCGAGCCGAAGCGCGGGATGTCCCTGCGGAGCGCGAGGGACGCCCGGAGCTGATCGACGACCCACAGCATCAGGTCAGCGCCGGTGTGCGGGACCATGCCGAACGTGAGGTGAAGGGATTCCGTCCCCTGATCGGCGGTGACCGAGTGCCACCAGCCGCGCGGCAGGTAGAGCACGTCACCCGGGGACAGAACGAGGTCCGCCACCGGGTCGCCCTCCGGCTCCTCCGGCGACTCCACGTCCCGGAAGGTGGGCGCCTCACGGGTCATCCCCCACAGGCGCCACCGCTTCGAGCCATGCAGTTGCACCACGACGACATCGTGGTCGTCCCAATGCCGGCCGAAGCCCTCCCGCTCGGTCCACGAGGCGTACACGTTGGCCTGCACGGAAGTCCCGAGGAAGCGTTCCAGCCCCTCCGCAGCCGCCCCCACGGCGGGGTGGATCTTCTCCACCGCGTCGAGGACCAGCGACGCCCCGTCCCTGAGCTGGGCGTGGAAGTCGGACGGCTGGATACGGGACCAGGTGACCGCGCGGCGGTTCGTGGTCGGGATCGCGTAGCGGTGCAGCGGCACCATTTCGCCGTCAGCCGACAGGCGCAGCCGGGGCGGCTCCAGCCGCTGCGTGGCGATGATCCGGTTCAGGTCGTCCCAGGAGAACAGACCCGCCGTGTCGGCGACCCTGGGGAAGTGCGCGTAGGAGCGGTGGTACGTCTGGGCGAGGAACCTGTCCCCGCCCAGACGCCCCGCCCACGAGGCTGCATCAAGCAACGTGGGCGCTCCCGTCAGTCGTTGCCGTCGGAACGGCCACTGCTGACGTCCGACTCCTGCTCGGCACGCGTGCGCGCGGCCACGATCTTCCGCTTCGCGACGAGCAGTCCACCCCCCTCGGGGGCGGCCGACGTGGTGTTCTCTTCCACCATCGGACTTACCTCTCTCTTCTCGGGGACTCCCACCGGGATTCCGGCAGGAAGCGAAGGGACAGCGACGAGCGCGGCGGACGCCGATCTTGGCGACGACGGGCGCCCCGTGCACCGAGGGCACCTGCACGGCGGGGACTTGTCGGCGAACCCGGGATCATTGCGTTGCGGTGGTTCACCTGCACCGTGCGCACCGGGTCGTACATCCGGCCCCGTCGTATGACACCCGGAGAGTCATGCACCCGGTCGTCATGAGCGCACACCAGCGTCAGGGCCGAACCTCCGCCGGTACCCCAGCCGCCACCCCACGCCGTAGCGGACCCACTTTTCGTTTCGCCCGGTCGCTGCCATGGGGGAAATCATTGGCCTACAAAGCGACGGCTGTGTAGTTCTTTCCCGTCATGGACTAAAGATCATGAACGGCAGGCGGCGGACCACTCCGCCAACAAGGCTCGCACTTCGTCCCCGAACAGCGCATAACCCTCAAGCGTGGAGAACAGTTCCAAGTGCATTTCGATGTCACGTGGATCTCTCAGGATCACGACACCGGTGGTGTTCTCCACGGTGGCCAGGGTGTCGTCATAGATGGTGAAGGTGTCCATCGGAGCCATGGGCTTGTATCCCGCGATGGGGATGACGCCGAGCTTCACGTTCGCAAGGTGGGTCAGTGAGGCCAGCCGGTCAATCTGCATCGCCATCGCAGCCGGGGGCAGGAGTGGCCACCTCACAGCCTGCTCGGTGAGAATGAAAGTGAACCGCTTCTTCGTGTCGTAAAGAACCTCCTGCCGCTCCAGCTTCCTCGCGATCGTCTTAGTGACATCGGCCGGAGAATGGGCAAGGCTGGCGCGGATGTACTCAGGGGTGGACAGCAGTCCTGTAATCATCGAGAGCAGGAAGAAGCGGAACTCCGTGGACGAGGATTCAAGGGCGGCAAGTTCAGTCTGCTTCTTCTCCAGGCCCCTACGCCGGAGCGAGCGCAGGTCTTGCCATTCGGTGTTGGCCAGCCTCGCGAGGGCAACGACCTCCTCGATGACCTCGGGTGGAGCCACCACGGCCCGGAGGATCCTTTCCAGATCCAGCAGACTCGGCTGAACTTTCCCATTCTCGATCCGACTGATCTTCGATTGGGACATGTTGC
>NZ_JUJA01000047.1:1290-2970 GCF_001906585.1 Streptomyces kebangsaanensis | reverse complement strand
CCGGTCCCCAGTGAGGCCGGCTCGCTTGCGTAGTTCTTTCAGCAGGGCCGCCAGTTCCTGTTTCGGCTGCCCGAGCTGCTCAGGATCGAACGTCACCCGCTGCTCACGTACTCCAGGAACGGCACGGATTTGGCAATGGCAATCCGCTTCCACTGCCGGTAGGGCTCCGGGTCGCCCTCGTACAGCTCCCGGTTTATCTGTGTCCCGTCCGCCCGGTAGTTCATCAGGACCACCTTGGACTCGTCGAACATCCAGAAGTCCTGATCTGGAAGTCCCGGGTTCTCCCGGTCGGTAAGGTCGAGGATACGGATATCCTCGCCCGCCTTCACGTGGTGCCGGTAGTAGTACTCGAATTCGAACCGAAGGTAGTCCGAGAGCGGGCGGGTCACGACGTGCACCCTGCCGACTCTCTTTCCTTCCGAGGCCCACTGCCGGACCTCATCCATCCAGGCCGATGTGTAATCGTCCGGCGACTTCTCCCCGGCGAGGAATCGCTTCAACTTCTCCGCTTCCTGGGGCATGGTGTAGACGGGCAGCGTCTCCAGCCTCCACGCCTCACGCTCCATGGAATCGAAGCAGTCGTTCCAGGCGTCACCATCCAAGTGCACGGAACGCCTCCCTGAGAACCGCCTCCGGGATTTCCACAAGCCCTTCCCCGGCGGGCGGGGTGAAGGCGTCGGACACGTCACCCTGCACCACGAACGACCCCGCGGCCGTGCGGTACACGTTCGGGCAGTCCTTCTCTCCGCACTCGCCGTTGCCATTGCCCGTGAGCCGGGTGAGTGCCGAACGCTCGGACATGCCAAACCCCCTTGCTCTGGCCCCGATTGGGCCGCCTGCCCATGACGTTAGAGGGGGCGGGGCGCAGCGTCTATGCACGAACACGACTATGCGTGTCCTCGCATAAACCCGTGCGGCCGGATGGGCGCAGCCGAAGGGGAGGAAGAGGAGCGGCAGGGTGCGGGGGCTGACTGAGGGACCCCGTCCTACCTGCTCCCGGCAGCAGGCCACCCCGGTGCAGGCTGCCTTCAGGGCCGCCTGCACCTCCCGCCCGTGAACGCGGTAGCGGTCGGCACGGACAACCCCGACCACCTGCGAGAGCTGACCAACGCCCAGAGTTTCGCGGTGGACGAGGAGGCCGTCCGCCACTACCGCAGCCTCCTGCGCAACCGCCGTCAGGAGTGAAGCTCGGCGATGAGCCGCGCCGCCTCCTCCCGGGCGGGCTCCAAGCGGGGATCCTGGGGATGGGCGTGCGGCCCTACGACCTTCGCACAGAAGAACAGGGCCATCAGCCGGCCAGACCTGCTCTCCAGGTCTGGCCGACGCTCCGCCCACACTCGTTGTGCCAGGGCAGGGACGGCGAGGGAGTTCCCCCAGAGGGTGGCCGCGTCCAGTCCGCGCGGCGCCATCCCCCAATCCTCCCAATCGATGATGCAGAACTCGGGCCCGGTCACGTTCGCCCACGTCAGATCCGCATGTGCCGGCGTCCACTCATCCACGGTGGCGTCTACTTCGGGGAAGACTGCTCGGATCGTCCCAGTCACCAGTTCCTGGGTGGCCGTCTCTGTGTCCGGAGTGGCGAGGCGGTGCGTGCGCTGCGCGGCGAGTGCGTCCAGCGAAGCATTGAGTGTCGCCCACCAGCCGTCCGACAGTTGAGGATCCTCGATCACCAGAGCGGCT
>NZ_JUJA01000047.1:0-1243 GCF_001906585.1 Streptomyces kebangsaanensis | reverse complement strand
CGGCTCGTCCCGCTCACGCCACGCCAGCCCCGCATACCACTTCGGCATAGACACTCCATGCAAGACCGCTGCGGCCTCGGTGCCGTTCCAGCCCTGTGCTCCGATCCGGTCGAAGCTGCGCCGCTCAACCCTCACCCACGTTCCACGGTCTGTCCGCGCCCCAACCGAGCGCCGCTTGCACACCACGGTGTCACGGAGCAACTGCATTTGAAGGGACCGCTCCACGTGTTCGAGAACGTCATCAACCGGCTCAACACGCAAGTCCACGGCCCGTGCACCAGGCGAAGTGAACCGTTCCGGGTTTGATCGAGACTCTAGGTTGTGACTGTGACCTGGGGTTTCGTGGTTTCGAGGTAGTAGTTGGTCTCGTATTCGGCGGGTGGGATGTGCCCGATCTCACCGTGCAGTCGGCGGTGGCAGTACCAGTCGACCCATTCGGCGGTGGCCAGTTCGACCTCGGAGAGTGTCTTCCAGGGCCGACGGGGCTTGATCAACTCAGTTTTGAACAGGCCGATCGTGGACTCCATCAGGGCATTGTCGTAAGCGTCGCCGACCGATCCGATCGACGCGGCGATGCCTGCCCGGTCGAGGTGCTCGGCGAGCGCGAACGATGTGTACTGCGACCCGGCATCGGAGTGATGTATCAACTCGCCTTTCTGATGGGATCGTTGATCTCGGTCGCGTTGCCAGAGGGCCATCTCGAGGGCGTCCAGGACGAGTCGGGTCTCCTTCGAAGTGGCCGCGGACCAGCCGACGATACGGCGGGAGAAGGTGTCCACGACGAAGGCGACGTAGACGACGCCGGCGAACGTGGCGACGTGGGTGAAGTCGGCGACCCAGCAGCGGTTCGGGGCCGGGGCGACGAAGTCGCGGTCCACGAGGTCTGGAGCCCGTTCCGCACTCGCGTCGGGGATCGTGGTGATCACCTTCTTGCCGCGGACCGCTCCGGTGATGCCGAGCTCGCGCATGAGGCGCTCGACGGTGCAGCGGGCCACCGCGACATCCTGGCGGTTCAGGTGCCGCCAGATCTTCCGGGCGCCGTAGACACGGTAGTTGGCCTCGTACACCTTTGTGATGAGGGTCTTGAGCTCGGCGTCGCGGACGGTGCGGGCCGCGGGCGTGGCCTGGCGCTTGTGGTGGGCGTAGTAGGTGGACGGGGCGATCTTGCAGTCGTGGTCGGTGAGGACCCGGCAGATCGGCTCGACGCCGCCGAAGCGGCCCTTGTGCTCGTCGATGAACGCTA
>NZ_JUJA01000046.1 GCF_001906585.1 Streptomyces kebangsaanensis | reverse complement strand
GGATGGTCGCCGAGGTGCGGCCGGAGTACGACACCGAGTGGGCCGCGATGAAGGCGGTCGCCTTCAAGCTCGGGATCGGCACGACCGAGACCCTGCGCAAGCGGGTCCGGCAGGACCGGATCGACGCCGGCACCCGGCCGGGCACCACGACGGAGGAGTCCGCCGAGCTGAAGCGGCTGAAGAAGGAGAATGCCGAGCTGAAGCGGGCGAACGAGATCCTCAAAGCCGCGGCGTCTTTCTTCGCGGCCGAGCTCGACCGGCCACACACACGCTCGTAGCGTTCATCGACGAGCACAAGGGCCGCTTCGGCGGCGTCGAGCCGATCTGTCGGGTCCTCACCGACCACGACTGCAAGATCGCCCCGTACCCCTGCTCCGCCCACCACAAACGCCAGGCCACACCCGCGGCCCGCACCGTCCGCGACGCCGGGCTGAAGACCCTCATCACAGAGGTGTACGAGGCCAATTACCGTGTCCACGGCGCCCGGAAGATCTGGCGGCACCTGAACCGCCGGGATGTCGCGGTGGCCCGCCGCACCGTCGAGCGCCTCATGCGCGAGCCCGGCATCACCGGAGCGGTCCGCGGAAGGAAGGTGATCACCACGATCCCCGACGCGAGCGCACAACGGGCTCCGGACCTCGTGGACCGCGACCTCGTCGCCCCGGCCCCGAACCGCTGCCGGGTCGCCGGCTTCACCCACGTCGCCACGTTCGCCGGCGTCGTCTGCGTCGCCTTCGTCGTGGACACCTTCTCCCGCCGCATCGTCGGCTGGTCCGCGGCCACTTCGAAGGAGACCCGGCTCGTCCTGGACGCCCCCGCGATGGCCCTCTGGCAGCGCGACCGAGATCAACGCCCTTATAGAAAAGGCGAGTTGATACATCACTCCGATGCCGGGTCGCAGCACGCATCGTTCGCGCCCGCCGAGCACCTCGACCGGGCAGGCACCGCCGCGTCGATCGGATCGGTCGGCGACCTACGACAATGCCCTGGTGGAGTCCGCGATCGTCCGGTGCAAAACCGAGCCGACCAAGCCCGGCCGGCCCCGGAGGACGCTCCCCGAGGTCGAGCCGGCCACCGCCGAATGGGTCGACTGGTACTGCCACCGCCGACCGCACGGCGAGATCGGGCACATCCCACCCGCCGAATACGAGACCAACTACTACCGAGCAACCACGAAACCCCAGGTCGCAGTCACGACCTGGAGTCTCGATCAAACCCGGAACGGTTCAACGTGCGCCTTCCTCCCACGTGAAGACTCTGGTGATTCCATCGGTCACCGTGCTCACGTGGGTGGTCATCGACGGAGCATCGTTGGGTTCAAGGGCCATACCCAAGCATCGCCTACTTGGGGTCCCTCAGGTGCCTCGGGTGCACGCTTTCCAACTGTTCACGAGGTCGTAGGCAGGGAAGCGGAGACGTTCTGACCAGGGACGGAACCGGTGTCGAAGTTGGCCGTGAACGGCCCCGAACGCGGCCGAATGAGACCAGAACTGAGACCAGCGAACCAGACGTTCTTGCTGGCCAGAGGGCGTGTAGCCCAGGTACCGACGCGGCGGCAGGTGCTAGCGGTGTAAGGTCGGGCGTACGGTGGCCCTGATGCGCATTCCGGCTACTTCACCGGCCTTTTGGAGGAGTTCGTCCCAATCGGTGTGTGGGAGCCATGCCTTGCCCACGAGATGGGCTGTCCACATGACGAAGCTCTCGCCGGAGAAGATCAGTCCCCGGCGGATGCGGCTCGGCTTCGAGCTGCTCCCAGGCACGCTGGTTGACCTTGACCTGGTCGACGTCTGTCCATGTCTACCCCTAAGCTCCCTTAGTAAACCGTCGGCAACGGGCAGCACGGGTGCGGTGCAGTGGACGACTCGGACCTGATCACGTAGTCGTTTGCGCGTCCGGCTACGAGCCGGACAACGGGTTCGTCGAAGCCCCGTCGAGCTGCTCAAGCGCTGCCCGCAGGGTCTGGTCGGAAATGGCCACCCCGCTCACCTCCTGTTCGATGACGCTGCCGTCGGGAAGGGTTCGCCGGAGGCGGATCGAGCGCCGGCGGTCGCGTTGCAGCCACAGGCGGAAAACTCTGACGACGGCCCCCACAGCAACCGAAGATCCGACGAGCTCCACAAGGATGCTGGGCAGCATCCCCTTCGCCCCGCTCACTGCTGGGAAAGAGGACTCGGCGACGATGTCCGGCTCGTCACGAAGCATTGACGTGAGCTCACCGATGGCCCCCAGCACGGCGGGGTGATCATCGGTCAGCGACGCAAGACCGGGGACTACTTCGAGCTTCGACGGTTCCACGGACGACCCCTCCGGTAGGACTGGCCTTATATACTAGGCGCCGCCGAGTGATCTTCGCGGGCTTCGGGGTTGTCGTACGACGGGGGAGTTGCCGTGTATCGGGCACTCATAGTCTGCAACGCTGGCTACGTGGGTGACCCGGACCTTCTTCCGCCGCTCATAGGTCCGCGCACTGATCACCGACTGATCGCGGAGGCTCTCGCGCACGGCCAGTTCGGGATGTTCGCCGATGTGGACATGACCGTTCTTCTTGACGTCACAGCAGGGGAACTGCAGCGGCGTACTCATGTTTTCTTCGCCAGCGCCGAACCCGATGACGTCCTTCTGTTCTACTTCAGCGGTCACGGGGCGACGAAGAACCATAAGTTCTATTTGTGCGGGACCGATACGGAGTTCCTCCTGCTGGCCGGCACCGCGGTACCCGACACTTTGCTCAACGAGATCATGTCGGATTCCTCGGCGCGAGCCAAGATCGTCGTTCTCGATTGCTGCCACAGCGGGGCGTTCAAGGGTTCCGAGACTCCCGGGCTCCTCGGTGGGAGGGGACGGTTCGTCCTGACCGCGACAGCTCCGGCTCAACTCGCGGACGACGCCGACGAGGACGGCAAGGCTAGCCCGTTCACCCGGGCACTCGCCGAGGGCATCACCCACGGAGCGATCGACGAGGACGACGACGGCTTCGTATCCCTGGAAGACCTCTACAAGTACGTTGATTCCATCGACTTCCGTGGGCCGAAGCCCAGCCGCCTCTTTGACGGATACGGTCGGCTCCCTATAGCGCGGCGCCCGAAAGTCGAACCGGAAGTCCCCCGCTCCGCCGGGGACTTCGACCCCTCGGGGACATCCGATTTCGCCGTCCACGCGACGTCGGAAGTCGCTGACGACGGGCCCGGCTTTCTCGACCACCCGACAAAGCGGACGCCGGTGAACGCCGATCGGGTGAGCCGATTTCGCGGCGATCTGCGGAAAGACATAGCTCAGGACCTGCCTGGGCAGCTTTCATCGACCGAATTCCTGCAACGGGCAAGCCTCATGCGCGACGGCTGGCTCACCATCGCTGGCGCATTGTTGTTCGGTGAGGAGCCCACCGCAGTGGTCGCCACCGCGATCGTCCAGTGTGCACGTGTCTACGGCACGTCCATCGACGACCCCAAGGACAAGACGGATCTTCGAGGGACCGTTCCCGAGCAGATCGAGCGGGCCAGGGATTTCATCGCCGCACACACCCGGACCGGCGAGGCGCCCTCCGAGCACGCGGCCACCACCCAGCCGCATTACGAATATCCCATGATCGCGGTGAGGGAGCTCATCGCCAACGCGCTGGTGCACCGCAGCTATACGCACAAGCACGCATGCGTGCACGTCAAGCTCTTCGAAGACCGCCTTGAAATCACCAACCCCGGATCATGGTTTGGTGATGGCCTGGCCGAGAACCATCCGACCCCCATCAGCAGGGTCCGGTCCGAGTCGCAGCGGCGGAATTTCCGCCTGGCCAGTGTGTTGACGTGGGCGCGCTTGGTGGAGGGTGAGGGCTCGGGAATCCCGGCTACCATTGCCGACTGCCGGAACACCGGCGCCCCTGAACCGACGGTGGTCCAGCGGAACGGGCTGGTGACCGTGACTCTGTACCCGAGAAAGAACACTGTCCGTGTCACCGGCGATGTAGTCGCGGGCAACATCAACGCCAGCACCTATTACCACCCCGGTCGACAGGCGCTCACGTTCCCGACACAGATCGGTGTCGTTCCCCCGCAGGCGGAGTCGTTCCAGCCACGCCGGAGCGACGCCGCCCTTACCGCGCTGATGGAAGCCGACGGCGTGGATGCCGGTCGACCCTCGGCTGTCGTACTCAGCGGGATCGGCGGCGTGGGCAAGACCCAGGCGGCGGCACAGGTGGCGCGCCGCCGGTGGTCGCACGGAGGGGCCGACCTGGTGGTTTGGGTGGACGCCGGCACTCGCTCGGCAATCATCGCGACCTATGCCAGGGCTGCAGCGGAGCTGTCCCTCGCCGACGCTGCCCAGCCCGAGGAAGCCGCCCAGACCTTTCTGGCGTGGCTGGAGACTACCGATAAACGCTGGCTGATCGTCCTGGACGACGTGGCCAGTCCGGGTGATCTGCGGGGCCTCTGGCCGCCGACAACGCCTTCCGGCCGTACCGTCGTCACCACCCGGCGTCGCGACGCGGCCCTCACCGGTGTCGGCCGTCATCTGGTGAGCATGGATGTGTTCACCGAATCCGAATCCGTGCAGTACCTGACCGCCAAGCTTGCCGACCACGGTCTGAGCGATTCACCCACCGAACTGGCCGGTTTGGCGGCCGATCTCGGCCACTTGCCGCTCGCGCTGTCACAGGCGGTCGCTTTCATGATCGACCGGAACATAGGATGCGCTGCCTACCGTCGTCGGTTGGCCGACATGCATCGCTCACTGGCGGAACTGGCCCCTGATTTGGTGTCACTCCCGGACGACCAAAGTGTCACCCTTGGTGCGGCATGGTCGTTGAGTATCGAGCATGCGGACGCCCTTCGACCCGTCGGTCTGGCCCGGCCGATGCTGGAGTTGGTCAGCCAACTGGATCCGACGGGCATACCGATCGAGGTGCTGACGGCCGACCCTGCTCTTGAATACCTGACCCTGTACCGTTCCTCCGTCACGAGAGTCGGCACCCCCGGCACGTCCGGCAGCGCACAGGTAACGGTCTCCGAAGGCGACGCCTTGGCCGCTCTGCGGTGTCTGGCTCGGCTCAGCCTGGTGACCGCGGACAGACACAGCCCGTACGAGACAGTGACGGTCCATCGCCTGGTGCAACGTGCGACTCGCGACGCGGCCGCAGCCGGACGCACCGACAGCGCGGCCGAGGCTGTGGCCCGTGCACTGCTTGCGGTGTGGCCGGACGACGCAAGTGACTCCCTGCTCGCCCATGCCCTGCGAGCCAACACGGAGCATCTCCGAACGGTGAGCGGGGAAGCCCTGTGGGCCTCGGGATCGTATGCCGTGCTCATCAGGGCCGCCACCAGTCTCGGCCAGGCCGGGCAGACAGTCGCCGCCGCCTCGTTCTTCGAGTCCATCGCCGACGAGGCGATCTCCCATCTGGGATCGGCTCATCCGGACACCTTGTCCATTAGGGCCAACCGCGCCGTCTGGCAAGCCGAAGCGGGAGATGCCGCGGGTGCCGGCCGCGAGCTCGAGCGGCTGGTGGACGACTGCGCCCGAGTGTTGGGACGGGAGCACCCGGACACTCTGGCGGTCCGGCTGAACCTCGCGCGATTCAAGGGCCCTGAGTACGACACGGGCTCGGGCTCGCTCGAGTCGTTGGTGGGCGACTTCGACAGGCTGCTGGGGCCCGACCATCCCGACACCCTGACCGCCCGCGCCAATCTCGCCATGTGGCGCGGTATCCACGGGGACCCCTCCGGCGCGGCCGTCGAATTCCAGCGTCTGTTCTCGGATCGGGTCCGGCTGCAAGGCCCCGATCACCCGGACACGCTGGCCACCCGGAGCAGTCTCGCATCATGGCGGGGGGCGGCAGGTGATCCTGCGGGGGCAGCGCGTGAAACCGCGGAGCTGCTGCATGACTACGTCAGAATCCTCGGCCCCGACCACCGCGACACGCTCAACTCCAGGGGGAATCTGGCGTCATGGCGGGGGGTGGCGGGGGACCCTGCGGGGGCAGCGGCCCAATTTGAAGAACTTATGGGCGATTACCTCAGGGTCCTCGGCCCGGCACATCCTGACACCCTTGTAGTCCGGGGCAATCTGGCGTTCTGGCAGGGAGAAGCAGGCGACCCCGTCACGGCGACGGCAGCACTCGAAACGCTGCTCGAAGATCGCAGCAGACTGTTGGGCCCGGACCACCCGGACACCCTGGCCACCCGGAACAACCTGGCGAAGTACCGCGGGCTGTCAGGGGACATTGGAGGTGCGGTCACCGCCCTTGAGCAGTTGCTGGCGGACCGTATCCGCGTTCTGGGCCCCGAGCACCCACTGATCGGGTCGACCCGCGAACACCTGATCCACTGGCGGGCCCGGTCCTCCGCCCGATAGAGGTGGTGGCCTCGGCGGTCAGCGGTCCCCTCCGAGAACATGTCCCGTGATGAAGGAGGAGTTGTCCCCGGTGAAGATGAGCCCGGTGTTGTTCCCGCCGATCGCCACCGACCGCTCCCCCTCGACTGTGACGTGTACCGATGGCGCCGGCAGCAGCGCGGTGACTTCCGCGAGTGTCTCGACGTCGCCCGACAGCGCTTTACGCAGTCTGAGCCGCAGCACCGCACGGGCATCCTCGTCCGCGGTGTTGGCCGCGACCTCCGCAACCGCCTCACGCAGCGCTTCTGGCTCAACGCTACGTTCACGAAGCACCCGCAGAATACGTCTCCCGAGTTCGGCCGCCGGACCACCCTGCGACGAACCCGATGCTCGATCGGCGAACACGTCGAGCCCGTCGACGCCGATGGCCGTGGCAACCGGCGAAAGGATCTGACTGAGTACGACCTCGACCTCTTCTCGCACCGCCCACCTCCTGCTGCCGCTGTACGCAGCCAAGCGCCCCGAAGCTATCAGGAATGCTCCGTAACAGCTTAGGTCAGCATTCCCCCAGCCCCTGCGGCTGCGCGGCGAACGGCCCGGACCGGGGGCTCTGCTGAGAACTCCGCCGCCAACGCCGGCCCAGGTGGAGCGCACGGTGCGGGACACCTGGCAGACCTCACGTGTCGCAGTCCCACCAACAAGAGAATCAAGCATGATCACGCTCAAGAAGGACGACGAGCCAGCGGATCTGGGCACGTGACCCATCTGGCCGTCGGAGTGTCCTGGGACCCCACCGCCGGAAGCAGCGGCGGGTTGATGGGAAAGATCCGCCAGAAGACAGGCACCGATCTCGACCTGATCGCCATAGCGCTATAGGGCACGGAGCCGGTACGACTGGCCGGGCTCGACTCCTCGGACTCGTTTGGCAAGAGCTTGTTGGTGCACAGCAGCGACAACCAGACCGGCGTGGAGACGGCGACGACGGAACAGTGACGGCTTGCCCTGCGTGAGGGTTAGACTCCGATGGTTCCGGGCTCCGCCTTCCACCTCGACCAGTCCGCCAGCTTCACGCCCTTGTCCTGAGCGGTGTGGAGAGTGAGCACCGCTTTAGAAGTTCGATCAACGCAGCCGCACAGCAATATGGTTCGCGGGATGTGAGGCTGGCGTAGACCGCTGGTGGCTGCTGCTGTCCGCCGTCGTTGATGTCAGGCGTGGATGTCAGAACGGGAGATTGTTCGGATCCTCAGAGATCCGCCGGGCGAACTCGTCAACGACCTGGGGTACGACTTGCTGGGCGTCTTCGTCCTGTAGTGCTTGCACGAGGACTTGCCGGACAATGTACGGTTGTCCGGCGTGAGATGAACGGGTCCGGCTGACTGCCCGCTCGACCTTCGCCAGGTGGGCCGCCACGATCGGGATCGNTCGCCTCGTCGTATTCGCTCGGGTCCGTGGCCATGGGACCAGCCGATCAAGCCGAGCAGTGAAGGTCAAGGTCAACGACACGCCCTCAGCTTGGGAAGCTTGGGTTTCTCGGCGGCAGTAGCTGCGCTGACCTGGGGCGAAGTAGGGAGGCGGCCTGCCTGACCGCTGACTGGTCCCCGCCATTCCCCGTGGCTCCCCGCATGATCTGGCATGCACCTGGCACGTGGGGTCTTGGTGGGTTGCGGCCTCGCAGTCGTTGACCAAGTGCTTAGAAGATGCGGGCACCACCCTGTAACGGGATCTGACTGGCTGGTGCTGTCGTCATGGCCGGCTGCTGACCGCCGTTACCGTCAGCATTGCCGTCGCTGCCGTCACTGCCGTCGAGGCGCGGACGTTGCCGCCAGTTGGGTTCGAGTCAGCGCGGAGGGATCGTGCGGGAGCGGCCTTCGATTCGGATACCGAGGGCGAGACGGTATAGCTCCGGGAGTTGGTAGCGGCCGTCGGGGGTTTTCGACAGGGCGCCCCAGTCCTGGAGCTCGCGGATGGCCTTGTGGGTAAGCCCCACGTCCCCCGCAAAAAAGGGGGACTGTTCGACGGCCTGGTGTACCAGCGTGCGCAGGAGGTCCCAGATATGGGGGAACTGGTGTTGGAGCTCTTCGATCTTGAGCGCGCCGCACTCGGCCAGGGCTTGACGCATGGCCGGTGGGGTAAGTACCCGGTCGCTCCACCGTCCGTCGTCGGCAGACGTGATCGCGGCTGCGTGCAGAAAGCGGATGACGTCGCGCGGCTGGACGCGTTCCTGGGCGTCGGCGAGGGCGGAGGCGAACCACCGGTCGGTCCACGCCTCGCGGGAGCCGTCCGAGCCCATCCTCAAGCCCCAGAGCGGCAGGAGACAGCTGGCGGTCTCCTCCTCCCCCAGGTCGGCGATGGGCCTTTCCGGGACCGGCACCGCGCCGGAACGGACCGAGAGCCACACGGCGAGCTTCAGGGCGTCATCAGTGGTCCAGTGCAATTCGAACGGGGGCCTGCGCCGCAAGGTTCTGCCGTCTCGGTTGGCTGGGCCTTTGAGAGCGCGTTCCGTCGCCGCCGTCGGACGGGTGAAGATCACGACCCCCAACGATTGTTTCCGAAGCCTGCGCAGAGACTGCATCATGTCCAACAGGCTGATGAAGGCAACGGACGCCCAGGGTTCGTCACGTCGGTGCAGCCACTCCTCCAGGCCATCGACGAGGAAGAGCGCCTCATGGCCTAGCAGGTACTCCATCGGCTCGGCGTCGTCAGGGGCACCGGCCGCCATCGCGAGGCATGTCAGCCAGCGCTCCCGCCAGAAGCCCATGCTCTCCGCGGACGGATGCCGGGAGGATGACTCGATGAACGCCAGGATCCGGTCGCGACGCTCCGGCCCGGCGGGCGTCTGCTCCCACGGGTTCTCCTCCCATAGGCCGTCCGCCTCGACGGGGTGTGGATCCGCATACCAGATTCTGTCCGGAGCGTCCGGCGGGGCGAGCACCGGAATGACTCGAGCGGACTGTCGGACGGATACCCCGGCTGTCAAGGCGAAGGCGTCCCAGGTCCTCGCCGCGCACATCCTGGCGAAGGTGAACGTCTTGCCCGTGCCGGCCTCGCCCGTCACCATGGTGATCGGCAGGTCGGTTCGGTGGGCGGCGATGAGCCTGCGGGTGGGTTCGATGGTGAAGAAGCCGCTGTCGGGGTCCGCACCGAACGGCCCCCGGTTGAGCAGCGCGCTAGTGAACTCGGCCAGGGCGGACCGACGGCGCCCGAGGACCTCCGGGCTCTCGTCGGGACGGTGTGGTACCAGCATCGTGCTCGGCGCGAACTCCGCTACCAGCCGCGGCAGTCCGCAACGGCGCGTCACATCCACCACCGCGTCCCAGCTGTCGGGAAGCGCGAGCAGTTCCTCGCGGAACGGGCTCAGCACGGGCTCGGTCAGTACCTGCTCGTCCACCGCCAGGTGGTCCTCGTCATGTGCAGTCGTGCCGTCGTCCACGGGCAGGACGATGGCCTGGGAGAGGGCGTCGCTGAGAAGGGATTTGGCCGCGTCTGCATGGCCGTCGTGGAGGTCCAGTCGGTACTGGGTCACGATCGCGCCGGGCGCGGGATCCATGCCGACCCGAGCGGGGGCGCGCGTTCCTACCTGGTGGATCATGGCCTCGGTGCCGTGCAGTGACTGGCTGCTGATGGTGGAGACGAAGACCCGGGTGACCCGGGGATCCAGTAGGGCGGGGGCCGACAGCTCGGACGCGCCTGCCCGCAGGTCTAGTACGACGATGTCAGCCTCTGCGGCGACGGCGAGCGCGGCGAGAGACTCGCTGAGGAAGTAGGGCGAACGGTCCTCGGTTAGCAGGTCCGAGGGACCGATCCGAGGCGGGCCGAGCACGGTGCGCCGACTAGAGGGAAGGACCGTTACCCGGCCCTTTCCCGCGTGACGGGACACCTCCTGGTTGGGCAGGTACGCAGCGGCGATGTTTACCGCGTCGGTGGGTTCGCCGTCCGCGGAGGAGTGGAGGAGCGCCAGGACATCGTCGTACGCGATGTCGCAGCGGCCGCCCTGCGCTTGGTACATCCAGGTGATGCCCGGCGCCTCGAGGTCCGCGTCGACGAGGAGCACATGCTGTCCGCGGGAGGCCAGCAGGTCGGCGAGCGCCACCGCGTGCAGCGTGCGGCCCACACCTCCCTTGAAGGAGTGGAAAGCGATGATCTGGCGGTCGCCGGGAAGGCCGGGGGACGCGGGACGCGGCAGCGGTTCGCTCAGCGCCGAGGTGACACGGCGCTCGTTGAGCCTTGGACGGCGGGCGACCTGAGGCGCGTCCGCGGTTTCGGTCAGGCGTACCGGGAGGGAGCGAGGGGTGTGGGACTCGGGGCGGTCCAGGCGGAGTTCCAGGCCCTCCTCGCCGTCCACGGCGGACTCGAGGCCGAACTGGTAGTCCAGGAACTCCCGGACCTCGCCGACGGAGGTGCCGGGACGCACGGACAGTTCGAGAGCGTCCCACCAGGCGTCGGCCTCGAGCAGCCAGGACGGCCACTCGCCTTCGACGGCTGCCTCCGCCAGGCGTGAGTCGACGTCGACCCAAGTGAACAGCTTGTCGGCCACGCTGCTCAGCATCCTCTCCTGGCGGCCCGCACCAGTTGTTTCAGCGCTTCGAGCGCTGCTTTCTGATCATCGTCGTTCAGTCTCGCACCATAGCGCCATGCCTCATGGAGCTGATGGCTTTCGATCCAGCCGCCGTTCTTGTGGCGGCGGCAGCGGAGCGGGTCCGGGCGGGTCACGGGGTCGCGCAGGTTGAGTTCCTTCGCCAGCCTGCGGAGGTCGTGGCTCCGCAGGTCGGAGGGGAGCTGGGCGGTGGACATGTAGAGCGAGCGCCGTCGCATCACCTCGGCCTTCAGCGCGCACTCGGCGGCGTAGAAGTACAACAGTCCGCAGACCGCCGTGTCCCCGACACTCTCGGCGGCCTGCGCCTGCTTCAAGAGCCTGTCCCGGCTAGTGCTGAGCTCGCCGGCCCCCACGTCGACCATCTCGCCAGGGTAGTGGCGGCGGGCGCACGGGGAAGGGAAGTTGGAGGAGAATGGCTAGTGGGAGCGGGGCCCGGAGAACCAGAAGGCGTGCTCCGCGCCCCACGGGGCAACACGGTAGCTCGCGACCGACCTCGCTGTGGGTCACCGTCGTCAGCGACCACCAGCTGCGCCTGAAAGTTCTGCGGGTTCGGGTCGGCGGCGGCCGCGCGGGTCGACGACTGGAGCCTGAGTGCACCGGTGGCGTCCGGGACCATGTGTGTGCCGAAAGCACGGAGGCCCCCGCCCACCGGACGGGAGGACTTCTCACCCGGTGTTTCTCTGTGCCCCGGCAGGATTCGAACCTGCGACACCCGCTTTAGGAGTTCGATCGCTCCTCGGCACTGCCGGGGAGCCACCCGGTCACACTGGCCGTGTCGGACCGCCTAGGAGTGCTGGCGTCCGGCTTCGTTGATGTCACTTGTGGATGTCAGAACGGAGCAACCCGCGCGCGCTCGCTGGCACGATGATCCCGTGGTTGACCTGGAGCGCATCAAAGCAGAGACCGTGGCGTACTTCCGAGCACTCGATGAGAACGCCACCCTGCGGCACCACTTCCGCAGCACTGACGAGGAGGGCGGCTTGTGGTACTTCGAGGCCGTACCCGACCGCGGCGAGTTGTTCGCCGTTAAGCAAGCCGAGCTGACTCCGGCCGGCCAACTCCACCGGTACAGCTGGGAGCACCTAGAGGACGAGCACGGCTTCCTAACAGACCAAGCGATCGACCCTGAAGAGGACCTGCTGGAGACCATCCCGGCCGAGGAGTTCCAGCGGGTGTGGATTCGGTGAGCGGGCTGGACACCCGCTCTAGGGCCTGTTCGGGGTTCGGATCATGGGAGGGCTGGCAGGCTGCGTAACCAGAGGACGGATCCGCGCAGGTGGAGTCCTGCGGCGTAGCTCTCGGGTGTCTTGTCGTAGCGGGTGGCCAGCCCCCGCCATTCCTTGAACTTGTTGATGGCGCGCTCGACGGTGTTGCGGTCTTTGTAGAGCGTGGTGTCGTGGCTGACCGGGCGGCCACCGGAGCGTCCCTTCTTCTTGCGGTTGGCGGCCTGGTCGGCCTTTTCCGGGATCACCGCCTTGATCTTGTGTCTGCGCAGGTGGGCGCGGTTGGCGCGGGAGGAGTACGCCTTGTCGCCGGCGACCGCGTCCGGCCGGGTCCTTGGGCGGCCGACCGGGACACGCACCTTGACCTTCTCCAGGACGGGGATGAAGCGCGGCCTGTCCGCGGCCTGCCCGGGGGTGAGGATGATGGCCAGCGGGCGGCAGCGCCGCTCGACGGCGAGGTGGACCTTGCTGGTGAGCCCGCCCCGGGAGCGGCCCAGTTCGGCGGCCCGCAGTCGGGCCCTGTGGCGTCGGCGCACGGCACGGCGCTGTTCCCGCTCGGGGTCCCCGCTGTCCGCGGATCCGTCGCCTAGGGGGTCGTTTTGCCCCTTTGCTGCAGCCCCTTTTCCTCCGTCACAGCCTTCTCCAGGTCCTCAAGGAGCTCCGGGTCGACCACCATGCCCGCCGCGTGGTGATGCGCACGGGCAACGGTCGAGTCCACGCTGACCAGGCTGAGATCGACGTCGTCGCGGGCCGCCGCCTCGGCGATCATCCCGTCCATGAGCGCCTGGAAGACCCCGTCACGCGCCCACATCCGGAACCGGTCGTAGACCGTCGACCAAGAGCCGTAGCTCTCCGGCACATCCCGCCAGGGGCTGCCGGTACGGAACCGCCACATCACCGCGTTGAAGTAGCTGCGCAGGTCAGGGATCGGCCCGGACACCCCCAGCGGGAGGTACGGCTCGACCAACTCCCATTCACCATCGGTCAGATCACCACGAGTCACGTGACCGGTCTACCGGACTCAACCGGCCACCGGGGCCACGTTGACCCATCCGTGATCCGGACTCAGAACAGGCCCTAGGAGAGAGGCTGGGGTGTCTTGCCGGTGACCTGCGGCTTCATCGGTTGAGGCAAGGGGCATGGTCGCACCTGCTCGTCCCCGTTGTTGACCGTAGCTGACCCCTGTATCTGGCACGACTGTGGCACGCGACCTCTTCATTCCGAACTATCGGTTGGATGGTCATTGCTGTCCAGGGCGTTGGTCGTGAAGTCATTTGCTAGTCGTTGGGCTCTTCCAGCCAGCGAGCATAGCGGCCCCAGTCATTCCGGATATCTGCAATTCGGCTCCGCATCCGCTCGGTGGGAATTTCATCTTCCATGCGCGCCCACGAAATGAGCATGAGCTTTACGAGCCGGGAAGCCTCATCGTCATCGCGCTCCATAACCCGAGCCATCGACGCCCCCAAAGGGTGCTGACTGTTTACGATCACCTGCAGCATCCCGGCCATGAGGTCAAGCGAGAACATTGCCGGTCCGGAGGAAGCGCCCGAGACGAAGCGTACGCGCATCTCCTCATAGTCCACGTCGGCTCTTTCGTCCTCGGTGCGGGTAACGGACAGTCCCTCATCCGCCATGTTCTCGGCTTCGCAATCTTCCCCCGGAGATTCCTCGGGTGAGCAGGTGACGGAGGGGTCAGTCTCGGATGAGGGATCACGCGCGGCGACGCGGCTCGATTGGTCCGGCGGCGAGGATGCATCGATGGACGAACTACTGATGAATCCAACCGATGGAGCCGCTCCTTCTTCGTAGTGCGCAGCGAGCCAAAGTTCGCGAATCCTGTCCATTTCGGATCGATCCGGCCCTGAATCCGCCAGGAAGTGCAGAGCAGCGACCAACACCTCCACCTTTGGCCAGGCGGGGAAGTTCCGTCCATTCAGGATATTTGCAACCGCCTGATGCGAAATAACGTCTTTCGCGGAATCCATCTTGTCTACTGTTGAGCTAATTCTGCGAGTGCTCGGACATCCAGCGTTCCGATAAAGCGCGTGCACTTCCATCAGCATCGCCCGATGGGGACCATGTCCCAACTGCGCTTCCGGTGGCATTGCAATGCGTTTAACTTTTCCCCCCGGCATGTGTACTCCTTCTTCCATGACTGTCGGTCAGGATTCCATCAGCTTTTCTGCGACAGCTTGCGCTACCCCGCCCGCGATAGCTGATAGGAGCGCAATCAACACCCGGAGGAGCCAGTCGCTCTTCCGCTTCCTGCCTTCGGGGTCATTTTCCGAGTCGCGGCTCTCGTCGATGTCCATGGATCCAGTCTTGGAGCCCCGGCGAGCTGCACGACGACAGTGGACGTTACTTGACAGAACTTTACATATCGTCAGCAAGAGGTCTCCACTGGTCAGTTCAGCGAAGGGTGGAGGAGTAGGTGAACGAGGCCGTCGCCCACACATCGAACCGCCAAGGCTGCCCATCGTGGGGCGGAGATCTAACCAGAGAGCTGTCCGACCTGGCTCCTGCGGCCGGGGCTGGTCGAGTGCCGCGCCATGTGGGAGTTGGTGTCGGCGATCTACGGTGCGCTCACCGGGCTGGTCCTCCCCGAGCAGGCCCCTTCTCGTGAGCGGTGAAGGCTGGACGTTCTGCTGACCTACGAGAACGGGGAGCAGCAAATCCTGGAGGTCGACGAGGAACAGCACTTCACCGGGGCCCGCGCCGTGACCCTGGAGCACTATCCGGCAGGCGTGAAGCTCGGCTTCGATGCCTCGCAATGGCTGGCCCGCTCGCGGGCTCTTTCCGGGCGCGAGCGCGGCGGTGGCTTCGGCAAGCCGAAGCCACCACTGTTCCCTGGCGACGGAGGCCGCCATCGGCAGCGCGCTTTCAGGGATGCGCTGGCAGATCTGCTGCCGTCCGTGCACGGCTGGCTCCCAACCATCCGAATCAGCGATATCGAGGTCACCACCATCACCTCTGCACCGGATGTGGTCTCGTCGCTCAGGGCACTGCTCCAGGGACGCGGCGCACCTGCCTCGTATCTCGTCGCTGAGTGAGGCACAGCGGTCGGCCATCACCGACCAAGGCTGAAGCACCTGTTCCCGCATCCCTACGGCAGGCATAGATGTAGCGCCGTGTGAGGCTCGGGGCCGTGTTCGCCACGCTGCTGGTCGGCTCACGTATGCAACTGTCGCCAGTTCTCGGCCTACTGGTGACCGTGTGTGGTCTCTCCAGCGTATCGGCCCCAGCGCCCTCCGGTCTGGCCGGCGAGTCGGGTCGACTCGGTACAAGTCGTGCTGCACCGGCAACCTCATATAGCCGGCTGACCCAGGCTCGACGGGGCATCACCTGCGGCGGCGGGCATGCGGGAACCAGCCCAGCACCCGGCTCTTGGCGTGGGCAGCCGGTGGCCAAGATGCGGACCATTCCCAAGCTAGCCGCCGTCCACTATTTGTCGCGATCATGACCATTTTCGCTACTCAAACTGCGTCCGAGCTCTATACCGCCGGCAGACGAAGAATCTGATACTGGACGAGTCAGCAAAGGAACCAGGCAGGTGCCGCTGCGCGCTCCCGTCCGCCTCGGCGTGAGGCCGCCGTGCCGCCCGGCATGACGCCGGCACCCACATGGCTGACGACGCGTCAGTAAAGTCAGCAAAGGGTCAGCATGAGCCCGACCAAACGCGGTTACAGATGGCTACAGGTGCACGTGGGCCAACTCCCGGGATCGTGGTCTTGACCTGCAAAAACCCCGGCTTGAAGCGGACCTGGTAGAGTGAAGGGCGAGCCGTGTTCTACTACCTGCTCAAGTACGTCCTGCTGGGACCGCTGCTCAGAATGGTCTTCCGGCCCCGGATCGAGGGACTGGAGCACGTGCCCGCGTCCGGTCCGGCCATCGTCGCGGGCAACCACCTGTCGTTCTCGGACCACTTCCTGATGCCCGCGGTGCTCAAACGGCGCATCACCTTCCTGGCGAAGGCCGAGTACTTCACGGGACCGGGCCTCAAGGGCCGGCTCACCGCCGCCTTCTTCCGCAGCGCCGGGCAGATCCCCGTCGACCGCTCCGGCAAGGAGGCCGGGCGGGCCGCGATCCGGGAAGGGCTCGGGGTGCTGCGCAAGGGCGAGCTCCTCGGCATCTACCCGGAGGGCACCCGGTCGCACGACGGCCGTCTGTACAAGGGCAAGGTCGGTGTCGCGGTCATGGCGCTCAAGGCGCAGGTGCCGGTCGTGCCGTGCGCGATGATCGGCACGTTCGAGGCCCAGCCGCCGGGCCGGGTCGTTCCGCACATGTACCCGGTCACGATCCGCTTCGGCAAGCCCCTGGACTTCTCCCGCCATGCCGGGCTGGAGAACGAGAAGGCCGTCCTGCGCGCCGTCACGGACGAGATCATGTACGCCGTTCTGTCGCTGTCCGGGCAGGAGTACGTCGACCGGTACGCGGCGGTGGTCAAGGCGGAGCAGGCCGAGGCGAAGGGCCGCAAGGAGCGCAGGTTCCCGCGCGCACCGCTCGGCTGACCGCCACGGCACCGCACACGGAGGAGGGGCGGCCGGGCGTCCCGGCCGCCCCTCGTCACGTACGCCTGCCCGCTACGGCTTCGGCGTGGCGTGCGGAGCGCAGGTCACGTCCGCCCGGTCCAGCTCGCCGGTGAGCAGGTAGGCGTCCACCCGGTCGTTGACGCACGGGTTGGCCAGGCCGGTGACGCCGTGGGAGCCCGCGTCCCTCTCCGTGATCAGACGGGAGCCCTTGAAGCGCTTGTGCAGTTCGACGGCGCCGGCGTACGGGGTGGCGGCGTCCCGCGTGGACTGCACGATCAGCACCTGCGGCAGGCCCTTGCCCGTCTTGACGTCCACCGGGGTCTGCTGCTTGACCGGCCAGGTGGCGCACGGCAGGTTCATCCATGCGTTGGCCCAGGTCATGAACGGTGCTGTCCTGTGCAGCCGCGTGTTGTCCCGGTCCCACTTCTGCCAGCTGGTGGGCCACTTGGCGTCGGTGCACTCCACGGCCGTGTAGACGGCGTTGCCGTTCTCCGAGGAGATGTTGCCCGCGGTGTCGGACATGTCCGGGGCGGCCGCGTCGATGAGCGCCTGGGTGTCACCGGCGACGTACTTGCTGAACACCGTGGCCACCGGCACCCACGCGGAGTCGTAGTACGGGGCGCTCTGGAAGAAGGAGATCAGCTCGTTCGGGCCGACGACCCCGCCGATGGGGTTCTTCTTGGCGGTGGCGCGCAGCGTCAGCCACTTCTCCTGGACCTCGGCGCGGGTGGTGCCCAGGTGGAAGGCGGCGTCGTTCCTGGCGACCCAGTCCTGCCAGTCCTTCCAGCGGATCTCGAAGGCGGTGTCCTGGTTCAGGTTGGCCTGGTACCAGATGTTCTCACGAGCCGGGTTGACGACGCTGTCGACGACCATCCGGCGCAGGTGGCCGGGGTACATCGTGCCGTAGACGGCGCCGAGGTAGGTGCCGTAGGAGACGCCGAGGAAGTTGAGCTTCTCCTCACCGAGCGCGGCGCGGACGACGTCCAGGTCGCGGACGGTGTTCACGGTGGTCATCTGCTGCAGCATCGTACGGCCGGTGCGCTCGTAGCAGCCCTCGGCGTACTCGCGGGCCAGCTTGCGCTGGACGCGCTTGTCGGCCTCGGAGTCCGGCACCGGGTCCATCTTGGGCGCCTTGGCGAACTCCTGCGGGTCCATGCAGGAGATGGGCGCCGAGTGGCCGACACCGCGCGGGTCGAAGCCGACGAAGTCGTAGGCCTTCGCCACGTTGGCCCAGACGGGGTTCTTGGAGGTGACCCGGGTCGGGAAGCGCAGGCCCGAGCCGCCCGGTCCGCCCGGGTTGTAGACGAGGGCGCCCTGGCGCTCCTTCCTGGTGCCGGTGTTGCCGATGCGGTCGACAGCGAGCTTGATCTGCTTGCCGTCCGGCTTGGCGTAGTCGACCGGCACCGAGACCCAGCCGCACTGGATGAGCTTGGCCAGCCCCCAGTCGGCGGGACAGTCCTGCCAGTCGATCCCGGCCTTGGCGGCGCGCTCTGCGGCGATCGCGGCACCACGGGCCTCCCGGTCCTGGCCGTGGCGGTTCTCCGCACCGGCGGCGGGCGTCGCCATGGCGCCGGCCATCAGGGTCGCCGTGACCAGCGCGCCGGCCGAACCGAGCGCCGTCACCCGGTTCTTCGGTCTCTTGCCCCTCAAGTGGGACCTCCCCGTACATCGTTGCGAATTGGGTACGGGGATCCTTGCGGCTGCGCGGCCCCCGGGGACAGGGGGCACCGACCTTCTTTGCCAATCCGATAACCGGCGCGGCATGTCCCGCTGAGCGGAGCACGGTCCGGCTCCTCGGCATCCGCGGCGGACCGGCTTCCCGGTCGGTTCGTGCGGCTCGTCCCCGCCGGGGCGGTGAGCGGGGGCGGCCCCCGGAGGCCCCGAGCGAGGCGGAACCGATCCGGCATCACCTCGACGCGGCCGGTCCGCCGGGACACGTCCGCCCGGGTCCGACCGGCGGACGCTCGCCGGGATCTGAGCACCACTCAGGCTCTGTGATCCCGGTCACCCCGGCGCGGTGGCGCGGGTGGCGGACCGCGAGCGGCGTACGACTCCCCGTCACCGTACTGCAGCGCAATACGAATTGACGCTCCCACAGACTTCGCACACCGTCGGCGGGGACGAGCCCGCGGGCGTGAGTCGAAACGGACCAAATGACGTACCTCCTTTCGGGTAGGTTCACCTTCTTTTTCGAGGCCCCCGCGGTTGCGCAAGCCGCCTCCCCGGATGGCGGAACGGGGCCTTCCGGCGCTGGTCCGGGAGTCGTCACCGCGGGAGACGGCCGCTCGGACGCAGGGGTGTCCACCCGAACGGCTGAGTGGTGAGTAACAACACAAATCCCCGGTTCCGTTGGGATTTTCGGACATGCGTAGGTGAAGATCCGTGTCTGACGACAAGCCCCCGCCACCGCGGCGGGGCGGTCCGGGCGGACGCCGAATCCTGCCGCCGCCCGGACGACCGGTCGACGGAAGTGGATCGGCAGGAGTGGAGGACCCAAGCACGACGGGTCGCCGGAACGGTCACGCCATGGCCGGTCCGAGCAGCCCTTGGGGTGAAGCCGCGGCAACGCGGCCGGGCAACTTCGCCAGCCCGAATCCGACAGGTCATCCTTCACAGGCGGATGACGAAGGGTTGCGCATGACTGCGTCCAATCGTGTCCCGTCGCTGATGGCCCGGGCCGGCACGGCCTCGGCCCTGACCCTGGCCGCCGTGGGCGGCTCGCTCGTGGTTCCCGGCATGGCCTCCGAGGCCGCGGCCGCTACACCGGCCACGAAGGCGCTCCGGATCGCGGCGTCCAAGAAGGGTGCCCCCTACCAGTGGGGGGCCACCGGGCCGAGGAGCTTCGACTGCTCCGGCCTCACGCTGTACTCGTTCAAGAAGGCGGGCAAGAAGCTGCCCCGCACGGCGGACCAGCAGTACAACAAGACCCGCCACATCTCCGCGAAGAGCCGCCGGGCCGGAGACCTGGTGTTCTTCCACTCGGGTTCGTACGTCTACCACGTCGGCATCTACGCCGGCGGGGGCAAGATCTGGCACGCCCCGAAGTCCGGGGACGTGGTGAAGCTGCAGAAGATCTGGACGAAGAGCGTCTGGTACGGCCGGGTCCGCTGACCCGTCCGGGGCGGTGGCGGCTCCCTGAGGCGCCGTCACCGCCCCGGGTTCCGCAGGCGCTACGGTTCCTGCCGTCCCGTGGTCGTGACCGGCCGGGCCGGAACCGTCCACGGAATCTCGATGCAGACCGTCTTGCCTCCCTCCCGGGTCGGCCGCACGGTCAGTCGGCCGCCGCACTCGGCGGTGAGCCACCGGATGATCACCATGCCCCGGCCGTTGTCCTGCTGGACGGCGGCCGGCAGCCGTCTCGGGAACCTCGGGTGACTGTCGGTCACCCCGATACGCAGGTGTTCGTCACGCACGAGGACGAGGTCCACCGTGAAGGTGGGCGACTGTCCGAGGGTGTGCTGCACCGCGTTGGTGGCGAGCTCGGAGACGATGAGCCGGACGGTCTCGACGGTGTCCGTGTCCGGCAGCAGGCCCCACTCCTCGAGGGTGCCCACCACGTAACCTCGGGCCGCGGAGACCGAGGCGGGATCGCTCGGCAGAGTGACGGATGCTTCCAGATGGTCTGCCATGGCGACGTCGGCCCTTTCCCAGGGGATCGCAGTCCGACACGGAGCGGATGGTTCGAGTACGGTCCCGGACTGGTGCTTCGCCGCCAGACTGCCACCACCGCGCCGGTCCCGCGTGGCGATCCACCAGATATGCATATATCTGTCGCCCGATGCGGTGAACTCTGCGACGGCGGACCGTATGTGCAGCGGGTCATGCGGAGCGTTCGGAGGAGTGAGGAGCAGTCCATGCAGCACGGTCCCGCGGTACGCCGCCGGAAGCTGGGCGCCGAACTGCGCGCGCTGCGCACCGGAGCGGGCCTCACCAGCGGTCAGGCGGCCCGGCTGGTGGGCTGGCACCAGTCGAAGGTCAGCCGGATCGAGACCGGCGCCAGCGGGGTGAAACCGGCCGATGTGCGGTCGCTCCTGGACGCGTACGCCGTCCGGGACTCCCCACTGCGCGAGCTGCTGATGGTGTTGGCGGGGCTGGACGACGACGGCGGCCGGCACCACTGGTGGCACGCCTACCGCGGCGTACTGCCGCCGTCCTACCGGGACTTCATCAGCCTGGAGTCGCAGGCGAGCGGGATGCGCACGCTGGAGACCTCGGTCGTCCCCGGACTGCTGCAGACCCCCGAGTACGCTCGCGCGGTCACCCGGGCCGCCGTGGACGGGCTCGACGGCGACCGGCTGGACGCGCTGGTGGAGGTGCGGCTGGCCCGCCAGGACGTGCTGCGCGCGCATCCGCCGCTGGAGCTGGACGCGGTGCTGGACGAGGCCGTGCTGCGCCGGGAGGTCGGCGGGCCCGAGGTGATGGCACGGCAGCTGGAACGGCTGACGGAGGCGGCGCGGCTGCCCCAGGTGCGGCTCCAGGTACTGCCGTTCGCCGCCGGGGAGCACATCGGCGTCACCGGCCCCTTCGTCATCTTCTCGTTCTCGAACGCTTCCGATCTTGACGTAGTGGTCATCGACCACTTGACGAGTAGCCTCCACCTCGAACGGAAAGAAGACCTGGAGGCCTATGCCGAGGCCTTCGACACTCTTCGGAGCCGCGCTCTTCCGCCCGAGGACTCGTTGGATTTCATCGCCGGGATGCGCCGGGACACCTGACGGCGCGCCACCGCTCACCGCGAAGGAGGCACCATGTCCGCTCCGCCTCGGCACGTACCTTCCCGCACCGATCTGCACGGCGTGCACTGGCTGCGCAGCAGCTACAGCACCGGAGCCAACAACTGCGTCGAGACGGCCCGGCCGGCCGCGGGGCCCTGGGCCGGGCTGCTCGCCGTACGCGACTCCAAGGCCCCGGCCGGGCCGGCGCTGCTCTTCTCCCCCGAGAGCTGGACGGCCTTCACGGCCGCCGCGCACGGTCTCTGACCCGCGGTCCGGTCAGTTCCGCATCCGGCGACGCACGGCCGTGTCACGCCGACTCATGGCCGCGTTTCGCCGATCACCCGTACAGCGCGTCCGATCTCCGCTCCGGAGAGGTCCGCGCGGGCGGTCAGCCGCAGCCGTGAGACGCCGTCGGGCACGGAAGGAGGACGGAAGCAGCCCACGGCCAGCCCGGCCGCACGGCAGTCGGCCGCCCAGCGCACGGCCCCCTCCGGGGACGGCGCGCGCACCGAGACCACCGCGGCGTCGGGGCGTACCGCGCGCAGACCCGCGGCGGTCAGGCGCGCGTGGAGTTCGTCCGCCACCTCGCGCGCGCGTGCCGCCCGCTCCGGTTCGCGGCGCAGCAGCCTCAGCGCCGCCAGGGCCGCGCCCGCGGCCGCGGGGGCGAGGCCCGTGTCGAAGATGAACGTCCGGGCCGCGTTGACCAGGTGGTCGATCACCCGCGCGGGCCCGAGGACGGCTCCGCCCTGGCTGCCGAGCGACTTCGAGAGCGTGGCGGTGACGACCACGTCGCCGGCGCCCGCCAGCCCCGCCGCGTACGCGGCACCGCGGCCTCCGTCACCCAGCACGCCCAGCCCGTGGGCGTCGTCGACGACGAGACCGGCGCCGTGCTCCCGGCAGGCCGCGGCGAGCTCCGCCAGCGGTGCGGCGTCGCCGTCGACCGAGAACACCGTGTCGGAGACGAGGACCGCCGGGCCCCCGTGGGCACCGAGCGCCTTGCGCACGGCCTCCGCATCGGCGTGCCCGACGACCTGCGTGGTGCCCCGGGCCAGCCGGCAGCCGTCGATGAGCGAGGCGTGGTTGCCCGCGTCGGAGACGATGAGCGAGCCGTGCGGGGCGAGCGCGGTGACCGCGGCGAGGTTGGCGGCGTAACCGGAGGAGAAGACCAGCGCCGCCTCGAAACCGCAGAAGCCGGCCAGCTCGCGCTCCAGTTCGGCGTGCAGCTCGGTGGTGCCCGTGACCAGCCGGGAACCGGTCGAGCCGCCGCCCCAGGTGCGCGCCGCGTCCGCGGCCCCCGCCGTGACCTCCGGGTGGCGGGCCAGCCCCAGGTAGTCGTTGCTCGCGAGGTCCAGCAGCGGCGACTCGGCCGGGCGGGGCCGCAGCGTCCGTACGAGCCCGGCCCGGCGGCGCGCCTCGGCCTGCTCCTCGATCCAGCCGAACGCCATGGGTCCTCCGGGGCTTTTGCGGTGCAGTGCACAGGTTCCAGCGGGCAGCGCACAGACCCTATCCGCAGGGCCGGCCGCCCACGGTGTGGCAATACCCACACGTCGACGCGGGTGGAGTTGTGCGGACTCTCCTTGGCCCGGGGCGGACCCGTAGGACAGGATCGGTTCCCATGGACCTGCTGAACACGCTGGTGGACAAGGGGCTCCGGCGCGAGTCGCCGACCCGGGAGGAAGCTCTGGCCGTGCTGGCCACCTCCGACGACGACCTGCTCGACGTGGTGGCCGCGGCCGGAAAGGTGCGCCGCCACTGGTTCGGCCGGCGCGTGAAACTCAACTATCTCGTCAACCTCAAGTCCGGCCTGTGCCCCGAGGACTGCTCCTACTGCTCCCAGCGGCTCGGCTCGAAGGCCGGCATCCTCAAGTACAGCTGGCTCAAGCCCGACGACGCGTCGAAGGCCGCGGCGGCCGGGCTGGCCGGCGGCGCCAAGCGGGTCTGTCTGGTGGCGAGCGGGCGCGGTCCGACGGACCGTGACGTGGACCGGGTCTCGGAGACCATCAAGGCCATCAAGGAGCAGAACGAGGGCGTCGAGGTGTGCGCCTGCCTCGGGCTGCTCTCCGACGGCCAGGCCGAGCGGCTGCGGGAGGCCGGGGCCGACGCCTACAACCACAACCTCAACACCTCCGAGGCGACGTACGGCGACATCACCACCACCCACACCTACGCCGACCGGGTGGACACGGTGAACAAGGCACACGCGGCCGGGCTGTCCGCCTGCTCCGGGCTCATCGCCGGGATGGGCGAGAGCGACGAGGACCTGGTCGACGTGGTCTTCTCGCTGCGCGAGCTGGACCCGGACTCCGTTCCGGTGAACTTCCTGATCCCGTTCGAGGGAACGCCGCTCGCCAAGGAGTGGCACCTGACCCCGCAGCGCTGCCTGCGGATCCTGGCGATGGTGCGGTTCGTCTGCCCGGACGTGGAGGTGCGGATCGCCGGTGGCCGCGAGGTGCACCTGCGCGCGATGCAGCCGCTCGCCCTGCACCTGGCCAACTCGATCTTCCTCGGCGACTACCTGACCAGCGAGGGCCAGGCCGGCAGGGCCGACCTGGAGATGATCGCGGACGCCGGGTTCGAGGTGGAGGGCGCGGACCAGGTGACGCTGCCGGAGCACCGGACCCCCGGTGGCTGTCAC
This sequence comes from Streptomyces kebangsaanensis, assembly GCF_001906585.1. Taxonomy (GTDB): domain Bacteria; phylum Actinomycetota; class Actinomycetes; order Streptomycetales; family Streptomycetaceae; genus Streptomyces; species Streptomyces kebangsaanensis. The sequence goes on along the minus strand of NZ_JUJA01000046.1, from coordinate 5,207 downwards.
GACGGCGGCGGGTGCGGAACCTCCGCGGACTCCGCCCCTCCGGCGAACGAGCCGCGCACGGACCTCGTCGCCGTACGCCGCCGGGGCGCCGGAACGGACGTCGCGCCCAATGCCTGACCTGTCCGGCCCCGGCGTGGCCGAGCTGCTGGAGCTCGACCGGCACCACGTGTGGCACCCGTACGGGCCCATGCCCGGCCGCCAGGAACCGCTCGTCGTGGAGTCGGCGAGCGGGGTGCGGCTCAGGCTCGCGGACGGCTCGGGCGAACTGGTCGACGGCATGTCGTCGTGGTGGGCGGCGATCCACGGCTACAACCACCCGGTGCTGAACGAGGCCGCGCGGGAGCAGCTGGCGCGGATGAGCCACGTGATGTTCGGCGGGCTCACGCACGAGCCCGCCGTCCGGCTCGCGAAGCTCCTCGCCGACATGTCGCCGGACGGCCTGGAGCACGTGTTCCTCGCCGACTCCGGTTCGGTGTCGGTCGAGGTCGCGGTCAAGATGTGCCTGCAGTACTGGCGTTCGCTCGGCCGTCCGGGCAAGCGGCGGCTGCTGACCTGGCGGGGCGGCTACCACGGCGACACCTGGCAGCCGATGTCCGTGTGCGACCCCGAGGGCGGGATGCACGAGCTGTGGTCCGGTGTGCTGCCGCGCCAGGTGTTCGCGGACGCGCCGCCGGCCGAGTACGAGGAGTCGTACGCCGACCATCTGCGGGAGACGGTGGAACGGCACGCCGGTGAACTCGCCGCCGTGATCGTCGAACCGGTGGTGCAGGGGGCGGGCGGGATGCGGTTCTACTCCCCCGCCTATCTGCGGGTGCTGCGCGAGGCGTGCGACGCGCACGACGTGCTGCTGGTGTTCGACGAGATCGCGACCGGGTTCGGGCGCACCGGCGCCCTGTTCGCGGCGGAGCACGCCGCCGTGACGCCGGATGTGATGTGCGTGGGCAAGGCGCTGACCGGCGGCTATCTGACGATGGCGGCGACGTTGTGCACGGCGCGGGTGGCGGACGGGATCTCGCGGGGCGAGGTGCCGGTGCTGGCGCACGGGCCGACGTTCATGGGCAATCCGCTGGCGGCGGCCGTGGCGTGCGCGTCGATCGGGCTGCTGCTGGGCCAGGACTGGCGCGCGGAGGTCAAGCGGATCGAGGCGGGGCTGCGGGACGGGCTGGCCCCGGCGGCGGAGCTGCCCGGGGTGCGGGACGTACGGGTCCTGGGCGCCATCGGCGTGGTCCAGCTCGACCGTCCGGTGGACATGGCGGCGGCGACGCGGGCGGCCGTGCGCGAGGGCGTGTGGCTGCGGCCGTTCCGGGACCTGGTGTACACGATGCCGCCGTACGTCACCGGTGACGTGGACGTGGCACGGATCGCGCGCGCGGTGTGCGCGGCGGCGCGGGAGGGTTGAGATGCCGGTACTGGTGATCACGGGCACGGGTACGGAGGTCGGCAAGACGGTCGCCACGGCCGCCGTCGCCGCGGCGGCCGTCGCGGCGGGGCGGTCGGTGGCCGTGCTGAAGGCCGCGCAGACGGGCGTACGGCCGGACGAGCTCGGGGACGCCGAGGAGGTCGCGCGGCTGGCCGGTCCGGTGACGGCACGTGAACTGGCCCGCTATCCCGAGCCGTTGGCGCCCGCTACGGCGGCCCGGAGGGCCGGGCAGGCGCCGGTGCGCCCGCCCGAGGTGGCCGAGGCCGCCGCCAAGCTGGCCACCGAGCACGATCTGGTGCTGGTGGAGGGCGCGGGCGGGCTGCTGGTCCGCTTCGACGAGGCGGGCGGCACACTGGCGGACGCGGCGCGGCTGCTGCGCGCCCCGGTCCTGCTGGCCGCCTCGGCCGGCCTGGGCACGCTGAACACGACGGAACTGACGGCCCGTGAACTGCGCTCCCGCGACGTGGACCTGCTCGGCGTGGTGATCGGCAGCTGGCCGGACCACCCGGACCTGGCCTCCCGCTGCAACGTCACCGACCTCCCCGAGGCAGCCACCGCGCCCCTCCTCGGCGCCCTTCCCGCGGGCGCCGGTGCCCTCCCGCCGGCCGCCTTCCGGGCAACGGCCCCCGACTGGCTGGCCCCCCGCCTGAACGGCAGGTGGGACGCGGAGGCCTTCACGGCGCGGGAGGCACCGGCACCGTTCGCGTAGACGGCGGGCGGACCCGTGCCGAGCCCCGCGGAACCCGTGCCGAGTCCCGTGGCTCACGGCGGGGCCACGACGGCGTCCGGCACCCGTGTGCGTGCCGTGGGCCCGAAGGGGGGACACTCCCGGTAGGCCCGTCCGTCCGGGAGGTTGCCATGGTGTCGCGGTCCGCGCGGGACGCCGTCCGTCATCCGGTGTTCGCCCGTTACTACGCCCGGGTCAGCGTGGCCGCGGAGAGCAGGATGGGCATGGCCGGGGTGCGCCGGCGGCTGCTGGGCGGGCTGTCCGGGCGGGTGATCGAGATCGGCGCGGGCAACGGCCTGAACTTCGCGCACTATCCGGGCAGCGTCGCGGAGGTCGTCGCGATCGAGCCGGAGCGGCTGCTGCGGCGGCGGGCCGTGGAGGCCGCCCTGCGTACCGAGGTCCCGGTCGACGTGGTGCCGGGCTGTGCGGAGGCGCTGCCGGTGAAGAGCGAGGCGTTCGACGCCGTGGTGTTCTCGCTGGTGCTGTGCAGCGTGCGCGACCTGCCGCGCGCTCTCACCGAGGCACGGCGGGTGCTGCGGCCGGGCGGCGAGGTGCGGTTCTTCGAGCACGGCAGGGGCGGCGGCCGGGCGATGGCCCTCACCCAGCGCGCCCTGGACCGCACGGTGTGGCCGCTGCTGGCCGGCGGCTGCCATCTGGCCCGCGACCCGGTCGCCGCCCTCCGGGACGCAGGCTTCGAGCTCGGCCCCTACCGCCGGATGCTGTTGCCGGAGAAGGGTCCGGCCCTGCCCACCTCGTACTGCGCGCTGGGCACCGCCTGGCGTCCGGCCGCCACCGAGCGCGGCTGACCGGGCGGAGGGTGCCCCTTACACCTGTACCCGGGACCCGACCTGCGGGTGGAGCCCGCGCTCGGCCCGACGGGGGATACCGGCTGCGGGCCCGCTCACACTACGCTCGGCGGGGGACAAACCAGTCATGAGCCGGGACGTATCGGACGAAGCACCCCCAGGGAGGCCGTCGTGTCCACAGCTGCTGCGGCGCCGGGCCGGGCACCGGCCGACGGGATCGCGGCCCGCGCCCGAGGGCTGACCAAGGCGTACGGGTCGGGCGAGACCGCCGTGCTCGCGCTGGACTCGGTGGACGTCGACATCGCGCGCGGCCGTTTCACCGCGGTCATGGGCCCCTCCGGTTCCGGCAAGTCCACGCTCATGCACTGCCTGGCGGGTCTCGACACCGTCTCGGCCGGCCGGGTCTGGATCGGCGACACGGAGATCACGGGTCTGAAGGACCGCGAGCTGACCCGGCTGCGGCGGGACCGGATCGGCTTCATGTTCCAGTCGTTCAACCTCATCCCCACTCTCGACGCGCTGGAGAACATCACCCTGCCGATGGACATCGCCGGCCGGAAGCCCGACGAGGAGTGGCTGGACGAGGTCATCGACACGCTGGGGCTGAGGGACCGGCTCGGACACCGGCCGTCCCAGCTCTCCGGCGGCCAGCAGCAGCGCGTGGCCTGCGCACGGGCACTGGCCTCCCGGCCCGAGCTGATCTTCGCCGACGAACCGACCGGCAACCTCGACTCCCGGGCCGGCCTGGAGGTGCTCGGCTTCCTGCGCGACGCCGTCGACAGCCTCGGGCAGACCGTCGTCATGGTCACCCACGACCCGGGCGCCGCCGCCCACTCCGACCTGGTGCTCTATCTCGCCGACGGGCGGATCGTGGACGAGATGGAGCACCCGACCGCGGAGGCGGTGCTCGAGCGCATGCGCCTGTTCGCCGGGGGAAGCCCTCAGTCCCCCGGCCTGGAGGTGGTCCGCGACCGGTTCGACGGTGACGGTGTCGCCGTCGAGGAGGCCTGACCGGAGTGCTCAAGGCGACCCTGCGCAGCTTCCTCGCCCACAAGGGGCGGCTGCTGCTCTCCGCCCTGGCCGTCATCCTGTCCGTGGCCTTCGTCACGGGCAGTCTGATCTTCTCCGACACCGTCACCCGCACCTACGACCGGCTCTTCGCCTCCACCTCCGCCGATGTGACGGTGGGGCCCAGGCAGGACCTGAGGTCCGCCGTTCCCACCGGCGTGGTGCGGACGGTGCCCGCCTCTCTCGCCCGGCGGGTGGCCGGGGTCGACGGCGTGGCCGCGGCCCACGTGGACGTGGCCGTCCAGAACGCCGTGGTGGTCAACAGCCGCGATCAACCGGTCGGCCCGACCACCGACGCCCCCACCACCGTCCGCAACTGGGAGGTCACCGACCACAGCCCGGTCCGGCTGACCTCGGGTCACGCCCCGCACGGCGGCGGCGAGGCCGTGCTGGACTCCGACACGGCCCGGCACGCGGACGTGGGCATCGGCGACACGCTGACCGTGCACGCACAGCCGGGCACCTTCCGGGTGCGCGTGGTCGGCATCGCCACGTTCACCACCACGAACCCGGGCGCCGCCCTGCTCTTCCTGGACACGCCGACCGCGCAGACCAGGCTGCTCGGCTCCGCGGACCGTGCGACGAGCGTCTCGGTCGACGCGGCCAGGGGCGTGACCGACGCCCAGCTCAAGCACCGTGTCGGCCGGGCGATCGGCACCGGCGCCTACGACCTGAGGACCGCCGGCGAGCAGGCCGAGTCCGCCGCCGCGAGCCTCGGCGGATTCCTCAGGATCATCAAGTACGTGATGCTCGGATTCGCCGGGATCGCGGTCCTCGTCGGCGTCTTCCTGATCGTCAACACCTTCGCCATGCTCATCGCCCAGCGCACCCGCGAGCTGGGCCTGCTGCGCGCCCTGGGCGCCGACCGGCGGCAGGTACGGCGCTCGGTGCTCACCGAGGCGGTGCTGCTCGGCCTGTTCGGCTCCACTCTGGGCCTGGCGGCGGGGATCGGCATGGCGGCCGGACTGATCCGGCTCCTGAGCGCCTTCGGGATGAACCTGCGGACCACGGAGATGGCCATCGGCTGGGTCACGCCCGTCGCCGCGTACGTCGTGGGCGTCGGCGTCACCTTCGTGGCGGCCTACCTCCCGGCCCGCCGCGCCGCGGCCGTGTCGCCCATGGCGGCCCTGGCGGACGCCGAGGTCGCCGGTGTGGGGCGGCCGCTGCGGGTGCGCGCGGTGGCGGG
>NZ_JUJA01000045.1:165278-165815 GCF_001906585.1 Streptomyces kebangsaanensis | reverse complement strand
AGTCCTGCCCAGGCAGCAGGCAGAGGAAGGCAGCACCATGAGCCGGGAACGGTACGTCGCTCCTCGGACCACAGAGCCTCTCCGGTTCGAGGAGATCGCCAGGGTGCCGCACTACGCCCGCAGCACGGACAAGCCGGTGCGGTTCGTGACCGTGGCGAACCCGCGGGGGACTGTGCTGGGCTACGTCTGGGCCAACGACGAGGACGACGCAGCCGGCTGGAAGGTACGGCGGGTCGGGGGCGACGAAGCGTTCAACCGGGGCGCGCTGTACGTCTCCAGGCTCCGGGACGCGAAGGCGCGGGGACTGAGTCCCACAGCCGCTCTGGCCGAGATCGTCCGTGACACGGACCCCGCCAACCCGAGCCACGTCGTCCCCGGCTCTTTCCAGCAGGCGCCGAGTCTGGACACGGTCAAGGACCTGGCCGACCAGAGCTGAATCAGTACCCGAGGGAGCGACACCTTTGGCAGCACGACCGATCAACCCGCGCTTCGACGACGACCTGAGGCTCGTGGAGAGGCCGGGCGGTCCGCCGCGCT
>NZ_JUJA01000045.1:163212-165271 GCF_001906585.1 Streptomyces kebangsaanensis | reverse complement strand
ACTGGACCGACAAGCCGGTGCGGTACTTCACGGTGGTCGACAAGCAGGGTGGCGCGATCCTCGGGTACGTATGGGCCGGTGACGAGGAGGACGCCGCCGCGTATGAACCGCGGCAGACCGCTGGCCCCCGGGGGGCGAACGAGGGCGGCTTCTGGGGCCGTCGGCTGCGCAGGGCCAAGGAACGGGGCATCCGGCCGACCCAGGCCCTCACCGAGCTGTACGGCGACCCGGAGCCGGGCGGCAAGGGTCGTCCTCTGCCGGGCTCCCTCACCGACGCCCCGAACGCCGCCGCGGTCGAAGCGCTCGCCAAGGATGAATGACGCAGGCTGAACTCATGCCCCATCCCGTCCACTACGTCGCCGCCTCGCTGCGCGCGTGGTAAGCCGCCTCGTACGCCCCGCGGAACTGAGCCGGTGGTGGTGGGAGGTGCGCACCCCGGGTGTACGTGGGGCCGGTGCATGGCCTATGTTGCGGAAGCGAAGTGGGGGATTCGTATGCCGCAGGAGAGGCCGCCCGGTGAGGGGCGGACGCAGGACTCGGCACGTGCCGGGACGGAGATGGGGCCGGCCGAGGTCGAGGCCGCCGCCCGTGCCGCGCACGCCGGGCGGACGGACAAGGCCGGGCGGCCGTACGCGGAGCACCTGCGGGCCGTCGCCGAGGGCGTGCGTGCCCGTGGCGGAGGTGACGAACTCGTCGCCGCCGCCTGGCTGCACGACGCGCTGGAGGACGGTGTGCTCAGCGAGGAGTGGCTCGACGCGGCTCCGCTCAGCGGGAGTACGAAGGCTGTCGTACGGGCCCTGACCAAGCGGCCGGGCGAGGAACCGGAGGCGTACGCGCGCCGGATCCTGGCCACCCCCGGCGCCCGGCTGGTCAAGGCGGCCGATCTCGCGCACAATGCCGACCCGCACCGGCTCGCCGCCCTGGACGAGCCGACGGCCCGGCGGCTCGCGCGGAAGTACGCCACGATGCGCGGCCACCTCGGCCTCGCCCCGGACGACTGACGGCATGCGAGGACACGACACAGAAGGACACGGCACAGGACGACGGGATGGCACGGGACTACGACAGCCAGTTGCTCGAGTCGGTGGCTGTGCGCCGCCGGCGGCTGCGCGACGCGCTGCTGTTCGGCGCGCAGCGCGGACGGCGCACGGTGGACGAACGGCTCGGCAAGCTGTTCGCGGGCATCGCCATCGCGGCCGTGCTGTGCGCCGGCTGCGTCGGCTGGTCGTTCCTCCAGGCCACCCTGGCCAAGCAGAAGGCCGAGCAGAAGAAGCAGCGGCAACAGCAGGAGCAGCTCTGGAATGGGCACGCTGCGAAGGAACCGTGACGGAGAAGACACGATGACAGGTCCCGGTGAGTGGTGAGCACAGCGACGACGTCCCGGACACAGTTGAGCCGGGTCACCCTGGTCGGTGAGCGACGGCGTGCCGACATCGTCCTGCCGTCGGACACCCCGATCGGCCAACTGCTCCCCGACATCCTGAAGTTGCTCGACGACCGTGCGGCCACGCGTCCGGCCACCCGGCAACTGGTCACCTCCGGCGGCTCGGTCCTGCCGCACGAGGCGACCCTGTCCTCGGCCGAGGTTCCCGACGGCGCCGTCCTGCGGCTCGTACGCGCCCACGCGGCCCCGCCCGCACCGGTCGTCCACGATGTCACCGACCAGGTCGCCGACGACCTCGACCTGCACGCCTGGCGCTGGCGTCCGGCCGCGCGCCGGGCCGGCGCCGGCGTGGCCACCGTGGCGTTCGCCGTGACCGCGGGGCTGCTCGCCCGGCGCGAGTTCGCGCTGGAGAGCGTCACCGTCGCACTCGCGGTCGCCACCGCGGTGTGCATGGTCGCCGGAGCCCTGGCGGCCAGGGTCGGCAAGGGCAACCGTGCTCTGGCCACCGCGCTGCTGCTCGCCACCGGCGGGCTCGGGCTGCTCACGGCGTGGACCGCTGCCGACGCCCACGCCTGGTCCGGGGCGGCCCGGCTGGCCGGTGTCACCGGCGCGCTGGTGGTCGCCCTGGTGCTGCTGGCCCACTTCTCACCGCTCGGCCGCGGCGGGCTCGTCGGG
>NZ_JUJA01000045.1:162806-163195 GCF_001906585.1 Streptomyces kebangsaanensis | reverse complement strand
AGGTCGTCGCCGCCGTACAGGACAGGCCGGACCGGCTCGGCGCCGTGATGGCCGTGTTCTCCGTCGTACTGCTCGGACTGCTGCCCCGGTTCGCGCTGATGGCCTCCGGGCTCACCGGGCTCGACGACCGGCGTTCCGCGGGCGTGTCGGTGAGCCGGCACCAGGTCGCCAACGCCCTCGCCGCCACCCACCGCGGGCTCGCCCTGGCCACGGTGGTCACCGCCGCCTCCGCCGCCGCGGGCGGCTGGCTGCTGACCACCGCTCAGGAGCCGACCGCGTGGACGGTGACGCTGGCCTCGCTGACCGCCGTCGTCCTGCTGTCGCGGGCCCGGGCCTTCCCGCTGGTCGCCGAGGTGGTGGCGGTGTTCACGGCGGCGGCCGTGCTCGTC
>NZ_JUJA01000045.1:147577-162732 GCF_001906585.1 Streptomyces kebangsaanensis | reverse complement strand
CCGCCGTGCTGCCGCTGTGCGCCCTCGCGGTCGAGCCGCCGGAGCACGTCCGGGTACGGTTGCGCAGGTTCGCCGACCTGATCGAGTCCCTCGGGGTGATCGGGCTCTTCCCGCTCGCCGTCGGGGTGTTCGGCATCTACGGGCAGCTGCTCGACAAGTTCTGAGGCTCGACGGACGAGGCGCGCCGCTCCGGGCGGGACGACGAGGCAGGCAGGAGAGAAGGGGACATGCCGAGCGGGGACAACTGGCAGAGCGACGTGCTGCGCGACCTGAGAGGCGGCACGCCCCGGCAGGCACCGCGGGGGGACGTACGCCCGGCGCGGGGACCGGCACAGGAACCGGCGCGGGTGCAGGCGGAGGTGCAGGCGGAGATGCAGACGGAGGTGCGGACGGAGGTGCGGGCGGAGGCACAGACACCGGCGCACGGGCACCCGCAACCCCCCGCGCCCGCCCAGCCGCCCCAGGCTCCGCACCCCGCCTCCCGGCCCACCCCGCGGCCCACCACCGCGCACCCCGCCCCCCGCGCCCGCCGCGCCACCCCCGAATCCCGCCCCGTGGTCGACAAGCGGCTGGTCGCGGCCGACACCGGGCCCCGCCGCGGCGAGCCCTTCGCCGCCCGGGCGCTGCGCGCCGTCCGCCGTACCGTGTCCGCCTCCGCCGCGCGCGAGGTCGCCGAGACCACCGCCACCGCCGAAGTGCTGCAGCAGGCGGTCACCACCGGCCGTCAGATCGCCGTGACCTCCATCCGCGGCGGCTCCGGCAAGACCACGGTCACCGCGCTGCTCGGCACCGCCTACGCGCACTACCGCCAGGACCCGGTGCTCGTCGTCGAGGCGGACCCGGCGCTCGGCTCGCTGCCCCTCCGGCTCGGCGCGGAGAGCCTGCGCTGGACCACCGGCGACCTCGCCGAGGTCGTCGAACCGCAGATGTCCCTGCTCGACGTCACCGGCTACCTCGTCCAACTGCCCGACAACGCCTGGCTGCTGCCCGGCAGCCAGGGCCAGGTCGGGGCGATGCTCGACACCAGGAGCTACGAGCAGGTCATGGTGTCGCTGCGCCGCTACTTCGGGGTCACCGTCGTCGACTGCGAGACCCTGCCCGCCGAGGTCGCCCGCACCGCGCTGTCCGCCGCCCAGGCCCGGGTGCTCACCGTGCCCGCGACACTGGAGGGTGTCGCCAGCACCCACGCCGTACTGGAGTGGATGCGCGCCCTGCCCCGGGACATCACCGCCTCCACCGTCGTCGTGCTCACCGAGACCGCGCCGCACACCGGACTCGACCTCGACAAGGCCGCGGAGCGGCTGAAGACGACCGGCGCGAGCGTCCGCGTCCTGCCGTACGACCGGCATCTGGCGGCCGGCGGCCCGATCCGCACCGACCTGCTCGCCCGGCCCACCCGGCAGGCCGCGACGAGCCTCGCCGCCGAGGTCTTCCAGCTCTCCCAGAAACGCCGCTGACACCCCCATGGACGGAAAGGGAAACCCGAGGACGAGGCACGCACGATGAGCACCCGACTGATCCACCGGCCGGCCCGGACCACCCGGCCGCCGGCCGCCCCCGAGCCGCGCACCATCGAGGCGCCGCCCAACCTGCCCGAGGGCAAGGCCGGTTCGATCGCCACCTCGCTGCTGCCCGTCGCCGGGGTGATGTCGTCCGTCGTGATGATGACGGTCATCCGCAACACCCAGTTCGCGGGACTGGGCGCGATCATCCTCGTGGTGACCCTGGCCGGCTCCCTCGCCCTGCTGTTCTCCCAGCGCGGCAAGGCCCAGCGCACCCGCCGCACCCAGCGCGAGGCCTACCTCGCCTACCTGGAGGACCTGCGGGAGGAGCTGTCCCGGGAGGAGCGCGAGCGGCGCGAGCGGGCCCAGGTGCTCAACCCGCCGCCGGACGCCCTGTACGACATCGTGCGCGACCCCGCCCGGCTGTGGGAGCGGCGCAGGCTCGACGCGGACTTCCTGCGGGTGCGGGTCGGCACCGGAGAGATGCCGGTACGGGACCTGAAGGTGGGCCGGCAGGGCTCCTCCGTGCTCACCCCGCCCGACGAGTTCATGCTGAACGAGGCCTCCGCGCTGATGGCCCGCTTCAGCACCGGCACCGAACTGCCGCTCACCGTCCCGCTCGACCGCGTCGGCAACATCAGCGTCATCGGCCGCCGCGAGGACACCCTCCGCGTCGCCCGTGCCCTGATGGTGCAGACCGCCGCCACCCACGCCCCCGACGACGTGGCCGTCGCGCTCGCGGCCCCCGGCGACCGGATCGCCGACTGGGAGTGGGCCAAGTGGCTGCCGCACCTGCTCGACACCGAGCAGTTCGACGGCCCCGTCGCCGCTCGCTGCATTGCCCCTTCCCTGCCCCAGCTGGCCCGGCAGATCGGCCCCGAACTGCGCCGCCGCGCCTCCTACGCCGCCGAGGTGCGCCGCGGCCTGTCCGGCAGGGACGCCCTCGCCCTGACCTCCCGGCTGCTCGTCGTCGCCGACGGACACGGGGACGACGCCGTCGAACTGCCCACCCCGGACGACGCGTTGAGCCTGCGCGACCTGGGCGTCACCGTGCTGCACCTGCTCGACGAACGGGTCCAGGAGCCCGGCAGCGTGGGCGTGCGCATCACCGTCGACGGCGAACGGGTCGACATCGAGGACCTGCGCGAGGCGGAGCCGGTCGGCGCCCACGGCACGGTCGACGAGGCCGGGATCCCCTTCGCCGAGGGCCTGGCCCGGATGCTCGCCCCGCTGCGGCTCTCCGCCGACTCCACGGGCGCCGCCGACGCCCCGCTGGCCGGCCCGGTCGACTTCGCCGGCCTGCTCGGCATCGACGACGTGGCCCGCCCCGACCTGGACCGGCTCTGGGCACCGCGCGGCGAACGCGCCTTCCTGCGCGTGCCCATCGGCGTCAGCGACTCCCGCGAACCGGTCCTGCTCGACCTCAAGGAGTCCTCCGAACTCGGCATGGGCCCGCACGGCCTGTGCGTCGGCGCCACCGGCTCCGGCAAGTCCGAACTGCTGCGCACCCTGGTCCTCGCCCTGGTCGCCACCCACCCGCCGGAGGACCTCGCCCTGGTCCTCGTCGACTACAAGGGCGGCGCCACCTTCGCCCCGTTCGCCGGCCTGCCGCACGTCGCCGGCGTGATCACCAACCTGGAGAACCAGGCCGGCCTCGTCGAACGCGTCCACGCCTCGCTCGCCGGCGAGGTCAAGCGCCGCCAGCAGGTGCTCAAGGACGCGGGCAACGTCGCCGACATCGGCCACTACGCAGCGCTGCGCGCGGAGCGGCGCCCCGACCTCGAACCGCTGCCGCACCTGTTCGTGGTCATCGACGAGTTCGGCGAACTCCTCACCGCCAAGCCGGACTTCATCGACCTGTTCCTGTCGATCGGCCGCATCGGCCGCTCCATCGGCGTGCACCTGCTGCTGTCCAGCCAGCGCATCGAGGGCGGCAGGCTGAAGGGCCTGGACACCTACCTGTCGTACCGGCTCGGCCTGCGCACCTTCTCCGCCGACGAGTCCCGCACGGTGCTGGACACCACCGACGCCTTCCACCTGCCCCCGCTGCCCGGCTTCGGCTACCTCAAGGTCGACACCAGCCACTACGAGCGTTTCAAGGCCGGCTACGTCTCCGGCGCCTACCGCGGCCCGGTGCGGCAGGAGACCGAGGAGACCGGACCGCTCGCCCTGGAGTACGAGGCGTACAACACCCTCGGCCAGGAGGAGGCCGCGGGCCCCGAGGAGCCTCAGGCGCGGCGCCGGGAGACCGGGCCGACCGAGATGGGCGTCCTCGTCGAGCGGATCGAGAGCGCCGGCGCCCGGACCGTACGCCGGATCTGGCTGCCCCCGCTGCCCGAGGCCGTCGCCCTCGACAAGGTCGCCGGCCCCGTCGAGGTGGGCGCGCACGGCACGCGGCTGGCGGGGCGCCGCGGCCCGCTCCGGGTTCCGCTGGGCATCCTCGACGACCCGACCCGGCAGTGGCAGGGCAAGTGGTACCTGGACCTCACGGTCGCCGGCGGCCACGCGGCCGTCATCGGCGGCCCCCAGTCCGGCAAGACCACCCTGCTGCGCACCCTCGCCCTGTCCCTGGCCCTGACGCACACCCCGCAGGAGGTCGGCGTCTACGGCCTGGACCTGGTCGGCGGCGGCCTGCAGGCCCTCGCCGGGCTGCCGCACGTCGGCGGGATCGCCGGCCGCGCCGACCGCGAGCGCGCGGCCCGCACCGTCGACTCCGTGCGCGACATGCTCGACCAGCGCGAGGAGCTGTTCCGCGTCCACAACATCGACTCCCTGGAACAGCTGCGCACCCTGCGCGCCGCGGGCCGGCTGCCCGAGCTGGCCTCCACGGAGATCGTGCTGCTCATCGACGGCTTCGGCGCGCTGCGCGACGACTTCGAGGAACTGGACGACGCGGTCGTCGACATCCTCAAGCGCGGCAGCGGCTACGGCATCCACGTCGTGGCCGGCATGCTGCGCTGGAACGACGTGCGCATCGCCACCCAGTCCCAGTTCGGCACCCGCGTCGAACTGCGGCTGAACGACCCCGGCGAGTCCAGCATCGACCGCAAGCTCGCCGAGACCCTCTCCCCGGAGGAGAAGGGCCGCGTCCTCACCGACGGCAAGCTGTTCGCGCAGGTCGCCCTGCCCCGCACCGACGGCCTCGCCGACACCGCCGACCTCGGCGCGGTCCTGGAGCGCACGGCCCGTACCGTCCGCGCCACCTGGACCGGCGAGGTCGCCCAGCCGGTACGGGTGCTGCCGCACCTCCTGGAGCCGCGGCTGCTGCCCGGCCCGACGGCCGAGCCGCGCCGGGTGCCCATCGGCCTGGACCAGACCAGGCTGGCGCCGGTCCTGCTCGACCTGTTCGAACACGACCAGCACCTGCTGATCATGGGCGACAGCGAGTGCGGCAAGACCAACCTGCTCAAGGCGGTCGCCGAGGGCCTGATCGAGCGGTACGGCGACGACGAGCTGGTCTTCGGCATCATGGACCCGAGGCGCGGGCTGCGCGGCGCCGTCCCCGAGGAGTACCGCGGCGGCTACGCCTACAACGCCAGACTGTGCGGGGCCCTGGCCGCCGGCATCGCCGGCGAACTGGAGAAGCGGCTGCCGGACGAGACCGCCGACCCCGCCGACCTGGAACCCGGCAGCTGGGGCTCGGGCCCGCGCATCGTGATCCTCGTCGACGACTACGACGTGCTGACCACCGCGGGCCAGCAGCCGCTCGCGCCCTTCGTGCCGTACATCCCCTCCGCCGTCGACATCGGTCTGCACTTCGTCCTCACCCGCCGGGTCGCGGGCGCCTCGCGCGGCCTGTACGAGCCGCTGCTGCAGGGCCTGCGCGAGTCCGGCGCCTCGGCGCTGGTGATGTCCGGAGACCGCAGCGAGGGCCAGCTCTTCCCCGGCGTGTACCCCAGCCACCAGCCGCCCGGGCGCGGCGTGCTGGTCCGCAGGGGAGAGCCCAGCCGGCTGATCCAGACCGTCCACGCCAGGAGCAGGTGAACCACCCATGACCAAGGACGTCATCGCCCTGACCCAGAGGATGCCCGACCCGCTGAGCGTGCTCGCGGGCCTGCTCTCCGGCGGCCCCGACAAGCTGGTGGGCGCGGAGGGCGACGGCGCGGTGGTGCGGCTCTGCGACGAGCGGGGGCGCCCCCTGGTCTCCATCGAGGCGCCGCTGCTCGTGCAGGTCAGGGGCGAGGCGCGGCGGCTGCTCGGGGCGAGCGAGCCGGACGTGCCGTACTGGTGGACCGAGGCCCGCGCCACCACCGGCGTCCAGGAGGGCGAGGAACTCGCCGGCACCTTCGCGGCCCGGCTCGCCACGCTGGTCGGCGGCACCGCCTGGCCCCCGGAGGCCGCGCGGTCGCTGGCCGTGGTGCGGACGGACGGGGTGAGCGCCGTGCCCGCGCCGGCCGCCGCACAGCCCGCCGTGGACGTGCTCACCGACAAGGCCGCCGTCGTCATCCAGGACCGCCCCGTGGTCGCGATGACCGCCTGGCTCGCGGACGCCTTCCGGGCGGCGGCGAACGCCGGACTCGGCCTGCAGATCGTCACACCGGCCGGCACCCGCCTCTCCCCGGCGGTGCGCGCCAACCTGCCGGGCTGGCCCTCGCGGTGGGTCGTGCAGGACGGGAAGGACGGCTACTACGACGGCCTGTCCGGGGCCGTACTGGAGTGGAACGACGGCCTGTTCGCGGCCGTCCAGTCGCCCGAGGCCACCCCCGACGACCCGCGCACCCCGGTCGCCGAGTCCTTCACCCGGGACCTCGCGGACACGGGCGAACGCCAGCTCGCCGTCTCCTACCGCGCCGTCCACCCCGCCGACGAACGCCTGGTCCTCGGCGGTGCCCTGGAGGCCGTGTGGCGCGAGATCACCGGCGAGCCGCCGGCCGGCTGGGGCACGGAGGAGCCCGTCAACCTGCCCTGGTCGCCGCGCCGGCTCACGGACGTGGCCCACGAGCGGGCGCCCGAGCCGACCTGGCTGGTGGTCGTCGGCAGCCCGGAGCGCCCGGGGCTGGCCACGGTCCGTGTCTCCCGCACGAAGGGCGGCGTGGAGGAGGACGTCACGCTGGCGTTCGGCTACGGCCCCGGGGAGGAGGTGCCGGCGGACGCGGTGCCCCGGGCCGCGGAGATCCTCGCCACCCGGCACGACCTGCAGTCCATGCTGGTGCAGATCCGCAAGGCCCGCCGCGACCTGTCGGTGCCGCCGCGCTTCGAGGGCCCGGGCGTCCCGTACGCCTTCGTGCTCGGCGCCGAGGAGGTCCGCGCCCTGCCCGGCGACCGCGCCCGGCGCACCCCGCTCGCGCGGCCGCCGCGCGAACTGGGCCCGCGGACCCGCCCGGCGCTGTACTACGCCTTCCCCGGCGACCCGTCCGACCTGTCGGGCTGGCAGCACTTCGAACAGCTGGTACGACACCTCAAGGGCGACGAGCCCGCCTGAGACGCCCCGCAGCGGACCGGGGGGCCGCCCGCGGTCGCCCGCGGACAGCCCCCGGCACCGGTCGCCGGGAGCGCCGCCCTCAGCGCGCCCGCGCCGCCCCGTGCTCGGCGCCGCGGCCCGTCGGCTGCTCGCGTTCCCGGGCCGGTCGGGCCGTGTCCTGCCGGAAGGCCCACTTCATCCCGGGCTCCGTCACACACCGGAAGACCCGTCGCACCGGCCGTGTGCACAGCAGGGTGACAGCCGTCGCCGCGAGCAGGGTGACGAGGAGCACGCCGAGCGGGCGGTGCAGCCAGGCGTGGTCCAGCCAGCCCCGGTAGTCGGCGCCCTTGGTGAGGAAGCCGTGCAGCAGATAGCCGTACAGCGTGCCCGCGCCGAGAGCCGTGAACCAGGTTCGGCGGCCCGGCACCCAGGCGAGGAAGCAGGCGGTCAGCGCCAGCGAGCAGCCGAACAGGGCAAGGGTCATGACCGGACCGACCCACCAGGGCGCGCCCAGCTCCTGGGCGGAGTCACGGTGGTAGAACCAGGAGGCCTTCATCCGCGGCACCGCCCACCAGCTGACGAACAGCGCCGCCGCGGCCACCGGCAGCGACGCGATCCGCACCGAACGGCGGCGTACCAGCTGGAAGTGCTCGGGCTTCAGGCCCAGGCCCAGCACGAAGAACGGCAGGAACTGCAGGACCCGTTGCAGGTCCAGGTCGTCGCCGATGGCCGGGCTGACCGACGCCAGCACGGCGATGCCGAGCGCGAGCGGCAGCGGCCAACGGACCAGCCTCCACACGGGGGTGGTCAGCCGCCAGATGAACAGGGCGCACAGGAACCAGGTCAGGTACCACGGGTCGAGGAGGCTGATCTCCTGGTCCGGGGTGTGGTCGGCGAAGCGCTTGAAGAGGGAATAGGCGGTCTCGAAGACGACGTACGGCACGACGACGCCGGTGACCAGCCGTTTGAGCCGGTCGGGCCGGGCGTCGAAAGTACGGGAGAAGAAACCGGAGATGACGATGAACGCCGGCATGTGAAAGGCGTACACGAGCATGTAAAGGCCCTGAAGAACGCGGCTGTCGCCCTTCAGCGGCGCCCAGGCGTGCCCCACCGCCACCAGTACGATCGCCATGTACTTGGCGTTGTCGAAGAACGCGTCGCGCTGCTTGCCGGATCTTCCACCCGGTTCACCCGATTCACGCGGGCTCGGCACTCCCGGGGCCGGCGGCTGTGTCGGTGGGAGCGGAGTTCTGTTCTGGCCGGGGAACGAGGCAGCGTGGAACATCTCAGGCACCCTAGCGTTGGCCAGGGATTCCGTTAAACCCCCGACGTCATTCCTGGTTGTCCGCTGCGGATATCCCGGATTCGGCGAAGACCGCATGACCGTCGAGGGGATGGCCGACACGTCACGGGCACCGTTCGCACACACCGCGCCGCCCCCGAATGCCGGTATTCATACCGACGGTTCGGCGCACGAGAACGCGCCCGTGGCGCCGCCCCGCAACAATTTGAATTCCCTGCGAACGCGATGTGCGGGTATGGAAACGGCGTCTTTGAATTGCCGTACGGGACACGGTCGGAGGCGAGTTCGGGGAAGGGCGCCGATCCCGGGGTTCCCGGTGCGTGTGCCCCGGCCCCGGCCGATGTTGCGTCAGCCCCCGCATACGGGGGCCGTGTTGGTGGCACGATGGTTCCAGCGGGGCGCGCGGGACCGGTGTCCCCGGGCCGGGAGAGCGGACCGACCGAGGGTGTGATCAGTTGTGGCCATTTCACTGTCCGTGGTGCTGCTGTTGGCGATCATCCTGGTGGTGTTGCTCCGAGGAGGATCCATCAAGGCGGGGCCGGCCATCGTCGCCGTGCTCTTCGGCTTCTTCCTCGCCTCCACCGGCATGGCCCAGCCGATCAGCCGCTTCCTGGACTCGATAGCGCAGACGATCAACTCGATCAGCTTCTGACAGGCCGGGAACCGGCAAGCGTCGACCGGCACGGACCCGTCGGGGAGGGGCGGCATCCAAGGGGCACGCGGGGGCACGCGGACTGGTCGCGGCCTCCGGAAACGATCAGGGCCAGGTCGGAGGATCGGTCCTCCGACCTGGCCCTGAGCCACACAGAGCGGGCGACGGGAATCGAACCCGCGTAGCCAGTTTGGAAGACTGGGGCTCTACCATTGAGCTACGCCCGCGCACAGTGCGCGCCGCGAGTCTGCCGACCGCGGCACACCAGGCATCGTAGCGGGTCGTGGGGCGTTGCCGCACACCCCGGGGGTGCACGCCGGTCCCGTGCGCCGGTCATGTGCGTCCGCGAGCCGTCGGATACGAGCCGGTGCCCGCCCCCGTGACCCGTGTGCCCCCGGGTACGCCTCGGTGCCGGGGGAATGCTGCGGCCGCACTGCCTGCGGCCATGTACTCTACGTGTCGCACACCAGACGGGGTGTGGCGCAGCTTGGTAGCGCGTCCGCTTTGGGAGCGGAAGGCCGTGGGTTCAAATCCCGCCACCCCGACCATCCGCCGACCGCCGGTCGGCGTCACCGCGCGTGATCGCCTTTTGGGGCGCCCAGTGGCTGCGGTTACTATGCAAACTGCGCGCCCGTGTGTCCGGTCCTGCTGGGGCTGCGAACGCCTCCGGGCGGCGAAACATCCGCCGGAACCGTCCGGCCCCGGCAGAATCCAAGAAGTCAGCCACAAGGAGACCGAACCGTGAAGAGCGCCGTGGAGACCCTGAACCCGACCCGGGTTCGGCTCACTGTCGAGGTGCCCTTCGAGGAGCTCAAGGACAGCCTCGACGCGGCGTACAAGAAGATCAACCAGCAGGTCACGGTGAAGGGCTTCCGCAAGGGCAAGATCCCGGCCCGGGTCATCGACCAGCGGTTCGGCCGCGGTGCGGTTCTGGAGGAGGCCGTCAACGACGCGCTTCCGAAGTTCTACACCGACGCGGTCAACAAGGCCGAGCTGGACCCGCTGGGCCAGCCCGAGGTCGACATCACCGAGCTGAAGGACGGCGAGACGCTGAACTTCACCGCCGAGGTCGACGTCCGCCCGACCATCGAGATCCCGGACTACTCCGGCATCGAGGTCGAGGTCGACGCCGTCGAGGTGACCGACGAGGACGTCGAGAAGGCGGTCGAGCAGCTGCGCGAGCGCTTCGCCTCCACGACCCCGGTCGAGCGCGCCGCCGAGGACGGCGACGTGGTGACCATCGACCTGGAGGCCAAGGTCGACGGCGAGGTCCTGGAGGACGGCATCGCCAACGGCGTCTCCTACACCATCGGCTCCGGTGAGCTGCTGGACGGCATCGACGACGCCGTGAAGGGCCTGGAGGCCGGTGGCGAGGCCACCTTCACCTCCGAGCTCAAGGGCGGCTCGGCGGCCGGCCGGGAGGCCGAGGTCACCGTCAAGGTCACCCAGGTCGCCGCCCGGGAGCTGCCCGAGCTGGACGACGACTTCGCGCAGCTCGCCTCCGAGTTCGACACGCTCGAGGAGCTGCGGGCCGACAGCCGCAAGCGCCTGGAGAACATGAAGCAGTTCGACCAGGCCACGCAGGCCCAGGAGCGCGTCCTGGACAAGCTGCTCGAGCTGGTCGAGGTCCCCGTCCCCGAGAAGCTGCTCGAGGACGAGATCAACACCCGCAAGCACAACCTCGAGCACCACCAGCTCGGTCAGATGGGCCTCACCCTCGACAAGTACCTGGAGATCCAGGGCAAGACCGCCGAGGAGTTCGACACCGAGACCCGCGAGGCCGCGGTCAAGGGCATCAAGACCCAGTTCGTGCTCGACGAGCTCGTCAACAAGGAGAAGCTGGGCGTCAACCAGGAGGAGCTCACCGAGCACCTCATGCGCCGCGCCGCCTCCTCCGGCATGTCCCCCGACCAGTTCGCGCAGGCCGTCGTCCAGCAGAACCAGGTTCCGATGCTGGTCGGCGAGGTCGCCCGCGGCAAGGCCCTGGCCGTCGTGGTCGAGGCCGCGACCGTGAAGGACACCAACGGCGAGATCGTCGACCTGGACGACGAGGACGAGGACGAGACCGCCGAGACGGCGGAGACCGCCGAGGCTCCCGCCGAGAACAAGGGCGAGGGCGAGGAGAAGGCCGAGGCCTGAGCCGTACGGCACCTCTCATGCGCATAGGACGGGCCCCGGGTACGTTGTGACCTGGGGCCCGTTCGTCTACCCCGAGGGGTGCGGAGCCGCGGGCGCCACGGCGTACGCCCCCGGCGAACACCCACGGAACCGGGATGGCACCGCGGGGCCTGCGCGTTAGGGTCCTTGAATACGAGGGCAGGGGAGTCCCCGAACACCGCCGGACGGCCCCATCGCCCCGGCAGAACACGTGAGACGGCCCCGTGCCGTCGTAAGACGAGCAGGTGGATACGTGACGAATCTGATGCCCTCCGCCGCCGGCGAGCCTTCCATCGGTGGTGGCCTCGGCGACCAGGTCTACAACCGGCTGCTCAACGAGCGGATCATCTTCCTCGGCCAGCCGGTCGACGACGACATCGCGAACAAGATCACCGCACAGCTGCTGCTCCTTGCCGCCGACCCGGACAAGGACATCTACCTCTACATCAACAGCCCGGGCGGTTCGATCACGGCCGGCATGGCGATCTACGACACCATGCAGTACATCAAGAACGACGTGGTGACCATCGCCATGGGCCTCGCGGCCTCGATGGGCCAGTTCCTGCTCAGCGCCGGCACCCGCGGCAAGCGCTTCGCGCTGCCCAACGCCGAGATCCTGATCCACCAGCCCTCCGCCGGCCTGGCGGGCTCGGCCTCGGACATCAAGATCCACGCCGAGCGGCTGCTGCACACCAAGAAGCGCATGGCGGAGCTCACCTCCTTCCACACCGGCCAGACGGTCGAGCAGATCACCCGCGACTCCGACCGCGACCGCTGGTTCGACGCCCACGAGGCCAAGGAGTACGGCCTCATCGACGACGTGATCACCTCGGCCGCCGGCATGCCGGGCGGTGGCGGCACCGGGGCCTGAGCCGCCCACGGGGGTCGCACGCCCCCCTGAGCCGCTCCCGCGGAGTCCCCGGCCCCCGGGCCCCCGGGAGACGTCCGAGACGTCCGTGGCCTCCGTGAAGCCCAGCCAGCCCCCAGCCGACCGCCCAGCCCCCTTCCAGGAGAACACCGTGAACGACTTCCCCGGCAGCGGCCTCTACGACCGTGCGCGCGCCGAGTACACCGGCCCCACGGCCGAGTCCCGCTACGTCATCCCGCGCTTCGTGGAGCGCACCTCCCAGGGCGTCCGCGAGTACGACCCGTACGCGAAGCTCTTCGAGGAGCGCGTGATCTTCCTCGGCGTCCAGATCGACGACGCCTCCGCCAACGACGTCATGGCGCAGCTGCTGTGCCTGGAGTCGATGGACCCCGACCGGGACATCTCGGTCTACATCAACAGCCCCGGCGGCTCCTTCACGGCGCTGACGGCCATCTACGACACGATGCAGTTCGTGAAGCCCGACATCCAGACGGTCTGCATGGGCCAGGCGGCTTCCGCCGCCGCCGTCCTGCTGGCCGCCGGAACGCCGGGCAAGCGCATGGCGCTGCCGAACGCCCGCGTGCTGATCCACCAGCCGTACAGCGAGACCGGCCGCGGCCAGGTCTCCGACCTGGAAATCGCCGCCAACGAGATCCTGCGGATGCGCTCGCAGCTGGAGGAGATGCTGGCCAAGCACTCCACCCAGCCGATCGAGAAGATCCGCGAGGACATCGAGCGCGACAAGATCCTCACGGCCGAGGAGGCGCTGTCCTACGGGCTGATCGACCAGATCATTTCCACCCGGAAGATGAACAACGCTTCCGTCCGCTGAGGCGAAGGCAGTAACGTCTGCCGCTCTTTGGCACGGTTCACGTCAAAGTGAACCGTGCCAAGGGGGGCCCGAACGGGGGGCCCGGCAAGGTACCGTCGACATAAGGCAGCACCAGGAGCCGCTGGACTCAACGCGTCCAGTCGTCTCCCAGGCGAAGGGGAAGCACACCGTGGCACGCATCGGTGACGGCGGCGATCTGCTCAAGTGCTCGTTCTGCGGCAAGAGCCAGAAGCAGGTCAAGAAGCTCATCGCAGGGCCCGGTGTGTACATCTGCGACGAGTGCATCGACCTCTGCAACGAGATCATCGAGGAGGAACTCGCCGAGAGCAGCGAGGTGCGCTGGGAGGAGCTTCCCAAGCCCCGCGAGATCTACGAGTTCCTGGACGGGTACGTCGTCGGCCAGGAGGCCGCCAAGAAGGCCCTGTCCGTCGCGGTGTACAACCACTACAAGCGCGTCCAGGCCGGCGAGAACGGCGGCGGTCAGAGCCGCGAGGACGCCATCGAGCTCGCCAAGTCCAACATCCTCCTGCTGGGGCCCACGGGCTCCGGCAAGACCCTGCTGGCCCAGACGCTGGCCCGCATGCTGAACGTCCCGTTCGCCATCGCCGACGCCACGGCGCTGACCGAGGCGGGGTACGTGGGCGAGGACGTCGAGAACATCCTGCTGAAGCTGATCCAGGCGGCCGACTACGACGTCAAGAAGGCCGAGACCGGGATCATCTACATCGACGAGATCGACAAAGTCGCGCGGAAGAGTGAAAACCCCTCCATCACGCGCGACGTGTCCGGCGAGGGCGTCCAGCAGGCCCTGCTGAAGATCCTCGAGGGCACCACGGCCTCCGTCCCGCCCCAGGGCGGCCGCAAACACCCGCACCAGGAGTTCATCCAGATCGACACGACGAACGTCCTGTTCATCGTGGGCGGCGCCTTCGCGGGCCTGGAGAAGATCATCGAGGGGCGCGCGGGTGCCAAGGGCATCGGCTTCGGCGCGACGATCCGTTCCAAGCGGGAGCTGGAGGACAAGGACCAGTTCGAGGACGTCATGCCCGAGGACCTGGTCAAGTTCGGCATGATCCCGGAGTTCATCGGCCGTCTGCCGGTGATCACCTCCGTCCACAACCTGGACCGCGAGGCGCTGCTCAAGATCCTGGTCGAGCCGCGCAACGCCCTGGTCAAGCAGTACCAGCGCCTGTTCGAACTCGACGGCGTGGAACTCGACTTCGAGCGCGAGGCCCTGGAGGCCATCGCCGACCAGGCCATCCTCCGCCAGACCGGCGCCCGCGGCCTGCGCGCCATCATGGAGGAGGTCCTGATGTCGGTGATGTACGAGGTGCCGTCGCGCAAGGACGTGGCGAGGGTCGTCATCACCGCCGACGTCGTCCATTCCAACGTCAACCCGACCCTGATCCCGAGGGACGCCCGCGGCCGTGGCCCGGGCGAGCAGAAGACGGCGTAACGCCGCGGCACGGACGACGGACAGGAAGGGCCCCGGTCGACTCGACCGGGGCCCTTCCCGCCGTGCGGGTGTGCGTCAGGCCTTGACGCGGACGTCCTTGCGGAACTTGGCGCTCAGTTCGGCCGCCTTCTGCAGGTCGGGGCTCTTGCCGGACAGGGCGTCGGCCATGTCCGCGTGGATGACGGCGCCGATCGTACTGTGGTCGCCCCAGATGCACACGGGCATACGGATCTCGCTCGGTCCTGCGGGGGTGCCGCTGTCCGACGAGTCGTCCTTGATCCTCATCTCCTGGCACTTGAGGACCGCACCGTCGAGACCGCTCGGCGTGTAGGCCTTCGGACTGCCGACGACCTCGCCCTCGCTGTCGCTCGTGGCGTTCTTCTCGACCTCGGCGAACATGGCGTCGACCACCTTCTCCGGGTCGTCGATCTCGCCGTACACGCCCATGAAGTTGATCACGCTCATGGCCAGCGGGTTGTTCTTGTCGCCCGCCTGGTAGTCGGCGTGCACGTCCTTGGCGTTCTTCACGCCGTGCTTCTCGGCGTTCTTGAGGTCGTCGTTGTCGAACCCGCCGCTGTCGACGTCGTCCGCCTTCTTGTACTGGCCGTCGACGACCGTCGCCGGCGTCGTCAGCCTGTGCGGGCCGTCGTCCGCCACCGAGCCGCCGCCGTCGCCCCCGCCGATCAGGAAGTACGCGCCCACCGCGATCGCCGTCACGACCGCCACCGCGCCGACGATCAGGGCCGCCGTCTTCCCCTTGCCGCCGCCCGGGGCCGGGGGGACGGCCCCGTACGGGGGCTGGCCGTACGGAGGCTGGCCGTACGGGGGCTGCTGGCCGTACGGGGGCTGCTGGCCGTAGGGACCCGGCTGGGGCGGGGCGCCCGGGGCGGGCTGCTGCGGGTAGCCGTAGCCGGGCTGCGGCTGGGGCGGAGGGGGCTGCTGGGGGTAGCCGTAGCCGGGCTGCGCGGGCGGCGCCTGCGGCGG
>NZ_JUJA01000045.1:141486-147555 GCF_001906585.1 Streptomyces kebangsaanensis | reverse complement strand
GGGGCCCGGCTGGCCGTACGGTCCGGGCTGCTGGGGCTGCCCGCCGTACGGGCCCGGCTGGTTGCTGCTCATCCTGGGTTCCCCTCCAGATGCTTATGTGTTCCTGACATCCTCACCCAGGCACGCCGCGCGCGAGGCGGCGGGGTCCCGCACCGTTACAGAACAAACGCGTTTCGGGACCGCGACGTGACACCTCTAAACTGACCCCTGTGACCGAGAACGCTCAGCAGCAGCCACCCGCGCCCGACACCGAACTGCCGACCCAGTACGCGCCGGCCGACGTAGAGGGGCCGCTGTACGAGCGCTGGGTAGAGCGGGGCTACTTCGAGGCGGACGCGAAGAGCGACAAGCCGCCGTACACCATCGTCATCCCGCCGCCGAACGTCACCGGCTCGCTCCACCTGGGGCACGCCTTCGAGCACACGCTCATCGACGCCCTCACCCGCCGCAAGCGCATGCAGGGCTACGAGACGCTGTGGCAGCCCGGCATGGACCACGCGGGCATCGCCACCCAGAACGTCGTCGAGCGCGAGCTCGCCAAGGAGGGCAAGTCCCGGCACGACCTGGGCCGCGAGGCCTTCGTCGAGCGCGTCTGGCAGTGGAAGAGCGAGTCCGGCGGGCAGATCTCCGGCCAGATGCGCCGCCTCGGCGACGGCGTCGCCTGGTCGCGTGAGCGCTTCACCATGGACGAGGGGCTCTCCCAGGCCGTCCAGACCATCTTCAAGCGGCTCTACGACGACGAGCTGATCTACCGCGCCGAGCGCATCATCAACTGGTGCCCCCGGTGCCTGACCGCCATCTCCGACATCGAGGTCGAGTACCAGGACGACGACGGCGAGCTCGTCTCGATGAAGTACGGCGACGGCGACGACACCATCGTGGTCGCCACCACCCGTGCCGAGACCATGCTCGGCGACACCGCCGTGGCCGTCCACCCCGACGACGAGCGCTACCGGCACCTCGTCGGCAAGCTGATCAAGCTGCCGCTGACGGACCGGTCCATCCCCGTCGTCGCCGACGAGCACGTCGACCCCGAGTTCGGCACCGGGGCCGTCAAGGTCACCCCGGCGCACGACCCGAACGACTTCGAGATCGGGCAGCGCCACGACCTGCCGGCCATCACCGTGATGGACGAGCACGCCATCATCACCGTGCACGGCCCCTTCCAGGGCCTGGACCGCTTCGAGGCCCGCTCCGCCATCGTCGGCGCGCTGCGCGCCGAGGGCCGGATCGTCGCCGAGAAGCGGCCCTACGTCCACTCCGTCGGCCACTGCTCGCGCTGCAAGACCACCATCGAGCCGCGCCTGTCGATGCAGTGGTGGGTCAAGGTCGGCCCGCTCGCCAAGGCCGCCGGTGACGCCGTCCGGGACGGCCGCGTCGCGATCCACCCGCAGGAGATGGAGAAGCGGTACTTCGACTGGGTCGACAACCTCCACGACTGGTGCATCTCGCGGCAGTTGTGGTGGGGTCACCGGATCCCCGTCTGGTACGGGCCGAACGGGGAAGTCGTCTGCGTCGGACCCGACGAGGAGCCGCCCGGCACCGAGGCCGAGGGCTGGAAGCAGGACACCGACGTCCTCGACACCTGGTTCTCCTCCGGCCTGTGGCCGTTCTCCACGCTCGGCTGGCCCGAACGGACCGAGAGCCTGGCGAAGTTCTACCCGAACTCCGTCCTGGTCACCGGCTACGACATCCTCTTCTTCTGGGTCGCCCGGATGATGATGTTCGGCCTGTACGCGATGGACGGCACACCGCCGTTCCACACCATCGCCCTGCACGGCATGGTCCGCGACCAGTTCGGCAAGAAGATGTCGAAGTCCTTCGGCAACGCGGTCAACCCGCTGGACTGGATGGACAAGTACGGCTCCGACGCGCTCCGGTTCACGCTCGCGCGCGGCGCCAACCCGGGCGTGGACGTCCCGATCGGCGAGGACTGGGTCCAGGGGTCGCGCAACTTCGCCAACAAGATCTGGAACGCCACCCGCTTCGCGCTGATGAACGGCGCGACGGTGGACGGTCCGCTGCCGGACGCCTCGAGGATGTCGGCGACCGACCGCTGGATCCTGTCCCGGCTGAACTCGGTCGTCGCCGAAGTCGACGCGTACTACGACGACTTCCAGTTCGCCAAGCTGTCCGACGCGCTGTTCCACTTCGCCTGGGACGAGGTCTTCGACTGGTACGTCGAGCTGTCCAAGACCACCTTCCAGGCGGGCGGCGAGGCGGCCGAGGTCTCCCAGCGGGTGCTGGGAGAGGTCCTGGACGTCACGCTGAGGCTGCTGCACCCGGTGGTCCCGTTCGTCACGGAGACGCTGTGGACCACCCTTACGGGTGGTGAGTCGGTCGTCATCGCCGAGTGGCCGGCCGACAGCGGCTTCCGGGACGCGGCGGCGGAGAAGGAGATCGGGACCCTCCAGTCCGTCATCACCGAGGTCCGCCGCTTCCGCGCCGACCAGGGCCTCCAGCCCGGCCAGCGGGTGCCGGCCCGTCTGACCCTGGACGGCACGGCACTGGCCCCGCACGAGGCGGCCATCCGCCAGCTGCTGCGGCTGCAGCCGGAGGGCGACTCCTTCACGGCCACGGCGACCCTGCCGGTGGCGGGTGTCGAGGTCGCGCTGGACCTGTCGGGCGCGATCGACGTGGCCGCGGAGCGGAAGCGGCTGGCCAAGGACCTGGCCGGCGCCGAGAAGGAGAAGGCGCAGGCCGACGCCAAGCTCGGCAACGAGGCGTTCCTGGCGAAGGCGCCCGACCACGTGGTCGAGAAGATCCGTACGCGGCTGGCCAAGGCCGAGGAGGACATCACGCGGATCGCCGCGCAGCTGGAGCGGCTGCCGCAGGCGTGAGGGCCGTACGCCGCCGAGGGCGCCCGGAGCCGTCAGGTTCCGGGCGCCCTCGGTTTGTCGCAGGGGTGGGTGCGGGCCATGCGGCACGCGTGCCCGCAGGCCGCGTACGTAGACTGGGCCCCGTGAGTGAGCTCCCCCCGGACCCCCGTGGTCAGCACGACCCCCTCGACTCCTTCGACGAGATCGTCGCGACCGCGCAGACATCAGCCGCTTCCGCGGCGGGCGACCGCGACCCCGACCTCGCGGTGATCGAGGCCGGCAGCCGCACCCTGCGGACGCAGGGCGGGCCACCGCGGGCGGACGTACCCGGGCGCCCGGAGGACCCCGAGGTCGACAAGGCGCTGCGCGAGGTCGAGGGAGAGCTGGCCACCCGCTGGGGCGAGACCAAGCTGGAGCCCTCGGTCAGCCGGATCTCCGCGCTGATGGACGTCCTGGGCGAACCGCAGCGGTCGTACCCGTCGATCCACATCACCGGCACCAACGGCAAGACCTCCACCGCCCGCATGATCGAGGCCCTGCTCGGCGCCTTCGAGCTGCGCACCGGCCGGTACACCTCCCCGCACGTGCAGTCGATCACCGAGCGGATCAGCCTGGACGGCGCCCCGATCTCCGCCGAGCGGTTCGTCGAGACGTACCACGACATCAAGCCCTACGTGGAGATGGTCGACACCTCGCAGGAGTACCGCCTGTCCTTCTTCGAGGTGCTGACCGGCATGGCGTACGCCGCCTTCGCCGACGCGCCGGTGGACGTGGCCGTCGTCGAGGTGGGCATGGGCGGCAGCTGGGACGCCACCAACGTCATCGACGCGGACGTCGCCGTCGTCACCCCCATCGCCCTCGACCACACCGACCGGCTCGGCGCCACCACGGGCGAGATCGCCGGGGAGAAGGCCGGCATCATCAAGCAGGACGCCACGGTGATCATGGCCCAGCAGCCGGTGGACGCCGCCCAGGTGCTGCTGAAGAAGGCCGTGGAGGTCAACGCGACCGTGGCCCGCGAGGGGCTGGAGTTCGGCGTCCTGGCGCGGCAGGTGGCCGTCGGCGGGCAGCTGCTCACCCTGCGCGGCCTGGGCGGCGAGTACACCGAGGTGTACCTGCCGCTGCACGGCGCCCACCAGGCGCACAACGCCGCCGTGGCGCTCGCCGCCGTGGAGGCGTTCTTCGGCGTCGGCGCCCAGCGCGCCGAGCCGCTGGACGCGGAGACCGTCCGCAAGGCGTTCGCGTCCGTCGCCTCGCCGGGCCGGCTGGAGGTCGTACGGCGCTCGCCGACCGTGGTGCTGGACGCCGCGCACAACCCGGCCGGCGCGCGGGTCACGGCCGAGGCGGTGCGGGAGGCGTTCGACTTCAGCCGGCTGATCGGCGTGGTCGGCGCCAGTGGCGACAAGAACGTGCGCGGTCTGCTGGAGGCCTTCGAACCGATCTTCGCGGAGGTCGTGGTCACGCAGAACTCCAGCCACCGCGCGATGGACGCCGACGAGCTGGCCGCGATCGCCGTCGAGGTGTTCGGCGAGGACCGGGTCCAGGTCGAACCGCGGCTGCCGGACGCGCTGGAGGCCGCGATCACGCTCGCCGAGGAGGAAGGCGAGTTCGCCGGTGGCGGTGTGCTGGTCACCGGTTCCGTCATCACCGTCGGCGAGGCCCGACTGCTCCTCGGGAGGGGCTGACTTCTCGTGCGTACGCTGTGTTCCTCGACCCTGATCGGCGAGTTCTTCGTCATCGGTTTCGCCGGACTGGTCGCGATGAAGGATCCCGGCCTGTCCATGACGACCGTGTGGACGGTCAGCGGCATCGCCATGCTGCTGTGCCTGCTGCTGTGCGGCCTGGTGACCCGGCCCGGCGGCGTGGCCCTCGGCTGGGTGCTGCAGGTCGCGCTGATCGCCTCCGGCTTCGTGGTGCCGATGATGTTCTTCCTGGGCGCGGTGTTCGCGGCCCTGTGGTGGGCCTCGGTGCACTTCGGGCGGAAGGTCGACGAGGCGAAGGCCAGGTTCGCCGCGCAGGCCGCCGGACCCGCCGAACCCTCCTCCCCCGACGCTGCGTGACAGCGCCCTGTACCCTCGTCCCACCGCGTACCCGTAAGGCAAGAAGGAGCTCCGTCGTGACCCAGCGCACCCTCGTCATCCTCAAGCCCGACGCCGTCCGTCGTGGCTTGACCGGCGAGATCATCAGCCGTATCGAGCGCAAGGCCGGCTGGCAGATCACCGCGCTGGAGCTGCGCACCCTGGACACCGAGATCCTGGAGCAGCACTACGGCGAGCACAAGGGCAAGCCCTTCTACGAGCCGCTGATGGGGTTCATGGCCTCCGGTCCGGTCGTGGTCATGATCGTCGAGGGCGAGCGGGTCATCGAGGGCGTGCGCGCGCTGGCCGGGCCCACCGACCCGATCGCCGCCGCTCCGGGCTCGATCCGCGGGGACTACGGCGTGATCGTCCGGGAGAACCTGATCCACGCCTCCGACTCCGAGGAGTCCGCCGAGCGCGAGGTCAAGATCTTCTTCCCGGGCCGCGGCTGACACCCGGAAGAGCCTGCCCCCGCCGCTCTTCCTGACGTTCCATCAGTTCGCACGGTCACCCGCCCCGGGGGGCCGTGCGAACCCGTCCGCCCCCGCATGGGGGATGCCGATCGGGGGAACGAGTGCCTCCGATGGGCCGTCTCCGCAAGCGAGGCGGTACGCCATCCGCTGACAATGGCGAAGACCCTCGCGCAGTGTTCGTGCAGGCGCGTCTACGATGGAAGCCTTCACGTCACAGCACCCACCTCGCCGTACCTGAAACGCCCTCAAAAGCTCCCAGGGAAGGCCAGACGAATCCTGATGGGGAACTCAATGTCGTTCATCGGCCGTGACATGGCTGTCGACCTCGGGACCGCCAACACGCTGGTGTACGTCAGGGGTCGCGGGATCGTACTCAACGAGCCGTCCGTCGTCGCGATCAACACGAACACCGGTGGCATCCTCGCGGTCGGCGCCGAGGCGAAGAAGATGATCGGGCGCACGCCCGGCAACATCGTTGCCGTGCGTCCGTTGAAGGACGGCGTCATCGCGGACTTCGAGATCACCGAGCGGATGCTCCGCTACTTCATCCTGAAGATCCACAAGCGGCGGTATCTGGCTCGTCCGCGGGTCGTGGTCTGCGTGCCCTCCGGCATCACCGGCGTCGAGCGCCGTGCCGTCATCGAGGCCTCCACCCAGGCCGGCGCCCGTCAGGTGCACATCATCGAGGAGCCGATGGCC
>NZ_JUJA01000045.1:135525-141465 GCF_001906585.1 Streptomyces kebangsaanensis | reverse complement strand
CCTGCCGGTCCACGAGGCCACGGGCAACATGGTGGTGGACATCGGCGGCGGCACCACGGAGGTCGCGGTCATCTCGCTCGGCGGCATCGTCACCGCCCAGTCCATCCGCGTCGCCGGCGACGAGCTGGACAACGCGATCATCCAGCACGTCAAGAAGGAGTACTCCCTCCTGCTGGGCGAGCGGACGGCGGAGCAGATCAAGCTCACGATCGGCTCGGCGTACGACCTCGAAACCGACGAGCACACCGAAATCCGCGGCCGGGACCTCGTCTCCGGGCTGCCGAAGACCGTCGTCATCTCGGCCGCCGAGGTGCGCAAGGCGATCGAGGAGCCGGTCAACGCCATCGTCGACGCGGTCAAGACGACGCTCGACAAGTGTCCGCCGGAGCTGTCCGGCGACATCATGGACCGGGGAATCGTCCTGACCGGCGGCGGAGCGCTGCTGCGCGGCCTGGACGAGCGGCTGCGCCGGGAGACCGGCATGCCGATCCACATCGCCGAGGACCCGCTGGACAGCGTGGCGCTCGGATCGGGCAAGTGCGTCGAGGAGTTCGAGGCACTCCAGCAGGTCCTCGACGCCCAGCCGCGCAGATAACACAAATGTCCGATTCCGCCGTACGAGGTGATCCCCTCTCGTACGGCGGATCGTTGATATAGAGGCATGAGTTCCCGCAAACGGGCCCCTTGGGATCGCGCTCAGGGTCAGCGCTTCCCGGGGCCACCCAGTTCCTATGAGGAAGGGCACGGCCGCCGCACGTGAGGGACACGAAAGAGAGCCGGCTGCTCCTGGTGCTGTTGATCGCCATCGCGTTCGCGCTGATCACAGTGGACATCCGCGGTGGGGAGAACTCCCCCGTGGACGGCGCCCGGCACGCCGCCGCCACCGTCTTCGGTCCGATCGAGAACGGCATGTCGGCCGTGGTGAACCCGGTCGGCAACGCGGTCTCCGCGGTCCGCGACTCCGGCGAGCGCCACGACCGGCTCGCCGAGCTGGAGAAGGAGAACGCCGCCCTCAAGGCCGAACTCGGCAGCGACGACCGCAACCGCAGCCGGCTGAACCAGCTGAACAGGATGCTGAAGCTGGCCGGCGAGGGCCAGTACGGCATCAAGGGCGCCCAGGTCATCGCCATAGGAGCCACGCAGGGCTTCTCCTGGACCATCACCATCGACGCCGGCGCCGATGACGGCATCAGGCGCGACATGACCGTCCTCAACGCCGACGGCCTGGTCGGCCGCGTCACCACCGTCGGCCCCGCCTCCGCCACCGTCCTGCTCGCCAACGACCCCGACTTCACCGTCGGCACCCGCATGGAGGGCAGCGACGAACTCGGCTTCGCCTCCGGCCAGGGCGACCGCCCGCTGCGCGTGCAGCTGCTCAACGCCAAGGCGAACGTGAAGAAGGGCGACCGCCTGGTCACCTTCGGCTCCCAGGCCGACCGGCCGTTCGTGCCCGGCGTCCCGATCGGCGCGGTCTCCCGCGTCGACCCCACCGGCGGCGACCTGACCCGCACCGTGTACGTCACGCCGTACGTCTCCTTCACCAAGCTCGACGTCGTCGGCGTCGTCGTACGGGCCCCGAAGAAGGACCCGCGCGACGAGGTGCTGCCGCCCAAGCCCCGGCCGACCCCGACGCCCACGGTGACCGTGACGGTCACCCCGTCCGCCGACGCCCTCTTTCCCGGCCGACCGCAGCAGTAGGAGCTTTCCATTCCCATGCGTCTCAACCGGATCCTGCTCTCCGCCGCGCTGGTCGTCGCCGCCCTGATGATCCAGGTGAGCGTCCTGGCCCGGCTGCACCTGCCCGGTGCCGTCCCCGACCTGCTGCTGCTCACCGTCCTGGGCCTGGCCATGGTCTACGGCCATGTCGGCGGCGCCCTCGTCGGCTTCGGCGCCGGACTGCTCGCCGACATCGCCCCGCCCGCCGACCACGCCGCCGGCCGCTACGCCCTGGTGCTGTGCGTCATCGGCTACTTCGCCGGACTCATCAAACCCGAGACCGGCCAGGTCAAGTCGGCCACCGGCCCCATGGCCGTGGTGGTCGGCGCCGCCATCGGCTCCACGCTGCTGTACGCCGGCGTCGGCGCCCTCGTCGGCGACACCGCCGCCCGCCACGTCGGCCTGCCCGGCCTGCTGCTCACGGCCACCGTGTACGACCTGCTGCTCGCCCCCTTCGTCGTCCCCGGCATCATGGCGCTGGCCCGGCGCTCGGAGAACGACCCGCTCGGCGAGACCAACACCGCCGCGAAGAAGGCGGCCGACATCTCCTCCGGCTGGCTCTCCTCCGGCACCGGCCTGCACATCGGCGGCCAGCGCGGCGCGTTCGGCGGCCTGAAGAGCAAGGCCCGCTCCCGCACCACCCGGGTCGGCCGCATCAAGGGGGTCAAGCGGCTGTGAGAGCCAGGACGCTGACGGGCCGTCGGCCCCTCGGCTTCGTCGCGCACGACTCGTACACACACTGAGAGGGGGAGGCAGCGCCAGTGACCAACATTCCCGAGACCGGCCGGACCCCACGGGTCCAGACCCGGCTCGTCGTCATCCAGATCCTCGTCCTCTCCCTGCTCGGCACCCTCGGCGGCCGGCTGTGGTACTTGCAGGTCCGCGAGGGCGCCCACTACCAGAAGCAGGCGTCCGGCAACCACGTCCAGCAGGTCGTCCAGCCCGCCGTGCGCGGCTCCATCCTGGACGCGCGCGGAGTGCCGCTCGCCGACAACGAGACCCGGCTGGTGGTCTCCGCCTCCCGCACCGACCTGCTCAAGCAGAAGGACGACGGCAAGGCGGTCCTCACCAAGCTCGCCGGCGTGCTCGGCATGGACGTCACGGACGTCATGCAGAAGGTCCGGCTGTGCGACGCCAAGACCCCGCAGCCCTGCTGGAACGGCTCGCCCTACCAGCCCATCCCCATCACCGACGAGGCCACCTCCAAGCAGGCCCTGCAGATCCACGAGCGCGCCGAGGACTTCCCCGGCATCACCGCCGAGCCCGCGGCCGTACGCCGCTACCCCGGCCCCGGCAAGTCCAACACCGCCCAGGTCCTCGGCTACCTCTCGCCGGTCACCGACGACGAGATCCAGCGGGCCAAGGACAGCGACTCGCCCTACCTGCGCTCCGACATGGTCGGCCGCTCCGGCCTGGAGCGGCAGTACGACCGGGAGCTGCGCGGCAAGGCCGGCGTCACCCGCTACGAGGTCGACAACCTCGGCCGTGTCATCGGCAAGGCCGAGTCCGATGCCGCCGAACCAGGCTCCAGCCTGGTCACCAGCATCGACTCCCGGGTCCAGCGGATCGCCGAGCACGAGCTGGACAAGGCCATGAAGACCGCCCGCACCCAGTGGGACCGGAACACCAACAGGAACTACAAGGCGGACTCCGGCGCCGTCGTCGTGATGGAGGCCAGGACCGGCCGTATCGTCGCCATGGCGTCCGCGCCGACGTACGACCCGAACGTCTGGATCGGCGGTATCTCCGCCAAGGACTACAAGGCGCTCACCGGCAAGGACTCCGACTACCCGCTGCTCAACCGGGCCATCCAGGGCCAGTCCGCGCCCGGTTCGACCTTCAAGGTGGTCTCGACGGCCGCCGCCGTCAAGGCCGGCTACGACTTCAACGGCAACTACCCCTGCACCAGCTCCTACTCGGTCGGCGGCCAGGTCTTCAACAACTTCGAGGGGGAGAGCTTCGGCCCGATCTCCCTCGGCCGGGCCCTGGAGGTCTCCTGCGACACCGTCTACTACTACCTCTCGGACAACGAGTGGAAGAAGGACGGCGGCATCAACCCCAAGAAGAAGCCCAAGGACTACTTCTACAAGACCGCCCACCAGTTCGGCCTCGGCAAGGAGACCGGCATCGACCTGCCCAATGAGGTCACCGGCCGCGTCCCCGACCGCGAGTGGAAGCAGCGGTACTGGGAGGCCAACAAGGACGGCTGGTGCAAGACCGGCAAGAAGGACGGCAGCTACGTCGAGAGGATCGCGTACGAGAACTGCCTCGAGGGCAACAAGCTGCGCGAGGGCGACTCGATCAACTACTCCATCGGCCAGGGCGACACCCTCGTCACCCCCGTCCAGATGGCCGTCATCTACGGGGCGATCTCCAACGGCGGCACCATGTACACCCCGACCATCGGCAAGGCGGTCGTCAGCCCCGACGGCAAGCACATCACCGAGATCAAGCCCAGGTCCCACGGCAAGCTGCCCGTCACCAAGGCCACCCGGAACATGATGGACCAGGCCCTGGCCGGCGTGGCCACCCGCGGTACCGCCGCCTGGAAGTTCTCCGGCTGGCCGCAGGACAAGATCCCGCTGCACGCCAAGACCGGTACCGCCGAGGTCTACGGCAAGCAGACCACGTCCTGGCTCACCACCTACACCAAGGACTACACGGTCGTCATGACCATCGCCCAGGCCGGTACCGGCTCCGGCGCTTCCGGTGAGGCGGTGCGCAACATCTACAGCGCGATGTACGGCGTCCAGGCCGACGGCTCCGTCGACAACAAGAAGGCCCTGCTGCCCACCCCGCAGAAGAGCCTGCCGAAGATCCAGCCGGACGGTTCGGTCTTCGCCCCGAAGATCTCCGACGACCCCGCCGAGGACCAGGAGAAGGCGGCCCAGCAGGCCACCCAGCAGCCGACCAGGCAGCCCTCCCGGCCGGGTGACGCCACGCCGGACGGCCCGCAGACGCCCGCGACCACCACCACGCCCCCCACGGGCAACCGCGACACCCGCAGGCGCCCGCGCCGGAGGGGAAGCCGGAGGACGACCGCATGACCGGCGCGAACAGCTTCTCCGTCTCCGGATACGGACCCGAACAGGCCCGCTGGACCCGGCTCTTCGCCCGCGACTCACTGGCCCGCCGGCTCGACTGGCCGATACTGCTCTCCGCGCTCGCGCTGTCCATGATCGGCGCCGCCCTGGTCCACTCGGCCACCCGCAACCGCACCGAGATCAACAAGGGCGACCCGTACTACTTCCTGATGCGGCACCTGCTGAACACCGGCATCGGGGTCGCCCTGATGATCGTCACCGTCTGGCTCGGCCACCGCGCCCTGCGCAACGCCGTGCCGGTCCTGTACGGGGTCTCGGTGCTCGGAGTACTGCTGGTGCTCACCCCGCTCGGCGCCACCATCAACGGCAGCCGCAACTGGATCGTCATCGGCGGCCTCTCCCTGCAGCCCTCCGAGTTCGTGAAGGTCACGATCATCCTGGGCATGGCGATGCTGCTCGCGGCCCGGGTCGACGCCGGCGACAAGACGTACCCCGACCACCGCACGGTCCTGCAGGCGCTGGGCCTGGCCGTCGTACCGGTCATGATCGTGCTGCTCATGCCCGACCTCGGCACGGTCCTGGTCCTGGTGACCATCGTCCTGGGCGTCCTGCTCGCCTCCGGCGCCTCCAACCGCTGGATCTTCGGCCTGCTCACGGCCGGCGTCGTCGGCTGCGTCGCCATCTGGCAGCTGCACATCCTCGACGAGTACCAGATCAACCGGTTCGCCGCCTTCGCCAACCCCAGCCTCGACCCGGCCGGCGTCGGCTACAACACCAACCAGGCCCGCATCGCCATCGGCTCCGGCGGCCTGACCGGCGCGGGCCTCTTCCACGGCTCGCAGACCACCGGCCAGTTCGTGCCCGAACAGCAGACCGACTTCGTCTTCACGGTCGCGGGCGAGGAACTCGGCTTCGTCGGCGCCGGACTGATCATCGTCCTGCTCGGGGTCCTCCTGTGGCGCGCCTGCCGCATCGCCCGCGAGACGACCGAGCTGTACGGCACGGTCGTCGCCGCCGGAATCGTCGCCTGGTTCGCCTTCCAGAGCTTCGAGAACATCGGCATGACCCTCGGCATCATGCCGGTCACCGGACTGCCCCTGCCGTTCGTCTCCTACGGCGGCTCGGCGATGTTCGCGGTGTGGGTGGCGGTGGGACTGCTGCAGTCGATCAGAGTGCAGCG
>NZ_JUJA01000045.1:134410-135472 GCF_001906585.1 Streptomyces kebangsaanensis | reverse complement strand
GCCCGCGCCGGCCCCCAGAGGACTGAACGGCCTCTTCCGGGGCCCTCGGCACCCTGCCGCGCACGGCCGGTCGGCACTAGATTCGGTTCATGGCGGACATCAAGCGTGAAATCGAGCGCAAGTACGAGTCCGACGTCGGCGGCCTGCCCGACCTGACCGGCGTCGGCGGGATCGCGGCCGTCCTCGACAAGGGCGTCGCCGACCTGGACGCCGTCTACTACGACACCGCCGACGAACGCCTCGCCGCCGACGGAATCACCCTGCGCCGCCGCACCGGCGGCAGCGACGCGGGCTGGCACCTGAAGTTCCCGGTCGCCCCCGGCGTGCGCGACGAGATCCACGCCCCCCTGTCCGACACCGTGCCGCCCGCCCTCGCCGCACTCGTCCGCTCCCGCGTCCGCCGCGGCGAACTGCTCCCCCTGGTCCGCATCCGCTCCCGGCGCGACATCAGCCACCTCGTCGACGCGGACGGCACGCTGCTCGCCGAGGTCGCCGTCGACGACGTACGCGCCGAACGGCCGGCCGGCGAGGGCCGCACCGCCCAGTGGACCGAGATCGAGGTGGAACTGGCCGACGGCGGCGACCCGGCCCTCCTCGACACCGTGGAGGACCGGTTGCGCGGAGCGGGCGTACACCCCTCCCCGTCCCCCTCCAAACTGGCCCGCGCCCTGGCCGGGACCGCCGGACCGGACCGCCGCCCCGAGCCGCCCGGGGAACGGGCCCCCGTGACGGCCGGCGACCACGTCCTCGCCTACCTGCGCGCCCAGCGCGACGCCCTCGTCGCACTCGACCCCGCCGTACGGCGCGACGTGCACGACTCCGTGCACCGCATGCGCGTCGCCACCCGCCGCCTGCGCAGCACCCTGCGCACCTACCGCAAGGTCCTGGACCGGACCGCCACCGACCCCCTGCGCGGGGAACTGAAGTGGCTCGGCGGCGAACTCGGCCTCGACCGCGACCAGGAGGTCCTCACCGAACGCCTCACCGCCGGCCTCGACGCCGTCCCCGACACCCTGGTGACCGGACCCGTCCGCGCCCGCCTGCGCACCTGGTCCCGGGCCC
>NZ_JUJA01000045.1:128296-134322 GCF_001906585.1 Streptomyces kebangsaanensis | reverse complement strand
CCGACCCGCCGCTGCGCCCGGCGGCCGCCGGGAAACCGGCCAAGGTGCTCGCCAAGGCCGTACGGAAGGAGCGGGCGACCCTCTCCGACCTGCTGGAGCGGGCCCTCGCCCTGCCGCCCGGCCACGACCGCGACCTCGCCCTGCACGAGGCCCGCAAGCAGGCCAAGGCCACCCGGTACGCGGCCGAGGCGGCCGTCCCCGCCCTCGGCGACCCGGCCGCCGGCCTGGTGAAAGGCGCCAAGAACCTCCAGAACCTGCTCGGCGACCACCAGGACAGCGTCATGGCCCGCCAGGCCCTGCGCGAGCTGGCCGACCAGGCGCACGCGGCCGGGGAGAGCGCCTTCACGTACGGGGTGCTCCACGAACGCGAGGAACGGCGGGCGGCGGCGGTGGAGGCGGAGCTGCCGGACGCCCTCCGGGCGTGCGGGGCAGGTCCCTGACCGGGTTAGGCTGAATGGTCACCCCTGTCAGCTCACGAAGGTCCGCGAAATGCCTGCCGAAGCCGTCGAGGCTGTTGAGTCTGTGTTCCCGCAACTCGAGGCCCTGCTCCCGCATGTGCAGAAGCCGATCCAGTACGTGGGCGGTGAGCTCAACTCGACCGTCAAGAACTGGGACGACTGCGACGTCCGCTGGGCGCTGATGTACCCGGATGCCTACGAGGTCGGCCTGCCCAACCAGGGCGTCATGATCCTCTACGAGGTCCTCAACGAGCGCGAGGGCGTCCTCGCCGAGCGCACCTACAGCGTGTGGCCCGACCTGGAGGCGCTGATGCGGGAGCACGGCGTCCCGCAGTTCACGGTCGACGGCCACCGCCCGGTGCGCGCCTTCGACGTGTTCGGCCTGTCCTTCTCCACCGAGCTGGGCTACACGAACATGCTGACGGCCCTGGACCTGGCCGGCATCCCGCTCCGGGCGCGCGACCGCACGGACGAGGACCCGATCGTGATGGCCGGCGGCCATGCGGCCTTCAACCCGGAGCCGATCGCCGACTTCATCGACTGCGCGGTGATCGGCGACGGCGAGCAGGCGGTGCTGGAGGTCACCGGGATCATCCGTGCCTGGAAGGCGGAGGGCCGCCCGGGCGGGCGCGAGGAACTCCTCTTCCGCCTGGCGAGGACGGGCGCGGTGTACGTTCCCGGCTTCTACGACGTCGAATACCTCCCCGACGGCCGCATCGGCCGGGTCGTTCCCAACCGGTCGGGCGTCCCGTGGCGCGTGTCCAAGCACACGGTGATGGACCTGGACGAGTGGCCGTACCCCAAGCAGCCCCTCGTCCCCCTGGCGGAGACGGTGCACGAGCGCATGTCGGTGGAGATCTTCCGCGGCTGCACGCGGGGCTGCCGCTTCTGCCAGGCCGGCATGATCACCCGCCCGGTGCGCGAGCGCTCCATCACGGGCATCGGCGAGATGGTCGACAAGGGCCTGAAGGCGACGGGCTTCGAGGAGGTCGGCCTGCTCTCCCTGTCCTCCGCGGACCACAGCGAGATC
This sequence comes from Streptomyces kebangsaanensis, assembly GCF_001906585.1. Lineage (GTDB taxonomy): Bacteria > Actinomycetota > Actinomycetes > Streptomycetales > Streptomycetaceae > Streptomyces > Streptomyces kebangsaanensis. The sequence goes on along the minus strand of NZ_JUJA01000045.1, from coordinate 132,834 downwards.
GGCGACATCGCCAAGGGCCTGGCCGACCGCTACACGGACGACAAGATCGGCCTGTCGCTCCCCTCCACCCGGGTCGACGCCTTCAACATCGACCTGGCGAACGAGCTGACGCGCAACGGCCGCCGCTCGGGCCTGACCTTCGCCCCGGAGGGCGGCTCGGAACGCATCCGCAAGGTCATCAACAAGATGGTCTCGGAGGACGACCTGATCCGCACCGTCGCCACGGCGTACGGCAACGGCTGGCGCCAGGTGAAGCTGTATTTCATGTGCGGCCTGCCCACGGAGACGGACGAGGACGTCCTCCAGATCGCCGACATGGCGACCCGCGTGATCCAGAAGGGCCGCGAGGTCTCCGGCTCCAACGACATCCGCTGCACGGTCTCCATCGGCGGTTTCGTCCCCAAGCCGCACACCCCGTTCCAGTGGGCGCCCCAGCTCTCGGCGGAGGAGACGGACGCCCGTCTCGAAAAGCTCCGCGACAAGATCCGCGGCGACAAGAAGTACGGCCGCTCGATCGGCTTCCGCTACCACGACGGCAAGCCGGGCATCGTCGAGGGCCTCCTCTCCCGCGGCGACCGCCGCGTGGGCGCGGTCATCCGCGCGGTCTACGAGGACGGCGGCCGCTTCGACGGCTGGCGCGAGCACTTCTCCTACGACCGCTGGATGAACTGCGCCGACAAGGCCCTGGCCCCCTACGGCGTCGACGTCGACTGGTACACCACCCGCGAACGCTCCTACGAGGAGGTCCTCCCCTGGGACCACCTCGACTCCGGCCTCGACAAGGACTGGCTCTGGGAGGACTGGCAGGACGCCCTCGACGAGACGGAGGTCGAGGACTGCCGCTGGACGCCGTGCTTCGACTGCGGGGTGTGTCCTGCCATGGACACGTCCATCCAGATCGGCCCGACCGGCAGGAAGCTGCTGCCGCTGACGGTCAAGCAGTCCCCGGTCGGCTGAAACCTTCCCGGTATGGATCTCGAAAAGCCGGGAGCGGGGGAGCGGCCACCCGAAGGCTGCCTCGTGGTGGCGGTCCGGATGCCCGTGCGGATCGTCGTGCTGGTGCTGGTCGTGCCGGTGCGGATGGTGTGGGACGCGCTCGTCGTCGGTGGGCGGTTCCTGCGCGACACCGTGCTGCGGCCGGTCGGCCGGGCGGTCGGGCGGGTGCTGGAACGGCTCGGGCGCGTGCTGGTCGTCGTACCGCTCGTGTGGGCGTACCGGTGGGTGCTGACGCCTCTGACGCACGCCCTCGTGTGGCTTGTGCGGGGGGCCGGGGCGGCACTGGTGTGGGTGTACGCGCGCGTGCTCACGCCCGCCGGGCATGCGGTGGTGCGGGTGCTCGGGTGGCTGGGGCGTGTGCTGGTCGTCGTACCGCTGGTATGGGTGTACCGGTGGGTGCTGACGCCTCTGGCGCACGCGCTCGTGTGGCTTGTGCGGGGGGCCGGGGCGGCGCTGGGGTGGGTGTACGCGCGCGTGCTCACGCCCGTCGGGCATGTGGTGGTGCGGGTGCTCGGGTGGCTGGGGCGGGTGCTGGTCGTCGTACCGCTGGTGTGGGCGTACCGGTGGGTGCTGACGCCGGTCGGTCATGCGCTTGTGTGGCTTGTGCGAGGGGTCGGGCTCGTGCTCGCCGCTGTGGGGGCCGGGGTGTTCGCGGGGGTGCTCTGGACCGGGCGGTGGCTGCTCGTCGCGCCCGCGGTGTGGTCGTACACGTGGGTTCTCGCGCCGGTGGGGCGGGGGATCGCCTGGTGTGCCAGAGGACTGTGGTGGGTGTCGGGCCGGGTCGCCGTCGGGGTCGGTGCGGCCCTGTACTGGGCCGGTCGGGTGCTGTTCGTCCTGCCCGCGCTCGCGCTGTGGCGGTGGGTGCTCGTGCCCCTCGGGCGCGTCCTGGCCGCCGTCGGGCGGGAGGCCGCGGACGCCCTCGGGCACGCCTGGCGGGTCGCGGGGCGGATCTCGCTCGCCGTCGGGCGGTTCCTGGCGGCCCTCTTCCGGTGGGTCTTCGTGGAGCCCCTGCGCTGGGCGTACCGCACGGTGCTCACACCGGTCGGGCACGCCGTACGGGACGCCGTGCTGCGCCCCGCGGCCCGGGCCGCGCGCCGTGTGGGCCGGGCCGGCCGGGAGGCGTTCGCCGCCGCCCGTGACATCGCCCGGCAGACCCGCGCCGATCTGCGCAGGGCGCTCCTCGGGGAACCCCGGCCGCCTGCCCGGCGGGAACCTGTGGCGGCCGGGGCGCGTACTCTAGACGGAAGGACCGAGCGCGTGTACCCGCCGACCCGGGAGTGATCCGGTGCCGGCTCCGCGCGCCACGGACCGTCCGCCGTACACGAGGAGAAGTTCCACTGGGCAAGCGACAGCCCGAAGGCCCGCCGCCCGCACCCGCGGTGCAGCGCATCCGACTGCGCTACACCAAGCGCGGCCGCCTCCGGTTCACCAGCCACCGTGACTTCCAGCGCGCCTTCGAGCGTGCGCTGCGCCGTGCCGAGGTGCCGATGGCGTACTCGGCGGGGTTCACTCCGCACCCGAAGGTGTCCTACGCCAATGCCGCACCCACCGGCACGGGCAGTGAGGCGGAGTACCTGGAAATCGCGCTCACCGCGCCCCGCGATCCGGAGCGCCTGCGCGTGCTGCTCGACGAGTCGCTGCCCACCGGGCTGGACGTCGTCGAGGCGGTCGAGGCCCGTGTACCGGGGCTCGCCGACCGGCTGACCGCTTCCGTGTGGGAGCTGCGGCTGGACGGCGTCGACCCGGCGGAGGCCGCACGCGCGGTCGCGGCGTTCAACGCCGCCGAGACCGTCGAAGTACAGCGCCTGACCAAGAACGGCATGCGCACCTTCGACGCCCGTCCCGCGGTCGTGGGCCTGGAGAGCGCACCCATGCATGATTCGGCAGCCGATGGGCCGAATGACCAGCCCTGTGCGATACTGCGGCTGGTTGTTCGGCACGTGACGCCTGCCGTACGACCCGACGACGTCCTGTCCGGTCTCCGCGCCGTGGCCGACCTGGCGCCGCCGGTCCCCGCAGCGGTGACCAGGCTGGCGCAGGGGCTGTTCGATGAAGAGACCGGCACGGTGACCGACCCGCTCGCGCCCGACCGCGAGGCAGACATGGCCGCCCCGGCCGATTCTGTGGGGGCCGCTTCCGCTGCCGCCGCGAAGGCGCCGGCGTAGGAACGGTTCCGCGTAAGGGATGGACGTCGAAGCGCCGCCCTCGGACTCGGGAGCCACCTGGGTCGGGCAGCGCACCTACCAGAAGACTTTCGCCAGGCCGTGCACGACAAGGCGTACGGAACCGGCGAGACAGGACACAGAGAGCTCCCGTGCGGCGCCCGCGCCCCGGACGGCGGCCATCGCGCACCGCGCGGGCCGTGGACGTCAGCGGTGTTCGATCGATGCGATCGGCACCGGACCAGGCGCGGCGCCCGGGAGCCTGACGGGAGATACGCCCGCATGCTCGAACCGATCGAACCCGCCGAGGGTTCCGAAGAACTGAACACTCCCAGCGACACCCTGCCGCCGCGTCGTCGGCGCCGTGCCGCGTCCCGCCCGGCGGGTCCGCCCGCCGCCGCGTCCGCCGAGACACCGGCCGAGATCACGGCACCGGCCGTGCCGCCGGCCGCGTCCGCGGAGGTCGCGGAGGAGACGGAGGAGCCCGCCGAGGCCGCTGTTGCCGGTGCCGGGACGGAGGAAGCGGTGGAGGCCGCTGCCGCCGTGGAGGAGCCCGTGCCCGCGCGTCGTACGCGCCGCCGGGCCTCCGCGCCCGCCGGGGCTCCGAAGGCGGCCCAGGACGAGGCCGCCGCCGAGACCGTCGTGCCGGTGGTCCCCGCCGACGAGACGCCGGCCGGGTCCGGCGAGGCCGCCGTCGAGGTTCCCGCCGGGTCCGTCGAGGTCGGCGAGGCCGCCGCTCCCCGGCGTACCCGTCGGCGTGCCACGCGCAGCGTGGCCACGCCCACCGCGGCGTCCGCCACGGCCGTACCGGCCGCGAGCGAGCAGACTGCGGAGGCCACGGAGGCCGCGGAGACCACCGAGGTCGCGGAGGCCGCGGGCCGGCAGGTCACCGCCGAGGCCGTCGCCGAGCCCACCGGACGTACGAGGCGTCGTGCGACCCGGCGTGTGTCGACGCCCGCCGATGCGCCTGTGTCTGCCGAGGCCGCCGAGAGCACCGGGACCGCGGTGAGTGCCGAGCCCGAGGCGGTTTCCGAGGACGAGTCCGCCGCCGAGGCGGTGGAGGAGGCGGCTCCGCGCCGTGTGCGCCGGCGTACCACGCGCCGGGTGTCCGCGCCCGCCGCCTCGCCCACGAGCGAGACCGAGACCGAGTCCGGGACCGGCGCCCCCGCCGAAGAGCCCGCGCCGCAGGCGCCCGCCGCCGTCGGTGAGCCCGCCCCCCGGACTGTCGCCGAGGCACCCGCCGAGGAGGCCGGGACGCGGCGCACCCGCCGCCGGGTCGTGCGTCGTGCCGCGACCGGGTTCTCCGAGCCCGCCGTCCAGCCCGCCGCCCCGGAGACCCCGGCCGCCGAGGACGGGGCCCCGCGCCGGCCCGCGCGGCCC
>NZ_JUJA01000045.1:128004-128238 GCF_001906585.1 Streptomyces kebangsaanensis | reverse complement strand
CGGGCGGCCGCCGCGGCTGCCGCCGAGGCCACGGAGGGCGAGGAACACCCCGAGCACCCCGAGCACCCCGAGCGCCCGGAGGACCAGGCCGAGCAGGGCGGCTCGCGGCGCCGCCGCCGTCGCCGGGGCTCCGGCTACGGCGAGGAGACCGAGGCCCGGGAGACCGAGTCCGCCGCCGAGCCCGCCGAGTCCGCCGAGGAAGAGGCGGAGGAGGCCGAGGACGCCGTCGAGGAC
>NZ_JUJA01000045.1:123445-127988 GCF_001906585.1 Streptomyces kebangsaanensis | reverse complement strand
GCCGTCGCCGCCGTCGCGGCGGCCGTCGCCGTCGCCGGGGCGAGTCCGCCGAGGCCGGCGGTGACGAGGAGTCGGAGGAGACCGACGAGCTCGCCGCCGAGCAGGCCGAGCAGGACGCCGAGGACACCGCCGAGCAGCTCGAGGAGGACGACGAGGAGGCTCACGCCGAGGAGTCGGCCGAGGACGACGAGGGGCAGCCGGCCGGCGCGGGCGGCGGCTCCAGCAGCAGCCGTCGCCGCCGTCGCCGCCGTCGCCGGGCCGGTGACACCGCCACCGACGCCGAGCCGTCCACCGACGACCCCGAGCGCACCGTCGTCAAGGTCCGCGAGCCGCGCAAGCCCGCCGAACCCTCCGACGAGGTGCAGTCCATCAAGGGCTCGACCCGGCTGGAGGCCAAGAAGCAGCGCCGCAGGGAAGGCCGTGAACAGGGACGCCGACGCGTTCCGATCATCACCGAGGCCGAGTTCCTGGCCCGCCGCGAGGCCGTCGAGCGTGTGATGGTCGTACGGCAGCACGGCGACCGTACGCAGATCGGCGTCCTGGAGGACGGCGTGCTCGTCGAGCACTACGTCAACAAGGAGCAGTCGACCTCGTACGTCGGCAACGTCTACCTCGGCAAGGTGCAGAACGTGCTGCCGTCGATGGAGGCCGCCTTCATCGACATCGGTAAGGGCCGCAACGCCGTGCTGTACGCGGGCGAGGTCAACTTCGAGGCGCTGGGGCTCGCAGGCGGCCCGCGCCGCATCGAGTCCGCCCTGAAGTCCGGGCAGTCCGTGCTCGTGCAGGTCACCAAGGACCCCATCGGGCACAAGGGCGCCCGCCTGACCAGCCAGGTCTCCCTTCCGGGCCGTTACCTCGTGTACGTCCCCGAGGGCTCGATGACCGGCATCAGCCGCAAGCTGCCCGACACCGAGCGGGCCCGGCTGAAGAGCATCCTCAAGAGGATCGTCCCCGAGGACGCGGGCGTGATCGTGCGCACCGCCGCCGAGGGCGCGAGCGAGGACGAGCTGCGCCGGGACGTCGAGCGGCTGCAGTCGCAGTGGGAGGAGATCCAGAAGAATGCCAAGAACGGCGGCGCGCCGACGCTGCTGTACGGCGAGCCGGACATGACCGTCCGGGTCGTGCGCGACATCTTCAACGAGGACTTCTCCAAGGTCGTCGTCAGCGGTGACGAGGCGTGGGGGACCATCCACGGGTACGTCTCGCACGTCGCGCCGGACCTCGCCCCGCGTCTGCAGCGCTGGACCAGCGAGGTCGACGTCTTCGCGACGTACCGGATCGACGAGCAGCTCGCCAAGGCCCTGGACCGCAAGGTCTGGCTGCCCAGCGGCGGTTCGCTGGTGATCGACCGGACCGAGGCGATGGTCGTCGTCGACGTCAACACCGGCAAGTTCACCGGCCAGGGCGGCAACCTGGAGGAGACGGTCACCAGGAACAACCTGGAGGCGGCCGAGGAGATCGTGCGTCAGCTGCGGCTGCGCGACCTCGGCGGCATCATCGTGATCGACTTCATCGACATGGTCCTGGAGTCCAACCGCGACCTGGTGCTGCGCCGCCTGCTGGAGTGCCTGGGCCGGGACCGTACGAAGCACCAGGTGGCCGAGGTGACCTCGCTGGGCCTGGTGCAGATGACCCGCAAGCGGGTCGGCCAGGGCCTGCTGGAGTCGTTCTCCGAGACCTGTGTCCACTGCAACGGCCGCGGTGTCATCGTCCACCTGGACCAGGCGAGCGCCGCCGCCGGGAGCAAGCGCCGCAAGCGCGCCCGCGCCGGTGCCGAGCAGCCGCACGAGGCCGTGGCGACGGAGGCCGCCGCCCCGACCGCCGAGGAGGAGGCGGAGACCGAGGCCGAGGTCGCCGCCGAGGTCGCCGAGCCGGTCGCCCTGCCCTCGCCCGGGATCGCCCCGGACGAGGAGCTGTACAGCAGCGTCGCCGAGGCGGAGGCCGCGGCGGGCCGGGGCCGTTCGCGGCGCCGCGCGAGCCGGCGGGTGTCCGCTCCGGCGGGCGCGCCGAAGGCCCACGCCCGCGGTGCCGCCCAGGCTCCCACGGCTCAGGACGTCACCGCGGCGGAGGAGGCCGAGCGCCCGGTGCGTCCGGTGCCGGCCGAGCAGGCGCAGGCCGAGCCGGCGGCCGTCGAGGACGCGGTCGTCCCGGCGCCCTCGGCCGGGGCCGAGGCCCCGGCCGCCGAGAAGGCCGCCCCGAAGGCCCGTACGCGCCGCCGCGTGACCCGCGAGGTGTCCGCACCGGCCGGTTCCCCGGCGGACGCCGAGGCGGCCGTGGTGACGGTCCCGGAGGCCGCCCCGGTCCCGGAGGCCGCGCCCGAGCCCGCGCCCGCGCAGACGGAGGAGCCGCCCGCCGAGGCCGCCGCCCCGGCCCGTCCCCGCCGCCGCGCCGTGCGCAAGGCCACCGCGCCGACCGCCCCGGAGGACACGGCCGTCGTGGTCGTCCCGTCGGGCACGGCGGAGGAGGCCGAACCGGCCGCGGCCGCCCAGGCCCCCGCGGAGGAGCCCGCCGAGGAGACCGTCTCGGAGGCGGCTCCGGCCAAGAAGGCGGCGGCCCGCAAGACGGCCAAGAAGGCGACGGCGAAGAAGGCCGCCACCAAGAAGACCGCGGCCAAGAAGACGACCGCGAAGAAGGCCACGGCCAAGAAGGCGGCGAAGACGACGGCCGCCAAGAAGACCACGGCCAAGAAGACGGCGGCCAAGAAGACCGCGGCGGCGGCCCAGCAGTCGGTGCCGTCCGTCTCGACTTCGACGGAGGACTGACCGGTCCTTATCCGGAGGCACCGCGAGCGGGAAGTGCGGGACACCGATGTACTGTCCATCGGTGTCCCGCGCGCTTGCGCCCCGTACCTCTCGCAGCCCAGGGGCTTTCTCGAGGTATCACTGTTGTAACCCTGGGGGAAAGCTTTGTTCGAGCGCTGGTAACGTGACTTTCCGGCCTCGGCACTGACCAGCATGCGCGCCGAGTCTCAGCCGAACTGCCACTCCGGTCCTCCGGTCCGCAGTCACGGCTGTCTTCCCGCGGAGAGCCCTGGGGGGTTTGAGCGAGAGCCGTCCGCAGTCGGAAGGCCGCGGACTTCCGGGGACGCGGACGCCCGCGCTCGTACGCTCGGCACCGTCCCTTCCCGACCCATGCATGATGTGGTGCGCCTTCGAGGTCGCCGAAGAGGAGGGGGGATGTCGTTGAACGACGCCCATGAGCCGATACCGGCCGCCAGGCCGGTCATCGACGATGAGGAGATTGAGGCCGCGATACGCGTGCTGCGCAGCGGCAGGGTCGTGCAGGGCCCCGAGGTAGCCGCCTTCGAGGAGGAGTTCTCGGAACTGGTCGACGGGCGCCACTGCGTCGCCGTCAACTCCGGCACCTCCGCGCTGCACCTGACGCTGCTCGCGCTCGGCATCGGCCCGGGTGACGAGGTCGTCGTGCCGTCGTTCTCGTTCGCCGCCTCCGCCAACGCCGTACGGCTCGTCGGGGCCGACGTGGTCTTCGCCGACATCGAGGCCGACAGCTTCTGCCTGGACCCGCGGGCCGTGGAGGCGGCCGTCACACCGCGCACCGCCGCGATCATGCCGGTCCACCTGTACGGCCACCCGGCCGCGATGGACGAGATCATGGCCATCGCCGAGCGGCACTCCTTGGCCGTGGTGGAGGACGCCTGCCAGGCGCACGCGGCCTCCCTGAACGGGACGCCGGTCGGTGCCTTCGGCGCCGCGGGCACGTTCAGCTTCTACCCGACCAAGAACATGCACAGCCTCGAGGGCGGCATGGTCACCACTGCCGACGCCGACCTCGCCCGCACCCTGCGCCTGCTGCGCAACCAGGGCATGGAGCAGCGCTACGCCAACGAGATCGTCGGCGCCAACGTGCGTATGACGGACGTCTCCGCCGCGATCGGCCGGGTCCAGCGCGCCAAGCTCGTCGGCTGGACCGAGCAGCGCATCGCCAACGCCGCGTACCTGACGGAGCACATCACCGCGCCGAACGTGGTGACCCCGCCCGTCGCCGAGGGCGCCCGGCACGTCTACCACCAGTACACCGTGCGTGTCCGCGGTGACCGCGACGCCGCCATGGCCCGCCTCACCGAGGCCGGTATCGGCAACGCCGTGTACTACCCGACCCCGATCCACCGGCTGAAGCCGTACTGGGAGCCGGACCAGAAGGCCGGCCGGACCTGGGACCTGCCGGAGACGGAGCGCGCGGCCGCCGAGGTCGTCTCCCTGCCCGTCCACCCGGCCCTGTCGGCGGGGGACCTGGAGCGCATCGTGTGCGCCGTGAACGCGCTGGGGGAGGAGCTGTGAGTGCCGAACGCTGCCTGCGCGCCGGACTCGTCGGGCTCGGCTCCATGGGACGCCACCACGCCCGGGTCCTGTCCGGCCTCGAGGGCGTCGACTTCGTCGGCGTCGTCGACCCGATGGGCGACACCCACCGTGCCGCCCAGGGTGCACCCGTCCTGGACACCGTCGACGAACTGATCGCGCTCGGTGTCGACTACGCTGTCGTGGCCTGCCCCACCGCCCTGCACGAGGAGGTCGGCCTGCGGCTC
>NZ_JUJA01000045.1:112612-123440 GCF_001906585.1 Streptomyces kebangsaanensis | reverse complement strand
GGGGTCTGCGCGCTCATCGAGAAGCCGCTCGCCGATACCGTGGAAGGCGCGCGCCGCCTCGTCGAGGCCTTCGACTCGCGCGGCCTGGTCGCCGGCGTCGGCCACATCGAGCGCTGCAACCCCGCGCTGCGCTCGCTGCGGGCCCGCCTGGAGACCGGCGAACTCGGCGACGTCTACCAGGTTGTCACCCGCCGTCAGGGCCCCTTCCCGCACCGCATCGCCGACGTCGGCGTAGTGAAGGACCTCGCCACGCACGACATCGACCTGACCGGCTGGGTGACCGGACGCGAGTACGTCTCCATCGCCGCGCACACCGTCTCCAAGAGCGGCCGCGAGCACGAGGACATGGTCTCCGCGGTCGGCCGCCTCGACGACGGCACGATGGTCAACCACCTGGTCAACTGGCTGAGCCCGCTCAAGGAACGGTTCACCTCGGTCACCGGCGAGCGCGGCTGCTTCATCGCCGACACCCTCACTGCGGACCTGACCTTCCACTCCAACGCCGCCGTGGCGACGGAGTGGGAGGCCCTGCAGGCATTCCGGGGAGTGTCGGAAGGCGACATGATCCGCTACGCCATACCCAAGCGCGAGCCGCTCCTGGTCGAGCACGAGCTGTTCCGTGACGCGGTGCTCGGCAAGCCCGCCGACATCTGCACCCTGCGCCAGGGCATGCGGACGGTCGAGGTCGCGGCGGCGGTGCTCGAGTCGGCGATGGACAACCGCAGCGTTTCGCTTCAGTCGGAGGATCTGGCAATCCATGGGATCTGACAACCAGGCGTCGGTGGGCCGACCCGTGCGCGGCCGGATCGTGATGCTCGTCGACAACGGAGTCAACGGTGACTCGCGGGTGCAGAAAGAGGCCCGTTCGGCTGCTGAGGCCGGCTGGGACGTCGTCCTGCTCGGCAGGACCAAGAGTAAGAAGGAGCAGACCTGGCAGATTGGTGACGCCCAGGTACGTCTCCTGCATGTGCCCGGCCCGTTGTTCCGCCGCCGTCACGAGTACCGGCGTGCTGTGCTGCGCTCCCCGCTGGCCTACAAGCCCGGACCGCTGGGCGCTTACCGGCGGCAGAAGGTGAAAGCCTGGCGAGCCGACCTCAACATCCGGCTGATCCTGGCCCGGCAGGAGGGCTCGGTGCTCGGTCGGCTGCGTCTGCTGGTGCCTCGGCTCGCCTCCCGGCTGCTGGACCCCTGGGTGACCCTGCGCCACCGTAAGACCCAGGCGCTGGAGAAGCGGCGCAAGGAGATGAACTCGGCCCTGGACCGGTTCACCACCTCCTTCTGGCAGAAAACCATGGGCGACCGCGCCTGGCGCCGGCTGGACCCCAACCTGTGGGACTACGAGCTGGCGTACGGAAAAGTCATCGACGAACTCAAGCCCGACATCATCCACGCCAACGACTTCCGCATGCTGGGTGTCGGCGCCCGCGCCACGCTGCGCGCGCGTGCTCAGGGCAGGAGCGTCAAGCTCGTCTGGGACGCCCACGAGTTCCTGCCGGGCATCAAGCCGTGGAACCCGCATCCGCGCTGGCACATCGCCCAGTGCGCGCACGAGCGGGAGTACGCGCGGCACGCCGACGCCGTGACGACGGTGTCGGACACCCTCGCCGGGATGCTGCAGGAGCGGCACGGCCTCAAGGAGCGCCCCACCATCGTGCTCAACGCCCCGGATGCGGAGATCTCACCGGAACAGGCAGCCGAGCCCGTCCCGGACCTGCGCGAGCTGTGTGGCATCGGAGCCGACGTTCCGCTCACCGTCTACAGCGGTGCCGCCGCCCCGCAGCGCGGCCTCGACATCATGGTCGAGTCCCTGCCGCTGCTGCCCGAGGTGCACACCGCGTTCGTCGTGCTCAACACCGGATCCGACTACATGCGGACGCTGCGGGCGCGTGCGGAGGAGCTGGGGGTCGACGACCGGCTGCACATCCTGCCGTACGTACCGCACTACCAGGTGGTGCCTTTCCTGTCGGCGGCGGACATCGGCGTCATCCCGATTCACCACTGGCCGAACCACGAGATCGCGCTCATCACGAAGTTCTTCGAGTATTCCCACGCCCGGCTGCCTTTCGTGGTCAGCGATGTGAAGACGATGGGCTCGATGGTCGAACAGACCGGCCAGGGCGAGGTTTTCCGGGCCGAGGACTTGGAGGACTACGTGCGAGCGGTGAAGTCGGTGCTGGGAGACCTGGAGCGCTACCGGAGCGCGTATGACGCGCCGGGGCTCCTCGACCAGTGGACATGGGAGGCCCAGGCGGAGAGGTTGAACGCGGTCTACGCCGGGCTGCTGTCCGACGGCGAAGACCGGTCAGCGGCCGACCCGAAACCGAAAAAGGCGCGGGAATGATGGACATGTCGGCCGTCACCGTCCACAACAACGACCTCTGGCTGGACGCCACTATCAACGTCCCCGTCGTCGGCGGCGCCGGCTCGGTGGCCGTCCGGGCCACGTCCCGCGCCAAGAAGACCGTCGGTTCCAAGAGGAAGTAGCCCCCCGCCCATGAACATCTGTGTAGTCGCACTCGGCAAGATCGGTCTCCCGCTCGCCGTGCAGTTCGCCTCCAAGGGCCACCGGGTCATCGGCGCGGACGTCAACGAGAAGGTCGTCGAGCTGGTCAACGCCGGCATCGAGCCGTTCCCCGGTGAGCACGACCTCGACGTCAAGCTCAAGCAGGCCATCGCCGCCGGACTGCTGAGCGCGACGACGGACACCGCAGCCGCGGTCGCCGAGGCCGAGGCCGTTGTCGTGGTCGTCCCGCTGTTCGTGGACGCCGAGGGCGTACCGGACTTCGGCTGGATGGACGCGGCCACCAAGGCGATAGCCAAGGGCCTGAAGCCGGGCACCCTCGTCTCGTACGAGACCACGCTGCCCGTCGGCACCACCCGCACCCGCTGGGCGCCGATGCTGGCCGAGGACTCCGGCCTGACGGCGGGTGAGGACTTCCACCTGGTGTTCTCGCCCGAGCGAGTCCTCACCGGGCGCGTCTTCGCCGACCTGCGCCGCTACCCGAAGCTGGTCGGTGGCATCGACGAGGCGTCGACGGCCCGCGGTGTGGAGTTCTACGAGCAGGTCCTCGACTTCGACGAGCGCAACGACCTGCCCCAGCCGAACGGCGTGTGGGACCTGGGCACCGCCGAGGCCTCCGAGTTGGCCAAGCTCGCCGAGACGACCTATCGGGACGTCAACATCGGCTTGGCCAACCAGTTCGCGCGCTTCGCCGATCAGAACGGCATCGACGTCAAGAAGGTCATCGAGGCCTGTAACTCGCAGCCGTACAGCCACATCCACCAGCCGGGCATCGCGGTCGGCGGCCACTGCATCCCGATCTACCCGCGGATGTACCTGTGGAACGACCCGGCCGCGACCGTCGTGCGTTCCGCCCGCGAGGCCAACGCGGCCATGCCGGCGTACGCCGTCGATCTCCTCGCGGCCGCCTACGGCGACCTGACCGGCGTGAACGTCCTCGTGCTGGGTGCCGCCTACCGGGGCGGCGTCAAGGAGACCGCGTTCTCCGGCGTCTACGGCACGGTGGAGGCGCTGCGTGAGCGCGGCGCGGTGCCCTACGTCTCCGACCCGATGTACACCGCCGAGGAGTTGACCGCGCACGGCCTGCCCCCGTACGAGGGTCAGACCGTGACCGCCGCCATCCTCCAGGCCGACCACGCCGAGTACCGCGAGCTGTCCGCAACCGACCTGCCCGACGTACGCGTCCTGGTCGACGGCCGCCGCACCACCGACCCGGCCCGCTGGGAGGGCGTGCGCCGCGTCGTCATCGGCGGCTGAACACCAAGGGCTCGGTCGCCCGCCCAACGGCCCACTCATCCAGCCGAGGAAGCTCTCTTGTCAACCGCTGAACCAAGATCCGAGGCGGGCGACCGCCCGCACCTGCTGTACTTCGCGATCGGTTTCCCGCCCGCGGCCAAGAGCTGCGTGTTTCGCATGCGGGAGACCGCCAACCAGTTCGCGTCACTGGGGTGGCGGGTCACCGTCGTCACGATCGAGGACGAAGGATGGCTGGGCGACTGCGGCATCGACCCGACGCTCTCCGCGTCCGTCGACCCCCGGATCGACATCGTGAAGCTGCCGCTGTCCCGGGACGACCTGGAGACCGACCTGCGTCGGTTCTCGCGGGAACGGGCCATCGACCCGCAGCTGTGGCACAGGACCATGCGCGAGCGGGCGTTCGAGATCTTCCCCGACCCCGTCTTCGGCGGCTGGCGGTACGACCTGGAGGAAGCCGCGCTGCGCATCCACCGGGAACACCCCGTGACGCTCTCCCTGGCCAGCTGCGTCCCGTATGTCCAGCTGGCCGCCCTGCGGCGCCTGTACGAGGACTGCGGCGTGCCCTACGCCGTGGACTTCCGCGACGGCTGGTCCATCGACGTGGTGGACGACGTCGAGGCGTTTCCCAGGGACTCCGAGGCGGGGAAGTGGGAAGAGCGGGTCATCGCCGACGCAGTGTCCTTCTGGTGCGTCAACGACCCCATCGCGGAGCATTACCGCAACCGCTACCCCGAGCACCGCTCACGCATCCACGTCGTCCGCAACGGCTACGACGCCGACAGCGTGGACCTGCCGGTCCGGCAGCGGTCCGCCGACGAGCCGCTCGTCTTCGGCCACTTGGGCACAGTCAGCTTCTCGGTCCGGCTGCTGGAGAAGGTCCTCGAGGCCTGGAGTGCCGCGCGGGCCCGTGATCCGCTGGTCGCCTCGGCCACGCTGGAGGTGCGCGGACACATCGGTGTCGGCGCCAACCGCGGCGCCAACAAGCACATGGAGTTGTTGCGCGGGGCCGCCGACGACGGGGTCGTGGTCGGTGGCCCGGTGCCCAAGGCCGAGGTGTCCCAGGTCTACGGCGGCTGGGACGCCCTGCTGCTCGTCATCCTGGGCGGCCGGCACATGACCTCCGGCAAGGTCTACGAGTACATGAGCACCGGCCTTCCGATCGTGTCCATGCACGAACGGGAGCACGACGCGTCCCGCCTCCTGGACGGTCACCCCTTGTGGACGGGCGCGCACGGTCTCGACGTCGAGAAGCTGACGGAGTCCTTCTGCCGCGCCGCCCACCTGGCGGTCTCGGCCACCGACGAGCAGCGCCGGGCGGCACGCGCGCACGGTGCGGCCTATGAGCGCGGGGCGCTCATGCGGCCCGCGGTGCGGGCTCTGACCGAGCTGGTCACGGGAGCGGTCCCCGAGATCGAGGAGAAGGTGGAATCGTGATGGACGTGCTCGTCGTGGTGGGGCGCATGCCCAACACCGACACCCTCTCCGCGTTCGTCGCCGAACTGAAGGAACTCGACGCGCGCGTTCATCTGGTCGGTACCTTCTCCAAGCACGCCATCGACCCCGGATGGGGACTCGAGACCGTGCGGCGGGTGGCGACGGACGGCGCCAACCTGGACTGGCGTGCCCGGGCCCGTGCCCTGGAAGCACACCCGCACGAACGCTTCTGGGCCTACGTCGGCGCGGACCAGGAGGTGCTGCGTCTGGCGAAGGCCGCAGACGTGATCGTCGCGGTCGACACCAAGGCTTACTACAGCACCTGGGAGCTGGCCCGGCTCAACCCGCGGGCACACGCGTGCGTGGGCTTGGCCGCGGCGCAGCGCAAGGCCCAGGCAGTGCGGGACGGGGTGGCGCAGCCGCCGCGCGTCGAGCAGACGAGCGGGGCGGACGCCGGGCAGGAGCAGCGCACCTCGGACATCGCCCTGCTCCTGGGCCACAAGAAGCTGCTGAGCAACAAGGCTGGTGCGGCTCTCGCCCGGCGGGTGCCGCTCCTCCCGATGCGGGAGAAGACCCGCATCGACATGACCCGCAACCTGGTGATCGGTCTGTTCGCCGCCAAACGCAACCGGGCCGCGCTCGCGACCGCGAGTTCGGTGGCGGGCAAGCTTCGCGGCACCGAGGCACGTTCCGAGGTGCTGCGCACCGCGACCCGGCGTGCGCTGGCGCAGGGATTCACGCCGGACACCCTGCTGGCCTCGGCGGAGGCCGATCTCGCCCACGCCGACCGCCTGTTCGCGGACCGGGACGCGGCCGGCGCGGCGGAGTTCGTCGATCACGGCCTGCACACGGCCTTCCACCGGGTCGCCCACATCGACCAGCGGGAGAGCCCGCTGCCGAAGCGGGCGGAGGAGTTCGCCCGTCTGACCGCGGCGTCGACGGCCGCGTCCGCCGTGGCCGCGGGGCGCGGCCGGGCGCATCTGGTGGCGGAGCCGGAGCCGGGCAGGCCGCGGCGCCTGCTGGTCGTGATGGACGGCAACGACAACTTCCTCGGCCTGATCAGGACTTACTACGAGTCGAACCCCGACGTCGAGCTGAGGTTCCTCGACATCGCCGACTACCCCGGTATCAAGCGGCTCGCCGGCAACCGCCGCCGTCTCATGGAGTACCGCCTCGGCGGCGATCCGATGTACGGCTTCACCGCCGAGCAGCACCTGCGCCCCCACCTCGACTGGGCCGACACGGTGTTCATCGACTGGTGCGCCGCCGCGGCGCTGTTCACCAGTGTGGACCCGGGCACCGCCCGCATCGTGGTACGGCTCCACAGCTACGAGGCCTTCTCGTACTGGCCCCGGCTGACGGACTTCTCCCGCGTCGACGACCTGGTCTTCGTCGCGGACCACATCCGTGACCTGGCCCTGCGTTCCGTGCCGGCCCTGACCGGAGCGCAGGCGCCACGCACGCACGTCGTCGGCAACGGCATGGACCTCGCCGGCTTCGCCCTGCCGAAAAACCCCGACGCCCGCTTCACCGTGGGCATGGTGGGCATCGGACAGGTCGCCAAGGACCCCCTGTGGGCCCTGCAGGTCATCCGGGAACTGCGCCGCCGCGACGAGCGCTACCGGCTGGTGATGATCGGCGGCGACATGGACACGAAGGCGAGTCAGGCGGCCGCCGCCTATCAGCGCTCCTTCCAGCGCAAGGTGACCGCGCTGGAGGCCGAGGGGGCCGTGGAGCGCCGGGGAGCCATTACCGACGTGCCCGGCAACCTGCGGGACATCGGCGTCATCCTCAGCAGCTCCGTGCTTGAGGGCTGCCACGTCGGCGTGATGGAGGGCGCCGCCAGCGGGGCGGTCCCCGTCGTCCGCGACTGGCCCTTCTTCTCGGGGCAGAAGCACGGCGCCTCGACGCTCTACCCGGCGGACTGGGTGGTGGGCACCCCGGAGGCGGCCGCGGACCGGATCCTCGCCGTCACCGCCGACGAGGAGACGTGGGCGGGGCACGGCCGCGAGAGCGAGAAGCACGCCCTGGCCTCGTGGGACTGGCCGGTGGTCCGGGGAGAGTTCGACCGGCTCTTCGGCATCGGCTGACGTCGGGAGCCCGGCCCCTGGTCCAGGAGGACATGAGACGGCCCGTGGTCCGCAGGGGCACTCCTGCGGACCACGGGCCGTTCGTCTGCCTTCCTCTACTTCCTCAGGCGTCGCGCTCGGTGAGGACGCCGTCCTTCTCGTCGTACAGCGCACCCGTCTCCGGGCACTGCCACACCCCGGCCTCCTTCTGCACGAGCTTGTGCCCGGCGCGTCCCACCCAGCCGACCTGGCGCGCCGGCACGCCCATCACCAGGGCGAAGTCCGGGACGTCCTTGGTGACGACGGCGCCCGCGGCGACCATGGCCCAGCGGCCGATGGCCAGGGGCGCGACGCACACGGAACGCGCGCCGATCGAGGCCCCGTCGGCGATCCTCACGCCGACGGCCTCCCAGTCGCCGCCGCGCTTCTGCTTGCCCTCGGGGTCGACGGAGCGCGGGTTGTGGTCGTTGGTGAGGACCACGGCCGGGCCGATGAAGACGCCGTCGCCGAGTTCGGCCGGTTCGTAGACGAGCGCGTAGTTCTGCAGTTTGCAGTTGTCGCCCATGCGTACGCCCGAGCCGACGTACGCGCCGCGGCCGATCACACAGCCCTCGCCCAGTCGGGCGCCCTCGCGGATCTGTGCGAGGTCCCACACGCTGCTTCCGGTGCCGATCTCGGCACTCTCGTCGACCTGGGCGCTGGGCTGGATCCTGTAGCTCACTTGGCTGCCTTCCCCTGTTGGCTTCGGCAGCGAGCATACGGGTGCGGGGTCGGCCTCATGCCGCGTGCGTCGGGTCGGTGGACGTCGAGCCTCCCCGGCCGGGAGGGCGGTCCGAGGCGGACCGACGAGAGTGGTCCGACCTGCGTGGTTCAGGACGATGAAGGTTTCCTCCAGGCCGCTGATCCGGGACGACAGCGACGATGTCGGCGTGGGGTGTCGGTCCGGTTTGACCGGCCGGTGCACGCCCCGTAACCTTGACCGTCGGCGTGTCCACTGAGCACGCCACATCCCCGTAAACCTCTTCCTCCCGGGAACGAGCCCGCACGGGCCGTGGCCGGGAGAGGGCGTCCGCGCGTGTCGCAGGGCGGCTGGCCTGCGGGGTGCCGTTTCGAGCGAGAGAGTGAGATCCGCGTGTACGCCATCGTGCGCAGCGGTGGTCGCCAGCACAAGGTTGCTGTCGGCGACATCGTTGAGGTTGACAAGATTTCCACCGCCAAGGTCGGCGACACGGTCGAGCTCTCGACCCTGCTCGTCGTCGACGGCGACTCCGTGACCAGCGACCCGTGGGTGCTGGCCGGCATCAAGGTCCAGGCCGAGGTCGTGGACCACCACAAGGGCCAGAAGATCGACATTCTGCGCTACAAGAACAAGACCGGCTACCGCCGTCGGCAGGGCCACCGCCAGCAGTACACGGCGATCAAGGTCACCGAGATCCCCTCGGCCGCGAAGTAAGGGACTGAAGAGACATGGCACACAAGAAGGGCGCATCGTCCACCCGGAACGGTCGCGACTCCAATGCCCAGCGGCTCGGCGTGAAGCGCTTCGGCGGTCAGGTCGTCAACGCGGGTGAGATCCTGGTCCGCCAGCGCGGCACCCACTTCCACCCGGGCGCCGGCGTCGGCCGGGGCGGCGACGACACGCTGTTCGCGCTGCAGGCCGGTGCGGTGGAGTTCGGCACCAGCCGCGGCCGCAAGGTCGTGAACATCGTTCCGGTCGCCTGACCGGAAAGCTTTCGCGAGGCGGACCTCACTTCCCCGGCGGGAAGGCGGGTCCGCCTTTCGCGTGTTACGCAGTAGTTACGTCCGTACGTTTTCGCAGTGCTGGAGGCACCCCATGACCACCTTCGTGGACCGCGTCGAACTCCACGTCGCCGCGGGTAACGGAGGCCACGGCTGTGCCTCCGTCCACCGTGAGAAGTTCAAGCCGCTCGGCGGCCCGGACGGCGGCAACGGCGGGCGCGGCGGTGACGTGATCCTCACCGTCGACCAGTCCGTCACCACCCTCCTCGACTACCACCACTCCCCGCACCGCAAGGCCACCAACGGCAAGCCCGGCGAGGGCGGCAACCGCGCCGGCAAGGACGGCGCGGACCTGGTCCTGACCGTGCCGGACGGGACCGTCGTCCTCGACAAGGCGGGCAACGTGCTCGCCGACCTGGTCGGCCACGGCACCTCCTTCGTCGCCGCGCAGGGCGGCCGCGGCGGTCTCGGCAACGCGGCGCTGGCCTCCGCCCGCCGCAAGGCGCCCGGCTTCGCGCTGCTGGGCGTGCCGGGGGACCTGCAGGACATCGTCCTGGAGTTGAAGACCGTCGCCGACGTGGCGCTGGTCGGCTACCCGAGCGCCGGCAAGTCCTCGCTGATCTCCGTGCTGAGTGCGGCCAAGCCGAAGATCGCCGACTACCCCTTCACCACCCTCGTGCCCAACCTGGGCGTGGTGACGGCCGGTTCGACCGTCTACACCATCGCCGACGTGCCGGGCCTCATCCCCGGAGCCAGCCAGGGCAAGGGGCTGGGCCTGGAGTTCCTGCGCCATGTGGAGCGGTGCAGCGTGCTCGTGCACGTGCTGGACACGGCCACCCTGGAGTCCGACCGCGACCCGCTCTCCGACCTCGATGTCATCGAGGAGGAACTGCGGCAGTACGGCGGCCTCGACAACCGCCCGCGCATCGTCGTCCTGAACAAGATCGACGTACCCGACGGCAGGGACCTCGCCGAGATGGTCCGCCCCGACCTCGAGGCGCGTGGTTACCGTGTCTTCGAGGTGTCGGCGGTGGCGCACACGGGGCTCAAGGAGCTCTCGTACGCGCTGGCCGACCTGGTCGCGAAGGCGCGTGCCGCGCGGCCGAAGGAGGAGGCGACCCGGATCGTCATCCGGCCGAAGGCGGTCGACGACGCCGGCTTCACCGTCACCCACGAGGGCGACGGCCTCTTCCGCGTGCGCGGCGAGAAGCCCGAACGCTGGGTGCGGCAGACCGACTTCAACAACGACGAGGCCGTCGGCTACCTCGCCGACCGCCTCAACCGCCTCGGTGTCGAGGCGGAGTTGATGAAGGCCGGTGCCCGGGCCGGCGACGGTGTCGCCATCGGTCCCGAGGACAACGCGGTCGTCTTCGACTGGGAGCCGTCGGTCATGGCGGGTGCGGAGATGCTGGGGCGGCGTGGCGAGGACCACCGCTTCGACGCGCCGCGTCCGGCCGCCCAGCGGCGCCGGGACAGGCAGGCCGAGCGGGACGAGACGGAACAGGGGTACGAAGAGTTCGACCCCTTCGCCTCGTAGACCGGTTTCACGGTGCCGGCTCCGGCAGCGGCCACGTCATCGCCGACAGGTCGACCCAGCCCGGCAGGACCTCCATGCGGGGCAGCGACAGGGCCAGCACGCCGCCCTCCGAGATCTGCAGGGTGGCCACGTTGACCGTGGACGCCGGCAGGGTCTGCAGCAGAGCGACACCGCGGTGGGTGCGGGCCGGGCTCACCGCCGTGTCCAGCACCGCGCTGACGGGGGTCGTACTGGAGGTCCAGCGGGATCCGAAGCCGCCGCCGTCGGCGG
>NZ_JUJA01000045.1:106635-112468 GCF_001906585.1 Streptomyces kebangsaanensis | reverse complement strand
GCGAGCCAGTCGCCGAGCCTGCCCGACTTCGCCGCCGCCTGCAGCTCCGCGTCCCTGCGGCCGGTGACGAACTCCCGCAGTACGTCGTCGCGGATGCCCCCGTAGAGCCTGCCCACGTCGGGCAGGAGCGCCGCGACGTCGAGTTCCGGCGGAGCCGCGGGGAGCCTTCTGAGGAAGCCGAGATAGGTGAAGGCGGCGTACCGCTCCATCAGCCGCCGCACCTCGGGTCCGTGGCGCGTGCCCAGGTCGAGCAGGTGCAGGTCGAGGTCGAGGTGGTCGCGGTAGTTGGCCGCGTTGTTCCGCAGGGAGTCCATGATGGAGGAACCGTCGCCGCGCTGCCGGTAGAGGTAGACGGGCCGGTCCAGCAGGTTGACGCGGCGCGCGGACAGCAGGGCCGGGACGCTGAACCAGGCGTCCTCGAAGAGCACGCCCTCCGGGAAGGCCGCCCGGGTGCGCCGCAGGAACGGCACGGAGAACAGTTTGTTCCACACGCTCGCCGAGAACACCAGGTCCGGGTACGCGGTGATGTCCTCGACGCACCGGTCGCCGTCCCCGAAGTACCGCTTCCAGCGGCCGTAGGGGCGCAGCGGGACGTTGGTGAAGTCGGCGACGACCACGTCGGCGTCGTTGCCGCGGGCGGAGGCCAGCATCGCGGACAGCCCGTCGGGCACCATCACGTCGTCCGCGTCGGCGAAGGCGACGTGGGCGGCCCGGACCTCGCGCAGCCCGCGGTTGCGGGCCGCCCCGGGGCCCGCGTTGGGCTGGGTGATCAGCTCGGCCTGCGGATGGCGGTCGGCGAACGCGGCGAGCAGGTCGCGGGTGCCGTCGGTCGACCCGTCGTCGACCAGGATCACCTGGGTCCGGTCGAATCCGTCGAGGGCGGCGACCGAGGCCAGGAAGCGGGGCAGGTGCCCGGCCACGTCGAAGCAGGGCACGATGAGCGCGACGTCGTACGAGGAGGGGTCCGTCACCGAGGGCTCCAGTGCGGGGAGAGGGGCATGCCTTACGGGGACGCGGCCCGGGAAAACGGCGACGCCGGTCTCCGTGTGCTCAGGAGACCGGCGTCGCGGTGGACCGCGTGCGGGGTGTCAGCCGTCGACCGAGGCGGACACGGTGACCGGCTCCGGGGTCGCCTCCGCGATGGTACGGCGGTACGAGTCCATGGCGCGCTCGAAGTCGCGGGTCGAGAGCATCAGCTTGTAGATGATGGCGAGTTCGAAGAGCACCAGCCCTATGCCGGCCACGATCGTCACGCCCATGATCGCCCCGACGAGCGGGGCGATGATGAACACCGCCATCTGGAACTCGATGCCGCTGATCAGGTGGGTGCGGATGCGGTGGGCGATCAGGAAGTCGCGGATGCGGTTGTAGCGCGTGAACCGGCGCACGAACGACTGCTGCGTGACCACCCCGAGGGCGGGGGCGGCGGGCTCCTCGGCACGCGGACCGGCCGCGGTCTCCTCCTCGCCGGCCTCCAGGGCCTCGTCCTTCGCCTCGGCGGTGATGCGCGCGGCGGCGGCGACGCGGGGCGCGGGCGCCTGGGTCACCTCGGCGACCTCGGCCGCGGCCTGCTGGAGCTTGGTCCGCATGCCCTGGCGGACCTTGTAGATCTGCAGGGCGTCGATGTACCGGAGCATGTCCAGGAAGACGACGGCCAGCGCCAGCCATATGTACGAGACGTCGCCGGTCCGGTGGTACTGGCCGCCCATGAGGGCGATGGCGCAGACGAGGACCCGGATGCGGTCGAAGACGTAGTCCAGCCAGGCGCCGAACTCGGATCCGTTGCCGGTGAGCCGGGCGAGCTTCCCGTCCATGCAGTCCAGGATGAAGCTGCAGTGGTACACGATCGCGCCGGCCACCAGCCAGAGCCACCCGCCCTGCGCGAAGCAGGCGGCTGCTCCGAGGCCGAGCACGAGCGCCGCCCAGGTGATCTGGTTCGGAGTGACCCTGGTCCACTTGGCGGTCCAGCGGACCAGGGGCGTGGCCACCGGGTCGACGAGGAGAACGGTCCACCAGGCGTCCCGCTTCTTCTCAGTGCGGCGGCGCACTTCGGCGAGCGGAGGTATGTCCATGGTCGGGAGGAAGCCCTTTCGGGTGGCCCTCGGCGAGGCACCGAGGAGCGCGCGGAGTGGTTCGGTCGTGCCACGCGGGGCGGCCCGGGGCATGCCGGTGCGCCTTACGGGGAAGGACGTTGCCCGTCTCACCACGGTAATCCACCGGTCAAATGTCACCGTTGGGCGGTCCGGGCGCGGACCACCATACGCCGTTTGCCAAGGCTTAAGGCAATGCTGGGGCGGCTGCGGTTGCCCTGTTCACCCGAATCTGTGTCAAGGATCGCATGTGGCTGAGACATAAGGTAGATGGTGTCTGAATTGTCCTTTATTGGGAGCCGAGTGGGCGCGCGGGTTAGGATAATCTGCTCATGAGTCAGCCGCTTCCTTGTACCACTTGGCTTTTGCTGCCTGGCGCGCCTCCGTGGCAGGGTTCCTCCCGGAGTCTCCTTGCTGTGCGAGCCGAGGTTCGGGTGCCTTCCAGGCCAGTGCCGACGCGAGGGCGTCCGGCGTGGGAGCTGTGATCTCCGACTTTTCAGTCCCTGGTAATGGAGGCGTGATGTCCCCGCGCGTGGACGCTGCACCGAGCATCACCGTTGTCGTCCCCGCGTACAACGCCGCGGCGACTCTCGGCAGAGCCCTCGACTCCTTGGTGGTGCAGACGTGCCAGGACTTCGAGGCCGTGGTCGTCGACGACGCGTCCCAGGACAGTAGCCGGGCCGTCGCGGAGAGCTACGCGGACCGAATTCCGCGGCTGCGGGTCATATCCCGGCAGACCAACAGCGGGGGCGTGGGAGCACCCCGCAACGACGGAATTCGCGCGGCACGCGGCGAATACGTCATGTTCCTGGACTCCGACGACGAACTGCCGGTCAAGGCATGCGAACTGCTGCTGGAGTCGGCCCGGAACACCGGCGCCGACATCACCGCCGGGCGCGCCCACCGGATCAATCTGCAGCGTGACACGACGCAGGTGTGGCAGTCCATGCTCTACGGCGCCGACCGGACCGTGGACGGCATCCGGAGCTGGCCGGAGCTGATCAACGACCCCATCGCCGCCGCGAAGCTGTACCGGCGGGACTTCCTGCTCGAGAACGAGATCTTCTTCCCCGAGGGAGTCTTCTACGAGGACACCTTCTTCTCGGCCAAGTCCTACACCCTCGCCTCCGGTATCTCCGTCGTCGCCGAACCGGTCTACCGGTGGGTCTGGGAGGATCCGCGGGACGGCAGTGCCTCGATCACCAACCGGCGCGCGGAGATCCGCAGCATCTCCGACCGGGTGGCGGTGCACCGGCTGGCGGACGAGTTCCTGCGCGGTGCCGGCGCCGAGGACATCAAGGTCTACAAGGACGCCCGCTTCATCAGCCACGACGTCCGGCTGTACGCGAAGGAACTCCGCGCGGGCGACGAGCGGTTCCGCACCGCCTTCCTGGACATCGTCTCGGAGTACCTGACCGAGATCGACGAGCGGGCCTACCCGCTGTGCGGGCCGCTGGACCGGGTGCGCGCCTTCTACCTGCGGCACCGGCTGGTGGACGAGGCCCTCACGGTCGCCGACTTCGAGCAGCGCCGCGGCGTCGTCTCCACCGACCTGGTGCGCCGCGGGGACCGCGTGTACTGGTCGGCGCGCCACACCGACCTGCCGGGGGCGGACGAGTTCCTCGACGTGACCGAACTCGGTCTGCAGAACGAGTCGTTCGAGAACTGCAAGCTGTCCAACCGGGTCACCTCCCTCGCCGTCGACGGCACGACGGTCACGCTCGGGGGTGAGATCCTCAACCAGTTCCAGCGCATCGGAACCAACGACGCCGTACGGCTGGTGCTGCACGTGCGCGCCAAGGACACCGGCGAGCGGACCGTCGTGGAGGTGCCGGACGTCCGGGTGGACGAGTCCCGCATCTCCTACCGGGTCTCGTTCGACCTGGGCTCGGCGGCCACCGTGCTCTCCTCGCGGAGCCTGGTCAACCTCAACATGCAGGTCCTGTGGGAGGGCCGCAAGCACACCACGGCCCTCTGCGTCCACGGCAGGGACCTGGCACCGCTCGGCCGCGCACTGGAGCCCTCCGGTCTGTGGCCGGACATCACGGGCAGCGGCAACCTCGTGTGGCGTCCGGCCGAACCGGCCGACGCCAGGGGGGCGGCGCGCGAGGCGCCGGGCGCCGAGCACTGGCAGTGGTGGCAGGGACGCGAGCTGCCGGCGAACGCCGCCGAGCCCGCCGAGCCCGCCGCGACCGTCGTGGTGTTCTGCGCCGGATACGGTGACGACGCGCTGCGGGCCGCCCTGAACTCCCTCGCCTGCCAGGAGGAGTTCGGCCGGACGCAGGTGCTCCTGGTCACCTCCGGAGCCGATCCGGACGTGCCGGCCGCCGTCGAGTTCGCCGACCGCTACGACAACACGAGCCTGGTCCGCGTCCCGGCCGGTGCCGACGCCCAGACGTTCCGGCAGGCCGTGCTGGACCGGCTGACCGGCCCGTACGTGGCCTTCACGGACGGATCCGGAGTCCTGGCCGAAGGCGCGCTGACCGGGCTGTACGCCGCGGCCGCGGACGACGTCGACATCGTGGTCGCCGACACCTGGCAGGCCTCCGAGGCGCTGCGCGAGGCCGACGTGTTCCTGCGCGAGTGCTTCGAGGCCGGCGACCGGACCGTCGACGGCCTTGCCGAAGCCCCCGGCCTGCTCTTCGCCGCGTCGCCCGGCGGCAAGCTGTTCCGCCGCGACCTGCTGCGCGAGTGCGGCTTCCACGTCGGGGACGGCTGGGACCTCGAGCACATCACCTTCGTGGCCACCGCTCTGCTGAGGGCCCGCCGCATCCGCGTGACCGCGGCGCTCGTCCACGGCGTCACCGACGAGGCCCGCTCCGGGCTCCCCGCCCGTGACCGGCGGGAGACCGCGCGGGGCCTGCTGGCCCTGTACCAGTCGCTGCTGGACGCCCACGCGACGGCGGACCCGGAACGGCGGGCCGCGCTCCGGCGCTTCGTGGCGGGAAGCTTCCACCCGTACCTGGTGAGCCTGCCCAAGATGATGGTCGGCGAGGAGCTCGAAGCCCTCTACCCGAAGCTGCGGACCCTCTACCGGGACATCCCGGAGGACCTCGTCCTGGAGTGCGCCGGCCCGAACTCCTCCCTCCTCACCCACCACGCCGTGAAGGCGGGCAACGCCGCGCTCTTCACCCGTCCGTTCGAGGAGCCCCGGTTCCTGCCCGAGCTGTCGGTCGCCGGCCCGGTGCTCTTCCGCAGGACCGAGGGCGACGTGGACGACTCCACGCTGCTGCGCGTCCAGTCCCGGTCGGCCCAGGCGGAGTCCGTCCGTCCCGTCGACGGCGACCTGCGCGTCGAGGGGTTCCTGACCCTCGACGACGTCGACATCTCCGAGGACTTCGGCAACCGGCTGGAGCTCGTGTTCACCGCGCCCGGCGGACGGGAACACGCCGTACGGGCGCAGCAGGTGTACCGCCGCGACCGTTGGCACATCCGCAAGCAGACGGACCTGTACAGCGGCTGGCGGGCCGACCTCGGCCGCGACGAGCTGGCGGCGCTGCACGGCGGCGCGTACTCCCTCGCGGTCCGGCTGCACGGCCCCGGCGGCTTCGTCGACATCCCGGTGACCGCCCGCCCCGCGTTCCACCGCTTCAAGGGCGTCGACCGCATCGGCGCCTTCCGCTACGAGGTGTCCACGGACACGGAGAACGTGGCCCACGTGCGGGTGGCCCGGCGGCGCTCGGCGGCGGGCGTCTCCGACCGGATACGGCGCCTGGGCCGCGAGACGGGCCGGATCGTCACCC
>NZ_JUJA01000045.1:91407-106573 GCF_001906585.1 Streptomyces kebangsaanensis | reverse complement strand
CCCGCCGCGACATCTGGATCGTCGGCGAGCGCCACGACACCGCGCAGGACAACGGCCACCACTTCTTCCGGTGGATGCGTCAGAACCACCCCCGCCGCAACGTCTACTACGTCATCGACGCGAAGGCGGCCGATCGCGCGAAGGTCCAGGACTGCGGCAACGTCCTCGCGCTCGGCTCGCTCAAGCACCGGCTCTACCTGCTCAACGCCGCCCGGGTGATATCGCCGTACGACCTGGAGGCGTACCTCGCGCCGCCCAGCATGGGCAAGCTCAACTACCTGCGCATCTACGGCGACCTGCTGAAGTACCGCCGGGTGTTCCTGCAGCACGGCGTGACGTACAACGACGTCTCGCAGTCCGCGCACCGGCAGTCCACGAGCGTCGACCTGTTCGTGGCCGCGTCCGAGGACGAGGCCGCCTACATCCGCGAGGAGATGGGCTACCGCCCCGACGAGGTCCAGGCCCTGGGCTTCCCCCGGTTCGACAAGCTGCGGCCCGTCGAGGGGCAGCCCACCGTGCTGCTCATGCCGACGTGGCGACGCGACATCGTGGTGCCGTCGTACAACCGCAGGCTCCGGCCGCGCGTCCAGTTCCCGGCCTCGGAGTACTTCCGGTTCTTCTCCCGGCTGCTGGAGGACGAGCGGCTGCGGGCCGCGCTGGAACGCTCCGGCGTGCGGCTGGAGTTCTACCCGCACTACGAGATCCGTCCGCACCTGCGCCACTTCAAGGTCGACCACCCCAACATCACCGTCGCGGACCAGGCCAAGCGCGGTGTGCAGGAGGCGATGAAGGAGTGCTCGCTCCTCGTCACCGACTACTCGTCCGTCTTCTTCGACGTGGCCTACATGGGCAAGCCCCTCGTCTACGTGCCCTTCGACGAGGACGACTTCTACGGTCGGCACTACCGCCGCGGCTACTACGACCTGACCCGCGACGGGTTCGGGCCGGTGTGCCGGACGGTGGAGGGCGCCGTCGACGAGATCGTCGCGGCGATCGACCGCGGCTTCTCGGTCGGCGAGCCGTACGCTCAGCGCGTCGAGGACTTCTTCGGCCAGCGCGACACGGAGAACTGCGCACGTGTCTTCCGGGCCATCGACGGTCTGGACGAGCGGCGCGACGGAAGGGGATGACCCAAGCATGTGGATGATCACGGGCGGCGCCGGTTTCATCGGGGCACATGTCGTGCGCGCGATGACCGAGGGCGGCCGGGAGGTCATGGTCTACGACGACCTGTCGACCGGCAGCCGGGACCGGGTGCCCGCCGGGGTGCCCATGGTGGTCGGCAGCGTGCTCGACCGGCCCCGGCTGGAGGCGGCGATCCGCGAGCACGGCGTGACCGGCGTCGTGCACATCGCCGGCAAGAAGCAGGTCGGCGAGTCCGTGGAACGCCCGCTGTACTACTACCGGGAGAACGTCACCGGCCTGCAGACCCTGCTGGAGACGATGACCGCGACCGGTGTCGAGCGGCTGGTCTTCTCCTCCTCGGCGGCCGTCTACGGCATGCCGGACGTCGACCTGGTCACCGAGGAGACCGAGTGCTCCCCGATGAGCCCGTACGGCGAGAGCAAGCTCATCGGTGAGTGGCTGATCAACGCCGCCGCCCGGGCCCACGGCATCCGCAGCGCGTCCCTGCGGTACTTCAACGTCGCCGGTGCCGCGTCCCCGGAGCTGTCCGACTCCGGCGTGTTCAACCTCATCCCGATGGTCTTCGAACGCCTGGAGGCCGGCGAGGCGCCACGGATCTTCGGCGACGACTACGCCACGCCCGACGGCACCTGTGTCCGCGACTACATCCATGTGCGGGACATCGCCTCCGCCCACCTCGCGGCGGCACGGTGTCTCGAAGAGGCCCCGTGCGGCACGGCCCTCACACTGAACGTCGGCCGTGGCGAGGGAAGTTCGGTGCGGGAGATGGTCGACCGCATCCTCAAGACCACCGGCAACGAAGACGTGATCCCCGAAGTGACGGACCGCCGTGCCGGCGACCCGGCCCGCGTCGTGGCCGCGGCGGACCGCATCCGCGACGAACTGGGGTGGTCGGCCCGACACGGTCTGGACGAGATGATCGAGTCGGCCTGGCAGGGGTGGCGGCACCGCCATCGGTGATCCGTTCCGAGCCGGAGGAATCCGCCCGGCCGCCGTGCCCGCCGTGCTCCGGCTGCCGTTCGGCGATCCCGTACGGCCCGTGCCCGCTGGAAAGCACAGCGGGCACGGGTGTGTTCCCGTTCCGTGTTTCCGTCTCCTTGCAAGGAAGCGAGGTTCGTCGCCATTTCCACGTCCGTACACGGGCTGAGGCGCCTGACCATGTCAGCCGTGCTCGCCGGTGCCGTTCTCCTGCCCGCCACCCCCGCCACGGCGGCCCAGCAGGCCGCGCCGATCAGCACCGGCGCGGTGTTCAACAACCCCAAGGGCTCGACAGCGCAGAAGAACGCGGTGAAGGACCACATCATCACCGCGATCGACAACACGCAGAGCGGCCGGATGATCCGGTCCGCGCTCTACGCGCTGAACGACCAGGACTACACGGACGCTCTCGTCGCCGCCCACCGGCGCGGCGTCGCCGTACGGGTGGTCCTGGACGCCAAATTCAAGTCGGCCGCGCCCACCCAGAACCTTGTCTCGGCGCTGGGTACCGACAAGTCCCAGGACTCGTGGGTGCATATCTGCACGACAGGGGCCGCCTGCGTCGCCACGGGCCGCAGCACCATGATCAACCACAACAAGTTCTTCACCTTCTCGCGCATCGGGAATGCGGGAGAGGCGGAGGACGTGGTGATCCAGACCTCCGCGAATCAGACCTCTCTCAACACGGAGAAGTACTGGAACAACGCCTATACGGTCGTAGCGAACACCGCGCTCTACACCGCCTACCGTGATTACTTCAACGACTTGGCGGCGATGAAGAAGAACGACAACTACTTCAAGAGCGAAAAGGTGGGCACCGAGAAGTATTACTTCTTCCCGCAGAAGACCGGGGACGTCGTGGTGAGCATCCTCGACAATCTCTCGTGCGCTCCGGGCGCCACGGTGCGGGTGGCGGCCTTCGCCCTGCACAGGGACGCGGTCGCCCAGAAGCTCAGGTCGTTGGCCGATCAGGGGTGCTCCGTACGCATCGTCTACAACGAGAGCAATGACGTCGGCAAGCTCTCCGGGCACAAGAACATCGCTCTGCGCCGGCTGAGCACCGACGGGTACCTCGTCCACTCGAAGTACCTGCTGATCGAGGGCGACTACGCCGGGCACAAGGGCACGAAGTGGACCTTCACCGGATCGCACAATCTGGACGAGTCGTCGCTGCGCGACAACGACGAGGCGATGCTCAGGCTGGAAGGGGCGGGGCCGCACGAGGCCTACCGTCAGAACTTCGAGAGCATGTTCGCCGTTGCGACCGCTCCCTGATGACGGCCCGGCCCCGCACCCGGGCGCTCCCCGCAGGACCTGAACCGCGCGCCTGACCCTCGGCCGCGGAAGTCGGACACGGCCCCCCTGCTGTCCGCAGCTTGGACCGATGCGCGGCGCACGACCCCCTTCGCGTAGATTCGGGCGGGGCAGTCCGACCTACGCGAGGGGACAGGCAGCAAGGTGGCAGGGGCAAGGCAGGCCGCGCAGGAGGCCCGGAGGATCGTCGTCAAGGTGGGCTCCTCGTCGCTGACCACCGCGTCGGGGGGACTGGACGCCGACCGCGTGGACGCGCTCGTCGACGTTCTCGGCAAGATGCGCAGCGGGGGAGAGAAGGAGATCGTCCTCGTCTCCTCCGGCGCCATCGCCGCCGGACTCGCCCCGCTGGGCCTGCGCCGCCGCCCCCGCGACCTCGCCCGCCAGCAGGCCGCGGCCAGCGTGGGCCAGGGCCTGCTCGTGGCCCGCTACACCGCCTCCTTCGCCCGCTACGGCATCCGCGTCGGCCAGGTCCTGCTGACCAGCGACGACACCAGCCGCCGCGCCCACCACCGCAACGCCTCCCGCACCCTGGACAAGCTGCTGGCGATGGGCGCCCTGCCGGTCGTCAACGAGAACGACACCGTCGCCACCGACGAGATCCGCTTCGGCGACAACGACCGGCTCGCCGCCCTCGTCGCCCACCTGGTCCACGCCGACCTGCTGGTGCTGCTGTCCGACGTGGACGGCGTCTACGACGGCGACCCGAGCCGGCCCGGCACCTCCCGGATAGCCGAGGTACGGGGGCCCGAGGACCTGGCCGGCGTCGAGATCGGCAGCGCCGGCAAGGCCGGCGTCGGCACCGGCGGCATGGTCACCAAGGTCGAGGCGGCCCGGATCGCGGCCGCCGCCGGCATCCCCGTGGTGCTCACCAGCGCCGTCCACGCGGCCGACGCCCTGTCCGGCGGGGACACCGGCACCTACTTCCACCCCACCGGCAAGCGCTCCGCCGACCGGCTGCTGTGGCTGCAGCACGCCTCCGCCCCCCAGGGCTCGCTCACCCTCGACGACGGCGCCGTCCACGCGGTCGTGGAGCGCCGCAAGTCGCTGCTGCCCGCCGGAATCGCCGCGGTGGAGGGCGAGTTCACCGCCGGTGACCCGGTCGAGCTGCGCGACGCGACCGGGTGCGCGGTCGCCCGCGGGCTGGTCAACTTCGACGCCAGGGAGATCCCCCGGCTGATCGGTCGATCGACCCGCGAACTCGCCCGTGAACTGGGACCGGCGTACGAACGCGAGGTCGTACACAGGGACGACCTGGTGATCCTGCGGCCGTAATGGGCCGAAACGTCCGGCACCGGGGGGCCCGACGGTGGGGACGTTCCGTAAAACCGCCCCACGGAGCGCCGCGGCCTGCTCCACTTTGTCTCGAGGACACATTCGGCGACACATTCGGCACGAGCAGCACGAGCAGCACGAGCGAGAGCCGGCGAGACGAGAGAGACGTGAAGGAGGGCCGTCGTGAGACGAGTGCGCCCCGGGGCGGCGGTGTCCCGCGGTGGTCTGACGAGCGTGGCGGCCGGAGCCGGCTGCGGGGAGCCGCCCGACCTGCCCCGGCTGTGGCACGTCACCCTCAGCGTCTCCGGCGAGGAGGCTCCGCTGCAGGAGGTGCGGCGCGGCCTGGAACAGCTCGCCCACGACCACCCCTTCCTGCTGACCAGCCGCTACGCGCGCGACCACGCCGAGATCCGCTACTGGGAGGAGGCCCGCGACCTGCACGACGCGGCCGCCGTCGCCCTGCGCCTG
Source organism: Streptomyces kebangsaanensis (assembly GCF_001906585.1). GTDB lineage: Bacteria > Actinomycetota > Actinomycetes > Streptomycetales > Streptomycetaceae > Streptomyces > Streptomyces kebangsaanensis. The sequence continues at coordinate 101,395 of NZ_JUJA01000045.1, read as the reverse complement.
TGGGGTGAGCACCGGCACAGCGCCAAGCTGCCGCCCTGGGAGATCGTCGGCCTGGAGGTCATCGACCGCGAGACCTACCACCAGCGACTCGCCGAGGGCCACGGCCCGCGGCCCGCGACACCGGTGGGCGTCCACCCCTTCTGATCCCGCCCCGACCCCGCCTCGACCCCGTCTCGCGCTGTGGGACGGCCGATGGACGGCCCGTGCGGCGCACTACCCTTCCCTGCATGACCACGCTCTCGCCGTACGACTCGATGTCCCCGGTCACCCAGGCCGCCTACCGGGCCAAGGCCGCCGCCGCCGACCTCGCGCCGCTGCCGCGTGTGACGAAGGACGACGCGCTGCTGGCCGTCGCGGACGCCCTGGAGGTCCGCACGGCCGAAATCGTCGAGGCCAACGCCAAGGACGTCGCCAAGGCCCGTGAGGCCGGTACGAGCGACTCCCTCGTCGACCGGCTCACGCTCACCCCGGAGCGGGTGCGCGCCATCGCCTCCGACGTGCGCGACGTGGCGGCGCTGCCCGACCCGGTCGGCGAGGTGGTGCGCGGCAGCACGCTCCCGAACGGGCTCGACCTGCGCCAGGTCCGCGTCCCGCTCGGCGTGGTCGGGATCATCTACGAGGCCCGCCCCAACGTCACCGCGGACGCCGCCGCCCTCTGCCTGAAGTCGGGCAACGCGGTGCTGCTGCGCGGCTCGGCCTCCGCCTACGAGTCGAACACCGCCCTGGTCCGGGTCATCCGCGACGCCGTGGGCGGGGCGGGGCTGCCCGCCGACGCCGTACAGCTCGTGCCCGGCGAGAGCCGCGAGAGCGTGCGCGAGCTGATGCGCGCCCGCGGCCTGGTCGACGTGCTGATCCCGCGCGGCGGCGCCTCGCTGATCCGGACCGTGGTGAACGAGTCCACCGTCCCGGTGATCGAGACCGGCACCGGCAACTGCCACGTCTACGTCGACGCGCAGGCCGACGTCGACACGGCCGTCGACATCCTGATCAACTCCAAGGCGCAGCGGCCCAGCGTCTGCAACGCCGCCGAGACGCTGCTGGTCCACCAGGACATCGCCGCCGAGTTCCTGCCGCGCGCCCTGGACGCGCTCGCCGACGCCGGGGTGACCGTGCACGCCGACGAGCGGGTCATGGCCTACGCCAAGGACTCGCGGGCCACCGTCGTCGAGGCCGGCCCGGAGGACTGGGAGACCGAGTACCTGTCCTACGACATCGCCGCCGCCGTGGTCGACTCGCTGGACAAGGCCGTCGAGCACATCCGGCTGTGGAGCTCCGGACACACCGAGGCGATCGTCACCACCTCGCAGCAGGCCGCCCGCCGCTTCACCCGGTTGGTCGACTCCACGACCGTCGCCGTCAACGCCTCCACCCGCTTCACCGACGGCGGCCAGTTCGGCTTCGGCGCGGAGATCGGCATCTCCACGCAGAAACTGCACGCCCGCGGCCCCATGGGGCTGCCGGAGCTGACCAGCACGAAGTACATCCTCACGGGCGACGGGCACATCCGGGGCTGACGGTCCCGGAGTGGCGGAAAGACGTCTCGGCAGGCGGATGAATTTCCATACCGTCTGCCCAAATTGACCCCCCAGGTCTACTCTGGACCCGTGCCGGAGGACGTGGGGGGCACGCCGTTCCCTGACGGCTGGGAGCCCGACGACGACCACGACCGCGGGGTGTCGGACGAAGAGTTCGCCTCCGTGGTCTTCGACGAGGCCTTCGTACGGGCGGCCGTGATCCACGAGCCGACCGCCGTCGAACGCCTCCTGGCCGCGGCCCAGGCCAGAGCCGAGGCCACCGAGGCCGAGGCCCGCCGCGCGCACGCCAGGGGCGAGCACTACGAGGACGGGTACGGCTCCGACGGCCGCGGCCTCGGCCACGACCGGCACCCCGACGACCTGGACGACCCCGACGACCTCGACGTCCTCGAAGGCCGCTACGGCATGTCGCGGCCCTCCGGCAAACAGATCCGCTGGCACCGCCCCGTCGCCTGGGTGCTCGCCCTCGTCATGGGCATCGGCATGGTGGCGCTGGCCTTCGCGGCGGTCTACCGGGGCGGTTCCTCAGGCAGCCGCGACCAGGTCCCGCCGCCCGCCTCCACGGGCCTGGAACAGGGCGGCGCGGCAGTGCCCTCCGCATCCGCCGACTACTCCCAGCCGCCCGTCCCCGCGGTCCCGCGCACCCCCTGACACCGGGCCTCCGCCCGGGTCGCTTCTTGGTGGGAACCTGTCAGAACTTGTCGCGCGGCAGAGCGTTTACCGGGGCTTCCGGAGACCCACCCTGAAGATATGGGAGGGCCTGGAGACCCACCCGAGGGGACACCCGAGGGCGTCCCGGGAGGTGGGGAGGACGAATACCGATCCGTCGTCTTCGACGAGTCGTTCGTCCGCGCTGCCCGCCTCCAGGAGTACTCCGCGCAGGAGCGGATGACCGACCACACCCCCGCCGTGCGCCGCCGCCCGCCGCTGCGCCGCGGACTGTCCCGGCAGGCGCTGGTGCTCGCCCTGCTGATCGCCCTCGCCTTCGGCACCGCGATCTACCTGGGCGTACGGCACCCCTACCAGGCCGCACAGGCGCAGCGACCGGTCGACCCGCTGCGGACGACCGTGATCCCGCTCGCCCCGCGGGGCAAGGTGCCCGGGGCCGCCGACCCCGAGTTCCTGTACGCGCACAGCCCGGCCGCCCGGTTCGACGTCGGCGCCGAGGGCATCCCGCTGCCCGCCGTCCGGCGCACCGCGCACTTCTCCGACAGCCAGATCGTCGCCGCCCTGTCCACCGCCAAGGACTACGTCGTCGCCTCCTCCCTCCACCCGGAGGTGCTCACCGGCGGCCGGACCCACCCCGTGCGGGCCCTGCTCGACCCCGGCCAGCTCGATCAGTTCGACCAGAGCGTCGACGCCCCCGCCGCCGACGGACGGCACGCGCCCACCGGCTGGCTGGTCCGCTTCGACCCGGCCCGGGTGGAGCTGGCCGACCGCCGGATCCGGGTGCGGGGCAGCCTGCAGGCCGCCGAGACCGACGCCATCACCCTCGAGGTCAGCGCCGACCACACCGCCGTCTACGCGCTGAAGCCGGCCGGCTCCGCCGCCGGGGCGCCGGCCTCGCTGTTCACCGTCCGGCGCGAGCTGCAGTTCCGCTTCACCCACGACGACCTGCGGCTGCACCAGGTCCAGCTGGTCGTCTCCTACGTCCAGGCCGGCCCGCTGTCCTGCGCCGAGGACCCCACGGGCCACTTCCGGCCGCTGCTGGCCGGCCAGACCGCCAAGGCGGGCGGCCCGGCCGGCACGGACCCCTACGCCACGGACAACGCCACGGCCCTGTGCGGAACCCTGGCGCCGAGCGCCCAGCCGCGGGTGTGACGCCACCGGACGGAGAGCGCCCGGATCACTCCTCGTCGCGCGGCGGGGTGCCGGAGGGCGGCTGGTCCTTCGGACGGTTGTCGGACGGGGCCGGGCCGGTGAAGCCGCTGAAGCCGCGCCGCACCCGGTCGCCCAGGTCGCCGGCGCCGCCCGCCAGGTCGCTGACCAGCTTCATCAGCGGGTCCTTGGAGTTCTTGACGTGGTTGGCGTAGTGCGCCGCCGACTCGCGGAAGGAGTCGCCGACCGAGGTGTCCTTGTCCTCGGTGCGGCGCGGGTAGTGGCCGTCCATGATCCGCTGGTGCTCGCGGGACTCGGCCCACTTCTTCAGCTCGGCCGCCCGCACGGTGGTGAAGGGGTGGCTGCGGGGCAGCACGTTGAGGATCTTCAGCACGGAGTCGCGCAGGTCGCCCCCGGACTCGTACTCCTCGGCCTGCGCGAGGAACGCGTCCACGTTCATCTCGTGCAGGTGGTTGCCGCCCGCTATCTTCATCAGGCCGCGCATGGACGCCCGCAGGTCCTGTCCGACCAGCAGGCCGGCCCGGTCGGCCGACAGCTCCGACTTGCGGAACCACTCGCGCAGCGCCGTGACGATCGCCATGATCGCCAGGTTGCCCAGCGGGATCCAGGCGACCCGCACGGCCAGGCTCGTCAGGAACAGCAGGATCGTGCGGTACACCGCGTGGCCGGACAGGGCGTGGCCCACCTCGTGGCCGATGACCGCCCGCATCTCCTCCTCGTCGAGCAGCTCGACCAGGCCGGTGGTGACGACGATGATCGGCTCGTCCAGGCCGATGCACATCGCGTTGGGCCGGGGGTCCTGGCTGACGTACATCGGCGGGACCTTCTCCAGGTCCAGGATGTAGCAGGCGTCCCGCAGCATGACGTTCAGATGCGTGAACTGCTGGTCCGAGACGCGCACCGAGTCGGACAGGAACAGCAGTCTGAGGCTGCGCTCGGGCAGCAGGCCGCTGAGGGCCTTGAACACCGTGTCGAAGCCGCTCAGCCTGCGCAGAGCGACCAGGGCCGAGCGGTCGGCCGGATGCTCGTACGCCCGCGAGGAGATCCCCGGGAAGCGCGTGCGCTGCCGGCCCGGCACGTGCTCGTGCCCGCCCTGCTCGTGGCCGTCGTCGGACATGTGGTCCCCCATGTCTGTGAGTCTCCCTGTGCGCCCCCGAAGCAGCGCCCAGCCTAGGCGGAGATACCGTGAAGGGGCAGTACCACGAAGGAGTCCATGCCATGGAGCAGCACTACTCCGCGGCCGCCCGGCTCGCCGAGGCCGCCGCCCGGCACGAGGGGGGCGGCTACCTGCTCCGCGTCGTACTGATCGTCATGGTCCTGGGCTGCGTCCTCACCGGCTGGTTCCTCCTCCGCGGCTACAAACGGAACGACGACTGAGCCCGCGGGAAGGTTCCCGGCGCCGGCCGTGCCGGCAATGACGGAGTCGGCGTGAGCGCTGCGGAGGCGGCCGCTTACGATGAGCCGACATCCTTGCCCGCCCACACCCGGATAGGTTCTGCCGAAGATGAGCTTCCCCAGTTCCGCTGCCCAGTTGGTCAACCTCGCCGAGGGCGGGGGCGGTGGCCACGAGAGCCTCGACCCCGCCCTCACCGGCGGCGGTGCGCTCTTCGTCCTGCTGCTCCTGCTGTGGATCACCACCCGTTTCAACCGGGACCGCTGAGTCCCGGCCCGTCCCCGGGATCTGCCCGGAGGAGTCCTCAGGCCGGGCCGGTAGGGTCTGCCGCATGGGAGAGCAGGACATGCCTACCGGTCCGGCGAGTGACACGGTGAAACGCCCCGAACGCGGGCCCGGCGGCGGCCCCGTGGAGTCGGGCAAGCGCCGCCTGGGCGTCATGGGCGGAACGTTCGACCCGATCCACCACGGGCACCTCGTGGCGGCCAGCGAGGTCGCCGCGCAGTTCCACCTGGACGAGGTGGTGTTCGTCCCCACCGGCCAGCCCTGGCAGAAGACCCACCGCCACGTCTCCCCGGCCGAGGACCGCTATCTGATGACGGTCATCGCGACCGCCGAGAACCCGCAGTTCTCCGTGAGCCGTATCGACATCGACCGCGGCGGCCCCACCTACACCGTGGACACCCTGCGCGACCTGCGCGCCCTCAACCCCGACACGGACCTGTTCTTCATCACCGGAGCCGACGCGCTCGGCCAGATCCTCACCTGGCGGGACTCCGAGGAACTGTTCTCCCTCGCGCACTTCATCGGCGTCACCCGGCCCGGCCACCACCTGACCGACCCCGGCCTTCCCGAGGGCGGTGTCTCGCTCGTCGAGGTCCCCGCCCTCGCCATCTCCTCCACGGACTGCCGGGCCAGGGTCGCCAAGGGCGAACCGGTCTGGTACCTGGTGCCGGACGGCGTGGTGCGCTACATCGACAAACGCGAGCTGTACCGCGGCGAGTGAGCCGAGAGGGGCACCGGTGAACGATCGATACGACGCTGGGTACGGGGGCGACGGTTACGAGCTCGTCGGCTACGACGAGTACGGCCGGCCTGTCTACCGGCAGGTCCCAGCGCAGCAGACTCCGCAGCAGACCTACGACGCGTACGGGCAGCAGGGCTACGGCTACGGCTACGACCCGTACGCGACGGGCGACCAGCGACAGCCGGGTCCCTCCTCCTACGGCGCCGGTCACGACGGCGCCGGTCAGGACGGCGGCCACCCCACGGGCCGGCAGGCACCCGCCCCCTCCTCCTACGACCCGTACGACCCCCACGCCTCCCACGACCCCTACGGGTCGTACGACTCCCACGCCCACCAGGCCTCCCAGGGTTCCTACGACCCCTACGGCCGGACCGCGACCAGCGGGCCGCAGCCCCGGGTCGCCGAGCAGACCGCCCACATCCCGCAGCAGGCCGGCCCCGCCGACGCCGACCGGGCGGAGCGGGGACCGGGCCGGGACGCCACGGACGAGCCGGAGTACCGCACCGAGCAGTTCGCCTTCGTCGAGGAGCCGACGGACGACTCCGAAGACGTCATCGACTGGATGAAGTTCACCGAGAACCGCACCGAGCGCCGCGAGGAGGCCCGCCGCCGGGCCCGCAGCCGCCTCATCGCCCTGACCGTCGTTCTCGCGCTGGTCGCGGCGGGCGGCGTCGGCTACCTCTGGTACGCCGGCAAGCTGCCCGGCCTGTCGTCGTCCGGCGCCAAGGCCGGCACCGCGACCACCGCCGGCGCCCAGAAGCGCGACGTGATCGTCGTCCACCTGCACAACACCGACAAGGGCGGCACCTCCACGGCGCTGCTCGTCGACAACGCCACCACCCAACAGGGCGCCACCGTGCTGCTGCCCAACTCCCTCGCCCTGACGGCCGACGACGGCAGCACCACGACCCTCGCCAAGTCGGTCCAGGACGACGGTTCCTCGGGTACCCGCGAACAGCTCGACACGGTCCTCGGCACCAGCATCCAGGGCACCTGGCGCCTGGACACCCCCTACCTGCAGAACCTCGTCGACCTGGTCGGCAACGTCGACGTCGACACCAACGCCGACGTACCCGACCCGGACGCCAAGAAGAAGGGCACCGCGCCCCTGGTCCGCAAGGGCAAGGGCCAGACCCTCAGCGGGAAGACGGCCGTCGCCTACGCCACCTACCGGGCCTCCGGCGAGGAGCAGGACGCCCAGCTGGAGCGGTTCGGCCAGGTGATGCAGAGCGTGCTGCGCAAGGTGTCCTCCGACGCCTCGAGCGCGACCACGACGGTGCGGACGCTGCAGCAGATCCTCGACCCCTCGCTCACCGACAGCGACCTGGGCACCTTCCTCGCGGAGCTCGCCGAGCTCGCCAAGGGCGGCGACTACCGGACGGAGCTGCTGCCGGTGCAGGCCGACGGCACGCTGAGCGCGCAGACCGGCGAGAGCGTGGTCAAGGACATCCTGGGCGGCGCCGTGAAGAGCCCCGACCAGTCCTCGGCCGTCCGTGTCTCCGTGCAGAACGCCTCCGGCACCAGGGACAACACCGAGAAGGCCCGCGTCGTCCTCCTCAACGGCGGCTTCACCTTCCTGGAGGGCGGCACCGCCTCCGCCGTCCAGACGACGTCCACGGTCGTGTACTCCGACGCCGCCGGCAAGGAGAAGGCCACCGAGGTCGCCAAGACCCTGGGGCTGCCCACCACCGCGGTGACGAAGGGCACGGTGACCTCCAGCGCCGACGTCTCGGTCGTCCTCGGCCAGGACTACAGGCCCTCGTCGGCCCAGTGATCCCTTGAGCACGTGGGGCTCCGTCGGCGGTCCGTGAGACCCTTGGTGTCAAGTGACCGCCGACGGAAAGCCCTGTAGTGACCGCGACCGACCGTTCTCTCGAGCTCATCAACACCGCCGCCCAGGCGGCGGCCGACAAGCTCGCGCACGACATCATCGCCTACGACGTCAGCGACGTGCTGTCGATCACGGACGCCTTCCTGCTGGCGTCCGCGCCCAACGACCGCCAGGTCAAGTCGATCGTCGACGAGATCGAGGAGCGACTGCTGAAGGAACTCGGCGCCAAGCCGGTGCGCCGCGAGGGCGACCGCGAGGCCCGCTGGGTCCTGCTCGACTACGTCGACATCGTCGTCCACGTCCAGCACAGTGAGGAGCGCGTCTTCTACGCCCTGGAGCGGCTGTGGAAGGACTGCCCCGAGCTCGAGCTGCCCGCCGATGCCAAGGCCAGCCGGGGCCGGGCCGAGGAGCACGCCCGGCAGCAGACCGCCGGGGAGTCGGCGGAGCCGGCCGGTGACCGCTGGTGAGCGGCGCCGGTGAGGGGGCCGGCAGGACGCCGGGCCGGGGCCGCCGCGTCATCCTGTGGCGGCACGGCCAGACCTCCTGGAACGTGGAGCGCCGCTTCCAGGGCAGCACGGACGTCGAGCTGACCGAGACCGGCGTCGGCCAGGCCCGCCGCGCCGCCCGGCTGCTGGCCTCCCTCGGGCCCGACGCGATCGTCTCCTCCGACCTGAAGCGCGCCGCGCGCACGGCCGCCGAGCTGGCCGCGCTCACCGGCCTGGAGGTCGCCCGGGACGAGGCACTGCGCGAGACCTACGCGGGCGTCTGGCAGGGCCTGACGCACGAGGAGATCATCGACCGCCACGGCGAGGAGTACGCCGCGTGGAAGCGCGGCGAGCCGGTGCGCCGCGGCGGCGGCGAACTGGAGACCGAGGTCGCCGACCGCGCCGCCCCCGTGGTGCTGCGGCACGTGGAGAAGCTGCCCGAGGACGGCACGCTCGTGGTGGTCAGCCACGGCGGCACCATCCGCACCACGATCGGGCGCCTGCTCGGGCTGGAGCCCCGCCACTGGGAGAGCCTGGGCGGCCTGTCCAACTGCTGCTGGTCCGTCCTCGGCGCGGGCGCCCGGGGCTGGCGGCTGCTGGAGCACAACGCCGGCACGCTGCCCGAGCCCGTCCTCGGCGACGACGACTGAGCCGCTCCCGCCGCACGCGACCCGGATTTCGCTTTCCGGCAGGTCGCAGGCTAAAGTTCTTCTTGTTCGCCCCGCCGAGCGGGGCGAGAGACCATGCGGCTCCGCCGCGTGGCAGCAAGGGGCTATAGCTCAGTTGGTAGAGCGCCTGCATGGCATGCAGGAGGTCAGGAGTTCAATTCTCCTTAGCTCCACAGTCCGGAGAACCGCTCGACGCTCTGTCGAGTTGTCGAAGATCGATCGCGAGGATCCCGCCCCCCAGGGGCGGGATCCTCTGCGTTCCGCACACTGTTCCCGAACCGGCTTGAGTCACTTGGGGCCCGGAGGCGTATACCTCTTCGAAGACGCTCTCGGAGTGCGCGTACGCGCCGGCCGGGACGGTCGCGGCGGGTGTCGTGGCCGGACTGGTACCGAGGCGTCGCTGACCGCATTGGCCCGGCCGTGGCAGAATCAAACGGCCGGAGGGGGCGCGGCCCGACGGGAGGGAGTGGCGATGCCTGCGAGCATCCTCGAGGAGGTCGGTCACCTCCTCGGTGCGGCGTTGATACGAGATACGATCACCCGCCTCGTGTGTCCTTCCTGCGGTTCCCTCCATGTGGCCCAAGTCCTCGGCGACAACGGGGGGATCTCGTACGTGTGCACGACCTGCGGCCACAGCTGGAGCTGACCCATGGGTGCACACAGGAGAAAGTGCGACTGGTGCGGCGGCGGCACCCCGATCGTCCGCGACATGGAGCCGATCAACCTCGACTACCAGTACTGGTGCGAGGAGTGCGCGCGGGCGCTGATCATAAAGGGCGACCCGATCGAGACCTACCGCGAGCTGGAGGGCGAGCCGATCTACGGCCGGCTCCTGGAGGAGCACTGCACCCTCAAGCGGTTCTACTCCTTCGTGACGGCCTGACGCCGGCCGTTCCGCCGGTCCCGTGCCGGTCGGTGCAGGCCCGTGTCGGCTCGCGCCGGGCGGAGCGGAAACCGATTTGGTGTTCCACCCCCCGGACCGTGTAATGTTGGCGTCGCCGCCGGGGAAACCGGGCGACACGAACGACATGCGGCTCCGCCGCGTGGCAGCAAGGGGCTATAGCTCAGTTGGTAGAGCGCCTGCATGGCATGCAGGAGGTCAGGAGTTCAATTCTCCTTAGCTCCACAAGAAGTGAGGGCGGGTCATCCGGACGGATGACCCGCCCTCGGCGTATGCCCGGATGAACGGACGGCGGCAACGCAAAACGGC
>NZ_JUJA01000045.1:73249-91392 GCF_001906585.1 Streptomyces kebangsaanensis | reverse complement strand
CCCGCCGTTTTGCGTGCTCAGCGGCCCAGGGCGCGGCGGCCGCGGCCCTGGGAGAGGACCGGCAGGTTGCGGGACGGAGCCTGCGAGCGGGTGTCCTCCTCGAGGCGCAGGGCCAGCGCCGGGCACCGGCGTACGGCACGCAGGGCCTTGGCCTCCGCGTAGCGCGGCACCTTCGCCTGGGCGACGGTCGGGAATCCGTCGGCACCCAGTTCGAAGACCTCGGGGAGGATGTCCGCGCACAGGCCGTGGCCCCGGCACAGCGTCCAGTCGACGTAGATCTTCTGACGGCTGGTTCCGTTCTCCTCGGCCTCGCCGCCGCCCGGGACGCCCGTAGGGGCCCTGCCCCCCTCGAAGAGCGGCAGAACGCCCTCCACGGGCCGTCCGCAGCCGTTGCCGAGGACATGGGCGGCCAGGTCGTCCGTGAACGCCTTGACGGTCGACTCCAGGAACATCGCCGAGCCGTCCGGGTGCGAGCACGCGCCGCGACGCTTGACGTTCTTGGCGACCTGCTTGAGGGCTTCCAGGGCGGCCGGTCCGCCGCCGTTCAGGATGTCCTCCATCCCGCGCGCGGCGGCCGGCAGACCGAGGTAGCAGGGGCCGCACTGGCCCGCGCTCTCCTCCGCCAGCCACTTCGCCACCTGCAGCGACTCGCCGAGCGGGCAGGTCTCCTGGCTGATCGGCAGAATCGCGCCGGCGCCGAGCGAACCGCCCACCGCGTCCAGCGAGTTGCGCGAGACGATCGCCTCGTTCACGGTCGCCGCGTCGATCCACTTGCCGTGGTAGCCGCCGGTCAGCACGCCCTGCGGCACCGGCGGCGCGCCGGCGAGCTGGAGGACGTAGCGCAGCGGCACGCCCGTGGGGACCTCGATCACCATGGGGCGCGCGACGGCGCCGGAGACCGTCAGCATGACGGTGCCCGGCTCGTCGTACAGGCCGGTGTTGCGGTAGCGCTCCGGGCCGATGCGGGCGCCGATCGCCAGCTGGGCGAAGGTCTCGGCGTTGGACAGCAGCGTGGGCGCGCCGCCCACGCCGTTCTGCGAGGCACTGGTCTTGCGGCCCGGAGGGACCGCCGGGCCGCCGTCGATGGAACGGATCAGCGAGGCCGCCGCGCCCGTGACCATGCGCACCGGATTGCGCTGCACGCTCGCGCGCAGTGCCGACCTGCGGCTGTTGCTCAGGCCGCGTTCGGCGAGCGCGGCCTCCATGGAGCGCTGGGTGGACTCCCGGGTGACGCCCACCACGAGCGTGCGGGCGCCGAGGGCCTCCGCGACCAGCAGGGCGCCGTCCAGGATGAGGTGCGGGGCACGGTTGATCAGGACCGTGTCCTTGCGGCAGGCCGGCTCGTCCTCGCTTCCGTTGACGACGACGACCGGCCGTACGCCGCGTTTGATCGCCGCCTCGGCGACCGAGCGCAGCTTCCTGTGGAAGGGGAAGCCCGCGCCGCCGCGGCCCTTCAGGTTGATGGCCTCGGCGAGCTGCGCGAGCTGTTCGCCGCCCATCGGTTCAAGCGGCCCGTGCACCTTCAGGTGCATGGGCAGATCAAGACGTTCGACAAGGTCGAAGCCCGACGTGAGCTGGGGAAGACCGACCACGCGGACTTCAGGGACGTCAGGCAGGGCCTCGTTCACCTGTAGCCTCCGGAAGGCGTGTTCCAGGGTTCGCCCGAACCCGGCGCGTCGTAGGAAGTGCCGGGGGGTGTTTCTGTGGCGGGACCGCTGTTGTACGTGTCACCCAAGTTGTACGTGCCGTAGGGCGCGTTCGTCTCACCGGTGTCGTACACATCACGTCCGCCGTACGCGTTCGTGCCCGGATTGTTGTAGGTCGGGATGTTGTATCCCGTGTCGTTCAGCGGATCGTAGGCCGACGGGGGCGCCTCGCCGACGGGCGGCGGGGAGGGGATCGGCCAGCTGCCCGGCGCGCCGCCGGCGCCGTCCACGCGCGGCATCGCCTCCGTGGCCTGCATCTCGAACGGCGTGTTCGCGCGCGCGGCCCGGTCGGCCGGCTGCCCGCCGCCCGGAGGGGGCGAGGCGGCCCGGTAGGCGGCCGCGAAGCCGGAGGAGGGATCGGGGGCCGCGGCGGGCGCGGGAGTGTCGTACAGCGGTGAGGAGGGGCGCGGAACGCGGGGCAGGGAACCCGTCGCGTCGGCACGCGAGGGGTTCGCCCCGCGCGCGTTCCCGTAGTCCGCCAGGGTGGGCTCCGACGCCCTGGCGCGGCTCGCTTCCAGGCCGTCCAGCTCGGGCCGCTCCCCGCTGTCCAGGACCGACATCAGCCGGTCGGCGATCCTGCGCTTGACCGGGCGCGGCGCCACGCGCACGGCCAGGGCCGCCATGACGCCCAGCAGGCACAGGCTGTAGAGGATCACGAAGATCGGCTTGGCCTCCCGGCCCGCGTACAGGCCGTGCAGCAGCGCCGCGCACCAGGCCGGATAGGCCAGCATGTGCATCGCCCGCCAGCGTGCCGCCACCGGCGCCGGGGACGCGAAGCGGTTGCGCAGCGCGCCGGTGGCACCGACGAAGATCATGAGCATGGCGGCCAGGGTGCCGAGGCCGATCAGGAAGGCCGTGCCGATCTGATTGTCGCCCGTGAGGAAGAGCCCGAAGGGGATCACCGCGGCGATCCAGCTGGTGTGCTCCAGCACCAGCTTCGTCACGATGTGCACGAGGAGGAACGCGATGGAGGAGACCGCGGTCACTCGGTGAACGGCCTGCGCGGTGATCCGCAGGCGGGTGGTGAGGACGATCCGGTCCTGGGCGACGAGCCCCCAGATCACCGAGCAGGTGAGGCAGACGAGGGACAGGACGCCGGCGCCGAAGTTGAGGAACTCCAGGAATCTGTCGTCCAGCGTGCTGTCATTCGGGTCCGTCGTCACGACATGCCTCCCGTCGTCACGGCGGGGGGTATGGACGGCAGAGCGGCAGCGGCCGCAGTCCCGGAGGCCGGCGGGCCGGGCCTGGGCGGCGAGCTGCAGTGAGGACGAGGGTTCATGGGGGCAACTCCGAACGGTTCGGGAAAGCGGTCCCGCTGCCGCACTCTAAGTGGCTCCATACCGAGGGGTACGGCGTTTGAGCTATTGCATTGTCAACCACGGGCTGCGAGGGGCCTGTGATGTCCTTTAGCGGTTGTTACGCCGGGTAACAATTGAACGTCGTTCAACTTTTCAAGACCTTCGCAACTCTCAGGTACGGAACCCGGGGCGCCGTTGTTCACGCGCGCCCCCTCCGAAAACCCGTCGCGACGCGCTCCGGCACTGCGGTACCCTGGCGCCATGCGTGCTGTATGCCTTCTGCTTGGCGAGCCGCGCTGATCAGTCCCGGCCGCCGGATCGATCCGGTGGTCGGCATCGGCGCGGCGTCCCCTCCTGTGCGAGGGGATTTTTCATTTCCGAAAGTCGCAGCCGTGGGCAGAGACGATCGATGGAGCTTTGAGGACCATGAGCGAGACGAACCCCGCTGCCCCCTCCGAGGTGGCAGCGCCGCACCGCTACACGGCCGCCACGGCGGCCGAGATCGAGGCACGCTGGCAGGACTTCTGGGACGCCGAGGGCACGTACGCCGCGCCGAACCCCAAGGGTGACCTGGCCGGCGACCCCGAGCTGGTCGCCAGGCCCAAGAAGTTCATCATGGACATGTTCCCTTACCCCTCCGGTGCGGGCCTGCACGTCGGTCACCCCCTGGGCTACATCGCCACCGACGTCTACGCCCGGTTCCAGCGGATGACCGGCCACAACGTCCTGCACACCCTGGGCTTCGACGCCTTCGGCCTGCCCGCCGAGCAGTACGCCGTGCAGACCGGCACGCACCCGCGTGTGTCCACCGAGGCCAACATCGAGAACATGAAGGCCCAGCTGCGCCGGCTGGGCCTGGGCCACGACAAGCGCCGGTCGTTCGCCACGATCGACCCGGACTACTACAAGTGGACCCAGTGGATCTTCCTGCAGATCTTCAACTCCTGGTACGACGACGAGGCGCAGAAGGCCCGCCCGATCTCCCGGCTGATCGCCCAGTTCGAGTCCGGCGAGCGCGCCGTACCGGGGCACGCGCGCGGGTGGCACGAGCTGAGCGCCGTCGAGCGCGCCGAGGTCCTGGGCGGGTTCCGCCTGGCCTACGCCTCCGACGCGCCCGTCAACTGGTGCCCCGGCCTGGGCACCGTGCTGGCCAACGAGGAGGTCACCGCCGACGGCCGTTCCGAGCGCGGCAACTTCCCGGTCTTCAAGGCCGAGCTGCGCCAGTGGAACATGCGCATCACCGCCTACGCCGACCGGCTGCTGGACGACCTGGAGGAGCTGGACTGGCCCGAGGCCATCAAGCTGCAGCAGCGCAACTGGATCGGCCGCTCCGAGGGCGCCCGCGTCGACTTCCCGATCGACGGCGAGCACGTCACGATCTTCACCACCCGCCAGGACACCCTGTTCGGCGCCACCTACATGGTGCTGGCGCCCGAGCACCCGCTGGTGGAGAAGTTCACCCCGGCCGCCTGGCCCGAGGGCACGCACGAGGTGTGGACCGGCGGCCACGCCACCCCCGCCGAGGCCGTCGCCGCCTACCGCGCGCAGGCCGCCTCCAAGTCCGACGTCGAACGCCAGGCCGAGGCCAAGGACAAGACCGGCGTCTTCACCGGCGCCTTCGCGACCAACCCGGTCAACGGCGAGCAGATCCCGGTCTTCATCGCCGACTACGTCCTGATGGGCTACGGCACCGGCGCGATCATGGCCGTCCCGGCGCACGACTCCCGCGACTTCGCCTTCGCGCGCGCCTTCGAGCTGCCGATGCGCTGCGTCGTGGAGCCGAGTGACGGCCGCGGCACGGACCCCTCGACCTGGGACGACGCCTTCGTGTCGTACGACGCGAAGATCGTCAACTCCGTCGGCGACCACGTGAGGCTGGACGGCCTGGGCGTCGTCGACGCCAAGGCGCGCATCACGGAGTGGCTGGAGCGCAAGGGCATCGGCGAGGGCACCGTCAACTTCCGCCTGCGCGACTGGCTGTTCAGCCGCCAGCGCTACTGGGGCGAGCCCTTCCCGATCGTCTACGACGAGGACGGCGTCGCCCACGCGCTGCCCGAGTCGATGCTGCCGCTGGAGCTGCCCGAGGTCGAGGACTACTCGCCGCGCACCTTCGACCCCGACGACGCCGACACCCGCCCCGAGACGCCGCTGTCGCGCAACGAGGAGTGGGTCGACGTCACCCTGGACCTGGGCGACGGGCCGAAGAAGTACCGCCGCGAGACCAACACCATGCCCAACTGGGCCGGTTCCTGCTGGTACGAGTTCCGCTACCTGGACCCGCACAACGACCGGCAGCTGGTCGACCCGGAGATCGAGCGCTACTGGATGGGCCCGCGCGAGGGCATGCCGCACGGCGGCGTCGACCTGTACGTCGGCGGCGCCGAGCACGCCGTGCTGCACCTGCTGTACGCGCGCTTCTGGTCCAAGGTCCTGTACGACCTGGGGCACGTCTCCTCCGCGGAGCCGTTCCACAAGCTGTTCAACCAGGGCATGATCCAGGCCTACGTCTACCGGGACGGCCGCGGCATCGCGGTGCCCGCCGCCGAGGTGGAGGAGCGCGACGGCGCCTACTACCACCAGGGCGAGAAGGTCTCCCGGCTGCTGGGCAAGATGGGCAAGTCCCTGAAGAACGCCGTCACCCCGGACGAGATCTGCGCCGAGTACGGGGCCGACACGCTGCGCCTGTACGAGATGGCCATGGGCCCGCTGGACGTCTCCCGGCCGTGGGACACGCGCGCGGTGGTGGGCCAGTTCCGGCTGCTGCAGCGGCTGTGGCGCAACATCGTCGACGAGACCACCGGCGAGGTCACCGTCGTCGACGCCGAGCCCGACGAGGCGACGCTGCGCGCCCTGCACAAGGCGATCGACGGCGTCCGCCAGGACCTGGAGGGCCTGCGCTTCAACACCGCCATCGCCAAGGTCACCGAGCTGAACAACCACCTGACCAAGGCGTCGGGCGCCGTGCCGCGCTCCGTCGCCGAGCCGCTGGTGCTGATGGTCGCGCCGCTGGCCCCGCACATCGCCGAGGAGCTGTGGCGCAAGCTGGGCCACACCGGCTCCGTCGTCCACCAGGACTTCCCCGTCGCCGACCCGGCGTACGTCGTGGACGAGGCCGTGACCTGCGTCGTGCAGATCAAGGGCAAGGTCAAGGCGCGCCTGGAGGTCTCCCCGTCCATCACGGAGGAGGAGCTGGAGAAGGCCGCGCTGGCCGACGAGAGGATCGTCGCGGCGCTCGGCGGCGCGGGCGTCCGCAAGGTGATCGTCCGGGCGCCGAAGCTGGTCAACATCGTGCCGGCGTGACCGCGTGAGGGCCGGGGCGTGAGCGCCTCGGGGTAGTCCCCTACGGGCAGGTTCGGGGTTCGTCCGGAACCCGGGACCTGCCCGTTGCGTTTACCGTGGAGGAGCGGCGCGACCCGGGCCGCCGCAGCCGGAGGAGGAGCGCCGTGGAAGCTGTCATCACCGTCTTCACCCTGCTCTTCGTGCTTTTCCTGGCCCTCGGCGTCTACGCCACGGTGAAGGTGGTCGGCGCCGCCAGGCGCGGGGTGGACCGCACCCTCACCCAGGCCCGCCGCACGGTCGAGGACCACACCCTGCGGGCCAAGTCCCTCGCCCAGCCCGGCCCGGCGGGCGAACTGGCCCAGCTCCGGCTCACCCTGCGCACCTCCATGCGCGCCACGCAGGACGCCCTGGACGCGGGCGTGCGCGAGGACGAGTCCCTCAAGGAGTCCGTCGCCCTGTTCGAGCGCCTCAGCGCGCACGGACACGAACTGGACGGCGAGCTCAGGCGACTGGAGGCCGAGCCGGACCGTAGGACGCTCGCCGAGCGGCTCCCCGTCCTGCGCGAGCGCACCCGGCGCATCACGGAATCGGCCGACTCCCTGCGCTGGGCCGCCCGCGACCGCGCCCGCCGCTTCGCCGACGACGATCTGGACGCGCTGAGCGCCCAGATCGACGTGGAGGCCGGCGCGCTGCGCCACTGGACCGAGGCCGAGCCGCCGACCGCGCCGGGACCCCGGCCCGCGCCCCCGGCCGCCGGAGCGGGCCCGCGGACCTCGCCCGAAACCCCGCGGCAGGCCTCCGGCCAGGAGCCGGCCCGGCCCGCCATCACCCCGCCGGGCCGCCGTCCCTCCTACCCCTGGCAGAAGAAGGCCCGCCCCGAGAGCACGACGTGATCGACGTGATCGACGTGATCGCGGCATGAACCGGCCACACGTGACCCGCGGAGAAGGGGCTGGGCTGCCGTCGCGGCACTACGACAGGTAACCTCCAGCTCATGTCCCGCCATGTCGCGATCGTCACCGATTCAACGGCCTACCTGCCGCCGCGGACGATGGAGCGCCACGGCATCACCGCGGTTCCGCTGACCGTGGTCCTCGGCGACCGGGCGCTCGAAGAGGGCACCGAGATCTCGACGCGTTCACTCGCCCAGGCGCTGCAGAAGCGGCGGCCCGTCACCACCTCGCGCCCCAGCCCCGAGCTGTTCGCCGAGACCTACCGCAGGGTCGCGGAGTCCGGCGCGAGCGGCATCGTCTCCCTGCACCTGTCCGCGGAGCTCTCCGGCACCTACGACGCCGCGGTGCTCGCCGCGCGCGAGGCGCCGGTACCGGTACGGGTGGTGGACACCGGGATGATCGCGATGGCGCTCGGCTTCTGCGCCCTGGCCGCGGCCGAGGTCGCCGAGGCCGACGGCACGGTGGACGAGGCGGTCACGGCCGCGGAGAAGCGTGCCGGGGGAACCTCCGCGTTCTTCTACGTCGACACGCTCGACTATCTGCGCCGCGGCGGCCGCATCGGCGCGGCGCAGGCGCTGCTCGGTTCCGCGCTCGCGGTGAAACCGCTGCTGCAGTTGCAGGGCGGCCGTATCGAACCGCTGGAGAAGGTCCGCACCGCCTCGAAGGCGATCGCCCGGCTGGAGGAGATCGTGGCCGAGCGCGCGGGCGGCGCCGACGTGGACATCGCGGTCCACCATCTCGCCGCCCCCGACCGGGCGTCGGCCCTCGCGGACCGGCTGCGCACCCGGGTGTCCGGGCTGGCCGACCTGCACGTCAGCGAGGTCGGGGCGGTGATCGGCGCGCACACCGGGCCGGGGCTGCTGGGGGTCGTGGTCTCGCTCCGGTAACTCGTCCGGGTGACGGAGTTGTCCACAACTGGGCGGTAATCCCCGAGAATCAAGCAAGATCATCGCGAAGGTGCCGGGTTGCCCGATGCTCCTCGCATGGCACTTCGATCACGCTCACGTACCTCCACAGCGACCAGCGGCCCGGGCCGCGCCCCCGCCTCGGACGGCCGCGCCCGCCACCGCCGCAGGCCGGCCCGCCACGCCTCGGCCGAGGAACTGCGCCGACGCGCACGGTCCCTCTTCGCCGAACACGCGGCAAGGGCGGGGGAGTCGGGAACCGGCCCCCCGGAAACCGCGGAGAAACCCAAGCCCGGCCCGCACCCGGCACCGCCGGCCCGGTCCGGCCGGCCCACACCGTCCTGGGCCACCCCGGACCCGGAGGACGACAAAGCCGGCACCAGGCCCGGGGCCGCCGGGCACCACCTCCCGAGCCCGGCTGTGCCGGTTGGCGCGGGCCCGATCGGCGTGACCGGCAGGGGCGCACCTGCCGTGGTCGGCGCGGATCCCCCTGCCGTGGCCGGGATCGGCCCTGCCGAGGGGAGCAAGGAGGGCTCGGCGGAGCTGATCGCCGTGGAGCCGTCCTGGCGGGGACGGGTCGCGGGTGCGGTGCGGGAGCGGATGCCGTTGTGGCTGCAGGCGCGGTGCGGGCTGGAACGCAGGAACGTGGTGGCACTCACGGCGCTGCTCGCCGTTGCCGCGATTCTCGCCGCCCAGCACTTCTGGACCGGCCGCACCCAGCCCGTCCAAGCGCCCGAGCTGGTACGGGCCGTGGCTCCCCGTCAGGGCCCGGTGGAGGGCAGGGACACCTCCGTCGCGGCGCCGGTCACTTCACCGAACGCCCCTGTCCCGGCCGGCACGGAGATCGTGGTGGACGTCAGCGGCAAGGTCCGGCACCCCGGAATCCAGCGCCTGCCGGCCGGGTCGCGGGTCGCCGACGCGCTGAGGGCGGCCGGCGGGGTGCGCCCCGGCACCGACACCGACGGCCTCAACCGGGCCCGCTTCCTCGTGGACGGTGAACAGGTCGTCGTCGGCGGCCCGGCCCCGGCCGCGGACCCCGCCCCGCCCGGCACGGGCGCCGCCGGAGCGGCGGGTGCGGGCGCGGCGGGTGCTCCCACGGCCCTCGTCTCCCTCAACACGGCCACCGCGGAGCAGTTGCAGACCCTCCCCGGCGTCGGCCCCGTGCTGGCCCGCCGCATCATCGACTACCGCACGCAGCACGGCGGCTTCCGCTCGGTGGACCAGTTGCGTGAGGTCAGCGGTATCGGCGAGCGCCGGTTCGCCGATCTGCGGGGCCTGGTCGGCCCATGAACCGGAAACCCGACGACCCGCGCGGCCCCACGGTCCTTGACCGCCCCGCCCATGACCGCCCCGTCCGCCCAGCGGTGCACGCCGCCTCCGGCAAACGGCTCGGAGCCGCCCACCCACGACAGGAAGGACCGGCAGACCTCCGGCTCGTCCCGCCCGCGCTCGCGGCCTGGGCGACGGCCGCACTCGCGCTGGACGCCCCCACGGGCCGGGTGACCGGCTTCGTGACCGCCTGCCTCGCCGCAGCCGCCGCACTCCTGCTCGGCCGACGACATCGTCGATGGCATCGTCGATGGCACCCAGGACGCGGACGCCTGCCCGGCCTTCCCGCCGAACGGACCTGGGCGCGTGCCTCCGCCGCCGCCGTGCTGCTCGCCTCCGCGGCGGCCGCCGTCTCCGCCGGGCTGCACGGCGCGGACGTACGGCGCGGGCCGGTGCCCGCCCTGGCGCGGCAGTACGCCACGGTGACCGCCGAGGTGGAGCTGACGTCCGACCCCCGCCTCACCCGCCCCCGGGTCCGCGGCGACCACGTGGCACCGACCTCCGTGCTGATGAACGCCGAGGTGCGGCGCGTCGAGCGGGCGGGTGGAGCGGCAGCGGCCATGGCGACCCGGGCTCCGGTGCTGGTCCTGGTCAGCACCGGCTCGCGAACGCCGCAGCGCTCGCCCTGGCTCGGCCTGCTGCCGTCCACGCGGCTGAGAGTGACCGCGCGGCTGGCGCCCCCGCTGACGGGCGGCGACCGGATCGCGGCGGTGCTGCGGGTCCGGGACCGGGCGGCGCCCGAGGTGGTGGCGGAGCCGTCCGGACCACAGCGGCTGGCCGGCCGGCTGCGGGCGGGGCTGCGGGAGGCGACCGACGGCCTGCCGGCGGACGCGCGGGCACTGCTGCCGGGCCTGGTCGTCGGGGACACCTCGCGGATCACTCCCGAACTGGACGAAGCCTTCAAGGCGACGGACCTCGCACACACCCTGGCCGTCTCCGGGAGCAACCTCACGATCCTCCTCGCCCTGCTCGTCGGACCACCCGGCCTGGCCCAGTACGCCGAACGCCGCGGCCTCGCGCCGCACCTCGGCCTCCCGCTGCGGACCACCGCGCTGGCCGGCGCGGCGCTCACCCTGGGCTTCGTCGTCGTGTGCAGGCCCGACCCGAGCGTGCTGCGGGCCGCGGCCTGCGGAGCGGTGGCACTGCTCGCCCTCGCGACCGGGCGCCGCAGATCGCTGCTGCCCGCCCTGGCGACCGCCGTACTGCTGCTGGTGCTCTACGACCCGTGGCTGTCCCGCAGTTACGGCTTCCTGCTGTCGGTGCTGGCCACCGGCGCCCTGCTCACGCTCGCACCCCGCTGGAGCGCGGCGCTGCGACGGCGCCGGGTGCCCGCCCGCCTGGCCGAGGCGCTGGCCGCGGCGGCCGCCGCACAGGCGCTGTGCGCGCCGGTCGTGGCCGTGCTGTCGGCCCGGGTGAGCCTGGTCGCGGTGCCGTGCAACCTCCTCGCGGAGGTCGCGATCGCGCCCGCCACGGTACTGGGCTTCGCCGCGCTGACGATGGCACCGGTCGCGATGCCGGTGGCGAAGGCGCTTGCCTGGAGCGCGAGTTGGCCGACCGGATGGCTTGCGAAGGTGGCCCGGACGGGAGCGGCCCAGCCGGGCGGGGGAGTGGACTGGCCGGACAGCTGGACGGGGGCGCTGCTGCTGGGCCTGGTCACGGTGGCGGCCGTGCTCACGGGCCGGTGGCTCCTCGGACGCCCCTGGCTCTGCGCGGTCTGCGGGGCACTGCTTCTGCTGGTGATCGTGCAGCCGCCGCCGCTGACCCGGGTGGTCACCGGCTGGCCGCCGCCGGGCTGGCGGTTCGCGATGTGCGACGTGGGGCAGGGCGACGCGACGGTGCTCGCGGCGGGCCGGGACGCGGGGGTGGTCGTGGACGCCGGACCCGACGCGACGCTGGTGGACCGCTGTCTGCGGGCGCTCGGCATCACCAGGGTCCCGCTGGTCGTGCTGACCCACTTCCACGCCGACCACGTGGCCGGCCTGCGCGGCGTACTGCGGGGACGCTCGGTGGGCGCGATCGAGACGACCGGGTACGAAGAACCGGCGCAACAGGCCGAGTTCGTACGGAAGGAGGCGGCCGACCGCGGCATTCCGCTCCTCCACGCCGTCGCCGGGGAGGAGCGCGGCACCGGTGACCTGACCTGGCAGGTGCTGTGGCCACCGCCGCCCCCGGCACCGGACCCGGACGGCCCCAACGACGCCAGCGTGACGCTGCTCGTCCGCTCCGGCGGTATGAGGCTGCTGCTCCTCGGCGACCTCGAACCACCGGCCCAGCAGCGGCTGTTGCACTCCCCGGCGATCGCACGACTAGCGAACGTGGACGTGTTGAAAGTCGCCCACCACGGCTCGGCGTACCAGAGCCCGGACCTGATACGGGTGGTGGCCCCGCGCCTGGCACTGGTCTCCTGCGGCGCGGACAACTCGTACGGGCACCCGGCTCCCGCCACCGTCGCCGCGCTGCGCGCGGAGGGCGCGATGGTGCTGCGCACGGACCGGGACGGCGCGCTCGCGGTGACCGGCGCGGGCACGGGGCTGCGGGTGGCGCGGGACTGAGGGGCTACTGAGGGGCTGAGGAGGGCCGGTCCGGGTGTCCGAGAATGTCGGCGTGAGTGATGTGAGACATGTGCTGGTGCTGCCCGACCGGGATGCCGCGGAGGAGGTGGTGGAGGCGCTCGGGGAGCGGTTCGCGGTCGACGAGGAGCCGCGGATCGTCCGCGACGCGCTGGCCGGGGAGGACGACGCCGAGGACGCGCAGTGGCTCGTCGTCCTGCGGGACGAGGAGGGGCGGCTGGATCCGGGGGCGCTGGACGCGCTCGCGGGGGAGTGGGAGGGCTGGCGGGAAGAGCCGTAGGGCCGTGTAGGCGCGCCCGGTGCCCCGCGGCGTTGTCAGCGGTCCGTGGGATGCTTGTCGCGATGGCCAGGAAGACTGCGAACGACGACCCCCTCGCCCCGGTGACGCTCGCCGTGGGACAGGAGGAGCTGCTGCTCGACCGTGCCGTGCGGGACGTGGTGGCCGCCGCCAGGGCCGCCGATGCCGACACGGACGTACGGGACCTCACCCCGGACCAGTTGCAGCCCGGCACGCTCGCCGAGCTGACCAGTCCGTCGCTCTTCGCGGAGCGCAAGGTCGTGGTCGTGCGCAATGCGCAGGACCTGTCGGCCGACACGGTCAAGGACGTGAAGGCGTATCTGGGAGCGCCCGCCGAGGAGATCACGCTCGTGCTGCTGCACGCGGGCGGGGCCAAGGGCAAGGGGCTGCTGGACGCCGCGCGCAAGGCGGGGGCGCGGGAGGTGGCCTGCCCGAAGATGACCAAGCCCGCCGACCGGCTCGCCTTCGTCCGGGGCGAGTTCCGCGGGCTCGGGCGGTCGGCCACGCCGGAGGCGTGCCAGGCGCTGGTCGACGCGATCGGCAGCGATCTGCGGGAGCTGGCCTCGGCGGCGGCACAACTGGTCGCCGACGTCGAGGGCACGATCGACGAGGCCGTCGTCGGCCGCTACTACACCGGGCGGGCCGAGGCCTCCAGCTTCACGGTCGCCGACCGGGCCGTCGAGGGGCGGGCGGCGGAGGCCCTGGAGGCGCTGCGCTGGTCGCTCGCGACCGGTGTGGCCCCGGTGATGATCACCAGCGCGCTCGCCCAGGGCGTGCGGGCGATCGGAAAGCTGTCCTCCGCGCGCGGTGGCCGTCCGGCCGACCTCGCGCGAGAACTCGGCATGCCCCCGTGGAAGATCGACCGCGTCCGCCAGCAGATGCGCGGCTGGACCCCGGACGGGGTGGCCGTCGCCCTCCGTGCCGTGGCCGAGGCCGACGCCGGGGTGAAGGGCGGCGGCGACGACCCCGAGTACGCCCTGGAGAAGGCGGTGGTGGCCATCGCCCGCGCGGCCCGCTCCCGGGGCAGGGCCTGACCAGGAAGGCGCGTACCCACCAGGGCGCGTACCCACCAAGGCGCGTACAGACCGAAGACCCCGGTGCCTTCCCTGGGGAAAGGGAACGGCTCCGGGGTCTTCGATTCACGCTGGGTGGATCCGCGCCCGCGTGGCGAACGCAGGCCGCGCGCGGATCCGGGGCGCCGGTCGGGGGCGGATGAGAGAGGGCCCGCCCGGGGTCCTTCCGGCGTCAGATCAAGGAAGAGTTCAGCCCTTGAGGGACGCGACCTTGGTCGACAGCGCCGACTTCTTGTTGGCGGCGGCGTTCTTGTGGATGACGCCCTTCGAGACGGCCTTGTCGAGCTGACGCGCGGCAACGCGCTGCAGCTCGGTGGCCTTCTCGACGTCACCCGCGGCAGCGGCCTCGCGGGCCTTGCGGATCGCGGTCTTCAGAGAGGACTTGACGGCCTTGTTGCGCAGCCGGGCCTTCTCGTTGGTCTTGTTCCGCTTGATCTGGGACTTGATGTTCGCCACGAATGAGCCTTTTCAGGTTCTGGTACGGGGCCGCACGGGTCCCGCACCGGTGATTTCTTGAGGTGTGCCTCGTGCGGAGAGGGCATGAGACACAGCCCCCCACGCTACCAGTGGCCCGTCGGACGGCCCAAACCGGTCACCGGTCCCCCACCCGTGGGACCATGGAGACTACGTATCGATCCGACCCGAGGCATAAGGCGCCTCAAGAAACAGGACCTTGCGTGCCCGCGACCCCTGACAACGTGCCCGAGCCGAGCCGCACCGACCCGGCTCTGATCCGCAATTTCTGCATCATCGCTCACATCGACCACGGCAAGTCCACGCTCGCCGACCGGATGCTCCAGCTCACCGGCGTGGTCGAGCAGCGGCAGATGCGCGCCCAGTACCTCGACCGCATGGACATCGAGCGCGAGCGCGGCATCACGATCAAGTCCCAGGCGGTGCGTCTGCCGTGGGCCCCCACCCACGAACCCGGCAACACGCACATCCTCAACATGATCGACACCCCGGGTCACGTCGACTTCACCTACGAGGTGTCGCGGTCGCTCGCCGCCTGTGAGGGGACCATCCTCCTCGTCGACGCGGCCCAGGGGATCGAGGCCCAGACCCTCGCCAACCTCTACCTGGCGATGGAGAACGACCTCACGATCATCCCGGTGCTCAACAAGATCGACCTGCCGGCCGCGCAGCCGGAGAAGTTCGCCGAGGAGCTGGCCAACCTGGTCGGCTGCGACCCCGACGACGTGCTGAAGGTCTCCGCGAAGACCGGCCTGGGCGTCGAGGCGCTGCTCGACCGGGTGGTTCAGGAGATCCCGGCGCCGGTCGGCGTCGCCGACGCCCCCGCCCGCGCGATGATCTTCGACTCGGTCTACGACTCCTACCGGGGCGTCGTGACGTACGTCCGTGTCATCGACGGTCAGCTCAACAAGCGCGAGCGGATCCGGATGATGTCCACCGGCGCCACGCACGAGCTGCTGGAGATCGGCACCAACTCGCCCGAGATGCTGCCCGCCGACGGCCTCGGCGTCGGCGAGGTGGGCTACCTGATCACCGGTGTGAAGGACGTCCGCCAGTCCAAGGTCGGTGACACCGTCACCAGCCAGTCCAAGGGTGCCGAGGAGCCGCTGGGCGGCTACAAGGAGCCCAAGCCGATGGTCTTCTCGGGCCTGTACCCGCTGGACGGCTCCGACTACCCGGAGCTGCGCGAGGCGCTGGACAAGCTGCAGCTCAACGACGCCGCCCTGGTCTACGAGCCGGAGACCTCCGCCGCCCTCGGCTTCGGCTTCCGCGTCGGTTTCCTCGGCCTGCTCCACCTGGACGTGATCCGCGAGCGGCTCGAGCGCGAGTTCGGCCTCGACCTGATCGCCACCGCCCCCAACGTGGTCTACCGCGTGCTCATGGAGGACGGCACCGAGCACACGGTCACCAACCCCAGCGAGTTCCCCGAGGGCAAGCTCGCGGAGGTCTACGAGCCGATGGTGCGGGCCACGATCCTCGCGCCCACCGAGTTCATCGGCGCGATCATGGAGCTGTGCCAGACCCGCCGCGGCACCCTCCTCGGCATGGACTACCTCTCCGAGGACCGCGTCGAGATCCGCTACACCCTCCCGCTCGCCGAGATCGTCTTCGACTTCTTCGACCAGCTGAAGTCCAAGACCCGCGGATACGCGTCGCTGGACTACGAGCCCACGGGCGAGCAGAGCAGCTCGCTCGTCAAGGTCGACATCCTGCTGCACGGCGACAAGGTGGACGCCTTCTCGGCGATCACCCACAAGGAGCAGGCGTACGCGTACGGCGTGCGGCTCGTCGGCAAGCTCAAGGAGCTCATCCCGCGGCAGAGCTTCGAGGTGCCCGTCCAGGCCGCCATCGGCTCCCGCGTGATCGCCCGCGAGACCATCCGCGCCATCCGCAAGGACGTCCTCGCCAAGTGCTACGGCGGTGACATCTCCCGCAAGCGGAAGCTGCTGGAGAAGCAGAAGGAGGGCAAGAAGCGCATGAAGATGGTGGGCTCCGTGGAGGTTCCGCAGGAGGCCTTCATCGCGGTGCTCTCCAGCGACGACAGCGCGGGATCGGGCAAGGGCAAGAAGTAGTCGCCCACCGGCCGCCGCCACCGCGGCGAACCGGGTGGAATCGGGCCCGTCGCACCCAAGTGCGGCGGGCTCCGCACGTATGCGGGGTAGCACTCCGCAGGACGCTCTGTGGGAAGCGACAGGCCACAGCCCCTTACGCGGTGGCCGGGAGCCCTTTACGCTGATGCCTGCCCGGTAGTTACTCGTGAGTTAAACAGTAGTCCGAACCACCCCGTCCTGAACCCCCCGTGAGTCAACCCAGCCGCACCTGAGCCAGCCGCGATGTCGCGGGCCCCGGAGGATGTCGTGAGCGACGCACAGAACCTGATCGAGAACCGTCCGCCGTCCGTGGCGGCCCTCTTCCTGGAGCGCGTGGCGGCCACGCCGGACGCCGAGGCCTACCGCTACCCCGTACCCCCCGCCTCCGGCGAGGGACCGGACGACTGGAAGTCGCTGAGCTGGGCGCAGTCCGCCGAGCGGGTCCACGCGATCGCGGCCGGACTCGTCGAACTGGGCGTGCGGCCCGAGGAGCGGGTCGCGCTCGCCTCCTCCACCCGCGTGGAGTGGTTGCTCGCCGACCTCGGCATCATGTGCGCGGGCGCCGCCACGACCACCGTCTACCCGCAGACCAACACGGACGAGTCCGCGTTCATCCTCTCCGACTCCGGCAGCAGGGTCCTCATCGCGGAGGACGCCGGCCAGCTGGCCAAGGTGCGGGAGAAGCGGGCCGAGCTGCCCGAGCTGCACCACGTCGTGGTCATCGACCCGGCCGGCGTCGAGACGGACGACTGGGTGCTCACCCTCGCCGAGCTGGAGAGCCGCGGCGCCGCCCACCTGGAGCAGCACCCCTCGCTGATCAAGGAGCGGGTCGGCGCGATCACCAAGGACCAGCTCGCCACCCTCATCTACACCTCCGGCACCACCGGCCGCCCCAAGGGCGTCCGGCTGCCGCACGACAACTGGTCGTACATGGCCAAGGCCATCGCCGCCACCGGTCTGGTCGGCGCCGACGACGTGCAGTACCTGTGGCTGCCGCTCGCCCACGTCTTCGGCAAGGTCCTCACCTCCGGCCAGATCGAGGTCGGGCACGTCACCGCCGTCGACGGCCGCGTCGACAAGATCATCGAGAATCTGCCGGTCGTCCGACCCACCTACATGGCGGCCGTCCCGCGCATCTTCGAGAAGGTCTACAACGGCGTCGCCGCCAAGGCCCGCGCGGGCGGCGCGGCCAAGTACAAGATCTTCCAGTGGGCCGCCGAGGTCGCCCGCGAGTACGCCGAGGTCACCCAGGACAACTTCAAGCGCACCGGCACCCGCTCCGCGCCCTTCGGCCTGGCCGCCCAGCACAAGGTCGCCGACACGCTCGTCTACGCCAAGATCCGCGAGGCCTTCGGCGGCCGGCTGCGCGCCTGCGTCTCGGGCAGCGCCGCCCTCGCCCCGGAGATCGGCTACTTCTTCGCCGGCGCCGGCATCCACATCCTGGAGGGCTACGGCCTCACCGAGTCCTCCGCCGCCTCCTTCGTCAACCCCGGCGAGGCCTACCGCACCGGCACCGTCGGCAAGCCGCTGCCCGGCACCGAGGTCCGCATCGCCGACGACGGCGAGATCCTGCTGCGCGGCCCCGGCATCATGGAGGGCTACCACAAGCTGCCCGAGAAGACCGCCGAGGTCCTGGAGGCCGACGGCTGGTTCCACACCGGCGACATCGGCGAGCTCTCCCCGGACGGCTATCTGCGCATCACCGACCGCAAGAAGGACCTCATCAAGACCTCCGGCGGCAAGTACATCGCGCCCGCCGAGGTCGAGGGCCGGTTCAAGGCCGTGTGCCCCTACGTCTCCAACATCCTCGTGCACGGCGCCGACCGGAACTTCTGCACCGCCCTCATCGCCCTCGACGAGGCCGCCGTCCTGGAGTGGGCCAAGGAGAACGGCCTGGAGGGCAAGTCCTACGCCGAGGTCGTCGCCGCGCCGCGGACGGTGGAGATGGTCGACGGCTACGTCAGGCAGCTCAACGAGGGCCTGCAGCGCTGGCAGACCATCAAGAAGTTCCGCCTGCTGCCGCGCGACCTCGACGTCGAGCACGGCGAGATCACCCCGAGCCTGAAGCTGAAGCGGCCCGTGGTGGAGCGCGAGTACAAGCACCTGATCGACGAGATGTACACGGGCACGCGCGAGTCGTAGCCGCCGTGCCGGCGCGGCCGGGCCCC
>NZ_JUJA01000045.1:62795-73194 GCF_001906585.1 Streptomyces kebangsaanensis | reverse complement strand
CCGCCCGCCTCTGATCATTTCTGTAGTGCGGTTCTCCTGGCCGGCGACCCACTTCGGTAACTCCTTGCTTATGGACGCAGTCGGTCTGTCACCCTGTCCCCATCGACCGAACCGATTCGTCCGCACCGCTCGGGAGCCGCACATGGGGGCCATTCCGACGCAACGGGAGACCGTCTCCCGTGCCTCCGAGGTGCCCGCGCACGCCTCCGGCGCGACCGCGCACCACGGCGCGGAGGCGTGCCCGGAGGCCTGTACGACGCTACCCGGCAGCCCCCTCGCGCCCGGCTCCGCCCGCGCGCTGCTGCGCACGGCTCTGACGGAGTGGGCGGCCCTCGGATTCGTGATCGCCGAGCGACTGGCCGAGGACGCCGTCATCGTGGTCAGCGAGCTGGTCACCAACGCCGTCGTGCACGCGGGCACCGACGTCGAGCTGACCTGCCGGCTGGAGCCCGGGACCGGCGCCTGCGTCATCGAGGTCCGCGACCACCACCCCTCGCGCGCCCCCCGCGACCACGGCGGCGAGGCGCCGTACGAGCCCGCCGAGTACGGCCGCGGCCTGAGCCTGGTCGCCGCCCTCTCCGAGGCCTGGGGCATCACCTACCGGACCGGCGCCAAGACGGTGTGGGCGCGGCTGCCCGCCGAGGGCGGCACGGTGGACGAGAGCGCACAGGCCTACGACGCCGGGCGCGGACTCGCCGTCGCCGAGGTCCTCGCGCCCGGGCCGCAGTACGCCGGACGGGACCGGGAGTGGCTGGGCCGGGGCGCGCTGTCCTTCCTCGCCGAGGCCTCCGACCTGCTCGCCGGACAGCTCGACGAGGGCCTCGTCGCCTCGCTCACCGGACAGCTGCTCGTCCCCCGGCTGGCCGACTGGTGCGCGGTGTGGCTGGAGGACGAGTCCACCGCGCGGTGGGGGCCCTCCCCCTGGAACAGGGACGGGAGCGGGGCGGGCCGGACCGACGGCACCGGCGCGGCCGGGCCACGGCTCGCCCGTGTCTGGCACGGCAGCGAGCACCACATCGAGGAGCTGCGCCGCCACCTGGAGAAGGACCCGCCGCGTCCGGGCGACGACCTGCGCTCCGGACCCGCCCCCTACCCCTGGCCCGCGGAGGCCCTCGGCCCGCACGCGGCCCACGGCGCGGCGCTCGCGTACCGGCTGATCGCCGGCGGCCGTCCGCTGGGCACGCTGGTCATCGGACGGACCGGGCCGCTCAGTTTCCCCGACGAGGTAACCGGGCTGGTCGAGGACCTCAGCCGCCGGGTCGCGCTCGCCATCGGCGCGGCCCGCCAGTACGCCCGGCAGGCCACCATCAGCGCCGTACTGCAACGCGGACTGCTGCCCGGAGCGGTCGCCGAGATCCCCGGCATGCGCAGCGCCCTCGTCTACGAGCCGTGCGACAAGGGCGGCCCGAGCGGCGACTTCTACGACCTCTTCCCGGCCGGCGACGGCCGCTGGTGCTTCGCCGTCGGCGACGTACAGGGCAAGGGGCCCGAGGCCGCCGTCGTCATCGGGCTCGTCCGGCCCTGGCTGCGGCTGCTGGCCCGCGAGGGGTACGGCGTCGCCGGCGTCCTCGACCGCCTCAACCAGCTCCTCCTCGACGACGCCACCGAGGCCGCCGACGCCGCCGCCCGCGTCCTGGTGGCCGCCGGCGGCCGCGCCCCCGCCCCCGGCGACGGCCCCCAGACCCGGTTCCTGTCCCTCCTGTACGGCGAACTCGTCCCCTTCGACGGCGGCGTCCACTGCACCCTCGCCAGCGCCGGGCACCCGCTGCCGCTGGTCCTCGGGCGCGACGGGGACGTACGTACGGTCGCCCGGCCGCAGACCCTGCTCGGGGTGATCGAGGACGAGACGTACACCTGCGAGACCTTCGACCTCGACCACGGGGACACCCTGCTGTGCGTCACCGACGGCGTCACCGAGCGGCGCTCCGGCTCCCACCAGTTCGACGACGGCGACGGGCTCGCCGCGGCCCTCGCCGGCTGCGCAGGGCTCGACGCGGAACCGGTCGCCGAGCGCATCCGGCAGCTCGTGCACGAGTTCGGGGAACGCCCACCGGACGACGACCTCGCCCTGCTGGTCCTCCAGGCGGAGTAGCGGCCGGGCAACCGTCCGGGTGCGGGACAATGGGACGCATGCCTTCCGCACTCCCCGACGGCGAGCCCGTACCCGACGACGGCGCGCTGCCCGCGCACGCGCTCGCCGGGGCCGCCGGCCGGCCCCTCGGCTTCTACCTGCACGTCCCCTACTGCGCGACCCGCTGCGGCTACTGCGACTTCAACACCTACACCGCCACCGAGCTGCGCGGCACCGGCGGGGTGCTCGCCTCCCGCGACAACTACGCCGGGACCCTCGTCGACGAGGTCCGCCTCGCCCGCAAGGTGCTCGGCGACGACCCGCGCGAGGTCCGTACGGTCTTCGTCGGCGGCGGTACGCCCACACTGCTGGCCGCGGACGACCTGGTGCGGATGCTGGGGGCGATCCGCGACGAGTTCGGCCTCGCGGCCGACGCGGAGGTCACCACCGAGGCCAACCCCGAGTCGGTCGGCCCGGCCTACCTGGCCGCGCTCCGGGAAGGGGGCTTCAACCGGATCTCCTTCGGGATGCAGAGCGCCCGGCAGCACGTGCTGAAGGTCCTCGACCGCACGCACACGCCCGGGCGTCCCGAGGCCTGCGTGGCCGAGGCGCGCGCGGCCGGCTTCGAGCACGTCAACCTCGACCTGATCTACGGCACGCCCGGCGAGTCCGACGACGACTGGCGGGCCTCGCTGGACGCGGCCCTCGGCGCCGGGCCCGACCACGTGTCGGCGTACGCGCTGATCGTGGAGGAGGGCACACAGCTCGCCCGGCGGATCCGGCGCGGGGAGATCCCGACGACGGACGACGACGTGCACGCCGACCGCTACCTGATCGCCGAGGAGACGCTGTCCGCGGCGGGCTTCGCGTGGTACGAGGTGTCCAACTGGGCCACCTCCGAAGCGGGCCGCTGCCTGCACAACGAGCTGTACTGGCGGGGTGCCGACTGGTGGGGCGCGGGGCCCGGGGCGCACAGCCATGTGGGGGGCGTGCGGTGGTGGAACGTCAAGCATCCGGGGGCGTACGCGGCGGCGCTGGCCTCCGGCCGTTCCCCGGGCGCCGGCCGGGAACTCCTCACGGAGGAGGACCGGCGGGTCGAGCGGATCCTGCTGGAGCTGCGGTTGCGGGAGGGCGTCCCGCTGGACCTGCTGCGTGAGGAGGGCCTGGCGGCGTCCCGGCGGGCGCTGTCCGAGGGACTGCTGGAGCAGGGGCCGTACGAGACGGGCCGCGCGGTGCTGACGCTGCGCGGGCGGCTGCTGGCGGACGCGGTGGTGCGGGACCTGGTGGACTGATCCGGTCAGGCGGGTTCGGTCAGACGGGTTCGGTCAGACGGGTTCGGTCACGAAATCGATCAACTGTTCCACCCTTCCCAGTAGCTCCGGCTCCAGGTCCTTGTAGGACCGCACGCGCGCCAGGATGCCCTGCCAGGCCGCTCCCGTGTTCTCCGGCCAGCCCAGGGACCGGCACACCCCCGTCTTCCAGTCCTGGCCGCGGGGGACGGTGGGCCAGTCCCCGATGCCCAGGGAAGACGGCTTCACGGCCTGCCAGACGTCGATGTACGGGTGGCCGACCACCAGGGCGTGTTCGCTGGTCACCGACTCGGCGATGCGCCACTCCTTCGTGCCGGGGACCAGGTGGTCGACGAGGACGCCGAGGCGGGCGTCCGGGCCGGGGGCGAACTCCTCGACGATCGCCGGCAGGTCGTCGACGCCCTCCAGGTACTCCACGACCACGCCCTCGACGCGCAGGTCGTCGCCCCACACCTTCTCGACCAGTTCGGCGTCGTGCCGGCCCTCGACGTAGATGCGTCCGGCGCGGGCCACGCGTGCGCGTGCGTGGGGGACGGCCACCGAACCGGAGGCCGTACGGGTGGGCCGCGGCGGACCGGACGGCGGCCGCACCAGCGTGACCACCCTGCCCTCCAGCAGGAAGCCGCGGGGCTGGAGCGGGAACACCCGGTGCTTGCCGAAGCGGTCCTCCAGCGTCACCGCGCCCGCCTCGCAGCGGATCACCGCCCCGCAGAAGCCGGTGCCCGGCTCCTCCACCACCAGACCGGGCTCGGCCGGGACCTCGGGCACGGCCTTCGGCTTCTTCCACGGAGGGGTCAGGTCGGCGGAGTACGAACGAAGGCGCGGGCCCGGAGGGCCCTCGTCGGAAGGGCGGTGGCGGGAGACGGGTGGGCGCATTCGAGTGACGATAGGAGAAGCCCGCGGCCGATCAGCGCGACACGCCGAAGCGCGCGGCCAGGGCGTCCCGCTGGGCCCGGACGAAGGCCGCGTCCACCACCGCTCCGTGACCGGGAACGTACAGCGCGTCCTCGCCGCCGAGCGCCAGCAGCCGGTCGAGGGCGGCGGGCCACCGGGACGGTACGGCGTCGGGTCCCGCCTGGGGTTCGCCGGACTCCTCGACCAGGTCGCCGCAGAAGACGACGGCCGGCTCGCCCGGGACGACGACCGCGAGATCGTGGGGGGTGTGACCGGGGCCCACATCCGCCAGCAGCACCTCCCGCCCGCCGCCGAGCGGGAGGGTGAGCCGGTCGCGGACCTCGTGGCCGGGTCGTACCAGGGCGTCCGCCGCCTCCTCGGCCGCCCGCGCGTCCAGCCCGTGGCGCACCGCGTCCGCGCGCAGCTCCGCGCGCCCACCGGTGAACACCGCGTCCGCGCCCTCGGCGGCGAAGACCTCCGCGCCGTCGAACGCCGCCGCCCCGAGGACGTGGTCGAAGTGCGGATGCGTCAGCGCGAGAAGCGTCACATCACCACCGGAGAGCTCCCGCGCCTGCGCGCACAGCCGCGCGCCCTCCGCCAGGCTCGACCCCGCGTCGACGAGCAGCGCGCGGTCCGCCCCGACGACCAGCCCGGTCGTGCAGTCCCACACCGGAAGGCGGACCCGTCCGACCCCGTCCGCCAGCCGCTCCCACCCCAGCTCTTCCCAAGTCACGCTCACGCGGCGACGCTAGCCTCACGGGACCGGCCTTGCCCAGGGTGTACCCGACAGCCGTACACTGGGCGGGGTAAAGCTGGCACTCGTATGCGCCGAGTGCCAGACGGGGAAGCCGATCAGTGTTCTGGAGGTGTGCGCGATGCTCAGTGAGCGAAGGCTTCAAGTGCTGCGCGCCATCGTCCAGGACTACGTCGGAACCGAGGAGCCGGTCGGCTCCAAGGCCCTGACCGAGCGGCACGGCCTCGGCGTCTCGCCGGCCACGGTCCGCAACGACATGGCGGCCCTGGAGGAAGAGGGCTACATCGCCCAGCCGCACACCAGTGCCGGCCGTATCCCCACCGACAAGGGGTACCGCCTGTTCGTCGACAAGCTGGCCGAGGTCAAGCCGATGACCGGGCCGGAGCGGCGCGCCATCCAGAACTTCCTCGACGGTGCCGTCGACCTCGACGACGTGGTGGCCCGCACGGTCCGGCTGCTCGCGCAGCTGACCCGGCAGGTCGCCGTGGTGCAGTACCCGTCGCTGACCCGTTCGACCGTGCGGCACGTGGAGCTGCTGCCGCTCGCACCCGCGCGCGTGATGCTGGTGCTGATCACGGACACCGGCCGGGTCGAGCAGCGGATGATCGACTGCCCCGCGCCCTTCGGGGAGACGTCCCTGGCCGACCTGCGGGCGCGGCTGAACAGCCGGGTCGCCGGCCGCCGCTTCACGGACGTCCCGCAGCTGGTGGAGGACCTGCCCGAGGGCTTCGACGTCGAGGACCGCGGGACCGTCTCGACCGTGCTGTCCACTCTCCTGGAGACGCTCGTCGAGGAGAACGAGGAGCGGCTGGTGATCGGCGGCACCGCCAACCTGACCCGCTTCGCGCACGACTTCCCGCTCACCATCCGGCCGGTTCTGGAGGCGCTGGAGGAGCAGGTGGTCCTGCTGAGGCTGCTCGGCGAGATGCAGAATCCGGGCATGACCGTGCGCATCGGTCACGAGAACGCCCACGAAGGACTCAACTCCACGTCCATCGTGTCGGTCGGCTACGGTTCGGGCGGCGAGGCAGTGGCCAAGCTCGGCGTGGTCGGACCGACCCGCATGGACTACCCGGGAACGATGGGAGCGGTACGCGCAGTGGCACGGTACGTCGGACAGATCCTGGCGGAGTCGTAGGTGGCCACGGACTACTACGCCGTTCTCGGCGTGCGTCGCGACGCGTCGCAGGAAGAGATCAAGAAGGCCTTCCGGCGGCTCGCGCGCGAGCTGCACCCGGACGTCAACCCGGATCCGAAGACCCAGGAGCGGTTCAAGGAGATCAACGCCGCCTACGAGGTGCTGTCGGACCCGCAGAAGAAGCAGGTCTACGACCTCGGCGGCGACCCGCTCTCGCAGTCCGGCGGCGCCGGTGCGGGCGGCGGCTTCGGGGCGGGCGCCTTCGGGAACTTCTCCGACATCATGGACGCGTTCTTCGGTACGGCGTCGCAGCGCGGACCGCGTTCGCGCACGCGCCGGGGCCAGGACGCGATGATCCGGCTCGAGGTCGAGCTGGACGAGGCGGCCTTCGGCACGACGAAGGACATCCAGGTCGACACGGCCGTCGTCTGCAACACCTGCAACGGCGAGGGCGCGGCCCCCGGCACCAGCGCGCAGACGTGCGACATGTGCCGCGGCCGCGGTGAGGTCTCGCAGGTCACCCGGTCCTTCCTGGGCCAGGTCATGACCTCCCGCCCGTGCCCCCAGTGCCAGGGCTTCGGCACGGTGGTGCCCACCCCGTGCCCGGAGTGCGCCGGTGACGGCCGCATCCGCGCCCGCCGCACGCTGACCGTGAAGATCCCGGCCGGTGTGGACAACGGCACGCGCATCCAGCTCGCGGGCGAGGGCGAGGTCGGCCCCGGCGGCGGTCCCGCCGGTGACCTCTACGTCGAGATCCACGAGCTGCCGCACCCGACCTTCCAGCGGCGCGGCGACGACCTGCACTGCACGGTCACCATCCCGATGACCGCGGCGGCCCTCGGCACCAAGGTGCCGCTGGAGACCCTGGACGGCCTGGAGGAGGTCGACATCCGCCCGGGCACCCAGTCCGGCCAGTCGATCCCGCTGCACGGCCGGGGCGTCACGCACCTGCGCGGCGGCGGTCGCGGCGACCTCATCGTGCACGTCGAGGTGCAGACCCCGAGCAAGCTCGACCCCGAGCAGGAACGCCTGCTGCGCGAACTGGCCAAGCTGCGCGGCGAGGAGCGCCCGCAGGGGCAGTTCCAGCCGGGGCAGCAGGGGTTGTTCTCGCGGTTGAAGGATGCGTTCAACGGTCGCTGACGGGTGCGTGGGGCTGGGCTGGGGGTCCGGGGGTCGTCCCCCGGGCGGGCGCAGTCAGCCGGGGCAGCAGGGGTTGTTCTCACGGCTCAAGGACGCGTTCAACGGTCGCTGACGGGCCTGCCCTCAAGCGGCCGTTGACAGGGATGCCTCCGACATATGTCGGAGGTCGCCCGGATTCGGACCTGTGGGGAGGACGTGACACCATGCGGTCATGTCCTCCGCGCTGACCGATCTCTTCCCGCACCCGATCGTGCAGGCGCCCATGGCGGGCGGTCCTTCGGTGCCGGGGCTGGCGGCCGCGGTGTCCGACGCGGGCGGACTGGGGTTCCTCGCCGCCGGTTACAAGACCGCCGACGGCATGTACCAGGAGATCAAGCAGCTGCGTGGGCTGACCGGCCGCCCCTTCGGCGTCAACGTGTTCATGCCGCAGCCGGAGAGCGCCGAGACCGGCGCCGTCGACCTCTACGCCCAGCAGCTGGCCGGCGAGACCGGCTGGTACGACACCGAGCTCGGCGACCCGGAGAACGGACGCGACGACGGCTACGACGCCAAGCTCGCCGTGCTGCTGGACGATCCGGTACCGGTGGTCTCCTTCCACTTCGGCGTGCCCGCCCGCGAGGTGGTGGACTCCCTGCACCGGGTCGGCACGTTCGTCCTCGTCACCGCGACCACCGCCGAGGAGGCACTCGCCGTGGACCGGTCGGGCGCGGACGCGGTGATCGCCCAGGGCGTGGAGGCCGGCGGCCACCAGGGCACCCACCGCGACCTGCCGGAGAACGACGGCGCCGGGACCGGCGTGCTCCCGCTCGTCGCGCAGGTCCGCGAGGCGGTGGACATCCCCGTCATCGCGGCCGGGGGCATCATGCGCGGCAGCCAGATCGCCGCCGTGCTCGCGGCGGGCGCGAGCGCGGCCCAGCTCGGCACGGCGTTCCTCGCCACCCCCGAGTCCGGGGCGCACGCCCTGCACAAGCAGGCGCTCACCGACCCCGTCCTCCCGCGTACGGAGCTGACCCGAGCGTTCTCCGGGCGGCCGGCCCGCGGGCTGGTCAACCGCTTCGTGCGGGAGCACGGCCCGTACGCGCCCGCCGCCTACCCGGAGGTCCACCACCTCACCTCACCGCTGCGCAAGGCGGCCGCCAAGGCGGGCGACGCGCAGGGCATGGCGCTGTGGGCGGGTCAGGGCCACCGGATGGCCCGCGAGCTGCCCGCCGGGCGACTGGTGGAGGTGCTGATGACCGAATTCGACGCGGCCAGGGCGGCCTTGTCGGCCCGTCCGGCGGCAGGAGGTGGTGCGCGATGACCGCGCCGGTGTTCGTCGTCGACCAACTGGACGGCATCGGGCCGGAGTTCGTGCTCGACGGCCCCGAAGGGCGGCACGCGGTCTCGGTCAAGCGGCTGCGGCCGGGCGAGGACGTGGTGCTCACCGACGGCCGGGGGCGCTGGACCGAGGGCGTGGTGAAGGCCGCCGAGGGCAAGGACCGGCTGGTGATCACCGGCCTGGAGTCCCCGGCCGAGGAACCGCCGGAGACCCCCCGCATCACCGTCGTCCAGGCCCTGCCCAAGGGCGACCGGGGCGAGCTCGCCGTGGAGACCATGACCGAGGTCGGCGTCGACGCGATCGTGCCGTGGGCCGCCTCCCGCTGCATCACGCAGTGGAAGGGAGACCGGGGTCTGAAGGCGCTCGGCAAGTGGCGCGCGACCGCCCGCGAGGCCGGCAAGCAGTCCCGCCGGGTCCGCTTCCCCGAGGTCGCGGACGCGGCGACGACCAAGCAGGTTGCCGCACTTCTGGCCGAGGCCGACTTCGCCGCCGTACTCCACGAGACCGGCGAGGAACCCCTGGCCACCGTCGAACTCCCCGCCGAGGGCGAGATCGTGCTCGTCGTCGGTCCCGAAGGCGGGGTCTCCCCGGAGGAGTTGGCGATGTTCCGGGAAGCGGGCGCGAAGGCGTACGTGCTCGGACGCACGGTACTGCGCACGTCGACCGCCGGCACGGCGGCGACCGCCCTGCTCCTGGGCCGCACCGGCCGCTGGTCCTGACCCGCGGGAACCACCGGACCCCGCACCGTCTCGACGGGGCGGTCCACAGGGGACGCGATGAAGTCGAGTGGACGGTCGACGGTCCGGCCCGAGTGCCGTGGCCGGTGCCGTCCGCGCGCTGAGACCGGCGACCACCCCGGCCAGGGCAACCCGTCGTCCGGCTCTGTCCACGATCCCCTGGGTGATCATGAGCGCCGTGCCAGGAACCGGGCGACCGGTCCACGAACCGTTTTCCTCCACGGCCCGCCGGACCCACCCTGGCCGTGTTCCGTCTACCGCGCGGGGCGCGGCGGTGGCAGGCTGTCGTGCATGGGGGCATTGAGGCGGATTCCGTATCTGCCGCGCGGGCGGCGGGTGTTGGCCGGGGCGGTGCTCGCGGTGGGCGCCGTGGGTGGTGCCGTCGCCTGCGATCCCGGTGGGCTGAGCACCGCGTCGGCGGCGTACACGACCGACAGGACGGCGACGGACGAGCTGAACCGGCGGCACGCGTCCGTGCGTTGGCTCACCTGCACGGGCGACTA
Source organism: Streptomyces kebangsaanensis (assembly GCF_001906585.1). GTDB lineage: Bacteria > Actinomycetota > Actinomycetes > Streptomycetales > Streptomycetaceae > Streptomyces > Streptomyces kebangsaanensis. Next base: position 63,329 of record NZ_JUJA01000045.1, on the reverse strand, counting down.
CGGCGGCGGCAGGACGTACACGCCGGGGAAGCCGACGCCGTCGGCGTCCGAGACCACCGTGGTCACCGTCGACTGCCGGGGGGAGACGAAGGACGGCCGGAGGATCACCGTCACCGGGAGGGTCACCCGCGCGGTCGACGGCGCCTGTGTGCGCGGGGACCTGACCGCCAAGGTGGGCGGTAAGGTGTGGTTCCACGTGAACGGCCTCGGCGACTGCGACGCCACGACCGGGCCGACGTACCGGCCGCCCGTCACCTACCGGCCCACCCACGGGCAGCCGGGCCCGGTGGTCACGGCGACGGTCACGCGGACGATCTGGTGCCCGGACGACCCCGTCTGCCGGCCCGTCCAGGGCAAGTGAGGCACCGGCTTTCGCGGTGTGGCGCGCGAGGCAGGTGATCCCGCCCCCTGTCGGTGGCCGCCGCCGCTGCGTAGGGTGATCTGGTGACTCAGTCCGCATCGTCTGCGTATCTCCGGTTTCCGCACCCGCACGGCGAGTTGGTCGCCTTCACCGCCGAGGACGACGTGTGGCTC
>NZ_JUJA01000045.1:60435-62762 GCF_001906585.1 Streptomyces kebangsaanensis | reverse complement strand
AGTGCCGACAACGTGCCGGTGAACCACCCCCGCCTCTCGCCCGACGGCACCACCGTCGCCTGGACCTCCACCCGCGACGACGCCCCCGAGGTCCACGTCGCTCCCGTCGACGGCGGCCCCGCCGAGCGCCTGACCCACTGGGGAAGTTGGAAGACCCAGGTGCGCGGCTGGACCCCGGACGGCGAGGTCCTCGCGATCAGCACCCACGGCCAGGCCAGTCTGCGCCGCACCTGGGCCCGCGCCGTCCCGCTCGACGGGGGACCGGCCGCCACCCTGCCGTACGGGCCCGTCGGCGACATCGCGTACGGCCCGCACACCGTGCTGCTGTCCGCGCCGATGGGCCGCGAGGCGGCCTGGTGGAAGCGGTACCGGGGCGGCACGGCCGGCAAGCTGTGGATCGACCGGGAGGGCGACGGCGAGTTCGTACGGCTGCACGAGGAGCTGGACGGCAACCTCGAGTACCCGCTGTGGGTCGGGGACCGGATCGCGTTCCTCTCCGACCACGAGGGCACCGGCGCCCTGTACTCCTCCCTCGCCGACGGCTCCGACCTGCGCCGGCACACCCCCCTGGACGGCTTCTACGCCCGGCACGCCGCCACCGACGGCACCCGGGTCGTCTACGCCGTCGCCGGTGAGCTGTGGCTGCTCGACGACCTCGAGAGCGCCGAACCGCGGCGTCTGGACATCCGGCTCGGCGGACCCCGCGTGGACCTGCGGCCCCACCCGGTCAACGCCTCCCGCTGGTTCGGCTCCGCCTCCCCCGACCACACCGCGCGCGGCAGCGCCGTCTCGGTGCGCGGCGCCGTCCACTGGGTCACCCACCGCTCCGGTCCCGCCCGCGCGCTCGCCGCCGAGCCCGGCGTACGGAACCGGCTGCCGCGCACCTTCCGCGCCGAGGGGGAGGAGTGGGTGGTGTGGGTGACGGACGCGGAGGGCGAGGACGCCCTGGAGTTCGCGCCCGCCACCGGCCTCGCGCCCGGCGCCACCCCGCGCCGGCTGGGCGCCGGGCGGCTCGGCCGGGTCCTGGAGCTCGCCGTGGCCCCCGACGGCAGCCGCGTGGCCGTCGCCGCGCACGACGGCCGGCTGCTGCTCGTCGAACGCGAGACCGGCGAGGTCCGCGAGGTCGACCGCAGCGAGCACGGGGACGTCGGCGACCTCGCCTTCTCCCCCGACTCCGCCTGGCTCGCCTGGTCGCACCCGGGCCCGCGCCCGCTCAGCCAGCTGCGCCTGGCCAACACCACCGACCTGTCGGTCACCGACGCGACCCCGCTGCGCTTCCGCGACCACGCCCCCGCCTTCACCCTCGACGGAAAGCACCTCGCCTTCCTCTCCCACCGCTCCTTCGACCCGGTCTACGACGAGCACGTCTTCGACCTGGCCTTCGTCGAGGGCTCCCGGCCGCACCTGATCACCCTGGCCGCGACCACGCCCTCCCCGTTCGGCCCGCAGCGGCACGGCAGGCCCTTCGAGACCCCCGACAAGGAGGAGACCCCCGACAGCGAGGGCACCCCGGCCACCCGTGTCGACCTCGAAGGGCTCGCCGACCGCATCGTGCCCTTCCCGGTCGAGGCCGCCCGCTACTCCGACCTGCGCGCCGCCAAGGACGGCGTGCTCTGGCTCAGGCACCCGGTGCGCGGCGTCCTCGGCGCCTCCCGCGCCACGCCCGACGACCCCGACCCCAAGACCGAGCTGGAGCGCTACGACCTCGTCCAGCAGCGCATCGAGCACCTGGCCGCCGACGCCGACCACTTCGAGGTCAGCGGCGACGGCAAGCGCGCCCTGCTGTGGACCGACGGCAAGCTCAAGGTCGTCCCCAGCGACCGCCGCGCCTCCGGCGACGAGGACAGCGACTCCAACATCACCGTCGACCTCGGCCGGGTCCGGCAGACCGTCGAACCGGCCGCCGAGTGGCGGCAGATGTACGAGGAGACCGGCCGCATCATGCGGGACCACTTCTGGCGGCCGGACATGGGCGGCGTCGACTGGGACGGGGTCCTCGACCGCTACCGGCCCGTCCTGGACCGCCTCGCCACCCACGACGACCTGGTCGACCTGCTGTGGGAGGTGCACGGCGAGCTCGGCACCTCGCACGCCTACGTCATGCCGAACGGCGGCCCCGGGCACGGCGCCCGGCAGGGACTGCTCGGCGCGGACATCTCCCGGCACGGGGACGGCGGCTGGCGCATCGACCGGATCCTGCCCTCGGAGACCTCCGACCCGGACGCGCGCAGCCCGCTGGCCGCGCCCGGCGTCGCGGTGCGCGCCGGGGACGCGATCGTCGCGGTCGGCGGCCGGCCGGTCGACCCGGTGACCGGGCCCGGCCCGCT
>NZ_JUJA01000045.1:43301-60402 GCF_001906585.1 Streptomyces kebangsaanensis | reverse complement strand
GTCTCGCCCGCCGCAGGGGGCGGCCCCCGGCACGCGGTCGTGGTCCCCGTCGCCGACGAGGAGCCGCTGCGCTACCACGCGTGGGTCGCCGACCGCCGGGCCTACGTCCACGAGAAGTCCGGCGGCCGGCTCGGCTACCTCCACGTGCCGGACATGCAGGCGCCCGGCTGGGCGCAGATCCACCGCGACCTGCGCGTGGAGGTGGCCCGCGAGGGCCTGGTCGTGGACGTCCGCGAGAACCGCGGCGGCCACACCTCCCAGCTGGTGGTGGAGAAGCTGGCCCGGCGGATCGTCGGCTGGGACCTGCCGCGCGGCATGCGGCCGGAGAGCTACCCGATGGACGCGCCCCGGGGACCGGTCGTCGCCGTCGCCAACGAGTTCTCCGGCTCCGACGGCGACATCGTCAACGCGGCGATCAAGGCGCTGGGCATCGGGCCGGTCGTCGGTACGCGCACCTGGGGCGGCGTCGTCGGCATCGACAGCCGCTACCACCTGGTCGACGGCACGCTGATCACCCAGCCGAAGTACGCGTTCTGGCTGGAGGGCTACGAGTGGGGCGTGGAGAACCACGGGGTGGACCCGGACGTGGAGGTCGTCCAGCGCCCGCAGGACCACGCGGCGGGGAGGGACGTACAACTGGACGAGGCGATCCGCATCGCCCTGGAGGCCCTGGAGGAAACCCCGGCGAAGACCCCGCCCTCGCTGCCCTGACGTCCGGGGGGCTGCCGCCCCCCGGACCCCGCTCCGGCCCGACCGGCCTCGTCCTCGAACACCGGGCGGGCTGTTCTCCCACCCTCGGTAACATGCCCGTACTAGATCAACCCGAGGAGGCACCGCATGGCCGGGGAACCCCAGGACGACTGCCTGTTCTGCAAGATCGTCGCGGGCCAGGTCCCCGCGACGGTCGTCCGCGAGACGGACACCACCGTCGCCTTCCGCGACATAAACCCCCAGGCGCCCACCCACGTCCTGGTGATCCCCAAGGCGCACTACAAGGACGCCGCCGCCCTCGCCGCCGCGGCCCCGGAGCTCGCCGCGGACGTCCTGCGCGAGACGCAGGCGGTCGCCGACGAGGACAAGCTGGACAGCTACCGCATCGTGTTCAACACGGGGTCCGGCGCCGGCCAGACCGTCTGGCACGCCCACGCCCACGTCCTCGGTGGCCGCGGCCTCGAGTGGCCCCCCGGATAGGCCGGCCGTGTCCGCCCGTGAACTGGTCGTCCTCGGCACCGCCAGCCAGGTCCCGACCCGGCACCGCAACCACAACGGCTACCTGCTGCGCTGGGACGGCGAGGGCATCCTGTTCGACCCCGGCGAGGGCACCCAGCGGCAGATGCTGCGCGCCGGGGTCGCCGTGCACGACCTCGACCGGATCTGCGTCACCCACTTCCACGGCGACCACTCCCTCGGCCTGGCCGGAGTGATCCAGCGGATCAACCTCGACCGGGTGCCGCACGAGATCACCGCGCACTACCCGCGCTCGGGCAAACGCTTCTTCGACCGCCTGCGGTACGCCACCGCCTACCGCGAGACCGTCCGGCTCACGGAGGTCCCGGTCGACGCCGACGGCGTCCTCGCGACGACGCCGGCGTACACCCTGGAGGCCCGCCGGCTCTCCCACCCCGTGGAGGCCTACGGCTACCGGCTCGTCGAGCCCGACGGGCGCCGGATGCTGCCCGACCGGCTCGCCGCGCACGGGATCAAGGGCCCCGACGTGGGCCGCCTCCAGCGGGAGGGGTCCCTGAACGGGGTCCCGCTGGAGGCGGTGAGCGAGGTGCGGCGCGGACAGCGGTTCGCGTTCGTCATGGACACCCGGCTGTGCGACGGGGTGCACGCGCTCGCCGAGGGCTGCGACCTGCTCGTCATCGAGTCGACCTTCCTCGACGAGGACGAGCGGCTCGCCGTCGAGTACGGCCACCTGACGGCCGGACAGGCGGCCCGCGCGGCCCGGGACGCCGGCGTGCGGCACCTCGTGCTCACCCACTTCAGCCAGCGCTACGACGACGCGGAGGAGTTCGAGCGGCAGGCGCGGGAGGCCGGCTTCGACGGGGAGCTGACCGTGGCGCGGGACCTGCTGCGGGTGCCGGTTCCGAAACGCCGCTGACCAGGCCGTACGATGCTTCGATGCCCCTGCCGAAAGCCGAACTGCACCTCCACGTCGAAGGCACCCTGGAGCCCGAGCTGGCCTTCGCGCTCGCCGAGCGCAACGGTGTCGAGCTGCCGTACGCGGACACCGACGAGATCCGCGAGGCCTACCGCTTCGAGGACCTGCAGTCCTTCCTGAACCTGTACTACGAGCTCATGGCCGTCCTGCGCACCGAGCGGGACTTCGAGGACCTCGCGAACGCCTACCTCGCCCGCGCCGCCGCGCAGGGCGTGCGGCACGCGGAGATCTTCTTCGACCCGCAGGCCCACATCGCGCGCGGGGTCGGCATGGGCACGGTCGTCGAGGGGCTGTGGCGGGCGCTGGGCCGCAGCGAGGAGAACCACGGCGTCTCCACCCGGCTGATCATGTGCTTCCTGCGCGACGAGTCCGCCGAGTCGGCCCTGGAGACCCTGCGGGCCGCCGAGCCGTACCTGGACCGGATCACGGGCGTCGGCCTGGACTCGGCCGAGGCCGGCCATCCGCCGGTGAAGTTCCGCGAGGTGTACGAGGCCGCCGCCGCCCTCGGCCTGCGGCGCGTGGCGCACGCCGGTGAGGAGGGCCCGCCGGAGTACATCCGGCAGGCCCTGGACGTGCTCGGCGTCGAACGCGTCGACCACGGGCTGCGCTGCGTGGAGGACCCGGAGCTCGTCGCCCGCCTGGTCCGCGACCGCGTCCCGCTGACCCTGTGCCCCCTGTCCAACGTCCGGCTCCGCGCGGTCGACACCCTCGCCGGCCACCCGCTGCCCGCCATGCTGGACGCCGGCCTGCTCTGCACGGTCAACTCCGACGACCCGGCCTACTTCGGCGGCTACGTCGGCGACAACTTCGACGCCGTGCGCGACACCCTGGGCCTCACCGAGGACCGCCTGCGGGAACTGGCCCGCAACTCCTTCCTCGCCTCCTTCCTGGAGCACGACGAGGAGCGGCGCCGGCGGTACCTGGCCGAGGTGGAGGCGTACGAATTCCCTTAGGCCCCGGACCCGTTGACGGCGTGTATCCGGCTACCTAAACTCCGTTCGCGTATGTGGATGGCCATGGGGGGAGATGAGCGAGGGTGACCGCCGGACTCGACCTCACCGTCACCGGGGTACGGCTGACCCCGATCCTGGTGGCCGACCCGCCGCTGCTCAACACCCAGGGTGTGCACCAGCCGTACACACCCCGCCTGATCGTGGAGGTGGTGACGGACGGCGGGGTCACCGGATACGGCGAGACGTACGGCGACACCAAGTACCTGGAGCTGGCCCGCCCGCTCGCCGGGAAGCTGACCGGCCGCCGGGTCGCCGACCTCAACGGCCTCTTCGCGCTCGACGTCGCGGTGGACGCCTCCCGGGTGGAGGACGCCGTCGACGTCGGCGGGCTGCGCGGCGTCCAGACCGCCGACAAGCTGCGCCTGTCCGTCCTGTCCGCCTTCGAGGTCGCCTGCCTGGACGCCCTCGGCAAGGCGCTCGGCCTGCCCGTGCACGCGCTGCTCGGCGGGAAGGTGCGGGACGCGGTGGAGTACAGCGCCTACCTCTTCTACAAGTGGGGTGCTCACCCCCTGGGGGTGGCCGGCGAGAAGGACGACTGGGGCGCCGCCCTCGACCCGGCCGGGGTGGTGGAGCAGGCGCGCGGGTTCACCGAGCGCCACGGCTTCACCTCCTTCAAGCTCAAGGGCGGGGTCTTCCCGCCCGAGGAGGAGATCGCCGCCGTACGGGCCCTCGCGGCGGCCTTCCCGGGGCACCCGCTGCGGCTCGACCCCAACGGGGCCTGGTCGGTGGAGACCTCGGTGCGGGTGGCCCGGGAACTCGGGGACGTCCTGGAGTACCTGGAGGACCCCGTGCTCGGCACGTCCGCCATGGCCGAGGTGGCCGCGCGGACCGACGTGCCGCTGGCGACCAACATGTGCGTGACGACCTTCGCCGAGATCAAGGAGGCTTTCACCGAGGACGCGGTCCAGGTGGTCCTCTCCGATCACCACTACTGGGGCGGCCTGCGCAACACCCAGCACCTGGCGGCCCTGTGCGCCGCCTTCGGCGTCGGCGTGTCCATGCACTCCAACACCCACCTGGGGATCAGCCTGGCCGCGATGACCCACGTGGCGGCCACCGTGCCCGACCTGCACCACGCCTGCGACAGCCACTACCCCTGGCAGTCCGAGGACGTCCTCACCGAGCGCCTCGTCTTCGACGGCGGCCGGGTCGCCGTCTCCGACGCCCCCGGCCTCGGCGTCGAACTCGACCGGGACCGGCTGGCCTTCCTGCACCGCCGGTGGGCCGAGGACGACGGCCGCCTGCGCGACCGCGACGACGTGGCCGCGATGCGCGTCGCCGAGCCGGGTTGGACCGCTCCGGCGACCCCGCGCTGGTAGGGCCCGCGCGTCCCGCGGTACGGGCGCGCCGCCGGTGCTCTGGTGCACACTGGCCAGACCCGTACCACGTCAGGGAGCGCACCGTGACCCCGTCCAGCACGTCCACCGGAAAGGATCCGGAGCACCCGGAGCACCTGGGCTACCCGGACTACCCGGAGGACCGGGAGTACATCGGCGGAGCACCGCACGCCCACCTCCACCCCCAGGTCGACCCGCTGGCCCGGCTGCGCACGGCGGACGACCCGCCCTGGGACGTCTACCTGACGGGCACCGTCTTCCTCGACATCATCTTCACCGGACTCGACTCCGCCCCGGTGCGCGGGACGGAGTCCTGGGCGCGCGGGATGGGGTCGAGCCCCGGCGGCGCGGCCAACATGGCGACCGCGCTGGCCCGACTGGGCCTGCGGACGTCCCTGGCGGCGGCGTTCGGCGACGACCACTACGGCGACTACTGCTGGGACGCCCTGGAACGGGGCGAGGGCATCGACCTGTCCACGTCCCGCACCGTGCCCGGCTGGCACTCACCGGTCACCGTCTCCATGGCGTACGAGGGCGAGCGCACGATGGTCTCGCACGGCCACGAGCCACCCACGGAGACCGTGTTCCCGCAGGAGGGCGCCCCGGAGTACCGGCCCCGCGCGCGTGCCGCCGTGGCCTCCCTGACACCCGGCCGGCCCGCACCCTGGATCGCCCGGGCCGCGGGCGAGGGCACCCGCGTCTTCGGCGACGTCGGCTGGGACGACACCGGCGCCTGGGACCTGGCGGGCCTGGCCGACCTGGAGCACTGCGAGGCGTTCCTGCCCAATGCCGAGGAGGCGATGCGCTACACGGGCACCGACTGCCCGCGCACCGCCGCACACGCGCTCACCGAGTTCGTGCCGCTCGCGGTGGTCACCCTCGGCGCGGAGGGCGCCTACGCGGTCGACCGCCGCACGGGGGAGAGCGCCGAGGTGCCCGCCATCGAGGTGGAGGCGCTGGACCCGACCGGCGCGGGCGACGTGTTCGTGGCCGGCTTCGTCACCGGCACCCTGGCCGGCTGGCCCCTGGCCGACCGCCTCGCCTTCGCCGGCCTCACCGCCGCCCTGTCCGTGCAGGAGTTCGGCGGCTCGCTGTCGGCTCCCGGCTGGTCCGAGGTCGCCGCCTGGTGGCGCCGGGTGCAGTCGGTCGAGGGCCAGGACCCGGCGGCACTGCGGCGGTACGCCTTCCTGGAGGACCTGGTGCCGGAGACGTGCGTCGAACGGTGGCCGCGGCGCAGGGCCGTTCCGACGATCGGGTTCCGCAGGTCGGCGTGACGGGCGTCGACAGGTGACGCCTGACGCACCATCATCGGTGGGATCGAGCACGATGGGGCAAGCAGCCTCCTGACTCCTCCCTCCGTCGAAGGACACGCGTCGTGCGCAGACCGCCCCGCAGGCCCGGAGTGCTCCTTGCCGTCCTCGGCCTCGGCCTGGCCCTTCCCGTGGCGCTGACCACGCCGGACCCAGCACAGGCACGGACCCGGACCGAGGCCGCCCCGGCCCCTCCGACCCCCCGGCTCACTTCCTCCGCGGACGCGCTCACCCTGACCGTCCCGCCGAGCGGCACCACTCCCGGCTACACACTTCGAGTGACGGTCGATCAACTCTCGCTGACGACGAGCCGTTCGGGCGGCACGGTCCTGGCCACCGCCGACGGGAACACCGGCGGCGCGCTGCGCTTCCACGCCGCCGACGCCTGGCAGCACGCCACCCGCGTCACCGACTGGGCCTGGAAGGACGGCACCCTGGCCCTCACCGCCGCCACGACGCTGACCGGCGCGACGGTGCGGGCCCGCATCACCCCGTCCGCCGACCGCTACCGACTCGACTGGCAGGTCGGGGGAGTGACCCCCGAACGCCTCGGGCTGGCCTACGACCTGGACTCCGCCGGCCACTGGTACGGCCACGGCGAGGCACAGACCCCGAAGGGCGGCCCCGCCACCGACCAGCCCTGGCCGCTCGACACCGGCCAGGTCGTCCACGAGGCCTTCGGCCCGGCCTCGTACTACATGATCGACCCGTTCTGGTACACGTCCTCGGCGACCGGCCTGCGCGTGGACACCGGACACGTGATGAACGTGGCGATCAACCAGGGCGAGGACGGCCTGGGCCGCTTCGACGTCGAGTCCGCGGACCCCTACCGGGCCACGGTCTTCGTGGAGTCCACGCCCCTGGAGGTCTACCGCGACTACGTCGGCATCGTGGGCAGACCGGCGAAGACCGACGCGACGTACCGTCAGTACGCGGAGCCGGTGTGGAACTCCTGGGCGCAGTTCTACACCCACGTCGGCCAGGCCGGGCTCCTGGACTACGCCCAGGACCTCCACGACCACGGCCTCACCGGCCACACGCTCCAGCTCGACGACAAGTGGGAGTCCAACTACGGGAACCTGACCTTCGACCCGAAGGCCTACCCCGACCCCGGGGCGATGTCCCGCCGCATCCACGACCTGGGCTTCGACTTCGGCCTCTGGGTGACGCTGTGGATCAACCTGGACTCCGACCAGTACGCGTACGCAGCCGACCACGGCTACCTGCTGGCGGACGCCACCGACCCCGGCAGACCCTGCCGGGTCACGTGGTGGAACGGCGTCGCCGGCATCGTCGACCTCGCCGACCCGGACGCGGCGGCCTGGTACAAGGCCCGGCTCAGGGCCCTGATGACCACGTACGGCATCGAGGGCCTGAAGTTCGACACCCGCTTCTTCGACGAGCGGTGCGCACCGCGCGCGGGCTACGCCCCCACCGACTACCAGCGCCTCGGCGCCGAGCTCGCCGACGAGTTCGACCTCCAGGGCGTCGGCATCCGCGTCCACTGGGACGCCACCGCCCACCGGGCCGGATTCGTCACCCGCCAACTGGACAAGGGCACCGGCTGGAACTCCCTGCGCGCCTCCGTCACCCAGAACCTCGCCATCTCCACGATCGGCTACCCCTTCGTCACCACCGACATGATCGGCGGCTCCAGCGCCCAGCCCGCCCCCACGAAGGAGGTCCTGATCCGCTGGGCCCAGTCCGCGTCCCTGATGCCGCTGATGTACGCCTCCACGTCCCCCGTGAGCACCATCGACGTCACGACCGGCAGGAAAGTGGTCTACGACGAGCAGACGACCGCCCTCTACCGCCAGGCCGTCGCCCGCCACGCCCGCCTGGCCCCGTACATCTGGGACCAGGTCCAGCACACCCTGAAGACCGGCGACCCGATCATGCGTCCCCTGTTCTTCGACTTCCCGCACGACCAGCAGGCGTACACGATCACCGACGAGTGGATGCTGGGCCCCGCGGTCCTGGCGGCCCCGCAACTGACGAACGCCGCCACCCGTCCCGTCCACCTCCCCCCGGGCACCTGGTACGACGTGACCCGCGCCCAGACCCTCCAGGGTCCCCGGACGATCCGGTCCTACGCCACCCCCCTGGGCGTCACCCCGGTCTTCGTAAAACTCGGAGCAAGGGGGGCGGACAAGGCCTTACGGGCCCTGCGCTGAGGAAGCCATCCGCGCCACCCGATGCGAACAGCCGGCTGAGGAGGACCGGCCCCCGGCGTCCGTGGTCAGGCACGCCACGTCCGCTGTGACGTCGGGTCCGTCTCAAGGTGCCCGGAGTGGACCCTGCGTCGCACTCGTCGGGATCATGGGGGGCCGAGGGCTTGGCGGAGGGGGAGCAGGGTGGGCGGGTGAACGGTCGGGCCCTTCGTCGTTCACCCGACGCCCTGTCCGGATCCGAGCGCGCATCACGCCTGGTGGTCAGGCAGGGCGGCGTCGTTCAGGTGATGTATCCGGGTTGATGGGGCTTCAGAAGCTGGGGCAGGACCGCGGGATCGTCGCCGGGGGCTGACGCGGAGGCAGGCACGACTTCCGGTGATCATGAGGTGTCGAGTCCCTGATCACCACGACGGAAGACCGTGCCTGCCCGCTCATCCTCGCTCATCCCGGTCCCTCTGGGCCAACTCACCGACGCCGCACCGACCACCCCCGATGATCTCCCCGGCCTGCTGACCTGTCTGGCCCAGGTGCCCGATCCCCGGCGGGACCAGGGCCGACGCCACCCGCTCGCGTTCGTCCTGTCTCTGGCCGCGTGCGCGGTCCTGGCCGGAGCGAAGTCCTTGACCGCGATCGCGGAGTGGGCCGCCGACGCCCCGCCGCACGTCCTGGCCCGGCTTGGTGGCCCATGCCGGGAGCCTGACCGCGGCCCTGTCGCCCCGGCCGAGGCCACCGTGCGTCGTGTCCTCCAGCGCATCGACGGCGACGCCCTGGATACCGCCGTCGGAAGCCGGCTCGCCGAACGCGAACGCGCCGCCGGCCAGGAGGAGAACGACAGAGACCGGCCTCTGCCCTCCCGCGCCGTGGACGGCAAGACCGTGCGCGGCGCCCGTCGCGCCGATGGCATCCAGGTCCACCTGCTCGCCGCGATGACGGGGACCGGCCTGGTCACCGCCCAGCGCGAGGTGGACGGCAAGACCAACGAGATCACCGTCTTCCAGCCCCTGCTCGCCCCGCTCGGCCTGAACGGCACGGTGGTCACCTTCGACGCCCGCCACTCGCAGACCGCCCACGCGCGCTTCCTCGTCGAGGACGAGCACGCCCACTACATCGCGCTGATCAAGGGCAACCAGCCCACCCTGCACCGGTGGCTGAAGGCCCTGCCATGGCGGGAAGTACCACTCCTGGACAAGACGCGGGCCACCGCGCACGGCCGTGACGAGATCCGCCGGATCAAGGCCGCCGCCGTCACCGGGATCGCATTCCCACACGCGGTGCAGGCCGTCCAGATCGTGCGCCGCCGACGGATCGTCACCACCAGCAAGGTCACTCTGGAACGCGTCTACGGAGTGACCGACCTGACCGCGGAGCAGGCCGACGCAACGGAGATCGCCCGCCGCGTCCGCGACCACTGGAGCATCGAGAACAAGATCCACCATGTCAGGGACACCACATACGCCGAGGATGCCTCCCGCGTGCGCACCGGCACCGCTCCACGCGCCATGGCATCCCTGCGCAACCTGGCCATCGGCGCTCTCCGACTCGCCGACCACACGAACATCGCCGCTGCACTCCGCCACCACACCCGCGACGCCAACCGTCCACTGATCACCCTCGGCATCACGTGATCAACCAGGACACCTCACCTGAACGACGCGACCCTGCCGGTTGCGCCGTCGTCACGACGGTCTGCCGACCGACCCGCCGCAGCTCCAGCAAGACCGACTCTGGCCACCACCACTCCGGCAGTCAGCCCCCACAGATCGGTCTGCTTCAGTTGGTTCTGAGGGGCTGTCCGGCTGCGTCGTACACCTGCCCAGTCAGGGCGTTCACGCGGTACATCTCAACCGGTGCCTGCTCCTGCGAATCATCGCTCTTTCCGCTACTGGGCCACGTCACGTTCACAAGCCAGTTCGGCCGCCAATTACCGTCTTGCTCGACCGCTTTTACAGTAACTGCTTTGGTATGGAATTCTGCGCCAGTGTTTCCATTGGCTTGGAGTTGTACCGCTACCGCCTTGTTTACTTCCTTTTCGGCTTGACCAGCGTCAAGCTTGGCTTCGGGAAGATTTACCCGGGTCGGACCAAGGGTGACGTCAATCTGAGATACACGCCCGGCCCTGTCTACCTGGACGTCCAGCATCCTGGGCATCAGAACGTCGTTTTGAGCCCACCTCCAGCTCGTAATCCAGCCAAATTCAGCCTTTGCGCCCACAGCGGACGTTTCACTCATGGTCGCACCCATCGCCCACGGATACCGTCGCTGGGCGTACGACTTCGCAATTCCAGAGGCTGCTGTATCGGTAGACGGGGCTTTCACGCCTCCCACTGGGTATCCCATGACAGTGGGCCGGTCACTGTTCTCCAGCTGTACGTTCAGGTGCTTCTTGTCCGGCCAGGAAAGGCTGCCGGTACCGAAGTCTTCGGAGTGCCCCTTTTCACGGCTGTGCAGGATGAAGATGATGTTGGTGCAGGGGGCGCCCACGCACGGCTGCGCGTACTGCCGGCCGATCTTGTAGTGGTCACCGAACGCCTCCTTGACGGCGGCCTCAACGGCCTGCTTCTGGCCGGAACTTGCGTCGGCGAGGCTGCTGCCATCCACGTTCGTGAAGTCGAGCATCGGACGCGCCACTCCCGAGCCCAGGAGGAGCAGCGCCGCGAAAGTGATCAGGGCGCCCTTGGTGCCCGCCTGCCAGGCGAGCGAGTGGCGGATTGTGAGCACAACCGCGACAACGGTGAGCCCGATCAACCCGCCGATGATGTTCATCTGGGCGTCCGAGCTGTCACACACGCGCCCCAGGCCGTTGACGGTGGCCTGGGTGAATTCGATGGCCAGGGGCAGCGCGATGACGCCGACGAGGACAGGCAGCGGGCGGCGGATGGCCAGGAGTGCACAGGCGCCGACGGGCACCATCATGGCGAGGTTCCACAACCCTTGCGTGGTGTGGAAGGGCTCGGCGAATTGGTGGTTGAGGACGCACACGCCGCTGGCCGAGCCACCGTCCATGAAAGTGACGCCGAGCACGCCGGTGAGAGTGAAGGCGAGACCGGCCCACCACGCCCCGTGAGAGTTTCCCCGCTTGCGGACGAGCGTCCATGCTGCGCCGCCGAGGATGAGGCCGATCAATGTGCACACGGCCAGATAGCCGACATGGTGTTGAAAGATGGCGGAAAACACGGCGCGGTTCCTTGCGTGGTTATGTCGAGGAGAGCAGGTCCGGGAGAGGGAAGGCCCCGCCTTGGTAGGCGGGGCCTTTGGGGCTGTGGTTCAGCAGTGCGAGGCAGGCGTCTGGTACGAGCCGCCGGAGTAGCTAAGCAGGCCGATTGTGCTCGTGCAGTAGGCGCTCGCCGCCAGCGCCCAGTTGTAGCTCTTAGACGCCGTCTCATTTGGGCTCGTAATCTTGAGGCATGACGATCGTGGAGCGGCTGGTCCCGGACGGGTTGTGGGAGTTGTTCCAGCGGGTGGTGCCGCCCGCTCCGACGCGTCCGCAGGGCGGTGGGCGGCGCCGGTACGGTGACCGTGAGGTGCTCGCGGCGATCATCTTCGTGGCCACCTCAGGCTGTACCTGGCGGCAGTTGCCGCCGGTCTTCGGCCCGTCGGGACCGACCGCACACCGGCGCTTCACCGAGTGGAGTGCCGCCCGGGTCTGGGCGAAACTGCACCGGCCCGTCCTCGACGAGCTCGGCGCCCGCGGCGAGCTGGACTGGTCGCGCTGCGCGATCGACTCGGTGAACATGCGGGCCCTGAAAGGGGGGACCTGACAGGTCCGAATCCGGTGGACCGGGGCAAGAAAGGCTCGAAGGTCCACTTGATCACGGAGCGGACCGGTCTGCCTCTCTCCATCGGTATCTCCGGGGCCAACCTCCACGACAGCCAGGCCCTCGAGCCGCTCGTGCGCGGCATCCCGCCCATCCGCTCCCGCCGCGGCCCGCGCAGACGCCGGCCCGCCAAGCTGCACGCGGACAAGGGCTACGACTACGACCACCTGCGCCGCTGGCTCCGCAAGCGCGGCATCCGGCACCGCATCGCCCGCAAGGGCATCGAGTCCTCCACCCGGCTGGGCCGGTACCGGTGGACCATCGAGCGCACCATGTCCTGGCTCGCCGGCTGCCGCCGCCTGCACCGCCGCTACGAACGCAAGGCCGAACACTTCCTCGCCTTCACCGCCATCGCCTGCACCCTCATCTGCTACCGCAGACTCACCAAATGAGGCGGCGTCTAAGCCGACCCGGCCGGCGTGTGCTCGACGGCCGCCGTCCCGAACGGCCCGTGGACCGCCTTGTGCCGCTGCATGGTGGTGAGCCGGACGGCGAAGTACGCGGCGGCGGCAGCGGCCAGGATGTGCAGCGCGTCGGAGACGACGTACCGCACCAGCCCGTCCCGGATCTCCGTCAGCGTCCCGGCGTCCTCGTACTTGGTTCTGGCGAACCTGTCGGACAAGACCGAGAAGACGAACAGCCCCCACCACAGGTTGAGCGGCCAGATCCGCGGCCGGTGGCCCTCACCGTCGCACGGCAGCGGCGTGGCGGCTCCCCACATGTCGAAGGCGACGCGGTAGGGCATCCACAGGTTCGCCAGGGGGACGAACCAGGCGCCGACGGCCCAACCAGGGCCGTTGCGGAACCGATCGGGTGCCAGCGGTCCGGTGGCGCGGCGCATCCGGAAGAACCAGACGACGAAGACGATCGCGCAGGGCAGGAACACCATGACCTGGTAGCGCGCGGCCGTCTCGTACAGCGAGGCGGCGGCGTCCAGCTCTCGCTGGGAAGCTGTGACGAACCCGGCGTCCCCGTCGATCATCAGCCAGTACCGTACGCCGGCGAAGATGCTGAACAGGTCGCAGAGCGCCGCGAACGCCAGTCCCGTGAGCATGGCGATGAGGAACCCCCGCGACGGCACGGGCGGGGACTTCGGCAACGGTGGCAGCGGATGCGGTGCGCGGGATGCGAACATGACGATGAGACCCCCACGGGTGACGAACGCGGCAGCCCTGCGCAGGATTGCAGGGCCGACGCACGATACGCCGGGTGGGGATATCCCGTCCATGACAATCCAGAGCCCGCCTCAGCCGCAGCCGGCGCGACCGCCGGTTGCGGAAGGCCGCCGCCGCAACCGGCTCAGACCCTCAGCGCTCCGCGTCCCCTCCTGCTCCACTCATGAAGCCCGGGTCAGCCTGGTATTCCAGCAGGATTTCGCTGTCTGATCTGCGGGTTTCACCGGGCGGGTGGAGTGTGGCGGGACACGGAAGGACCCGGGGCGGTCTCACGGAGACCGCCCCTCGATCGTGCGACACCGCCGCAGGGAGTGACAGTGGCGGGGCAGCCTCCCAAAATGATCACCGAGCATGCCGCCGTGCAGTGGGACCTTGAACTGGACGACCCCTTCGTGACCATCGGTCATCGCTATCGCCCGCAAGGGCGTCGAAACCTCGCAGCGGCTCGGCCGGCACCGCTGGACCACCGAACGCACCATGTCCTGGCTCGCCGGCTGCCGACGGCTCCACCGCCGCTACAAGCGCAAGGCCGAGCACTTCCTCGCCTTCACCGGCATCGCCTGCACCCTCATCTGCTGCCGCGGACTCGCCAAATGAGATGGCCTCTAAACCGGAGCGACCCGGTTGGCCGGAAGTGTCATGCCCGCCCGAATCAGGTCTTCCGCCGTTTCCAGTGCCTTGCGGTGCTGATCCATGTCCGACGCCGTGGAGATCACATGCGTTGCCGTCTGCTCGGGCCCGAACTGCATTCCGTGCTTGGTCATTTCTTCCGGAATCTCTTCGGCCATCCGCCAGGCTGCGTCCATGTGCTTTCGGGTTGCCTGCTTGTCTTTCAGCCGTCCGGCCAGGGTCAAGCCGCGCAGGTGCAGAACTCCAAGCCCGAACGCCCGGTCGCGTCCAGACAGTGAGGATTCTGCCCGGACAATCGCGCGGTCAATGATCGCCAACCCGCCCGAGAAGTCGCCTGAGTTGAGGAACGTGCCTGCGTCATCCCGCGCGGCGACGGCAGCCGTAATCGGGTCTGCCTTTTCGGCTGCCACGCGCTGCTTGAGCGTCGCCAGCTCGGCAAGATGCATCCACCTGTGCCGAGCGGCCAGCNAATAGATGATCCCGTACACATCCGCTACCAAACCCCATGCCCTCGGCTCCTTTGTGAGGTGAGCATGGTTGGTGACCCGGGTGAGCACCCCAGGAAGCCGCTGGAGAACTTTGGACAGCTCCGTATTCCATCGGAGCTGATTCAGTTCGTCCACTTCTGTTTGAAGTTTCTCGGGGCGAGTCGGAGGTTCTCCCGGAATGTTGAACCTGCGAATAGCGTAATTGAGTTCATCCAGGTTCGCTTCCGGGGTGCTGCCCAGCAGTTCATGAAGGGTGAGATGCATTGCGCGGGCAAGGGAGGCGCCTACGCCCTGTGTAAGCGCCCGGTCGCCCACCTCGATCTTGCTGAGAAGGGAAACCGACACCCCTGCCCTACGGGCAAGAGCCACCTGGCTCAGCCCGAGTTCTTTTCGGCGCGCAGCGACGTTGGTGCCTGGTCCGGGTACCTGCGTAGCGCTCATGCCTTGCGCCTTCCCTGCTGGGTGACATCCTCACCACTCATCGTCCCAAAGGTACGGATGACCCGCCCGGCACATGTGCAAGAAGTGTGCAAGCCGGTGGTCCGGATGAGGCGTTGACTCATGACGACAGAGACCCCCGCGGCCGTGCGACCGACCCGGGGGCATGGCCAACGCTTCAAGGGAGCGTCGACATGGCAGACCTTATCCACCGTGCCCTCCAGTGGGTGCGGGCGGTCCTGTTCGGATCGCGAACGCCCAGCAGACACAGCCCACCGGCGGGCCTCCCGCAGGCGCCCGCAGCGCCCTGTACGGAGCCCAACCCGCACGTGCGCGGGGCAAGGCTGATCAGAGTGCGCACGATCCGCTGCAGGCCTCCCGGCCGGATGTCCCAGCCGCACCCACGCGACAGGTGGGGCACGCGACGACGTGCCTGCCTGTGCTCTCGTTGCGCCTGCTGCGTTGCGGGTGGCGTCCTGGTCAAGGCGCTGCGCGAGGCGCCGGAAAAGGTGGCGTGAGCACGTGGCGATGACCATTGCTGTCTACCACGTCAACCCGGAAACCGGCGCGCGCACCCAGGTCCGTGAAAAATGCACGGTGAAACCCCTTGAGGTGCCGGAGATGACTTCTGCACTTCCGCCGTGTTCCTGCCCGCGCTGCGTCGGCGACACCGTCCAGCTGTACGCCAAGGTGAGGGAAGCCAACCGGCGCAGTCGGAGGGAACTGTGACCTACTCGACCACGGCGGACACATCAACCATGTCCGCGGAATGCGCGGTCGCGCAACGCCCGGAACACGAGGGCCTTCACCGTGGCTGCCGCCTGACCGAGGACATCCCGCTTCCGGGCGGGGCGGGCATCGTGCTTGTGCCCCGCTGCACCTGTCCCTGCCACCCGCGCAACAAGGTGAAGGCCTGAACTGAGCGACAAACCGGATGGCTGCCGGCTCCTGGGCGCTGCGAGGCGCAAGGGCAGCACGCACGACTCCGCCCCGGACACCCCGGGGCGGGCAGGGCCCCTGACTGGTGTGGCAAGGGACACGGTTGGGGGCCCTTGCGCCTCATTGAGTCGGGCGGGTGGGTGGGCGAAGGACTCAGAAGCCGAGACGGCGGAGCTGCTTCGGGTCCCGTTGCCAGTCCTTCGCGACCTTCACGTGGAGGTCCAGGAACACCGGCGTTCCCAGCAGCGCCTCGATGTGCTTGCGGGACTTGATCCCGACCTCCTTCAGCCGCTTGCCCTTGGGCCCGATGACGATGCCCTTCTGGCTCGGCCGCTCGATGAAAACGTTGGCGTGGATGTCGAGGAGCGGCTTGTCCGCCGGGCGGTCCTCGCGGGGCAGCATCTCCTCGACCACCACCGCGATGGAGTGGGGCAGCTCGTCCCGCACACCCTCCAGCGCCGCCTCCCGGATCAGCTCGGCCACCATCACCTGCTCCGGCTCGTCGGTCAGGTCGCCCTCGGGGTACAGCGCCGGCCCCTCCGGCATCAGCGGGATCAGCAGGTCGGCGAGCAGGTCCACCTGCTTGCCGGCCGTCGCCGACACCGGCACGATCTCCGCCCAGGTGATCCCCAGCTCCTCGCCCAGCCGGTCGATCGCGATCAGCTGCTCGGCGAGCGTCTTGGAGTCCACCAGGTCCGTCTTCGTGACGACCGCGACCTTGGGCGTCTTCTTGATCCCGGCCAGTTCCTTCGCGATGAACCGGTCACCGGGCCCGAGCTTCTGGTCGGCCGGCAGACAGAAGCCGATCACGTCGACCTCGGCCCACGTGGTCCGTACGACGTCGTTCAGCCGTTCCCCGAGCAGCGTGCGCGGCTTGTGCAGCCCCGGTGTGTCCACCAGGATCAGCTGCGCGTCCGGCCGGTGCACGATGCCCCGCACGGTGTGCCGCGTCGTCTGCGGCCGGTTCGAGGTGATCGCCACCTTCTGCCCGACCAGAGCGTTCGTGAGGGTGGACTTCCCCGCGTTGGGGCGGCCCACGAAGCAGGCGAAACCGGCCCGGTGGACAGCTTCGGCGGGCTGCTCGGATGACTGGGTACGAACGCTCATGGCGCCCATTCTCCCTGATCCACAACCCTCCGCCGCACGCGCACTACTCGTCCGCCCCCGCGGGCAGCGTCAGCCGTACTTCCCCGTCGGGCCCCGCCAGCAGCACCGGCGTCCCGGCGCCGCCCAGGTCCCGTACGGCCGCCCGGTCCTCCGGCGCGATCCCCTCCGCCTCGCTGACCACGGCCGCCGCCTCCAGCGACGTCGCCCCGGAGGCCACGGCCATCGCCACCGCCGTCCGCAGGGCGCTCAGCCTCAGCGAGGCGAGGTGCACCGACCCGGCGACGTACGTGCGTCCCGTCTCGTCCCGCACGGCCGCGCCCTCCGGCACGCCGTTGCGGGCCCGGATCGAACGGGCCAGGGTGACGATCTTGAGGTCCTCGGGGTCAAGCGCGTTGCTCTCGGTCATGAGCCGAGCATACGGAGCCGCCCCACCGGGCCGGGGCCGGACCCTCAGCCCGCCTTCTCCCTGCCGTCCGCGGCGGGCTCCGCCGGAGCCACCGGCTCCACCAGCACC
>NZ_JUJA01000045.1:23652-43254 GCF_001906585.1 Streptomyces kebangsaanensis | reverse complement strand
GCAGCCGACGGCCGTCCGGCACCTCGACGACCGCCGACGCCCCCGCGATGGGCACCCGCCCCAGCGCCTTGGCGAGCAGTCCGCCGACGGTCTCCACGTCCTCGTCGTCGTACTCCTCCAGCCCGTACAGCTCGCCCAGGTCGGTGATGTCCAGACGCGCGGTGACGCGGTAGCGGTCGTCGCCCAGCTCCTCCACCGGCGGCAGCTCGCGGTCGTACTCGTCGGTGATCTCGCCGACGATCTCCTCGAGGATGTCCTCGATGGTGACGACGCCGGCCGTGCCGCCGTACTCGTCGATCACGACGGCGACGTGGTTGCGTTCCTTCTGCATCTCGCGCAGCAGGTCACCGGCGTTCTTGGTGTCCGGCACGAACACGGCCGGGCGCATCGCCGTCGACACCAGCTCGCTCTCCGCGTCCCGGCTGATGTGCGTCTTGCGGGCCAGGTCCTTCAGGTACACGATCCCGACGATGTCGTCCTCGCTCTCGCCGGTGACCGGGATGCGGGAGAAGCCGGAGCGCAGGGCCAGGGTGAGGGCCTGGCGGATCGTCTTGTACCGCTCGATCGTCACCAGGTCGGTGCGCGGCACCATCACCTCGCGCACCAGCGTGTCCCCGAGCTCGAAGACCGAGTGCACCATACGGCGCTCCTCGGCCTCGATCAGCGACTCCTGCTCCGCCAGGTCGACCATCGCCCGCAGCTCCGCCTCGGAGGCGAACGGGCCGCGCCGGAAGCCCCTGCCCGGGGTGAGCGCGTTGCCGATGAGGATCAGCAGCGAGGGGAGCGGGCCCAGCACCCGGGCCAGCGGCACCAGGACGTACGCCGCCGCGGTCGCCGTGTTCAGCGGGTGCAGACGGCCGATGGTGCGCGGGGAGACCCCGACGGCGACGTAGGAGACGAGCACCATGACCGCGATGGCCACCGCCAGCGCCCGGGCCGTGCCCGCGAACGCCTCCAGGCACGCGTACGTGACCAGCGACGCCGCCGCCATCTCGCAGGCCACGCGGATCAGCAGCGCCAGGTTCAGGTACCGGGTCGCGTCCGCGGCGACCTGGGCCAGCCTGGCGCTGCCCCGGCGGCCGGACTTCACGGCCTCCTCGGCCCGGAAGCTGGTCACGCGGGGCAGCGCCGCCTCCGCGCAGGCGGCGAGCCAGGCGACGACCACCAGGGCGATCGCGCCGAGAACGATCTGAGGACTCATGGGCGGCTTACGGCTTACGAGACGGTGGGCGCCGGGGACGGCCCGTGCAGGCCCCGCTCCGCGCGCCAGCCGTCCACGATCGCGGCCTGCAGACCGAACATCTCGGCCTTCTCGCCCGGCTCCTCGTGGTCGTAACCGAGCAGGTGCAGCACCCCGTGGACGGTGAGCAACTGCAGCTCCTCGTCCATGGAGTGCTGCGTCGGGGCCTCGGCGCCCTGCTTCGCGGCGACCTCGGGACACAGCACGATGTCGCCGAGCAGGCCCTGCGGGGGCTCGTCGTCGTCCTTCGACGGCGGCCTCAGCTCGTCCATCGGAAAGGACATGACATCCGTGGGCCCCGGCAGGTCCATCCACTGGACGTGCAGCTGCTCCATGGCCTCGGCGTCCACGACGATCACCGAGAGCTCGGAGAGCGGGTGGATGCGCATCCGGGTGAGCGCGTAGCGGGCGATGTCGAGGATCGCCTGCTCGTCGACCTCGGTTCCCGACTCGTTGTTGACGTCGATCGACATGGTGGTGCTGTTCTACTTCCCCTTGTGCCCGTGCCCGGCGGCCCTGCCGTGGACGGCGGGCTTGTGCGTGCCGTTCTCGGTGCCGTGCCTGCTGTCGTACTTCTCGTACGCGTCGACGATACGGCCCACCAGCTTGTGCCGGACGACGTCCTGCGACGACAGACGGGAGAAGTGGACGTCCTCGACCCCCTCCAGGATCTCCTGCACCTGACGCAGACCGCTCTTCGTGCCGTTCGGCAGGTCCACCTGGGTCACGTCACCCGTGATCACGATCTTCGAGTCGAAGCCGAGGCGGGTGAGGAACATCTTCATCTGCTCGGGGCTGGTGTTCTGGGCCTCGTCCAGGATGATGAAGGCGTCGTTGAGGGTGCGGCCGCGCATGTAGGCCAGCGGCGCGACCTCGATCGTCCCCGCCGCCATCAGCCGCGGGATGGAGTCCGGGTCGAGCATGTCGTGCAGCGCGTCGTACAGCGGGCGCAGATAGGGGTCGATCTTCTCGTAGAGCGTGCCGGGCAGGAAGCCCAGACGCTCGCCGGCCTCGACCGCCGGACGGGTCAGGATGATGCGGTTGACCTGCTTGGACTGCAGGGCCTGCACCGCCTTGGCCATGGCCAGGTAGGTCTTGCCGGTGCCGGCGGGGCCGATGCCGAAGACGACCGTGTGCTTGTCGATCGCGTCGACGTACCGCTTCTGGTTGAGCGTCTTGGGGCGGATGGTGCGGCCGCGCGAGGACAGGATGTTCTGCGTCAGGACCTCGGCCGGGGTCTCGTGGCCGTCGCTCTCCCCGTTCTCGCTCGCCTTGAGCATGGCGATCGAGCGCTCCACCGCGTCCTCCGTCAGCGGCTGCCCGGTGCGGAGCACCAGCATCATCTCGTCGAACACGCGTTGGACCAGGGCGACGTCCGCCGGGCCGCCGACCGCGCTGATCTCGTTGCCCCGGACATGGATGTCGGCCCCCGGGAAGGCCTTCTCGATCACGCGCAGGAGGGAGTCGCCGGAACCCAGCACCGTCACCATGGGGTGCTGGGCGGGGACGGTGAACTGCGCTTTCGCCTGCCCCTGCGCGGGGCTGCTGGCTGCGGGTGTCTGCGTCATGGGCCGGCTCTGAAGGCCTGCTGATTCCTCCTCGTCACGGCCGCGCGACTGACCGCGGCCTCGCGCTTCCCAGGGTACGACGGGCCGACGGCAACCCCGTAGGGTTTTTCGGCGCCCCGGCGGCGGGATCACCGCCGCGCGTCGCCGCGCGGACGGGTCCCGGCCGCGTTCCGGCGCCTCTGCTCCCGCAGCACGTCCCGGAACCAGGTGTACGAGGCCTTCGGCGTCCTTGCCAGCGTGCCGTGGTCCACGTGGACCAGGCCGAACCGGCGTGCGTAGCCCTCCGCCCACTCGAAGTTGTCCAGCAGCGACCAGACGAAGTAGCCGCGCACGTCCACGCCCGCCTCGATCGCCCGGTGCAGGGCGCGGACGTGGCCGTCCAGGTAGGTGATGCGGTCCTGGTCGTCGAGGCCCTCGTAGGAGCAGCCGTTCTCGGTGATGACGACGGGCGGGAGGCGGTCGCCGTAGCGGTCGCGGAGACCGGTGAGCAGCTCCGTCAGCCCCTCGGGCACCACGGGCCAGCCGAAGTCCGTCCTCGGGCGGCCCTCGATCTCCCGGACGGAGAAGGGAAGTTCGGCGGGCAGGGTCACGCCGCCGAACTCGATCTCCGTGCCCCGCGGAGCCCCCACCCGGGTGGGGGCGTAGTAGTTGACGCCGTAGAAGTCGACCGGCTCGGCGATGACCCCCAGATCGGCCCCGACGTCCGTCCCCCCGCCGGACAGCAGGTCGCCGATGATCTCCGGGTAGCCGCCCAGCAGGACCGGTTCCGCGAACATCCGGTTCAGCAGGACGTCGTAGAGATCCGCCGCCTCCACGTCCTCCCGTTCCCCCGACGCCGGCCACGTCGGCCCGTGCGAGTTGGCGATGCCGATGTCCGCGGCCCCGGCCGCGCGCAGCGCCCGTACCGCCAGGCCGTGGGCGAGCAGCTGGTGGTGGGCGGCCGGCAGCGCGTCGAACAGCAGCCGCCTCCCCGGCGCGTGCACGCCCAGGGCGTGACCCAGCAGAGTGTGCTCGGCGGGCTCGTTGAGCGTGATCCACTTTTCTGCGCGGTCGCCCAGGCGTCCGGCGACCACCGACACGTACTCGGCGAACCGCGCGGCGGTGTCCCGCTCCAGCCAGTCCAGCCCCGCCGGCAGGTCCCAGTGGAAGAGGGTCGGCACCGGGCGGACACCCGCCGCGCACAGGTCGTCGACCAGGCGGTCGTAGAAGTCGAGGCCACCGGGGGAGTTCACCCGCGGCCAGGAGACCGAGAAGCGGTACGCGTCCACGCCGAGGCCGGCCAGCAGCGCCACGTCCTCGCGGTGGCGGTGGTAGTGGTCGCAGGCCACCGCCGCCGTCGAGCCGTCCCTCACCCGCCCCGGCTCGGCCGTGAACGCGTCCCACACCGACGGCTCGCGCTCGTCCGCCGCCCCCTCGATCTGGTGCGCCGAGGTCGACACGCCCCACAGGAAGCCGGCCGGGAACTGGGGTATCGGGTTCGTCACCATGGACCGGATCATCCTTACCGCCGGTAACGGAAGTCAACGCCCGGGCGCCGACCGTGAGTCACGCACCCTCCTTGAGCACTCTGGAGATGAGCTCCCGCTGCTCCCCGGTCAGCCGGGGATCGGCCGCGTACACCGTCCGGCCGTCCACCGTGATCTCGTAACTGAACCCGTCGGGCACCCCGGCCGGCGGCGCGGCCCGGCCGACGGCCAGCACCCGCTCGGCCAGCTCCCGCAACTCCTGGGCATCGGGCCGCCCCGAGGTGTCGACCTCGGCACGGCGCTCGATGCCCGCGAAACCTCCCGTGCGCCTCACTCGAATCCGCATGGGTCCGTGTCTAGTACGGAACTACAGCGTCCGCACCCCCACCTGCTCCCAGGCCTTCCGCACGGCCTGCAGCTCGTCGCCGGCGCCGTACCGCTCGCGGGCCGCCTTCACGGTGAGCGTGGCGAAGTCCGCGAACAGCGCGTCCTCCTTCAGGCGGCCGCTCGTCAGCACGTCGTACCAGATCTGTCCGGCCCTCTCCCAGGCGTGGCCGCCGAGCGCGGTGGCGACCAGGTAGAAGGCGTGGTTGGGGATGCCGGAGTTGATGTGCACGCCGCCGTTGTCCCTGCCGGTGTGGACGTAGTGGTCCATCGTGGCCGGCTGCGGGTCCTTGCCGAGCACGTCGTCGTCGTACGCCGTGCCGGGCGCCTTCATGGAGCGCAGCGCGGTGCCGCTGACGCCCGGAGCCAGCAGCCCGGCGCCGATCAGCCAGTCGGCCTCGGCCGCGGTCTGGCCGAGCGCGTACTGCTTGATCAGCGAGCCGAAGACGTCGGAGACCGACTCGTTCAGCGCGCCGGACTGGCCGAAGTAGGCCAGGTTGGCGGTGTGCTGGGTGACGCCGTGGGTCAGCTCGTGGCCGATGACGTCGACCGGGATGGTGAAGTCGAGGAAGATCTCCCCGTCGCCGTCCCCGAACACCATCTGCTCGCCGTTCCAGAAGGCGTTGTTGTACTTCTCGTCGTAGTGCACCGTCGCGTCCAGCGGCATGCCGCCGCCGTCGATCGAGTCCCGCCGGTAGACCGTGAGGTACAGCTCGAAGGTGGCGCCGAGCCCCGAGTAGGCGCGGTTGACCGTGGCGTCCCTGCCGGGCCGGCTCCCCTCGCCGCGGACCTTCTTCCCGGGCAGGTCGGTGCGGTGCCGGGCGTCGTAGATCGTGCGGTGCGGCTGCCCGCCCTGCCGGCCGGCGGGCGGGGCGACGGCGGGTGCGCCGATGACGGTGGTCAGCCGGCGGCGGGTGCGTTCGAGGGCGTCGCGCTCCAGGGTGCGGCGGGCGGGTCCGGCGAGCGCGGGGTCCTCGCTGCGCGCGAGGCGGTCGAGGACGTGGGGCGGCACGATGGTGCAGAAGACGGGCTTGAGGCCCCCGTTGGTCGTCATACCCGGAACCATGGCACTGCGTGACCGTGTTGTCACTACCAGCAACCATGATTGGTGAAATGTCGGGCCAAGGGGGTCTTCGCTCGACGGCGAAGTGGTAGGGAGGGGCAGGGAAGGTTGTCGAACGTGGGGGATGGGCGTGACATCACACACTTTCTGCCCGTTTCATCCCGTCGGTTTCGCATACTGGAACGGGCCCGCGTGTCCGGCGCGGCTCGGCTAGGCTGCGGAGCATCATGCGTTTCGGGCTGCTTCTCCTTAGCTGCCGCGGCGAGGGCCTGTAGTCGAGGCCGACCCCCTCACCGCGGTGTCTGGCGTTGCGCCGTCGGCCGTTTTTCCGGCACCCGCGGACCCGCCCCGCGGACCTTTTCGAGGAGCCCACGCAACCATGGCCAACCGCCAGCAGCCCAGTTCCATGCCGATCCACAAGTACGGCCGCTACGAGCAGGTCGACATCCCCGACCGCACCTGGCCCGGCCGGCGGATCACCGTCGCCCCCCGCTGGCTCTCCACCGACCTGCGCGACGGCAACCAGGCCCTGATCGACCCCATGTCGCCCGAGCGCAAGCGCCGGATGTTCGACCAGCTGGTCAAGATGGGCTACAAGGAGATCGAGGTCGGCTTCCCGGCCTCCGGCCAGACCGACTTCGACTTCGTGCGCTCGATCATCGAGGAAGAGGGCGCGATCCCCGAGGACGTCACGATCTCCGTACTGACCCAGGCCCGCGAGGACCTGATCGAGCGGACCGTGGAGTCCCTCAGGGGCGCCAGGCGGGCCACCGTCCACCTGTACAACGCCACCGCCCCGGTCTTCCGCCGGGTCGTCTTCCGCGGCTCCAGGGACGACATCAAGCAGATCGCCGTCGACGGCACCCGTCTGGTGATGGAGTACGCCGAGAAACTGCTGGGCGACGAGACCGAGTTCGGCTACCAGTACAGCCCCGAGATCTTCACCGACACCGAGCTGGACTTCGCCCTCGAGGTCTGCGAGGCGGTCATGGACGTGTACCGGCCGGGGCCGGGCCGCGAGATCATCCTCAACCTGCCCGCCACGGTGGAGCGTTCGACGCCGTCCACGCACGCGGACCGCTTCGAGTGGATGCACCGCAACCTGTCCCGCCGCGAGTACGTCTGCCTGTCCGTCCACCCGCACAACGACCGCGGTACGGCCGTCGCCGCCGCCGAGCTGGCGCTGATGGCCGGCGCCGACCGCGTCGAGGGCTGCCTGTTCGGGCAGGGCGAGCGCACCGGCAACGTCGACCTGGTCACCCTCGGCATGAACCTGTTCTCGCAGGGCGTCGACCCGCAGATCGACTTCTCCGACATCGACGAGATCCGCCGTACGTGGGAGTACTGCAACCAGATGGAGGTCCACCCGCGCCACCCGTACGTGGGCGACCTGGTCTACACGTCCTTCTCCGGCTCCCACCAGGACGCCATCAAGAAGGGCTTCGACGCGATGGAGGCCGACGCGGAGGCCAGGGGCGTCACGGTCGACGACCTCGAGTGGGCGGTGCCGTACCTGCCCATCGACCCCAAGGACGTCGGCCGCTCCTACGAGGCCGTCATCCGCGTCAACTCGCAGTCCGGCAAGGGCGGTGTCTCCTACGTCCTGAAGAACGACCACAAGCTGGACCTGCCGCGCCGGATGCAGATCGAGTTCTCGAAGATCATCCAGGCGAAGACGGACGCCGAGGGCGGCGAGATCACGCCGAAGGAGATCTGGGCGGTCTTCCAGGACGAGTACCTGCCGAACCCGGAGAACGCCTGGGGGCGCATCCAGGTCAGGACGGGCCAGTCCACGACGGACACGGACGGGGTGGACACCCTCACGGTGGAGGCCACGGTCGACGGGGAGGACACCGTCCTGACCGGCTCCGGCAACGGACCGATCTCGGCCTTCTTCGACGCCCTGCACTCCATCGGCGTCGACGTACGCCTGCTGGACTACCAGGAGCACACGATGAGCGAGGGCGCCTCCGCGCAGGCCGCCTCCTACATCGAATGCGCGATCGACGACAAGGTCCTGTGGGGCATCGGCATCGACGCGAACACGACCCGCGCGTCGCTGAAGGCGGTCGTCTCGGCCGTCAACCGGGCGGCCCGCTGACCGCTTCGACCGGTGTTCGTCCGGGCCCCGGCCGCCTGTCGAGGCGGCCGGGGCCCCGTCGTGCGACCGTCGTATACCGGCCATCCGTTCGCGCAGGTCACGGAGAGGTCTCGTCCGGGGTGCTGACTCCGCCTCACCGATGTGGCTAACATCACGCCTGTGCGGCGATGTTGCCGTGCGGTGACGGAGGTGCGACGTGCTGCCAGTACGGGGACGAAACGGCCGTGCCGCCAGGCTTGCCCGGATGCTGGGCACCCGTACCGCGTGGACGCCGGTCGGCGACGGCGAGTTCTTCTGCCCCGGCTGCGGCGGCGACCGCAACTACCAGCGCCTGAGCGGCCGCCGGCGCTTCACCGTCCTCGGCGTGCCGCTGCTGCCGCGCGGCGTGGCCGCACCGGTCGTCGAGTGCGCCGCCTGCGGCGGCCACTTCGGCACCGACGTCCTGGACCACCCCACCACCACCCGCTTCTCCGCGATGCTCCGCGACGCCGTGCACACCGTCGCCCTGGCCGTGCTCTCCGCCGGCGGCACCTGCTCCCGTACGGCCCTGGAGACCGCCGCGGCCGCGGTCCGCGCGGCCGGCCTCGCCGACTGCACCGAGGAGCAGCTGGCCGCCCTGGTCGAGGCGCTGGCCGCGGACACCGGGCGCGTCTACGGCGACGGCGACCAGCCGTGCGGCGCGGGCCTGGCCATAGAGCTGCACGAGGCCCTCGACCCGCTGGCCCCCCACCTGGCCTCCGCGGGCCGCGAGTCGATCCTCCTCCAGGCCGCCCGCATCGCCCTGGCCGACGGCCCCTACACCCCCGCCGAACACGACACCCTCACCACCGTCGGCGCGGCCCTGACCATCCACACGAACGACGTGACCCGCCTGCTGGCGGCGGCCCGCACACCGTCGTGACACACCACGGCCGGTACCCGGGACGGATGTGGTGGCCCACTACGTCGAGGCGCCGGGAGGCAGCCCCGTGATGGTCGCGGTCTTCGCCGGCGGAGAGTTGCGCAAGGTGGGCCGAGTCGACAAGGTGGGTTCTCGAAGCAGCCCGGCCCGGCCGGGAACTCGCCCACCCGCCGCACCTCGCTCGCCGGCAGCGGGATCCGCGGCTCCGTGGTGACCGGGCAGGCGATGACCCTCCGCAGGCGCGGCGCCGCCTTGCACCTGGGCATGACACCTGCTTTGTACAGTCGCCGCGCCGCACCGGAACACGCCGGAAGGGGGGCCGCCACGCCCATGAGCAAGCAGTCCGAGCCCCGGTGGGACGAACACGCCCCGGGCGTCCTCCGGCTCCCGTCCGGTCGGCTGGTGAGGGGCAGAGGCCTGCGCCGCCCCCTCGACCCGGTGGCGCCGGCCCCGACGTACGGCGTCTACCTCCTTGGCAGGCAGCCTCCCGAGGTCCCCTGGGAGTCCCGCTGGCTGCGCTGGCCCGACTTCCGCCTGCCGTCCGACCGCGCCGACGCCTCCGCCCTGCTCACCGAAGCCTGGGAGCGCGCCGCCACCGACCGTGTGGAGGTCGCCTGCGGCGGCGGCCGGGGCCGCACGGGGACAGCACTGGCCTGCCTGGCCGTGCTGGACGGCGTACCGCCCGCGGAAGCGGTCACCTACGTCCGGGCGCACTACGACCGGCATGCGGTGGAGACGCCGTGGCAGAAGCGGTACGTGCGGCGGTTCGCATAGGGTCGAGGCAGGGGCGCCGCCCGGGCGGGGGCGGAGGGAACCACACGGAGGTGAGCGTTGTCGGCCGGCGTGGTGGTCATCGGTGCCGGAGTCGCGGGACTCACCGCGGCGGTGTGCCTGGCGGAGTCCGGAATGGACGTACGCGTGGACACGGATCGTCCCTCCGGCGAGACGACCTCGGCAGCCGCGGGCGCGATGTGGGATCCGTACCTGGTCGAGCCGGCTCACCTGGTCGACCGATGGAGCCGCGTGACTCTGTCGGTGTTGAACGCGCTGAGCGCCGACGCGGACACGGGGATCCGGCTGGTGGAAGGAACTCACGAGTCCCGGATCCCCTGCGAGATGCCGGAGTGGGGCGGCCTGGTCGAAGCGCGCGTTTGCGCACCCGGTGAACTCCGCCCGGGTTTTGTGTCCGGGTGGCGTTATCGCGCCCCCGTCGTCGACATGCCCCGATATCTGCGCTACCTGGCCCGTCGGTTCGAGCGGGCCGGCGGTCACCTCCGCCGTCACCGCTACCACACGCTCGAAGAAGCGATGCACGAAGCGCCGGTGGTCGTCAACTGCTCGGGTGCGGGGGCCCGGTCGCTGGCTGCGGACGCCTCGGTCGAGGCGGTGCGTGGCCAGCTGGTGGTGGTGGAGAATCCGGGTATCCGGTCGTTCTTCTGCGACGACACCCCGGGGGCGGAGGAACTCACCTACGTCTACCCGCACTCCGACACCGTGGTCCTCGGGGGGACGGCGGTGTCCGGGAACTGGGACCTGCGCCCTGACGAGGCCGCGGCTCAGGAGATCGTCCAGCGCTGCGTCGCGGTCGAACCGTCCATCGCGGGTGCCCGGGTACTTGAGCACCGGGTCGGACTGCGGCCGGTGCGGGGAGAGGTGCGGCTCGAGGAGGAGCCTCGCGAGGGCACTCTGCTCCTGCACAACTACGGTCATGGCGGAGCTGGACTGACCCTGTCGTGGGGATGCGCCCGTGAGGTCGCCGAGCGGGTCCGCGGGGCGACCGGACTCATTCCCTGATCTGCCACTGCCGGCGCTCCGTGATTCCCCTCTCCGAGCCCCTGCGGAAGAGGTACAACCAGGTTCGCGTCGCCAGAACGGCAGTCAGGGCGGCGGTCCACGGCCAACTGGTGGTCTCCGTCGCCACGAGTGCCGCACCGAGTGCCGGCGAGACGGCGGTGAACACCATCAGGGCGATTTCGCTCCGGCTCCGGCGGAACCGGAAAGCGATGGAGAATTCGGAATGCTCGTACCAGGCGATCGCGGCGCTCAGTACGACGGCCAGGACCATGGTCGTCCATGGATTGCCGCTGACTTGGGCGTAAGTGACGGGAAGTGAGATCACGAGAGGTAACACGCCACCGTACTCGGACAGCACATTCCCCCACTTCATGATCTTGCCGAACGAGTTCGAGCGGATCCGGGCCAGTTCACCGGAGGCGCTCGCGTACACGATCAGGGAGAGCACCGTGCTGAAGGTCGCTCCGATGAGCAGCAGACGGACGTCGTCGGGGAAGCTCGTCGAGGTGAAGGCGAAGCCCAGGAGGAAGGTCACAGCGGCGAGAATGGACCCGGAGAAGGCTATGCCCGCCGCTGCTTCCCCGGACTGCAGGGTCGCCGGGTCGTCCCGCTCGAAGCGTGCGATTTCGAACGCGGGTGCACCGGACAGGGTGACCAGGGCCGTTATGGCGTGGTCGGCGGGCGCCAGGGACTCCATGAGCTGTTCCCGGGCGCTCACGTGAACGAGATGCCGTGCATCCGGATCAATGTATTCGACGCGGAACTTGTGCTGGAAGTGGATGGGAAGCGCGTCACCCGTACCGCTGGTGCGCATGACCCGAGTGCCTATGAAGCCGCACGCCAGTAAGAGACGTGTCACCGTCGGCTGTCCGGTGTCCGCCATGGCGGAGATCAGTACCGGTTCGCTCGACTTCTGAGGGATCCGCTGCACCAACTCGGTCAGGAGTCGTGATGCCACGCCCTGCCGACGCACCCCGGACCGGACCGCGATCACCGACAGGCGCACGTGTCCCGGAGAAGGCATCTCTGCGACGACGCAGCCCACCGGTTCGTCCGAGGATTCGGCCACTCGGACCAGATCGTGCGCGAGGGCGTCGGCAAGGAGCGTTGACGACGGCACGACGGCCGCGTCACAAGTCTCGGCCAACAGGGCTCGAAGCCGGGGAAGATCGGCGGGGCGGGCCGTCCGGGTAGACCATGCAGTCATGTCCATCGGTTCCGTTCAGCCGGTCGAGGTGTGGATGGATCCTACAGATCGGATGTGTCATGTACAGGCGGCGCTGCCGCGCTGCGGCGGGACGCGCCGGAGGGGGACGCCAGGGGGCCCCGCCGGCTGCGCCGACCCGTACTTCCGGCTCCCGGCCGGCCGCGTCGCCGCCCGCGGCCGCACCGGTGCACGGCGGAGACGGCCGCTCGGTTCGCCGCGGCGCTCCGGTGAGCGCGGTCCGGCCGCCGGTGGGCTCGTACGCCATGGGCACGGGCCGGGGCGGTGTGGGCATGGGCCGCGAGGAGCGTACGTACAGCCGCGTCCCCTGGGTGGTGGCAGGGAGTGGTGCTGCCCGCCCCCGCACGGGGCGGGGCCGGCGTGGGGGACAATGGACCCATGAGTCTGTTCCGCGACGACGGCGTTGTGCTGCGTACCCAGAAGCTGGGTGAGGCGGACCGGATCATCACCTTCCTCACCCGCGGGCACGGGCGGGTGCGGGCCGTGGCGCGCGGGGTGCGGCGGACCAAGTCGAAGTTCGGGGCCCGGCTGGAGCCGTTCTCGCACGTCGACGTGCAGTTCTTCGCGCGGGGGAGCGAGCTGGTGGGCCGGGGGCTGCCGCTGTGCACGCAGAGCGAGACCATCGCCCCCTACGGCGGCGGGATCGTGACCGACTACGCCCGCTACACCGCCGGGACGGCCATGCTGGAGACCGCCGAGCGGTTCACCGACCACGAGGGCGAGCCGGCCGTCCAGCAGTACCTGCTGCTCGTGGGCGCCCTGCGCACCCTCGCCCGCGGCGAGCACGCCCCGCACCTCGTGCTCGACGCCTTCCTGCTGCGCTCGCTCGCCGTCAACGGCTACGCTCCCAGCTTCGGCGACTGCGCCAGGTGCGGGATGCCCGGTCCGAACCGTTTCTTCTCGGTGGCGTCCGGCGGCTCCGTCTGCGCCGACTGCCGGGTGCCCGGCAGTGTCGTACCCTCGCCGCAGACGCTTCAGCTGCTCGGCGCGCTGCTCACCGGGGACTGGGCGACCGCGGACGCGTGCGAGCCGCGGTACGTCAGGGAGGGCAGCGGGCTGGTGTCCGCCTATCTGCACTGGCACCTGGAGCGCGGGCTGCGCTCACTTCGGTACGTGGAAAAGTAGTGCGTCCGAGCAGTGCGTCCGAGCAGTACGTCTGAACAGTGCGTCCACGACAAGGGAGACGAGAAGCACATGGCCGTACGCGGGATCCTGGGGCGGCAGCGCCGTGAGTACCGGACGCCCGAGCCGCACCCGTCCGGCGCGCGCCCGCCGAAGCTGCCGGGCGAGCTGGTCCCCGAGCACGTGGCGATCGTCATGGACGGCAACGGCCGCTGGGCCAAGGAGCGCGGCCTGCCCCGTACCGAGGGGCACAAGGTCGGCGCCGAGCGGGTGCTGGACGTCCTGCAGGGCGCCCTCGAGATCGGCGTCGGCAACATCTCCCTGTACGCCTTCTCCACCGAGAACTGGAAGCGCTCGCCCGACGAGGTCCGCTTCCTGATGAACTTCAACCGCGACTTCATCCGCAAGACCCGCGACCAGCTCGACGCACTCGGTATCCGCGTGCGCTGGGTGGGCCGCATGCCCCGGCTGTGGAAGTCGGTCGCCAAGGAGCTCCAGATCGCCCAGGAGCAGACCAAGGACAACGACCGGCTCACCCTGTACTTCTGCATGAACTACGGCGGCCGGGCCGAACTCGCCGACGCCGCCAAGGCGCTGGCCGAGGACGTCAGGGCCGGCCGGCTCGACCCGGCCAAGGTCAGCGAGAAGACCATCCAGAAGTACCTGTACTACCCAGACATGCCGGACGTCGACCTGTTCCTGCGCCCGAGCGGCGAGCAGCGCACCTCCAACTACCTGCTCTGGCAGAGCGCGTACGCCGAGATGGTCTTCCAGGACGTCCTGTGGCCCGACTTCGACCGCCGCGACCTGTGGCGCGCCTGCGTCGAATTCGCCTCCCGGGACCGCCGCTTCGGCGGCGCGATCCCCAACGAGGAGCTGCAGGCCATGGAGGGCAGGCAGGACTGACTTGCTCCTCGGGCCGAAGCCCGGGGATTCCGGCACGGGCTCCGGTGCGGGTTCCGCGGCTTCCCGCTTCACCGCGCTGTGCCGGACCAGGCCCGTCGCGGTGGCCGCAGGCGGAGCACACCCGGCCGGTGGGCTCGAACCTGCCGGCCTTGCCGGGACCGGCCGCTGCTCCGTCCTGTGCGGCCCCGACCGCATCGGAACCTGCGCGATGGTGCTCGCCGAGCGGGGCGCGCGCCGCGGAGGACGTGGACGGGCCGCGGTCCCTGCCGGACCGCGGCCCGTCCCGGGTCCGAGCCTCAGTTCCCGGCCGCCGCGCACTCCGCGCAGGTGCCGAAGATTTCCACCGTGTGGGCGACGTTGACGTAGCCGTACTCCCGCGCGACCGCCTCCGCCCACTTCTCCACCATCGGTCCCTCGACCTCGACCGCCTTGCCGCAGACGCGGCAGACGAGGTGGTGGTGGTGTTCGTCGGTGGAGCAGCGGCGGTAGACGGACTCGCCGTCGGAGGTGCGCAGGACGTCGACCTCGCCCGCGTCGGCGAGGGACTGCAGGGTGCGGTAGACCGTCGTCAGGCCCACCGAGTCGCCCCTGTGTTTCAGCATGTCGTGGAGTTCCTGCGCGCTGCGGAACTCGTCGACCTCGGCGAGGGCCGCCGCGACAGCGGCACGCTGCCGGGTGGCGCGTCCCTTCACGGGCGGTCCAGCGGTGGTCACCGGTTGCCTCCTTAGGTCTGGCCTGCCGGCCATTGTGCCAGCCGGGGCTGCGGGAGGTCAGGCGCCGACCTCGCCGGTGGCCCCCCGGCCGGCCGGAATCGCGTACTCCGCCGGGTCCTCGGCCGGGCGTGCCGCGGCCAGTGCCCGCGCGCGCCGCCGGGCCAGTGGAGTGGCCAGCGCGGTGAGCGCGATGAACGCGGCGATGGTCAGCAGCACGATCGTCGCGCCGGGCGGCACGTCCTGGTAGTACGACGTGATCGTGCCGCCGATCGTGACGCTCACCCCGATGGCGACGGCGATCGCGAAGGTCGCGGCGAAGCTGCGGCTGAGCTGCTGGGCGGCGGCCACCGGGACCACCATCAGCGCCGAGACGAGCAGCAGTCCGACCACGCGCATCGCGACGGTCACCGTCACCGCCGCCGTGACGGCCGTCAGCAGGTTCAGGGCGCGCACCGGCAGCCCGGTCACCCGCGCGAACTCCTCGTCCTGGCCGACCGCGAACAACTGGCGGCGCAGGCCGAGGGTGACCAGGACGACGAAGGCGGCCAGCAGGAAGATCGCCACCACGTCCGACTGCGAGACCGTCGACAGCGAGCCGAACAGGTACGACATCAGGTTCGCGTTGGAGCCGCCGGGGGCGAGGTTGATGAACATCACGCCGCCCGCCATGCCGCCGTAGAAGAGCATCGCCAGGGCGATGTCGCCGCGGGTGCGGCCGTACCAGCGGATCAGCTCCATGAGGACCGCGCCCAGGACGGAGACGGCCGCCGCCATCCACACCGGGGAGGCGGACAGCAGGAAGCCCAGGCCGACGCCGGTCATGGCCACGTGACCGATGCCGTCGCCCATCAGGGGCTGGCGGCGCTGGACGAGGTAGATGCCGATGGCGGGGGCGGTGATGCCGACCAGGACGGCGGCGAGCAGGGCCCGCTGCATGAAGGCGTAGTTCAACAGTTCCATCAGCTCAGCAGTCCCGTGCGGATCGGGCCGGCGCCCGAGGCGTCGTGCGGATGTACGTGGTCGTGGCCGGGGAGGGCGTGCTGTCCGACCGCCTTCGGGGGCGGGCCGTCGTGGACGACGCGGCCGTCGCGCAGCACCACCGCCCGGTCGATCAGGGGCTCCAGGGGGCCCAGTTCGTGCAGGACGAGCAGCACCGTCGTACCGGCCGCGACCTGTTCCCGAAGCGTGTGCGCCAGGACCTCCTGGCTGGCCAGGTCGACGCCCGCCATCGGCTCNCGTCCATGATCAGCAGCTCGGGCTCGGCGGCCAGCGCGCGGGCGATCAGCACGCGCTGGTGCTGGCCGCCGGAGAGGGCGTCGACGGGGTCCTTCGCGCGGTCCGCCATGCCGACCAGCTCCAGGGCGCGGTGCACGGCCGTGCGGTCGGCCCTGCGGAAGACGCCGAAGCGGGTGCGTGACAGCCGGCCCGCGGAGACGATCTCGGTGACCGTCGCCGGGACACCGCCCGCGGCGGTCGTGCGCTGCGGGACGTAGCCGACCCGCGACCAGTCGCGGAAGCGGCGCAGCGGGGTGCCGAACAGCTCGATCCCTCCCGCGCTCACCGGCACCTGGCCGATGACGCCTCGCACGGTCGTCGACTTTCCGGAGCCGTTCGCGCCGAGCAGCGCGACGACCTCGCCGCGCCGCACGGTGAGGTCGACGCCGCGCAGGACGGGGCGTGCGCCGAGTTCCGCGGTCACCCCGCGCAGGGCTATGACGGGCTCGCCCATGGTGTCGTCCTCCCTGTCCGAGTCGCTGGTCACTTGGCGCCCAGCGCCTTCTGCAGCGCCTTGAGGTTGGCCTCCATGACCTGGAAGTAGTCGCTGCCGCGGGACTTGTCGGTGATGCCCTCGAGCGGGTCGAGGACGTCCGTCCTCAGATGTGCGTCCCGGGCGAGGGTCTTCGCGGTCTTGTCGCTGACGAGTGTCTCGTAGAAGACGGTCGTCACCCCGTCGGCCTTCGCCGTCCTCTCCAGGTCCCGCACCCGGGCCGCGCTGGGCTCGGACTCCGGGTCGAGGCCGTTGATGGCCTCCTGGGTCAGGCCGTAGCGCTCGGCGAGGTAGCCGAAGGAGGCGTGCGTGGTGATGAAGGTCTTGCTCCTGGTGTTCTTCAGCCCGGTCTCGTACCGGGTGTTGAGGTCGTTCAGCTTCTCGACCAGGGCTTCGGTGTTCTTGCGGTAGTCGGCCGCGTGGGCCGGGTCGCCCTTCTCGAAGGCCTTGCCGACGCTCTCGGCGATCTGCGCGTAGCGCACCGGGTCGAGCCAGACGTGCGGGTCCTTGCCGCCGAGTTCCTCACCGTGGTCGTGCGTGTCGTGGGCGTCGGCGTGCTCGCCGTGCTCGTCCCCGTGTTCCTCCAGCGTGGTCAGGGAGGCGGCGTCGATCTTCGTCCTGATCCCGGACTGGGCGACGGCCTCGTCGACGGAGGGCTGCAGGCCCTTGAGGTAGAGCACCGCGTCGGACTCCTGCAGCCGCGCGGTCTGCCGGGCGCTGATCTCCAGGTCGTGCGGTTCCTGGCCGGGCTGGGTCAGACTGGTGACGTGGACGTGACTCCCGCCGATCCGCTCGGCGAGGAAGGCCATCGGGTAGAACGACGCGACGACGTCGTACTTGCCGCTGCTGTCGCCCGCCGCACCGGAGGAGGAGCAGGCGGAGAGGGCTCCGAGACCGAGAGCGGTGGCCGCCGCGGCCGCGGTCCCGGACATGAGGCGTCGTCGTATGTTCATGACAGTCATTTTCAACTAATATGGAAACCGTTGTCAACAAGCTCTCGTCAGAGGACCGCGCGAGGCCCAAAAGAGCCCTTAACCGGCACCGATTTGGCCGAGGTGGAGCCTCCGCCGGTACCCTGGAGCATCCCGCTCATGAAGCGTCTCGCTTCGTCGCCCGTCGTCGTAATGAAGAGAGCACCGTGGCCGCCGACAAGATCGACACCATCGTCAGCCTGAGCAAGCGCCGTGGCTTCGTATTCCCCTGCAGTGAGATCTACGGCGGCCAGCGCGCCGCCTGGGACTACGGGCCGCTCGGTGTCGAGCTCAAGGAGAACCTCAAGCGCCAGTGGTGGCGTTACATGGTGACGTCCCGCGAGGACGTGGTCGGCATCGACTCGTCCGTGATCCTGGCCCCCGAGGTCTGGGTCGCCTCCGGTCACGTCGCCACCTTCACGGACCCGCTGACGGAGTGCACCGCCTGCCACAAGCGGTTCCGCGCCGACCACCTGGAGGAGGCGTACGAGGAGAAGAAGGGCCGCGCCCCGGAGAACGGCCTCGCGGACATCAACTGCCCCAACTGCGGCAACAAGGGCCAGTTCACCGAGCCGAAGCAGTTCTCGGGCCTGCTCTCCACCCACCTCGGCCCGACCCAGGACTCCGGCTCCGTCGCCTACCTGCGCCCCGAGACCGCCCAGGGCATCTTCACCAACTTCGCCCAGGTGCAGACCACCTCGCGCCGCAAGCCGCCGTTCGGCATCGCCCAGATGGGCAAGTCGTTCCGCAACGAGATCACGCCGGGCAACTTCATCTTCCGCACCCGCGAGTTCGAGCAGATGGAGATGGAGTTCTTCGTCAAGCCGGGCGAGGACGAGAAGTGGCACGAGTACTGGATGGAGCAGCGCTGGAACTGGTACACCGGCCTGGGTCTCCGTGAGGAGAACATGCGCTGGTACGACCACCCGAAGGAGAAGCTCTCCCACTACTCCAAGCGCACCTCCGACATCGAGTACCGCTTCCACTTCGGCGGCAGCGAGTGGGGCGAGCTGGAGGGTGTCGCCAACCGCACCGACTTCGACCTGGGCGCCCACTCCAAGGCCTCCGGCCAGGACCTGTCCTACTTCGACCAGGAGGCCGGCGAGCGCTGGACGCCGTACGTCATCGAGCCCGCGGCCGGTGTCGGCCGGGCGATGCTCGCCTTCCTGCTCGACGCCTACGTCGAGGACGAGGCGCCCAACGCCAAGGGCAAGATGGAGAAGCGCACGGTGCTGCGCCTGGACCACCGCCTGGCCCCGGTGAAGGCCGCGGTGCTGCCGCTGTCCCGCAACCCGGAGCTGTCCCCGAAGGCCAAGGGCCTCGCCCAGACCCTGCGGCAGCACTGGAACATCGAGTTCGACGACGCCGGCGCCATCGGCCGCCGCTACCGCCGCCAGGACGAGATCGGCACGCCGTACTGCGTCACGGTCGACTTCGACACCCTGGACGACAACGCGGTCACGGTCCGCGAGCGCGACTCCATGAAGCAGGAGCGGGTGTCGCTGGACCAGATCGAGGGTTACCTGGCCGCCCGCCTGGTGGGCTGCTGACCCCGGTCACACCTGAACGACGTACGGCCGCCGAGTGGTTCGGCGGCCGTACGCGTTCGAGGAGGGACCGGTGCGGTGCGGGCTACGAGCCCGTCAGCACCGTGTCATCCCCTGGTCAGGTCACGTCCACGGTGACCGTCTTGGAGTGTGCCGTGCCGTGCACCACCCGCAGCTTCTGCGGTCCCTTGGCCATGAGTTTCGTGGTCACGGTGTAGGTGTTGCCCTTCTTGACCACACTGGTCGCGCGCAGGGTGGTCCACTTGCCGTTGACCCAGTGCTGGACGGTCAGCTTGGCGCCGGCCGCCAGGTTCGCGGTGCGCCCGGTGAGGGTCACACTCTGCCCGGACTTGATCGAGGAGTGGCTGGCCCTGACCGTGATCGCCTCGGCTGCCTTGGTCGGCATGGCGGTGTGCGTGCGGGTCGGCATCGGGCTCGGGTCGGTCGCGGCGACTGCTCCGGCCGTTCCGGCCGACAGCAGCGCGGCGGACAGGGCGCCCGCGGCGGCCCCACGGACACAGCGGCTGCGGAGTGTGAGGTGCATGGTGGTCTCCCGTTGATGGATTTCCCCCTTGCGTCACGCGAGTCCCACTGGGCTCACTCGCCCCACTGGGCCATCGCGCCCCTCCAGAGTTCCCCCGGATGGCTCGCGCGGCGACTCGAAAGGGCTCACGGAGCGTGCAAAGGGGCACTCTTTTGATGAAAAGCCACAGCTCAGCCGGGGTGTTCTCGCTTACCTTTTTCTTACCTGGCGGCCGTGGCGGACCCGGTTCGCACCGGGCGGTCACCCGTCAGAAGCCGCGTCCAGGGTCTCGGCGGCGGCTCGGGCGCCG
>NZ_JUJA01000045.1:17758-23615 GCF_001906585.1 Streptomyces kebangsaanensis | reverse complement strand
AGCCGCTCGGCCGTGCGCCCGGCGGTCCGACCGGCCCGGCGGCCGCCGGTGAGCGCGTCCAGGACCAGTACGGCCGCCCCGCACGCCACCAGGACCCGCCACCCGGGCCGGGCGGCGGGGACGAAGGCGCTCCTGTACGACGACGAGCCCACCCCGGAGGCCGGCAGCGCGCCGACCACCGCGACGCCGGGCGTCTGCCCGGGCTGCCGGCTGGTGGAGGCGACGGCGGCGGCGACGCCGGCCCGGGCGCGCGGCATGCCGGAGACGGCGGTGTCGGTGAGGGGCGCGGTGCCGGTGCCGACGCCGACGCCGACGCCGAACAAGGCGTATCCGATGACGAGCATGACGTCGGAGGTCTCGGCTTCGAAGGCCGTGAACAGCACCGCGCACGTTCCGCAGGCACAGCGTGGACAGGAACAGGAAGCCGCCGAGCGGAAGAAACGCAGGTCGATGAGGGGTTCGGCGCGGCGCGGCTCGTACCGCGGCAGGCCGAGCAGGGCGGCGAGCGCGCCGAACAGGGCGATGACCAGCACCTGGCCGACCGGGTCGGGCCGGCGGGCATCAGCAGCGACGCGAGCACCAGTGCGCAGGCGTCGATGGTCCCCTGCGGTCCGGACGTGCTCGCGTGCGACTCCCGCTGCGACGAGGGCAGGGCGGCATTCAGAACGGTGTTGTCGATGCTGACGATCAGCAGGCTCATGCAGCAGATCGCCGGCGCCGGCAGCCGCCGCCGGTGGCCGAGCTCGGGCAGGGGTTCCAGCGCAGCGGGTTTCAACAGTGCGGTCGACCAATGACCGATGCGGGATCATGGGATCCCCGCCGGACCGCATACGCGACAATGGGGGAATGCCCACGCTCGAGTCCCCCCTGCAGATCGGTCCGCACAGTGTCCGGCCGCCGGTGGTCCTGGCCCCCATGGCCGGCATCACCAACGCTCCCTTCCGCACCCTGTGCCGGGAGTTCAGCGGTGGCAAGGGGCTGTTCGTCAGCGAGATGATCACGACCCGGGCGCTGGTCGAGCGCAACGACAAGACCATGCAGCTGATCAGGTTCGACGCGAGCGAGCGGCCCCGCTCGATCCAGCTGTACGGCGTGGACCCGGCCACCGTCGGCAAGGCCGTCCGCATGATCGCGGAGGAGGACCTGGCCGACCACATCGACCTGAACTTCGGCTGCCCGGTGCCCAAGGTGACCCGCAAGGGCGGCGGCTCGGCCCTCCCCTACAAGCGCAACCTGCTGCGGGCCATCCTGCGCGAGGCGGTCAGCGGGGCCGGCGACCTGCCCGTCACGATGAAGATGCGCAAGGGCATCGACGACGACCACCTCACCTGTCTCGACGCCGGCCGGATCGCGGTCGAGGAGGGCGTGACGGCGATCGCGCTGCACGGCCGCACGGCCGCCCAGCACTACGGAGGCACGGCGGACTGGGAGGCCATCGCCCGTCTGAAGGAGCACGTCACCGAGATCCCCGTGCTCGGCAACGGCGACATCTGGTCGGCCGAGGACGCGCTGCGGATGGTGCGGGAGACCGGCTGCGACGGTGTGGTCGTGGGGCGCGGCTGCCTGGGCCGGCCGTGGCTGTTCGCCGACCTGGTGGCGGCCTTCGAGGGCCGTACGGACGCCTACGTACGGCCCACCCTGCGCGAGGTCGCCGACGTCATGGTCCGGCACGCCACCCTGCTCGGCGAGTGGCTCGGCGACGAGTCGCGGGGCGTGGTCGACTTCCGCAAGCACGTCGCCTGGTACCTCAAGGGCTTCGCGGTCGGCTCCGAGATGCGCAAGCGGCTCGCGATCACTTCCTCCCTCGAGGAGCTGCGGTCCGGCCTGGACGAGCTGGACCTCGACCAGCCCTGGCCGGCCGGCGCCGACGGGCCCCGCGGCCGTACGTCCGGCAACAACCGGGTGGTGCTGCCGGACGGCTGGCTGAAGGACCCGTACGACTGCGCGGGCGTCGGCGAGGACGCGGAGCTGGACACCTCCGGCGGCTGATCAGCGCCTCCCGCGGGCGGGACCGGGCACATCGGCCCGGTGACGTGACCGGCCCGGCCGTACGACGCGGCGCCCCACCCGGAGGGTTCCGGGTGGGGCGCCGCGTCGTGTCGCTCCGCTCCGTACGGCTCAGGCCGCCGGTCGCGCCGGGGCCGCGTCGTCCTCGGGACGCTCGGGGTGGCGGCGCAACTGGACGATGGCGCCCACCAGACCGCCCCAGACGATCACGATGGCCACGATCAGCATGATGATCGCACTCGTCGACATCAGTTCCTCACCTCTTCCCGTGCGTCCGAGTCGGTGTCCGCGCTCGCCTCCGGGGCGGGCTCGGAGTCCGCGGAGCGCCAGGGCACCAGGCTGAGGAGCACGCTGACGAGCAGCGCCGCCGCGGCGACGCCCCAGCCCGCCCAGAGCAGGAACCGCGTCGAGTAGCCCTCGTAGTTCTCGGCGAACTCCGCGCGCAGGCTGTCGACCATCATCCAGCCGAGCACCAGCGGGGTGACGATGCCGAGGCAGACCAGCCACCAGCGGCCGAGCGGCATCGCGGAGGTGTCGTTGGCGTGCTTCTGGAGGGCGGGCAGGCGACGCAGCAGCCAGCCCACGACGACGAGCACGACCAGCGCGGCGAGTGCGATGCCGTACTGGTTGATGAAGTGGTCGGCCGCGTCCAGCAGGTAGATGCCGCTGTCGGTCGGGAAGACGAGGATCGACACCAGGGCGATGGCCCCGCCGACGCCCAGGGCCGCCGGGACCCGGCGCATTCCGGTGCGGTCCTGCACGGCGGCGATGACGACCTGCACGATGCTGATCAGCGAGGTGAGGCCGGCGATCACCAGCGAGGCGAAGAACAGCACGCCGAACAGCGTGCCCATCGGCATCTGGGAGATCACCGTCGGGAACGCCACGAACGCCAGGCCGATGCCGGAGCTCGCGACCTCGTTCACCCCGACACCCTGGGCCGAGGCCATGAAGCCGAGGGTGGCGAACACGCCGATGCCCGCGAGGATCTCGAAGGCGCTGTTGGCGAAGCCGGCGACCATCGCGGAGCCGGTGAGGTCCGAGCGCTTCCGCAGGTACGAGGCGTAAGTGATCATGATGCCGAAGCCGATGGACAGCGAGAAGAAGATCTGCCCGTACGCGGCAACCCACACGCTGCCGTCGCCGAGCGCCGACCAGTCCGGCCGGAACAGGCCGTCCAGGCCCTTGCCGGCGCCGTCGAGCGTGAGCGCGCGGGCGACGAGGACGACGAAGAAGAGCACCAGCAGCGGGATGAAGAACTTGTTGGCCTTCTCGATCCCGTTGCGGATGCCGAGCGCCAGGACGACGAGCACGATCACCCAGACCGCGATGAGCGGCCAGAGCACACCGCCGACGTAGGAGGACATGAGGCCGGGCTTCTCGGCGGCCTGCAGGAAGTCCCCGAAGAAGAAGGCGTTGGCGTCCTTGCCCCACTGCTCGCCGAAGGAGTAACCGATGTACCGCACCGCCCAGGCGATGATGACGGCGTAGTAGGCGGCGATCACGAAGCAGATGGCGACCTGCCACCAGCCGAGCACCTCCGCGGGTCTGGCCAGCTTGCGGAAGGCGGCCGGGGGCGACTTCCGGAACTTGTGGCCGATCGAGTACTCGAGGACGAGCAACGGGATACCGGCGGTCAGCAGCGCGACGAGATACGGCAGGAGGAAGGCCCCGCCGCCGTTCTCGTAGGCAACGGCGGGGAAGCGCCAGATGTTGCCGAGGCCGATCGCCGACCCGATCGCGGCGAACAGGAAGCCCGAGCGGCTTCCCCACTGCTCGCGGGAAGGACTGGACATGATCACGATTCCTTGGTCATTTCTTTGCGTAGGGCGGCACGCTAGCAACAGAAGTCCCTGGCGGACAGGGGGCGCCGTATGGCGGACACCCCTGTCGCCGTCGCGCCCGGAACGCGCTCGTGATCAGGTAGTTCTCCGTGCGGTCGGACCGGAGTACTAGTGCCGCGGCAGGCAACGTTTGCCCGTCAAGGAGCGGCGTCCGGTGCGTGCTCTCGGCGTGCCGGCCGGAAGTCCTCGTACTGGATGTACTTGGGCTTTCGGGCGGTGCGGCGAGAGTGCGTGCCGGGCGTCGCGACGGGGCGAACGTTGCCTGTTGCGGCACTAGCTTCCGGTCGGGTGCGGGGTGGACCCGTACGCCGTCAGGAAGCGGTCGCGGAAGGAGTCCATCCTCCACACCGGGGCGTCGTGGGCGGGCCGCAGACCGTCGCTCCATCCCCAGTCGGCGATCTTCTCCAGGACCTCCGGGTCCTTGGCGACGATCGAGCACGGTACGTCACGACTGGCGTTCTCGCCGCTGACCCGGGCGACGGGCTGGTGGTCGCCGAGGACCACGAGCACGGTGTCGTCGTGGGCGTAGCGCTCCATCCACTCGGTGAGGGCGGTCATCGAGTACTGGACCGACCTGCCGTACTCCTCGCGGGAGCGGGTCGGGTCGGTGATGATGTCCGCCGGCCTGGTGCCGGCGGCCTCGATGCCCCGGAAGACCGAGCCGTCGCCGACCTCGTCCCAGTCGACCATCTCCGGGACCGGCGCCCAGGGCTGGTGGCTGGAGGTCAGGATGACGAACGAGGTCAGCGGCTTGTCGCGCTTCTTGCCGTGCTCCAGGCGCTGGAGCGCCTCCAGGGCGTACTGGTCGGGCATGGTCGACCAGCTGAACTTGGGTCCCTGGTAGCCCATCTGGAAAGCGTTGTAGACCTTGTCCAGGCCGTACCACTTCGCCTCCGGCCAGCCCTTCTGCACGCCCGGCATGATGCCGACCGTGTCCCAGGCGCCGGTCTTCCTGAACGCCTCGGTCAGGGTGAGGCGGTCGCCGGAGGTCACCGTGCGGTAGCGGTTCTGGTTGTCGACCCACAGCCCCGACATGAACGTGGAGTGACCGAGCCAGCTGCCGCCGCCGTACGTCGCCGAGGTCAGCCAGCCGCTCTTGGCGTGGAAGCCGGCCTTGGCCAGGGCCTGGGTGCTGACGTCGAGGGTCTCGTTGACGCCGGGTGCCATGATCGGGTCCTCGATCGCGCTGCGGCCGTAGCTCTCGATGAACGTGAAGATCATGTCCTTGCCGCGCAGGTCCGGCACGAGCTGGCTGCCCGGGGTGTCGCCGAACGCGTCGGCCCGCGCCGTCCGCGCGAAATCCCGCTCGTCCTGGAGCGTGGCGCGCACCCCCTTCTCGCGGTATTTGATCATCGCGACCGTGTGCTCGGAGGCCACCGGGAAGCCGGAGACCTGTACGTCCAGGGTCGAGCACAGCATCCACAGCGCGCTGACGAGCAGCAGCCCGCGCGTCGAGCGGGTCTTGTGGCGGCCGAGGAAGCCGC
The DNA here is from genome assembly GCF_001906585.1 of Streptomyces kebangsaanensis. Classification (GTDB taxonomy): domain Bacteria; phylum Actinomycetota; class Actinomycetes; order Streptomycetales; family Streptomycetaceae; genus Streptomyces; species Streptomyces kebangsaanensis. The sequence continues at coordinate 18,280 of NZ_JUJA01000045.1, read as the reverse complement.
CGACGCGGACGACCGCGAGCGCCATGACGGCGAGTACCGCCAGCACGAGGAGTACGACACCGACGGCGGCGAGCCGGGCGACGGTGCCGCCCAGGGTGTCCGCGAGGTACGACTGCGCGTCGTCCAGCAGCTGCCAGTCCAGGATCACGTTGAAGCTGCGGCCCAGGTACTCGTTGAACTCGATGTCCGTCAGGTTCAGCACGGTCAGCACACCGAGGGCCACCCCGCCGAGCACCGCCACGACCACCCGCGCCCGGCGCGGAAGCACGAGCAGCAGGGCCGCCCCGAGCAACGCCTCCACCGGGATCCGGGTGAACGCCGCGACCTCGAACTGCTCCCACTTGTTCGGCAGCAGCAGGGCGACGACGACCAGGAGGAGGGCGAGGACGGTGACGGCGAGGGAGAGCACGCGGGCGCCTGCCGGGTGCGCGCCCCGCCAACGCCGGAAGCCCTGACGGACGGCACGGGGGCGGAGGGCGCGGAGGACACGGAGGGGGAGGGGCGGGGGCGGGACGGCTGCCG
>NZ_JUJA01000045.1:7200-17687 GCF_001906585.1 Streptomyces kebangsaanensis | reverse complement strand
GTCCGGGTTCGGGTTCGGGTGTGGCATCGGCCTTCGGCTCAGGCGCGGCGTCCGCCTCCGGTTCGGGGGACCGGCGCTCGGCGGGTTCGGGCGCCGCGTCGGCCTTCGGCTTGGGCGCGGCCTTCGCCTCCGGTTCGGGGGACCGGTGCTCGGCGGGTTCGGTGGGCTCGGCGGACTTGGTGGGCCCGGCGGCGGACGTGTCGGCCTTGGGGGCGGTGGGCTCGGGCTTGTCCTCGTGCGACGTCGGTCCGGCCTCCGGCGGTGACGGCGGGACGCCGTGCTCGCTCGCCCCGGTCGTGCCCGATGACTGGCGTGTACTCGTGTGCTGAGGCACCCGGAGGTCCTTCCGTACGCGGCGTCGCTGAGGAGGCGGGCCACGCTGGGGAGACAGGACCCGCCGCACTCCCGTACGGCCCGGTCGGCGCCCCTGTTCATGGCACCGGGCAAACACCCGGCAAACGCGCGGTCCTCCGGCCCGCGCCGGGCGTCGCCGGCACGTCCGCATGGTGGAATCCCCCCGGCTGTGGCAGCGTGATTCTCGCCACCCTTGATAAGGGCTGCGCTCAGATGAGCGGATCTTGAGCGGCTGCACTTCTCCAAGGTGTGGCACTCAGTGCCAGTAGATGATCGTTCATCGATCGAAATCAAACGCGCTGAGAGGCGCTCATGTGAGCGTATGGACGGGTCTACGGGCGTGGACTCGTTCAAGAAGTGAAAACATCCGGCCCTGACGACTTGCCAAGCCTTGACTTTCGATCCGCTGGCGGACGACTGGTTACGAGCGCGTGACGCACAAGTGGACGTACCCACAGGCCTTTGATCTGGGTATGTTCCTCGCCGTCAGGGCAGCCACCGCGTCCTCGAGGAGTCGAGACCCGTGTCGGAAAACAAAGATCCCCAGGTAGCCGAGGACGGCAACAGCGTTGAGGCCGTGAAGTTCGTCTACGACTTCACCGAGGGCAACAAGGACCTCAAGGACCTCCTCGGCGGCAAGGGCGCCAACCTCGCCGAGATGACCAACCTGGGCCTTCCGGTCCCCCCGGGCTTCACGATCACCACCGAGGCCTGCAAGGTCTACCTCGACAGCGGCGAGGAGCCGGCGGCACTGCGTGACGAGGTGAGTGCGTACCTCGACGCGCTCGAGCAGAAGATGGGCAAGAAGCTCGGCCAGCCCGACAACCCCCTGCTCGTCTCCGTCCGCTCCGGCGCCAAGTTCTCCATGCCCGGCATGATGGACACCGTCCTGAACATCGGCCTGTCCGACAAGTCCGTGCAGGGCCTGGCCAAGCAGGCCGGCGACGACCGGTTCGCCTGGGACTCCTACCGCCGGCTCATCCAGATGTTCGGCAAGACCGTCCTCGGCGTCGACGGCGACCTCTTCGAGGACGCCCTCGACAAGGCCAAGGAGGCCAAGAAGGTCACCGTCGACACCGAGCTGGACGCGGCCGACCTGAAGAAGCTGGTCACCAGGTTCAAGAAGATCGTCAAGGCCGAGGCCGGCCGGGACTTCCCGCAGGACCCGCGCGAGCAGATGGACCTCGCCATCAAGGCGGTCTTCGACTCCTGGAACGGCGAGCGCGCCAAGCTCTACCGCCGCCAGGAGCGCATCCCGCACGACCTCGGCACCGCCGTCAACATCTGCTCGATGGTCTTCGGCAACCTCGGCCCCGACTCCGGCACCGGCGTCGCCTTCACCCGCGACCCCGCCTCCGGCCACCAGGGCGTCTACGGCGACTACCTGCAGAACGCGCAGGGCGAGGACGTGGTCGCGGGCATCCGCAACACCGTGCCGCTGGCGGAGCTGGAGCGGATCGACAAGAAGTCGTACGACCAGCTGATGCAGATCATGGAGACCCTGGAGAACCACTACAAGGATCTCTGCGACATCGAGTTCACCATCGAGCGCGGCCGGCTGTGGATGCTGCAGACCCGCGTCGGCAAGCGCACCGCCGGTGCCGCCTTCCGCATCGCCACTCAGCTCGTCGACCAGGGCCTGATCGACGAGGCCGAGGCCCTGCAGCGCGTGACCGGCGCCCAGCTGGCGCAGCTGATGTTCCCCCGCTTCGACGAGCAGGCGAAGGTCGAGCAGGTCGCCCGCGGCATCGCCGCCTCCCCGGGCGCGGCGGTCGGCAAGGCGGTCTTCGACTCGTACACCGCCGTGAAGTGGTCCCGCTCGGGCGAGAAGGTCATCCTGGTCCGCCGGGAGACCAACCCCGACGACCTGGACGGCATGATCGCGGCCGAGGGCATCCTGACCTCCCGCGGCGGCAAGACCTCCCACGCGGCCGTCGTCGCCCGCGGCATGGGCAAGACCTGCGTGTGCGGCGCGGAGGACCTGGAGGTCGACACCAAGCGCCGCCGGATGACGGTCCCGGGCGGGCACGTCGTCGAGGAGGGCGACCTCCTCTCCATCGACGGCTCCACCGGCAAGGTCTACCTGGGCGAGGTCCCGGTCGTCCCGTCCCCGGTCGTGGAGTACTTCGAGGGCCGGATGCACCCGGGCGCCGACGACGCCGACGAGCTGGTCGAGGCGGTCCACCGGATGATGGCCTTCGCCGACCGCAAGCGCCGCCTGCGGGTGCGCGCCAACGCCGACAACGCCGAGGACGCGCTGCGCGCCCGCCGTTTCGGCGCCCAGGGCATCGGCCTGTGCCGCACCGAGCACATGTTCCTCGGCGACCGCCGCGAGCTGGTCGAGCGCCTGATCCTGGCGGACACGCAGGCGGAGCGCGAGGAGTCCCTCAAGCAGCTGCTGCCGCTGCAGAAGCAGGACTTCGTGGAGCTCTTCGAGGCGATGGACGGCCTTCCCGTCACCATCCGCCTCCTGGACCCGCCGCTGCACGAGTTCCTGCCCGACATCACCGAGCTGTCCGTCCGCGTGGCCCTGGCCGAGTCCCGCCAGGAACCGCACGAGAACGAGCTGCGCCTGCTCCAGGCGGTCCACCGCCTGCACGAGCAGAACCCGATGCTCGGCCTGCGCGGCGTACGCCTGGGCCTGGTCATCCCCGGCCTGTTCACCATGCAGGTCCGCGCCATCGCCGAGGCGGCCGCCGAGCGCAAGGCCGCCAAGGGCGACCCGCGCGCCGAGATCATGATCCCGCTCGTGGGCACCGTCCAGGAGCTGGAGATCGTCCGCGAGGAGGCCGACCAGGTCATCGCCGAGGTCGAGGCCGCGTCGGGCACCCACCTCAAGCTGGCGATCGGCACGATGATCGAGCTGCCGCGCGCCGCGCTGACCGCGGGCCAGATCGCCGAGGCGGCGGAGTTCTTCTCCTTCGGCACCAACGACCTGACCCAGACGGTCTGGGGCTTCAGCCGTGACGACGTGGAGGCGAGCTTCTTCACGGCGTACCTGGAGAGGGGCATCTTCGGCGTCAGCCCGTTCGAGACGATCGACAAGGACGGCGTCGGCTCCCTGGTCAAGGCCGCCGCCCAGGCCGGCCGCGCCACCCGCCCCGACCTCAAGCTCGGCGTCTGCGGCGAGCACGGCGGCGACCCCGAGTCCGTCCACTTCTTCCACGAGGTCGGTCTGGACTACGTCTCCTGCTCCCCGTTCCGCATCCCGGTCGCCCGCCTGGAGGCCGGCCGCGCGGCGGTCGAGGCGGAGGGCAGCGACCACCGCTGAAAGAACCCGGAGTCCTCGTCGTGGTCCCCGACCCTCAAGACCGATTGCGACGAGGACTCCGGCTCACGGAGAACAGGGGCGGCATCCTGTGCGGGGATGCCGCCCCTCGTTCTGCTTCGGGACCGCGGAGATCATTGACGAAAAACGGTGTCGTGACTTTCGGTGATCGATGCTTGACTTCCTTTTGACTCCCCTTTGCTTTCTCATTGCCTTGCTCTGGGCGCAGAGGGTCTTCGGTGCGCATCGCCACAGGAAGGAAGAACAGCATGAACGGCATCGACAAGAACGCCCTGGACGAGGTCATCGCCAAGACCTTCAAGGAGGTCAGGACTGCCATCGACACGCACAGCGAGAAGAGCGTCCTCATGTACAGCCAGGCCCTGAGCGCGCTGGTGGAGCTGCGGAAGCAGGTCGTCGCCGAGGAGTGCGGCGACGGCTGACCGCGGGGCCGGTCCCGACGGGGGCTCGTGCGCGGCGGCGTACGAGCCCCCGGCCGTCGTACCTCAGAAGTCCCTCAGATACATGGACCGCACACGCACCCTGTCCCTAGGGTCGCGATCATGCCCGACATATCGCTGACCGTGGTCGTCCTCCTGTGCCTCGCCGCCTTCGCGGCCGGGTGGATCGACGCCGTGGTCGGCGGGGGCGGGCTCCTGCTGCTGCCGGCGCTGCTGCTCGGACTGCCCGCCGGCACCCCGGCCGCGTCCGCGCTCGGCACCAACAAGGCGGTCGCCATCGTCGGCACGACCGGCGCGGCCGTGACCTACGTCCGCCGGGCGCCCGTGGACGTCCGTACCGCCGTACGCATCGGTCTGGCGGCGCTCGCCGGATCCTCCGCGGGGGCCTTCCTCGCGGCCGGGATGAGCACCGAGGTGCTCAAGCCGGTGATCATGGTGGTGCTGCTCGGGGTGGGTGCCTTCGTGATCCTGCGCCCGGCCTTCGGCACCGCCCCGGCCCCCGGCCCGGCCACCCGCCGCCGGATCCTCGCGGCGATCGGCCTCGCGGGCCTGGGCATCGGCTTCTACGACGGCCTCATCGGCCCCGGCACCGGCACGTTCCTCGTCCTGGCGCTCACCGCCATCCTCCATCTGGACCTGGTGACCGCCTCCGCCAACGCCAAGATCATCAACTGCTGCACCAACGCCGGCGCCCTGGCCACCTTCGCCTGGCAGGGCGCGGTCCTGTGGCAACTGGCTGCCGTCATGGCCGTGTTCAACCTGGCGGGCGGCGCCCTGGGCGCGCACACCGCGCTGAAGAAGGGCAGCGGCTTCGTCCGCATCGTGCTGCTGACGGTGGTGTTCGCGCTGGTGGCGAACCTGGCCTATCAGCAGTGGGTGGCGTAGCGGGCGTGGCGGGCGACGGTTCAGCGGCTGCCCGTCAGGTACGCGAAGACGACCACGTTGCCCTGGTAGCCGGTGGACCTGGAGTAGCCGCCGCCGCAGGTGATCACCCGTAGCTCGGGGCGCTCGGCGGCGCCGTAGACCTTCTCGTCGGGGAAGTCCTTCGCCTCGTAGACCTCGACCGCGTCCACGGTGAACACCGCGACGCCGCCGTCCCGGCGGTCCACCTCGACGGTGCTGCCCTTCTTCAGGGCGCCGAGGTCGTAGAAGACGGCGGGGCCCCGGGTGTTGTCGACATGGCCGGCGACGATCGCGGTGCCCTTCTCGCCGGGGGTGGTGCCGGCCTCGTACCAGCCGGCCAGGTTCTTGTCCTCGGCGGGCGGGGCGTTCAGGTTGCCGGACTCCGTCAGGCCGAGGCCGATCAGGGGGGCGTTCACCCGTATGGAGGGTATGCGTATGCGGAGGGGCGGGGACGGCGGCAGCGCGGGGGCGGCGAGCCCTTCCCCGCCGGGGTCGAGCACGCCCTCGGCCGCGCCGGGCTGGGGCGGGACGTGCGTCGCGTCGCCGCCGTACAGGAGCCACACGCCGGAGCAGAAGGCGACCACGGTGACGGTGGCTATGGCGGTGTTGCCGATCCTGGGCATGCGGACCCCTCTCGGACTCGGTGCCCCGCATCCCCCTCCGGGCCGCGAGGGGCGTCGCACCCGGAGGGGGAGGGGACGTGCGGTACCGGCGGACGGACAGCGAAGGGCGTCCGTCAGATCCCGTCGCCTCTCGCCCGGCGATGCAGGAGCCAGGTACCGCCCGCGGCGGCGACGGCGAGAGCCGTCACACCGGCCGCGGTCCTCACGGGGTCGTTGCCCAGCGCACCGCCGACCCCCGTCTTCACACTTCCCCGGGGCTGCACCTGCCCCTGCGCGGCCATCAGCGTGACCACCAGGTCGCCCTTGACCTCCCGGTCGCCCGCGGCGCACTGTGCGACGATCTCGTACGTCCCCGGCTGCGCGCTCTCCGGCACCCGGAACTGCCCGACCGCCTCGCCCTTGCGCGCGCTGGGCGCCAACGTGAAGGGACCCGCGCCGACCGCGCTGGCGTCGCCCGCCGCGGCCGCCTTCTCGCCGCACCCCTTGGTGTTCACCGTGACCCGACCGCCCGGCTCGACCGAGTACGGGTACACCTCCAGGCTGCCGCCCTCCGCACCGTGGGCGGGCACGGCCAGAACACCCACGGCGGCGACGGCGGCGACGGCGAGCGCGGCCCCGGCCATGGCCCCTGCCGGCGGACGGGCGGCGGTACGTCGCATCGATCTCCTCCGGGCTCTGCGCAGGGCACGGCCCGCGACACCCGCGTGTGCCACCGTCGGCCGTGCCCCTGCCCTTCCGAGGTAAAGGGCACACGACCGCTCCCGCTCCCTGAAGACACGTCAGAAATAGGATGAACGGGTGCTGCGACCTCCGGCCCGGAGCGACCTACGACGACCGTTTCAGCAGGTCAAGGCCGCCGTGCCTCCGAAAGGCCGGAACCACCCGGAAGGATGCGGGGCTCGGGGGTGAATCACGCGGTCGGCGCACCACCCTTCAGGAGCAAGGCACAAAACGCCCTCCACGCGGGGGGAGCGATGCGGAGGGACGGGCCGGTGGGGCGCTTGGAGTCCCGTATGGCGACGGTGGCGGGGAGGTTGGTGGCCACTTCGACGCACTCGGCCACCTGGTCGCTGTAGCTGGACTTGCGGTACTGGAAGTCGGGCACGGCTCACAGTTCCCTTCGAAGCCTGCGGAGGAGCGACGCCGACTCCTCCTCGCCGAGAGAGTGTTCGGTGATTACCTCGAACAGCTCATCGTAAGCCGCGGCACCCTCGCCGCCCTCCACCCAGCGTTGAGCGAAGGGGGCTTCCACATAGACGACGTCCATGGCACCGGGTTCGGCGAACGAGAGGATGTTGAACGAGCCGTTCAGACCGGGATGTGTGCCTGCGCCGAAGGGGAAGATCCGCAACGAGACGTTCTGGAGGCCGGCCGTCTTCAGAAGGTGGTCGAGCTGTCCGCCTGCTGTCGCCGCCCCGCCGGGGAAGTTCCGCAGTACGGCCTCATAGATCACCGCCTGGAGTGTGAGTGGCGGATCCTGGGAGAGCAGTTGCTGGCGCGCGAGCCGCGCGGCGACGAACTCCTCGTCGGACGCCGGGCTCTTGATCGCTGCCGGGCTGATGTCTCTCCTCAAGTCCGTGACGTATTGCGGGGTTTGGAGCAGGCCGGGCACGAAGGACGGCTGCCACGTCTTGATGGTCGTTGCCGCGTTCTCCAGCGCGACGTACTCCTGCATGACGCCGTGGATCGTGTAGTCGTCCCACCAGCCCTTGGCCTTGCGTCGCTCCCGGTCGACCCGTGCCAGTTCCAGGAGCGAGCCGACGATTCCGGGGTCGCGGGTGCCGTACAGCTCGCACAGCGCGCGAATGTCCGGGTCGCGCATGGGCACCCAGCCGCCCTCCATCTTCGCGACTTTCGTGGTGGAGGCGGTGAGCGCCTTGGCGGCGTGGGTCTGGGTGAGGCCGGCAGCCGAGCGCAACTTGACGAGCTCCCCACCCAGTCGGCGCCCCAGAACAGTGGACGTGCTGTTGCCCTGCATCGCCTGACTCGCGGTCACGTTGGCGCTCCTCATGGTGTCCGTGCGCGGTCAGTCTGGCGCGATATGTGAGTGGCACGCAAACCCGTTGGGAGGAATTCCTCTGAGAGGAACTTGCGCACAAAGTCACGCCAACTCTACGGTCGGCGACGAACTGATCACGTAGCGCCGCCGGTTCAGGCGTTGGCGCTGCCCACCCCTGCCCGGAGGTGAGCGACATGGTCGCCCCCTGCAACCCGCTCCAGTACGACCGCCTCGACTACACGCCGCTGCCGAAGAGCGTCACCCTCGCCCGGCGCCGGGCCCACCGTCTGCTCACCCACTGGGGTCACCCCGAACTCGCCTCTGGCGCAGCATTGTTGGTCTCCGAACTCGGCGGCAACGCCGTACTGCACGGATGCCTGCGGGACAGGCTCTTCCGTGTCGAACTGACCCTCACCGAACGGGTCGTACGCATCTCCGTCTCCGACCCGAAGGGCGAGGTGCTCCCGACCCCGCGTAACGCTTCGCCGGACGACATGTTCGGACGCGGGTTGCTCATCGTCCGGGAGGTCGCCGACCGGTGGGGTGTGGAGCGGCTCACCGTCGGAAAGTCGGTGTGGTGCGAGCTGGACGTCGCGGCCGTCGAAGAAGCTGACGTACGGCCGACTGCCACCTCCGACGTACGACTGCCGCGCCGGCCGTGAAACGGGGGCGGCCGTCCAGGATCCCGACTCGCCCAGGGCCAGGCCGGTGCGCCCCACCGCGTACGCCTCGCCATTGCCGATCACGAGAAAGGACGTCTCCCGCACCACGGCCGTGCAGCCCCCCGGCCCCGCAGGGCGCAGCACGTGGTACTCCGCGTTCGAGATCAGGTCGTCCACCGCTCCCCATGCCGTGCCGAGCACCGCCGTGATGATCAGCAGACTGTTCCCCGGCCGTGTCCACGCGGCTCGCTTCCGTGCGAACTGCGAAGCACGCGCCGGGCGGTCCATCCGGGTGAGGGCCCATCGGAGAACGAGCGACAGGCGCTCAGGAATGAAAGTCCCGCCGGATGGCGGCGCCGCGGCAGGCGACTGTCGGGACAGGGCGCGAAGCGCCCGACCGGAGAGGGGGCCGCCGCGGTTCGCTCGGTCGGGTCACTGGGATCTGGCCCATCGCGATGGGAGCGCAAGCACAGCGCAATGCTGAGCAGCAAGGCGCCCTCTGCCTGCCTTTTTCCGTTCGGCCAGGTTTGCTCGTCATTTCATTTGACGGCTGACTTGGTTGCCGAAAGCGCCGTTGGAGCGGTGGGTAACCTCTTGAAACTCGCCTCATTTCTCTACGCTTGCCACGTTTCGCCGGTGACGTGGGAGGATGCTTCTGCTGTTCTCCCAGGGGGAGTTGAGCGGGAGTTGAGTGATCGTTTTCGTGGTAGAGTTTCAATGAATTCGCAGGACGCCGCGAAAAAAGGGGAATGGCGTGAACACCGAGAAGATCACGGCTCGACGTCTTACGGCCGAAGAGGTTTCGGAGTTGGGTCTCCAGGACGGAATCTTCGTCTCGGCAGAGATGGACGGCCTTCCTCTCGACTGCTATGCCCCGGCTTCCCTCACGAAGCCGGGTAAGAATTTTGAGGGAGGGTCCTTCACTGCGAGGACGATATTCGGTCAGGAAGTTCGCGTTCTCCCGGACAATGCCGAAGAGCCCGGGATCTGGGTTGCCGACGAGGCAGGGGAAGAAATCGAGGTTCTTCAGAATGCCGGCGTCCTCCTGAATCTCGCCCTCTTCGTGCCCAACGGGAACAAGGAATCTCTGGAGTCGCTCTACTCCGCTGCCCGGGACGCCTTCGGCGCGGGGATTGTTCAGCGCTGGAGCGAGGAAGTCGTCACGGTGCCGGATGTCAAGGTCGACTTGTTCGAGGAGCCGACCCGGGGGCGGAAGAACACGAGCAACCAGATCCGCGACCGCCGCGCCTTGGACATCTACCCGACCCGAGTGCGATTCATGGAGCCCAGCGATGGCTGGAGGTTCATTGTCGAACCGCACAAAGAGATCGTCGACGAGACGCCGACGATCTGACCTGATGGCAGGTTAGCCTCGGTCTTTCACGGGAGCCCGTCAGCTTGCTGACGGGCTCTTTGAACCGCCCTGGGTCGGGTAGAGGATCGATTCCGTGCAAGGATTGAGTCATGGCACCTGATCGACACTGGCGTCAGCGCCATCACTGTGGGACCCGGTGGCGAAGAGGCTTGGGAAGACTGGGGGCGGGCTAACTTTTCGCCTCGCGCTCTCAGCTTGGGAAGCTGCGGGTATTTGGGGGCGGTTCGGGCGCTGACCTGGGCAATTGGCCGGATCGCGGTCTCGTAGGGCTGGGCTGCTCTCACCGTGGTTCCCCGCTGTTCCCCGCTTGATAAGGAAGAAATTTGACTTCACCTGCGATTTGGTGCGTGACTGGTCTCGTCTGATCAGTGGTCAGACGCTATGGAAACATTCCGAGGGAATCGATAAGGATCTGCGAATCCTGCTCGCTGATGAGGAATCAAAGGTCACCATCTATGTAGCTCGGGATACAGTTCCTAATCGCAGGGCAGTGCATGAAATCATCGCTGACACCAAGAAGACCCCCATGCGGGATCGCCTCGTCCGACTGCGAACTATCTGGATTCCTCAGGATTTTGACGCCGACAAACCCGAGGATAGGGAAACTATCTCCCAAGTCTTGACGGAGCGCCTGACCCGAGATCTTCTGATTTCAATTCTCCTGGGTGGAGCCTCGGCGAAGGATGTCCAGGTGGTTGGTGCTCAGGGAGCAACTCCAGGGCTTAGTCTGGCCGTGATTGAGTCGATCGCCACTAATGGATTTCTGAACTTTCCGGACCTGGCCAAGCGGCTCTCCGTTTCACCCACACTGGTGCGGAACCGCGTACCGATCCTGGCCGCCT
>NZ_JUJA01000045.1:0-7186 GCF_001906585.1 Streptomyces kebangsaanensis | reverse complement strand
CCGAATCCTCTAGCCAGTGTGTATCATGCGTCCGTCAAGGGGAAGGTGGTTCTCGATATTTGCCGCTATCTGGTTAGGGCGGCAAAATCATCTGAGGCCCTGACGTCGGAATTCCTCTACGTTTTGGAGATGCTTGGGCTACGGCACGTGAACGAGCCGATTTCGATGACCTGGCTCCCCCGGGTCAATGGGCCGTCCGTGGTTCTTACACCAGAGGAAAACTTCAAGTGGCTGATGGTTCAATCTCTACACGCAACCAATAATTTTGGAATCGCGTGGGATGATCCATTCTTTGTAGTTGAGTAATCAGCAGAGCCACTCACCTCATGACTAGGTCGGCGGAGTCTCAATGACCGAGTCAAGGTGACGGGCGCCGACCGTCAGTGAGGACGGCGCCCGTGAGAACTTTGACAAGTGCTAGATCTCCGGGCTTGGGCAGGGGGCTACCAGTGTCGCAGATCTAATCGGGTGACCTGGGGCTGCCGGTCGGGACACCTGTCGCTGGTGGTCGCCGTTGGTCGGCTTTGGGGAGCCTCGGACGGCCCAGAGACGGCCCAGCGGACGATCACTGCGGCCGCCGCTGATCGGATCACCTCAGCAGCAGTCCGACCGGTGGCTGTACTGTGCAGCCCAGGCGGAGGGGCGCTGTCAGGGACCAGGGGGGCACATGAGCACAGGCATGGTTAGGCACTGTCCGGCGGATCATGCGGCCGTGATGGCACCAAGTTAGTTCTCGCGGGCCGGACTGCGCCCGGCTGCGAGGCGTTTCTGCCCCTCGCGCACAGGCAGGACCGCCAGTGCGGTGTCTGCAATGTTCCGCAGCGTCTCCGGGTCCAGGCCTGCCTTGCCTACCGCCTCGATACCGCGGACCACTGTCAGCAACAGTGCCGCCAACCGCTCCGGATCCGCAGCGCTATCAATGTCGCCGTGGCGCTGGGCGGCGCTGATCTCCGTCCGCAGCAGGGTCAGCAGTGCCGTCATGGTCTCGGCCGACCGTCCGGCGACCGCCGGATCGTGCTGGGCGAGTTCCGCCGCACCCTTGGCCAACAGGCATCCGCGGCGCTCGGTGTCGGAGGCGGTGTTCTCCGCCATGAGGTGCACGTATCCCGACAGCCGGGTCAAGGCTTCTGCGTCCGGGCCACCTGCCATCTGCCCTTCGGCCACCTCGACGACTGCGGTGCACCAGTCGTCGAACACTCGGTGGAACAGCTTGGCCTTGTCGCCGAATGCGCCGTACAGGCTGCCCTTGCCCAGGCCGGTCGCCCGGGCGATGTCGTCCATCCGGGTTCCGGCATAGCCGGCCGCCCAGAACTGTTCCCTGGCCCGCTCCAGGACGTGGCGTTCGTCGAATGCGCGTGGTCTCGCCATGGCCTCAGCCTATCGATTCTTGACTCGATCGTCCATTACTGCCTAGATTATGGACGATCCATTCCACAACTGAAGGGGTTCGACATGCCAGGCGTGCTGCAGGAGAAGGTGGCCGTGATCACCGGAGGGACCAGCGGGATCGGGCTGGCCATCGCCCACCGCTTCGTCCGGGAGGGCGCACGCGTCTTCGTGACCGGCCGGGACATCGACCGCCTCGAAGCGGCGGTCAAGGAGCTGGGCCCTGCGGCCACCGGCGTACGATGCGACGTCTCGGTCCTGGCCGACCTGGACGCGCTCTACGCGCGAGTCCGCGAGGAGGCCGGACGCATTGGCGTGCTGGTGGCCAACGCGGGAATCACCGCGGACGCAGCGCTCGGCGCCCACACCGAGGCGAACGTCGACCTGACGCTCGCCGTCAACGTCAAGGGCACGCTGTTCACCGTTCAGAAGGCGCTTCCGCTGCTGGCGGAGAACGCCTCCATCCTGGTCGTCGGCTCGTGCAACAGCGTGCGGCCCAATGAGCAACTCGAGGTCTACAGCGCCTCGAAGGCGGCGGTGAGCAACCTCGTGCACAACTGGGCCCGGCAGTCGCGGGAGCGCCGGTTCCGGATCAACGTGCTCAGCCCGGGACCCACGCGGACCCCTGGCCTGCTGGGCGCCGCGGGACCGGACATCGACCAGTTCGCCGAGGCCGCCGTGCCACTGGGGCGGCTGGCCGACGCCGAGGAAATCGCCGAGGCCGCCCTCTTCCTGGCTTCGGACGCCTCGTCGTTCGTCACCGGCGCCGAACTCTTCGCCGACGGCGGCTACACCCGGGCCTGAACGACGGCCGGTGGTGCGCATCCGGTTCCCTCGAAGCGATGTGGCGCACTCCCGGCCGCGCGTGTGTGTCGTACGAGGCCCAGTGTGTCCGAAGCAACGAGAGCGTGGCCGCGGCCTCTTTGGATGACGTCGGCCGCCACTCCGACTGCCGCTCCGACAACGCCAACCTCCGTTGGATGCTCATCCGTCTCGTCGAGGAGACCGGACGGCACGCGGACACCGTGAGGGAGCTGCTCGACGGGGCGAAGGGGTACTACTAGGTCTCTCCGGTGGGTCGCGACCGGAGCCAAAGTCGGATCGAGGCAACGGTGACGGTGCCGTAGAAGACGTAGGCGCGTTTGTCGAACCTCGTCGCCACAGCCCGGAAGCTCTTGAGGGCATTGATCGTCCGCTCCACCTCGTTCCTGCGTTTGTAGATCGTTTTGTCGAAGCCGGCGGGCCGACCGCCCCTGCTGCCTTTGTGCTGTCGGTTGGCCCGTTGGTTCTTCGGTTCGGGGATCGTGTGCTTGATCTGGCGTCGCTGCAGGTAGCGGCGGTTGCGACGGGATGAGTAAGCCTTGTCTCCGCCGAGGTGGCCAGGCCGAGTCCGAGGTCGCCCGCCATCCCGGCGGGCGACACGGACACGCTCCATGACCGGGATGAGCTGCGGAGCGTCGCCCCACTGCCCCGGGGTAATCAGCAAGGCGAGTGGGCGGCGTCCGCCCTCACCGGCAAGGTGGATCTTGCAGGTCAGGCCGCCCCGTGAGCGTCCCAGGCCCTCATCGGGGCGGTGCAGCAGGGGCGTCTGTCTTTTCCCCGGAAGCCGCGGGGGTTTCTTACGTGCTCCCGCGGCGTGTTGGTGGGCCCGGCAGGAGGTGGAGTCCACGCTCACCATAGACCAGTCGATGCGGCCTTCCGCGTCAGCATCGGCGAGGACAGCCGCGAAGAGCTTGTCCCATGTGCCATCTGCTGACCAGCGCCGATGCCGCTCGTACATGGTCTTCCACCGACCGAAACGCGCAGGCAGATCCCGCCACGGTACCCCGGTGCGTTGCCGGAACAGAATCCCGTTGATCACCCTGCGATGACTCTCCCAACGGCCTCCGCGCTGACCGGATTTCGGTAGATGCGGCTTCAGCCGGGCCCATTCTTCATTTGTGAGATCTCCCCGCCCCATGAACATGCCAACGAACCAAGGCTGGGACAGTCACAAGATCCGCTGGACACGGCCTAAGAGTTGTCCCGCATGTCAGGCCGAGGCTGTCGTCCTGGTCGGTGCGTGAGAGAGGATCAACAGCGATCTGGTCCATCAAGTGTTCAAGAGGCAAATGTGGTTGACGGTGTGCAGACGTTCGAGCTCTTCCAGTTCGCAGATACGGTCCAAAGCGTCGCGGTTGAGGTGAGATGCGGTGCGCCTCTGACGGTGGGCGAAGAGCGGTACTATCCAGCCGAAATCGTTCTGAAGAGCGACTTCGTCAACGGGCGGGTCGGCCTACAGGTATCGCATGAGGATCTGGACGAGTGGGAGCGTTGCCTCGATGCCCTTCAGGCTGAGGAGGGGGCCGAGTGGCCGGCCGGTGACCGCAGCGCATGGGTGGACGTGGTTCCCGATGACCCGGTGGAGGTGACTGTGCACGACTCGCCGTCGACGCAGATCGCGGTGCGCGTACCGATCGACGTCGCTTCGGAGTGGCTGGAGGAAAACCGGCTGCGGTTGGATCGTGTCCGGGCGGCTGTCTCAGCGTCCTCATAGGGCCCGCAGGATGTGATGATCTTCGTGTGGCTGGAGTGATCACGGCGTCTGAGCCGTCTTGGATAGCACCGTTCACCGGGCTGAGCCCGCGCTGTTTCCGCAAGCTGGTGAATGCACTTCGTCGCGACGGAGCGGACGCGGTCCGGCGGGGTCGGCCGTGGAGCCTGCCATTGGACGACCGGGTGCTGCTGGTCGCGGCCTACTGGCGGACGAACTTGACGCTGCGCCAGCTCGGTCCCCTCTTCGGGGTCTCGAAGTCCGCGGCTGACCGCGTCATCAACCATCTTGGGCCCCTCCTCGCGCTTCGGTCGCGTCGGCGGTTCCGCAAGGACACCGTGCTGATCGTGGACGGCACCCTGGTCTCCACCCGCGACCACACCATCGCCGAGCAGTCCAAGAACTACCGGTACTCCACCAACCACCAGGTCGTCATCGACGCCGACACCCGCCTCGTAGTCACGGTCGGCCGGCCCCTGCCCGGCAACCGCAACGACTGCAAGGCCTGGGAGCTGTCCGGAGCGAAAGCCGCCGTCGGCCACACAACAGTGATCGCCGATGGCGGCTACCGCGGCACGGGACTGATCATTCCGCACCGCCGTGAAGCCGGGCAGGCGGAACTTCCGGCCTGGAAAGAGGAGCACAACCGCTCGCACCGCAAAGTCCGTGCCCGCGTCGAGCACACCTTCGCCCGCATGAAGGGCTGGAAGATCCTCCGCGACTGCCGCCTCAAGGGTGACGGTGTTCACCACGCGATGCTTGGCATCGCGCACCCCACAACATCGCCCTCGCTGGACGCCCCGAGGGGCCAGACACTGAGCTGGCTGACTCAGCTCTTCGATCATTGCGGGACAACCCTTAGGCGGTCGCGCGGGAAACCGCAGTGCGGCAGCATTCAGCCCTGATCTATGATCACCCTGCCTGCGTCGGCCGGCAGCTGTAGACCCGCAGCACCGGCCCGTTGTGGAGGGGGCCAGCCCGTTCGAGCCGGGCCAGGTGGGCTGACATCCGCTTTAGGAGTTCGATCCTTGGGTGCACTGGCGCACCTCCGTCCAGGACGCCCAGTCCCCGCCCGGCTGCTGGACTTCGCTGTTGTTCGCTGACGTTGATGTCAGCGTTGGATGTCACTGGGCCAGCGCGGATCAAAGCTGAGACCGGCATTACCACGAGGTGGTTGTTGCTGACGATTACGCGTGCACCTGCCACTCTGCCTGAGGGATGTGGCCCTCTGAGGTGTCTCCGACACGATCAGCCCACTCGCGGGCGACGAAGACCGGTCGCGTGAGGAGGATGTCCCCCGCACGCTGTGCACGCATCTGCAGCCCGAGTTCATCGGCGCCGGGGTCGCCTTCTTGGGAGAAGTAGACGTCCTTCCTCAGGCCGTGGGACAGCACGTAGTCGACGAACTGGTCCGCCAGCTGTGACGGCACATGTCCAACCAGCCGGAGCCCGTCCATCGTGACCTGAGGTCCGTGCAGGGCGTCGACCGCCACTCCGTGCAGGCGGCCGGCGGCTGCATAGTAGGTCGTCAGTGCCTGTCCGCCGGAGTTCGGCAGATGGAACTCTGCCAAGCTGCCCGGAACGAGCAGGCTGGCGTACTCCACGTCCAGCGCAGCAACGACCTCGTCATGGCTCATCCCGAAACGCAGCGGCCCGACGCTTACGAACGGCAGGAAGTCCCACTGCAAGCGCTCTGCGTCGTCCAGTACTACGCCTGCAGGTCGCATGGCCCGCCCCCTCATACGCCTTGCTGATCCGATCGAAGCTGGATGCTATCGGGCTTGGCGTGGGGACCCCTTCGTCCCGAAGCAACTTGCCTGGGCGCTCGACCTGGGGCTGGTGTGCCTCTCACCTGCTGCGACGGTCCGCAGCTGTCCGCCGCTGTGCGTCGGCGTTGTCACGCAGTTAGACACTCATCCGGCCAACGCGGAACCGTGCAAGGTGTGTTCGCTGTCGTGTCATGTCGTGGACACAGCCAAGCCGAGAGCCGACTCCTGTTTGGGACTGCTGCACGGATGGGTGACAGTCGGGTTTCATGCCGCGAGGGCTGCGGCGGGCTTCATGGTGGTCTCGAACTCGATGGGGGTCAATCGGCCCAGCCGTAGTTGTCGGCGACGCCGGTGGTAGGTCCGTTCGATCCAGATGACGATCGCGGTGCGGAGCGCTTCTCGGGTGGTCCAGGTGCGGCGGTCCAGGACGTTGTTCTGCAGGAGTGCGAAGAACGACTCCATGGCCGCGTTGTCACCGGCGGCGCCGACCCTTCCCATCGATCCGACCAGGCCGTGACGGTTCAGGGCGTGGATGAACTTCCGGGACCTGAACTGCGAGCCGCGGTCGGAGTGGACGACGCAGCCGGCCACCACGCCTCTGCGTGCGGCGGCGTTGTCCAGCGCGTTCACCGCGAGCCGTGCCTGCATCCGGCTGCCGATCGAGTAACCGACGATCCGGCCGGAGCAGGCGTCCTTGACCGCACACAGGTACAACGTGCCCTCTCCGGTGGCATGTTCGGTGATGTCCGTCAGCCACAGCTCGTTCACCGCGTTCGCGGTGAAGTCACGCCGGACAAGGTCGTCGTGCACCGGCGGCCCGGGTCGCTTGCCGTTCTTCGACCGCTTCTTCCCGAACACTGACCACCAGGCGTTGTCCCGGCAGATCCGCCACGCGGTCCGTTCACTCATCCGCTCGCCTGCCGTCTCGGCTTCCCCGGCGAGGAACCGGTAGCCGAACTCGGGATCGTCGCGGTGGGCGTCAAACAGCGCGTTCGCCCGGTGGGCCTCGGTGATCTCGGCCTCGGTCACCGGCCGGCGAAGCCACCGGTAGTAGTGCTGGCGAGCAAGCCCCAGTACCCGGCACGCGACCGCGACCGGGATCTTGTCGGCGGCGAGCTCTCTCACGAGCGGGTAGAGCCTTTTCCCGGCAGGTTCGCCTGCGACAGGTAGGCCGCCGCGCGGCGCAGGACCTCGTTCTCCTGCTCCAGCAGCCGGATCCGCTTCTTCAGCTCACGGTTCTCCGCCGACTCGGACCTGGTGACACCAGGCTTCTCGCCGTCCTCCACGGCGGCCTGGCGCAGCCACTTCGACAGCGTCATCTCATGGACGCCGAAGTCCTTCGCGATCTGCGCAAGGGTGACGCCCTTCTCGCGGTTGCGGGCCACGCGCACGACGTCGTCACGGAACTCTTCGGGATAGGGAACAGGCACAGCAACATCCTTCCAGGCCGCCCCACGGGCAAGCCAGATCAGATGTCACCACACCGTGCAGCAGTCCC
>NZ_JUJA01000044.1 GCF_001906585.1 Streptomyces kebangsaanensis | reverse complement strand
TAGCGTTCATCGACGAGCACAAGGGCCGCTTCGGCGGCGTCGAGCCGATCTGCCGGGTCCTCACCGACCACGACTGCAAGATCGCCCCGTCCACCTACTACGCCCACCACAAGCGCCAGGCCACGCCCGCGGCCCGCACCGTCCGCGACGCCGAGCTCAAGACCCTCATCACAAAGGTGTACGAGGCCAACTACCGTGTCTACGGCGCCCGGAAGATCTGGCGGCACCTGAACCGCCAGGATGTCGCGGTGGCCCGCTGCACCGTCGAGCGCCTCATGCGCGAGCTCGGCATCACCGGAGCGGTCCGCGGCAAGAAGGTGATCACCACGATCCCCGACGCGAGTGCGGAACGGGCTCCAGACCTCGTGGACCGCGACTTCGTCGCCCCGGCCCCGAACCGCTGCTGGGTCGCCGACTTCACCCACGTCGCCACGTTCGCCGGCGTCGTCTACGTCGCCTTCGTCGTGGACACCTTCTCCCGCCGTATCGTCGGCTGGTCCGCGGCCACTTCGAAGGAGACCCGACTCGTCCTGGACGCCCTCGAGATGGCCCTCTGGCAACGCGACCGAGATCAACGATCCCATCAGAAAGGCGAGTTGATACATCACTCCGATGCCGGGTCGCAGTACACATCGTTCGCGCTCGCCGAGCACCTCGACCGGGCAGGCATCGCCGCGTCGATCGGATCGGTCGGCGACGCTTACGACAATGCCCTGATGGAGTCCACGATCGGCCTGTTCAAAACTGAGTTGATCAAGCCCCGTCGGCCCTGGAAGACACTCTCCGAGGTCGAACTGGCCACCGCCGAATGGGTCGACTGGTACTGCCACCGCCGACTGCACGGTGAGATCGGGCACATCCCACCCGCCGAATACGAGACCAACTACTACCTCGAAACCACGAAACCCCAGGTCACAGTCACAACCTAGAGTCTCGATCAAACCCGGAACGGTTCACTTCGATGGTCCGGCCCAGCTGGGCCGACTGAGCATACGACTCATCATTCGGGACGACTTCGACCGTTCCCGGGTACCCGGACTCGCTGGCGGTCCGACGCCGGACGAGATCGCACAGGTCGTCTGGGGCCCCTACCGATTCCGGCCCGGAGTCGACGGCGCCGACCAACTCGGTCGGACCGTCACGCCGTTCCCGCTGGAAGCAGGTGACCGCACTCGGCTCGCCCTTGACCTTTCCGTAAAGCCGGCCTGGTACGAAGGCACTGATGGTGAGGAACGCTGGCGGCGGCAGTACCAGAACGCGACGATCAGGCTGTGGGCCGACTGCGAAGCCGAGGGGCACAAGCCTTGGCGGCTCAGCTTCGGTGTCACTCAGGATGGCCGGTGGGCGCAGACAGGCCGCACCGTCGGCAGCTGAGGCCGTAAGACGCGAGTCAACCTGCTGCAGCCTGGGCGGTGATGCTGCTGGTCAGTGGCGTGTGTGGGTGAGGAAGGCGCGGAGCGGGTCGTTCGCGCTGGGGGTCAGGCGGGTGAGGCCGAGTCGGCGGGCGATGAGAGTGAGGGCGTCGTCGGTGTTGTGGTGTGGCCGGCTCGGGAGGGTGGCGAGAGCGCGGGCGAGGGCGACGGTTTCGGGGTAGGTGACCAGGTCGCGGGTCAGGAGTGCGGGTGAGGCGCTGTGCGTGGTGGTCAGGTGGGGGTTGGCCGCGCAGAGCCGGGTCAGGCGTTGTCGCCAGCGGTGGGTGAGGTGTTGCTGGTGGTCGTACCAGCGGGTGGTGATGGCGCGTGCTGTGGTCCAGGCGGTGCTGGCGCGGGGGTGTCGTAGAAGGCGTTGGTGGGTGTGGTGCGCGGCGGCGAGTTCGGGCACGCCGTGGGTGTGGAGGGTGGAGGTGAGCCGTGGGTCGGGAGCGGCTTGCTCATGGCGCGGGCACATCAGCCCGGGCGGTGACGGGTGGAGCCACGCGGTGTCGGTGATGCCGTGGCTGCGGTGGCGGGTGCACAGGGTGCAGGCGCGGACGGGCTGCTGCTCGGCCTCGAGCCGTTTCCAGTGCGCGGCGGCCTCGGTGCCGTGGGAGTCGCCCAGCAGGGCGAGGTGGGGCAGGGCGCGTGTCAGGTGGGGGAGTGGGGTGCGGGCGAGGGCGGCGAGGTGGCGGGCCGCGTTGTGATTGAGGTGGAGTTCGGCTGCTGGCAGGGTGCCGTGGCGGTGGAGGGTGATGCTGGCGCCGTGGAGGAGCTGGGGCAGCGTCAGCTGGTAGCCGCTGGCGAGGCGTTGCACATATGAGGCGGTCGCTTCGCCGGTCAGCGGCCGTACGCGGAGCACGCCCGGGGCGGCTGACGGGATCTGCAGCCATGTCCCTGCGGTGACGACACTGCGCTGCGCGGGGACGGCTGCGGCCGCATCCCCGGCAGTGACGTCTGTCCGGGTCATGGGGTGCTGGTACTGCGGCTTCGGGTTCGGGTGTGGGGTCGGTAGTGCTGTTCGGCGAGGTGGTCGAGGCGGACTGCTTCGAGGGTGGTTTTGGTGATGCGTTCGGTGCCGTCGATCAGGGCGGTGATGGCGGCCTGGCGGATGAGGCGGGCGAGGCTGCCGATGCGGCCGGCGGTGCGCTCGTGGAGGTAGGGGGCCAGCTGGGGGAGGGTTCCGGGCCGGTGGTGGCGCAGGTCGAGTGCGCTCTCCATGGCTTTGACGAGGTCGCGGAAGGGCTCTTGGTCGCCGAGGCGGGCGGGGAAGGCGGCGCAGTCGATGAGGGAGGCGCGTCCGGCGAGCTGCGCGCCGCGCACCCCGGTGAACAGGGGTGTGGTGGTGACGTCGATGCCGGCGTAGACGAAGGTGGCGCCGATGCGTTCGGTGAGGTCTTTGAGCAGGTCGGCACTCTGGGCGCCGGTGGTGGTGCGGGGGTTGAGCCGGTGGATCTCGTCGATCATCACCAGCTGGACGCCTGCGGTGGTGTAGGTGTGGCAGACGGCGTTGGTGATCTGGGCCTGGGACATGCCGGCGGCGACGGGGATGCCGAGGTAGCGGGCGAACTCGGTGGCCAGGGTCTTGGCGCTGGCGGCGGGCGGGACCAGGACGTAGGCGACGGGCACCTGCCCGGCTGCTGCCGTGGGGCCGTGGCGACGGGTGTGGGCGAGGTGGCAGGCGCGTCCGACCTGGAGCAGCGCGGTGGTTTTCCCGGCACCGGCGGGGCCGGTGACGATCAGGGACGGCCGTGCGGTGACCGCCTGGTGGCGGCCGAGGATCATCAGGGTGCGCACGTTCTTGGCGAGCGCATCGATGGCCGGGGTGCGCACGGTGACGAACCGCGAGTGGTAGGCCAGGCGTTCCTCGAGACTGCGAGGCGGCGCGCCGGGCGGGGGAGGGGCTGCAACCGGCGTGGCGGCGAAGGCCTGGAAACCGTCCCAGGTGGTCACCGACTGCTGCGCCTGAGGGGCATCGCCGGCGGTGCTCGCCGCGGCACCGGGAGGCCGGTCCGCCGTCGATGAGGAACTGGTGGTCGGCACCCCGTCTGTGCCCGGTGGGGTGTTTACCATTGCTCGGCCTCTGCTTCGGCGTCCCACAGCCCGTATCCGCCTGCCTCGGCCGCCTGCACGCCCGCGCCCTCCGGCTCGCTCGTGTCCGTCCCGGCCGCCGCCTCGATGCCGATGAGGTCGTCCAGGCTCTCGCTCCAGTCCGGGGCCGGGGCCGGTGTGGTCTCCATGTCGAGGGGGCGCCGCTGGCCCGGCAGATCGGGCAGCTGTGCTGCCGTACTTCCGGAGCGGGGGGGTTCTCCGGCGGCGGGTGTTGTGCTCGGTCCCGGCGGGGCTGCAGGTGCGGCGCAGGAGCTGGTCGAGGGCGTCGGCGAGGTCGGCTTCGTGCGTCTCGCGGTCCCCGCGTTGTTCGACCTCGGTCTGGATGTGGCGCCAGATCTGGTCGTTGAAGGGCTGGTGGACGTGGTCGCGGTGGATCCAGCCGATCTCGTGGAGCTTTCCGTCGGTGAGGCGGACCCAGATCTGGCGGGCGTCGTGGGGGTTGTGGTGGACCTCCCACTTGCCGTCTTTGCTGGCGACACCGGAGCGCTGGCCGCGGTGGGGGTCGAGGACTTCGTGGTTGTAGGTGCGGTAGTCGAGGCGGATGCCGCGTTCGGTGATGGGCTGCCAGCGCACCGGCAGCAGCTCGAGGTAGTCGGCCCTGGTCAGCGGGACGGGCACGTAGCCGCTGATGGTGATCAGCGCGGCCCACATCTGGTTCGGCGTGAGGGAGGTTTTGGGAAGGACGGGATGGCGCAGTCCGTCGTGGGGCCGGTTCTGCCAGCCGCAGGTGATCCATTCGTCGAGGAAGTCCTGCAGCTGCGGGATCGTCCACCGCGCCTCGGCCGCCGTCGCGGAGCCGCGGCGCTGGGGGTTGGAGCCGGTGTGGCCGGCGACGTGCTGGCAGAACAGGTCGTTGATCGCGCCGAAGGTCCGCTCCACCACAGCTTTGGCCTGTGGTCGCCTCGGAGGGGCGGGCTGCACGCTCACCCCGAGCGTCTCGCAGGCGGCGACGAAGCCCTGCGAGAGGTAGATCTTGCCGCGGTCGACGACGATCGTCTCGGGCACGACCACCGGGCAGGCGGCCGCGCCCTCCAGCCGCTCGTCCAGCGACAGCATCCGCTCGTAGGGCACCTCGGCCCGCGACAGATGCAGCGACTTGGGCCAGGCGGGCCGGGCGGGATGGGGGACGGCCATTTCCGCCAGCAGCAGGGCGGCGTCGACGGCTTTGGTGCTGTGCGGGCGCAGAACGGCGGCCAGGATGGAGCGCGTGGCGACGTCGACGGCAATGGTCAGCTCCGGCCGCCCCAGGCTGCCGTCCTCGAGGACGGCCATGATGTCCAGGCGGGTGGTGTCAATCTGCACCTGCTCCCCGGGCCGCAGCACCACCGGAGCCGACGAGGCGCGGGCGGGTGCGGTGGCGGTGCGTGCGGGACGTCCCGCACGCTCGGCCGGGTCGGCCAGCACGTTCACCAGCCGGTAGAACGACGACCGCGACGGCATCTCCACCACCCCGCGCCCGTGCGTGTCCTCCAGGATCTGCCCGACCAGCACCTGCAGTCCCTTCACCGTCCCCTTCGACCGGCCTCGCTGACGCCGCAGCGCCTCCAGCACCGCGGCCACGACCAGCTCGTCGGCATACCCCGTCGGATGACGGCCGCGTGTCGGCACCGTGCGTTTGTCGACCAGCCCCCACAAGCCCTGCTTGCGGTAGGCGTGCCGCATCCGCTCGACCGTCGTGCGGGTCACCCGGGTGAAGCCGAGCGCGGTCAGCTCCTTCGCCTTGGCCGCATCCCGCTGCGCCAGGGTCCACCGCTCCGGGTCGTACTCCGGCCGCATCGCCTGCCCCTCGCGGCTGCCCTCAGGGTGCGGCCACCCGGTCTCGACCTCCCGGATGTGGGGCAGCCACGCCAGCGCCCGCTGCTGGGCCGCCAGCGGAACGGTCTCGAACAGCCCCCATTGCGGCACCGTGTCCGGCGCCTGCGCGCCCACCACTTCGAAGCCCGGATCGGCGAACAACCCCCCGAGCAGCAGGCTCATTTCCGCGCCGTCCTCCTGCAACAGGTAGACCTGCTGGCCCTGCAACGCAGCGACCTGCCAGGTCTGCCCCCGGTAGACGACGTGCGCGCCGACCTCCACCACCGGCCGCCGACGCTTACCGTGTGTGCCGCCCACTGGGCTCAACCTCTCTCCGAATCGCCGCCGACATTGCTCAGCCGCCTTTCGACGCCCTCACCACGCTCTGCGTCAGCGCAGATCAGCACCCGCTCGTGCAGCGGCTCATCGAGAGGCGTTGTCAGATGCCCGCACCACAGCGCGTGATAGGCGGCCGGTAGGACCTGCAAGGAATCGCCCACCACGGCTACGCCGTCGGCTAGCGGCCGGGGCGCGGCGAACGCTGCGGCCAGCGCGGCCTGCAGCCCGGGCGGTCCCTGGTACCGGGGGTGGCGGTAGCCGGCCAGCCACCGCAGATTCGCCGCCACCACCGCCGGAGGCGGCTCCAGCCGCCGGTACGACCAGCCCACGCGCGCACACGCAGCCTCCAGGACCACCCGCGCCCGCTGCGCCCTTTCACCTCCGACGGCCGGGCTGGAGGGGCAGTCGGCGAGCAGGCCGGTGCCGTCCGCGTACCGGGCGAACAGTTGAGGCACCCACGAGCGCACCCGCCCGTTCGCAACGTCCCGCCACAGCAGCCGTACCGGACGGGCGGAAAGGCCGGTCACGTCCGGATTCCGGTCCAAGACCATCAACTGCGTGCGCATCGCTGCCGAACCGTGTACGACATGCCGTCCGGTGGTCGCCGACCACCACCAGCCCGGCCCCCACCGGCGGCCCGGCAGAACCGGAAACGCGGATACCGGCGCCAGGTCCTCGAACCGCACCGACACCGCCGCCTGATCCCACGGCAACTGCGTCACTTGCCCGCCGGCCGTGACGAACGCGGCCTCGATTCCCGCACCGCCGCCCCCTGCGGCAGCCTGCTGCACCCGCCCGCTGTGCTCGTGCCCCTCCACACTCAACAGCCAAGTGCATGGGGGGCTGCTGAACGCCGTGATCCGGATCCGCCACCCGAACGGGTGAACGGCGGCTGCGATACCGAGCTCCTGCACCCGTGGTCAGACCGGGAAGAATCTCAGTTCCTGCAGGAGCCGCTGCTGGCCGGGCAACAGAGCGTGGCGTTGAGCGAGCTGTTGGGACTGCTGCACGGATGGGTGACAGTCGGGTTTCATGCCGCGAGGGCTGCGGCGGGCTTCATGGTGGTCTCGAACTCGATGGGGGTCAATCGGCCCAGCCGTAGTTGTCGGCGACGCCGGTGGTAGGTCCGTTCGATCCAGATGACGATCGCGGTGCGGAGCGCTTCTCGGGTGGTCCAGGTGCGGCGGTCCAGGACGTTGTTCTGCAGGAGTGCGAAGAACGACTCCATGGCCGCGTTGTCACCGGCGGCGCCGACCCTTCCCATCGATCCGACCAGGCCGTGACGGTTCAGGGCGTGGATGAACTTCCGGGACCTGAACTGCGAGCCGCGGTCGGAGTGGACGACGCAGCCGGCCACCACGCCTCTGCGTGCGGCGGCGTTGTCCAGCGCGTTCACCGCGAGCCGTGCCTGCATCCGGCTGCCGATCGAGTAACCGACGATCCGGCCGGAGCAGGCGTCCTTGACCGCACACAGGTACAACGTGCCCTCTCCGGTGGCATGTTCGGTGATGTCCGTCAGCCACAGCTCGTTCACCGCGTTCGCGGTGAAGTCACGCCGGACAAGGTCGTCGTGCACCGGCGGCCCGGGTCGCTTGCCGTTCTTCGACCGCTTCTTCCCGAACACTGACCACCAGGCGTTGTCCCGGCAGATCCGCCACGCGGTCCGTTCACTCATCCGCTCGCCTGCCGTCTCGGCTTCCCCGGCGAGGAACCGGTAGCCGAACTCGGGATCGTCGCGGTGGGCGTCAAACAGCGCGTTCGCCCGGTGGGCCTCGGTGATCTCGGCCTCGGTCACCGGCCGGCGAAGCCACCGGTAGTAGTGCTGGCGAGCAAGCCCCAGTACCCGGCACGCGACCGCGACCGGGATCTTGTCGGCGGCGAGCTCTCTCACGAGCGGGTAGAGCCTTTTCCCGGCAGGTTCGCCTGCGACAGGTAGGCCGCCGCGCGGCGCAGGACCTCGTTCTCCTGCTCCAGCAGCCGGATCCGCTTCTTCAGCTCACGGTTCTCCGCCGACTCGGACCTGGTGACACCAGGCTTCTCGCCGTCCTCCACGGCGGCCTGGCGCAGCCACTTCGACAGCGTCATCTCATGGACGCCGAAGTCCTTCGCGATCTGCGCAAGGGTGACGCCCTTCTCGCGGTTGCGGGCCACGCGCACGACGTCGTCACGGAACTCTTCGGGATAGGGAACAGGCACAGCAACATCCTTCCAGGCCGCCCCACGGGCAAGCCAGATCAGATGTCACCACACCGTGCAGCAGTCCC
>NZ_JUJA01000043.1 GCF_001906585.1 Streptomyces kebangsaanensis | reverse complement strand
GGGCCGGCGGGTCCGCTGCGCTCCCCCGCCTGACGGTCCTTCCCGCTGCGCCTCCAGGACTGTTAGGGCCCGCTTCGCGGGCCTGGCTGGCTGCGAGGGTGAGGGGTTGCTCGTTGGTGTCGGGTGCCAGTGTACATGCTGCATCAGATTGATGCAGCATGTAGTGTTGGCGGGAACACGGGACACCCTCCAACCACCTGATGCGGGCCCAGATGCCCGCGCTTTTCGGAAAAGGGAAAACGCATGTGGAGTGCTCAGGACGTGGCGCGGGATCAGGTCCGGCGTCAGGCGAATGGCCTGGACGTCGCCGCCGTTGCGGGAAAAGTCGCGGAGGCCGCTGTCCGTGAGCGGGAAACCGCGGATCAGTTGAGGGGAAACGGTTCCTTCTACGAGTTCGAGATGGATCGGGAGCGGTTGGCTGTCATCTGGCTGGCCCAGCACGCTGAGTGGCGGCGCGTCAGAGACTTGATGACTGTGGCCGGTTGGAGTGTGTACGAGCCGGAACAGGATGCTCAGGGCTCGGTGTGGGCTCGCGAGCGTGAGGAACGACTTGCTGGTGCTCTTGCGGCACAGGCCGCCTTGGGGGAACGGCGGGGGGAGGAAGCCGATGAGCTGCGGGCGGAGGTCCGGCTGTCCGTCGCGTCCAGTCGGCTGGTCCAGGTGGTGGCCGGCCGGACGGGGCTGCGTCCCTCTGAGGTTCTGGCCCAGCTGGCCGAGCGGATCGTGGTGGGCGAGGACGGTACGGTGTCCGTCCCGCCTTTCACGCCGTCCCTGTGATTTCCGAAGCGAGCGGAAAAGAAGGCAGAGGAGGAGCGGGGAAATGCTGGGTATTCGGCTTCGGGAACATCAGGTGGCCCAGAAAGCGGCTTTCCGTAGGTGGGTGGGATTCCCTGCAAGATCATCCGTACCGTCGGAGGGGGCGCGTGGAACGATCGTGTCCGCGACCGGGTCGGGGAAGACGATCACGGCTGCCGCGTGCGCGCTGGAGTGCTTTCCGGGCGGGCGGGTCCTGGTGACCGTGCCAACTCTGGACCTGCTCGTGCAGACCGCTGAGGCGTGGCGGCTGGTGGGCCACCGGGCGCCGATGGTGGCGGTGTGCTCGCTGGAGAACGACCCAGTGCTCAACTCGCTGGGGGTGCGGACCACCACCAACCCGATTCAGCTCGCCCTGTGGTCCGGGCGCGGGCCGGTGGTCGTGTTCGCCACGTACGCCTCCCTGGTGGACCGCGAGGACTTCGAGGATCCGATGGGCCAGGGGAAGGTGCGCGGGCCTTTGGAAGCCGCTCTGGCGGGCGGGGAGCGCCTGTACGGGCAGCAGATGGACGGGTTCGACCTCGCGATCGTGGACGAGGCCCACGGCACGGCAGGTGATCTTGGCAGGCCGTGGGCGGCGATCCACGACAACGCCCGTATCCCGGCGGACTTCCGGCTGTACCTGACCGCGACGCCGCGCATCCTCGCCTTGCCCCGGCCGCAGAAGGGCACGGACGGGAAGGAGCTGGAGATCGCGAGCATGGCCGACGACCCGGACGGGCCTTACGGCTCGTGGCTGGCCGAGCTCGGGCTCTCGGAGGCGATCGAACGAGGCATCCTCGCCGGGTTCGAGATCGACGTGCTGGAGATCCGCGACCCCTCGCCCGTCCTCGGGGAGTCGGAGGAGGCGCAGCGGGGCCGGCGTCTCGCCTTGCTACAGACCGCACTTTTGGAGCACGCGGCAGCGTACAACCTGCGTACGGTCATGACGTTCCACCAGAAGGTGGAAGAGGCAGCCGCGTTCGCGGAAAAGCTGCCCCAGACGGCAGCTGAGCTGTACACCAACGACGCCTCCGATGACGACCTGGCGAAGGCGGAGGAGCTGCCGAAGTCGTCCATCGACGCGGAGTTCTACGACCTGGAGGCTGGCCGTCACGTCCCGCCGGACCGAGTCTGGTCCGCCTGGCTGTGCGGCGACCACCTCGTCAGTGAGCGGCGTGAGGTGCTGCGGCAGTTCGCCAACGGCATCGACGCCAACAACCGGCGCGTACACAGGGCGTTCCTCGCGAGCGTTCGCGTGCTCGGGGAAGGCGTGGACATCACCGGCGAACGGGGCGTGGAAGCCGTCTGTTTCGCCGACACCCGCGGCTCCCAGGTCGAGATCGTCCAGAACATCGGCCGAGCCCTCAGGCTGAACCGGGACGGCAGCACGAAGATCGCCCGCATCATCGTGCCGGTCTTCCTGGAGCCCGGCGAGGACCCCACCGACATGGTCGCCTCCGCCTCGTTCCGCCCCCTTGTAGCCGTTTTGCAGGGCCTCCGCAGTCATGACGACCGGCTCGTTGAGCAGCTCGCATCCCGCGCGTTGTCCCGGGGCAAGCACGGGCGCAAGGTGCACGTTCAGCGCGATGAGGAGGGCCGGATCGTCGGGGCCGGCGGCGAGGTGGGCGAGGACCAGGAGCAGGACGACACGCAGGCCGCCGCCGATTCGGCGCTGCTGCACTTCTCCTCTCCCCGGGACGCGGCGACGATCGCCGCGTTCCTGCGTACCCGGGTGTACCGGCCGGAGTCCCTGGTGTGGCTGGAGGGCTACCAGGCGCTGCTGCGGTGGCGGGCGGAGAACGAGATCACCGGCCTCTACGCCGTGCCCTACGACGTTGAGACCTCCGTGGGTGTGACGAAGGCGTTTCCGCTTGGGCGCTGGGTGCACCAGCAGAGGAAGGCGCTGCGGGCGGGTGAGCTAGAACCGCGACGCAAGGAGCTGCTGGACGCACCGGAGGCCGGGATGGTGTGGGAGCCGGGCGAGGAAGCCTGGGAGGCCAAGCTCGCCGCGCTGCGGTCGTACCGGAGGGCCACGGGGCACCTCGCTCCGCGTCAGGACGCGGTCTGGGGCGAGGCAATGGTGCCGGTGGGGCAGCACATGGCCAACCTGCGCCGGAAGGGCGGCCTCGGTAAGGACCCGGAGCGAGCGGCGGAGCGCGCGAAGCAGCTGGCCGCGATCGACCCGGACTGGAACTGCCCCTGGCCGCTGGACTGGCAACGCCACTACCGCGTCCTCGCCGACCTCGTAGACGCCGACGGCCACCTGCCCGACATCCAGCCCGGCGTGCTCTTCGAAGGCGACGACCTGGGCAAATGGCTCGCCCGGATGCAAGAGTCGAGTACTTGGGCGCAGTTGTCGGAAGAGCAGCAGCAGCGGCTCTCCGAGCTGGGCATGAAGCCGACTGAGCGGCCCGCTGCAGCCACGGTGGATAAGAGTGTCGGGAAGGCGGGGAAGGCGTCAGCGGCCTTCCAGAAGGGCGTTCAGGCGCTCACACAGTACATCGCCCGTGAAGGGCACCACCGTGTCCCGAGGGCCCATGCCGAGGAGATTGCGGTCGACGGCGCAGTGGAGCCGGTGGTCGTGAAGCTGGGCGTATGGATCTCCAACACCAAATCGAGGCGCGAGAAGCTCACCGAGCCCCAGCGTGCCGCCCTCACGAAGCTAGGCGTTGAATGGGCGTGAGCCCGTGTCCGGCCGGTTGTTGAACCGGCCGGACACAGCATGGGCCCTGCGGCACATGGCAGATACCTGAAGAGCGCGGTCAAGCTGTAGTTCCGGCGGCTACGCCAGTCCCTTGTTGATGGCCGCAAACAGCTTCTGCCATGCGGTCTGCTCGTCGGCCGTGAGGTCGTTCCAGCCGTGGTCGGTCAGCCAGCGCAGGAATGCCTTGGCGAGCTTCCACTTTGAGAAGCCGGGGACCTCTGCCTTGAAGATGTCGACGATGTGGCGCTTCTGCTGGGTGGCCTCCGCCGCGCGGACGTCCCAGCCGAGTTGGTCGAGAGCAACCTTTACCAGAGTGGTGCGTAGAAGGTCTTCAATCTCCGGGCCGGGAACGGAGCCGGTGTAGTAGTTGTCTATAAGCACGTGAAGTGGCCCCACCGTACGGATCTGTTTTGGCCCCACCTGCGTACGAAAGTGATTTGGCCCCACCCCGCGCCCTGGCCGTGACACTCCCCTTGTCGGCGTAATGCCGGGATTGCTCTGGATGGACGGGGCAGGGTGAGGCGTCTTCGTAGCGGCCGTGTCAGGAGGCCGGGATGGTGTCGCGTGTCGAGTTGTTCGAGTCCATCCGTCGTGACCATCGGCGGGAGCACATGTCCGTGCGGGCGCTTGCCCGCAGGTACCAGGTGCACCGCCGGGTGGTGAGGCAGGCCCTGGAGGGGGCGATGCCGCCGCCGCGGAAGAAGCCCGCCCGCCGTCCGCAGCGACTGGACCCGGTCAAGGGCTTCATCGACGCGATGCTGATCGCGGACCTGTCCGCGCCCAGGAAGCAGCGGCATACCGCCCGGCGGATCTGGCAGCGGCTGGCCGAGGAGTACGCGTTCACCGACGCGTCGTACGCCACGGTCTGCGACTACGTTTCCCTGCGCCGGCCGCAGATCGAGGCCGAGGCCCGCGAGGGGCATGGGCACCTGGATGGGATGGTGCCGCAGGAGCGGGAGCCCGGCGCCGAGGCGGAGGTCGATTTCGCGGATGTGTGGGTGCGGCTGGCGGGCGAGCCGGTGCAGTGTCACCTGTTCACGCTGCGGCTGTCGTACTCGGGCAAGGCGGTGCACCGGGTGTTCGCCTCGGAGAGCCAGGAAGCGTTCATGCAGGGGCATGTGGAGGCGTTTCGGGTGCTGGGCGGGCTGCCGCTGCGGCACATCCGTTACGACAACCTCAAGCCCGCGGTTTCGCGGGTGTGCTTCGGCCGCATCCGGGTCGAGTCCGAACGCTGGGTCGCCTTCCGCTCGCACTACGGATTCGATGCGTTCTACTGCCTGCCCGGTCAGGACGGCGCGCATGAAAAGGGCGGTGTCGAGCACGAGGGCGGCCGGTTCCGCCGGGCCCATCTGGTGCCCGTTCCCGAGGTCGCCACACTGGAGGAGCTCAACGACAGGCTGGCGGCGATCGACGAGACCGAAGACGCCCGGCACATCGACAACCGGCCGACCTCGGTCGGCTTCGACTTCCGTGATGAGGCCGAACTGCTGGCGCCGCTGCCGGCGGATGACTTCGACTACGGGGTGACGCTGACGCCGAAGGTCAGCAAGGAGAGCCGGATCACGGTGCGGATGTCGCACTACTCGGTGCCCGCCCGGTTCATCGGGCAGCGGGTGCGGGTCAGCCTGCGGGCGAACGAGTTGCTGGTCTATGACCGGCTGGAGGTCGTCGCCCGCCATCCGCGGCTGACGCGCCGCTATGGCTACCGTGACGTCCTCGACCATTTCCTGGAGATCCTGCTGGTCAAACCAGGGGCGTTGGCCGGTTCGACCGGGCTGGCCGCGGCACGGGAGTGCGGCGCGTTCACTTCCACGCACGACGCGTTCTGGGCGGCGGCCCGAGCAGCTCACGGAGACGCCGACGGCACCCGTGCACTGATCTCGGTGCTGCTGCTGCACCGCCGGATGCCTGCCGAGGCCGTGCTTGCCGGGATCACTGCCGCTCTGGATGCGGGTTCCACCTCCGCCGACGTGGTGGCCATCGAAGCGCGCAAGGCGATGTCCGCCCGCGCGGAGGCGGGCATCCAGGCGCCCGCTCCGGCGGCGCCGGCGCCGCCGCCCGAGAGCCGGTCGGCCGAGGTGGGAGCGCGGATCATCTCCCTGCCCCGGCGGGCCGAACTTCCGGCCGACACCCGGCCGGAGCCGTCAGTGGCGGTCTATGACCAGCTGCTGTCTCTTCGACCGAAAGGTTCCGCATGACCACCACCAGCGCCGAAGTCCCCGTCGTCGAGGGACTTCGCGCAGGCTCCGCGCTGCCCGCACAAGCCGGCGAGCCCGTCGACATCGCGATCGAGTCCGCCTGCCGCACGCTGCACCTGCCCACCATCCGCGACCGCTACGACGAGCTGGCCGCCGCGGCGATGCGCGAACACGCCTCCTACAAGGACTTCCTCGCCGAGCTGCTGGACGCCGAGTGCGAGGACCGGCACGAACGCCGCAAGCTCCGCCGGATCCGCGAGGCCAACTTCCCCCGCCCCAAGCGCATCGAGGACTTCGACTTCGCCGCCAACCCCAACATCTCCCCGGAGCTGGTGCACACCCTCACCCGGCCCGAGTGGGTCCGCTCCGGCCACCCGCTCTGTCTGGTCGGCGACTCCGGCACCGGCAAGTCCCACCTGCTCATTGGGATCGGCACCGCCGTCGCCGAGGCCGGCTGCCGCGTCCGCTACACCACCGCCGCGGCCCTGGTGAACGAGCTCGCCGAGGCCGCCGACGACAAGCAGCTGTCCAAGACCATCAACCGCTACGGCCGCGTCGACCTGCTCTGCCTGGACGAACTCGGCTACGTCGAACTGGACAAGCACGGCGCCGAACTGCTGTTCCAGATCTTCACCGAGCGGGAGGAACGGCACTCCATCGCAATCGCCGCCAACGCCCCGTTCTCCGAGTGGAACCGCACCTTCCGCGACAAGCGGCTCTGCGCGGCCATCGTCGACCGGCTCACCTTCGAAGCCCACATCATCGAGACCGGCACCGAGTCCTACCGACTCGCTCAAACCCGCGCCAAGCGGGCGGCAACCGCCGCATGACCAGCACCGTCCCGCTGTCCGCGGACTCCGCCAGAGCCCTGGCCGGCCTCCTGAGCGACCTCATCAACTACTTCGACGGCCTCGACGACGACACCGCCGAGACCCTCGAAGAACACTTCGACATCGCACAGGCCGATGACTGGATCGTCTGGGCTCTCACCAGCCACCGCGAGACCCTCATCGACGCCCTCCGGCAGGCACCGCACACATCCTGACCTGCCGAGAGAACAACAACCGCGACCGGGCGGACGCCGCAAGGCGGCGCCCGCCCGGCGATGCCTGTCAGGGACACCGCCGGGCGAAACGGCGACCAAAGCCGCCGCCGCTACCAAGCTAACGGCCCACGCACTCCACCACCGGCGACCTGACCCCGCACGCGCAGAACCTCACCCGATCAGGGAGTGGGGCCAAAACAGATTCTTACGCATCGGCCACCGCCCCACCACGTCACCCGAACGGCAGGGAGGTGGGGCCAGATCAACCTCTTACGGTGGGGCCAATTTACGTTCTTACGGACAAGTAGTCCTTGGCACGTCCGACAGAGCGTTGTTGCTTGAGACGTCCCGGCCCGGTCGCGTGTGCCGGTGCAGCTGTGAATGGGAGGTGACGGATCTGTTCTCCCCGTGGCCAGCGGTCGGTGTCGTTCGGCTAACCCCGCTGGTGGGTGAAACGACGCTGTCGTTCGTGAACCGGCTGGCCGCTTGCTACAACGTCACCGTGGCGGGCCTGCTGTCTGCTGTGGCGGGCCCCGGCGTGCGCGGTGTCTGGGGAAAGAGCTGTCTCGCCGGCGAGGTGTTCCTCGCGCCCGCAGTCCGGAGTCGGCTGGCTTCCGTCTGCCGGGTGCCGGAGTCGCATCTGGCTTGGGCTCTGCCTTCCTGGGATGAGCGTGATGGTGCGGAGGCGAGCGGTGCCCAGCCGGGCGTGCGCTTCGCTGCTGGTAGCACGATTCCTGCCGTCATGCTGGGGTGCAGACCGTGTGCGGCGGCCCGGACGGGCGCGATGTGCTCTGTTCGTCTGTACTCCGCGCTGCGCTCACGGGTCTGTATCCGGCACCAGTGCTGGTCGCTGGATTCCCTGGTCCTGGACAGAGCCACGTTGGTCGAAGGCCAGGTGGGCCTCGCCGGGGTACCGGAGGTGATCCGTGCTCACCAGTGTCTTCTGCGGCTGCTGCGTCGTAGAGGCTCGTGCGAGAACGCTTTCGCCATGGCCCAAGCGGTCGTTGCCTCCTGGTGGGATGCGCACTGGCGGGAGGAGGTGCTCTGGCCGGCGCGTCTTAGCCGCGTCCGTGCCGATCTCCCCGAAGGGGAGATGCTCGTGCTCGCCCGGGACGTAGTGACGTACCCCGAGGCTGTCGTGGTCACGGCGGTCCTCTCTGACCGGTTGTGGCGACAACGCGTCTTGGAGGACACACACGGTCAGATGCCGCACACCCTGGCCGAGGTACCCCGTCTGCTGACCGAGCTGGCCCGCCGTCTGGACCGCCCGTGGCTAGCAAAGCAGCTCGCCACCTCCAGCGAAGGTGCCTTGTTCGCCTGGGTGCGTGCGTGTGTGCGGCAGGGGCGGGGGGCAGTGCCCGAGGAAGACGTGTGGGCGGTTCCGGTCGCGCACCGGCCTCGTGGACTTGCGGCGCAGCTGCGGGAGCTGCGCCTCCAGCAGCCCTCCAGCAGCGCTCCGGCGGCTGGGAGGCCGTCCCGTGCAGAGCAGGCGTATCAGGTCGGCTTGGCACACGCCCGTGCTTACGCGGCGCGTCACGGGCATCTCGCCGTTCCGAAGTACGCCCGTCACGAGGGATTCGCGCTGGGAACGTGGCTGGCCAATCAGAGAACCGGAGTAGCGGCGCTTCCTGTCGATCGGGCGCAGGCCTTGCATCGCATTGATCCGTGGTGGAATGGTCCCTGGCCGGTCTCCTGGCGGCGGACGTACCACCGCGCCCTGGAACACGTTCGAAAGCACGGCCCCGTCGACGCCCCGGCAGGATTCCCCGGCACCAGTCTCGCCTTGGGCGAGTGGCTCCATGAGCAGTGTTCCCGGTTCGACGAACTCCACGTGGGCCAGCAGCGCCTGCTCGCAGATCTCGGAATCTGGCCCGCGCACGCCCGCTCAGCCCGCCCTCGCCGCAAAAGCCTGGCTCAGGCCTTCGCGGCCGGCCTGGAACACGCACACGCCTACGCCGCCGTCCACGGCCACCTCGCCACGTCCAAGAGCACGCGGCAGGACGGTTTTCCTCTTGGGCAGTGGCTGATGAGCCAACGCAGCCGGGCCCGCATGGCGGAGAAGGAAACCGACCGGAGCCGTGCACTGTCCGCCATCGACCCGTGGTGGAACCCGCCGTGGCCCATGGCGTGGCAGCGCGCCTACCACCACGCCCGTAAGCAGTGCGGCAACAATCAGCCGCTGGTGCCGGGGGATGGCTTCCGCGGGGTGGAGACGTCTGCCGCGTCGTGGCTGTACGCGCAGTGTGCCCTGTTCGAAGAGCTCCATCCCCACCAGCAGGGTCTGCTGCGGGAGATCGGCATCACCGCCGAGGACGCACAAGCCAGGCAGGCCACGCAGTACCGCCCCACCGGCACCCGGATCGACTTCGCCGTGGGCTTGGCCCATGCCCGGGACTACGCGGGCGTTTACGGCCACTTGGCGCTGCCGCACTCCGTCCAGCACAACGGGTTCCCTCTGGGCAGGTGGCTCGCCAGCAAACGTGGAGAGGCCGGGGCCCACGCACGACGTACACCGGCTCCGTGGCCGGGCATGCAGGCCCTCGCTGCTCTCGATCCGTGGTGGTTCCCTCCGTGGGCGTTCGCCTGGCAGCGCGACTACCACCGTCTGCGTCTCCTGCTCATCGCCGAACTCGAACCACCGCCCAAGCTGCGCTCCTGGATCAGCGAACGGGACTGCTGCACGGTGTGGTGACATCTGATCTGGCTTGCCCGTGGGGCGGCCTGGAAGGATGTTGCTGTGCCTGTTCCCTATCCCGAAGAGTTCCGTGACGACGTCGTGCGCGTGGCCCGCAACCGCGAGAAGGGCGTCACCCTTGCGCAGATCGCGAAGGACTTCGGCGTCCATGAGATGACGCTGTCGAAGTGGCTGCGCCAGGCCGCCGTGGAGGACGGCGAGAAGCCTGGTGTCACCAGGTCCGAGTCGGCGGAGAACCGTGAGCTGAAGAAGCGGATCCGGCTGCTGGAGCAGGAGAACGAGGTCCTGCGCCGCGCGGCGGCCTACCTGTCGCAGGCGAACCTGCCGGGAAAAGGCTCTACCCGCTCGTGAGAGAGCTCGCCGCCGACAAGATCCCGGTCGCGGTCGCGTGCCGGGTACTGGGGCTTGCTCGCCAGCACTACTACCGGTGGCTTCGCCGGCCGGTGACCGAGGCCGAGATCACCGAGGCCCACCGGGCGAACGCGCTGTTTGACGCCCACCGCGACGATCCCGAGTTCGGCTACCGGTTCCTCGCCGGGGAAGCCGAGACGGCAGGCGAGCGGATGAGTGAACGGACCGCGTGGCGGATCTGCCGGGACAACGCCTGGTGGTCAGTGTTCGGGAAGAAGCGGTCGAAGAACGGCAAGCGACCCGGGCCGCCGGTGCACGACGACCTTGTCCGGCGTGACTTCACCGCGAACGCGGTGAACGAGCTGTGGCTGACGGACATCACCGAACATGCCACCGGAGAGGGCACGTTGTACCTGTGTGCGGTCAAGGACGCCTGCTCCGGCCGGATCGTCGGTTACTCGATCGGCAGCCGGATGCAGGCACGGCTCGCGGTGAACGCGCTGGACAACGCCGCCGCACGCAGAGGCGTGGTGGCCGGCTGCGTCGTCCACTCCGACCGCGGCTCGCAGTTCAGGTCCCGGAAGTTCATCCACGCCCTGAACCGTCACGGCCTGGTCGGATCGATGGGAAGGGTCGGCGCCGCCGGTGACAACGCGGCCATGGAGTCGTTCTTCGCACTCCTGCAGAACAACGTCCTGGACCGCCGCACCTGGACCACCCGAGAAGCGCTCCGCACCGCGATCGTCATCTGGATCGAACGGACCTACCACCGGCGTCGCCGACAACTACGGCTGGGCCGATTGACCCCCATCGAGTTCGAGACCACCATGAAGCCCGCCGCAGCCCTCGCGGCATGAAACCCGACTGTCACCCATCCGTGCAGCAGTCCCAA
>NZ_JUJA01000042.1 GCF_001906585.1 Streptomyces kebangsaanensis | reverse complement strand
CCGGCCGCTCCAGGGCCACCCACTACCGCCGGCTCCGTCCCTCACCACCGCGCAGGCCCCGCTCGCCGCAGGTCCAGCCCTCGGCCCTGACGGCAGAGGAACGGGCTGCGGTACTGGAGCTGATGAACAGCGCCGAGTACGCCGAGCTGCCGCCCGCGCAGATCTGGGCCCGCGAACTGGACGCCGGGCGCTACCACTGCTCGGTCTCGACGATGTACCGGATCCTGCGCGAGAAGGGGCAGTCCGGCGAACGCCGCCGCCAGGCCACCCACCCCGCCCAGGCGGTGCCCGAGCTGGTGGCCACCGCACCGTCGCAGGTGTTCACCTGGGACATCACCAAGGCAGCCGGACCGGTCAAGGGCGTCTGGTATCACGCCTACGTCATCATCGACATCTTCAGCCGCTACATCGTCGGCCACACCGTCGAGCGGGCCGAATCGTCCCGGCGGGCCGAGGAGTTGATCCGCGAGACCATCACCCGCAACGGCATCGTGCCGGAGACCGTGCACGCCGATCGCGGCACCTCGATGACCTCCAAGAAGGTCTCGCAGTTGCTGATCGACCTCGGCGTCACGCGGTCGCACTCGCGGCCGAAGACCTCCAACGACAACCCCTACAGCGAGGCCCACTTCAAGACCACGAAGTACATGTCCGACTATCCCGAACGGTTCGATTCGCTGGCCCATGCCCGCGAGTGGTTCGACGCGTTCATCGCGTACTACAACCACGAGCACCGGCATTCGGGGATCGGCTGGCACACGCCCGCCAGCGTGCACTTCGGCACCGCCGAGGAGGTGCGCGACCAGCGGGCCGTCACCCTCGCCGAGGCATACGCCCGCCACCCCGAACGCTTCGGCCGCCGCCCCCGACCACCCCGGATACCCCAGCAGGCGTGGATCAACGACCCGGCCAGACGCAGGGAACCCGCACCACAAACCTCATAGCGCCCCAACCGTCTCACTGGACTTGAAATCTTCCGACCCCCGAGCAGCTGGACGCACTACGGAAGCTGGGCATGGAGTGGGCATGACGCCATCACTGTTCGGCTGCTGAGCCAAATGCTCTGTCGATCAGGCGTCAGAAGGGATAGAGCCGGCGCAGCGCCTTGAGGAGGGTGTTCATGGTCGTGCGGGCTGCGGATCGGCGGTAGGCGTGGCGCGACCAGATCGTCGGCAGCACCACTCCCGCGAAAACCATGACCGTGCCGAGGAGGACGAGCAGGCCGACGGGGCCGAGGGTGTCGAGAAGGTCGTGCAGCATCATCGTGTGCTCCGTTCATTCGTCGGTGACGGGAGCACCTTGCGCCGCCCGGGCAGCCGGTGGTGGAAGCTGGGTCGAATCGGGATACCGGCCTCGTCGCCGCAGGTTGCGGCCTAGGCTGGGGGCCGGAACGCGGGGCGTCCCGGGACGTTCCGGGACGTCGGGGAGGGAGCGGCGTTGCAGCGGGGAGACGAGGCACGGAAGCAGTTCACCGCCTGGCTCCGGGAGGTGCACTGGGCGGCGGGCACGCCCAGCGTCGCGAAGCTGGAGCGGACGAGCGCCCGGAACCCGGCGGCCGGCGGCCGGGCCCTCAGCAGCTCGGGCGTCCACCGGCTCCTAAAGGGCGATTTCGTCAGGCCCCCGGACTGGGACGCCGTGACGGCGTTCCTCGACGCGTGCGTCCGCTGCGCCCCGCCCTCTGATCCGGTCAGCGGCTCCCTGGTGGACCGGGAGCTGTGGCGGAACCGGCACCGGCAGCTCGTCACGCTCCTCGAAGCGGCCAGGGACGATGGCCGGGACGGCAGCCGGGACAACAGCCCGGGCGACGCCGCCGAGGACGAGCGGGACGCCGCCACCGACCGGGCGCTCGCGACCTACGCGCGCCGCGTCCGGGAGACGTACGGAAGTCTCAACCTGGAAGTCCTCACCCCCGACAACGACCAGAGCACGCAGCCGAGTGTCGAGCTGCGCGAGGTCTTCGTCGTGCCGACCGTCCGGGCCGACCCGCCGCCGGTGGAGCTCTCCCGAGAGCTCATGGGCCAGCTCCTCAAGGGCGAAGAGCTGGCCGCGGACGGGGAACTGCCGCCGGGGCTCGACCTGGAGCTGCTCGACTCCCTCGTGGAGGCGTACCGTCGGCAGCCCGCTGAGCATGTGCTCGACGTCCTTGCCCGGGAGGGGAGCCAGCGGGTCGTGCTCCTCGGCGACCCGGGGGCCGGCAAGTCCACCCTCGCGCACTACCTCGCGCTCGCCCTGACCGGCGGCCTGCGTCCCGACGGGGCCCTCGCCGGCCTCGCGGGCCGGATCCCCCTCATCGTGGAGCTGCGGCACTACGCGCAACCGGCCTGGCGGCAGCAGACGTTCGCGGAGTTCCTCGCACACCTGTGGACCACCGAGGGGATGGGGCTCCCGCTCCCCGTCCTGGGCCGGCTTCTCGACGAGGGACGCGTCCTCCTCGTCTTCGACGGGCTCGACGAGATCTTCGACCCGAAGTTCCGGGCGGAGACGGCCCGCCGCATCGCCGGGTTCGCCGCCCACCACGAGCGCTGCCGGGTGATCGTCACATCCCGGGTCATCGGCTACCAGCGGCAGACGCTGGGCGGGGCGGGGTTCGCCCACTACATGATCCAGGACCTGGACACCCCTCGTATCCACGAGTTCGCGCGCCGGTGGTACGAGACGGCGTGCCCCGGACAGCCCGCGCTCACCGAGCAGCTCCTCACCCGGTTTAAGGACGCGGTCGCCCACTCGCGGTCGGTGCGCGAACTGGCCGGGAACCCGCTTCTGCTGACCGTCCTCGCCATCCTCGGCCGCCGGCAGACCCTCCCCCGCGACCGGAACGGGGTGTACCAGCACGCCGTCACCGTGCTCGTCGCCCGCTGGGACCGGGACGCCAAGCATCTGACGGCCCCGCTGTCCGGACCGATCGCCGAAGCCCTCGACCTGCTCGGCCAGACCGAACGCCTGGAGATGCTGCGGCTCCTCGCCCGCAGGATGCAGGAGGGATCAGGCGGCATCTCGGGCAACTACGTGCCCGAGGCGGACATCGAAGACGTCTTCCGCCAGTACCTCCAGCTCTGCGACGTCCGGCCGGACGTCGCGCGCCGCGCCGCCCGCGCCATGGTCCAGCAACTCCGGGAGCGCAACTTCATCCTCGCCCGGTACGGCGGGGGCGCCTGGGGCTTCGTGCACCGCACGTTCCTGGAGTACCTGGCCGCGGCGGACATCGTCCACCGCTACGAGCACGAACGGGAGTGGACCCCCGAGGCCCTCGTCTCCGAGGTCCTCGTCCCGAGGGCCGAGGACACCACCTGGCACGAGGTGATCCTGCTGCTCGCCGGGCAGCTCCGGGAGCACGACACCGGGACGCTGGTCGACAGCCTCGTCCGGCCGGTCCCTTTCACCGACCGCGGGGAGCGGCTCGTCCTCGCCCTCCGGGCGCTCGCCGAGGTGAAGAAGATCGGGGCGCTGAGCACCCAGAGCGTCGCGGTGGTCGACGGGATCACCCAGTACCTGAGCGCGAGGACCGAGAGCTTCGGAACGTTCTTCCTCGACGCGGCGTACTTCGCGGCCGAGAGCGTCACCCCGTCACTCGCCTCCTTCGGTGAAAACTGGGCGGGGCGCGACCGCTATCTGACCTGGTTCCACGTATGGGGTCAGTTCATCGAGTCCCGCGTCCCCGTCCAGCTCGCCGGTGCGCTGCACCGTGACTTTCCCGCCGTCATCGCGTACGCGCGGTTCGCCCGGTCCGCGAACGCCCGCGCCGGAGCCCTCGCCGTCCTGGGCGAACGGTGGCCGGCGAGCACCACCGTCACGGAGGCGATCAAGACGAGTGCCGTGCACGACGAGGTCATCGTCCGCATCGCCGCCCTGCAGGCCTTGGGCGTCCGCCCGGTCGAGCACGAAGAGGCTGCGGAACTGCGGCTGTTTCTCCAGGCCCGCGCCGTCGGCGATCCCACGCCAGGTGCGCGCAAGGCGGCGCTGAGCTGTCTGGCGCGCCGCCACCCGGACGACGAGACGGTGCGCTTCCTTCGGTGGCGGGCGCGGGAGGACGTCTTCGATGCGGTACGGGCCACGGCGGCGAAGCTGCGGGCCGAGTTGATGTCGGAACCGGAGGAGGAGGGCGGCGGGGCGCGACCGCTTCCCGCACCGCGCCACCCCGCCGACGCTCCCCGGAGAGACGACACCATGTTCGGCTCCGAGTTGACTGCGGGAACGGCGATGGCGGCCTGGCGGTCCCGCCAGTACGGCGAGCTCAGCACGCTGCTCGAATACCACGAGGTGATGGGCGACAAGGAGACGCTGACCTCGTGGCTGCGGGGGCATCCCGAGGACCTCCAGTTGCTGATGCGGGACGCCCTGCGCTTCGCGCCCGCCGACGGGGCCGCGGAGACCGCTCTGCGCGCCATCGGCCACAGCCTCAGCACCGAGGCACGGGACTTCCTCATCGACTGCTGCCGGTCCTCCCGCCACATCCGCCTGCGGCGGACCGCGATGCATGTGCTCGGCGAGACCTGGGGCGGCGATCCCGCGGCGACGGCCGCACTCCTGGAAGGCGCGAAACGCGGTCCGGACCCCAAGCTCCGGGTGGCCGCACTCCAGTGGCTGACCGAGCGCTGCGCGCACCTCCCGAAGGTCCGTGAGCTGCTGTACCACTGCGCGTCGGCCGATCGCGACCCCGCGATACGCAACCACGCCCTGCGCTGGATGGCGCGGTGGTGGCCCGACCATCCGGAATACACCGCTCTCTTTGTCACCGACCCACGAGCGGCGGACGCGCCCGAACCCGAACGGCGCGCCGTGATGCTCCAAGCGCTCGCCGCCGGCGGGCACGAGGCGGAGTTCGAGCGGCAGCTCGCCCGGGAGGAGGTGCCCTGGATCCAGAACCAGATGCGGCACGTCGAGCGGCTGCGGACGGCTCCCGCAGCCGCGGCCCCCGCCGTCTTCCACGAGCGGCTACTGACCGGCCTGCGGCAGCTCCTCAAGGCCCGGGCCCGGGCCGGGAACGCAGGCTAAGCCGCCGCGACGCCCGGCGTCGCCCCGCTCCACCTGGAAAAATGCGGGCATGGCGAAGCACACCGAAGCAGCACTGGACTGAGCAGCCCGCTCCCACGGCAAGCGCGTACGGGACTTCTCAGACGAACAAAAAGCCGTGTGCTTCGCCGCCGCGGCCCTCGCCATCGAAGACCTCTGAACCGCACCCACTACTACGTGCAGGACGTGCAGGACGCCGTGGAGGTGTTCTGGACCGCCTGGAAGAGGGAAGTCGGCACCGGCCGTCTCGGAGCAGCGGGGCGGCGTCCCGGAGACGGCCGCGGCAATCAGGGCGGCGGGCACAGCCGCGCGCGCCGCGAGCGTGCTGTCGCCATAGTCCTCGCCGAACTTCGGCAGGCCGGCGGATACCGGCGTGGCATGGCCGCCTACCTGGCCCGCGAGTACGGCGGCGCTCAACGCAGCTGGCAGCGGGCCATGGCCGAGGCGCGCGCCCAGTTCGAACTCGGCCAGGGACACGGCCGTGTGGTCGAGGGCGCGGCTGGACAGGTGGTGTCCTGACGGCCGGAGGGCTACCGCCGCTCTGTGCGCTGCGAGCGATCCGGCGTAGGGAAGGGGAAGTCATGACGGCACAGAGTTGGCAGCTCACATGGGGGGACGCGCTCATTGGAACGCTGACACGCGAAGGCGTCGACATGTTCTGGACCGACTGTCGCTTTGAGCCTGCTTCTGCCTGGGAGACCGTTCGTCCGCTGTTCGAAGCGTCGCGGGACGCCTGGAGGCGTGATGACGAGGAGGCCGCTCTGGCTGCCGACCAGGCGATTTACGAGGCAGAACTCGTTCTCGTCCCTGACGACGGAGGGGCGCCCATCACGGAATTCCTGCTCCGTATCTCAGAGCAGACCGCACGCTTCCGGTCCTAGCCACTGGGCGCGGCGGCCCCTCCTGGAGACCTCAGCGGAGCCTCGAGTCGACCTGACCGGGCCTCTGAACAACTACGGCCCTGGTGACGGCGGCTCGCGCGGCACGGCGCGCGGCCCAGCACGACCGACGGGCAGCATCCGGGTGGGCTTGTCAGTCCCAACTCCTAAGCTGATGCGAATGTACACATCGGTAGGGCGGAGGGCTGCATGGCGACGCACTTGACCAGGGATCAACGTCTGACCTTGATCAGCAAGTGGAAGAGCCTGTGCGTGCCGACAACCTCCGTCACCCTATGCGACCTGCGCGTACTCGTGGATAAGGCCGCCGATGCGGTCACGTCGGAGGATGCGCGATAGGGCGTCGACGGCGTGTGGTTCGGGCGCGCCGAGGCCGTCGGGGCACCGTTGTCCCAATGATCGGTGAGGCCGATGCTCGTTGTGGTGATCGGCGTACTCACCGACGATGAGCCGCAGGTGCCGCTCCCCGGTGATCAGGACGCGGTCGGTGGCCTCGCGCCTGCAGGATCCGACCCAGCGCTCGGCGATCGCGTTCATCTGGGGCACGCCCGGCAGGATGGGCACGACCCGGGCACCGACGGCGGTGAAGACCGCATCGAAGCCCTCGGTGAAGTAGCCGGCGTTGTCCCGGATGAGGAATCTGACGCCTTCGCCGCGCGTGTCGTCCCAGCTCATCAGGAGGTTCCGGGCACACTGGGTGGCCCACGCGGCGGTGACGTGCCGGGTGACGCCGGCGATGTGGACCCGCCGGGTGCCGTGCTCGACGAAGAACAGGACGAACAGGCGCCGCAGGAGAACGGTGTCCACGTGGAAGACATCGACGGCGAGGATCCCGCGGGCCTGAGCCTTGAGGAACCGGGCCCAGGAGCGGTCGGCGCGCTGGGGCGCCGGGTCGATCCCAGCCTCTTGGAGGATCTTCCACACCGTCGAGGCGGCGATCTTCCAGCCCAGGTTGAGCAGTTCGCCGTGGATCCGGCGATACCCCCACCCGTCATTCTCGCAAGCAAGGCGCAGCACCAGAGCACGCAGCGCCTCGGGCTTGGCCGGACGGCCCGGGCCTCGGTGCGGATAGGTCCACTTCTTCGCGACCAGTCTCGCGTGCCAGCGCAGCACGGTACGCGGGGTGACCAGCAGCTTCAACGATGAACGGTGACGCTTGCTCAGCAAGCGGAGCAGGGCGGCGAGCACCGCGCGGTCCCCGCGGGTGAAGGCTGGCTTGGGGCTGCCGCGCTGCAGGACGGCCAGCTGGTGCCGGAGCACCAGTATCTCGGCATCCTTGGCCGCGGAGGAGCGGGCCAGCAGGCGCAGCCAGCTGAGCAGGAGGCAGCCGAATCGGTAGACCAGACGGAACGTCACGCTTCCCAAGCCTGCGCCGACGGGCTCGCGAACACCTTCGATGTGATCCCATCGTGACTCTGAAGCCACAGCTCAGCACAGGTGACAGGGTTGTCGGCACCCACAGGCCCACAGCCGGAACCGGTCATAGACCGTCGACCAGGAGCCGTAACTCTCCGGCACGTCCCGCCAGGGGCTGCCGGTCCGAAACCTCCACATCACCGCGTTGAAGTAGCGGCGCAGGTCAGGAATCGGCCCGGACACCCCCAGCGGCAGGTGCGGCTCGATCAACTCCCACTCTGCATCG
Source organism: Streptomyces kebangsaanensis (assembly GCF_001906585.1). GTDB lineage: Bacteria > Actinomycetota > Actinomycetes > Streptomycetales > Streptomycetaceae > Streptomyces > Streptomyces kebangsaanensis. The sequence goes on along the minus strand of NZ_JUJA01000042.1, from coordinate 100 downwards.
GTCAGATCGCCACGCGTCACGCGTCCGGTCTACCGCAGCCGACACCCTCGCGGAGCGGGAATGGCCGATCCAGTGATCCGAACCCCGCACAGACCCTAGT
>NZ_JUJA01000041.1:8664-11605 GCF_001906585.1 Streptomyces kebangsaanensis | reverse complement strand
CCGACAGACCCGCGATCGCGATGGTCGCGCCGATCAGACCCATGTAGCCGAACATCGGCTTGCGGGAGAAGACCGGGATGATCTCACTGACGATGCCGAAGAACGGCAGCGCGATGATGTACACCTCGGGGTGCCCGAAGAACCAGAACAGGTGCTGCCACAGCAGCGCACCGCCGTTGGACGACTCGAAGATCTGGGCGCCGAACTTGCGGTCCGCCTCCAGTGCCAGCAGCGCGGCGGCGAGCACGGGGAAGGCCAGCAGGACCAGCACGCCGGTCAGCAGCACGTTCCAGGTGAAGATCGGCATGCGGAACATGGTCATGCCCGGCGCGCGCATGCAGATGATCGTGGTGATGAAGTTGACCGAGCCCAGGATGGTGCCGAAGCCCTGCAGGGCCAGACCCATGACCCACAGGTCGCCGCCCAGACCCGGCGTGTGCACCGCGTCCGACAGCGGCGTGTAGCCGGTCCAGCCGAAGTCGGGTGCGCCCTGCGGGGTGAGGAAGCCGCTCACCGCGATGAGCGAGCCGATCAGGTACAGCCAGTAGGCCAGCATGTTCAGACGCGGGAAGGCCACGTCCGGGGCGCCGATCTGCAGCGGCATGATCCAGTTCGCGAAGCCGGCGAACAGCGGCGTCGCGAACATCAGCAGCATGATCGTGCCGTGCATCGTGAACGCCTGGTTGAACTGCTCGTTCGACATCAGCTGCATGCCCGGACGGGCCAGCTCGGCGCGCATGAGCAGCGCCATCACGCCACCGATGCAGAAGAACGCGAACGACGTCGCCAGGTACAGCGTTCCGATCGTCTTGTGGTCCGTGGTCGTCAGCCACTTCACCACGACGTTGCCCGGTTGCTTGCGCCGGACCGGCAGCTCGCTCTCGTAAGCGTCTTCAGCTGCCGCGGCACCCTGAGGTTGGTTGAGGATGCTCACAGCTTCTTCGTCTCCCGGTTCTTCTCGTGGCTCGTCTGCGCGATGCCGGCGGGAACGTAACCGGTCTGCCCCTTCTTAGCGAGGTCCTTGAGGTGCTGCTCGTAGCGCTCGGGCGAGACGACCTTCACGTTGAACAGCATCCGGGAGTGGTCCTGGCCGCAGAGCTCGGCGCACTTGCCCCGGAAGGTGCCCTCCATGGTGGGGGTCACCTGGAAGGAGTTGGTGTGGCCCGGGATGACGTCCTGCTTCATCAGGAACGGCAGCACCCAGTAGGAGTGGATGACGTCACGCGAAGTGAGAACGAAGCGGACGGTCTTGCCCTTGGGCAGCCACAGGGTCGGGCCGGGATTGCCGTTCTGGGGGTTCCGCGTGCCCGGGATGCCGTAGTCGTAGACGCCGCCGGCGTTGGCCGGGAAGGCGTCCTTGAACCGGTCCGGGATGTCGGCCAGGTTCTTGTCGGTCTTCGCGTCACCGGTCACACCGGGAACGGGCTCGATGTAGTTGAAGGCCCAGCTCCACTGGTAGCCGACGACGTTCACCGTGACGTCGGGCTTCTTGGACATGTCCAGGAGCTTCGACTCGTCACGGGCCGTGAAGTAGAAGAGCACCGAGACGATGAGGAGCGGGACCACCGTGTACAGCGCCTCGATGGGCATGTTGTACCGGGTCTGCGGAGGTACCTCAACCTTGGTGCGACTGCGCCGGTGGAAGAAAGCACTCCACAGGATCAGACCCCACACCAGGCAGCCGACGGCAATCGCGGCCGCCCAGGACCCCTGCCACAGGGAGAGGATGATCGGAGCCTCTTCCGTGGTCGGGGTGGGCATACCCAGTCGGGGAAAGTCCTTGTATGTGCAACCGGTAGCGGTCGCCAGGACCAGGCCCGCAGTCAGTGCCTGCAGCAGCTTCCGCCGCATCGGGCGCCGCGGCGAGCGGTCGGAGCCGTTGGGACTCACGTAGCGCCTTCCCGAGAGTCTCGCCCGCGCGGTTGGCTGCGGCCTGCCTTCTCGCTGGTCGGTCGCCGCCCTGCGTCGGGCAGGGGTTTGGATGTTTATGCGGACCAAACCCTACTGGACGCCTTCCGGCGGAGCGCGGGGAGGGTGGGTTACGCGCCGCGGGTCGGCCCGAAGGGGTGGAGTGTCCCTTCATGGGCTGGTTTGCGGAGGGGGGTTGGGGCACCTGAGGGGGTGGGTAGGAAGCTTTTACGGCGGCTGCTGGTACGTCGCGGCCCGTCGCGCCCACGATGGGGGTTTCCCTGCTCGTCAAGGGCTTGGGGGAGGAGCCGCACATCAGGCACGGCCCCGCGCCCCCGCCTGCTCCTCCGTAGGTCGTAGCGTGGGCGTGTGGCCTACTTCGACGCTGCTTCCAGTGCTCCTCTCCATTCCGTTGCCCGGCAGGCGCTCCTCGCCTCCCTCGACGAGGGGTGGGCCGATCCCGCTCGTCTTTACAGGGAGGGGCGGCGGGCCCGGTTGCTGCTGGACGCGGCCAGGGAGGCGGCCGCGGAGGCGGTGGGGTGCCGGGCGGACGAGCTGACGTTCACCTCGTCGGGGACCCGGGCCGTGCACAGCGGGATCGCGGGGGCGCTGGCGGGGCGGCGGCGCGTCGGACGCCACCTGATCGTGTCAGCGGTCGAACACTCCTCGGTCCTTCACTCGTCCGAGGCGCACGAGGCGGACGGCGGGACGGTCACGCAGGTGCCGGTGGACCGCGGGGGCGCGGTGGCCGCCGCGTCGTACGGGGCCGCGCTGCGCGAGGACACCGCGCTGGCCTGTCTGCAGTCGGCCAACCACGAGGTGGGGACCGAGCAGCCGGTCGCCGAGGTGGCCGAGGTGTGCCGGGCGGCGGGCGTACCGCTGCTGGTGGACGCGGCGCAGTCGCTGGGCTGGGGTCCGGTGGAGGGGGGCTGGTCACTGCTGGCGGCGAGTGCGCACAAATGGGGCGGGCCGTCGGGGGTCGGGCTGCTCGTGGTGCGCAAGGGGGTGCGGTTCGCGCCCCAGGGACCGGCGG
>NZ_JUJA01000041.1:3991-8525 GCF_001906585.1 Streptomyces kebangsaanensis | reverse complement strand
GACGGAGCGGATCCGGGCGCGGGTGCCGCGGCTCGTGCCGGACGTGGAGGTGGTGGGCGACCCGGTCCGCCGGCTGCCCGGCCTCGTCACCTTTTCGTGTCTCTATGTCGACGGGGAGACGCTGCTGCACGAGCTGGACCGTGAGGGGTTCTCCGTCTCCTCCGGTTCGTCGTGCACGAGCAGCACCCTGACGCCGAGCCATGTCCTTAGGGCGATGGGCGTGCTGAGCGAGGGCAACGTACGGGTGTCGCTGCCGCCCGGGACGCCGGAGGAGGACGTCGAACGGTTCCTCGCGGTCCTGCCGGACGTGGTGGCGGGGGTCAGGGAGAAGCTCGGGGCGCCGGCCGGGGAGCAGCCGGCCGCCGTGCGGGAGGACGCGCTGGTCGTGGACGCCCTCGGCAAGCGCTGCCCGATCCCGGTGATCGAGCTGGCCAGGGTCTTCGGGGACGTGCCCGTCGGCTCCGCGGTCCGCGTCCTGGCCGACGACGAGGCGGCGCGGCTGGACATTCCGGCGTGGTGCGAGATGCGGGGTCAGGAGTACGTCGGCGAGGAGCCGGCGGACGAGGGCTCGGCCTACGTCGTCCGCCGGGTCTCGTAGCCCCGTACGGTACCTGCCGCCCCGTCAGGCGAGGTGGGTGTGGACCTCGTCGGCCGCCTCGTCGCCGTACGCCTTGGTGAAGCGCTCCATGAAGTGGCCGCGGCGCAGCTGGTACTCCTGGGTGCCGACCGTCTCGATGACCAGGGTGGCGAGCATGCAGCCGACCTGGGCGGCGCGCTCCAGGCAGACGCCCCAGGCCAGACCGGAGAGGAAGCCGGCGCGGAAGGCGTCGCCGACGCCCGTCGGGTCCACCTTGCGATCCTCGTCCGGGCAGCCGACCTCGACCGGCTCCCGGCCGTCGCGCTCGATGCGCACGCCGCGCGAGCCGAGGGTGGTGACCCGGTGGCCGACGCGGGAGAGGATCTCGGTGTCGCTCCAGCCGGTCTTGGACTCGATGAGGCCCTTCTCGTACTCGTTGGAGAACAGGTACGTCGCCCCGTCCAGCAGTATCCGGATCTCGTCGCCGTCCATCCGGGCGATCTGCTGGGAGAAGTCGGCGGCGAACGGGATCTCGCGCGTGCGGCACTCCTCGGTGTGCCGGAGCATCGCCTCCGGGTCGTCCGCGCCGATCAGCACCAGGTCGAGACCGCCGACGCGGTCGGCGACGGTCTTGAGCTCGATGAGGCGGGCCTCGCTCATCGCACCGGTGTAGAAGGAGCCGATCTGGTTGTGGTCGGCGTCGGTGGTGCACACGAAGCGGGCGGTGTGCAGGGTCTCGGAGATGCGGACCGAGGCGGTGTCGACGCCGTGCCGGTCCAGCCAGGCGCGGTACTCGTCGAAGTCGGGGCCCGCGGCGCCCACCAGGACCGGGCGGGTGCCGAGCTGGCCCATGCCGAAGGCGATGTTGGCACCGACCCCGCCGCGCCGTACGTCCAGCTGGTCGACCAGGAAGGAGAGCGAGACCGTGTGCAGCTGATCCGCGACGAGCTGGTCGGAGAAACGGCCGGGGAAGGTCATGAGGTGGTCGGTGGCGATGGAGCCGGTGACTGCGATGCGCACGGCGTGGACGCTCCTGAGGTCAGGGGGGATTGACAGTCCACGCTACCCGGTGTCGCGGTTCACGCCACTCTGCCGGTGCCGTCGTCCCTCGTCCACGGCGTGCACGTGTCCGTCTCTTCGGCCCGGCTGCTGAACGGGATGTCCGGCCACGGGGATCGAACCGGCGCACCGAGTACGCCGAGGGGAACCGCGCGCTCCCCCGCCGCGTCCCATCGCCGTCCCCCGTCCGGGGGATGCGGAGTACGACCCAGCTGAAGGAGCGATGCGGTGAACACCGAGCGACCCGACCACGACGACGTGGCCGCGGGCACCGCCGGGGAGGCCCCGGAGCGGGCGGAGACGCCGGGGCGGGAAGCTGCGGCGGGCGAGGGTGGGGACGGGGGCGAGGCTGCGGAGGTCCCGGTGACCTCCGCGGACAAGGACGCCCAGGACGCCCCGGATGCCTCGGACGCTTCGGACGCTTCGGACGCTTCGAATGCCCCGGAGGCTTCGAAGGTCCTGGGCACCCCGGGCGCCTCGAAGGACCAGGAGGACCCGGACACCTCGGATGCCTCGAACGCCTCGAAGGTCCCGGAGGACTCGGACGCTCCGGACACCCCGGACGCCTCGAAAGACCCGGAGGACCCGGACGCTCCGGGCACCCCGGGCGCCTCGAAAGGCCAGGAGGCCCCGGACGCTCCGAAAGTCCCGAACACCCCGGACGCTTCGAAGGACCAGGAGGACCCGGAGGCCTCGGACACCCCTGGCGCCTCGAAGAGCCCAAAGGTCACTGACGCCCCGGAGGTCTCGGACGTCACCGCTGTCCCGGACGTCACCGCGGTCCCGGAGGGTGACGGGCGCTCCAGCGGGTGGCGGGTGCGCGGGCGGTCGCCTGTGGTGATCGCTTCGGTCGCCGCAGCGGTACTGCTGGCGGGCGGCGGTGGGGCGTTCCTCGCCGCGGGCGCGGATGAGCGTGCGGAGGCGGCGTCGCCCGGCGGACGCGGCACTCCCCCGCCGCTGGTCCTCGACGACCACGTCGCCGCCGACAACGAGGGCAGCGGCGACAGCGGCGGCGGTACGAACGGGATCGCGCCCGGGGAGCCCAACCCCTACGGGGCGGCCTACCGGGTGAGCGGCACACTGCCCGGCGGGCCCGGCTCGGCGCCGGTGTACCGGGCGCGGGGCGAGGTCACCCGGGAGGAGGTGGCCCGGCTCGCCGAGACGCTCGGCGTGGAGGGCACTCCGGTGGCCGACGCGCGGGCCTGGAGGGTCGGGTCCGGGAAGGACGGTTCCGGACCGGTGCTGCGGGTGGACAGGCAGGCGCCGGGGACGTGGACGTTCAGCCGGTACGCGCCGGGCACCGACAACTGCAAAGGCGCGGTGTGCACGTCGGCGTCGGACCCCGCGGCTTCGCCCGTCCACCCGGTGGACGCGGCGGCGGCCCGGAAGGCGGCGGTGCCGGTGCTCAAGGCGCTGGGCCAGGACGATGCCAAGGTGGACGCGGGCCAGACCATGGGCGAGCGGCGGGTGGTCAACGCCGATCCGGTGGTCGGCGGGCTGCCCACGTACGGCTGGACGACGGGCCTGATCATCGGCCGGCAGGGCGAGGTGGTCGGCGGCAGCGGCCGGCTGAAGGCGCCGGTGAAGGACGACACGTATCCCGTGCTGAGCGCGCGCGGGACGCTGGAGCTGATGAACGCGGCCCCGCGGGCCGGCCACCGCATGGGCATCGGCGGCTGCGCCGACCCCGTACCGCTGAAGGACCGCGCGGAGGCGCCGTGCGGGACGGACGCCTCGGTCCCGACCCCCGCCCAGGAGGACGCCTTCACGGTCGGCAAGGCCGTGTTCGGGCTGGCCGCGCACCGCTCCGACGGGCGGCAGACGCTCGTGCCGTCCTGGCTGTTCGAGGTACGGGCGCCGGGCGGGCAGGGCGATCCCTTCACGGTGCCGTATCCGGCCGTCGACCCGAAGTACCTGACCTCCTCGTCGGCCGCGCCGGGCGGGCAGTCGAGCCCGGCGCCGAACGGTCCGGGCGGCGCCCTGGAGACGGGGGACGTGAAGGTGACCGGCTACAGCACCGAGGGCGACGAGCTGACCGTCCGCTTCGAGGGCGGGGTGTGCTCGGACTACAGGACGTCCGTGAAGGAGGACTCCGACCGGGTGACGGTCACGGTGACCGCGACCTCACGGCGGGGTCGGGTCTGCATCGCGATCGCCAGGGAATACCACGAGACCGTACGTCTGGACCGGCCGCTCGGGGACCGGAAGGTGGTCGGCTCGGACGGGCGGGAGATCCCCCGGGAGCGGCCGGGGGCGAGGCTGCCGGATGCGCCGCCGGCCGCCCGCTGAGGCGGGTGGACACACGGAAGGCGGCGGTCCCCTGAAACAGGGGCCGCCGCCTTCCGACGTCGTACCGTGCCGTGGCCGGCTGCTCAGCTGAAGGAGTCGCCGCAGGCGCAGGAGCCCGTCGCGTTCGGGTTGTCGATCGTGAAGCCCTGCTTCTCGATCGTGTCCACGAAGTCGATGGTGGCGCCGCCGAGGTAGGGGGCGCTCATACGGTCGGTGACGACCTTGACGCCGTCGAAGTCCTTCTCCACGTCGCCGTCGAGGGAGCGCTCGTCGAAGAAGAGCTGGTAGCGCAGGCCGGAGCAGCCGCCGGGCTGGACGGCGACGCGCAGGGCGAGGTCGTCACGGCCTTCCTGGTCGAGCAGGGCCTTGACCTTGGACGCGGCGGCGTCGGTCAGGACGATGCCGTCGGTGACGGTGGTGGTCTCGTCCGATACGGACATCTACATCTCTCCCGGGTTGTACGGAGACTGCTTGCCGACGAGTGCAACCGGCGGGGTGACGGATTCATTCCGGGCCGGGCGCGTGCTTTTCTCTTCTCCGCGCTCGTCCTCTTCATGCTCGCACACGCGTGGGGGGACGGACAGCGGCCTGCGGAGGGACGGGGCCGGG
>NZ_JUJA01000041.1:0-3934 GCF_001906585.1 Streptomyces kebangsaanensis | reverse complement strand
CGACACTATGACCATCGTCAAAGTGACACGAAGCCGCTATGATGAATAGCGTCAGTTCGACGAAAAGTAGAAAGGGTGCGTGTCGTGACCACCGCCCAGACCCAGGACCTCGACGTCCAGCCGACGCCGCTCGCCCTGCTGCTGCTCGGCCGCGAGGCCGACCCCAAGAGCGAGCGCGGCGTCGAGTGCCCCGGTGACCTGCCCTCCCCGTCCGACCCGGACCTGGTGGAGCGCGCCCGCGTGGCCAAGGAGAAGCTCGGAGACAAGGTCTTCGTGCTCGGCCACCACTACCAGCGCGACGAGGTCATCCAGTTCGCCGACGTCACGGGTGACTCCTTCAAGCTGGCGCGGGACGCGGCAGCGCGCCCGGAAGCCGAGTACATCGTGTTCTGCGGCGTGCACTTCATGGCAGAGTCCGCGGACATCCTGACGACCGATGCGCAGAAGGTGGTCCTGCCGGACCTGGCGGCCGGCTGCTCCATGGCCGACATGGCCACGGCCGAGCAGGTCGCGGAGTGCTGGGACGTGCTGACCGAGGCGGGTATCGCCGAGCAGGTCGTGCCGGTGTCGTACATGAACTCCTCGGCCGACATCAAGGCCTTCACGGGCAAGCACGGCGGCACCATCTGCACCTCGTCGAACGCGAAGCGGGCCCTCGAATGGGCCTTCCAGCAGGGCGAGAAGGTGCTGTTCCTGCCCGACCAGCACCTGGGCCGGAACACGGCGGTGCGGGACATGGGCCTGTCCCTGGACGACTGCGTCGTCTACAACCCGCACAGGCCGAACGGCGGCCTGACCGCCGAGGAGCTGCGCGCCGCGAAGATGATCCTGTGGCGGGGCCACTGCTCGGTGCACGGCCGCTTCAGCCTGGACTCGGTGAACGACGTCCGCGAGCGCATCCCGGGCGTGAACGTCCTGGTCCACCCCGAGTGCAAGCACGAGGTGGTGGCCGCGGCGGACTACGTCGGCTCGACCGAGTACATCATCAAGGCCCTGGAGGCCGCCCCGGCCGGCTCCAAGTGGGCCATCGGCACGGAGCTGAACCTGGTCCGCCGCCTGGCGAACCGTTTCGCCCCCGAGGGCAAGGAGGTCGTCTTCCTCGACAAGACGGTCTGCTTCTGCTCGACCATGAACCGCATCGACCTCCCCCACCTGGTCTGGGCCCTGGAGTCCCTGGCCGAGGGCAACCTGGTCAACCGCATCGAGGTGGACAAGGAGACGGAGGGCTACGCGAAGCTGGCCCTGGAGCGGATGCTGGCGCTGCCGTAACGCCGACGCCGACTGTGCAGGGGTGCCCCGGCCGTCCCACGACGGCCGGGGCATTCCCCTGTAGGAGGACGGCACCCACCCGTGTCTTCAAAAAAGCGCTGACATTCTTAGTAGCTGTTGTCGTACCGATCTTGGGGTTTGTTGATCGAACGGGAGTCTCGATTGGGTGGTCGCGGGGTGCTCGACGCATACGAGCAGGGCCTCCTGAACAGCTCGTTGGTGTCGAATCACCGAGCAACATCAGGAGGCCCTGGTGCCGCAGTGTTCCGTGTCGATGGCCGGGCAGTCCAGTTCGGTCACGCTGGAGTGTGACTGCCTGGCTCACCGGTTCGGAAACGCCGCCGACAACGGGTCCCGGCAGCCGCGTTATCCGACGGACATGACGGACGCGGAGTGGGCGGTCATCCGGCCGTTGCTGCCAGTGCCTGGCTGGATGCGCGGCCGGGGCGGCCGGCCGGAGGCGTACTGCCACCGGGCAATACTCGATGCGATCCGTTACATGGTCGACAACGGCATCAAGTGGCGAGCGATGCCCGCTGACTTCCCGCCGTGGGACCGGGTCTACGCGTTCTTCCGCCGCTGGCGCGACCACGGCATGGTCAAGGAGTTCCACGACCGGCTGCGCGGCCGGGTGCGCGAGAGGCTGGACCGCGATGCGGAGCCGGGTGCGGGGGTGATCGACTCGCAGTCCGTCAAGGCGGACGCCGTCGTCGGCGCCGACAGCCGCGGCTTCGACGGCGGCAAGCTGATCAACGGGCGCAAGCGGCACGTCGTAGTCGACACTCTCGGTCTGCTGTTGGGCGTGATGGTCACCGCCGCGGACACCGGCGACCGGGCCGCCGCCCACGTCCTGCTGAAGCAGGTGGCCGACTCGCACCACCGCCTCGCCCTCATTTGGGCCGACGGCGGCTACACCGGCAGCCTCATCGAGTATTGCCTGGCCAGGCTCGCGCTGATCTTGGCGATCGTAAAACGCAGCGACGACATGCGCGGCTTCGTGGTGCTGCCCAAGCGGTGGATCGTCGAGCGGTTCTTCGCCCACCTGATGCGCACCCGCCGCCTGGCACGCGACTTCGAACGCCGCACGACCAGCGCCGAAGCGATGATCTACTGGTCGATGACCCTGCTCATGACGCGCCGTCTGGCCCGGCCACACCCGCAGTCAGCGTGAACTGGCCCGGCTGCCGCTCGGCCAGCCAGCCGCGCGCGACCAGGCGTTTCGCCTTCGACCGCAGTGCTTCCACCCGCGCCGGCACCACGTCCATGCCGAACCCTGCGGCCATCTCCTGGCAGGTCAGCGGTCCTCGACCGAGCCGGGCCCGGTCCGCGAGCGCGGTGAGAATGCGCTGGTAGTCCACCGACAGCACCGACCAAGGCAACCCCTCACGCCACACCGGCACCTGCGACTTCGGCTTCGCCGCATCCCGAGGCTCCAGCTGAGCATCCGCATCCCGCTGGTCCGGAGTGATCTCCGTGTCGGCGATTTCGCTGCTGTCCGGGGCCAGCACCGTATCGACCCGCCTGCGGGCGATCGCCCACTCCTGCCACTCCAGCTCGGCCGCAGCGAGCTCGGCCTGGATGCGGTCGGCCTCCTCCCGCAGCCCGTCGACTCGACGGCGGGCGGCGAGCTCGTGCTGTTCCAGCAGTCCGACGACCGACGGCATCCGCAACCTCCCGAAGGGCAACGACACGACACGCCACCACTCCCACGGAACCGCCACCCCTATGCCCGACCAGGCAGAACGCTGTCCTCAAGCTCGGAAAGACAACAGCTTCTTAGAGATGTACTTCTTAGATGTACGTCCCTAAGAGGTCATCTCATTTGGCTGGGTAGGCTGTCGGCCGTGGTGGGGATCGTTGAGCGGCTGGTGCCGGATGAGTTGTGGGAGCTGTTCCAGCGCGTGGTGCCGGAGGCGCCGACGCGGCCTCAGGGCGGTGGCCGGCGGCGGCACGGTGACCGCGAGGTGCTGGCCGCGATCGTGTTCGTGGCGACGTCGGGCTGCACGTGGCAGCAGCTGCCGGCCGCATCGTTCGGGCCGTCCGGCGCGACGGCGCACCGCCGGTTCACCGAGTGGACCAAGGCCCGGGTGTGGGCCAAGCTGCACCGCCTGGTCCTGGATGAACTCGGCTCCCGCGGCGAGCTGGACTGGTCGAGGTGCGCGATCGACTCGGTGAACATGCGGGCGATGAAAAGGGGGACCTGACAGGCCCGAATCCTGTCGACCGAGGCAAGTACGGGTCGAAGATCCACTTGATCACCGAGCGGACCGGTCTGCCCCTGTCCGTCGGAATCTCCGGTGCCAACGTCCACGACAGCCAGGCCCTGATGCCGCTGGTGAAGGGCATACCGCCGATCCGGTCCCGCCGAGGCCCCCGCCGGCGCAGGCCCGGCAAGCTCCATGCCGACAAGGGATACGACTACGCGCACCTGCGGAAATGGCTGTCCCGGCGGGGCATCCGGCACCGCATCGCCCGCAAGGGCGTCGAGACCTCGCAGCGGCTCGGGCGGCACCGCTGGACCATCGAGCGCACCATGTCCTGGCTCGCCGGCTGCCGCCGTCTGCACCGCCGCTACGAGCGCAAGGCAGAGCACTTCCTGGCCTTCACCAGCATCGCCTGCACCCTCATCTGCTACCGCAGACTCGCCAAATGAGATGCCTTCTAA
>NZ_JUJA01000040.1:117260-130268 GCF_001906585.1 Streptomyces kebangsaanensis | reverse complement strand
CCCCGCCCGTGCCCCCCGGTTACGCCCAGCCCCGGGCGCCGCAGGCCCCGCCCCCGCCGCCCGGCTACGGCCGGCCCCCCGCACCCCCCGGATACGGACACCAGCCGCCTCCCGGTCAGGCCGCGCCCCACGGCGTCCCGCAGGGCGCTCCCCAGGCCACCGGCGTGGCCGGAGCGCTGAACCCCTACAAGGAGACGCCCACCGGTCAGCGCTGGACCCTGCAGAACAGCAAGCTGATCCGCGCCGACCTCGGCGTGGAAGGCCGGCCGGTACTGGCCCGGCAGGGCAGCATGGTGCTCTACCAGGGCAAGGTCGACTTCAGTTACAAGGGCGCCGGCTTCGCGGGCCGGATCACGGGCAACGTCACCGGCCAGGAGATGCAGCTGATGCGCTGTACCGGCCGGGGCCAGGTGTTCTTCGCCGAGGACGCCACCCACCTGCACCCCGTCGAGCTCCAGGGCGACGCCATCTGCGTCTCCGCCGAGAACGTCCTCGCCTTCGACGAGGGCTTGCAGTACGAGGTCCGCCGCATCGAGGGACACGGCATCCCCGGCGGCGCCCTGTTCACCATGCAGTTCCAGGGCACCGGCACGGTCGTCGTCAAGACGCACGGCACGCCCGTCGTCCTGCCCGTGACACCGACGACGTTCGTCGACTCCAACGCCGTCGTCGCCTGGTCGGCCGCCGCCCAGGTGATCGTCTCCAGCCAGGTGCGCATGCGCCACCACGCCTACCCGGGCGACACCGGAGAGGGCGTCAACCTCCAGTTCCGGGCCGCCCCCGGCAACTTCGTCGTCGTCCAGCCCTACGAGGTCTGAAGGGAGCCCGTCATGAACCAGCCGCTCGCGGGCTACGCCCCCGCACCCGTCACCGCCCGCATGGAGAACCACGGCAGCCACATGCTGAAGGTCGCCATGCAGACCGGAAACGACCTCTTCGCGCGCGTGGGGTCGATGGTCGCCTACGAGGGCTTCATCCAGTACGAGCCCAGCCCCTCCGCCGTGCGCCAGATCGCGCGCGACTGGATCACCGGCGAGGGCGCCCCGCTGATGAAGTGCTCCGGTGACGGACTGCTCTACCTCGCCGACTACGGCGCCAACGTCGTCGTGATCAACCTGGCCGGTGACGCGATCTCCGTCAACGCCACCAACCTGCTGGCCTTCGACGCCGACCTGACCTGGGGCGTCGAGCGGGTCAAGGGGCTGGCGAAGTTCGCCGGGCAGGGGCTGTGGAACACGAGGATCTCCGGACAGGGCTGGGTCGCGCTGACCTCCCGGGGCGAGCCNATCGTCGTCGACTGCGGCGACGGCGAGAACGAGACCTACGTCGACCCGGACGCGCTCGTCGCCTGGTCGCCGAACCTGAAGGTGAAGGGCAAGCGCAGCTTCAAGGCGCAGTCCCTGATCGGCCGGGGCAGCGGCGAGGCCTACCAGATGGCCTTCTCCGGCCAGGGCATCGTCGTCGTACAGCCCAGCGAGGACAGCACCGACCGCCTCCGGTTCCGCGGCTGAGGGGGAGACAGAACACCATGCAGAGCCCGCTTTTCGCCTTCGACGAGGCCCAGACCCAGGAGCGCTGGAGCCTGCAGAACAAGCAGATGCTGCGCGTCACCCTGGAGGGCCACGACGACATCCTCGCCCGCAAGGGGACGATGGTCGCCTACCAGGGCCTGATCGAGTTCGACGCCGAGTACCGGACCGGCGGTCAGGCACACGCGCGTGCGTACACCGGCGAGGGCCTGGACCTGATGCGCTGCCACGGGCAGGGCACGGTCTACCTCGCCAACCTCGCCCAGTACGTGCACATCATGGACGTCGACCAGGACGGTCTGACCGTCGACAGCAGCTACGTGCTGGCGATGGACTCCACGCTGCACCACGAGGTCGTCGCCGTCGACAGCATGTACGGCATCTCCGGCTCGGGGAAGTACCAGCTGAACATCACCGGCCACGGCCGGGTCGCCCTGATGACCTCGGGCGCGCCGCTGCTGATGCAGGTGACACCCGACAAGTACGTCAACTGCGACGCCGACGCGATCGTCGCCTGGTCCACCGCCCTGCGGGTGCAGATGCAGGCCCAGACCCACGCCTCCGGGGTCTGGCGCCGCCGCGGCAACACCGGCGAGGGCTGGGAGCTCAGCTTCATGGGCAGCGGCTACGCGCTCGTCCAGCCCAGCGAGCTGCTGCCGCCGCAGAACGCGGTGATCGGGCAGGGGCTCGCCGCACAGTTCGGCATGGGCGGGCAGGGGGCGCGGGGGCAGAACCAGGGGAACGCCTGGAGCTGAGCCGGGACAAGGCGGGGGGCGACCGCGAAGGCGGTCGCCCCCTGCACCGTCAGAGCCTGGCGCGCGTCGCCTCCAGCAGCCGTACGACCGACTCGTCGGCCACGCCGGCCACCTCGTCGTAGGCGAACCAGCGCAGGTCCAGGGACTCGTCGCTGATCGACTCCACGGCCCCGGGCGCGGCGACGGCGGCGTACTGGACGTCGAGATGCCACGCGCACGGGGTGTGGTGGCGGTCCAGGCGGACCGGACCGCCGGGCAGCAGGGCCAGCGCCCGGACGCCCGACTCCTCCGTCGCCTCGCGCAGGGCGGCGGCCTCCAGCGTGGCGTCGGCCGGCTCGCAGTGGCCGCCCATCTGCAGCCACATGCGCATCTTCTTGTGGAGGGTCAGCAGCACTCGGCCGCGCTCCGGGTCGATCACCAGCGCGCTCGCCGTGATGTGTCCGTCCCCGCAGGCCTTCCACATGCCGTCCGGATGCGTCGCCAGGTGGTCCAGGTAAACCTGGCGCAGCTCGGCCTGGTCCTCGTACCTCTTCAGTACGAGGACCGCGTCGTCGTACAGGCTCACTCGGTCTCGTCGCCCTTGTCGTCCTCGGCCCTCTCGTCCTTCTTCCGCAGGTCCGGCTTGGGCGCGGATCCGCCCGCCGCCTCGCCGAGCATCCTGTCCAGCTCGGAGAAGTCCATGTGCTCGCGGTGCACGAAGCCGTCCGGATCGTCCAGGTCGGCGGCCGTGGGCAGCATGTCCGGGTGGGCCCACAGGGCGTCGCGGCCATCGACCCCGCGCGCGTCGGTGAGCGAGGCCCACAGGCGGGAGGCGTCGCGCAGCCGGCGCGGGCGCAGCTCCAGGCCGATCAGTGTGGCGAACGTCTGCTCGGCCGGGCCGCCCGAGGCACGGCGGCGGCGCAGCGTCTCGCGCAGCGCGTCCGCGGACGACAGGCGTGGCTTCGCGGCCGCGTGCACCACGGCGTCCACCCAGCCCTCCACGAGCGCCAGAGCGGTCTCCAGGCGGGCCAGGGCGGCCTTCTGCTCGGGGGTGTCCTCCGGCTGGAACATGCCCTGCTGCAGGGCGTCCTGCAGTTGCTCGGGGTTCTGCGGGTCGAACTGGCCGACCACGTCCTCCAGCTTCGCTGTGTCGACCTTGATCCCGCGCGCGTACCCGTCGACCGCGCCGAAGAGGTGCGAGCGCAGCCACGGCACGTGCGTGAACAGGCGCTGGTGGGCGGCCTCGCGCAGCGCGAGGTACAGCCGCACCTCGTCCTTGGACACGCCCAGGTCCTTGCCGAACGTCTCGATGTTCACCGGCAGCAGCGCGGCCCGGCCGGCCGGGCCGAGCGGCAGTCCGATGTCGGTGGAGCCGACGACCTCGCCGGCCAGCACGCCGACGGCCTGCCCGATCTGCGTGCCGAACATGGCGCCGCCCATGGAGCGCATCATGCCGATCAGCGGGCCGGCCATGGCCTGCATCTCCTCCGGCAGCACGTCGCCCATGGCGGTGCCGACGCGCTCGGCGACCGGGTCGACGAGTTCCTGCCAGGCCGGCAGGGTCGCCTCGACCCACTCCGCGCGGGACCACGCCACCGCGGAGCCGGCGCCCGACGGCAGGGACGTCACGTCGTCCAGCCACAGGTCGGCCAGGCGGACGGCGTCCTGGACCGCGGTGCGCTCGGCGGGGCCGACGCTCGCGTCCTTCGTGCCGTCCGGGGTGCCCTGGGCGACCGTCTGGCGGGCGATCTGCTTGGCCATGTCCCAGTTCACCGGGCCGCCCTCGTAGGAGAGCATCTGGCCGAGCTGCTGGAACGCGGCGCCCAGGTCGGTGGGGTTCAGCGAACCGAACATGGCTGCGAGCGGATTGTCGGCGCCGGGGCCGCCAAAGCCTCCGGCACCGGGCAGTCCGAAACCGAACGGGTTGGCCGGTCCCTGCCCACCACCGCTCTGCTGGTCCTTCTTCTTGCCCTCGTCGCCGTCGTCCGGCTCCTCCGGCGGAAGGCCGAATCCGAATGGGGTGTCACTCACGGGGTTCCTCGGCTGGTAGGGCCACCGGTTCTCTCCGGCGGCGCGGCTGCCCGACAACACCACCCAGCGTAGACACCCGGGACCGTTCGAGCCTCGGTGCTTCGCCGACAGAACGCCTGCGGCAGGATGGATGCCACCTGGTACGTACGCGTCCTTCGCGCCCGTATGGAACACAACCTCTGGAGACGCCCGGTGAGTTCCCCAGATCCGCAGGTTCGCGCAGCGCGAAACCATGAAAACACTCCCGCCGTCCGGGGGCCCGTCGTCGCGGTCACCGGAGCCGCGAGCGGGGTCGGCGCGCTGCTCACCGAGCGGCTGGCCGAGTCCGACGAGGTCAGGCAGGTCATCGCCATCGACGAGCGGCGCGGGGAGTGCGCGGCGGCGCGGTGGCACATCCTCGACGTGCGGGACCCGGCGATCGCGGACAAGCTGCGCGGCGCGGACGTCGTGGTGCACCTGGCGCTCGACCTCGACCTGGAGACCGACGCCGCAGCCCGTACGGCCTACAACGTCCGGGGGACGCAGACCGTGCTGACCGCGGCCGCGGCGGCCGGGGTGCACCGCGTGGTGCTGTGCACCTCCGCGATGGTGTACGGGGCGCTGCCGGACAACGAGCTGCCGCTGTCGGAGGACGCGGAGCTGCGGGCGACCGCCGAGGCGACCGGGGTCGGGGACCTGCTGGAGATCGAACGGCTGGCGCGGCGCGCGCCGCGGGCCCACCCGGGGCTGAACGTCACCGTGGTACGGCCGGCCGTGCTGGTCGGAGGCACGGACACCGCGCTGACCAGGTACTTCGAGTCGCCTCGGCTGCTTGTCGTGGCCGGGTCGCGGCCCGCGTGGCAGTTCTGCCACGTGGAGGACCTGTGCGGTGCGCTGGAGTACGCCGTGCTGGAGAAGGTCGACGGGGAGCTGGCCGTGGGGTGCGACGGGTGGCTGGAGCAGGAGGAGGTCGAGGAGCTCAGCGGGATCCGGCGGATGGAGCTGCCGTCGGCGGTCGCGCTGGGTGCTGCCGCGCGGCTGCACCGGATCGGGCTCACGCCGTCTCCGGCGGGGGACCTGGCCTACACGATGTACCCGTGGGTGGTGAGCGGGAGCCGGCTGCACGACGCCGGGTGGCGGCCGAAGTGGACGAACGAGGAGGTTCTCGCGGAGCTGCTGGAGGAGGTGTCCGGGCGGCACACGGTCGCCGGGCGGCGGCTGGGGCGCAAGGACGCGACGGCGGCGGGGGCCGCGGGGGCGACGGTGGCGCTGCTGGGCGCGGCGGCGGTCGTACGGCGGGCCCGGAAGGCGCGGCGGCGGATCTGAGGGCGGCCGCGGGAGCGCGTGCGGCAGGATGGAGCCATGGCAGTCACCAGCGATCACCCCGGCGAGTACGCCGCCGACGAGCCCGTCAAGCTGATCGGTGTCAGGGAGGCCCCGCTCTCCGTGGACGAGGTGTTCAGGGCCCTGGGGGACGATGCCGCCGGTGGGACCGCGCTGTTCGTGGGGACCGTGCGGAACCATGACGGGGGTGCCGACGTCGATGAGCTCGCGTACTCCTGTCACCCCAGCGCGGAGGCGGAGATGCGGCGGATCGCCGAGAAGGTCGTCGCCGAGTACCCGGTACGCGCGCTGGCGGCCGTGCACCGCGTGGGGGAGCTGAAGGTCGGGGACCTCGCCGTCGTCGTCGGGGTGTCGTGTCCGCACCGGGGCGAGGCGTTCGAGGCCTGCCGGAAGCTGATCGACGACCTCAAGCACGAGGTGCCGATCTGGAAGCACCAGAAGTTCTCCGACGGCACGGAGGAATGGGTCGGCGCGTAGCGCCGTCGTCGAGGGGTGGTGGCCGGGCGACGGGAGGGCGGGTCGGCGCGTAGCGCCGTCGTCGAGGGGTGGTGGCCGGGCGACGGGAGGGCGGGTGGGGCCCGGTGACTCGCACGTGCCTGCCGACCCCCGCGTCGAATCCGAACGCCTTCCACCCCTTCGCCGTAGCTCCGGTTGCGTAACCGGACCCCTGGCGTGAGCGTTGTCACTGCGGATGGTTAATCTGCTGATCAGTCAGTTGCCCTCGCTCATTTGGGGTTGGGAGGTCGGCATGGCGGCTCTCGCCTGGTTGCTGATTCCGTTTGTGGCTGCGATAGGTGCGGGACTCTGGGGTAGCTGGGCGAACCGGACCCGCAAGGCGCGCAGCGACGGTCCAGAGCTGGACGGATACGCCCGGTTCCGCGAGGCCATGGAGAGGTCGCACTCCGGTACGTGAGACGGGCCGCCCTGACGGTGTGTTGACGGGCGCGTCCCGTACTGTCGAGTCATGCCACGCCGCACCGCGACGATGCTCGCCTCCACCCTGATGCTGATCGCGCTTCTGTGCGCGGGGGTCTTCCTTCCCGTGCCGTACTCGGAGATGTCCCCGGGGCCGACGGTCAACACTCTCGGCGAGCACAACGGCGAGCCGGTGCTGCAGATCTCGGGCCGCAAGACCTACCCGACGGACGGCCACCTCAACATGACCACCGTCCGGGTCACCAGCGCCGACTACCGGATGAACCTCGTCGAGGCCGTCTACGGCTGGCTGGCACACGACAACAAGATCGTCCCGCACGACACGCTCTACCCCAACGGCAAGACGGAGGAGCAGTCGACGCAGGAGAACGCCGAGGAGTTCACCCAGTCCCAGGAGAGCGCCAAGGTCGCCGCCCTGAAGGAGCTCGGCATCCCGGTGCAGTCCTGGGTGATCGTCTCCACGGTCGTCAAGGGCACCCCCGCCCAGGGCAAGCTGCACGCGGGCGATGTCATCAAGGCCGTCGACGGCACGGCGGTCAAGCAGCCCTCCGACGTCGCCGAGCTGGTCACCAGGCACAAGCCGGGGCAGAACGTCGTCTTCACGATCGTGCCCGCCAAGGAGCAGGCCGCCGCCGAGAAGGAGCACAGGACGGCGACCGTCACCGAGAATGTGACCATCACCACGGCGCGGTCCACCGACGCCGGCGCCAGGCGTGCCATCGTCGGGATCTCCGCCGGGACCGACCACACCTTCCCGTTCACGGTCGACATCAAGCTCGCCGACGTCGGCGGACCGAGCGCCGGACTGATGTTCGCCCTCGGCATCTACGACAAGCTCACCCCGGGCAGCCTGACCGGCGGCACGTTCGTGGCCGGCACCGGGACGATCGACGACAACGGCAAGGTCGGCCCGATCGGCGGCATCGAGATGAAGACCGTCGGCGCGCGCGACAAGGGCGCCCGGTTCTTCCTGACCCCCGCCGACAACTGCGCGTCCGCCGCCAAGGACACCCCCTCGGGGCTCACCCTCGTGAAGGTGAACACCATGAGCGACGCCCTCGCCGCCCTGAAGGACATCCGCGCCGGCAACACCGCCGACCTGCCGAAGTGCACGGTCAAGGGCTGACGGGCGGTGTCAGCCCTCGAGCGCCGTCAGTCCTCGAACGTCGCCGCCAGCGCCTCCGCCAGGCCCGGCACCAGGTCCGCGCCCGTGAGGACCTCCGTCGCGGAGTCCTTCCCGCGCAGCCGCAGGGCCGACTCCCGGGCGCCGTCACGCAGAACCGCCACCGTCATGCGGACCTCCTGGCGCTCGGGATGGCCCGCCACCCACTTCGCCAGCTTCGCCCCGTCCAGCCCCTCGGGGACCTGCGCCTCGGCGGACGGCGGCAGCATCAGGCGTTCCACGGTCAGTGCGCAGCCGGTCACCGCGTCGGGCCAGGCGATCGTGCCGAGGAACTCGTCGAGCGGCCGGTCCGCCGGAATCTCGTCCTGCTCGATCGGGGTGAGACCGGAGGTCCCCTGCTCGTCCTCCAGGCCGAGCTGGGCCGCGAGGGCGGGTTCCTGGGCCCGCAGCCGTGCGGTGTCTACGAGGGCGAAGAGGCGAGCGGGCTGGTCCCAGCCGAGGCCGGAGGCGTACTCGTCGATCTCGAGTACGGCCCGGGTGAGCGGGCTCGCTGCCATGGGAGTGTTGGACATGGTCACAATCCTGCCTCGTTCCTGACCGGAATCGGGAACTGAGTAAACGGTGAGTAAGTTGCATAAGTGTGGGCCCACGGAGACGGGGGCGCACCGTACGGTCCATGAACACGGGGCCTGACGCAACGAAACCTGACCACCAGCGAATTTCGAGGTGCACACCCTTGGCTTTCCAGATGCCGGACCGCGGCGGAGGCCCGACAGGGCCGCGGATGAGAGTGGGCCGCCCGTCCCGGCGTGCCAGGACCCTGCTCATGACACTGGGCGTCCTAGCCGCCCTCGGCATGGCGTTCGCCATGTTCGCGGGCTTCTGGACGGACTGGCTGTGGTACCGGTCGGTGCACTACTCGTCCGTGTTCACCACCACCCTGTGGACCAAGATCGGCCTGTTCTTCGTCTTCGGCCTGCTGATGGCGGGCGCGGTCGGACTCAACATCTGGCTCGCGCACCGGCTGCGGCCGCCGCTGAGCGCCATGTCGATGGAGCAGCAGAGCCTGGACCGCTACCGGATGGGCATCGCGCCGTACAAGAAGTGGCTGCTGCTCGGCATCACGGCGCTGGTCGGGCTGATCGCCGGAGCCTCCGCCGCGAGCCAGTGGCGGACCTGGCTGATGTGGGTCAACGGCGTGTCGTTCGGCAAGCGGGACCCGCAGTTCAACCTGGACGTCTCCTTCTACGCCTTCGACCTGCCCTGGTACCGGTTCCTGCTGGGCTTCGGCTTCGCCGCCGCGATCCTGTCCCTGATCGCCGCGGCGCTCACCCACTACCTGTACGGCGGGCTGCGCGTCACCAGCCCCGGCGCGCGTGCCACGGCCGCGGCGACCGGGCACCTGTCGGTGCTCCTCGGCGTCTTCGTGACGCTGAAGGCGGTGGCGTACTGGCTGGACCGGTACGGACTGGCGGTGAAGTCCAGCGACTTCAAGGCGACCGGCAACTGGACGGGCCTGAGGTACGTCGACGCCCATGCCTACCTGCCGGCCAAGACGATCCTGTTCTGCATCGCGGTCATCTGCGCGCTGCTGTTCTTCGCCACCCTGTGGCGGCGCACCTGGCAGCTGCCGGTCATCGGCTTCGGCCTGATGGTGTTCTCGGCCATCCTCATCGGCGGCCTGTACCCGGCGATCGTGCAGAAGTTCCAGGTCCAGCCCAACGAGCAGGCCAAGGAAGCGCCGTACGTCGCGAAGAACATCAAGGCGACGCGTGAGGCGTACGGCATCGACGACACCAAGGTGTCCGGATACGACGGCATCAGCAAGACCAAGGACAAGTCGACGCTGCGCGACGAGGTCGAGAAGGCCGCGAGCATCCGCATACTGGACCCGAACGTCGTCTCGCCGACGTTCCAGCAACTCCAGCAGATCCGGAACTTCTACGGATTCCCGACCAATCTGGACGTAGACCGCTACAAGGGCAAGGACGGCAAGGTCCAGGACACGGTCATCGGTCTGCGCGAGCTGAACCTCGACGGCATCCCGAAGAAGAACTGGATCAACAACCACTTCCGCTACACCCACGGCTACGGCGTCGTCGCGGCCAAGGGCACCGAGGCCGACGGCAACGGCCAGCCGTCCTTCACCGAGTCCGACCTTCCCTCCACCGGCCAGCTGGGGAAGTACGAACAGCGGGTCTACTACGGCGAGAAGACCACCACGTACTCGATCGTCGGCGGCCCCCAGAAGGAGGTCGACTACTCCGACGACAGCGGTGAGAAGACCACCAGCTACCGGGGCGACAGCGGCGTCAGCCTCTCCAACCCGGTCAACCGGGCCGCGTACGCGATGGCGTTCGGCGAGCCGCAGATCCTCTACTCCGGTGCGATCGGCGACGGCTCGCGGATCCTGTACAACCGCACGCCCAAGGAGCGCGTCGAGGCGGTGGCGCCCTGGCTGACCATCGACGGCGACGCCTACCCGGCGGTGGTCGACGGCCGCATCCAGTGGATCGTCGACGCCTACACGACGACGAACGGCTACCCGTACGCCTCCCGTACGACCCTGGGCGACACCACGGCCGACTCGCTGACGTACAACAACAGCCAGCGCGCGGTGGTGGCCCAGCAGAACCAGGTCAACTACATCCGCAACTCGGTGAAGGCGACCGTCGACGCCTACAGCGGCGAGGTCAAGCTGTACCAGTGGGACACCGAGGACCCGGTCCTGAAGACCTGGATGAAGGCGTTCCCCGGCACGGTCGAGTCCAAGAAGAGCATCTCGCCGAATCTGATGGACCACCTGCGGTACCCGCAGGACCTGTTCAAGGTCCAGCGCGAGCTGCTCACCCGCTACCACGTGCAGGACGCGCAGACCTTCCTCAGCGGCAGCGAGGTGTGGCAGGTGCCGGACGACCCGACCAACAAGTCGGGCAACGCGGTGCCGCCGTACTACCTGACCATGAAGATGCCCGAGCAGGATTCCCAGGCGTTCTCGCTGACGACGACGTTCACGCCGACGGGCCGGGACAACCTGAGCGCCTTCATGGCGGTCGACGCCGAGGCGGGCACGCCGGGCTACGGCCAGATCAGGATCCTGAAGCTGCCGACGAGCACCACGGTCGGCGGCCCCAAGCAGGTGCAGAGCCAGTTCAACTCCAACTCGCAGCAGAACATCGCCGAGTTCGTCCGGCTCATCAGAGGCGGTGACTCGGAGATCGAGTACGGCAACCTGCTGACCGTCCCGCTGGACGGCGGACTGCTCTACGTGGAACCGGTCTACGTGCGCGGTGGGCAGCTGAAGTACCCGCTGATGCGGAAGGTGCTGGTGTCCTACGACGGCGTCACCGCGTTCGAGAACACCCTCGGCGAAGCCCTGGACAAGATCTTCGGCGCGGCGGGCGCGACGCCTCCGCCGCCCGCGGACACCGGGACCGGCGAGACCCCGCCGCCGTCGAGCGGCAACCCGACGGTCCAGCAGGCGCTGAAGGACGCCCAGAAGGCCTTCGACGACGGACAGGCCGCCCTGAAGGACGGCGACTGGCAGGCGTACGGCCAGGCGCAGAAGGACCTCCAGGACGCGCTGAAGCGGGCCGAGGACGCGCAGGCGCAGGCGGAGAAGACCGGCGGCAGCGGCAAGAACGCCGACAGCGGCGACAACAAGCCGACGCCGGACCGGAGTCCGAGCGCCAGTCCCAGCGCCGGCTCCACCGGCGGCTGATCGCTCCGACCGAGCCGAGGGGCCCGGATCCGTGCCACGGATCCGGGCCCCTCGCGGTGTACGAACGCATGTGCCGACATGCCCTGCGGCCGTGCCGCCGTGGGGAGTTGGGCGATCTGTGTTTGACTTGTCTCTCTGTGGGCATGTCGACAAAACGCTGAAGTGACCTCACTGGCTGCGGTATACCAGGTGTACCCAGGTTGCAGGTGGTGCGACGATGAACGTTATGGGGGACAAGGCAACTCTGTTCGAGACAGGACGATTTGTACGGGCTTCCGATCCCGAGGAGAGCGGACCCGAGGAGACCGGAAGCTACGGCCGGGACGAGACCCGGGACGAGAGCGGGGCGGCCGCCGACGAGGTCGCGGAGCTGGCGCGCCGCCGCCTCGCCGCGGAGTCGGGAGACGTCGAGGCCATGAGCGTCCTCGGGGCCATGCTGCTGCGCCGCGGCGATCCCGACGGAGCCGAACCCCATCTGCGGGCAGCCACCGCGGCCGGTGACCGCGCCGCCGCCAACAACCTGGGAGTCCTCCTCCACCAGCGCGGATACGCCGACGAGGCCGCCGGATGGTGGCGGATCGCCGCCGTCGCCGGATCCGCGCCGGCCGCGCACGCGCTCGGGCGCCACCACCGCGAGCGCGGCGACGAGCCCGCCGCCGAGTACTGGCTGCGCCAGTCCGCCGAGCAGGGGCACGTCCTCGGCGCCTACGCGCTGGCCGACCTGCTGGAGCACCGCGGGGACGCCGGGGCCGAGCGCTGGATGCGGGCCGCCGCCGAGCGGGGCCACCGGGAGGCCGAGTACCGGCTGGCGCGGGCGCTGGACCGGCGGGCCGCGCGGGAGTCCGCCGGCGGCAAGGGCGCGGGCCTCATGGCCGAGGCCGAGCAGTGGTACCGGCAGGCCGCCGCGCGCGGACACCGCCGGGCCGCGCTGCACCTCGGTGCGATCCTGGAGAGACGCGGCGATCTCCAGGAGGCCGGACGCTGGTACCTGACCTCCGCCAAGGACGGCGAGACGCGGGCCGCCTGCGCGCTCGGCTTCCTGCTGCGGGACGCCGGCGACACCGAGAGCGCCGCCGTGTGGTGGCTGCGGGCCGCGCAGGACGGCGACGGCAACGCGGCGAACGCGCTGGGCGCGCTGCACGCCGAGCGCGGCGAGACGCAGACCGCCGAGCGGTGGTACCGGGCCGCGATGGACGCGGGCGACGTCAACGGCGCCTACAACCTCGGGCTGCTCTGCGCCGAGCAGGGCCGGACCGCGCAGGCCGAGCAGTGGTACCGGCGCGCGGCCTACGCCGGGCACCGGGAGGCGGCGAACGCGCTGGCCGTGCTGCTGCTGCAGGTCGGGGACACCGGGGGCGCCGAGCCGTGGTTCTCCAAGGCGGCCGAGGCCGGCAGCGTCGACGCCGCGTTCAACCTGGGGATTCTCTACGCCGGGCGGGAGCTGGAGCCCGAGGCCCTGCGCTGGTACGAGCGGGCGGCGGCCGCCGGGCACACGGAGGCGGCGCTGCAGGTGGGCATCGCCCGGCTGCGCGCGGGGGACGAGGGGGAGGCCGAGCGGCACCTGCGGTGGGCGGCCGGCAGCGGCAGCGCGGAGGCCGCGTACCGGCTGGC
>NZ_JUJA01000040.1:102542-117214 GCF_001906585.1 Streptomyces kebangsaanensis | reverse complement strand
GGCGAGCCGGCGGTCCACGAGAAGACCGAGTGCGAGGAGTGGTACGAGCGGGCGGCCTCCCAGGGGCACCGGCGCGCACAGGTGCGGGTCGGCATGCTGGCCGCGGCCCGCGGAGACGTGGTCGAGGCGGCGCGCTGGTACCGGACGGCGGCGGAGGCCGGTTCCCGCAACGGAGCGTTCAACCTGGGACTGCTGCTCGCCCGCGAGGGCAGCGAGCCCGAGGCCGCCCTGTGGTGGACACGGGCCGCCGACGCCGGGCACGGACGGGCGGCGCTCCGGCTCGCCCTGGTCTACGCGCGCCGGGGCGAGCTGACCGAGGGCCAGCGGTGGGCCGACCGGGCCGTGGAGCTGGGGCCGGCGGCGGTCGCCGAGCGGGCGGCGCGGCTGCGGGACGCCCTGCGCGAGGAGCTGTCGGCGTGACGCACGGGGCCTGACGCACGGGGGTGTCATACGGGGTGGCGCACGCCGCGGCACACGCTGCGGCACACGTCACCGTAAGCGATTTGCTTCTCTCCCCGTCGTTCACGTACTGTTGCACTCAACGGCGCGGGGTGGAGCAGCTCGGTAGCTCGCTGGGCTCATAACCCAGAGGTCGCAGGTTCAAATCCTGTCCCCGCTACTGAAGTCCGAGGGCCGGAATCCGATCAAGGATTCCGGCCCTCGGCGTTTCCTGCGCAGCCGCGCGCGTCACCTCACGACGTGCGTCGCCTCACGGAAAGACCCCGGCACCTCGATGGTGCCGGGGTCTCCTGAAAACGTCGGTCGTGGCGGTCAGGCCGCCGCGCAGTTCGGGCACAGGCCGCGGTACGTCACCTCGACGTCCGAGACCGTGAAGCCGAAGCGCTCCGAGTCGGGCAGGTCGGCCAGCGGGTTGCCGCTCGGGTGGACGTCACGGATCGCGCCGCAGCCGGCGCAGATCAGGTGGTGGTGCGGACGGTGCGCGTTGGGGTCGTACCGCTTGGCGCGCTTGTCCGTGGCCACCTCGAGGACCTCGCCGAGGGAGACCAGCTCGCCCAGCGTGTTGTAGACGGTCGCCCGGGAGATCTCGGGCAGCTTCGCGACGGCCCGTGCGTGGACCTCGTCGGCCGTCAGATGGACGTGTTCGCCGTCGAGGACCTCGGCCACGACGCGCCGCTGCGCGGTCATGCGCCATCCGCGTCCGCGCAGCCGTTCCAGAAGGTCACTCATGCAGACCAGCCTAACAGCAGGGGAATAGTTTCCGAACGGGTGTGACTTTGGAGTCTTGCTTGACTTGGACGTTGTCCAGTGTGGGATCGGTCTCGGCTTCGGCCGAGCGGTGTGGCCAGACGAGTGCGACCCGGGCGGCGGCGTGACGCAGGCGCCGCTCACGACGGGAGCCGGCGCTCCGGTGGCCACGAGGCGCCGGTCCACGCCGAGGGCAACGACTTCGTCCAGGCCGGCGACCTCTGCCGCCTGATGACCGAGGGGGAGAGAGCGCCTGATTTCCGGCACTGGACCGCTTGTCGTGGCCGGCGGGCCGGGTCCCTTCGGGGCCATGTCCGCCGGCCGTGTCCGCCGGAACCGTCAGGCCGGCACCTGCGCCGCCCGCTGCCGGACCGGCGCCCAGCAGCGGATGATGTCGCGGACCGAGACGATCCCCGCCGGTTCGCCGCCGTCCAGGACGATCAGGTGCCGGAAGCCGCCGTGCGTCATGGTCCGGGCCGCCTCCTCCAGGGTCCACGTCGGGGCGGCGAACACCACGTCGGTGGTGGTGTGGGCATGGGCGTGCTCGGCGTCCGGGCTCTGGCCCAGACCGACGGAGTCGAGGATGTCGCGTTCGGTGAGGATGCCGATGCCGCCGGCGTCGGGGTCGTGGACCACGGCGGCGCCGACGCGGCGCGCGGACATCAGGGCCGCCGCCTGGCGGAGGGTGTGTGCGGGGCCGATGGTGAGGACCACCGTGCTCATGGCGTCGCGGACGAGCATGGGATGGAGTCACCTCCTGGAGGAATCCGGATGGTTCATGCCCGGCGCCGGAGGCGCCTGTCGAGCACTGCACAAACGCACAAGTGGGGGGACCCTCAGAGTCGCAGGCAAAGCGGGGGTCAACAAGGGGGCGCGCACGCCCGGTTGGGGCGTGCGCGGCACATGGCGGTTTCTCAGCGGCGCCGGTTGAGGTACTCCAGCATCTCGTCGTGCAGCAGCCCGTTGGACGCGGCCGCGTTGCCGCCGTGCGGGCCGGGACGGCCGTCCAGGCCGGTGAAGGTGCCGCCGGCCTCGGTGACGATGATCGCGTTCGCGGCCATGTCCCACAGGGAGAGCTCGGGTTCCGCGCAGAGGTCGACCGAGCCCTCGGCGACCATCATGTACGGCCAGAAGTCGCCGTACGCGCGCGTGCGCCATACCTCGCGGGTCAGGTCCAGGAACCCGTCCAGGCGGCCCTGCTCCTCCCAGCCGCTGAGCGAGGAGTACGCGAAGGAGGCGTCCGCGAGCTTCGCCACGCGCGAGACCCGCAGCCTGCTCGCCTTCGTCAGGCTGCGGCCGGTGAAGGCGCCGTAGCCCTGCGCGGCCCACCAGCGACGGCCGAGCGCGGGCGCGGAGACGACACCGACGACGGGCTGGTAGCCGCCCTCGGAGGCCTCCATCAAGGAGATGAGCGTCGCCCAGACGGGGACGCCGCGGACGTAGTTCTTGGTGCCGTCGATCGGGTCGACGACCCAGCGGCGGGGGCCGGTGCCCTCGATGCCGTACTCCTCGCCGAGGACCGCGTCGCGGGGGCGGGCGCGGTGCAGCTGGCCGCGGATGAGTTCTTCCGCCGCCTTGTCCGCTTCGCTGACCGGAGTCATGTCCGGCTTCGTCTCGACCTTGAGGTCGAGGGCCTTGAAGCGGTCCATGGTCACGGCGTCGGCGGCGTCCGCGAGGACGTGGGCCAGGCGCAGATCGTCGAGGTAGTCGGGCATGTAAGGCACGGTATCCGTCCCGTGGGGACGGGGCTACCGGGGACGTGGGTGCGACGGTGCACGTGGGTGGGCCGGGGGCGGGTCGGCTCGCCGCGCCCGCAGGTGGACGCGGCCGCGCTTCCCCCACACTCCGTCACGAACCCTTGACAGTGCGTCCCCGCGCGTCAAATCTGGGCGCAGAGCCGCTCCGCCCCAGGGAGGCGATGATGCCTGCAGCGCGGGAATCCCTGCTGGACGCCGCCTGCGCGGCGCTGGCACGACGGCCGTGGTCCGCCGTGCGGATGGTGGACGTGGCCGCGGCGGCCGGAGTCTCCCGGCAGACGCTCTACAACGAGTTCGGCAGCAAGGAAGGGCTCGCCCGCGCCCTCGTCAGAAGAGAGGCGGACGGCTATCTCGCCGGCGTCGAGCGCGCCCTCGCCACCCACGGCGACCCGCGCGAACGGCTCACCGCCGCTGCCGAGTGGACCGCGTCGGCCGCCCGGGGCAACGCGCTGGCGAAGGCGGTGCTCACCGGCTGCTGGAGCGAGCGGCTGCCCACGCCCACGCTCTCGGCGGTGCCGTCCTCCTCCGCCGTGCCGGCGCAGCGCAGGGCGGACGGCCCGCTGCCGTCGCCCGGCGACCTTGTCGCGATCGTCCGCGACCGTGCCGTGGCCCTGCTGTCCGTGCCCGGCACGCCCGAGGCGGAGACTGCCGCCCTGACCCGCACCTGCGAACTGGTGATCCGCCTCGCCCTGTCGTGCGTGGCGGCGCCGCCGGGCGAGGGCGGGATCGCCGAACTCGTCCGCGGTGTCCTGCACCGGCAGCCGGTCTGACCCGGCCCGGCGCCGTGCCTCAGTGCGCGGAACCGGACAGCTGCAGCCCGACCACGCCGATGATGACCAGGCTGATCGAGACGATCTTCAGTGTGGAGACCAGGTCGCCGAGGAAGACCATGCCGTAGATCGCGGTGCCCGCCGCGCCGATGCCGGTCCACACCGCGTACGCCGGACCCACGTCGAGCTTCTTCAACGACAGGGTGAGCAGCCCGAAGCTGCCCAGGGCGAAGCAGCAGAAGGCGATGGTCGGCCAGAGCCTGGTGAAACCGTGCGACAGTTTCAGACACACGGCGAAGCCCGTCTCGAGCAACCCGGCCACGATGACCAGCAGCCACGCCATGTGCTGTCCTCCCGTGCGTCCGCATGCCGTGACCGCTTGGTCGTGCCTGGGCAGGTCCCCGTCCGGCTCCGTGCGATTATGCACTTGCCGGACCGCACCGCACCCAAACAACGCGGAGGTCAGGGCAGGTCAGTCGCCCTCCTTGCGCTCCCGCGTGGCCAGCAGCCGGCGCAGCGAGTACAGACGCGCCGGGTCCGCGTGGCCCTCGGCGACCCACTCGTCCAGAGCGCAGTCCGGCTCGTCGTGACTGCACGCGCGCGGGCAGCCCTCCGTGCCCGGCTCCAGGTCGGGGAAGGCGTGGATGACCCGGGACGGGTCGATGTGCGCGAGGCCGAACGACCGTACGCCCGGGGTGTCGACGGCCCAGCCGGACGCGCCCGTCAGCGGCAGCGCGAGCGCCGAGGTGGTGGTGTGCCGGCCCCGGCCGGTCACCGCGTTCACCCGGCCCGTCTCCCGCCGCCGCTCCTCGGACACCAGCGCGTTGACGAGCGTGGTCTTGCCGACGCCGGAGTGGCCGACGAACGCGGTGACCTTCCCGTCCAGATGCTCGCGCACCCGGTCCGCCGCGTCCCCGCTCTCCAGCTCCTCGCGGCTGGTGACGACGTAGGGGATGTCCAGCGCGCCGTACAGCTCCAGGAGCTCGTCCGGCGGGGCCAGGTCCGACTTGGTCATGACCAGCAGCGGGTCCAGGCCGCCGTCGTACGCCGCCACCAGGCACCGGTCGATCAGGCGCGGGCGCGGCTCGGGGTCGGCGAGCGCGGTGACGATGGCCAGCTGGTCGGCGTTGGCGACCACCACGCGCTCGTACGGGTCGTCGTCGTCCGCCGTGCGGCGCAGGACGGAGGTGCGCTTCTCGATGCGGACGATGCGCGCGAGGGTGTCCTTCGTCCCGGACAGGTCACCGACCAGGGCGACCCGGTCGCCCACGACGGCGGCCTTGCGGCCCAGTTCGCGGGCCTTCATCGCGACGATCGTGCGACCCTCGACGAGGCACGTCAGCCGGCCCCGGTCGACGGTGAGCACCATGCCCTCGGCGGCGTCCTCGTGCTTCGGGCGGATGTTCGTACGCGGCCGGTTGCCCCGGCGATTGGGGCGGGTGCGGATGTCGTCCTCGTCGGTGTGCTTGCCGTAGCGCCGCATGACGTGTTCCCCGCGCCCCTACGCCCCGAGCATCCCGGTCCACAGTCCGGGGAAGTCCGGCATGGTCTTCGCCGTGGTCGCCACGTTCTCGATCCGCACGCCCTCCACCGCCAGGCCGATGACCGCGCCGGCGGTCGCCATGCGGTGGTCCTCGTAGGTGTGGAAGACCCCGCCGTGCAGCGGGCGCGGGCGGATGTGCAGGCCGTCGGCCGTCTCGGTCACGTCACCGCCGAGCTCGTTGATCTCCTTGGTCAGCGCGGCCAGCCGGTCGGTCTCGTGCAGCCGCAGATGGGCCACGCCGCGCAGGGTCGAGGGGGAGTCCGCGAGGGCGGCGACGGCCGCGATGCCCGGGGTCAGCTCACCGACCTCGCCCAGGTCCACGTCGATGCCGTGGATGGTACCCGAACCGGTGAACACCAGGCCGTAATCGGTGAGTTCGCAGGAACCACCCATCTCGGTGAAGATCTCCCGCAGCCGGTCGCCCGGCTGGGTCGTCCGGGCCGGCCAGTCGGGGACGACGACCTTGCCGCCGGTCACCAGCGCCGCCGCGAGGAAGGGCTGGGCGTTGGACAGGTCCGGCTCCACGACCAGGTCCCGGCCCAGCAGGGCACCCGGCGTGACCCGCCACACGTTCGGCTCGCCGCCCGACTCGGGGGTGTCCACCTGGGCGCCGACCGCGCGCAGCATGTCCACCGTCATCCGGATGTGCGGCATCGACGGCAGCGTCGAACCGGTGTGCCGGACCTCCACGCCCTGGTTGAAGCGCGGCCCGGACAGCAGCAGGGCGCTGACGAACTGGGACGAGGAGGAGGCGTCGATCTCCACCGGGCCGCCGTCCAGCGCACCGCCGCCGTGCACGGTCATCGGCAGCGCGCCCCGGCCGTCGTCGTCGATCCGGGCGCCCAGGGCACGCAGCGCGTCGATGACTCCGTGCAGCGGACGCTCGTACGACCGCGGGTCGCCGTCGAAACGGATGGGGCCGTCGGCCAGCGCGGCGACCGGCGGCAGGAAGCGCATCACGGTGCCCGCGTTGCCGACGTCGACCGTGGCCGGGCCGTGCAGGCCCGCGGGGATCACGCGCCAGGCCTCCCCGGTGCCGTCCGGGCCGACGCCCTCGTCGATGCCCACGCCCATCGCCCGCAGGCCGGCCGCCATCAGCAGCGTGTCGCGGGAGCGCAGCGGGCGGCGCAGCCAGCCCGGCTCGGAGGCGAGGGCGGCGAGCACCAGGGCGCGGTTGGTGACCGATTTGGACCCGGGCACGTGGACCGTCGCGTCGACGGCTCCGCTCGCGTGCGGGGCGGGCCAGAGGGCGGTGTGCGCGGGGTTCGGAGCCATGGCCCCACTCTATAAGGAGGCGGTCGGACCGGTCGCTGTCCGTCCAGGTGGGTGGTCACACCCCCAGCAGCCAGCGGCCCCCGCCGGTCAGCGAGCACAGCGACACCGCGTGGAACAGGAACAGCCACAGCCCCGCCGGTACGTGCGTCAGCCGCGACAACTGGTCCGCGTCCGAGTCCCCGGCGCCCTCTCGGGACCGCTTGGCCTGCAGCTCGAAGGCCGGGCGCACCCCGCCGAGCAGCAGGAACCACACCACCGCGTACGCGAACGCCGCCTGCACCTGGGGGCCGGCCAGCCAGGACACCAGCAGGAACGTGCCGCCGGTGAGGACCACGGTGAGCGCCCCGTACGCGTTGCGGATCATCACCAGCATCGCCACCAGCAGCGCCGTGGCCACCCAGAGCAGCAGCGTGATGCGCCCGGCGGAGAGCAGGGCCGCGCCGCCCAGGCCCAGCAGCGGGGGAGCGGTGTAGCCGGAGGCCGCGGTGAGGATCATGCCGATGCCGTACGGCTTGCCGCGGCTGACGGTCAGGCCGCTGGTGTCGGAGTGCAGGCGTATCCCGGTCAGCGTGCGGCCGGTGAGCAGCGCCACCAGCCCGTGGCCGCCCTCGTGCGCGATGGTGATCGCGTTGCGGGAGAGCCGCCACAGGCCGTGCGGGACGACCACGGCGAGCGCGGCGACCGCGGTGGCGACCACCACCCACAGGTCGGGGTCGGGCTGAGTGCCGACGAGCCGGTCCCAGAGGTCGGGCAGCGCGGTCGAGGCGAGGCTGTCCATGTTTCCTGGTGGCTCCCTGTCGTCGAATCGGTGGGGGGCGGCGCGCGGCGCCGTCGTCGAGGGGTGGTGGTCGGGTGACGGGTGGGCCTGGCAGTGTTGCACGTATGTGCGGACGGTATGCAGCGAGTCGCGGCCCCGAGGATCTCGCAGGAATCTTCGAGGTCGAGGTGGGGGAACCGGCGGAGACCCTGGTGCCCGACTACAACGTGGCCCCGACCAAGGAGGTCCCCGTCGTCCTCGACCGCCCTTTGAAGGACGCCGGCGACAGGCGCCCGGTTCGGCAGCTGAGGAAGCTCAAGTGGGGGCTCGTCCCCTCCTGGGCGAAGTCCCCCGAGGGCGCCGCCCGGATGATCAACGCGCGCGCGGAGACGGTGCACGAGAAGCCGTCGTACCGCCGTGCCTTCGCCGCCCGGCGCTGCATCGTGCCCGCCGACGGCTACTACGAGTGGGTCACCGGCACCCAGGAGCGCGAGCTGGAGGTCCAGGGCAAGCGCAAGCGGCCCCGCAAGCAGCCGTACTTCGTCACCCCGGCGGACGGCTCGGTGTTCGCCATGGCGGGGCTCTACGAGTTCTGGCGGGACCGTACGCTGCCGGACGACCACCCGCGGGCCTGGTGGGCGACCTGCTCGGTGATCACCACGGAGGCCGAGCAGACCCCGCTGGCCGTCGCCCCGGCCGAGGGCCCGCGCTCGCTGCACGACATCCACCCCCGGATGCCGCTGATGCTGACCCCCGACCGCTGGGACGCCTGGCTGGATCCGGCCCGCACGGACGTGGACGACCTGCGCGCCCTGCTGGCACCCCCGCCGCCCGGCCTGATGCGCGCCTACCCCGTCTCGACGGCCGTGAGCAACGTCCGCAACAACGGCCCGGAGCTGTTGCAGGAGCTGCCCGCCCCGGAAGAGGGCACACTCTTCTGACGTGAGCGAGACCGCCGAGAACACCACGACCGCCGAGAACACCGAGACCGTCGAGACCGATGCGGGCCGGGCCCGCATCACCTGGCACCGGGCGGACGAGGCCCGGCTCGTCCTCGCCGTGGGCCACGGCGCCGGCGGCGGCGTCGAGGCCCGCGACCTGCAGGCGCTGGCGCGGACCCTCCCCGGGCACGGCGTGAGCGTCGCGCTCGTCGAGCAGCCCTGGCGGGTGGCCGGCAGGAAGGTCGCCCCCGCGCCGAAGACCCTGGACACCGGCTGGCGCGGGCTCTGGCCGGCGCTCACCGCGTCCGGGCCGCCGGTGATCTCCGGCGGCCGCAGCGCGGGCGCGCGCGTCGCCTGCCGCACCGCGACCGAGCTGGGCGCGCACGCCGTACTGGCGCTCGGCTTCCCGCTGCACCCGCCGGGCAGGCCGGAGAGGTCCCGCGCGGAGGAACTGCTCGCACCCGGGGTGCCCACCCTCGTGGTCCAGGGCGGCAACGACCCGTTCGGCAGGCCGGTGGAGTTCCCCGAGGGGGACCACGACCTGATCGAGGTGCCGTACGCCGATCACGGCTTCGCCGTCCCGAAGCGGGCGGACATCACGCAGGAGCGGGCGCTGGAGATCCTCACCGAGGGCGTCGCCCAGTGGGCCGCGTCACTCGGGTGACGCCCGGGAATGTCCGGCCCCCGGGCGCTGTTGAGGCGGACAGAAGTGCCGGTCACCGGCACCCACGCCACAGGAGAGGAAGTCCGCCGCATGGGTTCGACCGTATGCCCGAGCCGCAGCAGCCGTACTGCCCTGGACTGGACGGTGCTGCACGCGGCCAGGACCGCTCCGATTCGGGCGGCGGGCGGGCCGGATCGTCGTCTATCCTCCGATTCGGGTGGGACCGCTTCCGGTCCTCCGACATCGCTTGAGGAGGTGGGTCCGGTTCCCGGTACCGACGCAGGGGCCTACAACGGCCAGGCGGAGCAGCCCGAGGGCCGGGGCGCGCGTGTGGAAGCGTCCGCGGAGTCGAGTGCCGAGCGCAGTGCGCGCTTCGAGCGGGACGCGCTCGAATTCCTCGACCAGATGTATTCGGCCGCGCTGCGCATGACGCGCAACCCGGCCGACGCCGAGGACCTGGTGCAGGAGACCTACGCCAAGGCGTACGGGTCCTTCCACCAGTTCCGTGAGGGCACCAACCTCAAGGCGTGGCTGTACCGGATCCTCACCAACACGTTCATCAACTCCTACCGCAAGAAGCAGCGCGAACCCCAGCGCAGCGCGGCCGAGGACATCGAGGACTGGCAGCTCGCGCGGGCCGAGTCGCACATGTCGACGGGGCTGCGCTCCGCCGAGTCGCAGGCGCTCGACCACCTGCCCGACTCGGACGTGAAGGAGGCGCTCCAGGCGATCCCCGAGGAATTCCGCATAGCCGTCTACCTCGCGGACGTGGAGGGCTTTGCCTACAAGGAGATCGCGGACATCATGGGGACACCCATCGGTACGGTGATGTCCCGGCTGCACCGGGGCCGCCGTCAGCTGCGCGGAATGCTCGAGGACTACGCCCGCGAGCGCGGACTGGTCCCGGCCGGTGCCGGAGAGTCGGACGAAGCGAAAGGCTCGGGCTCATGAGCTGCGGAGAGCCGCACGAGACGGACTGCGGTGAGGTACTCGACCATCTCTACGAGTTCCTCGACAGTGAGATGCCGGAAGTCGATCGCACCAAGTTCGAGCACCACTTCGAGGAATGCTCGCCATGCCTCGAGAAGTACGGCCTGGAGCAGGCCGTGAAGAAGCTGGTCAAGCGGTGCTGCGGGCATGACGACGTACCCGCCGACCTGCGCGCCAAGGTCATGGGGCGGATCGAGCTGATCCGCTCCGGCCACACCGTCCCCGAGAGCGACGTGACCGCGGCGCCGGTGACGCCGCAGGAGTCCTGACCCGCCGTCCGCGCGGACGCCCGCCCGGGCACTGTTCACCCGAACGTGCTAATCCATGGGGCTTTGCCCCGTGTGCTCCCCGCTGCCCGCCCTACGCTCCCACCGTGGACAGGCGTGACCGGGGAGGAGCGGCATGGAGGCGGTTCCACCACGGGTCCGTGCGTACGTCGCCTGTGTGGTCCTCGGCGCCCTGACCTGTCTGCTGCCCCTGCCGGTGACCCGCACCCCCTGGTGGGCGGTCGCCCTGCTCGCCGCGGTGTACGCCGGATGCAGGCACCTCGCCCGGCGCAATCTCGCCGGCCCCTTCTACCCGGCCCTGCTGGCGGCGGCCTTCCTGCTGCCGCCGGCCGCCGCCGCGCTGGTTCCGCTGCCGGGTGTCCTGCTCGCCCGCGCCGGGCAGCGGCCCGAGGGGCTGCGCCGGATCTGGCGGGCGGCCCAGCTCGCCCTCGCGGTCTGGGCGGCCGCCCGGGTGCACGGGGCACTGGGCGGCCGGGACGCCGTCGCCGCCTCCGACTTCCCCTACGTCCTCGCCCCCGCCGGGGCCGCCGTGTTCGCCTTCTGCCTGGTGCTGACGGCGCTGGACGGCGGGATCCACGCGCTCGTCGAGAGAGTGCCGGTACGGCGGGCGTGGCCGGGGCTGTTCACCCGGTCACTGGCGCCGATCGGGGTGCACGGGCTCGCGGGACTGATGATGGCCGTGCTGTGGCGCAGCCCCTACGGCCCGGTCGCCGCGCTGCTGGTGCTGCTGCCGATGTGCGTGTCGTGGTGGGTGTACGCCCAGTACCACCGGGAGCGGGCCGCCCACCGGGCCACCATCCGCGCGCTGGTGCAGGCCGTCGACATCAAGGACGGGTACACGCGCGGGCACAGCGAGCGGGTCGGTCAGGCCTCCATGATGATCGCGCGCGAGCTCGGCATGGACGACGAGCGCGTCGAGGTGCTGCGGTTCGCCGGCATCCTGCACGACGTGGGAAAGCTGGGCGTGCCCACCCGGCTGCTGCGCAAGGACGGGCCGCTGACCCCCGAGGAGCGACGGGTGATCGAGCTGCACCCCGAGTACGGGCACGAGATGGTGCGCGGGATCTCCTTCCTGGGGGAGGCCCGCTCGGCGATCCTGCACCACCACGAACGCCTGGACGGCAGCGGTTATCCGTACGGGCTGACGGGCAGCCAGATCCCCGAGTCCGCACGGGTGGTGGCCGTCGCGGACGCCTTCGACGCGATGACCTCCACCCGCTCCTACCGGCGGGCCCGCCCGGTCGGCGCCGCGCTGGAGGAACTGGAACGCTGCGCCGGCGCGCAGTTCGACCCGCGGATGGTCACGGCACTGGCACGGGCCCTGGACCGGCACGGCTGGCACCCGGCGGTCACGGCCGAGGACGGGGCGCCCCTCCCCCCGCCGGTGCCGCCCGCGGCCGACCGCGAGGAAGCCCGCCGATGAGCCGCTTCCTGCTGCCGGCCCTCATCCGCGGCTCGGCGCTCCTCGTCGCCCTGCTGTCCCTCGGCGTCACCCTGTGGACCGGCGTGGAGGAGCGCGGGGCCGCCCTGGCCTTCGGGGCGCTCGTGCTCGTCGGCGAGCTCGCGCGGTGGAGCGGGGCCGGTGTCCGGGAGGCCGCGCCGCTGGGTGCCGCGGGAGGGCTGTCGTACGCCCTGCTGGGCGAGAACGCCGGGCGGGTCAGTCACCACGGCGCCTTCCAGGTCGTCGCCGTGGTGCTCGGCGCGTGTCTGCTCGGCAGCGTGCCGCACCTCGCGCGCGGGGAGGGGCAGGCCCTCGACCACCTCGCGCGACGGATCCTCACCGTCGCCTTCGCGGCCGTCTGCTTCCAGCCGCTGTACGGCGAGGGGGCGTTCCGGGACTGGATCGGCCCGGCGTACGCCCTGCTGCTGCTCGCGCTGCTGGTGCTCACCGCGCTGTGCGGCGCCGTGCTGGCCGCCGCGTCGGCGCACTGCCGTACCCGGTGGCCGTTCGGCCCGCTGCTGCGCGAGGAGCTGCGCGGGCTGCTCGGGATCGGCTCGGCGGTGTGCGCGACCGGTGCGGTCATGGCCCTCGCGGTCGCGGTGGCCGGGCTGTGGGCGCTGCCCGTGTTCTCGGTGCCGCTGCTGCTCACCCAGCTGTCCCTGAGACGGTACGCGGCCGTGCGGAGCACCTACCGGCAGACCATCGCATCCCTGGCCCGCGCCACCGAGGTCGCCGGGTACACCCCGCCCGGGCACGCCCGGCGCGTGGCCGCGCTCAGCCGGGCCGTGGGCCGGGACCTGGGGCTGACGGAGCCGGAGCTGACCGTGCTGGAGCACGCGGCCCTCATGCACGACATCGGGCAGCTCAGCCTGGTCGACCCGGTCCCCGCGGGCGCCACCGCCGGCCTGCCCGCCGAGCAGCAGCGGCGTATCGCGCTGCTCGGCGGGGCCGTCGTACGGCAGACCGGGGTCGACGCGCGGGTCGCGGTCGTGGTGGAACGCCAGGCCGATTCCTGCCGGGAGCAGCCGCTGCCCGCGCGGATCGTGCGGGCCGTCAACGCCTACGAGGAGAAGGCGCGCGACGCCGGACCCGGCGGGTCGCTCCAGGCACTGGAGGAGTTGCGGCTGGCGGCCGAGTACGCCCCCGATGTGGTGGAATCACTGGCCCGTGTACTCTCACGCGACGGTCTGATGTCGCCCGCCGTGGGGTAACCCATGGGTAATGAGCGCCTTCCCAACCGTACGTGGTTGGATGCGAAGGAGAGGGTGTCCGGGGGCAGAAGCCAGCCCACTGAACGGAACTGGCAGGCGGGAATCGTGAGGATCTTCGGCAAGGTGCGGCACCGGCCCTCCGCCTCCTGGCGGCAGGCCACCGACCGCGCGTTCACCCTGATCGGCGACGGTCGGTACGAGGACGCGGGCGCGCTGCTGACACGCGCCGCCGACCTGGAGCCCTGGCTGTCCGAGTCCTGGTTCAACCTCGCCCTGCTGCACAAGTTCCGGCACGACTGGGAGCAGGCCAGGACGGCGGGGCTGAGGGCCGTGGCCCTGCTGGAGAAGGAGACCGGGGCACCCGACTGGTGGAACGTCGGCATCGCCGCCACCGCCCTGCAGGACTGGCCGCTGGCCCGGCGGGCCTGGCAGGCGTACGGCCTGAAGGTGCCCGGGGGCGCGGCCGCCGCCGGGGAGCCGGTGGGCATGGAGCTGGGCAGCGCGGCCGTGCGGCTGTCGCCGGAGGGCGAGGCCGAGGTGGTCTGGGGCCGCCGCCTGGACCCGGCCCGGATCGAGGTGCTGTCCATCCCGCTGCCCTCCTCGGGGCGGCGCTGGGGCGAGGTCGTGCTGCACGACGGCGTGCCCCACGGCGAGCGGACCACCGCGGCCGGCGACACCTACCCCGTCTTCGACGAGATCGAGCTGTGGGCGCCCTCGCCCGTGCCCACCTGGGTGGTCCTCCTGGAGGCCGCAACCGAGGCCGACCGGGACGCCCTGGAGCAACTGGCCGCCGACGCCGGCTTCGCCGCCGAGGACTGGTCGTCGTCCGTACGACTGCTGTGCCGGATGTGCTCGGAGTCGCGGATGCCGTCCGACGAGGGCGACGGCGAGCACCTCGACCCGCACGACCACAGCGAGCCGGGGCACCCCGGACCCCTCGGCCACCGCACCGACGGACAGCTGTGGGTGCCGGAGCGGGAGTGCGGGTTGGCCGCGCCCGCCTCGCTGGTGAGGGGGCTGCTGGACGGCTGGGTCGCCGACAGCCCGGACTCCCGGGACTGGCGGGACCTGGAAGAGGTCTGCTGAGCACTCGCCGTACTCTTTAACAGCATCAGTCGTTCCAGGAAGGCAGGCACAGGGCGGTCATGGCGCAGCAGGACACCGATCAGCAGCACGCGGGCGTGCTCCCCGTCGACGACGAGGGGTACGTCGTCGACACGGAGGACTGCGAGGAGCGCGAGACGGCCTGGCGCGAGCGCGGCACCTCCCGGCCCATCACGGTCGTCGGCAACCCGGTGCTGCACAAGGAGTGCAGGGACGTCACCGACTTCGGCGAGGAGCTCCAGCAGCTGGTCGCGGACATGTTCGCCAGCCAGCGCACCGCCGAGGGCGTGGGCCTGGCCGCCAACCAGATCGGTGTGGACCTGAAGGTCTTCGTCTACGACTGCCCGGACGACGACGGTGCCCGGCACGTCGGCGTCGTCTGCAACCCCAAGCTGGTCGAGCTGCCCGCCGACCGCCGCCGCCTGGACGACAGCAACGAGGGCTGCCTGTCCGTGCCCACCGCCTACGCGCCGCTCGCCCGCCCCGACTACGCCGAGGTGACCGGGCAGGACGAGCGGGGCAACCCGGTCAAGGTGCGCGGCACCGGCTACTTCGCGCGGTGTCTGCAGCACGAGACCGACCACCTCTACGGCTACCTCTACATCGACCGGCTCTCCAAGCGCGAGCGCAAGGACGCGCTGCGGCAGATGGCCGAGAACGAGCCGCGTTATCCCGTCGTCGCCAACGACTGACACGCATCACGGCAGTCGGGGCGGGAGTGACCCG
>NZ_JUJA01000040.1:71081-102518 GCF_001906585.1 Streptomyces kebangsaanensis | reverse complement strand
GGAGCCCGACCGGGCGCCGTCCGTATGCCGTCGTACTGCCCCCGCGCCGTCCTCGCACGTGTGTTGCAGATGTCGCACGCATTCGATCCCTTGTGCGCCTTCGCTGATTCATATTCAGACACACAAGGGGAGATTCTCGGCATCCCGGAATGGTGAGTGAGCCAAATCCGTTCCCAGAGCGGTCAGTTGTGGTGCTGAATGGGAGTACGGGGATACGCGACGGCGTGCGCCCGGCACAACAGAAGGGGCGTACGCCACCGGCGGCTGAGAGGGGTTTGTTCGTGCCAGCTTTCCCGTACAGCACCACAACGGCATCCACACCGACGGCGGTCGCGGTCCCGCCACAACTCGCTCTCCCGGTGATCGAGACCGTGTTTCCCAGGCAGTTGCACGCCTATTGGCCCCAACTCCAGGAGAAGACCCGCGGCTGGCTGCTGGAAAAGCGGCTCATGCCGGCCGACAAGGTCGAGGAACACGCCGACGGCCTGTGCTACACCGACCTCATGGCGGGGTACTACATCGGCGCCCCGGACGAGGTGCTCCAGGCGATAGCGGACTACAGTGCGTGGTTCTTCGTCTGGGACGACCGCCACGACCGCGACATCGTCCACGGCAGGCCCGCCGCCTGGCGACGGCTGCGCAGCGCGCTGCACACGGCCCTGGACTCCCCCCAGGAGCATCTGCGTCATCAGGACGCCCTGGTGGCGGGGCTCGCGGACAGCGTGCTGCGGTTCTACTCGTTCCTGTCGCCGGCGTGGAACGCCCGCTTCGCCCGGCACTTCCACGCGGTGATCGAGGCGTACGACCGGGAGTTCCACAACCGCACCGAGGGCGTGGTGCCCACGGTCGAGGAGTACCTCGCGCTGCGCCGGCTCACCTTCGCGCACTGGATCTGGACCGACCTGCTGGAGCCGAGCGTCGGCTGCGAACTCCCGGACGCCGTCCGGAAGAACCCCGCGTACCGGCGCCCGGCACTGCTCAGCCAGGAATTCGCCGCCTGGTACAACGACCTCTGCTCGCTGCCCAAGGAATTGGCGGGGGACGAGGTGCACAATCTCGGGATCAGTCTCGTCAAACACGACGGACTGACCCTCGAGGAGGCGGTGAGGGAAATGCGCCGGCGCGTCGAGGAATGCGTTTCCGAATTCCTCGTCGCCGAACAGGAGGGATTACGTTTCGCCGACGGCCTCGCGGACGGAACGGTGCGGGGAAAGGAACTGGGCGCCGCCGTGCGGGACTGCCTCGGAAATATGCGGAACTGGTTCAGTTCCGTCTACTGGTTCCACCACGAGTCCGGCCGTTACATGGTCGACAGCTGGGACGACCGGTCCACGCCCCCGTACGTCGACGACGAAGCGGCAGGTGAGAAATGACCGTCGATTCGGTGAATTCCGAAGCCCGGCAGAACACGGAGGAACCGCAGGATCCGCCGGTGGCCGGAGGGGCGGTTCCGCTTCTCGGCCACAGTCTGAAACTGGCCCGCGATCCCCTGGCCTTCATGTGCCGGCTGCGCGACCACGGCGACGTCGTCCGCCTCCGGCTCGGCCCCAAGACGGTGTACGCCGTCACCACCCCCGCCCTCACCGGGGCGGTGGCCCTGAGCCCCGACTACATCATCTCCGGCCCGCTGTGGGAGACCCTGGAGGGCCTGCTCGGCAAGGAGGGCGTGGCCACCGCCAACGGCCCCCTGCACCGCCGCCAGCGCCGCACCGTTCAGCCCGCCTTCCGGCGCGACGCCATCCCCGCCTACGGTCCGGTCATGGAGGAGGAGGCGCACGCGCTGACCGAGCGCTGGAGCTCCGGCCGGCCGGTCGACTGCACCCTGGAGGCCTTCCGGATCGCCGTGCGCGTCTCGGCCCGCTGCCTGCTGCGCGGCCCGTACATGGACGAGCGTGCCGAACGCCTGGGGAGTGCGCTCTCCACCGTCTTCCGCGGCATGTACCGGCGGATGNNTCCTGCCGCTCGGGCCGCTGTACCGGCTGCCGTTTCCGGCCAACCGCGAATTCAACCGCGCGCTGGCCGATTTACATCGCCTTGTTGACGAGATCATCGCCGGACGCCGGGCTTCCGGGCGAAATCCGGACGATTTGCTGACGGCATTGCTGACGGCCGAGGACGACAATGGGGAGCCCATCGGGGAGCAGGAGATCCACGATCAGGTGGTCGCGATACTCACCGCCGGCGGTGAAACGGTGGCCACCACGATCATGTGGCTGCTGCAGACACTTGCGAATCATCCGGAACACGCGGACCGGATCCGCGCCGAGGTCGAATCCGTGACCGGTGGCAAACCGGTCGCATTCGACGACGTCCGCAGGCTCACGCACACCAACAATGTCATCGTGGAGACAATGCGGCTGCGGCCCTCCGTATGGGTATTGACGCGGCGGGCGGTCACCGACACCGAACTCGGCGGCCGGCGCATTCCCGCCGGGGCGGACATCATCTACAGTCCGTACGCCGTCCAGCGGGATCCGCGGTCGTACCCGGACCACCTGGAGTTCGATCCCGACCGCTGGCTTCCGCACCGGGCCAAGGACGTACCGAAACACGCCATGAGCCCGTTCGGCGTGGGCAACCGCAAGTGCCCCGCCGACCACTTCTCCATGGCGCTGCTGAGCCTCTTCACCGCGGCGGTGGCGACGAGGTTCCGCCTGGAGCGGGTCGCCGGGTCGGACGACTCCCCCCGGATCGGCATCACCCTGCGCCCGCGCGGGCTGCTGGTGCGACCGGTGCCGAGGTGACCTGAGCGGGAACGTACGCGTGTTCAGGCGGCCTGCGGACCCCTGAACACGCGCCGGTAGGAGTTCGGGGTGGTGCCCAGCGCGCGGACGAACTGGTGCCGCAGCGCCGCCGCCGTCCCGAACCCCGTCCGGTCCGCGATGACGTCCATCGTCTCGTCCGTCACCTCCAGCAACTCCTGTGCCAGCAGCACGCGTTGACGCAGGACCCAGCGGTACGGGGTCGTGCCCGTCTCCTGCTGGAAGCGGCGGGCGAAGGTCCGCGGGGACATGTGCGCGCGGGCGGCGAGCTGCTCGACGGTGACCTCCTGGTCGAGGTGCTCCTCCAGCCACACCAGCACCTCGCCGACCGTGTCGCACGGGGACTTGGGCAGCGGTCGCTCGATGTACTGCGCCTGCCCGCCGTCCCGGTGCGGAGGCACCACCATCCGCCGGGCGATCTTGTTGGCGACCTCCGGGCCCTGCTCCTTGCGCACGATGTGCAGGCAGGCGTCGATACCCGCCGCGGTCCCGGCCGAGGTGATCACCGGGTCCTCGTCCACGTACAGCACGTCCGGCTCGACGACCGCCCGCGGGAAGCGCCGGGCCAGCTCGTCCGCGTGCCGCCAGTGCACCGCGCAGCGCCGCCCGTCCAGCAGCCCGGCAGCGCCCAGCACGAACACGCCCGAGCAGACGCTGAGCACCCGCGCGCCCCGCTCCACGGCCCGGTTGAGTGCGTCGAGCAGCGCGGGCGGGTAGTCGCGCGAGACGTTCGCGTCCGCGGCCGGCACGGCGATCAGGTCGGCCTCCTCCAGCCGCTCCAGGCCGTACGGCGTCGAGACCGTGAGGCCGGGGACGTGGGTACGCAGTGACGCGCCCTCCGCGGAGGCGACCGCGAAGTCGTACACCGGCAGTTCCTCGTCACTGCGGTCGAGTCCGAAGACCTCGCAGACGACGGCGAGCTCGAAGGGGTGCACTCCGTCCAGCAGAACGGCGGCCACGTTGCTCAGCATGCTGCCAGTGTGCCTCGGCGGTGGCAGGAATTTGAAGGTGTGTGGCAGTCCTGCCACTCACGGTCAGGAGTGTCCGGCGCGACAGTGGTGTTCATGCATACGACACAGCTGCAAGGCCTCGTCTCCATGGTCGCCGTCCTCGGGATCCTGGTCCTCCTGGTGCTGCCGGCGGTGATCGGCATCGTCCACGACCGCCGTATCGACCGCCGGCTCAGGCAGGCCCAGGAGGACCGGGAGTCCCGGGAGGACCGCGACGGTCAGAAGTCCTCGTCCAGGTCGACGGTGCCCTCCACCGCCACCTGGTACGCCGACGGGCGCCGCTCGAAGAAGTTGGTCAGCTCCTGAACGCCCTGGAGCTCCATGAAGGAGAAGGGGTTCTCCGAGCCGTACACGGGGGCGAAGCCGAGGCGGGTGAGGCGCTGGTCGGCGACGCACTCCAGGTACTGCCGCATGGAGTCGGTGTTCATCCCCGGGAGACCGTCACCGCACAGGTCGCGCGCGAACTGGAGCTCGGCCTCGACGGCCTCCCCCAGCATGTCGGTGACCTGCCGCCGCAGCTCGTCGTCGAAGAGGTCCGGCTCCTCCTTGCGGACGGTGTCCACCACGTCGAAGGCGAACGACATGTGCATCGTCTCGTCCCGGAACACCCAGTTGGTGCCGGTGGCCAGCCCGTGCAGCAGGCCCCGGCTGCGGAACCAGTACACGTAGGCGAAGGCGCCGTAGAAGAACAGGCCCTCGATGCACGCGGCGAAGCAGATCAGGTTGAGCAGGAAGCGCCGGCGGTCGGCCCGCGTCTCCAGGCGGTCCAGCTTCTCCACCGAGTCCATCCACGTGAAGCA
This sequence comes from Streptomyces kebangsaanensis, assembly GCF_001906585.1. Lineage (GTDB taxonomy): Bacteria > Actinomycetota > Actinomycetes > Streptomycetales > Streptomycetaceae > Streptomyces > Streptomyces kebangsaanensis. Next base: position 97,946 of record NZ_JUJA01000040.1, on the reverse strand, counting down.
GAACTCGGCCTTCTCCCGGATGGAGGGGATGTTCTCCACCGCCGCGAAGGCGGCGGCGCGGTCGTCCGGGTCGGGGAGGTAGGTGTCCAGCAGCGTCAGGTAGAACTGGACGTGCACCGCCTCCTCGAACAGCTGCCGGCTCAGGTACAGCCGCGCCTCGGGGGAGTTGATGTGCTTGTAGAGGGTCAGCACCAGGTTGTTGGCGACGATCGAGTCGCCGGTGGCGAAGAACGCGACCAGCCGGCCGATGAGGTGCTGCTCGCCCGGCGTCAGCTTCGCGAGGTCGGCCACGTCCGAGTGGAGGTCGACCTCCTCCACGGTCCAGGTGTTCTTGATGGCGTCCCGGTAGCGCTCGTAGAAGTCCGGGTAGCGCATCGGACGCAGGGTCAGCTCGAAGCCGGGGTCGAGCAGGTTCCGGGAGCGGGTGGTTGTCGCAGTCGGCGCGGAGCGCCGTCCATCAGGGGTGGTGGTCGGGTGACGGGTGGGCATTACTGGCAGGCCTCGCAGGACTCGGGGTTTTCCAGGGAGCAGGCGACGGCGTCCGGTTCGGTCGCCTGCGGTACGGGGGCGGTGGCGCGGCTCTGTGCCCGGGCCGCGCGGGCGATCCGGGTGGCCGGGCGGGAGCGCAGGTAGTACGTCGTCTTCAGGCCCTGCTTCCACGCGTACGCGTACATCGAGGAGAGCTTGCCGATGGTCGGCGTCTCCAGGAACAGGTTCAGGGACTGCGACTGGTCCAGGAACGCGGTGCGGGCCGCCGCCATGTCGATCAGGCCGCGCTGCGGGATCTCCCACGCCGTGCGGTACAGGTTCCGCACGTCCTCGGGGATCCAGGCGAAGTCCTGCACCGAGCCGTTGGCCTCGCGCAGCGCCTCCCGGGTCCGGGCGTCCCAGACGCCGAGCTTCTTCAGGTCGGCCACCAGATAGGAGTTGACCTGCAGGAACTCCCCGGACAGCGTCTCGCGCTTGAACAGGTTGGAGACCTGTGGCTCGATGCACTCGTACGCGCCCGCGATCGAGGCGATGGTGGCGGTCGGGGCGATGGCGAGCAGCAGCGCGTTGCGCATGCCGACGGCGGCGATCCGCTCGCGCAGGGCCGCCCAGCGCTCCGGCCAGGTCAGCTCGACGTCGTAGTGGTCGGGGTGCAGCACGCCCCGGGCCGTACGGGTCTTCTCCCAGGCCGGAAAAGGGCCGATGGGGGTCCCCCCTGCACCGGAGCTTGTCGTAGGTGCTTGGGGGCGCGCGGCGAGGTCGGCGGAGGCCTCGTACGCGGCGAGCATGATCCGCTCGGCGACACGGGTGGACAGGGCCTTCGCCTCCGGGGAGTCGAAGGGCAGCCGCAGCTTGAAGAACACGTCCTGCAGGCCCATGGCGCCCAGGCCCACCGGGCGCCACCGGGCGTTGGACCGGGCCGCCTGCTCGGTCGGGTAGAAGTTGATGTCGACCACGCGGTCCAGGAAGGTGACGGCGGTGCGGACCGCCTCGTCCAGCCGTTCCCAGTCGATGTCCCCGCCGTCGACGAACGCGCCGAGGTTGACCGAGCCCAGGTTGCAGACCGCCGTCTCGCCGTCGTCCGTGACCTCCAGGATCTCCGTGCACAGGTTGGAGGAGTGGATCACGTGGCCCGGCTCGGCCGTCTGGTTGGCGGTGCGGTTGGCGGCGTCCTTGAAGGTCATCCAGCCGTTGCCGGTCTGCGCGAGGGTGCGCATCATGCGGCCGTACAGGTCGCGGGCCGGCATGGTCTTCCTCGCCAGGCCCTTCGCCTCCGCCGCGCGGTACGCGGCGTCGAACTCCCCGCCCCACAGGTCGGTCAGCTCCGGCACGTCCGAGGGGGAGAACAGCGACCACCGCTCGTCGGCGTTCACCCGGCGCATGAACTCGTCCGGGACCCAGTGCGCGAGGTTCAGGTTGTGCGTACGGCGCGCGTCCTCGCCGGTGTTGTCCCGCAGCTCCAGGAACTCCTCGATGTCCGAGTGCCAGGTCTCCAGGTAGACCGCCGCCGCGCCCTTGCGCCGGCCGCCCTGGTTCACGGCGGCCACCGAGGCGTCCAGGGTCTTCAGGAACGGCACGATGCCGTTGGAGTGCCCGTTGGTGCCGCGGATCAGCGAACCGCGCGAGCGGACGCGGGAGTAGGCGATGCCGATGCCGCCGGCGTGCTTGGACAGGCGGGCGACCTGGTGGTAGCGCTCGTAGATCGAGTCCAGCTCGTCCCGGGGGGAGTCCAGCAGGTAGCAGGACGACATCTGGGGGTGCCGGGTGCCGGAGTTGAACAGCGTGGGGGAGGAGGGCAGGTAGTCGAGGCGGCTCATCAGCCCGTACAGCGCGGTGACCTCGTCGAGGGAGCGCACGGTGTCGTCCTGGGCGAGGCCGCTCGCCACCCGCAGCATGAAGTGCTGGGGCGTCTCGATCACCTTGCGGGTGATCGGGTGCCGCAGCAGGTAGCGGCTGTGCAGGGTGCGCAGGCCGAAGTAGCCGAAGCGGTCGTCGGCGGCCGGGTCGACCAGCGCGTCCAGGCGCTCGCCGTGCACGCGCGCGAACGCGGCGGTCCGGTCGGCGATCAGGCCCTCGCGGTGGCCGACGGCGACGGACCCGGTGAACGACGTGACGCCCTGGGAGGCGGCCTCGGCGCGGATGCCGAGGGTCAGCAGCCGGGCGGCCAGCCGCGAGTAGGCGGGGTCCTCGGAGATGAGCCCGGCGGCCGCCTCCGTGGCCAGCTCGCGCAGCTCGGCCTCGTCGGCCCGCGCCGACCGGCCGCGCAGCGCGGCGGCGGCGACCCGGCCGGGGTCGGCGTCGGGAAGGTCGGCGGTCAGCTCGGTCAGGTTCCGCAGCAGCGCGGCGCCGGGACTGTCGGGCTCCGGGGCCGCCGTTGAGGCGGGATCGGCTGGCGCGATGGTCACGTGGGGTCTCCCTCGCTCGGCGCGGGGCCTCGCCGAGGGCAGGGGGCAGCACACGAGCGCACGGGGCGTCGCGTCCACCGGCCCATTCCACGAGGCCCGGACGTCAGGGCACCCGGACCGGACGGCCGGGCGCACTGTCGGCAGGTCCTCGGACTGACGCACGTACACGGCCATGCGGGCATACGTGTACGAGTACACCGTTGCGGGACAGTTCCGGATTCGCACCGGATTCCCCTGCGGCGACAGCGAGCATGAGCATACATGTTGTGCCGGGCAGGGGAGACACCCCCAGATGTTGTGCCGAGTCGGTGTCAGACCGGCAACTCGGCGTCAGCTCAGCGTCAGTTCGTAGGCGAGCAGGGAGATGTCGTCGACGTGCGGCAGCGGCTTCCAGTCCCGCTCGGGCGCGCGGACGAAGCCCAGGCGTTCGTAGATCCGGTGGGCCGCGCGCATGGAGCTCTGGGTCGACAGCACCACGCGCACACAGCCGTCCGCGGCCCGTGCCCGGTCCAGGCAGGCCCGTACGAGCGCCTCGCCGGCGCCCCGGCCGCGTGCCGCGCGCGCGACCGCGAGCATCCGTATCTCGGCCTCGCCCGGACCGGAGATGTCGGCCATGGGACCCCCGGCGGGCACGAAGGTCACGCCGCCGAGCACCTTCCCGTCCGCCACGGCCACCAGCACCTCGGCGGCGGCCGCCCGCTTGGCCACGTCGCGCAGCTCGCCGAGGTACGCGTCGCTCTCCCCGAAGTCGAGGAGCCCGTCCTGGAGATAGGCCTGGGCGGTGATCTCCCCGAGCGTGTCGTACTCGCCGGGCTCGACCGGCCGGATCGCGATGTCCATGGGGGTGAGTGTGCCGCACGGGTACGACAGCGGGCCGCCGGTTCTCCTCCGGCGGCCCGCTGCCGTACCCGCGTCTCAGCGCGAGGCCGCTGCCGTGGCCGGCGGGAGTTCCACCTCCACCCCCGGGTCGCCCGCGTCCGCCGTGTAGTCCTCCGGCCTGGTCTCGTCGACGCCCTCGGGTGCCTTGACCGCCTTCAGGACGACCGTCAGGACCACCACGAACGCCACGTTGACCACGAACGCCGTCAGGCCGATGTAGCCGATCTCGCCGATGCCCGGGATCTCCTTCGCCGAACCGCCGAAGTGCTTCTGCGTCGGCGAGGCGACCCCGTAGGCCGCGACCGTGCCGTAGACCATGCCGGCCGCCCAGCCCGCCAGCAGTGCCCAGCGGTGGAACCAGCGGGTGAACAGGCCGCCGACCAGGGCCGGGAAGGTCTGCAGGATCCAGATGCCCCCGAGCAGCTGGAAGTTGATGGCCACTGTCCGGTCCATGGTCAGGACGAAGGCCAGCGCGCCCACCTTCACCAGCAGGGACACGACCTTGGAGACCTGGGTCTCCTCCCTCGCCGTCGCCTCCGGCCGGATGAAGTCCTTGTAGACGTTGCGGGTGAACAGGTTCGCGGCCGCGATCGACATGATCGCCGCCGGCACCAGCGCACCGATGCCGATCGCCGCGAACGCCACGCCCGCGAACCAGTCCGGGAACATGTTCTCGAACAGCTGCGGAATGGCGAGCTGACCGTTGTCCACCTTCACCCCGGCCGCGACGGCCATGAAGCCCAGCAGGGCGAGCATGCCCAGCATCAGCGAGTACAGCGGCAGGATCGTGGTGTTGCGGCGGATCACCTCACGGCTGCGCGAGGACAGCGTCGCGGTGATCGAGTGCGGGTACATGAACAGCGCGAGCGCGGAGCCCAGGGCCAGCGTGGCGTACGTCCACTGGCCGGCCGGCGCCGGCACCACCCCGCCCGCCCCCGCCCGGGTGAACTTCTCGCCCGCCTTGGCGAACACGTCCTGGAACCCGCCCAGCTTGATCGGGATGTAGATGATCGCCACCGCGACCACGATGTAGATGAGCGAGTCCTTCACGAACGCGATCAGCGCGGGCGCGCGCAGCCCCGACGAGTAGGTGTACGCCGCCAGCACGCCGAAGGCGATCAGCAGCGGCAGGTCCTTCACGAACCAGTGGGTGCTCTCGCCGCCGCCGACGCCCATCACGTCCAGCACCGCCTGGATGCCGACGAGTTGGAGCGCGATGTACGGCATGGTCGCGAGGATGCCGGTGAGCGCCACCGCCAGGGACAGGCTCTTGGAGCCGAACCGGCCGCGGACGAAGTCCGAGGTGGTCACGTACCCGTGCCGGTGGGACACCGACCACAGGCGCGGCAGGAACGTGAAGATCAGCGGGTAGACCAGGATCGTGTACGGCACCGCGAAGAAGCCGGCCGCGCCCGTCGCGTAGACCGCCGCGGGCACGGCCACGAAGGTGTACGCGGTGTAGAGGTCGCCGCCGAGCAGGAACCAGGTGACCCAGGTGCCGAACGACCGGCCGCCCAGGCCCCATTCGTCCAGGCTGTGCTGGTTCTCGGCGCGGCGCCAGCGCGCGGCCAGGAAGCCCATGACGGTGACGAGCACGAAGAAGAAGACGCAGACGCCGAGCGCGACGCCGTTGACGCCGTCCTTCACCGGTCCGCACCCCCGTGCTCGGGTCCGGCGGTCGCGGCGGGCGGGGCGGGCGGGGCGGGCGGATCGCTCACGGCGGGCGGGGCGGCCGCCGCGGTCCGGGTGCGCCGGTCACGCTGCCACAGCCGGTGGGCGACCATGGTCAGGGCCGTGGAGAGGACCACCCACAGCAGTTGGTACCAGTAGAAGAACGGGACGCCGACGAGGACGGGGTCCGTCCTGGCGTAGGAACCCACCCACATCAGCGCCACCAAGGGTGCGACGAGGCAGAGGGCGACGACCACCCGTGCGGGTGTCACCGCCGCTCCGGGGGTGTCCGGGGCATTCGGCATGTGGCGACTCCGTCCCCTCGCTGCTCACCGTTGAGCACGCGTGCCACAAGATGTTCACCCCGTCACAAGATCCTTACTCCTGCGGGCGCTTGAGGCGGGCCACGAATTTGTAGCGGTCCCCGCGGTACACCGACCGCACCCACTCCACCGGCCTGCCCTCCCGGTCCACCGAGTGCCGGGAGAGCAGCAGCATCGGCAGTCCCACGTCGGTGCCGAGCAGGCCCGCCTCGCGCGGAGTGGCCAGCGAGGTCTCGATGGTCTCCTCGGCCTCGGCGAGACGGACGTCGTAGACCTCGGCGAGGGCGGTGTAGAGGGAGGTGTACTTCACCAGGCTGCGGCGCAGCGCCGGGAAGCGCTTGGCCGACAGGTGCGTGGTCTCGATGGCCATGGGCTCGCCGTTGGCCATGCGCAGCCGCTCGATGCGCAGCACGCGTCCGCCGGCGGTGATGTCGAGCAGGTCCGCGAGCCGGTCGTCGGCGGTGATGTAGCCGATGTCGAGGAGCTGCGAGGTCGGTTCCAGGCCCTGGGCGCGCATGTCCTCGGTGTAGGAGGTGAGTTGCAGCGCCTGGGAGACCTTCGGCTTGGCGACGAAGGTGCCCTTGCCCTGGATGCGCTCCAGCCGGCCCTCGACGACGAGTTCCTGCAGGGCCTGCCGCACGGTCGTGCGCGAGGTGTCGAACTCGGCCGCCAGTGTCCGCTCGGGCGGCACCGGCGTACCCGGCGCCTGGGTCTCGGTCATGTCGAGCAGGTGCTTCTTCAGGCGGTAGTACTTGGGCACGCGCGCGGTACGGACACTCGTCCCACCCTCGTTCTCCGCACTGCTGACGTCGGTGCTCATGCTCTGCCTTCCCGGCTCCTGTGCCGAAGCGACCGACATCCATCGGCCACGGCTCACATCGTGGCACGGCTCGGTGCGCGGCGGTGCCCCGCACGCTCCGTGATCTCCTCTGTATACCGTCGTGACCGCGGTTGGTCTAGTCCATCCCCCGGTGCGGGCCCGGTGGTCCAGGCCGGCGGACGCGCCGCGGACGGGAAGCGGCCGCCGGTGGTCCGGGGGCGAGCGCGTCCGTTTGGCCGGGTGAGCAATGAAAGGTCCCTGCATATCGCGGTCCCGTAACGGCCTTCTTGGGCCTGCTTGCACGCCCTTGACAGCCCTATTGGTCTGAGCCAAGCTCCCCCCTACTGGTCTACACCATTGGTCCAGTCCCGGCCCCACGGGCGGTGATGCGCCGACGCTCGTATGTCGCTCAGCCGCGGGGAGGCAGGGGGGTTTGTGGCATCCCTGAGGAGGGTGGCGTGAAGCGCAAGCTGGTTGCCGCGATCGGTATCGCGGGCATGATGGTCTCCATCGCGGCGTGCGGGAGTGACAACGAGGACGGAGGCTCCGGCAAGGGCGGCGCCGACGCCAAGGAGCTGACCGTCTGGCTCACCGTGGACGCGCAGAACAACTGGCCGGAACTGGTCAAGGCCGCCGACGACGCGGTGACGAAGAAGCACCCGGGCCTGAAGATCAAGCACGAGTACTACGGCTGGCCGGACAAGAACACCAAGCTGGACGCCGTTCTCGCCACGGACAAGGCCCCCGACGTGGTCGAGATGGGCAACACCGAGATGCTCGGCTACATGGTCAAGGGCGCCTTCGCCCCCGTCGACCCGGCGAAGTTCAGCGGCTCCGACGCCTGGCTGGACGGCCTGAAGGCCTCGGTGACCTACGACGGCAAGACCTACGGCGTCCCGTACTACGCGGGCGGCCGGGTCGCCAACTGGCGCAAGGACGTGTTCGCCGCGGCCGGCGTGAAGTCCGCGCCGAAGACCTACCAGGAACTCACGGCCGGCCTGGACAAGGTCCAGAAGAAGCAGGGGGACAAGTTCAGCGCCTGGTACCAGCCCACGCGCGACTGGTACGCGGCCATGTCCTTCGTCTACGACGCCGGCGGCTCCATCGCCAAGGAGGAGGGCGGCCGGTGGAAGGCCGATCTCTCCTCGCCCGAGTCCCTCAAGGGGCTCGACGAGTTCAAGAACGTCGTCGGCAAGTACATGCACGGCGACAAGACCAAGGACGAGTCGGACCGTCACATCGTCTACGGCCAGGGCAAGTCCGGCATGATCTTCGGCGCCGCCTGGGAGGGCGCGGCCTCGGCCGCCCCGGAGAACGACAAGACCGGCAAGCTCAAGGACAACAACGAGAACTTCGTGATGCCCGGACCGTCCGGCAAGAACATGCCGGTCTTCCTCGGCGGCTCCGACCTCGCCATCCCGGTGAAGTCCGAGGCACAGGCGCTCGCCGCCGAGTGGATCGACGCCTTCACCGGCCCCTCGGGCCAGAAGGGGCTGATGGGCAAGGGCAACCTGCCCAACAACAAGACCGATCTCGCGACGCTGAAGAACGACCCCGCGACGGCCGTCCCGGCCACCGCGGCCGAGTCCAACTGGTTCGTCCCGATGGCCCCCGGCTGGGGCCAGGTCGAGAAGGCCCAGGTGCTGCAGACCATGCTGCAGAACATCGGCACCGGCAAGAAGTCGGTCGAGGCGGCGGCCAAGGAGGCGGACGCCGCGATCGACAAGGTGATCAACACCAAGTGACCGGAGCGCAGGGCCCTGCCACCGCCGCGGGGCCCTGCTTCTCGTACGACCGTGCGCCGGCCCGTCCGCGCACGGTCGTGCAGGGCTTCGCCTTCGTACGACCTGAGGGACCGCTGAGGAGCGCGCGATGAGTGCCGCAGACACGACCACCCCTGCCAAGGTGCCGCCACCGCGGCCGGCACCGCCACCAGCCGTCCCCGGCCGGCCGCGCGGACAGCGCACCTCCGGCAGGGCCGCGACCCCCTGGCTGCTGCTCGCGCCCTGCCTGCTGGTGCTGACCCTGGTCATGGCGTATCCGCTGGCGCGCCTGGTCACCCTGTCCTTCCAGAAGTTCGGTCAGTCGCAGCTGTGGGGCTTCCAGCCGGCCGAGTGGGTCGGGTTCGCCAACTTCGCCGGTGTGCTGGGCGACGGCGAGTTCTGGGCGGTCGTTCTGCGCACGATCGTCTTCGCCGTCGGCTGCGTGGCCTTCACCATGGTCGTCGGCATGGCGATCGCACTGCTGCTGCAGCGGGTCTCGGCCTGGCTCAAGGTCCTGATCAACATCGTGCTGGTGGCCAGCTGGGGCATGCCCGTCATCGTGGCCACCACCGTCTTCAAGTGGCTCTTCGACTCCGACTACGGCGTCTTCAACGCGCTGCTCAGCCGGTTGCCCGGGGTCGAGATGGTCGGCCACAACTGGTTCGCGAGCGGGCCCGAGGGACTGGCCGTGATCATGCTCCTTGTGGTGTGGGGCGCCGTGCCCTTCGTGGCCATCACGCTCGGCGCGGGCCTGACCCAGGTGCCCAAGGAGCTGGAGGAGGCCGCGCGGCTGGACGGCGCGGGCGCCTGGGGCGTCTTCCGCCATGTCACCCTGCCGGTCCTCAAGCCGATCATCGTGATGCTCACAACCCTGTCGGTGATCTGGGACATGGGCGTCTTCCCGCAGGTGTTCGTGATGCGGGGCGGCCACCCCGAGGCGGAGTTCCAGGTCCTCAACACCTACTCCTACGACCGCGCCTTCGTGGTCAACGACTACGCGCAGGGCTCGGCGATCGCCCTGGTCACCGTGGGGCTGCTGCTCGGCGTGGTCGCCGTCTACATGCGCCAGATGCTGAAGATCGGAGAAGTCGAATGAGCGGGACGAGTACCCTCGCAGCTCCCCGCCGCCGGAGGGCGAGGCTCGGCTGGAACACGCTCGGCCTGCTCGTCTTCGTCACCGCCGGCTTCCCTCTCTACTGGATGCTCAACACGGCGTTCAAGCCGGCCAAGGACGCCATCGACCCCGATCCGAGCCTGCTGCCCACGGGGCTCACCCTGTCGAACTTCCGCCGGGCGCTGGACATCGCCGACTTCTGGGGTTCAGCCGGCCGCAGCCTGGTCGTGTCGCTGTCGGTGGTGGCGATCGGCATGGTCGTCGGCATGCTGGCCGCGCTCGCCATCTCCCGCTTCGCCTTCCGCGGCCGCAAGGTCGTGATCGTGGGCATCCTGGCGGTCCAGATGGTGCCGCTGGTGGCCATGATCATCCCGGTCTTCCTGCTGCTGAACGACCTGAAGCAGTACGACAAGCTCACCGGTCTGATCATCACCTACCTGACCTTCATCCTCCCCTTCACCGTGTGGATGCTGCGCGGTTTCATCGTCAACATCCCCCGGGAGCTGGAGGAGGCCGCCATGGTCGACGGCTGCTCCCGCACCGGGGCGTTCGTCCGGGTCGTCTTCCCCCTGCTGGCCCCCGGCCTGGTCGCCACCTCGGTCTACGGTTTCATCCAGGCCTGGAACGAGTACCTGTACGCCCTGATGCTGCTCAGCCAGGAGCGTCAGACCGCGACCGTCTGGCTCGCCAACTTCACCACCAAGCACGGCACCGAATACGCCCCGATGATGGCCGGCGCCACGATGATGGCCGTACCGATCGTCGTCCTGTTCCTGCTCGTCCAGCGCAAGATGGCCGCGGGTCTGACCGCCGGCGCCGTGAAGGGATAACGCCACCCGATGACGACAATCGCCAGCGGAACCGACACGCTCACCCGCGACGCGCTGACCGTCCTCCAGCCCGGCTTCACCGGCACCACGGCCCCCGACTGGCTGCTGCGCCGCCTCGGCGAGGGCCTGGCCTCGGTCGGCCTGTTCGGCCGCAACATCGCCTCGCCCGGGCAACTGGCCGCACTGACCGCGCGGTTGCGCCAGGAACGGGACGACGTCCTGGTCGCCGTCGACGAGGAGGGCGGCGACGTCACCCGCCTGGAGGTGCGCACCGGCTCCAGCTTCCCCGGCAACCACGCGCTCGGCGCGGTGGACGACGTGGAGCTGACCCGGAGCGTGGCCCTGGAGCTCGGACGGCGGCTCGCGGAGTGCGGCGTCAACCTCAACTGGGCGCCGTCCGCCGACGTCAACTCCAACCCCGGCAACCCGGTCATCGGGGTCCGCTCCTTCGGCGCCGACCCCGGGCTGGTCGCCCGGCACACCGCCGCCTACGTCACCGGCCTGCAGTCCGCGGGCGTCGCCGCCTGCACCAAGCACTTCCCCGGGCACGGGGACACCGCGGTCGACTCCCACCTCGCGCTGCCGCGCATCGACGTGGACCCCGCGGTGCTCCGGGAACGCGACCTCGTGCCGTTCCGCGCGGCGATCGACGCGGGCACCAGCGCCGTGATGAGCGCGCACATCCTGGTCCCCGCGCTGGACCCGGACCGCCCGGCGACCCTGTCCCGCCGGATCCTGACCGATCTCCTGCGCGGCGAACTGGGCTACGAAGGCCTGATCGTCACCGACGGCATGGAGATGCGGGCCATCGCCGGCACCTACGGCATCGAGCGGGGCAGCGTCCTCGCCGTCGCGGCCGGCGCCGACGCGATCTGCGTGGGCGGCGGCCTGGCGGACGACGAGACGGTACGGCGGCTCCGGGACGCCCTCGTCACCGCCGTCCGCGCCGGTGAACTGCCCGAGGAACGGCTGGCGGACGCGGCCGCACGCGTGCGGGCGCTCGCCCGCTCGACGGCGTCCGCGGCCCCGGGGGCTCCCGTCACCGCCGACGAGGAGGTCGGCCTGCGGGCGGCCCGGCGCGCGCTGCGGATCACCGGCGGAGAGAGTTTCACCCCGCTCACCGAGCCGCCCTACGTCGCCGCCCTCACCCCGGTCGCCAACATCGCGGTCGGCGACGAGACCCCCTGGGGCGTGGCCGCCGAGCTCGCCCGTCTCCTGCCGGGCACGGAGACGGGCGGCTTCGCCGGCGAGGGCGCGGGCCGCGCGGCCCTGGAGGCGGCCGGGGAGCGGCGCGTGGTCGCGGTCGTCCGCGACGAGCACCGCCACCCGTGGATGGCCTCCGCCCTCGACACCCTCCTCGCCGCCCGCCCCGACACGATCGTCGTGGAGATGGGTGTCCCGCAGGCCTCCCCCCGGGCCTCCCTCCACATCGCCACCCACGGCGCGGCCCGCGTCTGCGGCCGGGCGGCGGCGGAGGTCATCGCGGGGGCGTAGCCCGGACGACCAGGACGCCGGGCGCCCCAACGCCGAAGGTGTCGGCCGCCCCGTCCGGGGCGGCCGACACCTTCGCGTGCGTGTGCGGGGGCTAGATGCTCTGCCAGGACGGCTTGTTGGCGTAGGCGTAGCGGAAGTAGTCCGCGAGCTTCAGCTTGGAGGCGGCGGCCTCGTCGGCGACGATCGTGGCGTGCCGGTGGAGCTGCAGGGCCGAGGCCGGGCAGATGGCGGCGACCGGTCCCTCGACGGTCGCCGCGAGCGCCTCCGCCTTGCTCTCGCCCGTGGCCATCAGCACCACGTGCCGCGCGTCGAGGATCGTGCCGACACCCTGCGTGAGGACCTGGTGCGGCACCTGCGCGATGTCACCGTCGAAGAAGCGCGCGTTGTCGACGCGGGTCTGCTCGGTCAGGACCTTGATCCGGGTGCGCGAGGACAGCGAGGAGCACGGCTCGTTGAACGCGATGTGCCCGTCCGTGCCGATGCCGACCAGCTGGAGGTCCACGCCGCCGGCCTCGGCGAGCGCCTTCTCGTAGGCGTCGGCCTCCGCCTGCACGTCCTCCGCGGCGCCGTCGGGCCCCAGGAAGGAGTCCATCCCGAGACCGAGGGGCTCCACCACCTGGCGCCGCAGGACCTCGCGGTACGACTCCGGGTGCCCGGCGGGCAGCCCCACGTACTCGTCGAGCTGGGCGATCCGCGCCCGGGAGGCGTCCACGGCGCCGGAGCGCACCTTGTCCGCCAGCGCCTCGTACACGGGCAGCGGCGTCGAACCCGTGGCCATGCCGAGCACGGCGTCGGGCTTGCGCCTGAGCAGCTGCGCCATGGCCTCCGCGACGAGCTCGCCGCCTGCTCTGGCATCCGGAACGATGACAACTTCCACGCTGGGCCTGCCGATCTGAGAAGAGGGGACGGGACCCTGACGAGGGTCGACAATCAGGTGGTTTAGACCAATCCGGTCCAAGTCCAATCTAACAGAGACGCGCACGTCCGTGTCCATGAGGGTAAGGTGCGCCACCGGCGTGCGACGGCGCGAGCCGCGGGAAATCCGAGGTGCTCGGGGTGCCCGTGGAAAATGCCCCGGCCAACTGGTCCCGTTGCCGGGCCGGGCGGGCTAGGCTGCGTGGTGCACGCCGGGAAGTTCCGGCCAGTCGCCCGGACCCGACCCGGCCGACCGATCGATCGATGAAGAAACCACAACAACCGCCGTCCGGCACATGGACAGGCCGAGTGGTCTAGTCCAGAATGCTCGAAGCGTCCGACGCACGCGCCTCCGCCTTCCCCGCACAGGAAGGCGGACCGAGGATCCGGAGCTCTCTGCCCTGACTGCCCCGGCTCCTCATCCTTCGGCCGACTGGGACCGCACACCCCACGGCCGATACTGCTCCGGGCTGCGGTGCCGGGAGGGTTGAGGGTCCCTCCCAGGCGCCGCGGCCCGCGGGTGTCTCCGGGTCCTGGGACCTCCGGGTCCTTTTCGGGGGCGGGCGCCACCGTTCGCCGCCCCGCCGTACGCGCCCGTACCATTTCAGAACCGTACAAACGCCCGGGTACGCTCGCACACGTGCCCTCCATGAACGAACTCGTACGCCAGCACACCGCCCTCGACGACTCCGATCTCGAGTGGCTGCACCTGCTGGTCTCGGAGTGGCAGCTGCTCTCCGACCTCTCCTTCGCCGACCTGGTCCTGTGGATCCCCACCCGCGACGGCACCCGCTACGTCTCCGTCGCCCAGATGCGGCCGAACACCGGCCCGACCTCCTACCAGGACGACATGGTCGGCCACCTCGTCCCGCGCGGCCGCCGCCCGATGCTGGACGCCGCGCTCGACGAGGGGCGGATCGTGCGCGAGGGCGACCCGGAGTGGCGCGAGGAGGTCCCGGTCCGCGTCGAGTCCATCCCCGTACGGCGGGAGAGCCGCGTCCTCGGCGTCATCGCGCGCAACACCAACCTGCTGACCGTGCGCACTCCGAGCCGTCTCGAGCTGACGTACCTGCAGAGCGCCTCGGACCTGGCGCAGATGATCGCGGCCGGTGCGTTCCCGTTCCCGGACCAGCAGGTCGACATGGACGTCGCGCCGCGGGTCGGCGACGGACTGATCCGGCTGGACGCGGACGGCGTCGTCCAGTACGCCTCGCCCAACGCGCTGTCGGCCTACCACCGTCTCGGCCTCGCCGCCGACCTCGTCGGCCACCACCTGGGCGAGACCACCGCCGAACTCGCCCCCTCCCTGGCCCCGGTGGACGAGGCACTGGCGAAGCAGGCCAGCGGCTGGGCGCCCCGGGAGTTCGAGATCGAGGGCAACAGCGCGGTGATCCAGTTCCGGGCGATCCCGCTCAAACCCAAGGGCACGCGCATCGGTTCGCTGGTGCTGCTGCGGGACATCACCGAACTGCGCCGCCGCGAACGGGAGTTGATTACCAAGGACGCGACGATCCGGGAGATCCACCACCGGGTCAAGAACAACCTGCAGACGGTGGCGGCCCTGCTCCGGCTGCAGGCCCGGCGCATCGAGTCCGAGCGCGGCCGGGAGGCCCTGGAGGAGGCGGTCCGCCGGGTCGGGTCGATCGCGATCGTCCATGAGACGCTGTCTCAGAACCTGGACGAGCGGGTGGAGTTCGACGAGATCGCCGACCGGGTGCTGGCGATGGTCGCCGAGATCTCCCCGGGCAAGGTGACCGGCCGGCGCACCGGGCTCTTCGGCATCCTGGACGCCGAGGTGGCGACCCCGTTGTCGATGGTGCTGACCGAGGTGCTGCAGAACGCCCTGGAACACGGCTTCCACGAGGGCGACACGGGCACCGTGGAGGTCTCCGCGGTCCGCGGCGGCACCTCGCGCGAGGCCCGTCTGCTCGTCACCGTCCAGGACGACGGCGTGGGCCTGCCCGAGGACTTCGACGCGCACAGCTCCGGCAACCTCGGCCTGCAGATCGTACGCACCCTGGTCGAGGGCGAGTTGGGCGGCACCTTCGACATGGTGCCGGCGCCGGAGCGCGGCACGCGCGTGATCCTCGACATTCCGGTGCGGGCGCACAAGTAGCCGCCCCGGCGCACCGGCAGCGCGCACAGCAAAGAGCCCCGGACCGGGAACGGTCCGGGGCTAGTCGCTCGTTGCGGCTCGTTTGCGCATCGGGGGTACTGCGCGCTGCGGCTCGGGGGCGGGGGATGCGTACTCGCTGTCTACGAAGTAATGCCGTAAGGCACACGCGCCGCCAAGCTCAGGCTGTCAGCGGGGTGGCCGTGGTCAGGCGGAGGCCTGACGGGCCCGGTTGCGGGCGGCGCGGCGCTTCATCGCGCGACGCTCGTCCTCGCTGAGACCACCCCAGACGCCGGAGTCCTGACCGGACTCGAGCGCCCACTGCAGGCACTGCTCCATAACCGGGCAGCGACGGCAGACGGCCTTGGCTTCCTCGATCTGCAGCAGCGCAGGACCGGTGTTGCCGATGGGGAAGAACAGCTCGGGGTCTTCCTCGCGGCAAACGGCGTTGTGACGCCAGTCCATGGCTGCTACCTCTCTCGGTACTCGTGCGGGTTGCTTGTGAATGTGAACGCTTTCACGAATCCCTCGACAAGTGAAGGGCCGACTGCCAGGTTCCCTGGTGTGGTCCTGTGGTTTGAAGAGGGGTTCTTGGTGATCTCTGGGGCCCGTGTGGTGGGCCGTCCCGATCGCCACGTAGAGACTCGCAAACCTCGGCGGCGGATACAACCCCTTCCGGAAAGTTTTTTTTGATTCCTCGGTGTCGACTAGGTCACAGCCGTACTTCCATGGGGTGGATCCTGGCCTAAACGTTCGAGTGAAAGGACTTTGGCCCCTTCCACTCACACAATCACACGCAGTGCACGGCGTACGCCTGTGAACGTCACGCTCTTACGCAGCCCGAGGTGGTCACCGTCCATCTGAAGGGGGAGCGGCACCTTCGAATGCAAGGTGAAGCTGCTCAAGTCGTGCAGTGAGACCGCATGCCTGCCGTGAGGGCCACGCTCGGGGGACGAAGTGAGCAACTGGGTCCCATACCGGGCAACCGCGGCGGTGGACAGACGGCTG
The DNA here is from genome assembly GCF_001906585.1 of Streptomyces kebangsaanensis. Lineage (GTDB taxonomy): Bacteria > Actinomycetota > Actinomycetes > Streptomycetales > Streptomycetaceae > Streptomyces > Streptomyces kebangsaanensis. The sequence goes on along the minus strand of NZ_JUJA01000040.1, from coordinate 82,122 downwards.
AGGCCGAGCACGTCGAGCCCGGTATCGAACGAGGCCTTAGGCGACGTGTACATCGGGCGATTGCCCAGATAGGTCCACGGCGAGGTGTTCGACACTATGGCCACCACCAGCTCGGCGAGCGGATCCTTTCCGGGCCGGTCCAGGGTGATCGTCCCGTGCCGCCGGCTCGGCTCGCCGAGGAACTGGCGGACCACCTGCCGTACGTACAGGGCGTGCGTGGACCTCTTGCCGCGCTCGCGCTGCTGTTCCACCCGCCCGACCACGCCCGCGTCGAAGCCGAGCCCGGCGTTGAAGGTGAACCAGCGCTCCGGGACGGCCGCGTCGTCGGTGCCCGGCGTCCCCGAGGTGAGGCCCAGGCCGACCGTGCGCTCGCTGCCGGTGCGCAGGGCGTCCAGGATCGCGCCGGTGGCCTCCACGGCGTCGTTGGGCAGGCCCAGGGCGCGCGCGAAGACGTTGGTGGAGCCGCCGGGGACCACCGCCAGGCGGGGCAGCCGCTCGGGGTCCGGGCCGCGGTGCAGCAGCCCGTTGACGACCTCGTTGACCGTGCCGTCCCCGCCGAGGGCCACGACCAGGTCGATGTCGTCGCTGTCCGCGGCCTGCCGGCCCAGGTCGCGGGCGTGGCCGCGGTACTCGGTGGTCACCGCGTCCAGCTTCATCTCACTGGCGAGCGCGTGGATCAGCACATCGCGCGTACGTGCGCTTGTGGTGGTTGCCGCCGGATTGACCACGAGGAGTGCACGCATGGGGTGCAGCGTACCTACCGGGCGGTACCCGGCCCACACCGCGGTAGGAACCGGGTAAGGATCCGGACGTGAGCCTGCACACGGTGATCCGCGCCGCGAGAGCTACCCTGCTGAGGTGAGCAGTGAGCAGAACCCCGCCCAGGAGACCACGGACGCCACGGGTGCCGCCGGCCCGCGCCCGCGGCGGCTGACGTACGCGGCGGCGCTGTCCGCGCTGGAAGGGCTCGCTCTGCTCGTGGGCGGGGTCTGGATGCTCGTCTTCGGCATCACCGGCGACGGAGTCGACCGGCAGACCGGCATCACCGGCGGCATCACGGTGCTCGTGCTCGCGCTGCTGCCGCTGCTCGCCGCCCGGGGGCTGCTGCTGCGCCGCAGCTGGAGCCGGGGGCCGGCGGTCATCACGCAGATCCTGGCGCTGCCCGTGGCCTACAACCTCCTCCAGGCCGACAGCGCGGCCATCCCGGCCGGCATCGCGCTCGCCGTCGTGGCCGTGACCTCGCTGGTGCTGCTCGTGCACCCGGCGACGACCCGGGCCCTCGGCATCAAGGGCCCGGGCCGCACCCGGGAAACCCAGCAGCGGTAGGGCCTGTTCGGCAGCGGTCGTACGGCGGGAGCGGTACGCCCCTTTCGCTACGGCCCTTCTCCTGCTTCTTACTCCTCCACCAGCAGCTTCTCCCGCAGCTGGGCCAGCGTGCGGGCCAGCAGCCGGGAGACGTGCATCTGCGAGATGCCGACCTCCTGCGCGATCTGCGACTGGGTCATGTTGCCGAAGAAGCGCAGCAGCAGGATCCGCTTCTCGCGCGGCGGAAGGTCCTCCAGCAGCGGCTTGAGCGACTCGCGGTACTCCACGCCCTCCAGCGCCTCGTCCTCCGCGCCGAGGGTGTCGGCGACCGCCGGGGACTCGTCGTCGGTGTCGGGCACGTCCAGGGACAGCGTGGAGTAGGCGTTGGCCGACTCCAGGCCCTCCAGGACCTCCTCCTCGGAGATGGCCAGCCTCTCGGCCAGCTCGTGCACGGTGGGGGAGCGGCCGTGCAGCTGGGACAGCTCGGCCGTCGCCGTGGTGAGCGACAGGCGCAGCTCCTGCAGACGGCGCGGCACGCGCACCGCCCAGCCCTTGTCCCGGAAGTGCCGCTTGATCTCGCCGACGACCGTCGGGGTCGCGTACGTCGAGAACTCCACGCCGCGGTCCGGGTCGAACCGGTCGACCGACTTGATCAGACCGATGGTGGCGACCTGGGTCAGGTCGTCCAGCGGCTCACCGCGGTTGCGGAAGCGGCGCGCGAGGTGCTCGACGAGCGGCAGGTGCATGCGGACCAGCTGGTTGCGCAACTCCGCGTACTGCGGGCTGCCCTCCTTCAGCGTGCGCAACTCGACGAACATCGCGCGTGCGCCACTGCGGTCCTGAGGACCGTGCTGCGCGCCGTGCACGCCCCGCCCGTCGTCCTCGGAGTTTCGCTCGTGCTCGCTCATCGTCCCGCCCGTTGCCCTTCCCCGAGCCCCCGCCTCCTTCCCCGTGTTCACGCCTTCGCGTGAACGGGGGGAATCCCCGTGAGGGGGAGGACCGCCATGGCCGGCACCGCTCCGCGCCGGCGCGGGCGTGCCCCGCACGGCGTCGCCGTGCGCCCGCCCGTCGCCCGGGAGGCCGGCCGCCGACGGCTCGTCCTCCGGGTGCGGCCTGGCCTGCTCCGGGATGCCGTCGACGCCGCCCGCCGCGCGCCGGGGCACGGCGGGGCCGCCCGGGGTGGTCCCGCCCGGGTTCGTGGCCCCGTCCGCGCGGGCGGGGATCCCGCCCTCGGCCGGCAGCTCCCGTGTGCCGCGCTCTTCGTCCCGCACCGGCCCGTCCCCGTTCCTCACGCCGGCCCGGGTCCCGCGCCGCGCTGTTTGTAGAGGCTGATCGACACGGTCCTGTCCTCGTCCACGGCGGAGGAGACCTTGCCCGCGAGCGCGGACAGGACGGTCCAGGCGAACGTGTCCCGCGAGGGCGCGTGACCGTCCGTGGTCGGGGCCGAGACGGTCACCTCGAGCGAGTCGTCGACCAGCCGGAAGACACAACTGAGCACCGAGCCGGGCACGGCCTGCTGGAGCAGGATCGCGCAGGCCTCGTCCACCGCGATGCGCAGGTCCTCGATCTCGTCGAGGGTGAAGTCCAAGCGGGCCGCGAGACCGGCCGTGGCCGTCCGCAGCACCGACAGGTAGGCACCCGCAGCCGGCAGCCGGACCTCCACGAAGTCCTGGTTCGCCACGGGCTCGCCTGCGATCTGGGACACCCTCACCTCCAAGGTGGTACAAGCTCTCTCAGGGCCGGGGGTCGCCCCCCGGGGTAACGCGATACATGGTTCAGCGGTGACGCTACCGCGCTCTCGGCGTTCCTGTCCCGGGACCCCAACCCCTTGCTGTCACTCATAGTAAAGCTACGGATACGCTCCGTGGCTAGGGGGTCTGCGGGCCCAAATGGGAACAGCGCGGGCCGGATTGTCGTACCCGGACGCCGGACGGTCGAACCGTCGGACCGTCCGGCCTCCGGTCGCACGAGCAGGGTCGCACGGGCACGGTCATACGAGCACGTGGTCCACGAAGCACCAACGCCAGTCCTCGCCGGGCTCGAAGGTCCGCATCACCGGATGCCCGGTCTCCTTGTGGTGCATGGTCGCGTGCTGTCCCGGCGAGGAGTCGCAGCACGCGACGTGCCCACAGGTCAGGCACAGCCGCAGCTGCACCGGGTCCGTGCCGTCCGCCAGGCACTCCGGACAGGTCTCGCTCGCGGGCGCGGGCTCCGGACGCGGCAGCGTGCCGGCGTGCGTGCACTGTTTCATGATTGCCAGGTTACGACGGGCGCGCGGGTGACCGCGCGGAAAAGCGGGGGGCGAGAACGACGGGCGGGTGAGGACGATGGACGTGATGCCGCTGCTGTTGCTGGTCGCGGGCAGCACCGCGGTGGCCGGGGCCGCCCGGCGCACCCCCGTACCGGCACCCCTGCTGCTGGTCGCGGCCGGACTGGCGGTCTCCTACGTCCCCGGAGTGCCCGCCTACACCCTCGATCCCGGAGTGGTCCTGCCGCTGCTGCTGCCCCCGCTGCTGCACACGTCGGCCATCGACAGCTCCTACCTCGACCTGCGCGCGCAGCTGCGGCCCGTGGCGCTGCTCTCGGTCGGGTACGTGCTGTTCGCGACCTTCGTGGTCGGCTGGGCCGCGTACCTGATCGTGCCGGGGCTGCCGCTGACGGCCGCGCTGGTGCTGGGCGCGGTCGTGGCGCCGCCGGACGCGGTCGCGGCGACGGCGGTGGCCCGCCGGGTCGGGCTGCCCTCGCGGATCACCACGATCCTGCAGGGGGAGTCCCTGCTCAACGACGCCACCGCGATCACCGCCTACAAGGTGGCGGTGGCCGCCGCGGTCGGCGAGGGCGCGACCTGGGCCGGGGGCGTCGAGGAGTTCCTGGTCGCGGCGGTCGGCGGCGTCGGCGTCGGACTGGTGCTGATGGCGCCGCTGCACTGGCTGCGCACCCACCTGAGGGAACCGCTGCTGCAGAACACGCTCTCCCTGCTCATCCCGTTCGTCGCCTACGGCGTCGCCGAGCAGCTGCACGCCTCCGGGGTCCTCGCCGTGGTCACGGTCGCCCTCTACCTCGGCCACCGCGCGTGGGAGGTCGACTTCGCCACCCGGCTCCAGGAGGAGGCGGTGTGGAAGATGGTCGCCTTCGTCCTGGAGTCCTCGGTGTTCGCCCTCATCGGACTGCAACTGCCGATCGTCCTGAGGGGCCTCGGGAGGCACACGGGCGCCGAGGCCGCCTGGTACGCGGTCGCCGTCTTCCTGGTGGTCGTCGCCACCCGGTTCGTGTGGGTGTACCCGGCGGCGTTCCTGCCCCGCCTGCTGTCCCGGCGCGTCCGCGCGCGGGAGGAGAACCCCACCTGGAGGGGAGCGATGGTCACCGCCTGGGCCGGGATGCGGGGCGTGGTGTCCCTGGCCATCGCCTTCTCGATCCCGGCCACGCTGCACGACGGCGAGCCGTTCCCCCGGCACAGCCTGCTGCTCTTCCTGACCTTCACGACGGTCATCGGAACGCTGGTGGTGCAGGGACTGACGCTGCCGCCGCTGATCCGCCTGCTGAGGTTCCCCGGCCGGAGCGCGCAGGCGGAGACCCTGGCCGAGGCGAACGCCCAGGCGCAGGCCTCCCGGGCCGCCGAGCAGCGCCTGGAGGAACTCCTCCAGGACGAGCGCAACGCCCTGCCCCAGCCGCTCGCCGACCGGCTCCGCACGGTCCTGGAGCGCCGCCGCGACTCCGTGTGGGAGCGCCTCGGCCAGGCCAACCCGGTCACCGGCGAGTCGGTGGACGACACCTACCGCCGGCTGTCCCGGGAGATGATCGGCACCGAGCGCGAGGTCTTCGTGCGGCTGCGGGACGGGCGCTACATCGACGACGAGATGCTGCGCACCCTGCTGCGCAGGCTGGACCTGGAGGAGGCGGCCGCCTACCGGGAGGCGGCGTGAGCGGGGGCGGCGTGAGCGAGGGGGCGGGAACGCGGCCGGGCGCGCGGTTCAGGGTCGTGCCGGGAAGGGGCTGCCCGTGACGACCGCGGCGATCGTCGTCCCGCGCGCGAAGGCGCCCTCGTCGGCCAGAGCGACCAGGGCGTACAGCAGCTTGGCGACGTAGAGGCGCTCGACGGGGACGCCGTGCCGTCCGGTGAAGTCCTCGGCGAAGGCGTCGAGTTCGGGTGTGACGCGGGCGTAGCCGCCGAAGTGGAAGCGCTCGTCGAGCGACCAGGTGCCGCGGCGGGCGCCGAAGGCGCTTTCCTGCAGGGCCTCCACGTCCGCGGTCAGGAAGCCGCCCTTGAGGACCGGTATGCCCAGGACGCGCGGGCCGGGCGGGAGGCCCGCGGCCAGTCCGGCCAGGGTGCCTCCGGTGCCGCAGGCCAGGGCGACGACGTCGGCGTGGCCGCCGAGCTCCTGGCCGAGGGTCCGGCAGCCGCGCACGGCGAGGGTGTTGCTGCCGCCCTCGGGGACGACGTACGGCTCCTCGGCCCCGATGCCGCGCAGTACGGCGGCGAGCGTCTCCGGCTCGGACTTGCGGCGGTACGTCGTCCGGTCGACGAAGTGCAGCCGCATCCCGTCGGCCGCGCACCGGGCCAGGGAGGGGTTGAGGGGGCGGTCGGCGAGCTCCTGCCCCCGGACCACGCCGACCGTGCGCAGGCCGAGCAGGCGGCCCGCGGCGGCGGTCGCGCGCAGGTGGTTGGACCAGGCGCCGCCGAAGGTCACGACCGTCCGGCCGGCCGCGGCCTTCAGGTTCGGGGCGAGCTTGCGCCACTTGTTGCCGGTCAGCTCCGGGTGGATCAGGTCGTCGCGCTTGAGGAGCAGCCGCAGACCGTGCCGGGCGAAGCGGCCGTCGGCGACCTCCTGCAGGGGCGAGGGAAGCCTCGGGGAGAGCGCGGCGGGATCGGAGGCGGTGGGATCGGGGGCGGCGGAGCTGGTCACCCGGCCATTGTCCGGGGCGGCGGATCCGCCCGCCGCCGGGAGGGGGTGCCGGGAAGGGGCCCGTCCCTGCCCTGGACGCCGGTGATCCATTCCCGCTCTTTCGGGTAATGGCACGGCCACGTTACGTGATGGAAGGCTGGTGCCCGCAAATCGATGCGCGGCGCCGAACGTGCCGGGCGTGAGCGGGAGGGCAATTCTCTATGTCGGTAGGCGAAGAGGTCCGCACGGAGCAGGACCGGCCGCAGCAGAGCCTCGGCACCGCGGCCGCGCGGAACCTGGCCACCACCACCAAGTCCGTTCCCCAGATGCAGGAGATCAGCTCGCGCTGGCTGCTGCGCATGCTGCCCTGGGTCGACGTGCAGGGCGGCACGTACCGGGTGAACCGGCGGCTCACCTACGCCGTCGGTGACGGCCGCATCACCTTCGTGAAGACCGGCGACCGCGTCGAGGTGATCCCCGCGGAGCTCGGCGAGCTGCCGGCCCTGCGCGGGTACGAGGACGAGGACGTGCTCTCGGAGCTCGCCCAGCGCTGCCGGCAGCGGGAGATCGGGGCCGGCCAGGTGATCGCCTCGTTCGGCAACCAGGCCGAGGAGGTGTACCTGCTGGCGCACGGCAGGGTCCAGAAGATCGGCACCGGCCCCTACGGCGACGACCAGGTCCTCGGCGTCCTCGCCAACGGCGCGTACTTCGGCGACCAGGCGCTCCTCGACCCGGACGCCATCTGGGAGTACACGGCCCGCGCGGACACCGCGTGCACCGTCCTCGTGCTGTCCCGCCACGACCTCGAACAGGTCGCGGACCGCGCCGAGTCGCTGCGCGCCCACCTCCAGGGGCGGCGCTCGATCCCCGAGCAGCGCTCCAACAAATACGGGGAGAAGGAGGTCGACCTCGCCGCCGGGCACAGCGGTGAGCCGGACATCCCGCACACCTTCGTCGACTACGAGGCCCGCCCCCGAGAGTACGAACTGAGCATCGCCCAGACCGTCCTGCGCATGCACACACGCGTGGCCGACCTCTACAACCAGCCGATGAACCAGACGGAGCAGCAACTGAGGCTGACCGTCGAGGCGTTGAAGGAACGCCAGGAGCACGAGCTGATCAACAACCGCGACTTCGGCCTGCTCCACAACTGCGAGTACGACCAGCGGATCCAGCCGCACGACGGCGTGCCGAGCCCCGACGACATGGACGAACTGCTCAGCCGGCGCCGCGGCACCAAACTCTTCCTCGCCCATCCGCGCGCGATCGCCGCGTTCGGCCGCGAGCTGAACAAGCGGGGGCTGGTCCCGGAGACCATCGACATGGGCGGCAACCGCATCCCCACCTGGCGCGGGGTGCCGATCTTCCCGTGCAGCAAGATCCCGGTCACCGAGGCCAGGACCAGCTCGATCATCGCGATGCGCACCGGCGAGGACGACCAGGGCGTCATCGGGCTGCGCGCCAAGGGCATCCCCGACGAGATCGAGCCGAGCCTGTCCGTGCGGTTCATGGGCATCAACGAGCAGGCGGTCATCAAGTACCTGGTGACGACCTACTACTCGGCGGCGGTGCTGGTGCCGGACGCGCTGGGCGTCCTGGAGGACATCGAGGTCGGCCGTTGGCGCTGACGACTCGCGCCGCCTCCCGGTGTCCCGGCCCCCCGGGCCGGGTACACCCCGGGGGTACGCGCCAGGTTCCGGCTGCGGAAGCCCCACCGTCCGCGGTCTCTTCCGAGGGGGATCGGACGTTGATCGGATGGCAGAGTCCATGACGGAGACGACACACCGGACGACAGAGCGAACGGCACGGCGTCCGGCGGCCGTGCCCCGGCCCGCGGGGACGGAACGGCAGGGGGGGCCGGAAGGGCAGGAAGGGCCGGAGGGCTCCTCCGCCGGTCCGCCGCTCCCGCGCCGCGCCGCCGGCAGCCGCACGGACGGCCCGGCGGACGCGTCCGACGGACACGACGCGGCGCTGATCCTCGAGCGCTCCCGCAGATCGGTCGAGCCCGAACTGCGGGCGGCGGTCGACTCCCTGCCCGCCTCGATGCGCCGGATCGCGCGCTACCACCTCGGCTGGGAGCACGCGGACGGCACGCCGGCCACGGGGAACGGGGGCAAGGCGATCCGCCCGGCACTCGTCCTCACGGCGGCCGCCGCGCTCGGCGGGCCGGGGGCGGAGGCGGGGGCGGCGCGGGCCGCCGCGGCGGTGGAACTGGTGCACAACTTCACGTTGCTGCACGACGACGTGATGGACCGGGACTCCACCCGTCGGCACCGGCCCACCGCGTGGACGGTGTTCGGTGACACCGGCGCGATCCTCGCCGGGGACGCCCTGCAGGCGCTGGCCCTGCGGCTGCTCGCCGAGGACCGGCATCCGGCGTCACAGGCGGCCACCGCCCGGCTCGCGGCCTGCGTGGTCGAGCTGTGCGAGGGCCAGCGGGCGGACACGGCCCTGGAGCATCGCGCTCCCGGCGAGGTCGCGCTCACCGAGGTGCTGGTCATGGCCGAGGCCAAGACGGGCGCACTGCTCGGCTGCTCCTGCGCCCTCGGCGCGCTGTACGCGGGGGCGGGGGAGGAGGAGGCCGGGGCACTGGACGCGTTCGGCCGGCAGGCGGGGCTCGCCTTCCAGCTGATCGACGACGTGATCGGCATATGGGGCGACCCGGCCCGCACCGGCAAGCCGGCCGGTGCCGACCTCGCGGCCCGCAAGAAGTCCCTGCCGGTGGTCGCCGCGCTGACCTCCGGAACCCCGGCCGCCGCCGAACTCGCCGAGCTGTATGCCCGGCCGCACCGGGAAGGGCGGGAAGGGGAGGAGGAGCTGGAGCGCACCGCGCTGGCGGTGGAGCGGGCCGGTGGCCGGGACTGGGCCCAGGCCCAGGCGGCCGACCGGATGGCCCGGGCCGTGGACGAACTGGCCCGCGCCGTCCCCGACCCCGCGCACGCGGGCGGACTGCTGGCCCTGGCCGAGTTCGTGACCAGGCGCACCAGCTGACGCCCGCCCCACCGGGGAGGACCCCGGAGCCATCGGGCCCGTACGGCTCCTGACCCCGTACGGCAGGCCGGGACTCCGGTCCGGCGGGTCCCGCACCGCCCCACGGTGTGCGGGGCCCGTCCCTTTCCCTTAGGCTCAACACCCGTAATTCCAGGGCCACTTGAGCTGAGAGGGCGGAAGATGGGCGTAGGCATCCGGTCGGCGGGGCAGGGCGACCGCGCGTCAGTCGTACGGCTGCTGGACGAGGCCTTCCAGGACGACCCGGTGAGCGGCTGGGTCTTCCCCGGCGAGGAGTACCGCCGCACGACCCACCACCGGCTGATGGCCGCCTTCACCGACACCGTGCTCGAAGAGGGCCGGATCGACGTGACGGAGGACGGCACGGCGTGCGCGCTGTGGCTGTCGATCCCGGCGGCCGCACCCGGCGGCCCGGACGACGCCGACGACGCCGCACGCCTGCGCGAGGCGGTCGACCCGGCCAACGCGCGCGTGGAGGAGATCGCCCGCCTGATGGCCGACTTCCACCCGACGGACCGCGCCCACGAGTACCTGTGGATGATCGGCGTCACCCCGGCCCGCCAGGGCGAGGGCCTGGGCAGCGCCCTCGTCCAGCACGCCCTCGACCACTGCGACCGCGAGGGCCTGCCCGCCTACCTGGAGGCCAGCAGCGAGCGCAGCATCCCGCTCTACGAACGCCTGGGCTTCACCCTCACCGGCCGCACCCTCGACCTCCCGGACGGCCCCCGGATGTGGCCGATGTGGCGGGAGCCCCGCACCGGCCGGGGCAGGCCCTGACCACCCGGACGGGGACGGGTGAAGCGGTACGGGGCAGGGAGCGGCGCCGCAGGATGTGGGCAGTCGCGGTGGCCGCCGGTGGTGGTCTCGCACTGTGGCCGCGGGACTCGAACGAGCCGCGAGAGCCGTACGTCCGGCAGAACGCGCGCGGGACGGCGACGCCGCGCCAGGACGACTCCCGCGCCTGCCCGCCCCGGCCCTCTCACCCCCGCCCGGTCACGGTGTGACCGCCCACCTGTGCGTGTACACGACTCAGCGCCGACCCTCGGCCCGCTCCATGAACCGCAGCAGGTTTCCGGCCGGATCGCGGAACGCGCAGTCGCGGACCCCGTACGGCTGGTCCATCGGCTCCTGGACGACATCGGCGCCGTACTCCTGGACGCGGGCGAAGAGGGCGTCGCAGTCGGCGGTGCTGAAGATGACCCCGCGGAGCATGCCCTTGGCCAGCAGTCGGGCCATGGCTTCCCTGTCGGAGGGGGAGGCGTCGGGGTTGGCGGCGGGCGGTTCGAGGACGATCTCCACGTCCGGTTGGAGCGGCGACCCCACGGTCACCCACCGCATCCCCTCGAACCCGACGTCGTTGCGGACTTCCAGGCCCAGCACGTCGCGGTAGAAGGTGAGTGCCTTGTCGTGGTCGTCGACGGCGATGAAGCACTGGCGGAGTTTGAGGTCCATCCCCTCACGCTACGGCGCCGGCGGCGGCCCCGTGCGCCTCGGGCGCGTGAAGGCCCGGGCCACGCACGCCGGAATCACCGCGCCGTCCTCGTGCGTCCGCGCCCGATAGACGCTCGGCGTCTCACCGACGAGCTCGGTGAACCGCGAGCTGAACGACCCCAGCGACGTGCACCCCACCGCCAGGCACACCTCCGTCACGCTCATGTCCCCGCGCCTGAGCAGCGCCTTCGCCCGCTCGATGCGCCGGGTCATGAGATACCCGTACGGGGTCTCCCCGAACGCGGCCCGGAAGCTGCGCTGGAAGTGTCCCGGCGACATGAGCGCAGTCCGCGCCAGCGCGGCCACGTCCAGCGGCTCGGCGTACTCACGGTCCATCCGGTCGCGGGCCCGCC
>NZ_JUJA01000040.1:46888-71071 GCF_001906585.1 Streptomyces kebangsaanensis | reverse complement strand
GCCGTACCAGGTCCTCGAGTGTCATCCCGCCAGCATGGCACGAGCGGACGGAAGGGGGTCCCGGCGCAGCGCGAAGGGCCCGGCCGGACAACCGGCCGGGCCCTCCGCACCGTCCTCACCGGCCCGCGGTGGTCCACCGACCGCCGGTCGGCGGACGATGCCCGCGGTCAGGCCTTCTTGGTCTCCTAGTAACGGGGCGGGCCGGTGACCTGCGGTGATGGTGGATGTAGGTCGCTGACCTGGCCTTTTGGTGATGGGTAGCGATGGGGTGCGACGGTCCCGATCGGGTGTCCTGCGGACTGTGTGCGGACTGCCGCCGGTCGGCGACGTGATTAGCCGATGATCAGAAGTCGGGCCGAATGCGAGTGCACGACCGTGAGGGTATGCCGCACACTCTGCAGGTGATTGTTCTGCAGCCCGTCCTGGAAATCTACGCTTCCGACGGCTTCGACCTCTGGCCGGTCGCCGACTGCGGGACGAACAGCTTCCTGCCGCTCAGCGGGGCCCTCAAGCCAGCGCAAGTCGGTACGGCAGTGATGCGCATCGCCGAGTGCAACGACATCGACCCGGAAGTTGACGGCCGCCCGCCACGGCCCGCTGATCCGCTGGGGAGCTTCCTCCACGGACTGCTCACCATGGACCACCTCTTTGCCGCTGGTGGCCTGCGGGTCACCGACACTGCAACCGGCATCACCCTGCTTCCGGGCTGCTGCAACGGGCTGGAGGAGCGACGCGATTGGCTTGAGGTCATCGATGGCGACGGCTGGGCCTCCTTCGGACACGATCCCTCCCCGCTCGCCGAACGCGTCGGCACTGCGGCGCGATTGACCGTTGATGCTGAGCAGGACGACAGCCCGGTGATCGAGCTACCCCTCAGCCATCTGCGGGACCTGCTTGCCGTCGCAGAACGCGACCTGACCGACTTCCTCCGACTGGCCGCTTCCTGGACCGATCGCCATCTACCCGACCACGCAGCTCCTGTCGTCTCTGCGATCGCCCGAAGCCTCGACCTGCCCGCACCTCCGAGGCCGTAGCGACCTGCCTCGTGCTCGGCGTCATGCCCGCGGCGGCTCCGAGCGGGTGACCTCGATAGCGAGCACGCCGAGGGCTTCCTTTTCGGGCCCGTAGATCGTGCGGATGTTGGCGAGCTGCTGCTCGCGGGTGGCGGTCGGGTTGACGTTGGACGGGCCCTCGCCGTCGAGGAGGGCTTCGAAATCGGGGTACTCGGTGACGCGGAGGACCTGGACGTCGCAGGTCTCGTCGGTGTCCTTGATGCGGAAGCGGATGGTGTCGCCGACGGCGAGGTCGGCGAAGTGCGGGTACTTGACTCGCACCTCGATGGTTTTGGTGCCCACGGCGACGAGTTCGAAGTACTGGCGGTAGAGGTGTAGTTCGCGGACGCGGGCGGTGCGATCGGTCATCGGGAGGGAATGCTCCTGAGGGAGGCGGTGTGGTCATCAAGCGGCCGATCTCGCCGACCGAGGGCGAGTGGCGAGGGCCTGTCCTGGTAATTGCAGTACTAGCAATTCTGCGTGGCAAATCTCGTTGCGGGCTCGGTGCCGGTACCTGCGTCCTCCTCCGGGAGCCTCCAACGGGCGATGCTGCCGTAGTGGTCTTCGATGAGCGGAGCCTCCCCCTGAGTGGTGGACACGCTGATACTGGATCTGCTTGATCCGGAGAAAGCGAGACCACCGCCGATGGCGATGAAGGACTACTCGGACGAGTTCAAGGCCGGTGCCGTGGCCCTGTACGAGTCCACACCCGGGGCGACGTACAAGAGCATCGCTGCCGACCTGGGCATCAACCGGGCCACCCTGCGCGAGTGGGTGCTGCGGGACCGCGAACGCCGCGGCGTCACCTCTGCCCCCACGCCGGCCGGGCAGACGCCGGCCCGGAGCGGGCAGACGCCACCGTCCGCCGATCCGGACGGGCGGATCAGGCAGCTGGAGGCCCGGGTGGCCGAGCTCGAGGCGAGTGAGCGGAAGCTGGCGACCGAGCGGGACATACTCCGCAAGGCGGCCAAGTATTTCGCCGGGGAGACGAACTGGTGAGGAGCCGCTTCCAGTTCGTCGACGACCACCGGGCCACCTACGAGGTGAAGCGGCTCTGCGAGGTCCTGGAGCTCAACAGGTCCAGCTACTACAAGTGGCTCTCCGGCCGGCCGGCCAGAGCGGCCCGCCGGCACCGGGACCGGGCCCTGGCCGAGCGGATCCGCGAGGTCCACGGCGAGTCCGGCGGCGCCTACGGCTCACCACGGGTGACCGCCGAGCTCAAGGAGAAGGGCCTGCCGGTCAACGAGAAACGCGTCGCCCGGGTGATGCGGGCGTTCTCCATCACCGGCATCCGCCTGCGCAGACGCGTCCGCACCACCGTCCCGGACCCGGCCGCCACGCTGATCCCGGACCTGTTCCAGCGGGACTTCACCGCAGGCGAACCCGGCCTGAAATACATGGGCGACATCACCTACCTCCCCCTCGCCGGCGGAAAGTTCCTCTATCTCGCGACCGTCCTGGACTGCTTCAGCCGCAAGGTCGTCGGCTGGTCCATCGCCGACCACATGCGCACCGGCCTGGTCACCGACGCCCTCCGCATGGCCGCCCGCACCCGCGGCGGCCTGGACGGGGCGGTGTTCCACTCCGACCACGGAGCGCAATACGGCTCCCGGGCCTTCGCCGACCTCTGCGCCCAGCACGGGGTCACCCGGTCGATGGGCGCCATCGGCACCAGCGCGGACAACGCGGCCTGCGAAAGCTTCCACGCCTCCCTCAAACGCGAGACCCTCCAAGGTGCCCACGACTACGGCGACGCCGCCACCTGCAGAAGGACGGTCTTCGCCTGGCTGACCCGCTACAACACCCGCCGCCGGCACTCCGCCAACGGCCACCTCAGCCCCAACGAATACGAACGACGACACCACGCCGCTAAGCTCACGCTCGCCGCGTGATCAAAGACGCGTGTCCACCATCACGGGGGAAGGCCCCGCACCGCAGTACGACGGAGGCCCCAAGTACCTCGATCCGGACTCGCCCGAAGCAGACTCCGCAGGGTGGTGGTTCGAAGCCGGAATGCAGCGGACCGCAGTCCCCTACTCATTCATGATCAGTCCGTCCGGTGAGTTCGGTATCCAGGGAGATGGATGGGCACCCCTCCACGCAACCATCGAGGGCTGGGTGGAATCGCTCGCCTTGGCCCACCACGCATCCATGTGGGCAAAACAGGTCACCAAGCTCGTCGGCGATGACGTCGATGGCATTGAGCTGAACGGCTATGCGCCGGTGCGCGAGGTGATGGGCCTGGCAGACACCTGGTGGAGAGGGCCCGACTCGCTGGTAGCCCTCTATAGCGGGGAGGCCACGTCACTCGACTTCCCCAGGGGCCGCATCGCAGTGATCTACTCCGGCCTCGATGAGTGGGGACTGTGAGGAGGCGCGGACGTCGAGGCCATGGCCCGCGTGATGCCGCCGTACATCCGCGCGGCCGTCGTCACGCTCGCCGGATCAGGGCTGCGCATCGGTGAACTGCTCGGCCTGAAGGTGTCGGACGCCGACTTCAAGGCCGGCGCCATCCGGGTCGGCCGGCAGCGGCTTCAGTCCGGCAAGATCGGCCCGCCGAAGACCGCCAAGTCCCGGCGTACGGTTCCGGTCGGCGAGGTCGTCACCGACGCGCTCCTCGCGCATCTTGCCGCACGCCCCTCCAGGGAGTGGCTGTTCACGATGGAGGAGGGCGAGCCGCTCAACTACCGGCGGTGGAAGACCGAGTGGAACGAGGCTCGCAAGGCGCTCCAGGCAGCCGAGAATGGGGCCGCCGAGCGGGAAAGCCGTAAGGCCGTCGAGCTGCCGCACATGGTCACCCACGACCTGCGGCACTTCTTCGCCTCCGCGCTCATCGCCGGCGGGGCGAGCGTCAAGCAGGTCCAGCTGGTCCTCGGCCACGCTTCCGCCGTCATCACGCTGCGGATCTACGCCCATCTGTGGCCGGGCGAAGAAGACCGCACCCGGGCCGTCATGGACGCCGTGCTCGGCGGCCTGCGGACCGGGTGCGGACCGAAAGACCAGGCGGTCAAGGAAACCGCAGGTCAACGGGCGTGATCCAAGATCAGGCCTTCTTGGTCTCCCAGAAGATCTTGTCGATCGGTTGGGTCGCTTGGGCGCTCTGATGCTGACCTGGGTGTATGCCGCTGACCTGCACGTACCCGCTGCCAGCATCTCGCAGTACCTCGCAGCATCTCGCAGTGCCGTGCAACAACGCTGCATGATCATCTCCCATGGATTCTCCCACGTCTCCCACGGCTAAGCCGCAGGCCAGGCATGGAAAGACCGCCTGCCCGCCGGGGGTGCTCGGCGGGCAGGCGGTCGTCTCAAGGGTGTCAAGATCAAAAAATGCGACTGCCCTGACGCTGACATGGGATCACGCTGATCACAGCGTTGTCGAGTGCCCCGCGATCTCCCCGACTGGATCTATGACCGACGCCGTGAGCTGGGAGACCGCATTCGAGACCTGCGGCTCCACGCCAACCTCACGCAAGAGGTTCTCGCGGAGATGACCGGTATCGACCGACGCACGCTGCAGCGCATCGAACGAGGCACCAGCGACCCGCCGTACGGGTCCCTCTTACTGATCGCTCAGGCGCTAGACATTCCGATCGCCGACCTCGTCCGCGGGTAAGGGGCCCCGCCCATCCACCACGGGGTGTGGACGAGCGGGGCCGGCTTCCTCGGCGGCTGCGGCGACAGCCATCACCCGGCTGCGAAGCGGCCGCCCAGTGACCCAGGCAGCCGCTTCACCATACGATCAGACGACCGTCTGCCGAGACGGCGCCGCCATGTAGCCGTCAGCCTGGAAGGCGCTGGCGAACGTCCCCGGGCCNGGCGGGAGTCGAGCCAGTGGCACAGGCTGCTGCTGTCGCCGCCGATCGTGGCAGTGAGCACCAGGTCGTGCAGGCGCTCCACCTCCCCCGCGCTGAACTCGGCCAGCCATACTGCGTACCGGCGATTCACGCTGCGCTCATAGCGGCCCATCGACGCCACGTATGCGCCCGCCTCGCCACCGATCGCCGGCGGCTCGCCGTCGTCGAGCTGGCCGGTGACGTCGCGGTACGCCCACCAGCCGGGGTCGTCGGGGCTGTCGGGGGCGGCGATGTTGTACAGGTCGGCGACCTGCCGCGTCAGGCGCCGGGCCTCCCGGTCGCACGCGCCCTCCATCACGATGCCCAAGTTGCGGGTGTGGGGGGAGTCCTGCGGGTCCGACGACGAGTAGCTGCGGCCGTTGACGCGGCGCCAGTTGATGCCGTACTGGGTACGCACCACCTGGCCGCCGGCGAGGACGTAGCGGCGGGCGGAGCCGTAGTGCAGGCAGTCGTGCGCGTACGCCCGCACCAGGTCGAGCATGGCCAGCCCGGGATTCGCGGGCGTGTCCTGCTGCATCGGCCCGTACATGGTGATCAGGGCCGCCATCTGCAGGTGCCGATAGCCCTGATTCGGGTGGTGGAATCCACCCCACGCGCCGCCTCGGGTCGACTCGGCGCCGACGAGGACCCGGTCCAACGGCAGCATGTGCCGCAGGCCGAGCTCGGCGTACCGGTTGCGGGCGAGGTACAGGCCACTGTGGAACGGCGCCGTATCGATGCCCGCCGCCCGCCACCGGTCGAGCCGCTCCGCCAGGCTCCTGAAGGTGTAGTCCGGGTGGGCTGCGGCCAGCGTCGTCGGGTCAGTGCGCCACGCGGCGAGAGCCTCGGCGACCGCGGCGCAGTCGCCGACGAGGGTTTCGTGCGGCGCGAGGCGGATCATGCCGGTGTCGAGCCGGTGATGAGCTGCCGGTGGGAGTCCTGCATCCCATGCGGCAGGCTGTCGGGTGTTACCCATCTGGCCTCCAGGATCTCGAAGGAGTCGATGCGGGGTGTGGCGTCGCCGACGAGTCGGGCTTCGTAGGCGACTTCGACGCGCAGCTTGTAGCCGCTCTTCAGGTGCACCAGGCGGCCGGCCTTGACCTCCAGGCCGGTCTCCTCGCGCACCTCACGCACCACCGTTTGGGCGAGCTCCTCGCCCTTGGCCGCATAGCCGGTGGGGAGTCCCCACTGCTGGTGAGCCGGCCACATGCGGTGGCGAAGGACGAGGACGCGGCCGGCGTCGTCGCGGACGATGCCGGTCACGCCGATCATGTATTTGCTGTGGGCGAGCCAGAGGATCCGCCACTGCATTGGGCCGCGGATAGCCCGCCACACGCGGGCGATGAGTCGCTTCATGTACTGCCTCCTGAAGGTTGGGTCGCCTGTGCGGCCCGCGGAAGGGCCACGATGACCCATCGGAACGTGGCCTTCCAAACACGCTGCGTGGCCGGGTTCGACCTGCCCAGGGATGCGACCCTGACCCCGCGGCCGCCAGAGTGGGGCATCAGCTCGGGGCCTGCGCCAACACCAGAGCAAGGACCGGGCCGGTCACGGCCACCACATACACGAGGAGTCCGAGGACGCCTTTCATGACTCGACGGCCCGGGGCGCGGTCAAGAGTTCGCTCCGCCACCGGGTCTGGTCCGGCTCCGCCGCTTCGGCCAGTTGGTGCGCGCCGGCGGCGATCAGCCGGGCGACCGTGAGCGGCTGGCACAGCATCGCAGCCGAAGGCATCGGCACCGACCAGTACGAGCCGGCCGCGTATCCCCTGAACTCCACTACGTCCAGCCGGGGCACGCCGAGGTACGTGCCGCGGCCGAGGCAGTCGACGTCCTGGACGCGCCAGTCGTCCGCTGCCTCACGCCAGGTCGAGGGCATGCTGGCCGGGACCAGGGCGTAGTAGCGGAGGCCGCGCGGGCTGCAGATGACCGGGCCGCCGTTGAGGGCGTCCTCGAGGAAGCCGTCGACCTCGCTGGCCTCCGTGGTGGCAGCGAGGGCCTGGACCAGGGCGCCAGGGATCCGCACGGCGGAGAACAGAGTGCCCAGGGGCAGTAACGCCACTCCGTGCTCGGCCCACTCTGCCCGCGCCTGCTTGGGCCTGGGGTGAGTGGACAGCAGCCAGTGCTCGGCGGCGAGCCGACGGTCCGAGGCTGGGTGGACGAGCACCCCGGGCTGTGGTTCGACGGGCCGAAGGGCGCGCTGGCTGTCGTCGGTAGTCATCCTCACGCCTCCACGATCATGGTGATCTGTCTCACACAGGTGACCGTAGAGGCGCCGCGCTAGGGGATGGGGCAGGAATCCTGCCCCATAGGTCAGGAGGCCAGCAGCCCCAGCTTCACCGCGAGTTCCGACGCGCGCCGGCGCCGCTCGGGCTGTTTCGTTTCGGTCTCCTCCAGCACGATCCGCCGGGCGTACCCGTTGTACTTGATCGTCTCCGGTGCGGCCTCGAACGCCTTGTCCAAAGTGGCGAGCGCGGTGTCCGGTTGCCCGTCGAGCTGGTAGCCGCGGGCTTCCTCGATGCGGTGCCGGGCCCTGCGTGGCCGGGACTTGATGACGGTCTTGTCTGCGCGGGCGGCCTGCCGGACGGACTCGCCGCCCTGGTGCAGCTCGACGGCGACCGTGACAGCGTGGGCGCCCATGATGGCGCGCGAGAACGACGTGACCGGGTGGTAGTAGTCAGCGGGCAGCTTGCGGGCGGTCTTCTCTGCCTTGTCCCACCAGCCCCACGCCGTGCCGCTCTCGCCGCGGCGGGCTGCGGTGTAGCCGGCCTCGAACTGAAGGGCTCCGGCGATCGCCAGGACGTCGTCGCTGGCGTCGGGCAACTGCGGCTCGAGGTAGCGCAGCGCCTCCATGGTCACGGCGTCGGCGGTGTCGAAGTGCCCTGGCCCCGTGTCTCGGTGGGCCTGCGCGGTCAGCCACGCGGCCACGCCGATGGCGTGCGGGTCCTCGCTGTCCTGGGCGGCGACCATGCCGCGCTCGGCGACTCTCCAGAGCAGAGCGGCGTCGGGCTGGTAGGCGACGAAGAACTGGCTGAGGCTGTAGACCTCGGAGAGGACTGCCTGCGCTGAGCGTCGCCCGGGTGCGGTCTCGGCCTGGCGGACGGCCAGCTGTGCGTCACGGATCAGGTCCGGCAGCAGTGCGCCGATGACCTCGCGGTGGTTCGGTGCCTCATGGCGTGCTGCCCACGCCCGGTCCAGGCGGTGCCGCAGATGCTGCGCTGACGGAGCTTCACGGTCCGAAGGGAAGGGGAACGCATCGACGGCAGCCCGGACGCTGACCAGCCGCGGGTGGCCCGGCCCGACGAAGAGGTCTATGTGCATGCTCTGATCACCAGTCAGGTCAGCGAGGTCGCGCACGCGGAGGAGTTCTGCAATGCGCAGGATCATGGGCAGCTTTGGCGGTTGGATCTGGCCGCTCTCGACTTGCTTCACCCACGAGGGGGACTTGCCCAGGAGGCCGGCAAGGACGGGCCGGCTCATCCCGCGGCGCTGCCGGTAGATCTGCATTCGTTGGCCGAAGACCAGCGGGTCGGCGTACGGGTCCGGGGTAGCATCAGATGGCACGGTCTCGCCCCTCTCTGTACAGGTCGCACTGCCAGGGTATGGGGCGAGACCTTTTTCGTGTGAGGGTTCTGAGCCGTCATCACTCGGCACCGGGCATGACGAAGCGGCCCCGCCCTCCCGAAGGAGGACGGGGCCGCAGTCTGATCACACCGGGGGCAGCCGCTTCGGCCGCTTGCGCGGGTACGCGCGGCGTACGGCGAGCGTGGCCTGCAGCAGCAGGCCGGCCACCGTCAGCAGCAGCCCGGAACGGACGATCCGCAGCACGCTCGCCGCCGTGCCGTCCACGCCGACCAGGGTGATGACCACCGTGTAGGTGCCCAGCAGCCCAATGGTGGCGACCGCGGCGACGAAGTACTGACCCATCCCGCTCTGCTCCCATCGGGCTCGCCGGGTGTACGTCCACAGGAACACCGCGGCGAGCACCGCGACCAGCCCCGAGACGCCGGCGTTCATCACCTGCGAAGGTGTCATCTCCCCTCACCCCCCAGCACAATCGTTCGGACCATCTCAGCGAGGTGGTTACGCTCGCGCCGCTCACGCCATCCCGCCGCCTCGGCCCGCACCGCGCTTTGCTGCGCACGCACCCGCGCCCGGGCGGTCTCGGCACGGTCCAGCGCGGCGGTCGCCGCGCGCTGCCCCTCGGTCACTGGACGCTCCCCGCACTCGTCACGGCGGCGTAGCAGGTGCCGGATCCGTGTCAGCACTGGCTCTCACCTCCCTGCCAGCCTGGGGCAGGGAGGCGAAGAAATACCCGGCTGTCCGGGACAGCTCGAGCAACTCGCCCGCCTGGTCCTGTGCCTCGCGCCGGGCCTCCTCGGAGACGGCGTGTGCCTCGCGCCAGGTGTCGCGCTCGGCGCGGACGTCCTCGAGCTGGCGGTCTTTGTCCGCGAGGCGGTCCTCGAGCACGCGGCGCGGCACGAGATGGCCGCGCAGGATCAGCAGGACGATGAGCCCGACGAGGGCCGCGGCCCCAATGTCGGCGGGCCGGAATCCGAGCAGCTCGGTCACCAGCGGCTTCCCCCTAACAGACGGTTACGGTCAGGAGCCGGTACGGGCCGGGGTGTCGGTGACCTGGGTCAGAGTGCTGCCGGTGACCGGGTACTGCGGCGGCCTCGCCCAGCCGAGGAGGACGCCGGCGAGCAGTTGCAGCGGCCGCCAGCGGAGCCGCTCGGCGAGGGCCTCGAGCCCGCGGAGCGCGAGGTAGTACGCGGCCGCCAGGCCGAAGCCGACGGCGAGGGCGGCCTGCTCGCTGTCGACGGGGATACCGAGGCGGCCGGTCAGGGACAGGATCAGGGCAACGCCGTACGGGACGAGGGTCCGCATGGCGCTGACGAAGAAGTTCGGCATGGGTGGTGCTCCTTTCAGGAGAGCAGCAGCTGCCAGGTGAGCGGGCCGGGGTAGCCGTCCGGGTCGCCGGCGAGGGCGGGCGTCGCGCGCTGGAAGTCGGCGACGTTCTTCCTCGTGTACTCGGTGAACAGCGGTCCGGGCTGGTACTTGGCGCCGGCGTGGTGGTGGGCGTATCCCTTGCGGACGAGCCCGTGATCCAGCACCGTGACGGCCGGGTTGGACCGGCCGAGGGCGAACGCGCTGCGGCCGGGGAACGGCGGGACGACGGAGGCCTTCACCGTCTTGCCGGGCAGGTGGCCGAGGAGACGCTGCAGGCTGACCGGGCCCGGGACACCGTCGGCATCCTGATGCGGCGCCGTCCCCTTGAAGCCGAGCGACAGCTGGAAGTCGGAGAAGTTCCTCGTGTCCGCGTCGGTCCAGGTCTCGTCCGGACCCACCTGGTAGTGGCGGCCGAACCCTGCCTTCACGAGAGCCTTGCCGACCTCGGCGACATGCGGGCCCTTCGCTCCGAAGCCGTACGTCAGGCCGTTGATGGTGACCTGGTAGCGGGCGATCCCGCCGGCACTCGGCACGGGGGTGCTGGTGCCGCCCTGCGGCGCCGTGCCGTCCGGCCGGCGCGCGCCGGCCTGCACCCAGGCGTACAGCGGGTCCCCCGGGCACGCGGTGGCCTTGCCGTCGCGGTGGCCGAGCACCCTCTTGCCGGCGCTGCCGCCGGTGCGGAGCCAGCCGATGGCGTCGACCAGGCCGTCCAGCATCGGGTCGGTCGGGATGACCAGGCCGGAGCTGCCGAGCATCGCGAGTACCGCGTAGTCGTCAGTGTTGAGAGTCTGGCTGCCGTTGGCGCCGGTCTTGCGGTGCAGGCCGCGGCCCTCGAACACCGCGCCGTGCGGGCACACGGCTGCGTTGTACGCGATGTCGGAGTAGTCCTCGACGCGGTTGGCGAGGTGGCTGGCCTGGATGTCCCGCATGTGTCCGGCGCAGGAGCCGTGCGCGCCCGGGTCGGCCAGGCTCTTGGGCACGTACGCGCCCTCGTAGTGGATCTTCACCCCCAAGGTGGAGGCGATGTAGACGAGGTCGTACCGGGATGGGCGTGCGCCCCAGCCGGCGCGGGTCACCAATTCCATGAGGTCCTCCTGCAGGGCGTGAGAAAGCCCCGCGGCCGGGGTGGCGCGGGGCTGGGGTGGTGCGGGGCTCTGGTCAGTGGCTGTGGGGTACCTGCAGCAGGCGCCAGATCGTTTCGTTGGGGATGCCGGTGTAGGCGCCGCCCGGGGATCCGCACATGGTGTGCCAGGTGCCGAAGAAGTTGAGGTCGGTCTGGCCGATGTCGGCGCTCGGGCCGAAGGCGTAGGACCCTGCGCCGACGGCCGCGAGGCGCTTGCCGGCCGCGAGGACCAGGGGGGAGGTGCGGCCGATCTTGAAAAAGTCGGCGCCCGGGTAGGGGGCGTAGGCGGCGGCCGCCCCGGACGACGTCTTGATCAGGCTGCTGTCGTCCTTCCAGTTCGGGTCTGCGGTCACCATCGGCGAGCAGTACCGGGGGTACCCGTACCCGAACGTCTTGGCGTCGGCACGGTCGCGTACCCGCAGGTAGACACCGTCGCCCTCGGACGACCCGGTCGTGTTCGTGTTGCCCTCGATGGTCCAGATCCGAGTGGCGTCGTACTGGTAGACGAGGCCGGTGTGCTCGTGCCCGTTGGCCCCGAGCATGACCTGCGCGCCGAGGGCCGGGTACCAGCTCCACCGTCCCCAGCTCTGGTAGGTGGTGATGGCCGTGGCGCAGGCCGGGGTCTGCGGCATGATGCTGACGTCTCCGGCCCGGTGGGCGAGCCAGAGCAGGAAGATCACGCACCAAGACTGGCCGTCGTACCCGGCCATGCCGGGTGTCTCCTTGGCGTACTTCGTCAGGTTGGTCCAGGTGCTTCCGCTGCGGTCCTCCTGGTACTTGATGGCCGCTTCCTGCTGCCCGAGGTCGATGAGGGTCTGGGGCGCGATGGCTGCTGGCACGGAAGGCCTCCTCCGGTCAGGACGGGTCGAGGATGCGCCAGCCGACTGTGCTGGTGTCGCTCGCGGACGTCGACTTGATGACGAAGCTGATGCCCGCGGTGCGGGCGTTGACGTAGGGGGTGCCGACCGTGCCGCCCGGGGTCTGGACCGTCAGCTGCACCACGCTGCCGGTGGCAATCGCCGTGGTGTTCACGGTGACGGTGCCGGCTGCCAGAACCGCGGTGCCCATCCGCGCGGCGCCGCCGCCGCTGGGGACGACCGTCTTCCCGGCCAGGACCAGGGAGCCGTCGCCCGCATCGAGCCGGTTCACCGTCCCGGACAGGGCGTTCGTCTTCACCGCGGTCAGCCCGAGCACCGTGGCGATGGTGCCGGCGTCGGCGCGCAGGCATGTGGTCGCCCCGGGCCCGGGCGCCACCTCGCTGACGCCGGCCAGGACCACACCCTTGGCCGAGCTCGTGAGCCAGACGGACGTGCCGTCGGAGGCCTTCGTCGTGAACCCGTTGACCGTGTTGCCGGTGCCGCCGTACACGGTCAGGCCGGTGGTGCACTGCTCGGCTCCGCAGCCGGTGAGAGACACGCCGGTGCAGCCGTCCAGCCGGTACCCGGCCGGGGACTGCTGCACGGCGCAGGCGGCCAGAGCCGTGTAGGCCATGCCGTCCAGCCAGAACCCGCCGGTCACGCAGCCCTCGGCTGTGCAGCCGATCAGGGAGGTGGAGGCGCCGCCGAGGATGGTGTCCTGCGGGGCCTGCAGGTGGAACCCTGTGCCGCCGCAGGTACGGACCCGCACGCGGTGCAGGATGCTGCCCGCCAGCTGGTGGCAGAACACGCCGTCCCCACCGAAGGACTGGATGAGCAGGTCGCGCAGGGTGATGCCCGTGATCGCCGGCGCGCTGAGGCGGGTGAAGCGCACACCAGAGCCGAAGCCCCTGCCCGGGCCGGACAGTTGCAGGCCCTGCAGGGTGACGTCGCTGATGTCGGTGCCGGTGATGCAGTCGTTGTTCTGGTTCGTCGACTGCAGGACCGTCGCCCGCGCACCCGCGCCGATCGCGTTGACGCCGCTGGCCCAGGTGATGGGCCCGTTGAGGATGTAGCGGCCCGCCGGGATGTACAGCGTCCTGCCTCCGGCCGCACTGGCCGCGTCGACCGCGGCCTGCACGGCGGCGGTGTCGTCGGTGTTCCCGTCGCCCTGCGCCCCGAAGTCCTTGACGCTCAGCCAGTCCAGCACGGGCTTGGCCGTGCCGGTGCCGGTGGGGATCTGATGCGCTACCACCCACACCCGGCGGCCGCCGCCGGCGTCCGCCCACATCCCGGTCACATCATCCGGGGGGCCGAGGAAGCGGGGCAGGCCGCCGTAGTCGTCGGCCTTCACCTCGGAGATTGCCGACCCCTCCATGTCCTGCAGGTCGGTGTACTGCGTGCCGTCCACCGGCGCGTCCCAGAACGTGACCAAGGCCCCGGCGCCCACGGTCCACAGCCCGTCCACGGGTGTGACGACGTAGTCGGCGATGCCGGATCCGAACTCGTGCCGTGCCATCGTTAGCTCACCACCCAGGAGACTTGTCCCGGCAGGACAGCATCGCCTGCTGCGATCTGCGGGTGCGATGTCAGCCACACCTGTCCGGGTCGCGATGTGTCGTTTGCTGGGTAGATCGTGACGCTGCCGATTTTCGCGCCGGTGATGTAGGCGAGCGCCCGGATCGTTCGTGTCTTGTGGCGGTAGGCCGCCGGGATCAGGACCGGCAGCCGGGTGTCTGTGGAGCTGGCGACGGTGCCGCCCGTCCGCGTGTAGTTACCCAGCCTGAAGTGCACGGTCCCGGCCTGGTAATCGATCACCGAGTCGGCTGTCTTGGACCAGCCGGAGACGGTGGCGTCGACGATGATCGCGCTGCTGTCCTCGTAAACGATCTTCCATGCCGTTCCGGTCCACACCAGCACCCGCCCGGTGTCGGTCTCGAAGCACATCTCACCGCGCACCGGGCTGGGGTTGCGGGTCGTCGAGGTGCACGTCCTCACGCGGGCACCTACGTACAGCTCCTCGCGCGTGACGGACACCGCGGAGGCGCCGCTGGCGGTGGCTACCCGGGCGAGGGGGATCTCGTAGACGCCGGTGTCACCGGTCTGCTGCGTCAGAGCGGGGGCGCTGCCGCCCGGGGTGCCCGCCTTCACCACAGCGCGGACGGTCCACGTCGAGCGGTCCAGCCGCAGCACGACGCGGTCGGTGCGCGTCTGCCCGCTGCTGTTGGCGCCGACGGGCAGAGACACGGTGGACGTGCCGGAGGTCCAGGCGTGCCCCCGCAGCGACGCGTACACATCGGCGCGGATGTTGACCTGCAGGCCAGTGCCGGCGGAGACGACGGCGGCGTCGCTCGGGCTGCCGTACACGCCGTCGTCGCTGAACCTCGCGGCGATCTTTTCGTACTCGGTGTCAGTGACCGCGCGGGAGTTGTGAGCCGGGCTCGGCCAGGAATCCTGTGCCACGCGCGCACCTCCTTATCGTGTTTCGAGCCGGCCGAGGCGGCGGCTGAGGGTGCGGATCAGCTGCACCATCTGCGGGTCGGTCGTGGCCGCCGAGGAGCCGACCAGTGTCGAGACGTATTCGCCGCTGTTGGGGCTGGCCTGCAGGTGGATCGACCGCACCAGGTCGGTGGCCTGCAGACCGTTCGGCAGGGCCACGGTGACCCGATCGCCGAGCCCGAAGTCACGGCCGGCCTTGAGGTCGGGGGTGTCGATGGTGATGGTCGACAGTTCGATGGGGGCGGCGCCGTCGGCGAGTTCGACCTTGCCCGCGTTGGTCAGCTCGCCGGTGTCGTCGTTGGCCTCCGAGCCGTCGACGTACCGCTCCACCCGCCACCAGGTGGCGGCCGCGGCGGCATCGGCGACCTCTCGGAACGTGCGGCCCACACCACCGCCCTCGGGTTCGCTGCCGGCGACCAGAGCGTGCGTCACGGTCGGTGCGCTCTGTTTGAAACCGAGGTAGCGCAGGTTTCCGAGGCCCTTGCTGAACCGCGCGGTGGTGGTCCTGTCCCGGGGTGAGTAGCAGCCGAACTTGATCTGCCCGCCGTCCCGCCAGGTGCGGAACCCGATCCCGCCGCCGGCAAGGGCGACGCGACGGCAGGTGTCCAGCAGCGGCTCGAACCGGGTGCTCACGTTCGTCGCTGTACCGGCCCCCACTGGAGCGTCGAGAACGAAGTTCGGGATGCGCCGCTCGGCCCGCGCCGTGGGGCCGCAGTTCTCGGTCACCAGCCGCCGGATGATGTTCTCGCTGGTGTCGGGGCCGATCGTCCGCCACACGTTCGGCTGGGCTGTCCAGGAGGCCGGCGGGGTGGGCCAGGTGATGTAGCCGGCGACCACGGCCAGGTCGTCGGAGAAGTTGATGGTGACGCGGCCGGGATCGGGTTCACCCTCGTCGGAGATCGACCACGTGTAGTCGGTGGGGATCTCCATCGGCCCGCCCATCCAATACCGGTTGTCGCGGATCACCTCGAGCCGGTTGCCGGGCTGCAGCTGCGCCATCACCTCCGGATACGCCGTCAACGTCACGCTGCCGGAGCCGGGTTCGTTGAACTTGATCACGGCGTCCAGGTCCCGCCACCCGGCCAGAGGGTCGCCCTGTACGACCAGGTTCCGGTTGGTGATCAGTAGCTGCACAGCCACCCGCACACCACCCCCTTTCCGTCTGGCCGGGTCAGGCGGTCTCGTAACGGGGGTAGAAGACGAGGTCCACCGCCGAGCCGGGGCCGGAGCCGTCCAGCTGGAAGGTGATCTCGTTGGCGCCTGGCTCGAGGCCCCACAGCACCGCGGCGGGCCAGTTGAGTGCCCCAATCCAGTTGGCGCCGTCCTGGAAGCGCACCATGGGCGGGTCGGTGGACACGGTGACGTGCTCTCCGGCCAGGAGGTTGCCGTGACCGACGGCGGCCGGGGTGAGCGTGAACGATTCGCTCATGGTCTGGCCGGTGCTGGTCTGCCGCGTGATGGTGAAGGTGATCTGTGACGCGGGCCCTGTGATCTTCCAGGTCGGCCACACCGTCACGTCGCTGGGGTTCTCCACGGTGGTGGCACCGAGGACCTGGGAGCTGGACACCGCCGGGTACGGAACGAAGAAGCTGGAGAGCGTGCCCGTCTCGCGGTGCACCCCGATAGGGGTGGGGTCGATCCAGTACGGGTCTTCGCACCACAGCGTGAGCACCGCCGCGTCGGAGCTGATGCCCGTGCCCTGCTTGCCCTGCCCCTCGAACCCTTCCTGATAGAAGACGTTGATGCGCCGGCTGCTGCCGTCCGGCCGGGAGATCTCCAGGATGCCCGGCGGCCGCACCCCGTCCGGCCCGGGCCGCAGCGTACGCGTGAACGCCCTGGCGAGCGCCCGCCATCGCTCGACGAACTCGAGGTGGGTGTCGCCGTACACGTACAGCGGCCACACGATCGTCCGTGGCTGCGCCTGGGCGTGCCGCAGCCGGGCGCCGCCACGCGGCTGCGCGTCGGTCGTCAGCTCGTACTCGACGGCGTCCAGGCCGGTGACGCCCTCGGCGAGGGTGAACCATCCGGCCTCGGTGTCGGTGAGCGGCCACACCACCCCCGAAGGGTCGGTGTAGGTGGCGGTGGCGAACCCGATCTCGGGAAACGGGATCGGGACGCCACCACCACCGCCGCCGGGTTCTCCGGTGTCGGGTGGGGTGACCGGTGCGGTGATGATGGGCATCTAGCGTGGCCTCCCCACCCTGGCTCGGGCGTCCTGGCGGCGCTGCAGCAGCTCCAGGTCGCGGACGGTGAAGTCGGCCGTGCGCGCGTTGATCGTGTAGCTGACCTGGCCGTCGTTGCCGCGGGTGCCGTCCATGACGGCCTGCCACTGCCGGTCGGTGAGCACCTTCTCCGGCCGGCCGGTGCCGTTGTAGACGGTGCTCAGTCCCGGCGGGAGGAGCCCGCCGGAGTCGTAGCCGCCCGGACGGGTCATCACCTTGATCCAGTTGGACCCGTAGGTGTGCCGCGCGTAGTTCAGGCCCGCGTAGATGTTGGCGAGCGGGTCCCAGATCCCACGCGCCCTCAGCGGCCCGGCGTAGGCGTTGAAGGTCGGGTCGATGACCTGCATCAGGCCCTTGGACGGGATCCCCGCCTTCGCGTTGGAGTCCCACAGGTTGATCGCGCGGGGGTTTCCGCCGGACTCCATGTTCATGCGGGTGAGGACCGCGCCCAGGGCGGACGCGGGCAGGCCGAGCATGGACAGGACCTGGGAGACGAGCGGCGACCACCGCTTCACCCCGGACCCGACCGGCCCAGCACCGCCACCGCCGCCGAGCAGCTCGTCGGCGGCCTTCTTCACCGTGTCCTTCAGGCCCTTGATCAGCGCCTGGGGGATCCCGGCGGCCATCTTCCCCCATGCGCTGGTGCCGAGGTGGCCCTTGGCCTTGTCGATGAAGGGGTTCAGCAGCTTCGCGGCGGCGCCGAGCGGGTCGGTGAGGAAGTCCGCGGCGCCGGTGATGCCGCCGAGGGCCTTCCCGCCGGCCTTCTTCAGCCCGCCGGCGATGTCGCCGATGATCCCGCCCTTGGCGAGGAGCTGCGTGCCCGCCGCCTCCCACAGCGCCAGCGCCCGGCCCCGGAAGGAGGGGTCGGTGGGGATGACGAACTCCGGGTACTGGGGCCGTCCTTCGCCGACGATCGCCGTGGGCCGGTTGTAGATGCCCGGGGTGGCCGGCTGCCCGAACCCGGCGCCGATCGTGCCGCCGGATGCAAGGAGCTTGAGCTTGCCGAGCTTGGGCACGCCCGGGATCCACCCGGTGATCTTCTCCCAGGTGGGGACGATGCCCTCGTTCCACACCACGCGGATGACCCAGTTGATCGGGCCCTTGGTGGCGTCCTTGATCTTGTCCCAGGCCTTGGCGATCCCGTCCTTCGCGTCGCTGAAGGCGTCTGAGACCTTCCCGACCGCCTTCTTCAGCGCGTCGAACGCAGGCTTGATCCCGCTGTTCCAGACGGTGGAGATCGTGGACTTGATCCCGTTCCACACCGGCTTGATCACGTTGTCGTACAGCCAGGTGAAGGCCTTGCTGAGGGGGCCGATCACGTAGTCGCGGACCGCGGCGAAGTACGCCTTCACCCCGGTCCACCACAGCCCGATCACAGCCTTGATCCCGTTGAACACGGGCTTGATCACGCTGTTGTAGATCCAGGTGAAGGCCTTGCTGAGGGGGCCGATCACGTAGTCGCGGACCGCGGCGAAGTACAGCTTCACCCCGGTCCACCAGAGCCCGATCACAGCCTTGATCCCGTTGAACACGGGCTTGATCACGGCGTCGTAGAGCCAGGTGAAGACCGCCGCCAGCACCTTGACGCCGACGATGATCGGCCCGAACACCACGACCAGCAGGACGATCCCGAGGATCTTCGCCGCCTGCGCGATGAAGCCGAACACCGGCGAGAGCACGTTCCACAGCCACGTCGCCGCGTCCGCGACCGCCTTCAGCGCGGCCACGAAAGCGTCGAAGATCGGCTTGAGGACCTTGTCCCAGACGAACGCGGCGGCGGTCTTGATGCCCTCCCAGCAGGCCTGCACGATGCTCCGGAAGGTGTCGCTCTTCTTGTAGGCGACGACGATGGCCGCGACCAGGGCGACGAGGGCGATCACGACCAGGCCGATCGGGTTGGCGGCCATCACCGCGTTGTAGGCGGCCTGCACGGCCGTCGCGATCCGCTGCACGCCGGTCCACGCCAGGATCACCGCCCGGTACGCGCGGAACACCCCGGTGGTCAAAGCCACGCTGATCTTCTGCGCGTTCATGACGAGGGTGAGGCCGGCGACCGCCACGGCGACGGGGGCGAGCCAGGCGCCCATGTCCCGCAGCCACCCCAGCACGGACGCGCCCACGCTGACGACCCCGCCGAGCGCGTCCAGCAGCAGCCCGCCGACGTACCCCGCCACCGTCAGCACGGGCGGGATGACGTACGCCATCAGGAAGCCGCCGACGTCCATCAGGATGGGCAGCACGGTGCCCGTGAGCAGCACCCCGAGTTTCTTGAAGACGTCCAGGACCTTGGGCAGCACGGTCGCGGCGAGGTCGGAGACGACGGGCAGCACCTTGCTGGTGAAGGTGTCCCACATGCCCTGCAGGGCGGGCAGCAGCCGCTCGACAACGGCCTGCTTGACCGCGTCGAACGCGGCCACCAGCCCCGCCTGCAGACGCTGCGCGAGGTCGTTGACGAAGTCACGGAACGGCTTGCTGGTCGCGTAGGCCAGGGCGAGGCCTGCGCCGAGCAGGGCGACGCCGGCGATGACCGCGCCGACCGGGGACAGCAGGAACGTCAGCGCGGTGCCGATGCCGGAGATCGCGAACCCGAGCCCGACGAGCAGCGGGCCGACCAGGGCGGCCACGAGCGCGACCGCTGCGCCGATCTTGAACAGTTGCGGGTTGGCGGCCGCGACCTGCCGGACCAGGGCGGTGATCTTGTCGGTGAACTGGGTGGCCCAGTCCAGGACTCCGGAGTCGCCGACCTCGATGGCCAGCGCCTCGAACGCCGCCTTCAGGTTGATGATGGCGCCGTTGAAGCCTTCCATCTGGACGGCGGCCACGTGCTGGGCCGTGCCGCCGGAGTCCCGCAGGTCCTGCGTGAGGGAGCGCAGTGCGTCGGAACCTTGGGAGACGATGGCCTGCATGCCCGGGCCTGCCTCGATGCCGAAGATCTTCATCATCTGGGTGGTGCTGGCACCCTTTTTCTCCAGCTGGGCGATGATGTCGACCAGCGGCCGCATCTTGCCCTTGGAGTCGTTGACCTCGATGCCGAGTTCCTTGAGTGCCGCAGCGGCTGCCTTCGGCGGGCTGGCCAGACGCGCGAGGGCCATCCGGAGCGTGGTGCCGGCCTGGCTGCCCTGGATGCCGGCGTTGCCGAGCAGCCCGATCGCCGCGGTGGTCTCCTCGAACTCAACCTGGAGTGAGGAGGCGACGGGCGCGACGTACTTCATCGACTCGCCGAGCATCAGCATGTCGACGTTGGCGCTCGTGAAGGTCTTCGCGAGCGCGTCGTTGACGCGCCCGATCTCGCCGGCCTGCATGCCGTAGCCGGACAGGATGTTCGAGGCGATGTCAGCGGCCTCGGCCAGGCCGATGTTGCCGGCGGCCGCCAGGTCCAGGACGCCGGGCAGGGCCGTCATGATGTCCTTGGCCTTGAACCCGGTCATCGCCAAAAAGCTCATGCCGTCGGCGGCCTCGGTCGCCGAGTAGCGGGTCGTGGCGCCGAGGTCCTTGGCCAGGTCGCGCAGCTGGGTGAACTCCCCGCCGGTCGCGCCGGAGACGGCCTTGACCTTGTTCATCCCGGCTTCGAAGTCACCGGCGGTCTTGATCACGCCGATGCCGAGCGCGGCGACGGGCGCGGTGACCCACGTCGACAGCTTGGTGCCGGTGTCCTTCATCGCCGCGCCGGTCTTGCCCAGTCCGGAGGCGAAGTTGCTGCCGGCGTCGCGGCCGGCGTCGGCAGCGGCCTGCCGGACCGCGGGGGTGCCGAGCTGCCGGCGGATCGCGGCGTCGATGCCGCGCATCGACGGCATGATCTGCAGGACGCCGTAACCGACGGTGGACGACACAGCACCCCACCCCCTTCGCGTGCGGGTCGGGCGCCAGGTCACCGGCCGGGCGCGTCAAGAGGGGGTGGGGTGGGTGGCGGCCGCGGGGTCGTGGCCGCCGGGGTCAGTCGCTGGTGTCGTCGGGGTCGTTGATGGGTGTGCCGTCCTCGTTCATCCCGCAGTGCCTCTGCCAGGCGCGGAACAGCGGCTGGAGCTTGTACTGCGGCATGTGCAGCGCGCGGAATGCGTCGAACTGGTCGCCCAGCGCGGCCTTGAACGCGCCGAGCATGGCGCCGACTTGCCCGTCACGGGCGGCCTCGAGGAGGTCCCAGCAGTCGAGTTCCTGCATGTGGCAGAACGTCCACCGCTTGCCCTGGTACTGGACGACGAAGGGCGTGAGCTCCTGCTTGGGCTCGACGGCGTCGAGGTTGTAGTCGAACGGGGAGTCGTCCGGGCGGCGGCGCTGCCTGGCCGGCTTGCTGGTGGTGTTGGACATGGGCGGGCCTTTCAGGGTTGGGCCGACCTCAGTGGGACGGCGGGTATTCGTGGACTTCCAGGCCGGCCGCCCGGGCCGCGCGGATGAGTTCGGCGTGGTTGTTGCTGCCGGTGCCGGCAGCCAGGACCGTGGCGCGTTGCCGGTCGGTGATCTGTTGCTGGACGCTGACGCGGGCGCGGGAGGGCAGTTGGGAGCGGGCGCTCGTAGCGGCCCGCTCAGCGGCCTGACCTATGGCTTCGCGGACTCTCTCGCTTTTGAGGATTTCGGCCAGACCTCTGTGGTCGACCCGGAAACCTATGAACATGCCGGGCTTCCTCCTGTCTTCAGGCGGCCAGCGGTGTGTTCGGTGCTGGCCTGGACGTCGGCCATGGTCGGGCGGCCCTCGGCGGCCGCGGCCGCCAACTGGGCCTTGAGACGCTCGTATTTGGCACGGCGCCGCTGGCGTTTGATCCGGTCCCGGGCGGTCTCTGGCCGCGGCAGCGGACGCGGGGATCGGCCGGGCCGTTTGGCGACGGTGTTGTGCACCGCGGTGATGAGCTCGCCGAGCCGGTCGGCGATCAGCGTGAGCTTCTCGACCTCCGGCGTCCACGTTCGCAGAGGCGGCGGGGGCGGGGGGCCGGGCTCCGGTTCGGGCAGGGCCGCGGTGAGCTCCTCGTCCTCGGCCATCGCCACCAGCGTGCGGCTGTCGGTGGGCAGCTGGTCGACGAGGTTGAGCAGGCGCCGCCACCGCCGCTCAGACCATAGCTGGGCGAGGTCCACCTGCCGGTCCGCCAGGTCGGCTTCGATCGCCTGGCCGTACCGTTCGAGCAGTGCGACGAGGCGGACGCTCCCCCCCAGGGCGTAGTGCTCTTTCCACGCGTCGACCAGGCGGTTCAGCTTCCAGACCGGCATCGGGTGCCGGCGGAACTGCTCGGCCTGGTCGCCGAACAGGGTGTGCACGTCGTGCTCGATGTCGCTGCCCAGGTGGGCGATCGCCCGCCACGGCAGGCCGACCGGGTCGGCGAGGGTGTAGCGGGCGCCGGCCACGGTCACTGTGAACGGGCCCGCGTCGGGGTCGCCTTCACGCTCGATGGCATCCAGGTCCAGCGGCATGGGCGGGCCTTTCTGGACAGCTCAGGAGCGGGACGCGGAGCGCCGCTTGCCGGCGGGCGCCGTCTCGGCGGCCGTCGTCTCGCTCGCCGCTGCGTCGCTGTCGTGCCGCTCCGGGGGCGGCGCCGTCCGCATCGCCGCGCGGCGGGGCGCGTAGCGGTCCTCACGGGCGGTCTGTTCGGCCTCCCGCTCGGCGGCGTAGGCCACGGCCGTCTCCAGGTGCTCGCGCGCCGTCT
Source organism: Streptomyces kebangsaanensis (assembly GCF_001906585.1). Lineage (GTDB taxonomy): Bacteria > Actinomycetota > Actinomycetes > Streptomycetales > Streptomycetaceae > Streptomyces > Streptomyces kebangsaanensis. The sequence continues at coordinate 48,909 of NZ_JUJA01000040.1, read as the reverse complement.
CGTCCGTCTTCGCCAGCTCGGCGAGCTCGGCGAAGGGCCGCCACCCGTTCGCGCGGAGCCGCTCGGCGACCACCGGCGTGGCGACCATCTGCCGCGCCCCGCCGGGGGCGACGTACTCGGTGGGTTCCATCCCTTTCCTCTCCTGACCTGGGGTGGGCGGGCGTGGGGGGTCGTGGCGGCCGGCGCCCGCCCATGAGCTGTTCCGGCCGCCACGACGATCAGAAGCCCATCTTGGTGAGGAGGGCCTCCCAGCCCGGGCCGCCGAAGAAGAACCGCTCGGAGTAGCCGAGGCTGGAGTCGAGGTAGCCGGTGAGGGTGACCGGGTAGCCGGTGGGGTCGTCGCCGTTGTTGAAGGCCTGGTCGGACTTGTCGCTCACGGACGCGCGGGGGAGGAAGCGGGCGGTGTAGATCTCGCCGGCGTCGCCCATGTCCACGCCGATCGTCAGCACCCGCCAGAAACGCAGCGGGGGCCGGTCGGGCTTGGAGATCGCGACCTCGCCGGAGGTGGGGTCGGGCACGACCGCGCTCATGTCCACGCCCGTGTAGAGGCCGAGGGTGTGCTTGTTGGTCTCCTGCAGGTTGACCTGCAGCGTGGTGACGTCGGAGGTGACGTCCCGGCGGGTCGGCTCCACCGCACCCCAGGACGTGACGTCGGACGTGCTGACGTCGCTGGAGAACTGCGCGCCGTCGTCCGACATCCATCCGAGGTCGTTGTAGCCCGAGGGCAGGGCGAGCAGCGACTTGTCCGGGCCGGTCAGCGCGCTGACCGCGGACGAGGTGATCGGCGCGATGAACGTCGACCCTTCGAGCTGCTTCCTGATCAGCTCGTTCTGGTGATTCTTCAGCGTCTCCCAGGCCGGCATACCGGTCTCTCCTTCGCTGGTGCGGGGACTCGATGGGGCAGAGCCCCGCAGACAGGCGGGGCCGAAGGCGGGCGGGCCTTGGGGTCGTTCAGGTCGTGCGGCGGGCGCTGACGCTGTAGGTGGCCAGCACGCACCGCACGGCGGGGTTGTCGTGGAGCACGCCGCGCAGGCCGATCTCGGTCTGCGCGCGGTCCATCACGCCGGCACCAGGCGCGTGGAAGGGGCCGGAGATGAGCCGCTGCTGCACCTGCCGGGCCACCTGCCAGGCCTGCGCGCGGGTGGCGGCCGCGGTCTCCACTTCGACGAGCGCGGTGTCGGTGCGCCGGTCGTCACCACCGCCGACACGGCGCACCCGGGTGAACGGCAGCTGGGCCTCGAGGTCGGGTGGGTAGACGGTGCCCGTGCTGGTGAGGTCGGCGAGGGCCTGGACGAGGAGGTCCTCGATGTCGGGGTACGGGGCAAGGTCCGCCACCAGCTCACCTCCTGTCCAGGTCGGGTCAGCCGGTGACGCGGCGCAGCTGTACCTCGATGTGGCGGGTGGTGCCCCGCAGGTCGTCGTAGGGTTCCGGGGCGCCGTCGACCTCGTACTCGTGATCGCGCCACCGGATCCGGTCGGTGGCGCGGATGTCCGCCGTGGGCGGCAGGAAGCACTTCCAGTCGGAGACGACGGTGTCCCGGTCGTCGGTGCGTTCCCGTGTAGAGGCCGGCTGCATGAACGCGCCCCGTACCTCGGTCTCGTCGCCGTCGCCGGGCAGCGGGTCCCCGAAGGAGTCGTTGCCGGGCGGGCGGACGACGGTCACCGTGTGGCCGCCAAGCCTGTGCGTCACCCGTCCTCCTCATCCTCGTCGACGTCGTCGGCGTAGCCGCTGTTCTCGATCTCCTGCGCGGCCGTCAGCATCCCGAGCGCAGTGATCCAGTCCAGGGACTCCGAGCGGGCCTTGAACAGGCCGACACCGCCGTCGGCTTTGATGACCTTCAGCAGCACCAGGGCGTCGGCCACCAGGTCGCCGTCCTCCAAGTGGGCGCGGACACCCAGGGAGTCCAGCAGCTGCCCGACCGGCACTCCGTTACTGCTCACCCGGCCTCCGCCTGCGGCTCGCGCACCTGACGGCGCCAGGCGCGGAAGTTACGGGCATACACCCATCCGTACGCGGCGCA
>NZ_JUJA01000040.1:40504-46846 GCF_001906585.1 Streptomyces kebangsaanensis | reverse complement strand
GAGCCACAGGCCCTGTGCGCCGATGCCGACAGCCCAGCCCCACGGGCTCCTGCGGCCGGCCAGATACAGGCCGGACACTCCCACCGCGGTGAGCAGCCAGGACCACCAGCCCATCATCCGACTGTCACCTGAATTGTTCCGAAGCGGCGGGGGCCGTAGCGGCGCAGGCTTTTTTCGTCCTCGGCGGTCATGACGACGGAGACGCCGGCGCTGCCGGCGCCCTGCTGCAGCTGGTAGCTGTAGGCGCCGATCCGTTCGCTGGCCAGGCCCGGCGTCATCGATGGTGCGAGCAGCGTGCGCAGCACCATCGCGCACACGGTCGCCCCGATGATCTCGGGGATGGCGGTGTGGCCGTGGTCGTAGGTGACGCGGTAGGTGTCCGGCAGCGGACCGCGCCACGCCAGCGGCCAGGATCCGGCGGGGGTGGCGTAGGTCAGGTCGACCTTGTCGCGGCCGTCCCACACCCAGCCGGACAGATCCCCGACGGTGGTGCCGTCGGGGCCGACCGCGGCGACCGAGTGCACGGCGGTGACCGGGCGTTGCGGGAGCCGGAGCAGGGAGCCGACCGGGCGCAGCACGATCGCATCGCCTGCCACCGCGGACAAGGTCTGTCCTGTGAATTCCCGCACCCGGGCAGTGGCGTCCCGCAGCAGGGCCGGCGCGCGGGCGGCCTCGTCCTCCGTCAGTGGTCGGCCGAGCCGGTCCTCGAGGTCCTCGACGGTGGCGAGGTCCGCCATGAATGCTCACCCCCCATAGGTCTCGATCAGCTGAGCCTTGGTCATCTGGCTGTGGTCGGCCGGGTCCTGGTGGTCGGCGTAGGCGACCCATGCAGCCTTGGGCGCAGCCTGCGACGGCCGTTCCGGCGCGGGCGGAGCCGGGCCGTCCGGAGCGGGCGGCGGGTGGGGCGGCTCCTCCTCCTGGTCCTCTTCCGCCTCCGGTTCCTGGTCCTGGTCCTTGGAGCTGTCCGGGGGCTCCTGCTCCTTCTCCGGCTTCTGCTCCTGGGTGCCGGCCTCGGGCTCCTCCGTGTCGGCGGCGCGGACGCCGTCGATGCCCGCGGCCAGGAGGCCGGCTGCGACGGCGTCGTCGACCTCGGCGACGCCGTCGCGGAAGCGCACCTTGAACCGCGGTACCCACAGCTGCGGGTACCGCTCGCTGACCAGCCTCATCAGATGCTGTCCTTCAGGCCGGTGATCTTCCCGTGGGCCTTCTCGTTGCCGTACTCGAGCCCGACCTCGCCGTAGATCTGCGACCGCTCGGAGGCACCAACCTTGGCCAGCGGCTCCACGAACAGGAACCCCTTGCCGGGGATCTGCAGGAACGTCGGCTGGCACTGCTCCAGCGACACGATCGCGATCTCGTCGGTGGGCATGTACCGGTTGAGCATCACGTTCAGCTCACCGAAGTCAGTGATGATCGTCGACACGCTCACGCCGCCGACGTTGCGGGTGGTCTCCTGGTAGTTGGCGTCCGTGACGAACAGCTTCGTCAGCATCCGCTTCTGGTAGCCGTTGCACATCAGCGTCGCCATGCCCGACTCCTGGATGCCTCCGTGCTCCCAGGCCATCTGCAGCAGGTCCAGCACCATCTCGTGGTCGAGCGGATCGCCGGCCGCGTCGATCACGTTCGTGGCGATCGCCTGCAGGATGCCGCGCGTCTTGCGCGGCGTGGCGTTCGTCGACGGGTTCGCGAACTTGCCGGTGATGAACGTCTTCTCGATGTCCCGGGCAGTCTGGACCAGCGACTGCCGGATCTGCCAGTCCGCCTCGTCCGGCACCGGGTTGGCACCGGCGATCCCCACCGCCCCGGGGTGCGCGGACCCGGTGGAGGCGAACTGGCCGGTGGCCGCGAGCTTCGTGTACGACAGCTCGATGACCTCCTGGTGGATCTCCACCACGTTGGTCACGTTGAACCGGGCGCGGGCCTCGCCCGTCGGCGCGGCCGCGCCCTCCACGCGCTGGCGGTCGTCGGCCGCGTCCCGCAGGTCGTATCCCTGCCACTGGAACAGCGTCGTCGGCACCGACCGGCCGCCGGTCAGGCCGCCGATCGCGCTGAGGAACGGGGTGTCCTGCGGGGACGCGGCGAACAGCTCGCCGACGAAGTTGGGCAGGTTGAACGTCGTGCCCATTCCCGTGATACCAGGCATGGTTACCTCTCTCTCCCGGGCCCGGGCACAACGGCCCTGCCCCTGGTCAGGTGTTCTGTGTCAGCTGCATGAGCTGCTGGGTCTTCAGCCGCCGCGCCTCGTCCCACTTGCCTTCGCGTTCGGCGGCGGCGATCCGGTCGGCCAGCGTCGGCTCGGGCGGCGACGGCAGCGCGCCCGGGCGCAGCGCCTCCACCGGCGTGTGCGGCGTAGGCGGCACGGCCGGCGGCGGGTCGGCCGACGGCTGCGGAGGCGTGCGGAGCGCCACCAGTCGGGCGGCCTGCCGGGTGAGGGTTTCCTCGTCGCCGCCAGTGAGGAAGATCTCCGCGTCCTCGTCAGAGATCTGGTGGCGGGCGGCAATCCGCCAGCGCAGCGCCTCCGACCTCGCGGCCGCGGCGTCCTTCTCGGCCGTCTCCTTGGCCTCGGCGAGCCGCTGCTGCTCGGTCTTCTGCGCGTCCTCGATCTCGCGCAGACGCTGCGCGGCGTCGCTGTTCTCCTTCGCCCTCGTCTCCCACTTGCGGGCCTCCGCCTTCCAGTCCGGTTCCGGCGCAGCGGGCGCCGGCGTCGGGCTGGGGGCGGGTGCCGGTGCCCCCGCGGGCTGCGGGGGCGTAGCGGCCGGAGCGGGCAGCGCCGGTGCCGGTGCTGCAGGTGCCGGGGGGCCGGTTTCCGGCGGTCCGGCGGGCGGCACCGGGGCGGGTGCGGGTGGTGTACTCATCGGTGATCTCCCGTGCGGGATAGCCCTCCTGGCCGTGCGGCACCTGGGGCGGGGTGAACAGGTGGGTGCGGGAACCGTGCGGCGCCCGCGTACTTCGGCCCGGGCCGTGCGGCCTGGGACGTCTTCATTGCTGGCCTTCGACGTATCGCCGCCATGCGGCGACCGCCTCCGGGCCGGTGGTGCCGGCAGTGGCCTGCCGCCACTGCTCCTGCAGCCGCAGCACGTGCGGTGGTTCCACCTCGCGCCGGTAGGCGAGGACCGGGATGCAGTGGCAGTGATCGTGGCTACGGAAGCGGGCTGACTCGTACCGCCGGTAGACGGCGCCACGGCCGACCAGCATCAGGCAGAACGCGCAGGTCTTGCCCTGCCCCACGCGGCGCCAGCCTTCCACCACGCGCCGCCGGCGGAACGTCTGCATCGTCGTTGCCCGCGGCCCGGCCATCACCAGCCGTTCACCGGCGCCCTGCAGGCGGGTGGCCATCACGCGCGCGCTGGCGGCCTCGTCCCCGCTGATCGTCATGTGCGTTTTGAAGGCGACCGGGCCGGTGACCCGCAGGGCTTCGGCGATCTGCTGCAGGTTCGGCTGCACGAGCACTGGTTCCAGTACGACGCCTTCCGCCGCGGCGTGCAGGCGGAGGTAGTCGCGGGCGAGCCTGGCGAGCGCCGAGTGCCCGGTGATGATCTCCTTCTGCACTCGCGGGGAGATCGCTTCCCACCAGCTGTTGATGTTCGCGGTGTCGGCGAGCATCGCGGTGGTGTGCAGGCGTCGGCCGATCAGTTCAGCCAGCCGCATTACCTGCTGCTGGTACTGGGAGGTCAGCGCCTCCGCCTGCGCTGTCGGCACCCGGCACCCCCTCCGGCTCCGGCTCCGGTACGTCGCTGTTGAGGAGGTCCGTCAGTTCGCTCATGACGTCCCGCCGGTCGGCCATCGCCTCCCATCGGGCGATGTCCTGCTCGGTGACGTCCGGGATCCGCTCCCACAGCGCCCGCGGCGGCACTTCCAGCATCGTCGCGAGTTTGCCGAGCGCATCGGCGATCTGCGCCAGCGACCGCGGCGTGGTGTCACGCCACACGACCTGCGCCGAGGTGTCCTGCCACGTGTCCATGTCGCCCATGGCCAGGCCGCCCAGGCGCAGCATCTGCTCGACGCTCTCCCCGAAGCTGGTCTTGTGCTCGCCGATGTCGAGCTGGTGCCCGGCCTCCAGCGCGGCCAGCGCCTCCGCGGACACGTTGGAGACGGCATTGCCGACCACAAGGGTGTGCGGCGGGATCTGCCGTGCGCTTGCCACGTACAGCAGGGTCTTGTCCCGGCTGTCGAGGTAGCCGGACAGGTTGGTCTCGGCGAAGTCCCCGAACTTCGTATCCGGGCTGTCGGACTGCCACACGCGGTTCACGGCCGCGTTCCACGGCTCGATCGGGTTGCCGTCCTCGTCCTCGGCGATCGCCATACCGGTGACCCAGCGCTGCCGGAACGCGGCCACCTGCTGCACCATCAACAGCCCGAACGTGGTCTGGTTCAGCTGCCGTTGCGCCGGCAGCATCGGCCACACCACGCCCTCCGGGCCGTCGTCCAGGTCCCCGAAGGAGTCGAGGAACCTCACCACCGGGCACACGCCGAGTCCGTGCTCACGGACCCGGACCTTGTCCGGGTCGATGGCCACGCCCTCGAGCGGCATCAGCGACGCCTGCGAGTAGGCGCCCGTCACCGGAGGCGTGACCATCTCCGCCGGCAGATCCGTCTCGTACAGGAACTGATTGTCGTACACGGTCACCGGGGTGACCATCTGCGTCGGCGACTTGGCCTTCAGGTCCGGACGGGGCAGGCCGACGGACAGGGCGTAGCGCGGCCACTCGTCGTCGACGGGGTCGGCGTACAGGGCGGTCATACGCCGCGGCGACCAGCGGGTGATCTTGGGGACGTCCATGTTCCCGAGCCGGCCGGGCAGCACGGTCGCGTAGGACACGCCGTAGCGCAGTGCGGACCGGTACAGGCCGGCCTGCCGGGCGTCCATCCGGTTGGGCTGCCACACCTTGTCCCACACCGGCGCGTTCTTCTCTTGCCGGGCAGGCCGGTAGCCGTCCACAAGCAGGCCCTGCGCCACGCTGCTCACAAGGAGGGGCAGCACGTTGAAGCGGGCCTGGTCGACCAGCTTCTTGTACTCCACGGTCGCCGACTTGGGCACGTAGATGTCAGTTTCCTCGCCGCGCAGATAGCGGCGGATCTCCTCCAGCCGCGCCCGCTCCGCACGACGACCGGTCAGCAGCCACGCCACCACCCGCGTCAGCTCTTCGCGGTCCATCGGTTCCGGCTTCTCTACCACCGGGCGCCCTCCCGTTTCCTGAGCAGGGCCGCCAGCTGCAGCCGTACCGCGTTCGCCTCACCGGAGGACACCGCTCACCCCCACGCCACCACGCGCCCGGGCCGCTTCTTCGGCCCCGTGTTCCACTTCGCCCATGCCGGCGAAGCCAGCAGCATCCGCCGCACCATGCGGGCACCGATCGCGCACACCGCCAGGTCGATCTTCTTCGGGGACTCGCGGCTCTCCTTCGCGATGCTCACCCCGTACCGGTTCGGCCGGCGGCGCGCATTAAGGACGTGCCGGTGCAGACGCGAGTCGCCGTCGTGGGTGACGTCCCGCTCCCGGATGTCGATCTCCATCCGCTCGCAGGCCTCGGTGAAGTCCCGGACCCGGCCGCGCATGTCCCACGCCACCGGGTGCGCGCCGCGGCCGATGGTCGCCTGGATGACCAGCTGCTCCCCGAAGTCCTGCGCCCAGGCGTCGATGTAGGACTCGAAGTCCTTCACGTCGCCGAAAAAGGCGACCACCGTGCGCTGCTCGAACGCCTGCCGTACGACGCGGTCGACGTCGGCGCGGTCCACCCGCCAGCCCTCGCCTTCCTTGCCCTGCGGACGTTCCCAGCAGCCGATGACGAACACGTGCCCGTCGGAGACTCTGCAGCCGACCAAAGCGGTGGCGTCGTCGGAGGTGGAGCCGTCGAAGAACATGACGATCGGCTCGCTGTCGGCGACCACCCTGGCCGGGGCGGCGCAGGCAGTCCAGTCGGGGTGCGTCGTCCACGCGTCCCGGGCGGCGGTCGGCTGGTTGAAGAAGTACCGGCGGGACTCCTCCGGGTCCTTCTCGATGTTCCAGAACTCCGACTCGACGATCCCCCGCAGGTCCAGCGCGTCGGCGAACGGCCCGTACACCTCCGCCAGGGCGGCGACCATGGCGTCCAGGTCGGTCACGTCGACCTCGGCCGGCGCCTCCCGGTGGTCCCACAGCAGCCGCCGCTCACGGGTCTTGCCCTCGGCGATCAGCCGCGCCCGCTCGTGCAGCTTCTCCAGCACGCTGTTCTCGCCCGGCTGGTACATCGTCGACGTCAGCAGCGCCCAGGGGGCTGCTTCCTTGCGCTTGCGCAGATTGCGGTCGACGGTGCGGTACATCTGCCGCAGCTCCGGCAGCACGTACAGGTGCGGCTCGTCGAA
>NZ_JUJA01000040.1:34261-40482 GCF_001906585.1 Streptomyces kebangsaanensis | reverse complement strand
GCGGGAGGCGGCTGCCGCGGTCGACGGCCGCACCTCGCCGCCCTGCGGCAGGAACACGCGCGTGATGCCGGCCGTGCCGGACGGCAGGCCCTCCGAGAGCGGGCCGTGCTCAAGGTTGAAGTTGATGTTGTCGTAGGTGTTCCCGGACTGGGACTCCTCCGTCGCCAGGCAGCGGATGAACGGATACGTGACCGGCCGGCCCATCGGCTCGCCCGGCTCGTACTCGTAGACGAAGTCCCGCCACCGGTACCGCTCGCCGCCCTTGGCCCACCCCGCGAACCGAACCGGGGCGAAGGCCTCGGCGAGCCCGATGAACCCGGCCAGCTCGCTCTTGGCGCGGCCCTTCGCGCGGGAGATCGCCACCGTGTCGTACAGGCGGCGGCCGTCCTCGTCGTGCGCGTAGCAGTCCAGGATCAGGCCGGCGAACTCATCATCCAGCGGCAGGAACTCCCCACCGTGCCGCGGGTGCAGCCCGATGCCCTGGACGTCACCCGGGCCGTGGACGCAGAACCATTCGATCCAGGCCAGCACCACCCCGAGCGAACGCTGGCGGGTGTGCTCGGGGGCGCGGACCTGCTCACGAGGCATCGGTCAGCCTGCGCCGACGCGACGTCAGGTCCGCCACCCCCTCCGGCGGCGTCCCGGTGACAGGGTCCTGGACGGTGGTGCCGTCATCGACCACCGTCCAGCGCAGCGCGGCCATGCCCTTCGGCGTCAGCCCGAGCCGGTCGTCGAGCTCACGCATCTCACGGCAGATCGCCAGCCGCCCGGACGCAAGCGACGCCAGCCGCTGCAGCAGCGCCTTGATCGCAGCGGCGCCTTCGGCCTGGGCATCGAGAAGCTCCCACAGCTCGAGAGAGTTGACGGTACCGATCGCGGCGAGGTCGTCCTCGAGGGACGCGCGGCGCGCGACCATCACCTCATGGCCAGGCGCCCAGGCGCAGGCCTGCGGCGTGGCCCAGGCCCACTTCCACCAGGCGCGGCCGACCTTGCCGAGCTTGGCCCAGGACGGCGGCCGCGGCGTGGGAGCAGTGCGGCCGCCCACCGGAAGCTTCGTCGTCGGGACGGTCGGCGCGTTACGGCGCCGCCTGTTCTCCGCGGGCAGCGGTCCGGGCACGGCGGTCACCTCCTGTCAGGAGAGCGCGGTGCGGGCGCCCTCAGATCGGGTCGGGGAACTCGATCACGTACTGTCCGCGGGCTCGTGCCGTGTCCTGTGTGGCCGTATCTTCCGCAGCACGCCACGGCGCTCGGATCACGTGGTCCCTCAGCTGGATCTCGCCGTCGTTGTAGCCGCGGAAGACGACACCGGTCGACTGGGTCGCATCGGTGAGACGGTCCAGAGCATCGGCGAGGGCGCGCAGGTCATCGGCGCTGAAGTGCTCGGCCATGTTCCCCTCGGTCAGATCAGCGAGGCGAGGACCTCGGAAAGGTCAGCCAGCTCGAGGGGAGCCTGGCCGTAGCGGTCGCCGAGCGCGATGTACCGGCCGGAGCTGTATGCCTCGATCGCCGCGCCGTCGTCGCGGCGGATACGGCGGCCGCGCTCGAGGCGGCCGCGCCCCCAGATGTGCAGGCCGGTCCCGGACGGCGAGACCTCGACGAACGTGGGCGGGCAGTCAGCGAGGATCCGCGCTGCCCACGGGGCCAGCCGGCCGTGCTCGATGCAGTGGTCGAGGTCCAGGACCACGACGTCGTCGCCGTCGGCCAGGACGTAGCCGAGTCCGGTGCCGTGCGGGGAGCGCACGGCTTCGGTGTACGTGCGCCAGGTCGACGGGGCGGTGGAGGAAGCGGGCCGGCCGGTGTCGGCGCGCAGCGGCGCCTTGTCTACGCCGCGGCGTACCCACCGCTCCCGGTGGCGCAGCTCGGCGGGCACGGCGTGACGGGCGCGGTGAGCTGCAACGCGGCAGCGTGTGCTGCAGAAGCGCTGGGGCCGGCCGCGGCCCGCGCGGCGCAGTTCCGCCTTGCAGGGCTGGTGCTCGCACGTCGTCCGGATCACGTTCTCAGTCTACCGCACCATGTAACGAAATGAGGCGGTGACCAGCAAGAATGACAGGAGAGTGGAGGGGTGAGGGGCTGTATGGCGTTCTGCCGTACGGGGGGTCGGATCAGCCCGGCTCGCGGCCGGCAGGGGCTGTGCATCCCCTTGGAGAGCCAGGGAGGGGCCAGAGTCCGGAACCCGTACCCAGGGCGAGGCGCTATGCCGCTCCGTGGGCCAGGATCGGCCCGGGCCGGGGGTACCCCCCACCCCCTTGGCCAGACCCCCAGGCTAGTACCCCGGCTCATCCCGGTACCGGGCCGCCTGTTCCCGCCCCCGCTCCAGGGCCTCCCTCGCTCCGCTCCCGCCACCCGCCTGCACACCGCGTGCGCCTGCGGGGCGTTGCGTGGTGGTCGGGCTCGGGGTGATGAGTCCTGGGTGCTGCGGGGTTGGACGCTGGCGGCTTGGCAGTTCGCCGCGCGCGGCTCGTGCTTGGAGTGCTGTGCGCTTGCGGTGATGGTACGTGCACAGCGTGCGGAGGTTGTTCGGGCTGTGGTCTTCGGGGTCGCCGACGTGGTCGACGTCGGTGCCTTCAGTGGTGCAGCGTTGTCCGTCGTCGATCCACGTGCACAGGTGGTCGTCGCGGGCGAGGACCTCGGCGCGGATGGCCTTCCATCCGCGGGGGCGTGGAGTGGTGCGCCATGCGGTGGCCCCCTCCTTCCAGTGACCGGCCATGTCTCCTCCTGGGTGTGGTGGAGAGTGCGGTGCGGTTGTGCGGGCTTACCGGCTGGGGTGGGGCAGGCCCCAGGAGGCCGTGTCCAGGCGGGGCAGGAGGCCACTGGCCTGCGCGTCGAGGAACGCCCGGGTGTGCGTTGCCGTGTCGGCTGTGTCGATGCCGAGGACCAGGCGCTGGGGAAAGTGGCGGTAGAGCGTGCGGAGATAGGCGTCACGGCGGCGCTCTACGTGGGCGAAGGCGCGGTCGCGGTTGGGGTAGGGGGCGCCCATCGTCACCATCTCCTCGGGTGTGGTGCGGGGCGTCCGAGACACGTGGGGTTGTGCCGGCCGAGGAGGCGGCAGGCGATGCGTCTCGGTACGCAGTAGACGAAGTCGCGGGGCTCGTGCAGGAGGTAGCTGATCCAGAAAGCTGGTCCGGTGCGGTCCAGCCAGTCCGGGGCGACGCGGGTGGCCGGGCGTAGGGCTCGGCGCGGCTGCGCGTTGCGGGAGCGCCGCGGAGGTTCGGCCTGGTCGTCCTCGTACACGGTCGTCGCCTTCGGGGTGCTCGGGGGCTGTGCCTTGGTGCAGTGGTTCCGCGTGCACGGGCGGGCGTCAGGGTTCGAACGCGGTCAGCTTCAGCTGTGCGCTGTCGACGTCGATGGGGGTGCTGCTGCCGTACAGGGCGGTGGACAGGGAGCCGAAGGAGAGGGTGGCGCCGGCGGGGATGGTGACCTCGGTGTCCTCAACGGCCTTGCCGCCGACGGTGATCGGAGTGACGAGGGTGAGGGTGTGCGGGTTCGTCGCGTCGGCGTTGCGGACTCTCAGGACGGTGCGGCCGGTGTTGGGCAGGGAGTGCCCGTTCGTCACGTCGCCGTCGACGGGTGTGGGGTCGGCGTGGCCGGCGTCGGAGAGTCGGGTGATGGGGAGGGAGGCGCGGGCCATGGCGGTACTCCAGCGGTCGGGGAGTGGTTAGGCGATGCGGCGTACGGCGGCGGTGTTCTGCCGGGCGGTGCGATGGGCGTCGGAGATCTGCTGCTGGCTGTAGACGCGCCGGCCGTGCTCGTCGTGCCGTGGGCTGGTGAGGTGGCCGCGGCGTTCCCAGGAGTAGATGGTCTGGGGGCTGCCGCCGATGAAGGCGGCAGCTTCGCGGACGGTGAACCAGATGCCGCCTTCGCCCTCGGCCCCGGCTTCGCGGCCGTGGGCGGGTGCACGGTCGGTGGGGTGGGGCAAGTGATTCACCCCCTGACATGCAGAAACCCCCGCTCGAGGCGGGGGCTTGTGTGGCGTGTGGGCACAAGTGTGCTGCTGGCACCGGATTATGCAGTGCTGATCGTCTACATGTCCAGCGGAGTGGTGTCCGTGTCGTCGATGGCTACGCCTCGGCGACCCGCCAGCAGCCGTCATCGGTCTGGAGCATGCTCTGTCCGCAGCGGGCGCACAGCCCTGTACGGCGGCGGTCTTCATACGTGGTGGCGTCGACCGGCTGGTGCTCGATGCATGTGCCGGTGTTGCGGAGGGCGATGGCGAGCGCGGCCGCGGTGCCGGGCTCGGGCTTGATGCCGAGCAGGTCGTGCTCGAGGACGGCGGTCCGAATGGGGTCCGCGCGTGCCTGGGCGGTCGTCGTGCGTCGGCGCGGCCAGAGCCTCATGCATCCTCCTCCGATACGGGTGGCCCCGCCGCGACGGGGGAGTACGCGGCGGGGCCCGGGCTCAGTGTGGCAGGCGGTCACGGCTCGGTCTCTTGGTCGCGCCACACGACGTGGGTGCGCACCGGGTTCTTCTCGTCCGGCACCGTCGTGAACGCGTTGTTGTTGTCGTTGTTGGCGGGCTGACCTGCGGCAACAACGGCAACGACGTCCGGGCCAGGGGCGAGAGCGGGGTGGGCCGCTGCGCCGCCCTTCACGCCGGTCGACGTGCCGCGGCCCTGCATCCGCACCGCCTCGACCGGGATCTCCCACCGGTCCAGCGCCTCCCGGACGCGCTCCGGGGTGGTGCCGATGTCGGCGGCGAGGACGGCCAGATGGGCGTGTGGCGTACCGACCTTCGCGAGGGAGACCCGGAGGTCCAGGAGGTTGGGCAGCAGCGGTCCGGCGGGCGTCTGCTCGACGGCGGGCTCGGGCTGCGCCTCTGGGGTGTCGGCCGGTTGCTCGCTGTCGGGCTTCGGCTCGGTGGTCGGAGGCTCTGCGGTGGCCGGCTGCTTCGGTTTCCAGTCGTCCTTGCCGCACCGGTACGCGGCGACCACCCACAGGCCAGCGGTGCCCCAGAGCAGCCACGGCGCTGCCCCGGAGGCCACTCGGGCGTACACGCCGACGATCACAGCCATGATGATCTTCCGGAGGACAGCGGCGACCGTAAGCAGCACGGCCAGGCGCAGCAGCCAGCCCACGCCGGACGCCTCCCCCAGCCAGCCCGCGGCCGCACGCCAGACCTTGCGGCCGGCGTGCAGGGCCCGGGCCGCCAGGTGGGTTGCGAGGCGGGCGGATCCGGTGGCGATCCGCTGTGCGGCCTGCCGGATCCACTGCATCGTCGTTGGCGCGCTCATACGAACGTGCCCTTCGCGAGGCCGCCGATCGCCCACGCGCCGAGCCCGTTGACGCCCTCGACGACCTGCTGCGCGATGAGCGCCGCGGTGCCCGTGCTCACGCACAGCAGGCAGCCGATCAGGACGCCCTTCCACCACTTGCCCTTGATGGCCTTGGCGATCTGCTTGCGCAGGAGCCACAGGGCGACGATGACGGCGGTGACGACGATGGCGCCGTACTGGTCGATGCGGGGGGTCGCGGCGGTGCCGAGGGGGGTGCTTTGCGCGCCGGTGAGCCACTTCATGGCCAGGTCGCCGACGCTGTTGCCGCCCCAGCGGAGGAAGCCGGCGAGGGCGCCGAGGAGCCCGGCGGGGCAGGCGATCATCAGGATGCCGCAGACGATGCCGAAGGCGAGCGGGACCAGCGCTTTCGGGTCCCTGCCGCCGCCTCCGTCGGGCCCGGCGCCCTTGGGCCCGGCACCCTTGCCGCCCTTGTGCCAGCGCCACAGTTCAGCGCCGAGCAGGGCGAGACCGAGGGCGAACCCGGCCGTGGAGATGGTGGTGGTCGTGTACTGGCTGGCGGCCAGGGTGGTGGTCATGCGGGCTTCACTCCGGTGAGGGCGTAGACGAGCGTGGTGAGGGGGAGGGCGAGGCATGTGCCGATGACCGCGGCCCAGAGCAGCAGCCGGGCCAGGGCGGCGCGCCATTTCGGCGCCCAGAGGTCGGGGTGGGCTCCGGCGGCTTCGGCCCGCTTCGCGTTGTCGACGAAGCCGAGGATGACCAGCGGGATCAGGGCCATGACCCAGGCCCCGGCGAGGGACTCCTCGTCGCGGACGGCGGCGAGAACCGCGGCCCAGGGCCCGGCCAGGCTGAGAGACAGGGCGGCGAGGGCGAGGTTGTAGCCGATGCGGATCCGCTGCCACCAGCGCGGGCGGGGCTCCGGATCCACCGGGATCAGCGGCCCGCCCTGGTCAACGGTCACGGTGACGTGGACGTCGACCGGGACCGGCGGGGG
>NZ_JUJA01000040.1:32703-34228 GCF_001906585.1 Streptomyces kebangsaanensis | reverse complement strand
CCAGTCCGGATCCGGGTCCGGAACGGCCGGAGGGGCGGGCGGCGGCGGTGGTGGGGGCGGGTTGGCCGGGGCGGGCAGCGGCTGGCCGGCAGGGATGACCCGGGTCGGTGTGATGGGGCGTCGGCCGTCGGTCACGGCGTCCACCACCCGGCGCAGGCGAACGCGGCGGCCGCGGTTGTTGCCCAGGCGGTGCCGATCCAGATCCGGCCGTCGTCGTAGGCCTGGAGCGCGGCGAGCACGGCAACGGCGGTGAGTGCGTACGCGGCGGGCGGGCAGGCGAGGACGGTAGCGAGCAGCAGGAGCGGCAGGCTGGCGGTCACGCCGACGCCGGCCGCGATGGCGAGGGCCCAGCTGTGGCCGCGGCTGCGGACCAGCCAGGCGGTAGCGAGGCCGGGGGCGAGTCCGGCGAGGCAGACGAGGGCGAGCAGCATGGCAGGTGGGTCCTCAGTTCAGGAGTTGGGCGAGCCAGCGGAGGGCGGCGAGCAGGCGCATCGGGGCGCTGTTCGGGCCGGTCGGGGCCGTGTTCGCCGGGTTGTTCTCGGTCTGTTCGGTGGGCTGTTCGGCCTGTTCGGCGCCCTGTTCGGGCTTGGCCCGCCACCAGCCCGGCAGGCGCGGCGAGGGCTGCCGCGCCTCCGGCTCGGGCTTGGGCTGCGCCTCGTCGGCGTACAGCTCGTCCCACCACGCGTCGGACGGGCCGCCCGCGGCCGGCGGCACCGGCTCGGTGGCCGGGGCGGGCGGCAGGACGGCGGCCGGGCCGACGCCCATGGCGATCAGCCGCTCGCGGATCTCGATCTCGTCTGTTCCCTGTTCGCTGCTCATCCGTAGCCGTTCTCCATCTGGCTCTTGCGGCGCTCGCGGCGGACGGTGGCGGCGACGCTGTCCTTGTCCGCGTCGGGGCGGATCTCGAGCACCGCGCGAACGACGTCTGCGTTGTTCGGCGAGGTCGAGATCTGATCGCGAACAAGGGAGGCGATGCTCGGCGCTCCGGTGTTCGGGGCCGGATTGTTCGGGGCTGGCCGCTCGGGCTCGCGATCAGTGTTCGGGCTGGTCACGGCCTTGTTCGCGACGTGTTCGCGGACGGTGTTCGGGCTGCTCGCGGTCAGGCTCGCGACGGTGATCGGCTGTTCGTGGTCGGTCTGCTCGGGCTCGCGAACAACGCCGATCGCTTGCTCGGCTGCGGCCTCGAACGTGCTCGGAGGCTCGATCGCCGCGGGCTGCTTGTTCGCCAGGGCGAGCACCGGAGCGTCGGCCGGCGGGGGCTCGATGTCGAGGACGCCCTGCACGGGGGTGAGGGGTCGGCCGTAGCGGGTGAGGCGCAGCGCCATCACAGCCTCGACCGGGGCCTTGCTCCGCCATCGCCGTCCGTACCGGGCGCGCAGCCGGGCCCGTTCGACGCGCCGCTGCCGCTCGAGGCCGATCACCTCGTCGTAGGAGCGCAGCTCCCACAGCTTCATGCGCCGCCACAGACGGAACGTCGCAACCGGGTCGAGCAGCCACCGCGCGGTGCGGACCGAGTCCATGTGGC
>NZ_JUJA01000040.1:23680-32687 GCF_001906585.1 Streptomyces kebangsaanensis | reverse complement strand
GTAATGTCGGCGGCTTGTCCGATCGCGTGCCGGGCCGCTTCGACCACGACCACGAACAGCACGGGCATCGCGGCGTGCATGCCGGTGCCGATGGGGTCGGGCCAGGCCGTGGCGGCGTTGAACGCGATCGTTGCGGCGGTGAGCAGCCATGCGGTGTGACGGAGCATGGCGAGCGGCATGTGCAGCCAGGTGAGCAGGAGGTCGAGCGCGAGCAGGACCAGGATTCCTGCGTCGATGCCGATGGGGAAGGCGTTGGCGAAGTCGCCGAACCCTTTGGTCTTCGCGAGTTCGCGTACGGCGGCGTAGGAGCCGACGAATCCGATCAGCGCGATCACGACCGCCCCGGCGGCGACGGCGATGACGAGCCTGCGCTGCAGAGGCGTGAGCTGGATGCGATCGCCGGTGGGCGACATGGGGTTCCCTTCGCGGGCAGGTGGCCGGCCCCGCTCGGGGTGCGGGGCCGGCCGGGTCGGGCGGGGTCAGCTGAAGCGGCGGCGGTCGCGGTCCTCCCACGCCTGGCCCTCGCGCGCCGTCTTGGTGAGGTTGCGGCGGTGGCCCTCGCGCCGCTTGCGGGCGGCCCGGTCGGAGGCGGACTCCTGTCCGGCGTACCGGGTGGCGGCGCGTTCGCGGTCGTTGCCGAGGAGGCGGTCGAGGAAGCTCACGAGTGGCCTCCGGCGAGGGTGCGGAGGCGGGTGGCGTACTCGGCGCAGTGGGCCCCGTCCGGCTCGGGGAGGAGGTCGGCCCACTCGCCGGTGAGGCCGAGGTGGCGGGCGCGGCCGCGGATGGCGTGGAGGTCGGCGAGCCGGTTGGGCTGCAGGTCGAGCCGGTCGGCGAGGGCGAGCAGCAGGGTGGTGAGGGCCATCAGCGGCGCCTCGCTTCCTGCTTGTCCATGGTCTGGCGGACGTCGGCGCCGGCGGCGTAGTCCTGCTGGCAGGCCTGGACGGTGGCGGGCTGGGCGAGGATCTGGTTGGGCTGGGGCTGCGCCGGGCTGGGCTGCTGGTCGGTACGCTCCATAGCGGACCTGCTCCTTGTGATCGCTGTGGACGGGTCCACCCCTCGGCCCGGAGTTGCCGCTCCGCATGGGCCGAGGGGTTTTCCCGTTGTGCTGATTTCAAGGTAGCGACCTTATTGCCACGTGGCAACAAGGTCAGACAGGATGGTGTTCATGACCGAGGCCGAAGGAGGGCCGGACATGGTGTCGTTCCGTGAGCTCGCGCGCAGACTCGTCGCTGACGGAATCGTCGAGCGGATCACTCATCAGCGACTGTCGAAGATCTCGCGTGAAGATCCGGACTTCCCGCCTGTGGTCAAAGTCGGCAGCTCGAACGCGGTCGACTATCGACTCGCCGCCCCGTACTTCCGGGGGCGCATCACGCGTCCGGGGTGGCGTACCGATCTGAAGGGCAAGCCGCCGAAGGATGAGCCGCAGGAGTAGCCAAACGTGCTGAAGCCCCGCCGGGTGAGTCGGCGGGGCTTCAGTGCGTATGGGGCGGCGGCCGTCACCGCCAGGTGTCACGGCAGGGCGCCGTGGATCATGCCGCCCCGGACCGCTCATCCTGCCACGGCTAGGCTGCGCCGGCCTCGAGCTGGGCCGCGGTGATGCGCGCGGCCAGGGCGAGTTCCTCCCGGCTGTACATCGCCTCGCAGGTGGTGCAGTCGATGTACAGCTGGTGGTCGGTCTCCACGAGGGTGAGGGAGTCGCATCTCGGGCAGGGCTGCGGGACGGGCCGGCGCTGGGGGCGCAGGCGGGTGTAGTCGCGGATGGTGCGCATCAGCTGGTGGAGCTCGTCGCGCATGACGCCTGCCCATGGCTGGCGTGCGGCCCAGTCGAGGACGGGGGGGTGGCCGAGCCAGGCGGCGAGAGCCTGCGGGGTCAGGGTTGCGGGCGGGTTCCAGCGGCGTTCTTCGCTGATGACGCGGACCCAGCAGATGAGGACACCGGCGATGGGCAGGGGGCCGTGCTGGTCGTGCTGCGCCTGGCCGTAGGGGTCGCGGATGCCGTCGTTCCAGGCGGCGGGCCCGAGGATGTTGAGGATGTCATCGCGGCCGGGAAGAGGCGCGGTGCGGTAGGCGGTGCGGCCGCCGGTGGAGGCGCCAGTCGTTTCCCGCTGGCGGGAGCCCTCGAGGACGATGATCTGCGTCGGGATCTCCTGCAGCCAGACGCTGATGACGTGGGCGCAGGGGCTGCAGATCGTCTGCCGGTTGGCGAGCTCGCGGTCGCGGAGGCTGCGGTGGCAGGTGGCGGCGGCGCAGGACGGGCCGTGGTCGTGCTGGGCGGTGGTGGTCATCGAGCGCTCCTGTGGTGCGTGGGGCGGTACGGTGGGGCGATCGGATGGGGCGTCCTGGCCTGGGGAGACTGCGGAGGGCGCCCCTTCGTCGTGCTCAGGTGCGGGCAGCCTTGGCTCCGCATGTGGTGCAGGCGAACCCGGGAGGCGGGGCGTCGCAGCACGCGGTGCAGTTCGGCTTGGCCAAGAGGGCGGAGGCAGGCACGTCGAGTGCCTCGGCGGCGGCCATGAGCCAGTCGACGGATATCTGCGCCCGGCCGCCGTTCTCGGCCTTCACGATCCACGTGCGGTCGACTCGGTAGCCCGCTTCGGTCATGCCTTTGGCGAGTACCTCGGCAGTGATGCCGCGCTGCTTACGGATATCGCGGATCCGAGCCACCGCGATGCGGGTGATGGGGTACTGCTCGGCCATGGTCAGTGCCTCCTTCGTGGTGGTCCGTACGGTGACTGCCAGGCCGGCCGGTCCCGGCGCCGGGCCGGCTTACCGATTTCGTCGATGACGCCGGCCTCCTGCAGGTTGCGCACGGTGGCGGTCAGGGCGGCGAGCGCGCGGGCGAGTTCGTCCATGAAGGGGCGGGCGGCGGCCACGTAGGTGCGGACCATGCCGGTGTGCAGGGCGCGGATGCGGGCGAGCATCTCGGTGGTCTGCTCGATCGTGGGGTGCTGCGGCCACGCCGAGGCGGCGGGCGACCGTACGGAGTCGGGCGCCTGGCCGGTGAGGTGGGCGGCGTCGTAGGAGAGGGTGTGCAGGAGCCGCCTGGCCTCGGCGAAAACGTCCTCGGCGTCCTCGGTGGGGATATCGCAGGCCCGTCGCTCCTCCACCACGGCGTCGAGGACGGTGCGGGCGGTGTCCTCGTCGACGCCGATCGCCGCGGCGACGCTGAAGTAGCGCTGGCGGTGGGTCTCCCAGGCGATGGCGCGGGCCATCAGCTGCGGGTGCGCGATGGCCATGAGCTGCGACACGGGCCGCAGGCCTTCGGCGATGCGGCCGAGCATCAGACTCCGGGACGCCGCAGCGAGCGCGGGCAGGTCGTCGATGATGTGCGGGCGGTCTTCGGTCACGGGAGAGTCACCTCCAGGCGGCGGCGGCCGCCGCGCTCCTGCTGCGTGGCGACGACGTGATAGCCGCCCTCCCGCAGCTCGGTCTCGATCGTCTTCAACTGGTCGGCCTCGCCCGGCCCGTCCCAGAACACGGTGGCCATGCGGCGGCCGGCCTGGGCGACGCGCACGCCCGGGTCCCAGTCGCCGCCCTCGAACTCGCTGAACTCGCGGCCGCGGTCGCGCAGGAAGTCTTCGATCGTCGCGGCCTTGATGCGCTGCGCCATCGTCAGGCCTCCCGGTAACGGACGGCGAAGCCAGGCAGGCCGAGCCCGAAGTCCGGGTCCTCGGAGGCGGGCCGGAGCGGGGCGCGCAGTTCGGTTTCGTCGACGCTGCACATCGGCTCACGGGGCGATACGCCGGCGCGGACTCCACTCCAGCGGAACGGCTCGCCGCAGTCGCGGCAGTGGACCTTGATGTCAGCCGCATAGCCGACCACGGTCGGGTCGGCGTCGCTCGCCGTGATCCGATTGACGGCCACGTAGGCGTCGAAGTTCTCGTGCAGGCACGGTTTGTCCGGGTCGGCGGCCCGGCTGCGGGGTTGGATGCTGTCGGGGTCGATGGTGATGCTGCTGTGTCCCCAGTGCGGTGAACCGCCGCCTTGGGTGACCTTGTGCCAGGCCGAGCCGTCCTCGTCGTCCAGGTAGAACGTGGAGCTGCCGTAGACCACTTCGACGATGTTGCGGCGGGTGCCGACGAGGTGGCGGGCCCAGTACGCGGGGAAGCGGCCGTCGTCGATGACGATGGCGGTGACGCGGCGGGCGGTGCAGGGCTCGCCGTTCCAGCGGGTATCGGTCATGGTCAGTCCTTCTTCGGAGTGTCGATGTCGGGGAAGGCCTCGTCGGCCTGGGCGGTGGTGCTGATGGGGATGTGGCGGATGCGGGCGGTGAAGTGGCCCCAGCACCAGCCCGTGGCGAGGGCGAGAACGGCGACGAGGGCAGTGATCACGGCTGCCTCCGGGCGCGGGTCTGGCGGATGGTGTGGACGAGGTGGGTGATGCCGGCGGCGAGCCAGCACGCGCAGCCAGCGAGCCAGCAGAAGAGGCCTGCGAGGACGAGGAGGCCGGGTTCGGGCATCAGCGGGACTCCTTCGCCTGCCGCGCCTCGATGGCGTCGTAGATGGCGGTCACGCGGTCGGGCGGCGGGCTGGTGGTCATGGTGTGACTCCTGGTGGGTGTGATCGAATCGGGGGTGGACGGCCGCCCGCACTGCCCGCGGGCGGCCGTTCTGCTGCTCATGCGGTGGCGTCGAACAGGCCGTCCTGCCCGGCCAAGGGCCGGTTCGCCCAGAGCACTTCGGTGCGCGCCTTCGCCGCGGCAGCGTTACCGGTCGTGGTCGGCTGCTCGTACCGGTGCCAGCCCTCGTACAGCTCGTCGTACAGCGGGCTGTGGTAGCCGGAGAGGACTACCGCGGCACGACAGTCGGCGAGTGCGGCCGCCAGCTCCCTGTGCTCGAGCTCGGTCTTCATCTCGTGCCGGTAGTTGCGGCCCCACCCGCGGGTCGTGCCGAGGTAGGGCGGGTCGACGTAGAGCAGCACGTCGGGCTGCCGGCCGTACTTGGTGATCATGTCGAGGGCGGGCAGGTTCTCGAGCGACACGGCGTGGAGGCGTTCCGCCGCGGCAGCGAGACGGTCGACGTAGGCCTCGAGGTAGCCGGGCATCGACGTGACCGAGCCGGCCGGGTCGATGTAGTCCGCCAGCCGGTGTTCCGCAGCGTGCCGGAACGACCTTGAGCGAGGCGGCACCAGATACGGCGGGCGAGCTCGAGCTCATCGTTCGTCGGGTCCCAGGTGGCGGCGAGCTCGGCGCGCGAGTGCGGGGTGAGGGCGCAGGCGCGGATGAGCTCGGTGGGCCGGTCGCGGAGGGCGCGCCAGAACGTCATGAGCTCGGCGTCCAGGTCGGACACGGTTTCCATGCGGGACGGCTGCTTGGCGAGGAGGACGGACAGTCCGCCGGCGAACGGTTCAACGTAGTGCTCGTGTGGCGGCAGCAGGGACACGATCCATGAGGCGACGCGCTGCTTCGATCCGAAGTACGGGACGGGGCTCTTCACTGGTTGATCACCTGTTCTTCGAAGGGGAGTTGTCCGTTGGTGACGGGCGTGGGCGTGCTGAGGACGGCACGGATGCGAGTGGGGTTGCGGCGGATCGCTGCGCGCTGGGCGCGGGTGAGCTTGCGCCAGCAGCCCGATCCGATCCGCCGCGCCTTCGCGGCGGCGGACCGGACGGGCTTGTGGCACAGCGCGCACTCGACGGCCTCGCTCACGACGTGCCGCCGGCCGCGGTGCTGCCGGTGGCCTCACGCCAGGCGTCGACAACCTTCCTCGGGACACGGCCCACCGCCGGGCAGTCGACGTTGTTCGCCGTCGCCCAGGCACGGACCTCGGCCGCCGGATACTCGACCGGCTTCCGCTTGCCCTTGGCCTTCTGCGCCGGCGCGAGCTCGGCCTCGCGGGCCTGAATCTCGGCGAGCCGCTTCTCCAGCTGCTCGCGCTCCTCGGCGATGGCGGCGAGCTCCTGGTCCGCAGCATGCCGCTGGCGGAGGCCGTAGAGCGCTATGCGGGCGCGGGCGGCCTGGTCGCGGACGTCGGGGTCGTCGTGCTCGTCACCCCACTTCAGGAGCTGGCCGACCGGGAGCGGCTGCGGTTCGGCGGCCGGGGTGCTCCTGAGCGGCAGCTCGGGGATGGAGGAGAGCTGGGGTACGGGCTGGGCCATGGGGTTGGGTCCCTTCTGGGTGTCATCGGGAAGGTGGAGGCGCCACTGCCGGGCGGCTTCGGGGCCGCCCTGGCGGTCGATCTCGTGAAGGAGGGCGCGGAGCCCGGCGATGGTCACCGGCTCCTCCTGTAGGACTGGCGGCGGCCGGCATCTCCGACGCGCCAGCCCTGCACGACCTCGTCGAGGTCGGCCCAGTGCTCCGCCTGCTCTTCCGCTGTGCAGGGCTGGGTCGGCCTCGGGGTGCGCCAGGCGGTACCGGTGGGCTGGTCCTCGTCCGGCACTGGCCGGGTCTCGGGGCGGCGGTTCATGAGCCGCTCCCGGTGGGCGCCGCGGTGCGCAGGACGGTGTCGGTGAGGTGGCTGCCTGCCATGCAGGGGGTCTCGCCGCAGGAGGCGAGGACGTAGCCGACCGGCGGCCGCCCGTGGTGCGCCTGGAAGGCGGCGTGCCGGCCGTTGTACCGGCGCCCTTCGGCGAAGAGCTGGGGCATGCGGCCGGCCATCGAGCCGGTCCAGCGAGCGTGCCCGTCGCCGTACGGCTCGATGCACAGCGCGAGCGCCTCGGCCACCGACCGCGACGGCACTACGCGCTCAGCCTTCGGGATCTGCAGCTCCCCACGGATCCGGCCCACCGTCGGCAGGCTCACCCCAACCTCGCGGGAGACCTGTTCGTAGGTCCGGCCGGACAGCAGCAGCGCCCCGATGCGGGCCACGATGGCCGGCCGCTCCTCGGCAGGGATACGGCCGCCGCCGGCGCGCCTGGGCACCGGGATGCGGTATGCCCGGCGCGTGGCCGCGATGACACCGTTGGCCACCCGCAGCTGCTGCTGGACCTGCCGGTAGGTGGCACCGCTCCGCAACATGTCGGCGACGTCTTCCCTCGGCTTGTAGGTGCTCACCGCGTCCTCCGCCAGGTGCTGTAGCGGATGGTGGCGGCGCGCCGGCCCGGGCGGCTCGAGGGCCGCGGCGTCCGCGGGCGCGGGCTGGTGCAGGTGGCGGCGTGGGGCATGGCCTGCCACTCGGCGTGCTCGAGCGTCGGCCGCTCGGCGGAGAGCACGCGGACCTTGAGGGTGCCGGTGCCGTCCGTGTGAGCGGCCAAGTTGCCCTTGGGGTCGGGGTCCGCGTTGACGGCCTGGCGCTTCCCGTTCACGGTGATCGCCCACCGGATCCGTTCGAAGCAGCCGCCGCACATTGCGACGTCGTGGTCACTGGGCATGAGTCCTCCGGTCGCTACCGGTCTCGGGATGGGGGTGGCCGTGCAGGAGCGGCAGCGTCCTGAGATGGCCGTAGATGTGCAGGGCGACGACGGGCCCGTGCTCGGCGATCGCCGCGAGGATCTCCTCGTCGCTGGCCTGGTCGCGCTGGCGGTAGGTCTTCTTCGGCGGCAACGGCCGCGCGGGCGGCAGCACCGGCTCCGGCCGCTGCGGACCGAACACCGCAGTCCTGGGCAGCGGCTCGTCGCCGAGTTCCTCCGGCAGCTGCGCCCGGGCACGGCCGTCGGCACGCCGCTGCTCCTCCTCGAGGGCCTCCGCCTCGCGCAGGCGCTGCTCCCGCTGCTCGTCCAGGAGCCGGGCCCGCTCGGCGAGCTCGGCGTCGCGGCGGGCGCGGGCGGCGGCGGTCTGCCGGGTGACGGCGCAGGTCTCGCAGTCGGCTCCGGTCTCCCAGATGACGCCGGTCTCGCAGTCCGGGCGGCCGCAGCCGTGCCGGACCAGGGCGGCCCCGAGGAGCCAGCGGCCGATGTCGCGGATCGTGGTCGTGGTGGCGTAGCGGCGGGTGAGCCGGTCGACGAGTCGCTCCTCGCTGCCGCCGGGCGCGTCCAGCTGCGCGCCGATCTCGCGGGCGATCCGGCGCATCAGGTACGGGCTGATCGCGGGGAGTTCATGGCGGACGGGCTGAAGGACGCGCCAGATCCGGGGGGACAGTTGCAGGGCGGGGCCGGTGTAGGCGGGGCGGCCGGTGGCCGGACGCGAGCCAGCGGCTTCGTCATCCGTGCGCAGCACGCGACCACCACGACCGAAGGTGTCCGGCACGGGGTTATCCACAGGATCGGCGGCCCACTTACGGTCACCTCGCCTACGGCGGATACCCCCACCCAGCTTCGTCTCAACTACGTCAGTGGGGACCGGCCTGTATTCCTTGATCGCGAGGGATCCGCCGCAGATGACCGCACCGGATCCGCCATGGATGTCCGCACTCGCCTCCGTGGCCGGTCCGGGCGCAGTGCCCGGCACACCGGCAGGAGCCTGCTCGCCCGGGCTGTCCGTCGCCGCGGCGGGGGCATCGAGGAGCGGGGTGGGGCGCAGCGGGTGGCGGTGGAGGGTGACGGTGTTACGGCCCTGGTGGCCGGCGCGGTGGCCGACGCCTATCCAGCCGAGCTCCTCGAGCTGCTTGAGGAGGCGGCGGGCGGTGCGGTCGGTGAGCGGTACGCCCTTGTTGTCACCGTGGTGGTGGAAGAGTTCACCGGCCAGTTCGGCGGCGGTGAACACGTGTCCGTCGGCTTCGGCGTGGGCGGCCAGGAGCGCGGCGCGCAGCTGGCGCGGCGTGAGGGCGTCGCACATGGTGACGGGGATACGCAGGGACCGTTCGCTGGTGGTGACGGGCCGGACCTGGCGGATCGCGGTGCGGCCCTTGCCGCTCTTGCGGGTCATGCGCCGCGTGGCGAACTCGGGTTCGCCGCCGTCCGGTCCGGGGGCGCGGCCTTCGGTGAGGGCGCGTTCGACGTCGCGGACGGACAGGCCGGTGAATGCCGCGAGTTCGGTGACGTGGGCGTTGCAGTGTTCGAAGCTGGCGTCGGTGTCGAGGGCCGCGATCTTCGCCCAGACCTTGACGAACACGTCGCTGTAGTGGGAGCCGCGGTAGACGCGCTCGGGGATGTCGACCATCTGCGTGGCGCGACGGGCGTAGCGACGTGGCAGG
>NZ_JUJA01000040.1:20496-23647 GCF_001906585.1 Streptomyces kebangsaanensis | reverse complement strand
GCTCGGCGGGCGCGGTCAGGGCGGTCACTGTGCGGTGTGGTCTCCGGTGGTGGCCTGGCGGGCGCAGGCAGCGATGAGGGAAGGGATGGGCATTGGGCGCACACCCCGAAGATGAGAATAGCGTTCGCGATCGCGGTTCGCGACCATGGTGCGCGTTCGCGTAGCGCGACCGTGGCGATCTGTGCCACGATGAGCTGCATGGACGCCCTCGACATGGAGATCGAAGCCGCAGCCAAGAAGCGCACCCGGGCTGAGGAGGCCTTCAAGCGCGCCGACGACGAGCTGCGCGATCTGCTCGTACGCGGGCGTGCCGCCGGCAAGGGCCCTTCGCACATGGCGAAGCTGACCGGATTCACCCGTGAGTGGGTGGCGAAGATTGCGCCTGCTCCGAAGCCCTGACACTGTCCGTCCTCCTCTCGTTCTCCAGGCCCCGCACCGTGCTGGTGCGGGGCTTCGTGCTGAGCTGGGGCGGGTGGTCAGGTGCTGGGCTGGGTGCCGCGGCAGGTGTGCTCGCGGCCCTGGGTGCGGTAGCCGGCCTCGCAGCACGCAGCCGACGCCGCTTCGTACTCGGCCCGCTTGGCGGCCAGGAGCTGGGCGGACCGGTCGCGGGCGGCGAGCATGTCCTCGATGAACTGCTGACCGACCCCGGAGCCTTGGGCGGCCTCGAGGTAGGCGAGGGCCGCACCGAAGAGGTGGGGAGCGGCGCAGGCGGGCAGGAGGATCGCGATGTCCTCGGTGATGCCGTCGTGCTCGCTGAACAGGTGGAAGGACAGGGCAGGGCTGCCGTGGTTGCAGGGGTGTTCAAAGCTCAGGCCGGCCCCGCCGTTGGTGGTGCGGAAGACGCGGCTGGGCTCGGTGAACCGGATGTCCATGAGCGCTCTCTTCAGGCAGAAAGTGGTGCGCGGGGGCGGGCGCGGCGTGGTCAGCGCCCGCCCCCGCGGTCTGGTGGTCAGCGGCGGAACTCGCGCGGGTTCTCGGCGATCCAGGCGCGGATCCCCTCCAGGGCCGCGGCGGGGATCGCGAGGGAGTAGGCGGTCTGGCCGGCGCGCGGACCTTCCTGCAGGCGCCGGTGCTGGAGCCAGCCGCGGGTGTGCAGGACCTGCAGGGCGACGTCGACCTGGGCGGCGGTCAGTCCGGCGGCCTGGGCGAGCTGCTCGGTGCTGGGCTGCAGGCTGGGGCTGATCCGTCCGGTGGCGTGGCTGGCGCGCCACATCAGGTCGTGGCCGACCAGGCGGGCGTGCGGGTGCATGTGGCTGGTGCGCATGCCGAAGAGGAAGTGCTTGCGGAAGTGCTCCCGCTTGGTGAGGTTGCCGGGCTTGAGGGCGTCCTCCGGGCTGAACTTGCGGGGCTGGTAGGGCTGTCCCGGCTCGGGGAAGTCCGGCGCGGCCGCCGACTTCGGCGCCGAGACGGGGGGCGTGGGTGCGGTGGCCGGCGGGCGGCGGGCGAGGTCACCGGGGGTCGGGATACGAGGAGTGGCCGGTGCGGTCATCGGGTGTCGTCCTGTTCGTGCTGGTCGCCGGTGGGGGCGGCGTCCTCCGGTGTGGTGCCAGGTGGGGGCTGGCGGTGGATGGGCCAGCCCGGGCCCGGCGGGGCCTCGGGCTTTCCCTGCTGCGCATTCGGTGTGTGCTTGGCGCACCACCAGCCGCTCGGGTAGAGGCGGGCGTAGGTGAGGGCGTGCGGCGCGGTGGGCCACGTGCACGGCGGCGGTTTGCCGTGGCGCCGGCTCACTCCTTGGTGTCCCAGGCGGCGCAGGCGGCCTCGAGCTCGCCGGCGTGCTCCCAGGAGTCGCCGATGATCCCGCCGGTCCAGCCGCGCCACTGGCCGGAGTTGAAGTAGGAGCCGGGTTCGATCTCGCGGCTGATGACCTTGCGGGCGGCCTCGGCGACGGCGGCCGGGCTGGCGTACCCGTACACCGGCAGGTCCGTGGGGTACACGTTGGAGCCGTCTTCCTGCAGCTCGGCGAACTGCCAGACGGGGCCGCGCTCCGGCTCGCCGAACTCTGCTTCGCGGCCGGTGTGCCACTCCCAGATCAGCAGCAGCCCGTGCGGCCACTCGTCCTGCAGGCCGACGGTGAGCATGTCCAGCTCGATGACGGCGTTGAGGTAGCAGTACGTGCCGCGGGTCTCGCAGTCGTCGGTGCGGCCGTCCTTCACCTCGGGGCCGGCCTTGTCGAGAGCCTCGCAGACGGCCTCGATGTACTTGTCGTGCGGCAGGGTTCGCGTGCTCATGAGGCTCCGTTCGGGATGGCGGTCGGCGTCTGCCGGCCGTGGGCATGCTTCAGGCGGTAGACGCGGGCGTTCTTGGGGCCGTGCTCGATCAGGAGGCGCTGCCCGGCGAGCCAGCGCAGGTCGCGGCGGGGAAGGTCGCGGGTGCAGCCCCACCCGTTGGCCTGGTACAGGCGGCGCGCACGGTCGGTGGGCCAGTCGCCGAGCTCCTGCCGTATTGCGTTGAGCAGGAAGCGGCGGCGGGCACGGGCGGCAGGGTCAGCCATCGCTGACCTCCGTCATGGTGTGCCGCTCCCACAGCCCGGCGAGCTGGTCGAGGGACCGGTCCGGCCTGATGCGGCCGAGAGCGCGGCCGCACTGGCAGGAGCCGATCAGCTCGCAGTCCCCGTACTGGACGATCAGGGCGTGACCGCCCGCGAGGGTCTCGCGGAACTCGAGGTCGGGCGGGTCGGTGTGCGGCTCGCGGTGCGCTCGGGCCAGCAACTCGGTGGCGGCCGCCTGGTTGTAGCCGGCATCGGCGAGGACGGCGAGGATCTCAGCGCGAGCAGTGGACCCGCCCACCGGTGGCTGGGTGCCGAGGCGGGTGCCCTTCTCCTCGGACTGAGCCCTCGCCTGCAGGGCGGTGTCGATGGCCTCGGCCAGCTGCGGCACCGTCGCCGTCCATGCCGTCTCTGTGCTGCCCGGCCCGAGCCCCTGCACCACGTGCCCGCGCAGCTCGTGCGCGAGGAGCGGGCGGCGTAGGACCGGGCGGCGCAGGACCGCGGCGATGGTGTCCGTACGGGACGGCATCAGCTCTCACCGCCCGGGCGCATGGGGATGCTGCGGAGGTCGGCGCGGGCGCGGGCGATCGCCGTGCACCGGCCCGGGCAGTACCAGTGCGCGGCCGCGCCGTCGGCGGCACCGCGGACCTGGACCATGCCGGCGGC
>NZ_JUJA01000040.1:20154-20474 GCF_001906585.1 Streptomyces kebangsaanensis | reverse complement strand
GACCGGCGTTCCGCAGCCGTTGATCGTGCAGGCCTCGATGACGGAGGTGTTGGCGGCCGGACGGCCCTTGCCGGTCAGGCCCTTGTTCCAGGCCAGCCGAGCCTTGAGCTGCCCCTCGCTGGTCTCGGGCAGGCGGGGACGCTGAGCACGGGAGGCCATCAGGCACCACCGTCCTTGGCAAGGGGCCGCTGGCAGGTGCACTGCCGGTTCGCGATCGTCATGTCGGCAAGCCGCTGCTCGAGGTCCTGCGTCTGAGCGCGGGCCCGGATCAGCTCAGCCGACGGGGGCAGCGGGCGGGGGGATCCGCCGTCGATGTGCCG
>NZ_JUJA01000040.1:6697-20102 GCF_001906585.1 Streptomyces kebangsaanensis | reverse complement strand
CCCGCCGGTCCGCCTCGCCCGCTTGCCGGGCCAGTCGGATGCTCTCGGCGCGCTCGGCCCACAGGGCGGCCATCCACCGGGCGGTGCCGCGGGCGAGGCGGTCCAGCCGCTTCTCCACCTGCACGACGTACGCGGCCTCGGTGTAGTCCTCGCGCTGCTCCAGGCGCTCCTGCAGCACGCTGTTGCGGCCGGCGAGCCGCTTGTTCGCGGCGTCGGCTTCGGCAAGCTGACGGCCGATCTGCTGCCGGTTGTAGACGGCGGTGTCGCGCTCGGCGCGGGCCTTGTCGCGCTCAGCACGGAGCCGGGTGATGTACTCCTCCAGCTCAGCGATTTCGCGGCGTTCGCGGCGGCTGATGAGTCCGAACATCAGGCGCCACCGCCCTCGAGCGGGACGATGCTGATCCCGGCGATGAGGGAGACCGCGGTCGGGTGGCCGTGGTAGGGGGGCGTGTCGCTCTCCTGCCACTCCCACTCGCTGTCCGGGGCGGGCGCGTAGCCGAGCGCGGCGAGGGCCTCGGTCCGCTCGGCGACGGTGGGGACCTGGTGCCGGCGGGAGACGGGCCACGTGTAGGCGGGCCAAGGGTCGCTGGAGTTGAAGACGACGAGGTACAGCTCCCAGCAGGCTTTGCTGGTGGAGCTGGTCGGGCCGCCCTCTTTGTAGTCGCAGCACAGCCGGTGGAGCCCGGCCTGCGTGATGATCGGTTT
Organism: Streptomyces kebangsaanensis; assembly: GCF_001906585.1. Lineage (GTDB taxonomy): Bacteria > Actinomycetota > Actinomycetes > Streptomycetales > Streptomycetaceae > Streptomyces > Streptomyces kebangsaanensis. Next base: position 19,397 of record NZ_JUJA01000040.1, on the reverse strand, counting down.
GGGAGTGGAGGGCATCAGTGGGTCGCCTCCGGGGTGGGCGTGAGGAGCATGAGGAGCGCGGCGGCCGTCAGCGCGGCGTCGCGGGCGGGGGCCTTCACGTTGAACTCGACGTCGGCCAGGAGCAGGACGAGGGCGCTGCCCGCGACCCAGACACCGGTGCTGATGAAGAGGTACGCGGCCCAGACGGCGGGGTCGGCGGACATCAGGCGTCACCTGCCGTCGGCTCGGCGCCCGGCAGCTGCTCGGTGTGGCACCAGGTGGAGCACCACACCGCACCCGCCGGGACCGGCCGCCCGCACTTCGGATTCGCGCAGCGCGGCGCGCCCTCCCCGGGATCCACGGTCAGGGCCTGCGTCGGCGCGATCCGCCGCGTAATCCCGTCCGCCGCCGGTGCGGAGGCGGAGCGCTGCCCGGCGAGGAGCGCCCGCAGCTTCTGCACCGGCGGCGTCACGTCGTCCTCGACGGTCCGGGGCTCGAGCAGCTTGGGCACGCCGTCGCCGCACACCTGGACGGCGACCTCGCCCACCACACCCACGGCGTAGACGGCGGTGCCTCGCCGGTTCACGGCGTCGGCGGAGATGTTCAACCGGTTGAGCCACCAGCGCCAGGCCTGCCAGGACTGCGGCCGTACGGTCAGGCCCAGGTACGTGGCGGTAGGGACGTCGGTGGCGATGACGTCCGGCTGCCGCCCCCGCAGCTCGGCCGCGAGCAGGGCGGCAGGCGAGTCCTCGTCGACGTCGACCGAGATGCGGCAGATACAGCCGGCGTACTCGGTGGTCCGCACGCCGGCCAGCTCGTCGTCCACCTGCGCCTGGGGGGTGAGGGCGCAGCGGACGGGAGCGGTCTCCTCGGCGGTGGCCAGGGTCTCGGCGAGCAGGGCCTTGATGGCCGGGGTGAGCTCGACGGCCAGGCGCTCGACGTGCTGAGCGGTCAGCGGCAGGTCCAGCATCGCGGCCGCCGTCTCGATCCGGGTGTGCAGCTGGTGCTGCAGGGCCCGGCTCACTCGTCGGTCCCCACGGTGGAGGTCTTCATGGCGGCGAGCGGACGGATAGCGAAGACGGCCGGCACTTCCACGGCCGCGGGGGACGCGCTGGCGGCGGGGACCGGCTGGGCCGCCTCGGCCATGTCGCTCTTGGGCAGCAACTGGTCGGCGTCGGCGGTGGTCGTCAGGGCCCGGGCGATGAGGGGGATGCCGTCGACGGTGGTACGGCACTCGATCCAGACGGCGTCGACGACGACGTCCTCGCGGGTCACCTCGGCCTCGACGATGCCGGCGGTCTCGAGGACGCCGCGGCCGGCGGTAAGGCCGGTGCCGTAATGGAGGCGAACGCCGTAGGTGTCGGTGCCGAGTCCGCGGTGGGCCTCGATGGCGTCCGGCAGGATCTGCACCTGGTCGACGAGCCGGGCGGCGAGCGCGGCCGCGGCCAGGTACGCGGGGCGGAGCGGGTCGGTGGACGTGGGCTGTTCGGTAATCTCAGTGTTCAAGGTGACCTTCTTCCTTGGGTGAAGGGGTCGCCGAGTCGTGGGGCTGCTCAGGCCGGCACAGTCGGAGCGGCCCCTCGGCGTATGCGGGGACGGGTCAGACAGCTCGCATGCGCCTGGCGGTGCTGCGCCGGGCGGGGATGCGGTGCATCTCGGCGATCTGGGCCCGGTCCTCGGGGCTGAACATCAGCCGGCGTCCCATGCGGTGGGCGGGAAAGCCGAGGTGGTTGACGCCGTCGCGCAGTCGGCGCTGGCCAATGCCGAGGCGGCGGGCGGTCTCGGAGACGTCGGTGAAGTCCTCCACGACGGGCGCGGTCGTGGCCGTGGGGGTCTTGCTGGGCATCTGGGTCACCTCATTCGGTGTTGGGCTCGCTCGGGGCGAGCAGCTGGTCGTCGTCGGCTTCGACGCCGAGGGCGGTACGGAGCGCCGTGTAGGTGGGGGGCCGCATCTGGCGTCGCACGCCGGTTTCCAGCCGCGAGAGGTAGCTGGGGGTGATGCGTGCGGTGCGGGCGAGGTCGGCCATCTGGATGCCGCGTGCCATGCGGAGTCTTCGGATTGCCGCCCCGTCCACCTCGTAGGTAGCTCGGGGTGCCGTCATATGGAGAAGCTAACAGTTTCTAATAGAAGTTGCTAGCAGGATCGCGCAGTATCTAGTGGAAGCTGCGATGTGCTGGCAGATAGTCGAGGAGAGCCTGTGAAGCATCCGCCGTTGGCCGGTATGCGTTCCTGGCGGTTCCTGGTGGTACCTGGGACGATGTGCGTATGGCTACTACCGACCTCGGGGGCCGGCATCGTCTCGCGCGCCTCGTCATCCAGCACCGCACCAAGCTCGGCTGGCACAAGGCGCAGGCCGCCGAGGCTGCCGACCTGACCATCACCACCTACATGCGGGTGGAGAAGGGGCAGTCGGTGCGGGACGTCACCTACGCGAAGATCGAGCGCGCATTCGGGTGGGCGCCCGGCGCCTGTATGGCGGTGATCGAGGGAGCCGTCGAACTGCAGCAGGCCGGCGAGGAGACCGAAGGTGTGCGGATCGCCCCGGTGGCACAGACGGCGGACAGCGTCCGACAGGCAGTGCAGTGCGCAGTGATCGCGACCCTGCCGGACACCCCTGCCGGAGAGATGGCGAAGCTCAGCGAGGGGGTGCTGGCCGAGCTGCGGAAGCGCGGCATTGTGCAGGTTGTTGACGAAGAGTCAACAGCCTAGCCGTGCAACTTTTTGCTGTAACGGCATCGTTACAGGCTGTTTGATCTTAAGTTGAACGCCCCCTTCCAGTCGGCGCGCAGTGTGTGTAATGGTCAACAACGTGTAAAGGCCATCACGAGGGAAGGGGGCCTAATGCAGCACCAGTTCATCATGCTGGACCAGGGACCGAATTTCGTCGGCTGGTCGGGCCTGGTGGGGGAAGCGATCGTCTGCGTCATGACGCCCAAGGTCCTCACTGACTCCACAACCCGACGGATCGGACGCCAGTTGGTACGGCGACAAGGAGGAGACTGCGCCGCGTGCAGCCTGACCGACTGCCCGCTCGCGATAGCCGCGCCGGCGCAGTCCTGAACCGATGACCGGCAGTCAGGGGTGCCTGCCGTCATCGACCCGGAGGGGATCAGGGCGTGGCATACGCGGAAAAGCGTGGGAAAACCTGGCGCGTTAGGTACCAACTACCCAACGGCGACTACGCATCCGAGAGCGGCTTCGAGACGAAGCAGGACGCACTCGACTGGGGGCGCGCGCAGGAGACCGACGTCAAGCGCAAGGTCTTCATCAACCCCAACGACGGACGCAAGCTGTTCGGTGAGTGGGTCACCGAGTGGCTCGAGATCATGGACGTCTCCGAGATGTCCGTCCAGACCTACAACAGCCGCCTGCGCGCGGTGATCCTGCCGCAGTGGGAGAACGTCCCCATCGGCGACATCACATCGATGAGCTACAAGCGGTGGCAGCAGCAACTGAACAAGCGGCACAAACCCAACTACGTCAAAGCCATCGAGGGCCTCATGCGGATGCTCCTCGACGACGCCGTCGAAGAGAAGCTGATCCCGTCCAGCCCGATGCCCACCGCATCCAAACGGCGCCGCGGCCGCCACGTCACCGTAGAGACAGACGACGACTACGTGTGGGCCACGCCCCGCCAGGTCCGCCTCGTCGCCGACAACGCCCGCACCCTGCGCGGCCTCCAGTGGTACGTGATGATCCTGACCGTCGCATACACCGGCCTGCGTATGGGCGAGGTCGCTGGCCTCCGCCGCGACCAGCTCCGGCTCCTCGGCCTCGAGTACGGCCGCTCCTTGCGCGTGCAGTGGCAAGGGCAGTGGCTGACCGAACCCGCCACGCACACCGTCAACAAGGGCGAGACGCTCGAGACGATCGCCGAACTGCGGCTCGCCGACGCGAAGCGCGCCGAGGAAATCGCCAAGGCCAACGACCTCACCGCGGGGGCACGCCTGCGCGCCGGGCAGAAGATCGTGCTGCCGAAGGGCTTCACACTGATCCCGCCCAAGTACAGCTCGTACCGCACGCTGATCCTGCCGCCCTTCCTGGGGGACCTGCTGTCCGAGCTCCTGGCCGCCAACGCCCACCCCACGCTCGTGTTTCCCTCGCAGCGCGGCCGCCCCCTACGGGTCGACGACCAGTTCTACGGCCGGTTCTGGAAGCCCATCCTCGAGGGCCAGGACGCCGAGCCCGTACGCAGCGGCCGGCGCGCGCAGCCCGCGCTGCCCGCCGTCGACGGCCTGGCCGACATGGTGCCGCACGGGCTGAGGCACGGCCACAAGGTGTGGCTGGACGAGCAGGGGCACCCGCGCGTCGCGGTGGAGGAGCGCATGGGCCACAAGCTGCAGGGCGTCGAAGGCACCTACAGCCACACCTCCCCGGAGATGGAGCTCGGCATCGCCCGGGCCCTGCAGAAGGCCTGGGAGAAGTCGCTGCTGGACGACGAGGAGCCGCAGCAGTGGGAGGGCCGGCGGCGGTCCTCCTGACCTCGTCTCCCATCCGTCTCCCAAACGATCACTAGACGACGAAGCGGCCCGACCGTACATGACGGTCGGGCCGCTTCCATTTCTGCTCTGACCTGTGCAGCAGCCTCGGCGAGGGCCTGTCTGCTGCCGGTTGCGGATCAGGCCTTCTTGGTCTCCCAGAAGATCTTGTCGATCTGGGCGATGTAGTCCAGCGCCTTCTGGCCCGTGGCCGGGTCGGTGGAGGCCTTGGCGGCGGAGAGGGCCTTCAGCGCGTCGTTGACCAGCTGGTGCAGCTCCGGGTACTTCTCGAAGTGCGGGGGCTTGAAGTAGTCGCTCCACAGCACGGAGACGTGGTGCTTCGCCAGCTCGGCACGCTGCTCCTTGATGACGGTGGCACGCGCCTGGAAGTGCGGGTCGTCGTTGCTTGCCATCTTCTCCTGGATGGCCTTCACCGACTCCGCCTCGATGCGGGCCTGGGCCGGGTCGTACACACCGCAGGGAAGGTCGCAGTGTGCGCTGACCTTGACCTTGGGGGCAAACAGGCGGGAAAGCATGGAGCATTCCTTCCTCGTGATCGTCTTCTCAGGTGGGACATTACTCCCTGCAAGGCGTGTTTTCGCGGGTGCCCCCCAGGGCTTAGGACAAAAGTCCCGGGTGAGACTGAGACTGTGGAGGAACCGACCGGGGAGGTGCCGGGGATGCCGGAGTTGTCGCAGGGGAGCGAGCGCAGGGGGGCCGTACTGCCCTTCGGGCTGGCCGAGGTGACCGGGCCGTCCATGGTGCCCACGCTGTACCACGGGGACCGGCTCGTGGTGCAGTACGGCGCCCGGATCCGGCCGGGTGACGTGGTGGTCCTGCGGCATCCGTTCCAGCAGGACCTGCTGGTCGTCAAGCGCGCGGCGGAGCTGCGCGAGGGCGGCTGGTGGGTGCTCGGCGACAACGCGTACGCGGGGGGCGACAGCACCGACTACGGCACCGTGCCCGAGGACCTGGTCCTGGGCAGGGTGCGGTTCCGCTACCGGCCGCGCAGGCCCGCTCAGCGCTCGCCGCTGGCGCTGGTGCGCTGGGCGCTGTCGGCGGCCAGGCCCGTCTTCACCGACCGGTCGGCCTCCAGGCGTTTGCGGGCCCGGTAGGCGGCCACGTTGGCGCGGGTCGCGCAGCGGTCGGAGCAGTAGCGGCGCGAGCGGTTGGTCGAGGTGTCGAGGTAGGCGTTGCGGCACGGCGCGGCCTCGCACAGGCCGAGGCGGTCGACGCCGTACTCCGTCAGATGGAACGCCAGCCCCATCGCCGCGATCGCCGCGTAGCCGGCCGTGGCGTTGGACGGGTGGTCGGCCAGGTGCATGTGCCACAGCGGGCGGCCGTCCTCGTCGCGGTGGTCGTGCCCGGAGATCTGCGGGCTCACCGGGAACTCCAGCAGCAGCGAGTTCAGCAGGGCCACCGAGAGCGTCTCGTCGCCCGTGTCGGCCGCCTCGAAGACCGCGCGCAGCCGGGCCCGTACCGAGCGGAGGCGCGTGACGTCGGCATCGGTGGCGCGGCGGGCCGCGGAGGAGTTCGCGCCGAACAGGTCCCGGACCGCCTCGACCGAGGTCAGGCTGTCCTTGCCCCGGGCCGGTTCCTCGCTGTTGACGAGACGTACGGCGTAATCCGAGTAATAGGCCAGTTCCACTTGTAGTCCTTACGGGCGGGGGTCTATGGTCGTCACGCGGTCGAGTAACAGACGGTCGCGCTTCCAGGGTATTACGTGGCATGCGTGAGGGAGGGGCTTGCGATGACGGACACGAGCACGAGCACGGACACGGACACGGGCACCGCCACCGCCGCCGGCAGCGACTGGCGGGCCTGGCAGGAGAGCTGGGACCGCCAGCAGGAGTGGTACATGCCCGACCGGGAGGACCGCTTCCGCACCATGCTCGACATGGTGGAGGCCTTCGTCGGACCCGATCCGCGCGTCCTCGACCTCGCCTGCGGCACCGGCAGCATCACCGCCCGCCTCCTGGACCGGTTCCCGGGGGCCACCAGCATCGGCGTCGACCTCGACCCCGCCCTGCTCACCATCGCGCGGGGCACCTTCGCCGGCGACGAGCGGGTGACCCTCGTCGAGGCCGACCTCAAGGACCCCGGCTGGACCGCCCGGCTCCCGTACGACACGTACGACGCGGTCCTCACCGCCACGGCCCTCCACTGGCTGCGCAGCGAACCCCTGGAGGTCCTCTACGGTCAGGTCGCGGAACTCGTCCGCCACGGCGGTGTCTTCATGAACGCCGACCACATGATCGACGACAGCACGCCGAGGATCAACGCCGCCGAGGCCGCCCACAGCCGCGCCCGCAGGGACCGGGCCATGAGGAACGGCGCCCTCGACTGGGCGGAATGGTGGGCCCTGGCCGCCGCGGACCCGGTCCTCGCCGGACCGGCGGCCNCCCGCCGCTTCGAGATCTACGGCGCCCACGCCGACGGCGAGATGCCCTCCGCCGCCTGGCACGCGCGCGTACTGCGCGAGAAGGGCTTCGGGGAATCCCGGCCGGTGTGGTGCTCGCCGTCGGACACGCTGCTGCTGGCGCTGAAGTAGGGCGGCGGCAACGGCGAAGGGGCGGTACGGACCGTACCGCCCCTTCACGCGCCCGCTGTCACAGCACCTTGGAGAGGAACGACTGCGTGCGCTCGTGCTGCGGGTTCGTCAGGACCTCGCGCGGGTTGCCGGACTCGACCACCACGCCGTCGTCCATGAAGACCAGGCTGTCGCCGACCTCGCGGGCGAAGCCCATCTCGTGGGTGACGACCACCATCGTCATGCCGGACTCGGCGAGGTCGCGCATGACGTCGAGGACGTCACCGACCAGCTCCGGGTCGAGCGCCGAGGTCGGCTCGTCGAACAGCATCAGCTTCGGGTCCATGGCGAGGGCCCGGGCGATCGCCACGCGCTGCTGCTGGCCGCCGGAGAGCTGCGAGGGGTAGTGCCCCGCGCGGTCGGCCAGGCCGACGCGCTCCAGCAGCTGCATCGCCCGCTCCCTGGCCTGGCCCTTGTTCAGGCCCTTGACCTGGACCGGCGCCTCGATGACGTTCTCCAGCGCGGTCATGTGCGGGAACAGGTTGAAGCGCTGGAAGACCATGCCGATGTCCCGGCGCTTCACGGCGACCTCGCGGTCGCGCAGCTCGTACAGCTTGTCGCCCTGCTGCCGGTAGCCGACCAGCTCGCCGTCGACGTACAGCCGTCCGGCGTTGATCTTCTCCAGGTGGTTGATGCAGCGCAGGAACGTCGACTTGCCGGAGCCGGAGGGGCCGATGAGGCAGAACACCTCGCCCGGCCTGACCTCCAGGTCGATGCCCTTGAGGACTTCGACCTGGCCGAAGGACTTGTGCACGCCCTCCGCCTTGACCATCGCGACGGACGTGTCGCGCGCAGGGGTGTCCCGCTTGGTGAGCTTGTCGGTCATGCCGTGACCTTCCTGCTGGAGAAGGACGTCAGGTGCCCCCTGACCTTCTGCCACGGGGTCGGCGGCAGGCTGCGGCTGGAGCCGCGGGCGTAGTACCGCTCGACGTAGTACTGCCCGACGCTCAGCACCGAGGTCATGATCAGGTACCAGGCGGCGGCCAGGAAGTACATCTCCACCGGGGCGCCGGAGACCTGACCGATGTCCTGGGCGTAGCGGAACAGCTCCGCGAACTGCACCGCGGACACCAGCGAGGTCGTCTTCAGCATGTTGATGACCTCGTTGCCCGTGGGAGGCACGATCACGCGCATCGCCTGCGGGATGACGATCCGGCGCAGCGTCTTGCCGTGGCTCATGCCCAGCGCGTGCGCCGCCTCGGTCTGGCCCTCGTCGACCGCGAGCAGGCCGGCCCGGCAGATCTCCGCCATGTACGCCGCCTCGTTCAGACCGAGGCCGAGCAGCGCCGTCAGCAGCGGCGTCATGAAGCTCGACCAGTAGTCCTTGTAGAACGGCATCAGGTTGATGTACTCGAAGACCAGGCCCAGGTTGAACCACACGAACAGCTGGACCAGGACCGGGGTGCCGCGGAAGAACCAGATGTAGAACCAGGCGATGGCCGAGGTCACCGGGTTCTTCGACAGGCGCATCACCGCCAGGACGATGCCGCCGACGATGCCGATCAGCATCGACAGGACCGTCAGCAGGAGGGTCTTGCCGACGCCGGTCATGATCCGGTCGTCGAAGAAGTAGTCCGGGACCGCGTGCCAGTTGATTCTGCCCTGGCCGAACGCGTAGATGATCGCGCCGAGGACCGCGATGGCTATGAGGGCGGTGAGGTACCGCCCGTAGTGCCGGACCGGGATGGCCTTGATGGCCGGCGGTCCGGTCGGGGGCGTGTCCTTGGGCCCCGCCGTCTTGTCGATGTCAGCAGTCACGGGTTTCGCCTCTCAGTGGCCGCTCGGGCGCGGTCACTTCCCGCCGTTGATGACGGATTCCTTCACGGCGCCGTCCTGGGCGCCCCACTTCTCCAGGATCTTCTGGTACTCGCCGTTCTGGATGATCGCGTTCATCGCGGCCTGCAGCGCGTCCCGCAGCTGGGTGTTGGTCTTGCCGACCGCGATGCCGTACGGCGCCGCCTCGACCTGCTCGCCGACGAGCTCGAAGTCCTTGCCGCCGCCGGAGGTCTTGACCGCGTACGCGGCGACCGGGAAGTCCGCGGAAACCGCGTCGGCGCCGCCCGAGCGCAGCCGGGTCTGGGCCTGCTGGTTGTCGTCGAAGCGCTGGAGGGTGATCGTCTTGCCGCTCGGGCACTTCTTCGCCTCGGCCCTCGCCAGGTCCTCCGAGACGGTCCCGCGCTGCACGGCGAGCTTCTTGCCGCACAGGTCGGCCCAGGTGGTGATGTTCTGGGTGTCGCCCTTGCGGGTGTAGATCGAGACACCGGCGGTCAGGTAGTCGACGAAGTCGACGCCCTCGCCGACCTTCTTGTTCGTGTCGGGGTCGATACCCTCCTGACGGCTCTTGTTGTCCGTCATCGCCGACATCGCGATGTCGTAGCGGCTGGACCGCAGACCGGTGAGCAGGGCGTCGAAGGTGCCGCTCTCGAACTCGAAGGTCACGCCGAGCTGCTTGCCCATCGCGGCCGCGAGATCCGGGTCGATGCCGACGGTCTTGCCCGAGTCGTCCTTGAACTCGACCGGCGCGTAGGCGATGTCGGAGCCGACCTTGATGGTGCCCTTGTCGCGGATCTGGGCCGGGAGCTTGTCGGCCAGCGGGGCGGAGTTGCCGACGGAGGAGCTGTTCTTGTCCTTGGTCTGGTCACCGCAGCCGGTGAGGAGCAGGGCGCCCGCGACCGCGATCGCACCGACCGCAGCAAGCCGGGAGTGCGCGGCGGTCGTACGACGGGTGGAGCTTGCGGTCATGGTGGTTCCTCCGGCTGATGGATGGAGCTGCCGATGGGTCGACGAGAACACACACCTTCGGGTGTCGCGACCTCGCGTGATGGACGGCATCTTGCCATTCGGGCTGCGCCATTCAGGGGGCTCGCCATGTCAAAATCGGATAACGGGTGACCCCCGAACCACGCGGAGCAGGTCCGTCACTGCCGGACCATCCGCGGTCATGACTCCTTCTGGCCGGAAAATCTTCGGCCCGTCTCAGGATGTGGCCTGCCGGGACAGGGTGTTTGAGAGCATTTGGGTCCATGGCCAAGGCTTGACGATGGCTTGGTCGCATATGGGGCCGTATATCGGGCCCGCATGATGTGACCTTCGCGTTATGGACTCGTCGTCGGCGCCGTCCGTCCGGTAAGAAGGTTCTTTACACCCCTCATCCGGGGCTCAGGGTGCGTGTGCGGCGCACCCGTCGCGCAAGGGTCCGAACGCATCAGTCACCGGCCCCGCGCGGTCCCGCCCACCCCTCACCCGGGAGTGGCAACCCTCAAACCATGAATACTTAAGGGGTAAAATCAAGTGGCAGCGGAGATCGTCAATCCTCGCAGCGACAGCGCGGGTCAGGAGGGCGGAGCAGAGCCGCTCGATTCCTTCGACCCGGCCTTCGCGCTGCACCGCGGCGGCAAGATGGCCGTGCAGGCCACCGTGCCCGTCCGTGACAAGGACGACCTGTCCCTGGCGTACACGCCCGGCGTCGCGCGCGTGTGCTCCGCGATCGCGGAGCAGCCGGAGCTGGTCCACGACTACACGTGGAAGTCGTCCGTCGTCGCCGTCGTGACCGACGGCACGGCCGTACTGGGGCTCGGAGACATCGGCCCCGAGGCCTCCCTTCCGGTGATGGAGGGGAAGGCGATCCTGTTCAAGCAGTTCAGCGGCGTGGACGCCGTCCCGATCGCGCTCGACACCACCGACGTCGACGAGATCGTCGAGACCGTGGTGCGCCTCGCGCCGTCCTTCGGCGGGGTGAACCTGGAGGACATCTCGGCGCCCAGGTGCTTCGAGATCGAGCGCAGGCTGCAGGAGCGCCTGGACATCCCGGTCTTCCACGACGACCAGCACGGCACCGCGGTCGTGACGCTGGCGGCGCTGCGCAACGCGGCGCGGCTGAGCGGGCGGTCGCTCGGGGAGCTGCGGGCCGTCATCTCGGGCGCGGGCGCGGCCGGTGTCGCCATCGCCAAGATGCTGATCGAGGCCGGCATCGGCGATGTCGCCGTCACGGACCGCAAGGGCGTCGTGTCGGCCGACCGGGAGGACCTGACCCCGGTCAAGCGCGAGGTGGCCGGGTTCACCAACAAGGCGGGCCTCAGCGGGTCCCTGGAGGACGCGCTGGCCGGCGCCGACGTCTTCATCGGCGTCTCCGGCGGTACGGTGCCGGAGGCGGCCGTGGCGTCGATGGCCGAGGGCGCCTTCGTGTTCGCCATGGCCAACCCGAACCCCGAGGTGCACCCCGAGGTCGCGCACAAGTACGCGGCGGTCGTGGCGACCGGGCGGTCTGACTTCCCCAACCAGATCAACAACGTCCTGGCGTTCCCCGGCATCTTCGCGGGCGCGCTGCAGGTGCGGGCGTCCCGGATCACCGAGGGCATGAAGCTCGCGGCGGCCGAGGCGCTGGCCGGGGTCGTCGGGGACGACCTCGCCGCGGACTACGTGATCCCGTCGCCGTTCGACGAGCGGGTCGCGCCGGCCGTGACCGCGGCGGTGGCCGCGGCGGCTCGCGCGGAGGGCGTCGCCCGTCGCTGACGTGACCTGGATGGCCCCGCCCGAACGGGCGGGGTCATTTCTTCTGCCCGGCCTCCCCGCCTGTTCTCCCGCTTGGCAAGAGGGCGTGTGTCACAGCGGCCCGCGGTTCCGTAGTCGCTCGCGCGCCCCTATCGTCAAGGTCATGTTCGCTGTCTACGCCGCCCGGATCGACCGCGACCAGCCGCTGAACGGCCTGGAGACGGGGGAGCGCCCGGCCCCCGAGGTCCGTCCCGGCTGGAGCACGATCGACGTCAGGGCCGCCTCGCTGAACCACCACGATCTCTGGTCGCTGAGGGGGGTGGGCCTGTCCGACGACAAGCTGCCCATGATCCTCGGCTGTGACGCCGCCGGCGTCGACGAGGACGGCAACGAGGTCGTCCTGCACTCCGTGATCGGGCAGAGCGGACACGGGGTCGGGCCGAAGGAGCCCCGGTCCATCCTCACCGAGCGCTACCAGGGCACCTTCGCCGAGCAGGTCGCCGTGCCGACCTGGAACGTCCTGCCCAAGCCCAGGGAGCTCTCCTTCGAGGAGGCGGCCTGTCTGCCCACGGCCTGGCTGACGGCGTACCGGATGCTCTTCACCAACGCGGGGGTACGTCCCGGGGACTCCGTCCTCGTACAGGGTGCCGGCGGTGGTGTCGCCACGGCCGCGATCGTGCTCGGCCGGGCTGCGGGGCTGCGGGTGTTCGCCACCAGCCGGACCGGGGCCAAGCGCAAGCGGGCGGTGGAGCTCGGCGCGGTGGAGGCGCTGGAGCCGGGGGCGCGGCTGCCGCAGCGGGTGGACGCCGTGATCGAGACCGTCGGCGCGGCCACCTGGTCGCACTCGGTGAAGTCGCTGCGGCCCGGCGGCACGCTCGTCATCTCCGGGGCGACGAGCGGTGACCGGCCCTCGCACGCCGAGCTGACCCGCATCTTCTTCCTGGAGCTGAAGATCGTCGGCTCGACCATGGGCACCAAGGACGAACTGGAGGACCTGCTCTCCTTCTGCGCCGCCACCGGGGTGCGTCCCGTCATCGACGAGGTGCTGCCGCTGGACCGGGCCCGCGAGGGCTTCGAACGGATGGAGTCGGGCGACCAGTTCGGCAAGATCGTGCTCACCCGGTCCTGAGTCCCGCCTCCCCCTTCTTCGCCTTCTTCGGC
>NZ_JUJA01000040.1:0-6683 GCF_001906585.1 Streptomyces kebangsaanensis | reverse complement strand
CCCGCCGTTCGCATCTCGGCACCTTGCGACTTGTCAATCAGGGTTGACGCGAGTCATGCCGTCAACGTAAGTTGACAGCATGACCGAAGCAACGGATCTCGCCGAGCGCGCGGGCGACCGCGATCCCCGGATCGGGCTGCGGGCCGTGGCCGCGCTGCGCCGGCTGCTCGAGCAGCTGGAGGCGGTGCAGGTGCGCAGTGCGCGCAACCAGGGCTGGTCGTGGCAGGAGATCGCCGCCGAACTCGGCGTCAGCAGGCAGGCCGTGCACAAGAAACACGGGAGGCAGTGATGTTCGAACGGTTCACGAAGGACGCCCGGGCCGTGGTCGAGGGCGCGGTCGGGCACGCCGAGCAGGCCGGTGCCGGACAGGTCGAGGAGTCCCACGTGCTGCTCGCACTGCTCGACCGCGAGGGCACCCGCGGGTCGTTCGCGCTGGCGGCGCTCGGACTCACACCGCCCCGGCGGCAGACGGTGGTACGGGCGCTGGACGAGGCCCGCCGCAGGGGCGGGCTCTCGCGGGCCGACGCGGACGCGCTGTCCGACCTGGGCATCGACCTGTCGGCCGTCGTCTCACGGATAGAAGAAACCCATGGGGAGGGGGCATTGGCCCCGGCGGCGAAGAGCGGCGGCTGGGGACGGCGACCGTTCAGCCGTGGCGCCAAGGCCCTGCTCAGCCAGTCCCTGCGGACCGCGGTCGCCCACCGCGACCGTCACATCGGCGATGAACACCTCCTTCTCGCCCTGACGGCCCGCCCGGGTACCCCCGCCGAGGTCCTTGCCGACCACGGCGTGACCTACGACTCCCTCGCGAAAGTCCTGTACGGCGACGGAGAGGCCCGGGCGGCCGGCTGACGAATGCCGTCAGGTCCTCGACCGGTGGAGGGTCGCCGCGATGTGAGCGGCGGCCGTCGTCAGGTGGCGGCGGGTTTCCCGGAGTTGGGTGGGGGTGATGCCGTGGTCCCGGGCCGCGTCGCGGATGTCGTCGCGGAAGCGGTCGAGGAGGCGGTCCAGGTCGCGGGCCGGGTCGCCGGTGAGGTCCTCGTGGGCCCAGACCGGTTCGTAGCCGGCGGGGAAGTCCTCCGGGGTGTCGGAGTACTCCGCGCGTGACGCCGTACGGCCGAAGGCATAGCCCTTGCCGAAGTCACCGAACTCCTTGGCCAGTTCGGTCAGGCCCTCGCGCACTCCCGTGGGCCAGTCGCCCCGGGAGAAGTGGTCCTGCACCTGCTCCTGCACCCGCCGGGCGATGCGCTGCAGCTCCTCCTGCGCCCGCTCCTGCGCCTCCTTGGCCTGGCGCCGGGCCTGCTGGGCCTCCTCGCGTGCCCTGCGGCTCTCTTCCTTGGCGCGCCGGGCCTGCTCCTTCCACTCCTGCTTGACGCGGCGCATCTCCTCCTTGGCGGCCTGCCAGGCCTCCTTGTCGTCGGCGCCGCCGTACTCCCCGGTGCCCTGCCGGGTCCGGGACGCCGCCGCGCGCATCTCGCGCCGCAGGTCGCCCGCCGCGCCACGCACGTCGGCCCGGATCTCCGCGGCGAGTTCGGCGACCGACTCGCGGATCTCCAGCTCCAGATCGGCCAACTCGCCGCTGCGGTCGGCCAGTTCGGCGCGGCCGGCGTCCGTGATGGCGTACACCTTGCGGCCGCCCTCGGTGGTGTGCGTGACCAGGCCCTCGGCCTCCAGCTTGGCCAGCCGCGGATAGACGGTACCCGCCGAGGGTGCGTACAGCCCCTGGAAGCGCTCCTCGAGGAGCCGGATCACCTCGTAGCCGTGGCGCGGGGCCTCGTCGAGCAGCTTCAGCAGATACAGGCGCAGGCGGCCGTGGGCGAAGACGGGAGGCATGTCAGAGCACCTTCTTGTCGGTCGTGCCGTCGGTCGCAGTACCGGTGGAACCCTCTCCCGGCCGGGCGTCCCGCGGCTCCGCCTCCCACGGTCCGTCCTCGGCCGGCGGGCGCCGCAGCAGGGCGATCGATCCGGAGACGGTCGTCGCCTTCAGCCTGCCGTTGCCCGCGCCGAGCCGGCCGGTGATCCGCTTGGCGCCCCACTGGCCGGCGACCCTGAGGTCCTCGAAGGCGTTGGACACCGCCCCGCTCGCCGTGTTCGCCTCCACCTGAGCGTCCGCCGGGTGGGGCAGCCGGATGGCGATCTCGCCGGAGACACTGGTCAGGCTGACGTCGGTGGGACCGCCCGCCGGGTCGAGGTCGACGATCATCGATCCGCTCACCGAGTCGGCCTTCACGGAGGGACCGGCGCCGTCGACCACCGTCAGGTCGCCGGAGACCGAGTTGAACCGCACGGTGCCGGAGAGGGCCTGCGCCTCCACGTTCCCCGACACGGTGTTCGCGTGCACCGGTCCCGTCAGGCCCACCAGGGTCGTGTCCCCGGTGACGCCCTTCACCTCCGTGCGCCCGTGGATCCCCGAGACCGTCGCACCGGCACCGACCACTCCGAGCTCCACCCGTGTGTCCGACGGGACGGCCACGGAAACCACGGCGTTGCGCTGCCAGCCCTTGCGGTCCAGCCACTTGAGGAAACCCTTCCAGGGCAGGTCCTCGTACGTCACCGTCAGCGTGCCGCCCTGCTGGGTGACCACCAGGGGCGGTCCCTCGACCTCGGAGACCTCCAGTCGGGCGGAACCCTCGTCCGTGCCCACCACGTTCACCGTGCCGTGGACGAGGCGGACGTTCAGCTCGGTCACCCGCTCGTCGAAGGTGAGCCTCCTGGGCTCCCCGACGGACCACTCGGACATGCGGACCTCCCCGACACCATGCGTGACACGCCATATCGCGTCTTCTGTCAATCACGATATATCGCGCTCGCGGGAAGTCAAGACACTCGTTCCGGTGATGCGGCGCACGCCCCCGAAAAGCAGAAGGGCGCCCCCGAAGGGGCGCCCCGCGCCGAACGGCCGTCGCTCGCGCTCGCCGGTCCTTATTCGTCGTCCTCGTCGTCCAGCCGGGCCAGCCACGTCGCCAGCCGCTCCACCGGCACCTCGAAGTCCGGGTTCAGGTCGACGAAGGTCCGCAGCTGCTCCGCCAGCCACTCGAAGGTGACCTCCTCCTCGCCCCGCCGCTTCTCCAGCTCTTCGATGCCACGGTCTGTGAAGTACATGGGGTCAAGGATAGGTGCGCCGAGACGACCGGGCCGCACCCCGTCCAGGGGGTGCGGCCCGGTCATGCACGGCTACGGCTCGCGGGAGCGGTTACGCCTCGAACACCTCGCGCACCAGCTGCTCCTGCTCCGCCTGGTGCCGCTTCGCGGAACCCACGGCGGGGGAGGAGCCGTGCGGACGGGAGATGCGGCGCAGGCGCTCGCCGGCGGGGATGTCCGCGCCGACCGCCAGGTCCAGGTGGTCGATGAGGTTCAGGGCGATGAACGGCCACGCGCCCTGGTTCGCCGGCTCCTCCTGGGCCCACAGGTACTTCTCGGCGTTCGGGTACTTGGCGATCTCGGCCTGGAGCTCGGCACCCGGCAGCGGGTACAGCCGCTCGATGCGGAGGATCGCCGTGTCCGTCACGCCGCGCTTCTTCCGCTCGGCGTCGAGGTCGTAGTAGACCTTGCCGGCGCAGAAGACGACCTTGCGCACCGCGTTCGGGTCGACCGAAGCGTCGCCGATGACGGGGCGGAACTCGCCCGTGGTGAACTCCTCCGCCTTCGAGGCGGCGGCCTTCAGGCGCAGCATCGACTTCGGGGTGAAGACGACCAGCGGCTTGTGGTGCGGGTTGTGCACCTGCCACCGCAGGAGGTGGAAGTAGTTCGACGGCAGGGTCGGCATCGCGACCGTCATGTTGTTCTGCGCGCACAGCTGCAGGAACCGCTCCGGGCGCGCGGAGGAGTGGTCCGGGCCCTGGCCCTCGTAGCCGTGCGGCAGGAGCAGGGTGACGCCGGAGGTCTGGCCCCACTTCTGCTCGGCGGAGGAGATGAACTCGTCCACGACCGTCTGGGCACCGTTGGCGAAGTCGCCGAACTGGGCCTCCCACATGACGAGCGCGTCCGGACGGGCCAGCGAGTAGCCGTACTCGAAGCCCATCGCCGCGTACTCGGACAGCAGGGAGTCGTAGACGTTGTACCGGGCCTGGTCCTCGGACAGGTACAGCAGCGGGGTGTAGTCCTCGCCGGTCTCCCGGTCGATGATCACCGCGTGCCGCTGGCCGAAGGTGCCGCGGCGGGAGTCCTGGCCGGACAGCCGGACCGGGACGCCCTCGAGCAGCAGCGAGCCGATGGCCAGGGTCTCGCCCATGCCCCAGTCGATCGTGCCGTCCTCGACCATGGCCGTCCGGCGCTGCAGCTGCGGCAGCAGACGCGGGTGGACGGTGAGGTGGTCGGGGAGGTTGACCTGGGACTCGGCGATGCGCTTGACGACCTCGGTGGAGACGGCCGTCGGGACCGCGACCGGGAAGCCGTCCTGCGGCTCCTGGGAGTCCACGAGGACCGGCTGGGAGGTGGTGGTGGCCTCGCGGACCTCGGTGAAGACCTTCTCCAGCTGGCCCTGGTAGTCCTGCAGGGCCTGCTCGGCCTCCTCCAGGGTGATGTCGCCCCGGCCGATCAGCGACTCGGTGTAGAGCTTGCGCACCGAGCGCTTCTTGTCGATCAGGTCGTACATCAGCGGCTGGGTGAAGGCCGGGTTGTCCGACTCGTTGTGACCGCGGCGGCGGTAGCAGATGAGGTCGATCACCACGTCCTTGTTGAACGCCTGGCGGAACTCGAAGGCGAGCCGCGCCACGCGGACGACGGCCTCGGGGTCGTCGCCGTTGACGTGGAAGATCGGGGCCTCGATCATGCGGGCCACGTCCGTCGCGTACATGGAGGAACGCGAGGACTCCGGGGCGGCGGTGAAGCCGACCTGGTTGTTGATGACGATGTGGACCGTGCCGCCGGTGCGGTAGCCGCGCAGCTGCGACATGTTCAGGGTCTCGGCCACCACGCCCTGGCCCGCGAAGGCCGCGTCGCCGTGGATCGCCACCGGCAGGACCGTGAAGTCCGTGCCGCCCTTGTTGATGATGTCCTGCTTGGCGCGGGCGACGCCCTCCAGGACCGGGTCCACCGCCTCCAGGTGGGAGGGGTTGGCCACCAGCGAGACCCTGATCTGGTCGCCGTCAAGGCCCGTGAACGTGCCCTCGGCGCCCAGGTGGTACTTCACGTCACCGGAGCCGTGCATCGACTTCGGGTCGAGGTTGCCCTCGAACTCGCGGAAGATCTGGTCGTACGACTTGCCGACGACGTTGGCCAGGACGTTGAGGCGGCCGCGGTGGGCCATGCCGATGACGACCTCGTCCAGGCGGGACTCGGCCGCCGAGTCGATGACCGCGTCGAGCAGCGGGATGACGGACTCGCCGCCCTCCAGGGAGAACCGCTTCTGGCCGACGTACTTCGTCTGCAGGAAGGTCTCGAAGGCCTCGGCGGCGTTCAGCCGGCGCAGGATGCGCAGCTGCTCGTCACGCTCCAGCTTGACGTGCGGGCGCTCCACCCGGTCCTGGATCCACTTGCGCTGCTTGGGGTCCTGGATGTGCATGAACTCGATGCCGACCGTGCGGCAGTACGAGTCGCGCAGCACGCCGAGGATGTCGCGCAGCTTCATCAGCGTCTTGCCGGCGAAGCCGCCGACCGCGAAGTCGCGCTCCAGGTCCCACAGGGTGAGGCCGTGCTCGGTGATGTCGAGGTCGGGGTGCTTGCGCTGCTGGTACTCCAGCGGGTCGGTGTCGGCCATGACGTGGCCGCGGACCCGGTAGGAGTGGATCAGCTCGAAGACGCGGGCGGCCTTGGTGACGTCGTCGTCGTGCGAGGCGTCGATGTCCTTGAGCCAGCGGACCGGCTCGTAGGGGATGCGCAGCGCCTTGAAGATCTCGTCGTAGAAGCCGTGCTCGCCCAGCAGCAGGTTGGCCACCGCGCGCAGGAACTCGCCGGAGGCGGCGCCCTGGATCACCCGGTGGTCGTAGGTCGACGTGAGCGTCATGACCTTGGAGATGCCGAGCTTGTTCAGGGTGTCCTGGGAGGTGCCCTGGAACTCCGCCGGGTAGTCCATGGAGCCGACGCCCATGATCACCGACTGGCCGGGCATCAGACGCGGCACCGAGTGGACCGTGCCGAGGCCGCCGGGGTTGGTGAGGGAGACGGTGACGCCGGTGAAGTCGTCCATCGTCAGCTTGTTGTCGCGGGCGCGACGGACGATGTCCTCGTAGGCCTGCCAGAACTCGAAGAAGTTCAGCGTCTCGGCCTTCTTGATGGCGGCCACGACCAGCTGGCGGTCGCCGTTGGGCTTGACCAGGTCGATGGCCAGGCCGAGGTTGACGTGGTCCGGCTTGACCAGGGTGGGCTTGCCGTCCTTCTGGGCGAACGACCAGTTCATCGACGGCATCTGCTTGATGGCCTGGACCATCGCGTAGCCGATGACGTGCGTGAAGGAGATCTTCCCGCCGCGGGCCCGCTTGAGGTGGTTGTTGATGACGATGCGGTTGTCGAACAGCAGCTTCACCGGGACGGCGCGCACGGACGTGGCCGTGGGCAGCTCCAGGGAGGCGTTCATGTTCTTGGCGACCGCGGCGGAGGGACCGCGCAGCGTCACGAACTCGGGACCGGCGGGCGCCTCGGCGGAGGGCTCGGCCTTGGCCTTGGCGGCGGGCTTCGGGGCGGCCGGCTTCGCGGGCGCCGGTGCCTGAGCGGCCGGCTTCGCGGCCGGAGCCGGTGCCTGGGCC
>NZ_JUJA01000039.1:26147-40377 GCF_001906585.1 Streptomyces kebangsaanensis | reverse complement strand
GTGCGCGCCGCCTGCCGGAGCCCCGGCCCGGTACGGGTCCTGCGCCGGCCCGGCGCCCTGCCCGCCCTCGCCCGGCTGTCCGGCCGGCCCACGCGCGTGCGTGCCGTCCGCCGCCCGCTCGCCCGGCTGCCCGGCCGACTCCGCCTCGGCGCGCGGCCGGCTCCACGCCTCGCCCACCGCCTCCGTCGCCCACGGCGCGGCCGCGCCG
This sequence comes from Streptomyces kebangsaanensis, assembly GCF_001906585.1. Taxonomy (GTDB): domain Bacteria; phylum Actinomycetota; class Actinomycetes; order Streptomycetales; family Streptomycetaceae; genus Streptomyces; species Streptomyces kebangsaanensis. Next base: position 40,169 of record NZ_JUJA01000039.1, on the reverse strand, counting down.
CCGGGGAGGGTGGCCGGAGGGGTGCCGCCCCACTGCTGGACCAGGGACGACGTGGTGAACTCGCCCGACTCGTCCGGGATGTCACCCTGGGCGACAGGGATCGACCACTGCCCGGTCACGTCCTGCCCGGGCGCGTGCGGGGCCTCGGCGGCCTGGTCCGCCCGGGTCTCGTCGAAGGTCCAGTGCTGGGTGGCCTCCGGGTGGTACGTGAACCGGTCGTCCGCCTGTGCGCCCGTGCCCTGCGGCGCGGCGCCGGGCTCGGGCCACCGGGCGCCCTCCGCGGGCGCGCCCGGCACGGCCCAACCGCCGGTGGCCGCCGGGTCGGTGGCCGTCGGGTCGGTGGGCGCGACCGTTATCTGCGGCGGCACATAGCCCTGCCCGGGTGCGGCCAGGAGGGCGTCGATGCCGCCCTCGGGCAGCTTCACGAACGCGGTGGCGCCGTCGTCGTAGTCGCCCTGGGGCAGCGGGTCCCAGCGGCCGCCGCCCGGAGCGCCCTCTCCGTGCTGGTCGTCGGTCACGACAGCGCCCTCCCCAGTGCTCGTCGGGCCAGTACGGCGACGGTGCGCCGCAGATGCAGTACGGCGGGCGGAAGGTGCGGCACGGAGCCGTCCTCGGCCGGGGCCGGATCGGGGATGCAGGCCGCGGCGACGTACTCCCCGAAGGCGTTCAGCGCCTCCGGGACGATCGCGCGGTTGTTGTCCCAGTCGATGAGCCGGCCCACCCAGTGCTCGGCGTCCAGCGGCCTGAGCGGCATCGGCGCTATGGCGCCCACCGCGCACCGCACCCCGCGCCGGGCCGGGTCGAGGACCAGCGCCACGGACGCCACCGCGCGGCCGGGGCCGGTGCGGCCGGTCGCCTTCAGGAAGACCTGCGGCGCGTGCAGCAGCGGCACGCGCACGTAGCCGATGAGCTCGCCCGCGCGGAGCATCTCCACGCCGGCCAGCAGGTGCGACACCGGGATCTCCCGGCGGGCTCCGCCCGGGCCCGCGACGATCAGCGTCGCCTCCAGGGCGGCCAGCACCGGCAGCGCGTCCCCGGTGGGGGCGGCCGAGGCGATGTTGCCGCCGAGGGTGCCCGCGTTGCGGATGTGCGGCGGGCCGGCCGCGCGCGCCGCCGCCGCGAGGGCGGGGATGAGGGCGGCGAAGTCGGGGCGCCCCATGCGCGCGTGCGTGAGGCCCGCGCCGAGCAGTGCGTGGCCGTCCTGGTACTGCCAGCCGCGGATCTCGCTGATCCGGCCGAGGCCGACCAGCGCGGCGGGCCTGAGCTGCCCGGAGTTGACGGCGGCCATGAGGTCGGTGCCGCCCGCCACGGGAACCGCGGCGGGCATGGCGGCGAGCGCCGCCACGGCCTCGTCCAGCGTCGTGGGCAGCGTGACGGCCTGCCCCGCCTGCGGTGCGTGCGTGGTCAAAACCGGCTGCCCCTTCCCGCTGCCCACTGGTCCCACCCGTGCTGCCGTACGGTACGTGCCGACAGGGCGGACGTGGCAACTCTGGCACATCTTCGCAGGGGTCGAAGACAGGGGTCCGCTAAGGGGTGTTCGCCCACCTCACCAGTGACATCGACCTGTTTGGGAGGGCATCACCGATGCGGGCGAATTTCCACTCTTCGCTGACTCTTGCGGACTTTTTCCAGCACCAGTTCGAGACGGCGGGCCGACGGCCGCCCCGGTGCCCGCCGGCCGGCTACCGCGACGGCGGCGGCCCCTCGACGGGCCGGCCCAGGACACCCGGCCGCCGCTGCCACGGACGCGGCCCGGTGGGCGGGCGGTAGCGGACACCGAGGGCGTCCAGCCGCCGGTAGTGGGTGGCCATCCGCCGCTCGAAACCGGCGAAGTCCCGTTCCCCCGGAGCGGGCAGAGGGCTCCAGGCGACCTCGGCGAACGCGGCCAGCCTGGGGAAGACCTGGTAGTCCACGCGCGCGGAGTCCTCCATCACCTCCGTCCACACATTGGCCTGGGTGCCCAGCACATGACGGGCCTGGTCCGCGTCGAGTCCGGGCGGAACCGGCTCGAACCGGTAGACGTCCTCCAGGGTGCGCACGTAGCCGATCGGCACGGGCTCGTCCTCGCCGGAGGCCTGGCGGTGGTCCAGGTACACCTGCTGCTCCGGGCACATGACGACGTCGTGGCCGGCCCGCGCGGCGGCGATCCCGCCGGCGTATCCCCGCCAGGACGACACCGCGGCCCCGGGCGCGAGCCCGCCCTCCAGGATCTCGTCCCAGCCGATCAGCCTGCGCCCGCGCGCGGAGAGCCAGCGGTCGAAGTGGCCGACGAACCACGCCTGCAGCTCGTCCTCGTCCGCCAGCCCGAGTTCCTTGATGCGCGCCTGCGCGGTGGGCGAGGCCCGCCACTGCTCCTTGGGGCACTCGTCGCCGCCGATGTGGAAGAACTCCGAGAACGCGGCCGCGTCCGCGGGGAACAGTTCGAGCAGTTCCCCGAGGACGTCCTCGTAGAACCGCAGGGTGGTGTCGGTGGGGGCGAGTACGTTCGGACTGATCCCCCAGTCGTCCCGGACGGTGAGGGCGGAGGTGTCGACGACGTCGGTGTTGCCGAGTTCCGGGTACGCGGCGATGGCGGCCTGCGAGTGCCCGGGTACGTCGATCTCGGGGACGACGCCGATGTACCGCTCGGCGGCGTAGGCGACGATCTCCCGGATGTCGTCCCGGGTGTAGTGGCCGCCGTGGGGTTTGTCCTCCCACAGCGGGGACGCCCGGTGGCCGAATCTCGTCCGCGCCCGCCAGGAGCCGGTCTCCGTCAGCCTCGGGTGGCGCTCGATCTCGACGCGCCAGCCCTGGTCGTCCGTCAGGTGCAGGTGCAGCACGTTGAGTTTGTGCGCGGCCATCAGGTCGACGTAGCGCAGGACGCCGTCCTTGGGCATGAAGTGCCGGGCCACGTCGAGCATCAGCCCGCGCCAGCGGAAGCGCGGGGCGTCCTCGACGACCCGGGCCGGGACCGCGCGGGCGGCGTCCGGCCGTACGGGGGCACGCCGGAAGGCGTCCGGGCCGAGCAGCTGGCGCAGGGTCTGCGCGCCCCAGAAGACCCCGGCCGGAGAGCCGCCGCGGATCTCGACGCCCCGGCCGGGAACGGCGGCGAGCCGGTACGCCTCGGGCTCCAGGGCGTCGTCCAGGCACAGCCGTACGGAGTTCGGGGCGTCCTCGGGGCCGGCCGGGAGGGGCAGGCCGAGGGCCGCGCCGAGGGTGGCGCGCAGCCAGCGCTCCGTGGAGCCCGTGCCCGGCGCCGCCCACAGGACGGTCTCCCGGCCGAGCGGGACGGCGCGGCCCGGGGGGCCCGGGGTTCCGGCCACGGCGCGCGGCGCCGGAATCACGTCGGTCGTGCCCTCAGGGGTAGCCATGCCCTCATGGGTAGCGTCGGCCGCGACGCAGCGCAACGAGCGTTGCACATGCTGCACACTCCGCTCGACAGCACAGGCCCCCGGGGCACGCCGGAGGGCGCCTCGGGGGCCTACAGGTCTCGGCCGAGCGGTGGCCGGTTACTTCTTGTCGTCGCCGCCCTCGCCGCCGCCGTTCATGGATTCGTAGATCTCCTTGCACAGCGGGCACACGGGGTACTTCTTCGGGTCGCGGCCCGGCACCCACACCTTGCCGCAGAGCGCCACGACGGGCGTACCGTCGAGGGCGCTCGCCATGATCTTGTCCTTCTGGACATAGTGGGCGAAGCGCTCGTGGTCACCGTCGCCGTGGGACACCTGCGGCGTCGGCTCGACGAGGGTCCCCGTACCAGTGCCGCGCTCGGGCTCGAGAGTGCTCATACGGCAAGGGTACTGAAGCCGGCCGGCATCAGTTGAGCGACGGGTCGTCCGGATACGTGGCCACCATCGCCAGCTCGTTGCGCTGGCGGCGCAGCACCTCGCGCCAGAGCCTCTCGGGGGACGGCGAGGAGACGTCGCCGGGTTCGGACTCGACGACGTACCAGGCCCCTTCCGCCAGTTCGTCCTCCAGCTGGCCGGGGCCCCAGCCGGCGTATCCGGCGAAGATCCGCAGTGAGCCGAGGACGGAGGCCAGCAGCTCGGGGGGTGCCTCCAGATCGACGAGACCGATCGCGCCGTGCACCCGGCGCCAGCCCAGCGGGGTGTGTTCGCCGGCGCCGCCGCCGGGGATGACGGCGACACCGAGCGCGGAGTCCAGCGACACCGGGCCGCCCTGGAAGACGACACCGGGCTCCCCGGTGAGATCCGCCCAGCCCTCCAGGATGTCGCCCACGTCCACGGGGGTGGGACGGTTGAGGACGACACCGAGGGAGCCCTCCTCGTCGTGGTCGAGAAGGAGCACCACCGCACGGTCGAAGTTCGGGTCCGCCAGGGCGGGCGTTGCCACGAGCAGCCGCCCTGTGAGCGAGGACACCTCGGTCATGCCAGACATGATCCCGCATCTTCCCGTCACGTGGGGAGCCAATCCGGCTACGTGAGTGAGAGCAGTTCAGGGGCACGGATGCGTGACCGGCGCACCGCGGTTCCGGTGACCGTCCGTGCCCGGTGCTCAACGGCTCGTGTTGTGACACGGCCATGACCCGACCGGGCCGACGACGGGCTTACGGAAGGGGGGCGCGCGGCGACTAGTCTGTCTCTCCGGCCCCCTGACCGAAGTGATCGGCCGGCCCCTGACCAACTCATCCATCGGAACGCGAGATACATGACCGTCAACGACGATGTCCTGCTTGTCCATGGCGGAACCCCGCTGGAGGGCGAGATCCGTGTCCGCGGTGCGAAGAATCTCGTACCGAAGGCCATGGTCGCCGCTCTGCTGGGCGGTGAGCCGAGTCGCCTGCGCAACGTTCCGGACATCCGTGACGTGCGGGTCGTACGCGGTCTGCTGCAACTGCACGGGGTGACGGTCCGGCCGGGCGACGAGCCGGGTGAGCTGGTGCTCGACCCGACCCACGTGGAGAGCGCGAACGTGGCCGACATCGATGCCCACGCGGGCTCGTCGCGCATCCCGATCCTGTTCTGCGGCCCGCTGCTGCACCGGCTGGGGCACGCGTTCATCCCGGGGCTGGGCGGCTGCGACATCGGCGGCCGGCCGATCGACTTCCACTTCGACGTGCTGCGGCAGTTCGGCGCGGTGATCGAGAAGCGGGCCGACGGCCAGTACCTGGAGGCGCCCAAGGGCCTGCGCGGCACGAAGATCCGCCTCCCCTACCCGTCGGTCGGCGCGACCGAGCAGGTGCTGCTGACGGCCGTGCTGGCCGAGGGCGTCACGGAGTTGTCCAACGCGGCCGTGGAGCCGGAGATCGAGGACCTGATCTGCGTCCTGCAGAAGATGGGCGCGATCATCGCGATGGACACCGACCGCACCATCCGCATCACGGGTGTGGAGAAGCTCGGCGGCTACACCCACCGGGCGCTCGCGGACCGTCTGGAGGCCGCGTCCTGGGCGTCGGCGGCGCTGGCGACCGAGGGCAACATCTACGTCCGCGGCGCGCAGCAGCGGTCGATGATGACGTTCCTGAACACCTACCGGAAGGTGGGCGGCGCGTTCGAGATCGACGACGAGGGCATCCGCTTCTGGCACCCCGGCGGCCAGTTGAAGTCCATCGCGCTGGAGACGGACGTGCACCCCGGCTTCCAGACCGACTGGCAGCAGCCGCTGGTGGTCGCCCTCACCCAGGCGACCGGCCTGTCGATCATCCACGAGACGGTGTACGAGTCCCGGCTGGGCTTCACCTCCGCGCTGAACCAGATGGGCGCGCACATCCAGCTGTACCGCGAGTGCCTGGGCGGCTCCGACTGCCGCTTCGGCCAGCGCAACTTCCTGCACTCCGCGGTGGTCTCCGGCCCGACCCGCCTGCAGGGCGCCGACCTGGTCATCCCGGACCTGCGCGGCGGCTTCTCCTACCTGATCGCCGCCCTGGCCGCCCAGGGCACCTCCCGCGTCCACGGCATCGACCTGATCAACCGCGGCTACGAGAACTTCATGGAAAAGCTCATGGAACTCGGCGCCAAGGTCGAACTGCCGGGCCAGGCCCTCGGCTGACCGGACCCGGCCGGCCCCCGGCCCCCAGGCTCCCGGCCCCGGCCTGACGGCGCGGCCGGGAGCCTGGGGGCCTGCCCAGGGTCGGAACCCCGGCAGGTCCACCAGCCGGTCGCGCTCGCAGGCCCCGGCCCGGGCACTAGGGCGTGTTTCGAAAGTCCCGCCTGCCCCGCGACGCCTGGCACGGCGCCTCGCCGCGTTGTCGGGATCGTCCGCGTACGCCCAGTACGCGGACGACCCTCCGCCTTGCGATGCACCGCACCAGACGCCGCGGCGCCCGCCCTCCGGGCGGACGGCGCTACTTTCGAAACACGCCCTAGCCCGACCGGGCAGCGGCCCGTTCCCGCCCGGGTGCGCACCACCTGACCGGAATCCACCGAAACCGGGGGCGCCCGGCCGAGCGCTCCTGCCCACCCCGGGCCCGGCGGCTCACAGCCGACGCTCCGGGGCCCCCGCCGGAGGCCCCGGGCAGCACAACAACTCGCCGCGTCGGCGGCGAGGGAACAACTCCTCCGACCAGCGGCCCGGCGAAGCAGACCCGGCCGCGGTCCGCCCGGCGGCCCCGGCCGGACCGCGAAGCCGCCCCCGGCGAGGGGCGCGGGGACCGTCCCACGGTCGACGCGGCGTTTCCCGGGGCCGGGGACCGGCTCAACGGGCGTGTACGGCGATGGGGCGGCCCCCCGTGAAAAAGGGGGCCGCCCCATTGGCGTGGTGTGCCCTACGGGGCCTCGTACGCCGTCTCATGGCGTACGGACGGCAAGGTCACTTGCCCTTGGCGGCTTCCTTGAGCTTGCTGCCCGCGGAGACCTTCACGCTGTAGCCGGCCGCGATCTGGATCGGCTCGCCGGTCTGCGGGTTGCGGGCGGTGCGAGCGGCACGGTGGGTGCGCTCGAAGGTCAGGAAACCAGGGATGGTGACCTTCTCGTCCCCCTTGGAGACGATCTCGCCGACGACCTCGGCGAACGCGGCCAGCACGGCGTCGGCGTCCTTGCGGGTCACCTCGGCGCGGTCGGCCAGCGCGGCCACCAGCTCACTGCGGTTCATGTTGTTACTCCCGTGTTCTTCTTGCCGTTGCGGCGTGCCACGCGGCGAAGCCGCATGTTGGGCACAGCGAAGCCGATGCTGCCAGGGTCCTCGGTCGGTCCCCGGACCCGGGTCCGTCGCCAAACCCTCGCGCCCAGGGTGGCATCCTGCCTCCACCTGCGGCATCAATGCCAATCCGGCACCCATAGGAGTCGCGAGAACACCCGCGGGCGTCACACGAAAAGAGTGCCCGATTCCAGGCACGATAAGGCCGCTCCGGTGACCGGATGTCCCGCGACGCGCCGGTTTCACCGCGCCGTGGTGCTCGTCACGCCGTCGCCCCGGACTTCTCCGCCGCCTCCCGGACGGCCCCCGCGACCGCGCCCGCGACCCTCTCGTTGAAGACGCTCGGAATGATGTAGTTCGGGTTCAGCTCGTCCTCGGTGACCACGTCGGCGAGGGCCTGCGCGGCGGCCAGCATCATCTCCGTGTTGACGCTGCGGGACTGCGCGTCCAGCAGGCCGCGGAAGACGCCCGGGAAGACCAGCACGTTGTTGATCTGGTTGGGGAAGTCGGAGCGGCCGGTGGCCACGACCGCCGCCGTCTCGCGGGCGATCGCCGGGTCCACCTCGGGGTCGGGGTTCGCGAGCGCGAACACGATCGCACCCTCGGCCATGGCGGACACGTCGTCGCCGTCGATCACGTCGGGCGCCGAGACCCCGATGAAGACGTCCGCGCCGTGCACGGCCTGCTTCAGGGTGCCGGTGAGGTTCTCGGGGTTGGTGTTCTCGGCGATCCACCGCAGCGCCGACTCCGGGGCGGCGTCGACGAGGTCCTCGCGGCCCGCGTGCACGACGCCGTGGATGTCGGCGACGACGGCGTTCTTCACACCGGCCGCGAGCAGCAGCTTGAGGATGGCCGTACCGGCCGCGCCGGCGCCGGACATCACCACGCGCACGCTGTCGATCTCCTTGCCCACCACGCGGAGCGCGTTGGTCAGCGCGGCGAGCACGACGATCGCGGTGCCGTGCTGGTCGTCGTGGAAGACGGGGATGTCCAGCGCCTCGCGCAGCCGCGCCTCGATCTCGAAGCAGCGCGGCGCGGAGATGTCCTCGAGGTTGATGCCGGCGAACCCGGGGGCGATCGCCTTGACGATCTCGACGATCGCGTCGGTGTCCTGGGTGTCCAGGCAGAGCGGCCAGGCGTCGATGCCGGCGAACCGCTTGAAGAGGGCCGCCTTGCCCTCCATGACCGGCAGCGCGGCCTTGGGGCCGATGTTGCCCAGGCCCAGCACCGCCGAGCCGTCCGTCACGACCGCAACGGAGTTGCGCTTGATGGTCAGACGGCGGGCGTCCTCGGGGTTCTCCGCGATCGCCATGCAGACGCGGGCCACACCCGGCGTGTAGACCATGGACAGGTCGTCACGGTTGCGGATGGGGTGCTTGGACGCCATCTCGATCTTGCCGCCGAGGTGCATGAGGAACGTACGGTCCGAGACCTTGCCCAGCGTGACGCCCTCGATGCCGCGCAGCTTCTCGACGATCTCCTCGGCGTGCGCCGTCGAGGTGGCCGCGATGGTGACGTCGATACGGAGCCGCTCGTGGCCGGACGCGGTGACGTCGAGGCCGGTCACCGAGCCTCCGGAGGACTCCACGGCCGTGGTGAGCTGCGATACGGCGGTTCCGCCTGCCGGCACCTCCAACCGGATCGTCATCGAGTAGGAGACGCTGGGCGCCGTTGCCATGACCGACTTCCTCTGCTTTCACCGTGTCGCGTGGTTGTGCCGTCCGATCGTCGCACCTACCCCTGAGTACGTGGTAACCGCCTTCGATTGCGGACTTTTTGTTCCCCGGGGGCGTGTCGTTTCGGAAAGTGACTTTCACCATACGAGAAGACCGCCGGACGGTGAAAGGCTCCCGCACGGCAGAAGAGGTCCGCGTCACTCTTGCGACGCGGACCTCTGGGAGAAGTGAAGCGACACCGACCCGCCATGCTCGCCTCGCGGCAAGTGGTCGCTCTGAGCGACGAAGGTTGGGCCCGGGGGCTTGGATCGGGCCGGTGCCACGTCCAGGCTAACAAACGGATGCCCCGCGGCCATTCCCGTCGAAGCGGTTCGTTCCCCTCGGTCCCGCGGCGGACCCGGTCAGTCCCGCAGCAGATCCGGCACGCCCGCCCCGTCCGGTTCGTCCCGCTCGCCCGAGACGACCGTCAGCTGCTGGGTGGCCCTGGTCAGGGCGACGTAGAGGACCCGCAGGCCGGCCGGGGACTCGTCGGCGATCTCCGCCGGGGACACGACGATCGTCGCGTCGTACTCCAGCCCCTTCGCCTCCAGGCTGCCCAGGGCCACCACCCGGTCGCCGAGCCCGGCCAGCCAGCGCCGGGCCTCCTCGCGCCGGTTCATGGCGACGACCACGCCGACCGTGCCGTCGACCCGGTCCAGCAGCCGCTCGGCCTCCGCCCGTACGGTCTTCTCCACCGAGCCCCGTACGACGGCGAAGCGCGGCTCCACCCCCGTGGAGCGGACGGCCGACGGGGCCTTCGAGCCGGGCATGGCCAGGGCGAGGACCTTCGAGGCCAGCTCGGCGATCTCGGCCGGGTTGCGGTAGTTCACGGTCAGCTGGAAGCGGCGGCGCGGACGTGTGCCCAGGGCCTCGTCGCGGGCCTCGGCCGCCTCGTCCGGGTCGGACCAGGAGGACTGGGCGGGGTCGCCGACGACCGTCCAGGTGGCGTGCCGGCCGCGGCGGCCGACCATCCGCCACTGCATGGGCGTGAGGTCCTGCGCCTCGTCCACGATGACGTGCGCGTACTCGGTGCGCTCCTGCGCCAGCCGCTCGGCCCGCTCCCACTGCGACTCCTCGCGCACGGGCATCAGCTCCTCCAGGCCGGTGAGCTGGTCCAGCGGGTCCAGTTCGCGCCTCCGCTTCGGGCGGGCCGGGGCGCCGAGGATCGCCTGGAGCTCGTCGAGCAGGGCGATGTCGTGCACCGAGTACCCGTCGCGCCTGAGCGAGCGGGCGACCCTGCGCACCTCGCCGGGGTTGAGGATCCGCCGGGCCCAGCGGCCCAGCCGCCGCTCGTCGGCCATGGCGGTGAGCACGGCCCGCGGGGTCAGCTCCGGCCACCAGGCGTCCAGGAAGGCGAGGAAGGAGTCCTCGCCGGTGACGTCCTCGTCGAAGGAGGAGCGCAGCTCGGCGGCCAGTTCCGGGTCGGTGTGCCGGGCGGCGCCGCCGGACCGCTCCCACAGGGCGTCCAGCAGCAGCTTGCGGGCGCGCGGGCGCAGCAGGTTGACCGGCGCGGTGCCGCCCAGGGCGGTGCGCCGGACGCGGTCCAGATCCTCGCCCTCCAGCTCCAGCCGGCGCCCGAAGGCGACGACCCGCAGCCGGTCCGGTGACCCGCCGGGTTCCAGCGCTCCGCGGGCCGCCTTCCGCAGCACCTTCAGCATCCGGTACGACCCCTTGGCCCGCGCCACCGACGGGGAGTCGTACAGCGTGGCCTCGGCCCCCTCGACCAGCGAGCCGATCGCGCGGACGGCGACCTGGCCCTCCTCGCCGAGCGAGGGCAGCACGCCCTCGGTGTAGGCGACGAGCAGCGGGGTCGGGGAGACGATCAGGATGCCGCCGGCGTAGCGGCGCCGGTCCTGGTAGAGCAGGTAGGCCGCCCGGTGCAGGGCGACCGCCGTCTTGCCCGTGCCCGGACCGCCCTCGACCTGCGTCACCGAGGCGGCGGGGGCGCGGATGACCAGGTCCTGCTCCGCCTGGATGGAGGCGACGATGTCCCGCATGGTGTGGCCGCGGGCCCGGCCGAGCGCGGCCATCAGCGCGCCGTCGCCGATGGCGGGCAGCTCGTGGCCGTCGAGGAAGGCCCGCAGTTCGGGGCGCATCAGGTCGTCCTCGACACCGAGGACGCGCCGTCCCTTGGAGCGGATGACCCGGCGGCGTACGACCCGGCCGGGTTCCACCGGGGTGGAGCGGTAGAAGGGGGCGGCGGCCGGGGCACGCCAGTCGATGACCAGCGGGGAGTAGTCCTCGTCGAGGACACCGATACGGCCGATGTGCAGGGTCTCGGCGATGTCGGCCGTGTTGTCCTCGCGCACCGTGCCCTCGGCCGGCTCCACGGCGGTGTAGGCCCCGTCGGGTCCTTTCCTGCCGTCCTTGCCGGCCAGCAGGTCGATCCGGCCGAAGAGGAAGTCCTCGAACTCGTTGTTCAGCCGGTTGAGGTGGATGCCCGCCCGGAAGACCTGCGCGTCCCGCTCGGCCAGCGCGCCGGGTGTGCCCACCTGGCCGCGCTGGGCCGCGTCGCGCATCAGGAACTCGGCCTCGTGGATCTTCTCCTCGAGACGCCGGTACACCCGGTCCAGGTGCTGCTGCTCCCCGCGGATCTCCCGATCCCGTACGGAGTCGTGCGCCTCACCGTGGTCCGAGCCGTGTTCCGAGCCGTGAACCGGCCCGTGATCCGAGCCGTGGACCGTTCCGACCGCGGAATCCTGTTGAGCCTGAGCGGCCACCGGGCCCCCTTCTGACGTGCTGGGCAGCCGTCAACCGTACGCGAAGGGGACCCGCTCACGGAAGCCGGGCGATCTGACCTAGGCCTTGACCTCGACGAGCTTCTTGCCGTCGAAGGTCACCACCTCGAAGTGGTCGATCTGGTTCGGCTCCAGGGCGGCGCCGCCACGGACGTAGAGGGGCTTCTTGGCCTCCTCCGTCTTGGCGTTCGGGGTGCCGTAGCCCCAGGGCGGGACGGACCAGGTCGTGAGGGTCTCGCGCTCGCCGTTCTTGCCGACGGCGATCAGCGAGCACTTCTGCGGGCCGGTGACGTTCGTCAGTTCCGCGACGGCGCTCGTGCCCCAGTCCTTCTTCTCCACGGCGATGGTCGCGGTGACCTGCGTCGTCGGGTCCGTCGCCGTGACCTTGTCGGGCATCCCCTGGAAGGTGGTCGGCGCGGAGCCCACGGCCACGTCGGTCCTGCCGCCGCTGTCCGAACCGCCCGCCGCGTACACGGTCAGCGGGCCGCCGATGATCAGCGCTGCCGCCGCCGCGACCAGGTAGAAGCCGCGCCGGCGCTTCTGGGCGCGGCGTTCGGCGACCTCGTCGACGAGCTTCTCCACCAGGCGCGGGCTGGGCTTGGCCGACAGGGACTCGCCGATCGCGGGAGAGCCGGAGCCCGGCAGGTCCGCGAGCGCGGCCAGCATCGGCTCCATCCCGGCCAGCTCGTCGAGCTGCTGAGCGCACCACTCGCAGCCGGCGAGGTGGGCTTCGAACGCGGTCGCCTCGGTGTCGTCGAGAATTCCGAGGGCGTAGGCGCCGACGGTCTCGTGCTCGTTCGGGGCCTGAGATCCCTGCATGGACCCAGACATACCCGAACCACCCGTTCCGAATCCCCCGTACACGCTCATCACGCCGTCACCCCCCGCTCCTCCAGAGCCAGCTTCATCGAACGCAGGGCGTAGAACACCCGGGAGCGGACGGTGCCGCTGGGTATGCCCAACGTCTCGGCCGCCTCATTGACGGTACGTCCCTTGAAGTACGTCTCGACGAGCACCTCCCGGTGAGCCGGGGTCAGGTCGTCGAGCGCGTCCGACAGCGTCATCAGCCACAGCGCCTTGTCGATCTCGTCCTCCGCGGGGATGACCTCCAGCGGCGACGGATCGACCTCCTGCGGCCGGGCCTGCCGGCTGCGGTGGCCGTCGATGACGATGCGCCGGGCGACCGTCACCAGCCAGGGGCGTACCGAACCGGTCGCTCGATTGAGCTGACCGGCGTTCTTCCAGGCACGGATGAGCGTCTCCTGCACCACGTCCTCGGCACGCTGCCGGTCTCCGGCGACCAACCGCAGGACATACGCAAGGAGAGGTCCGGCGTGCTCTCGATACAGCGCACGCATCAACTCCTCATCAGGTTCCGAGGACTGGGACATGCGATGTCGGGCCCTCGCTCCACGTTCTTTGGCCACGGCCGCATCCTTGCGCACGCCCACCTCCGGTGTCCGGGGCTTCCCCCAGTCGGTCGCTCGCCGTCGGGTACGGATGTGGGTCGCACCGTGTTCAAAACCGGCCGACGGATTTCTGCGGCCGGTGTGACGAGGGGGACATGAGAGCACATTCCCCCCGCGCGATGTTTACATTTCCGACACAACATCAAGGCCGCGCTGACTTCCCGTCAAACCTGCTCACCAAACGGGGTGTTACCGAAATCACTTCGACGCCGACCTCGCGCAACCGGCAAATGGGATGACCGACCGGTCGTTCGGCTCCTTCGGCCCCCGGTCCCTACGCGCGGGCGAGGGCGGCGCGTCGGCGGTGCCGGGCCACCCGTTCGCGGTTCCCGCACACCTCGCTGGAGCACCAGCGCCTCCTGCGCCCCCGGGACGTGTCCAGGTACACGATCGGACAGTTGTCGCCCTCGCACTGCCGCAGGCCCGCCCGGGCGACGGGGTCGGTGAGCAGCTCCACGGCATCCCGGGCGACCGCCGCGAGCAGCGCCGCGCACTCGGGCGGCTCGGCCAACTCACTCACGAGGGTGCCGTCTTCGCTCCGTACGGCACGGAGGGCCGGGGGCGCGGCACGTGCGAGGTCGTTGACGCGGGCGAGCGCGGCATCGTACGACCGAGACGTGGCGACCGGACAACCGAGCACCAACTCCCGTACATCTTCACGAAGTTCTCAAAAGCGGCCGATCCAGGAGGCGTCCGCGTGCGCCGGTGGAGCACCGGGCGGGACCAGCCCCGAGCCCGCGATCCAGGCGCGCAACGGTGCGAGGGAGTCCAGTCGTTCGGCGGGATGGCTGGTGGACAGCAGGTCCAGACAGACCCGCCCGGCGTCGAACCGCAGCTCGTACGGGACCGTGGCCGCACCCAGTGCCATGTGCCTGTCACCGCCTAGGCTCCCCCCGGCCGGCAACGACGACCGGGGCACTCGTCAGGGGCCGGGAACCCGTCCCCTCCCACCATGCCCGCCCGCACGCCCACCCGGTAGTCCCCGAACCACCCGGCGTCCCGCCCGGCGGCCCGTCCACGGCGGCG
>NZ_JUJA01000039.1:22718-26098 GCF_001906585.1 Streptomyces kebangsaanensis | reverse complement strand
AGCCGCTCGGTCGTTTCTCAGCCGACCATCGGCAGAGCCCGGCGCGGAGGAACCGCGTTCAGCAGTTCCCGCGCCACCGGTTCCCCGGTGTCCGCGTCGACGAGGCCGACGCGGACCACGGGGTCGCCGGGGGTGTCGCGGCCGACGGCGGCGTCCAGGGCGAAGACCACGGACACCGGCCGTGCGCGCTCCCCCCTCCCGTACACGCCCGAGTACAGGAGGAAGCGCCAGCCGTCCTCCTCCCAGTGGTCCAGGAGACCCGACCGGACCACCGGAGAGGCGGTCTGCCAGGCGAGGGAGCGCTCCAGCAGCTCCACGCTGGCGGCGACCGGCACATGGTCCCCCGCCTCGCCGCCGAGGAGCGGATGCCCGAAGACCCGCAGCCTCAGCCGGCGCAGGGGAAGCAGCCACCACCGGTCGAGGTCGGCCGAGAGCGCCACCAGGACGGCCGCGGCCACGGCCAGGAACACGAGCGAGCCGCCGGGCCGTCCGGTGATCGTGGACCACCAGGTGCCGTGCGCCACCGCCGCCGTCGCGCCACCCGCGAGCACCACCGCGGCGCGCGCGAACGCGCGCCAGGTGATCGGGGTGTCCTCGCTCGCCGAACAGCCGCAGGAGGACTCCGGTGCCAGCGCCCGGCCGTAGCCGAGGTAGCCGAGGAATCCGGCCCCGAGGACGGCGGTGGCCGTGCCCGGCAGCGGGTTCGCCGGTACGGCCGTCAGCCCCGCGGCGAGCAGGAGTTCCACCGCGCCGACACCCCGCAGCACCAGTGCCGCCCGCTCGCTGCTGCGCAGCATCCGGGCCAGCGCCGTTCTGGGCGCCCGGCGCACGGTGTCCCGGTCGAAGAGCTTGACCGAGCCGGTCCACCCCAGCAGGCCCGCGAGGACCAGTGGCACGAGGCCCGTTGTCAGTGAGAGCACCTTCGCCTCTCCTCTCTACCCTCCTCGGATCCGGCCGTCAGTGCCCGACGGAGACACGGACGACGTCCACCGAGTTGTCGGACGGCCGCCAGGCCCCGAGCACCTGGGCGCTCTGTCCGATGCGCAGCCGGGACAGGTCCGGGGTGAGCGCGCGGCCCGCGTAGGAGGCGTTCGTCGTGTCCGGGCGGACGCGGCCGACGATCTCGTGCTGTCCGTGGGAGAGGTGCAGCCGGTCCTTCGCGATGCCGCGGATCGTGGTGTCGAGGTTGACGATGTTCACCCACACCGCGTCGGCGGCGACGGTGCCGTCCGGCATCGGGACGCCGCGCGCGTAGAGCCCGTCACCGACCTCGATCTCGGCGGCGGTGGTGGGCCGGACCTTCCACACGCTGGTGGCGTTGGTCATCTGGACCCGGGAGTGGTCGCCGTAGGAGCCCGCGACCTGAAGGACGCTGCCGGTGATGGCGGTGATCCGGCCCTCCACGAAGGACGACTCGGGGATCGCCGGGTCGAGCGACGGCTCGGCGGCGAAGGCCGCGTCGGCGTCGATGCCGCCGAGGGCGGTCGCGCCGACGATGGTGGCGCCGCCGAGGGCGGCCGTGGTGAGGAAGCGCCGGCGGCCCAGGCCGCCGTCACCGTTCTGGCGGTACGTCATGGCGGGCTCCCCTCACTCGTAGATGTAGACCGGCAGCTTGCCGGAGCTGAGGCTGCCGATGGCCGAGAAGGCGGCCGGGGTCAGGTCCAGGACGCGGTTGGTGCGGCAGGCGCCGTTGCAGCAGGTGGCCTCGCCGCACCACTCCTTGGTGCGCGGTCCGCAGTCGGTGATCGTGATGCAGACGGTGGCGCCGGAGCACTGGTGCCTGACGTTCATCACGGCGCCGCAGCCGCGTCTGGGGATGTTCTCGCCGCACAGGTCGGGCCGGGTGATGTCCCAGCACGCCTGTGACGCGTTGGGCCAGGCGCCGTGATGCGCGCTGGACCGGCAGTTGCCGCAGGCGCCGCCGCCCGCGCTGCCGCACGGACCCCACGCGGATCCGCAACAGAACCAACTCGTCTCACCGGCCCACAGGCTGGTCGAACCGCAAGCCATCGTGCCGCCTCCCTTTGTCGCTGGAATGTCGTGCTCATGACAAATCACTGCGAGGGTTGTGCGCGCGGAGCACCCCAATGATGCGCCTGTCTACGCGCGTTGGCCAGAAGGCTGTTGAAGGTTCACCGGTCTGAACCACTGACAGGGCCGGCCCCTCCGCGAGGGACCGGCCCCGAATGTTCCTGCCCGCGTTGTCCGCGGTGCGCGACGGCTCAGGCCTTGGCCCGGCCGCGGGACGAACCGTTGGGCCACAGGCGGGGCTTGCGCCTGGCGGCCAGGTCCTCGACCCAGCCGACGGAGAGGAGGGTCAGGCCGATCAGGGGCCAGACGAGCACGAACTGCCAGAAGAGTTCCGTCGAGTCGAACCACGAGCTGGCGGCGTCGCCCTCCATGAAGGGCAGCTTGTAGACCTGGTCGAGGATCGGCACCGTCGCCATGATGAGCAGGTTGTGCCAGAGGTAGATCGTCACCGCCCGGTTGTTGGAGAGCGTGACCAGCTTGTCCCACTTGGCCAGCCGGCCCGGCAGCTTCTGCCACGACGGGGAGTACTGCAGCAGGATCACCACGATGCCGAACGACCACGCCGCCTGCGCGAGCGGGATGTCGTTCAGGTCCCAGCCCTCCGGGCCGAGGTGACCGGACGCCCACCACAGGCCGAAGGCCATCAGCGCGGACGCGCCGGACACCGACGCATAGCGCGGGATCCGCTTGAGCA
This sequence comes from Streptomyces kebangsaanensis, assembly GCF_001906585.1. Classification (GTDB taxonomy): domain Bacteria; phylum Actinomycetota; class Actinomycetes; order Streptomycetales; family Streptomycetaceae; genus Streptomyces; species Streptomyces kebangsaanensis. The sequence goes on along the minus strand of NZ_JUJA01000039.1, from coordinate 23,373 downwards.
TGCCGTCGTTGTGGGCGAAGCCGAGCACCCAGCAGCTGCCGTACACGGCGAAGTCCTCGACCGCGTTGCCCAACTCGCCGGGAACGGTCACCAGTCCGGTGCCGACCACGGCGGTCAGCGCCAGCGGGAACAGCAGGGTCGCCCACGGCACCCTGCGGAACGCCCACAGCAGCAGCGGGGACGCCACCACGAACCACAGGTACGCCCGCAGGTACCACAGCGGGCCCGCCGCCTGGTCCGCCCAGGTGTTCTCCAGCCAGCCGGACTCGGAGCCGATGCTCAGCGGGTACGGCGGGGCACCGATCGGCACCAGGTAGTTGAGCACACTGGCCACGCCCCAGAAGGGGCCGCCGAGGTCCGGGTCCCTGCCCGGGTTCCAGCCCTGGACGAACAGGATGAACAGGATCATCGCGCCGAACACCCACAGCGGGGGCAGCAGGCGGCGCAGCCTGCTCTTGATCACGGAGAGGGCGGGGCGGTTGAGCGAGCGCGCCATCAGGGAGCCCGCCAGGGCGAACATCACGCCCATGGACGGGAACAGCACCGACAGCCACGCCCAGCCGAAGAGGTGGTACGCCACGACGCGCACCAGGGCGATGGAGCGCAGGAGGTCCAGGTAGCGGTCACGGCCGGGGCGGGCCGGCTTCTCCGCCCC
>NZ_JUJA01000039.1:19371-22706 GCF_001906585.1 Streptomyces kebangsaanensis | reverse complement strand
GGCCGCCCCGCCGGCCGTTTCGGCCGTTTCGGCCGTCGCCGTCTTCTGGGCGGGGATCCTCACCTCGCCCGGGCCCTCGCCCCCGTAAGGCCACGCGTCTTCCGTCTGCCCGGCGTTCCCGTAGGTGCTCCCGTAGGTGCTCCCGTAGGTGTCCCCGTACGGCCGGGGCGCCGGCCCCGGGCCCCCGGGTACGCCCGGCGGCGGCGTGCCGTCCGCCGTCCCGTACTCGTGTGCCGTCATCCGACGGGCCTCCGTTCACTGCCGCTGCCCGCCGTCCGCTGTTGCGGGATCGAACCCGGCGCTTCCACCACGCCCGTGCGCCGCAGCTTCTGCCAGCGCAGCCGGCCGCCGGTGAGGGCCGTGGTCCAGGAACGGAGCAGGACGACGTACATCAGTTGCCGGTAGAGGATCTGCTGGAGCGGCAGCGAGACCAGGTGCCTCATCCGCTCGCGGTCCAGCCGGAAGGCGTACGCGGCGCAGACCGCCTGCACCGCCAGCACGCCGAGCCAGGCGCCGACCGTCTTCTCGGTGGGGCCGAACACCAGCCCGTACAGCAGGAAGACGTCGATCAGCGGGGCCAGCAGCGGGGCCACCACCATGAACAGGGAGACGAACGGCAGGCCGACGCGGCCGAAGCGGCCCGAGGGACCCCGCTCGATGACGGACCGGCGGTGCTTCCAGATCGCCTGCATGGTGCCGTACGACCAGCGGTAGCGCTGGGACCACAGCTGCTGCACGGACTCCGGGGCCTCGGTCCACGCGCGCGCGTTCTCCGCGTACACCACCCGCCAGCCGTCGCGGTGCAGCGCCATCGTGACGTCGGTGTCCTCGGCGAGCGTGTCCTCGCTCATCCCGCCCACCCGCTCCAGCGCGCTGCGCCGGAAGGCGCCGACGGCTCCGGGGATCGTCGGCATGCAGCCGAGGATGTCGTACATCCGGCGGTCGAGGTTGAAGCCCATCACGTACTCGATGTGCTGCCAGGCCCCGATGAGCGAGTCCTTGTTGCCGACCTTGGCGTTGCCGGCGACCGCGCCGACGCGCGGGTCGGCGAAGGGCTGCACCAGCTCGCGGACGGTGGACGGCTCGAAGACGGTGTCGCCGTCCATCATCACGATGAGGTCGTACCGGGCGTTGGCCACGCCCCGGTTGAGGGCGGCCGGCTTGCCCGCGTTGAGCTGCCGGATGACCCGTACGCCCGGCAGGTTCAGGTCCTCGACGATGCGGGCGGTGCCGTCGCTGGAGCCGTCGTCGATGACCAGCACCTCGATCGGGTGGTCACCGGCGACGAGGGAGCGCACCGTGTTCTCGATGCACTTGGCTTCGTTGTACGCCGGGACCAGGACCGTGACCGGCTCGGTGACCGGGCCGTCGGGGCCCCAACGGAAGTTCTTCCGGCGCACCCGGCGGGCGTGCGCGCCGGAGAGCAGCAGCATCAGGCCGAAGCGGGCGAGGACGAGGGAGCCGACGACCGCGAGGCCGACGACCAGTACGCCGGTGATCTCGTCCGAGGCCTGGACGAGGAAGACCCAGGCCCGGCCCTTCCACAGCTCGGCGCCGGCGACTGGGGTGTGCGCGCTGGGCGCGCCGAGGGCCTCGGTGAGGTTCTGGAACTTGTAGCCCTTGGCCTGGAGTTCGGGCAGGAGCCGTTCGAGCGCCTGGACGGTCTGGTGCCGGTCGCCGCCGGAGTCGTGCATCAGGACGATGGCGCCGTCGCCGTTCTTCGGCGTGGCCCTGCGGATGATCTCGTCGACGCCCGGCTTCTGCCAGTCCTCGGTGTCGAAGTTGTTGAGGACCGTGAGGTAGCCGCGGGAGCCGACGTACTGGGTGACCGGCCAGGACGCGTTGTCCATCGCGTCGGCGAAGGAGGAGTACGGCGGCCGGAACAGCGACGTGCGGATCCCGGCGGCGCCCTCCAGCGCCATCTGGTTCTGGGACAGCTGCCAGTCGATGCCGCTCTCCGACTTGTAGGAGAGGTCGGGGTGGTTGAACGTGTGCAGCCCGATCTCGTGGCCCTCGCGCACCATGCGCTTGACCAGGTCCGGGTACTGCGAGGCCATGGTGCCGGTGATGAAGAACACCGCGTGCGCGTCGTGCGCCTTGAGCGCGTCGAGGACCTTGGGGGTCCACGTGGGGTCGGGCCCGTCGTCGAAGGTGAGGACGAGCCGCTGCTTGGGCACGCTCAGGCTGGCGGTCTTGCCGCCGCGGGTGTCGATGACCGGGCCGCCCCCGAGGATCTCGTCGGGCACCTGGTCGGTGGCCGCCTCGGGCCGGATGCGGTGGTCGGCGAGGATCTCGCTGTGCACATAGCCGCGCAGCATCAGCATCGCGGTGACGGCGATCAGCAGTGTCGCGGGCAGCAGCCAGCGCATGGGCAGGCGGAGGCGGCGCGCGTTGACGGGGGCCGGAGCACGTCGGGAGCGCCCGCCGGCTCGGTTGGAACGGCGACGGTTGGAGCGCGAGGCCATCAGAGGACGTTCTCCGGGGACTGGGCGGGTGTGGCGCCGGGCTGGGCCGTGGCCGGCCCGCCGGAGGCGATCGGGGTCCGGGCGGGGGCCGCGCCGGCGTTGTTGGTGGTGGCTCCGGTACCGCCGGGACCACCGGTGTTGCCGGGGCCGCCGGGGCCGCCGGGGCCGCCGGGGCCGCCGGTCGGGGGCGTGCCCGGGTCCGGTTCGACGGGGGGCGGGGCGGACGACGACGAGCCGCCGCCAGGGGTCGAGCCGCCTGCGCCGGGGGCGGGAGGCGTGGTGGCGGTGCCGTCCGGCAAGCTCTTCCTCGTGCTGGACGCGGAGGGCTCGGGCGTGGTGGAGGCGTCGGGCGTCGTGCCGGGCCGGGCCGACGTCCCCGGTGCGGCGGTGGTCCCCGGGGCCGGGTCCACGCCGGCGCTCGGGGCGCTGGGGTCGGCGCCGGCGTCGGGCACGTCACTGGCGTCCGCGGACGGGTCGGCGGACTCCGTCGGGTGCGGGGACTCCTTGACCTTGCTCGCCGGTGTGTCGTCCGCGCCGGGGACCGGGATCGGCACCCAGGGGGCGGCCGCGTTGCCGGACAGCAGGGTGACGACGATGACGACCGCGTAGACGGCGCAGGCGAGGCCGACGGCCATGCCGAGGCGGCGGAAGCGGCGGCTGCGGCGGCCGGACTCGTCGACGAAGACGGGCCTGTCGGCCTCCTTGCCGCCGACGGTGCCGACCGCCGCGGCGGACGGGCCGCTCAGTTCCACGGCGTCGAGCTGGATGGTGACCTCGTGCGGGTCGTGGGTCCCCTGGGTCTCGTCGTTCTGCCAGGGGTCGTCGACCTGCACCCGCAGGGGGCCGGTGCCGGCGGGCCCGAACCGCTCC
>NZ_JUJA01000039.1:2260-19339 GCF_001906585.1 Streptomyces kebangsaanensis | reverse complement strand
GAGCCGGTCGAACCGGCCGCCGGCCCGGGCAGGAACCGCGTCTCCGCCTCGGCCGCCGGCCCGGCGGGGTGGCCCTTGTCGAACCAGGAGCCCGGCTCCGGGGCCGGGTCGGGGTGCCCACCCGCTTCCGGCGGGTAGCCACCCTCGCCTCCCGGACGGAGTCCCGGCCAGGCCGCCGTACGGCCGTGGCCGTCGGCTTCCGGCCATCCCGTCCGGCCACCCGGTGCCGGCGGCACACCAGCGGGGTGGCCGGATCCCGGCTCCCCGCCGAAGGCGTCACCGGAGTCGAACGCCCCGCTCGGTTGTATGGATCCGGCTGTCTCGCGGAAACCTCCGGACGTGAAACCGGACCCGCCCGGTTGGGCGTCATCCCGCCATTTTTCGACGCGCACGTACTTCCCCCCCAAGGGGCATCACTATCAGCAGAGGTGTACGAATCCGGGTCTACGTACCAATTGTCGGGCCGGGCCCCCACCCAGCACGAGCGCCTCTTTATCACAGTGCTCCCGGGGCCCCGAATGTATCGCATGGGGACATGCCGTGGAGATCGGTCCTCAGATGTAGGCCTCCATCACGTGCGCGTCCATGGCCGGAATCCATCCCTCCGCCGGCCGCCGGAGCCACCCTTCCTCGCTTGCCAGTTCGGTCACAGAACACCTGAGCGCATCCAATCCGGGATGCATCAGACCTTTTCGCCACACCAGTGACACAGGGGAGAGCGGAACGGGGTCGACCAGGGGCCGCAGGACCGTCTGCGGCATGGCCGGAAAGTCCACCACGGTCAGGACCGGCGCACGGTGCTTGGCCATGATCCGGCGGAACTCCGCCACCCCGATCGCGAGGGGCGCGGGCGGCGCGACCTCGATACCGCGCCCCTCGAACAGGCGACGTGCCAGGTCGGTCCACTCCAGCGTGCGCGGATTGCCCGCACCCGCGTACACGTGCTCCCCCGCCAGCGCGTCGAGCGGCACCTCGGCCAGGTGCGCGAGCCGGTGGTCCTCGGGCAGGATCACGGCCATCCGCTCGTACCGCGCGGGCTGGTGCAGCAGCCGGCCGCGGACCGCGGGGTCGAGCCCGGCGAACCGCCCGAACGACGCGTCGAGCCGGCCCGCCAGCATCTCGGCGGCGGCACCGGTCAGACCGCTCTCGAAACGGGTCATCAGTTCGAGATCGGGGACGAGTGCGCGCGCCCGCTCCAGTACCCGCTCCCCGAACAGCCCCGGGCTGTTGACGTCCACGAGCAGCGGCCGTTCCGGCCCGCCCCGGCCGAAGGCGTCGAGCAGCTCCCGCTGCGCCTGGAGCACCCGGCGGGCGTACGGCAGCAGCCGGGCGCCCTCGGCGGTCAGCGCGACCTGCCGGGTGCTCCGTACGAACAGCACGGCACCCAGCTCCCGCTCGAGTCGCCGGATGTCCCGGCTGAGGGCCTGCTGGGCGACGTACAACCGGGCGGCGGCACGGGTGAAGTGCAGCTCCTCGGCCACGGCGACGAAGGCGCGGAGCAGCCGGGGGGCGACTCCCTCCGCGGAGACGGGCGGTCCGGGTTCGACGGGCACGGGCCGAATTTACAACGCGGGTGCGTCAATCGCGCCGGATCAGGTGTTGGACCGCGAACCGGTGTCCGAACGACGGTGACGCCATGCCGAATTCCTCCACCCCGGCCCCCACCCCGGCCGCCGCCCGCTCCTCCCTCCTCACTCCGCACCGGCGCCTGTTCACCCCGTACCGGCACCTGTTCGCCCTCCCCGGCACCCGCGCCTTCACCGCCGGGAACCTGATGGCCCGGCTGCCGATGGGCATGTTCGGCGTGAGCGCGGTCGTGATGATCTCCGGGGCGCGCGGCTCGTACGCGCTCGCCGGCGCCGTCACCGCGACCGGCCTCGCGGCGACCGCGGTGACCGCCCCCTGGGTCGCCCGGCTGGTGGACCGGTACGGGCAGGCCCGGATCGCCGTGCCCGCCACCGTCTGCGCGGTCCTGGGCAGCCTGGCCCTGGTGCTGTGCGTGCGCTACGACGCCCCCGACTGGACCCTGTTCGCCGCCTACGCCGCCACCGCGACCACCCCGAACACCGGCGGGATGTCCCGTGCCCGCTGGACGCACCTGCTGAAGTCGGACCCCGCGGCCCTGCACACCGCGAACTCCTTCGAACAGGCCGCGGACGAGCTGTGCTTCATGCTCGGCCCGGTTCTCGCGGCCTTCCTCACCGGGACGTTCTTCCCGGAGGCCGGCACGCTGGTCGGCGCGGCGCTGCTGCTCACGGGCATCCTGCTGTTCGCCGCCCAGCGTTCGACCGAGCCGCCGCCGAGGCCGCGTACACCCGCGCGTGCGCCGCTGCGCGCCCCCGGCATGCCGGCGCAGCTCGCCGTGTGCCTGGCCATGGGCGCGGTGTTCGGCGCGATGGAGGTCGTCACCGTGGCGTTCGCGGACGACCGGGGCCACCGCTCGGCGGCGGGCGTGGCGCTCGGTCTGCAGGCGGCCGGTTCGTGCGTGGCCGGGCTGGTGTACGGGGTGGTGAGACCCGCGGGGCCGGCGGAGCGGCGCCTGCCGTGGTGCGTGGCGGCGATGACGGTCCTCATGACGCTGCCGCTGCTGGCCGCCACCCTGACCGGCTCCCTGCTCGTACTGTCCGCCGCCCTGCTCGTCGCCGGTACGGCGACCGCGCCCACCATGGTCACGAACATGACCCTGGTCCAGCAGCGCTCTCCCGAGGGCCGCCTCAACGAGGGTATGACCCTCGCGGTGACCGGCCTGCTCGGCGGCATCGCCTGCGGCAGCGCGACCGGCGGCTGGGTGGTCGAGCACGTGTCGGCGACGGCCGGTTACGGGGTGCCGGTGACGGCGGCGGCGCTCGCGCTGCTGATCTCGCTCACCGTCCTTCCCGCGGCCTCGCGGGGAGCCACCGCGTCCGGCGGGCCGGACACCGGCCGGAATTCCCGCCGTCCCCATTGACGCACCGCTTCCGGTGCGGCGTTCACCTCCACGTTCACCAGGATCGTGCGCGGGCCGACGCGCTGAGCCGGTACCGGCAGCGTCCCCTCACGGAACCAGCGATACGCGGTCTGCGGATGCACACCCTGCGCCTTCGCCCATTCCGTGAGATTCATGCCCTGACAACGACACTCGCTCATACACGGTTACGCTCACTCACCCGACTTCGATGGCCAGCAGCTGAAAACCCCCTGCCGCAACCTGCTTTCAGCCGTCGAACCGCTTCGGCAGGTGGGTGCCGTCCCGACACGCCCCGACACGCCCCCGATGGCCGTCCGACTCCCTTGAGGACCGGGACGTCGACGGCACGAAGGCGTGTGCCGGCCACGGCGGTGATCCTCGCCGGATCACCGCTCCTGACCTCCTGCGGCGGCTCGTCCGACGGCGGGGCCCCGCGGCTGTGGCACTACGAGGACCCCGACAGCGCGATGGCCGTGGCCTGGGACGTCCTGCCCGCCCCCGTCTTCCTCCTCTCCTTCCGGCGGACGCCCACCCGCGGCATCGCCGTGGGCGCGGTCGAGTGGGGGTGCGTGCGTTCCGCTTCCGTCGCCGTCAGCGGCTGACGACCCGGACGAGGCAGCCAGGACCGCCCTACTGGTTGGCCGCCTTCACCCATCGCAGACATGTGCGACATGGCGCGCTTCACCGTGGCCGCGGAGGCCGCTCACCCGAGGCCCCAGGCCCGCCCGAGCCGGTACGCGGCGCACAGGTTCACGTCGAGGAAGTAGGAACCGGCCGCTCCGCACTGTTCGCCGCCGGTGCCGGGATCGACGGGCTGGCCGTGTCCCATGCCGGTGAGGGAGTACGTCTCCACGACCGGGTTCCCGGCCGGATCCCGGAAGACCTGGTGGGGATACCCGGCGACGGTGTCGCTGACGTCGGCGGTCCGGTCGGCCCCGTGCACGTCGGTCCACTGCTTCACCAGGTCGGTCATGTTGACGGGTTTGACCGTGTAGTCGGCCGTCCCCTGGAAGACGGTGAGCGTCGGCCAGGGACCTCCGTAGCCGGGCCGGGCGGCACGCACCCGGTCGCCCCACTGCTTCGGAGTCTGGGTGGCCCCGACGTACATGCACACGTACGGCGACCCGGCGGCCTGCGCGCACCCGTACGGCGGGCCGGCGACGACCCCGCCCGCGGCGAACTTCTCCGGGTAGGCGGCCATCATCACGGCGGTCATGCCACCGCCCGCCGACAGCCCGGTGACGTACACCCGGGCCGGGTCCCCGGCGACGTCGGCGAGTTGCCGGTCGGCCATCTGCGCGATGCTGGCGGCCTCGCCCCGGCCGCGCTCGATGTCCCCGCTCTGGAACCAGTCGAAGCAGGAGGAGAGGTTGTTGGCGCCGGTCTGCTGCGGCAGCACGACGGAGAATCCCCACCGGTCGGCGAGCTGGACCCACCCGCTGCCGTTGCCGTAGGAGGCGGCGTCCTGCGTGCACCCGTGCAGCGCGACGACGACCGGCCGCCCGGCCGTCAGCCCGGCGGGAACGTACCGGAACATCCGCAGCGCCCCCGGATTCGACCCGAATCCGGTGACCTCCTGGAGGGAGGGGGCCGCGGCTGCGGGCGCGGCCGCGGATCTGCCGGGGGCGAGAAGGACGGCGAGCAGAGCGACCAGCAGGGTCGCGAGGACGGTGGAGCGGCTTGCGGCTCTGGTGTGTGTCATGCGGAGGGAAGGTAGGAGCGACCTCAGCCTTCCGATATGGGGCGCGGCCCCACAACTCTCCTGCTGAATACATGGCGTTCAGCCAATGGCGAAGGGGCCTTCGCTCACTGCTGATCGACGTCGGCTTCGCGCTGCTCTTCCTTGTCCGCCGCACCCGTTGCCGCACCCGTTGCCGTCGACGTTCCCAGCCGGATCCCATGGCGCACGCACCAGACCGCCACCGGCGAACCCAGCAGGGCGGGCAGGAACCACACGAGCGTCCACGGCCCACCGAGCACCACGCCCACCACGGCCGATCCGTACACCAGCACGGCCAGGGCACAGACCGCGGCCAACTCCGCCCTCGCCCGCCCCGCCGTGATCCGCCGCCCCGCCATCGAAACCGTGCGCTCCCCGTCTCCCGTGCACGCCTGCCACGCCGCACCCGGTGGTCAGCGGGCACGGATCGGTCGGCTTCGATCCCATCACGCCGCGCGGGACCCAGGAAGTGAGATCTTCACGTACCCACAGCCAGCCGTGGCGTTCGGCGATGCGGACGGCGTCGACGAGGGTGCGCGCGTGGAGCTTGCCGACAGCGGACGAGAGCCGGTTGCGCACCGTGCCCACGCTCAGGAAGAGTTCGGCGGCGATCTCACGGGCGTGCGCGCCCGAGGAGGCCAGCCGCAACACCTCGGCCTCCCGCTCGGTCAGCGGGCTGATCACCGACCGATTGTCCCTCACCGAGCCCCGCTCACATCGCGCAGCTATTCACCCGAACGCCTCTTTTTCCACCAAACCAGGATTTCCTGGGCCGCGGCCACGGATACCCAAACCCCAAGAATGATCTCAAATACACCCCAGACCGAATCCCATCCGCCCTCCTGAAGCTTCCCCACTCCGCCTATGAGCAGAAATCGCGGTCAGGGCCCCGATCCGGGGCAGCAGCCGTCTGCGCCTCCGCAAGGCGACGGCAGACCCCTCCCACGCGTCGGTGGGACGTATTCGATCTGACGCGTTCAGTAACCCCTTGTTGTTGCGGGCATGAATCAGCCGTGATCAAAGCAGGGATGCCACAGCCGAAGAAGTGAGGAGTCCACGAGTTGCGGAGGCCCTGTGAAGCGACCGAAGACGCAGGTCAGAGCCTCACGTGACGCTCAAGCAGCTCCGATCGCCACCTGGTCCGGTCCATAATCGACTGAAGATGATCAAGGTAGGAGCGGGGCGAAGATGCAGGGCGGGACAGTGGGCGGCTCGACGGCTCCGCCGGGAGCACGGGTCGCATTCGGCGCGCTGGTCGTGCTGGTGCTCGGCTCACTCGGGCTGATGGCGCTGGACGTCGCCGCTTCGCCGTTCCACAAGCGCACTGTCGCCGCCGGCCTGACCGTGTTGGTGCTGATGCCCGCTGTTCTGCTCGGCCAGTACGCGCCCCCGCCCTACCGGCTGCCGTACCGCTGGAAGTGGGGTCTGCTGCTGGTGCAGGCCGCGCTCACCTACACGCCGTTGGTGTTCTTCCACCACCGGTGGTTCACTCTGCTCGGCTTCCTCGCCGGCGCGGTGCTGCTCAGCCTGCCTGCCACCCACTCCGTTCCCGTCGCCCTGGCCGTCGTCGCCAGCGGGCCGCTGCTCATCCACACGGGCGTGGTCGACAGCAGCCGCGGTTCACTGGCCGTTCTGCTCAGTACGGCGATCACGGCGAGCACCGTCTTCGCGGTCGCCCATCTCGCCCTGCTCTCCTCCCGGTTGCACGGCAGCAAGGAGCAGACGGCCCGGCTCGCCGAGCAGCGCGCCCGAGCGCGGATGCGCCAGGACCTGCACGATCTGGTGGGCTCGTCGCTGGTGGCCATCACGGTGCGGGCGGAACACGCCCTGCGGACGGACGCTCTCGCCGAATCCGCCCGGGCAGCGCTCACCGAGGTCGTCGAGCTGGCCCGGCGTGCACAGGAGGACGTGCGGCGCATCAGCGTCCCCGAGGCTCCCCGCTCGCTGGCAGACGAGTTCGCCCATGTGCAACGGCTGCTGACCACTTCCGGGACAGGGGTTCACGCCTCGCTGCCGCCGCGTCTCGAACTGAACGACGTGACGGCGGAGTGTCTGCGGTCGGTACTCCATGAAGCGGTGGCCAACGTGCTCGAACACAGCCGTGCCAAGTTCTGCGAGATCGAACTGCGCGCCGGCGCGGACGACGTCCGGCTCACCGTCCGCAACGACGGTGTCGCCGCCGGCTCGGCGCCGCCCTCCGCTCCGGCGGCCGGGCGCCGCGGCACGGGCCTCGCCGGGCTCAGGGGCCGGGTCGTCGCACTCGGCGGAACACTGCACGCCGGGCCGGAGGGCCACGAGTTCTCCGTGACGGCGGTCCTGCCACTGGGCTGACCCGGCCGCCCTCCGCCCCGAGGATCAGACCTCGCGGGCGGCGTATGCGAGAAACGCCGTCCAGGCGTCCTCGGGCACGGCGAAGCGCGGGCTTCGGTCCCCGAGCTTCGAGTCACGGACGTGGACGGTGTGGGGGCGGACGGCGACTTCGAGGCATTCACCGCCACCGCTGCTGCTGTAGCTGGACTTGAACCAGGTCAACTCGGTGCTCACAGCTCCTCCACCAATTTTGTGATGAACCGGGCGGACTCATCGGGGCTGAGAGCCTGCCGGAGGATCATGGCATGCCTCTGCCCGATGGCGCTTACCTTATCCGCGTCTGCGTACAGCCTTCCGGTTTCCTGTCCCTCTTCATAGACCAGCAACTCGTGTTCGGCGGTTTCCAGCAACACGAAGGGACCGTCCACGCCAGGACCGGCACCCACGAACGGCAGCACCTGGATCGTCACGTTGCGCGCCGCTCCGGCCTCCACCAGCCGTAGTAGCTGCCGTTTGTGCACTTCAGCGCCTCCGACCGGATTCCTCAACGCCGCCTCTCCGATGACGAAGCTGAACGCCCTGGTGCGCTTGCTCAGCAGCGTTTGCCGCTCCAGCCGCCCGGCGACCCGCTCGTCGATCGTCTCGTCGTCAAGCGGGGGCAGGAAGGCGTTGAGGAGCGCCCGCATGGTCTCCTCGGTCTGCAGGAGCCCCGGGATGTGCAGAGGCTGATAGGCACTCAGTGAGATCGCCTCGGCTTCGTACCGCATGTAATCCCCGGCGTGGGAGAGGAACCTCTCCGGCTTCAGGAACTCGTGAGCAGCCACCAACTTGCCCCGAGCTCCGCACAGTTGATCCGCAGTCTGCAACAGCCGCAGCGTCGGCCGGCGCCGCCCGCACTCCATCGACTTCACGTACTCGTAGTCGTACCCGGCCTCGTCGGCCAGCGCCTGCCGGCTGACCTGCGCCTCCTCGCGCCACAACTTGATCTGCCCACCGCAGTAACGCCAGTTCTGCTGAGCCTGCTGGGACTCCCCCGAAGCCACGTGCCCTCACCCGCCTCCCGCACCGACGCACCGCATGTACAGCCACGCTGCGTACCCGACCCGCTACTCCCGAGGCTAGACACAGGCCACCACCCTTATCCCGCCGAACGACGGAGAATCACACGCAAGGAACCACCCCACATGCCCACGCCCCACCACTCCCCCACCGCACTCCCCCAGGACATCGAATTCCGCCTTCCCCGCCACGCCCGCAGCGTGAGCCGCGCCCGCGCCCTCCTGCGCGAACAGGCAACGTCCTGGAAGCTCCCCGACGAGGTGACGGAAACGGCGGTACTCCTGCTCAGCGAACTGATGACGAACGCCTACCGCCACGCGAAGGTCTCCCCGGGCCGCGAGATCCGGGCCCGCTGCGTCCTGGACGGCGACGGCCGCCTCCGCATCTCGGTCACGGACGCGAACGACACGCTCCCCATGCCCCGCGAAGCTTCCCCGGAAGACGAATCCGGCCGGGGTCTCGCCCTGGTGGAGGCACTGGCGGACGACTGGGGCGCCGAACCCCGCCCCGGCGGCATCGGCAAGACGGTCTGGTTCGAGCTTGAGCTCAACTCGGGAACACGAGCAGAGACGTGATGTCAGTGCTGCTGCTCTTCCTCGTCCGCCGCGCCCGTTGCCGCCGGCGTTCCCAGCCGGATCCCATGACGCACGCACCAGACCGCCACCAACGAACCCAGCAGGGCGGGCAGGAACCACACGAGCATCCACGGCCCACCGAGCACCACGCCCACCACGGCCGATCCGTACACCAGCACGGCCAGGGCACAGACCGCGGCCAACTCCGCCCTCGCCCGCCCCGCCGTAACCCGCCGCCCCGCCATCGAAACCGTGCGCTCCCCATCTCCCGTACACGCCTGCCGCACCGCGCCCGGTGGTCAGCGGGCGCAGATCGGTCGACCCTGATCCCAGCACACGGCGCGGGACCCAGGAAGTGAGATCTTCACGTACTGGGAGGTCGTTCTCTCCCGATGTCTCGTCCCGTGACAGGCGTTTGGCTCCGTGGTGCCGGGTCGCGCCGGACCGCGGTGGTTCGCCGGCACAGCCGCAGCCCTCATCGGCTGTCGGCGTCCGACGCGTTCCGCTACTGGACCTGCCGCTTCTCCCGGCGCTTCGGGACTTGGGCCAGCACCATCAGAACAGCACCGGCGAGCATGAGCGGCACGTCGACCTCGACGGGCAGTACGCGCGCGGCCGCGACCGCTCCTCCCGCCAACAGCGCGCCGGCACCCCATACGCGGGGGCGACCCACGCCACTGCGCAGCCAGGGAGCCGCGACGCGATCCGTCACGAGAGTCAGCACCCCCATCACGCCAAGAGCCAGCCCCACCACCATGCCGATGACCAAAAAGAACGTGGACATGTGCCCCCTCTGCTACTTCCCAGCGATGATCCCAGGCACCTCGGCGCGCAACAACGCCGGACCCTGACAACGGGCCCACGAGTTTCCTGCCCATCCGCATCGGCACTCGCTGCCGCGGGTCGGCCTCGCCCGCACCAGGGCCACAAGAAGCAATGTCCTACAACCAGCCGTGGTGTTCGGCAATGCGAACGGCGTCGACGAGGGTGCGCGCGTGGAGCTTGCCGACAGCGGAGGAGAGCCGGTTGCGCACCGTGCCCAGGCTCAGGAAGAGTTCGGCGGCGATCTCGCGGGCGTGCGCGCCCGAGGACGCCAGCCGCAACACCTCGGTCTCCCGCTCGGTCAGAGGGCTGGCCTCGTCGATCCGGCCGCCCTGCATCCGCGGGTCGATCACTCGCCCGCCCGCGGCGACCCGGCGAATCGCGTCCGCGGTCTCGTTGGGGGTCGCGCTCTTGAGGAGATAGCCGGAGGCTCCCGCGCTCATCGCACGTCTCAGATGTCCGGGCCGGTCCAGCGCCGTGAGAATCAAGGTGCGGCATTCAGGCAGCCGTTCGGCGAGCGCGGTGGCGACGGCGATGCCGTCCAGGACGGGCAGGTCGATGTCGACGAGGGCCACGTCGGGTCGGAGCCGCTCGGCCTCGGCCAACGCGGTCTCGCCGTCGGCGGCCTGGCCGACGACCCGTATCCCCAGCTCGCTCGAGAGCAGCGCCACCAGTCCGGACCGCACGACGGCGTGGTCCTCGACCACCAGCACTCCGATCACGAACCGATTATCCCTTACCAGGCTCTCCGCTGCCGCCATGGACGCGAGCAGAAGCACTGGCCGAGATCAGCCCATTATCACGTCATAGACATTCCAGAGGAGAAACAAAAGCGGGAGGACGAGCAGTGCCTCCGATGGGCCCACCCGGATCCATCTCCTCGCACAGAGGTCGCTCTCCGCCTCGCGGGCAGAACGTATCTGCTCTCGGACCGCACGCCTGGCCTCCCGCGCCCGGGTCCCCTCCAGGAAAGATTTTGAAAAAACTCAGGGGTGTACTGTGCCGACCCCCTCGATCCGCATCCCAACTCCGCCGTCTCTCACGTGCGTCTGCACTTTGGAGAGGGGTGCTTGACAGGAGTGGAGCGGGTTGTGGACCGTGATCATTCTGTTTTCGCAGAGAATCATCGGCTGGACGCCGACCCTGATGAACAGCCAGGCAGCCAGTGAGGAAATGGCGCCGAAAGCTCCAACGCCCGTCGAGGCCGCTGCTGCAGCAGCTACCGAGAATTGCCGGAACCCTCCGGCTTCGACCGCTTTGCACTTCGCCACAGAGCGCGAAGCCCCTCGCGTGTGTTTGTGATGTCGAGCAAGGTGAGCACGGCTCTACCGGTGGACTTCACCCCACGAAGGGTGATCACAACGAGATCTTCCACGGTTTCTCCGGATTCCTGCGCAGTGCGGATGCCGTTACGCATCCACCTCGGCGTATTTGAGGATCTGCGTGGAACACGCCACCGCCGAGTACAAGCGGTGGCGCCCGCTCCAGCGCTGGCGGCCCTTGCCGGTGGGGTTCAGGCTCATGATGGCGAGGTGGACGTCTTTCAGGGCGGCGGCGTTCGGGAAGTGGCCCCGGGCGGCAGGCCCGCAGGGGCCGTGCTCACGTCGTGCTCGTGCCGCCCCCCTCGTCGTGGACGGCCTTGCTGACATGCGGCTCGAAAGCCTTGAGGACGCTCCAGCTGGCGCCGTCGTCGTGGCGTTTCCAGGTGGCCGTGGGGCGGGCGTCCATCGTCACGGTCGCGGTGTCCCGGTCTGTGGTGATGGAGATGTGGAACCTCACCGGGAGGCTCAGCGATTTCCTGCAGATGAGGGTGAGCCTGCCGTGTGTGAACTCCGTGACCTTGTCGATTTCGGGGGCCGGGAGCTGCTTGAGGGCGTACAGCGCGCTGTCGGTGAGCTGGTAGGCGGTGGTGCCGGGACGTATCGGTACGCGGATCTCGGCGGTGCACGGCAAGCCGACGGCCTCGGCGGACAGCGTCAGACCATGACGCGAAGCCGCACGCGCGGCCTGCCATGTGCTCGACGTGGCGCCCACGACGGCAATGACAGCGCCCGCCACAAGGCTGGCGAACGCCCCCTGGAGCAGCGCGTCCGCCCAAACGCTCGGGTCCTCCCAGATCAGGACACCGGCCATGAAGACGCCCAAGGGAGCAGCCATCATGGCGAAGAACACGGCACCACGGCGTATGACCGCGAGCCAGTAGCTGAACATGGGTGAATTCCGTTTTCTGTGTGAGGGATGGACCGTACTGGGTCCGGTGCCTGGTGGCGGCATCGGCAAGACGGTCTGGTTCTGGTTGCGGGCCTCGCCGCCGTGGTCCGGCGACACGTGCCCGCGACTGTCACCCCTTGGAATGCCTCCGGTTCCTGATTCTGGTGCCGACGTAGGCGCCGCCTCCGCTGGAAGCCAGCGCCAGCGCGGCCTGACTCGGATAGCCACCGCCGAGCAGGAGTGCCAGAGCGCCTCCCGCACCCAGGACGCCTACGAAGATGAACAGATCGGACGGTTTCACCTTCATCGGTTCTCTTTTCTTCCGGTCGCCGGAGTTTGCGGTGCCTGCCGCGTGGTTCGGCGTGCCTGGCTCGCGTCCGTGCCCGGAGCACCGTCCTTGACGACAAAGGCCCCGCCGCTCGGAAGCGGCGGGGCCTTGCCCACATGGGATGAGTGGAGATGGCGGGAATCGAACCCGCGTCCAACGGTGCGGAACCAGGGCTTCTCCGTGTGCAGTCCGCTTCGCTTTTCTCGGCCCCGGAGATCACGCGGACAAGTCTCCGACGGGCTCAGTCACTGTTTGGTTTCCCTCTTCACCCCGTGACCGGGATCAAGGTTTAGTCCCCTGGTCGATGCCAGGATCCGGGTCGGGAACAGCCCCGGGCTGACACTCCCTTAGTAGGAGGCTCGCTCGCGCTGCCTATCAGGCAGCGAGGGCGAAGGCCTGCTGGGAGGAATCGCGCTTGGTGTTGGCGATTATTTTTTTCGGCCTGTGGTTTACGAGATCATGGCCGCTTCCTCGACACGCTTCCCCTGCTTCGACAGCCGCTGTCGAAACCGATCATCCCCATGTTGATTTTTCAAACCCTCCGGAGAGGGTCACGCGCACCGGCCTCGCGGTGCAGTGCCATCGTACGTGACCAACGTACGTCCGTGCCAGCGTATTCCCGGGGCGCGAGCCCCGTGCTACGCCCGCTGCCGGCGCCGTACCGCCGCCATCGCGCGGTCGGTCTCGCGGCGGTCCTGCTTCTCACGCAACGTCTGCCTCTTGTCGTACTCCTTCTTGCCCTTCGCCAGCGCGATCTCGACCTTGGCCCGGCCGTCCTTGAAGTACAGCGCGAGCGGCACGATCGTGTGGCCCGTCTCCTGGGACTTCGACTCCAGCTTGTCGATCTCCGCGCGGTGCAGCAGCAGCTTCCGCTTGCGGCGGGCGCTGTGGTTGGTCCAGGTGCCCTGGCTGTACTCGGGCACGTGCACGTTGTGCAGCCACGCCTCGTGTCCGTCCAGCTGCACGAAGCCGTCGACCAGCGAGGCCCGCCCTTGACGCAGCGACTTCACCTCTGTCCCCATGAGCACCAGACCGGCCTCATAGGTGTCGATGATGTGGTAGTCGTGCCGCGCCTTCTTGTTCTGCGCGATCAGCTTGCGCCCTTTTTCCTTAGCCATAGTGCAGTCCATTTTCGCACTACGGAGGGGGTGCGTGGGAAGCGCATAAAAGCGGTCTCAGGACGAGTCGCCCAGGCCCGCCAGGACCGTCCGCGCCCGCTGCAACGCGTCGCCGTCCGCGTCCAGGTCCGGGGTGATGCCCCGGCCGTCCACGCCGTGGCCGCCGGGGGTGCGGTAGTGGCCGACCGTGAGCTCGGCGACGGAGCCGTCGGGCAGCCGGCTCGGCATCTGCACCGAGCCCTTGCCGAAGGTGCGCGAGCCCACGACGACCGCGCGGCCGCGGTCCTGCAGGGCGCCGGTGAGCAGCTCGGCCGCGCTCATCGTGCCGCCGTCGACGAGCGCGACCAGGGGTCTGGCGGTGTCGCCCCCGGCGTCGGCGTGCAGGGCACGCTGCTCGCCGTCGACGTCGTAGGTGGCGACCAGGCCGCCGTCGAGGAAGGCGGAGGCGGTGGTGACGGCCTCGGTGACCAGGCCGCCGGAGTTTCCGCGCAGGTCCAGGATGATCCCGGAGGCGGGCGGGGAGTGACGTACGACGGTACGGACCTCGTCGCCCACGCCCTTGGTGAAGGCGGCGACCCTGATCACGGTCACGTGGTCGGCCGACCGCCGTACCGTGACCGGGTCCGTGGACAGGCGGGCCCGGTGCAGTGTCGCGCTCCACGCACGCGTGCCGCGTTGCAGGCCCAGGGTGACGGCGGTGCCGGCGTGCGCGCCCTCGGCGTCGCCGCGCAGCAAGGAGACGACCTCGGTGACCGGCAGGCCGTCCACCTTCTCGGCGTCGATGCTGCGCAGCCGGTCGCCCGCGCGGATTCCGGAGGCGGCCGCGGGCGAGCCCGCCCGCACCTTCGTCACCTCGATACGGCCGTCCCGCTCGCGCCGGGCGCACAGGCCGACTCCGGTGTACTGGCCGTCCAGGGCCTCCTGGAACTCCTCGTACTCGCGGTGGGAGTAGACGGCGCCCCAGCGGTCGCCGCTGCGGCTGACGGCACGCTCGGCGGCCTGCAGGGGGGACGTGCCGTCGGCCATGGCCTCGGCCGCCGCCCGGCTCACCTCATCGTGCCGGCCGCCCGCGGTGAGAGCGGCCGAACCCGCCTGCTCCGCCTCGGACTTCTTCTCGTCGTGGCCGGGCAGGGAGCCCGTCGCCGCACCGGCCACGAGCACACCGACGAAGACGAATGCCAGGACGGCCCCGGCGCGGCCGCGGCGGGGCTGACAGAACAGGTCACGACCTGACATGGCGGTGAGTCTAGGACAACGCCTCGGGGCCGTACGGCCGGTTGGCCGTACGCTCCCCTTGGCATGCGTCACACCTTCAGGTACTTGCGCAGCGCGAAGAACGCCGCCAACGCGGGCATCAGCAGACTCGTCGCGAGGATGAGCGGCAGCTTCGTCAGGACCGCGTCCCAGCCGATGAAGTTGATCAGGTTCAGCTTCTCCGACAGCGCGAGACCGTGGTCGATGATGAAGTACCGCGCGAGCACCAGGAACCCGCAGGCGACCGTGCCGCCGATCAGTCCGGCGACCGCCGCCTCCATGATGAACGGCGCCTGGATGTAGAAGCCGGAGGCGCCCACCAGGCGCATGATCCCGGTCTCACGCCGGCGGCTGAACGCCGACACGCGCACGGTGTTGACGATCAGCATCAGCGCCACGACGAGCATCAGCGACATCACCGCGCGCGCGGCCCAGTTCATGCCGTTCAGCAGCCCGAAGAGGTTGTCCAGGATGCCCTTCTGGTCCTGCACGGACTGCACGCCGTCGCGGCCGTTGAAGGCGCTCGCGATGACCTTGTACTGCTCCGGGTTCTTCAGCTGGATCCGGTACGACTCCTGCATCTGGTCCGGCGTGATGGTGCTGGCCAGCGGGGAGTCGCCGAACTGCTCCTTGTAGTGCTTGTACGCCTCGTCCTGCGACTCGTAGGTGACCTTCTGGACCACCGGCATCTTGTCCAGGTCGGCGAGGATCGCCTTCTTCTGGTCCTCGGTGACCGCGCCCTTGGCGCAGTTGGGGTCGTTCTGGGCGTTGCTCTTGTTGCAGAGGAAGATCGAGACGTTGATCTTGTCGTACCAGTAGCCCTTCATCTGGTTGACCTGGTCGCTCATCAGGAGCGACCCGCCGAACAGAGCCAGCGACAGGGCGACGGAGACGACGACGGCGAAGGTCATCGTCAGGTTGCGGCGGAGACCCACACCGATCTCCGACAGGACGAACTGGGCGCGCATGGCGTCTGGTCAAGCCTTTCCGTCGTGGACTTCGCTCAGTGCTGGTAGCCGTAGACGCCGCGCGCCTGGTCGCGGACGAGGCGGCCCTTCTCCAGCTCGATGACGCGCTTGCGCATCTGGTCCACGATGTTCTGGTCGTGGGTCGCCATCAACACGGTGGTGCCCGTCCGGTTGATGCGGTCGAGCAGTTTCATGATGCCGACGGAGGTCTGCGGGTCGAGGTTGCCGGTGGGCTCGTCGCAGATGAGCAGCAGGGGCCGGTTGACGAAGGCGCGCGCGATGGCGACGCGCTGCTGCTCACCACCGGAGAGCTCGCCGGGCCTGCGGTCCTCCTTGCCGCCGAGCCCGACGAGGTCGAGCACCTGCGGCACGGACTTGCGGATCTCGCCCTTGGACTTGCCGATGACCTCCTGCGCGAAGGCCACGTTCTCGGCAACCGTCTTGTTCGGCAGGAGCCGGAAGTCCTGGAACACGGTGCCCAGCTGGCGGCGGATCTGCGGCACCTTCCAGTTGGAGACGCGTGCGAGGTCCTTGCCCAGGACGTGCACCTGGCCGTGGCTGCACCGCTCCTCGCGGAGGATCAGCCGCAGGAAGGTGGACTTTCCGGAGCCGGAGGACCCCACGAGGAACACGAACTCGCCCTTCTCCACTTCCAGGGAGACATCCCTGAGGGCCGGACGGGTCTGCTTGGGGTAGACCTTGGAGACATTGTCGAATCGGATCACGGATGCACCACGGGTCGCCGGGGGTAGATGAGCGTGACCTTACGCGAACCGGGTAGGAGCGCGCAGTCGCCGGTCAGGGTTGGGGATGGGTTGTGCGTTTTGTACGGTGCTTGTCCTCGGCGGCGATTCGCGCGCCGTCCGGGGGAACCTGGCATTGTGGACGGGGGAACGTTCGCGTCTCCGTGAGCGTTGACTGGACAGGACCGGTGTTGCGGTGTTGCAAGGAGGGCGAGCGCATGACGTACGACCGGCTGGTGTGCGCGAACTGTGCGGCGCCCGTGAGCGAGGGCCGGTGCCCCGTGTGCCGTGCGAGCCGCGAGCGGCTGCAGCAGGGCAACCTCTTCGCGGGACTGAACCCGACGGCGCTGATCGCACTGCTGGTGGTGCTGATCGCCGCGGTGGCGCTGCTGGCGCACCAGACGGCGTAGGCCGCGCACACGAACTACGCGCGAAGGGGCCCGGAGCTTGCCGCTCCGGGCCCCTTCGGCGCTCATGGCGTACGTACCGCCGGTGTCGCCGTCAGGCTACGGCGCCGCCACGGCCGGCCATCAGGCGCGGCAGGAAGCGGAAGCCGACACCGCCGGCGATCATCGTCGCGGCGCCGACCAGCAGGAACGTGGTCTGGGCCGCACCGGTCTCGGCGAGCTCCTTGCCGCTGCCCTGGGGCGCGGCGTTCGAGACGGAGCCGGTGTCGGTGAGGGCCGAGGAGCCCTCCTGCTGCGGGATGGCGCTGTTGCCGCCGCCGTTCGGGGCGGTGCCGCCGGAACCACCGGAGCCGCCGGAGCCGCCACCGGGGTTGCCCGGGGTGCTGCCGCCGCCACCGGGGTTGCCCGGGGTGCTGCCGCCGCCACCGGGGTTGCCCGGGGTGCTGCCGCCGTCACCGGGGTTGCCCGGGTCCGGGTTCTCGGTACCCGGGTCGGGGATCTCAGTGCCCGGGTCCGGGTTCTCGGTACCCGGGTCGGGGATCTCGGTACCCGGGTCCGGGTCCTCAGTGCCCGGGTCGGGGCAGTTCTCGCCCGTGCCGATGGTGCAGCTCGGGTCC
>NZ_JUJA01000039.1:680-2228 GCF_001906585.1 Streptomyces kebangsaanensis | reverse complement strand
CACCATCAGCGAAGCACCCGCGGCGATCACGGCACCGGCAGCTATGCGCGCGACGTGGATCCGCGTCTTCTTTGTCATGTAGTTGCTACCCCCAGTAGCTGATCGTCAATGAGGCCGCGCTCGGGGCAGTGATCGACGGAGGTAGCTGAAACGATGGAGTCCCCCGGTTCACATGCGCCCCGCAGAACGCATGCCGCGCTTCACCCTTCCCATATTTCAAAGCAACGTCAAGGCCGTTGCGCACGCGATGTCCGGGTACGGGCTCTTTGCCGGAGAGCGGTGTCGCAAGTGTGACGCAAAACGCACGCAGTCGGGCACGAAAAAGGCAACTGCCGGATCCGTGGCGGCAGTTGCCTTGTCGACAAAGCGTCCGTTTCTTCTTACTCGCTCTGCTGGTTCTGCTGCTTGCGCCAGCGAATGCCGGCCTCGAGGAAGCCGTCGATCTCACCGTTGAACACGGCTTCGGGGTTGCCGACCTCGTGCTCGGTGCGCAGGTCTTTGACCATCTGGTACGGGTGCAGGACGTACGAGCGCATCTGGTTGCCCCAGGAGTTGCCGCCGTCGCCCTTGAGGGCGTCCATCTTGGCCTGCTCCTCCTGGCGGCGCCGCTCGAGCAGCTTGGCCTGGAGGACGTTCATCGCCGTGGCCCTGTTCTGGATCTGCGAGCGCTCGTTCTGGCAGGAGACCACGATGCCGGTCGGGATGTGGGTGATCCGCACGGCGGAGTCGGTCGTGTTGACGCCCTGGCCGCCGGGCCCGGAGGACCGGTAGACGTCGACGCGCAGGTCGGACTCGTCGATCTCGACGTGGTCGGACTGCTCGACGACGGGCAGGACCTCGACACCGGCGAAGGAGGTCTGGCGGCGTCCCTGGTTGTCGAAGGGCGAGATCCGGACGAGCCGGTGGGTGCCCTGCTCGACGGAGAGGGTGCCGTAGGCGTACGGCACCTGCACGGCGAAGGTGGTCGACTTGATGCCGGCCTCCTCGGCGTACGACGTCTCGTAGACCTCGGTCTTGTAGCCGTGCTGCTCGGCCCAGCGCAGGTACATGCGCTGCAGCCGCTCGGCGAAGTCGGCGGCGTCGACGCCGCCGGCCTCGGCACGGATGTTGACGAGCGCCTCGCGGGCGTCGTACTCGCCGCTCAGGAGGGTCCGGACCTCCATCTCGTCCAGTGCCTTCCGGACCTCGGCGAGCTCGGCCTCGGCCTCGGCACGGGTGTCGGGGTCGTCCTCGGCCTCGGCGAGCTCGAAGAGCACACCGAGATCGTCGAGCCTGCCGCGCAGGGCCTCGGCCTTCCTGACCTCGTTCTGGAGGTGGGAGAGCCTGCTGGTGATCTTCTGCGCCTCGTCCGGGTTGTCCCACAGGGACGGCGCGGCCGCCTGCTCCTCGAGCACGGCGATGTCTGCCCTCAACTTGTCGAGGTCCAGAACGGCCTCGATCGACTCCATGGTCGAGGAGAGGGACTTGAGCTCTTCGGATACATCGACGACTGCCACGCCCTCCAGCGTAACGGCTCCGCCGACCGAGGAACGCCGGACGGGCGCCCGC
>NZ_JUJA01000039.1:0-592 GCF_001906585.1 Streptomyces kebangsaanensis | reverse complement strand
GGCCCTGCCACAGGGGCGAAGCCCCGCCGAGGTGAAAGGGCGGAGCCCGTCGGGGTGCAGGGACGAAGCTTCGGGGCCGGGGACCCCTCACCCCACCGGGCAGGCGGGAGGGTGGGAAACGGGGGGCGCAGGGGACGAAGCCCCCGCCGGGGCCCGGGGCGGAGCCCCAGGGCCGGGGCCCCTCTCCCCACCGGGACGGGCGGGCCCGGCGGGCAAAGCCGGGGCGCAGCCCCGACCGGAGTCCGGGACGAAACCCCAAGGCGGACCCCACCGGGACGGGCGGGCCCGGCGGGCAAAGCCGGGGCGCAGCCCCGACCGGAGTCCGGGACGAAACCCCAAGGCGGACCCCACCGGGACGGGCGGGCCCAGCGGGCCCGGCGGGCCCGGCGGGCAAAGCCGGGGCGCAGCCCCGACCGGAGTCCGGGGCGGAGCCCCAGGGCGGGCCCCCACCGGGACGGGCGGGCCAAGCCGGGGCGCGGCCCCGCACAGGGGCCCGGGGCGGGGCCCCGGGGACGGGACGCCTCGCCCCACCGAGACGTCAAGGCGTCGGCGGCGCCGAATCCGCCGGAGGGCGCGACGGCGTATCGTCGCC
>NZ_JUJA01000038.1 GCF_001906585.1 Streptomyces kebangsaanensis | reverse complement strand
TGAACCGTTCCGGGTTTGATCGAGACTCTAGGTTGTGACTGTGACCTGGGGTTTCGTGGTTTCGAGGTAGTAGTTGGTCTCGTATTCGGCGGGTGGGATGTGCCCGATCTCACCGTGCAGTCGGCGGTGGCAGTACCAGTCGACCCATTCGGCGGTGGCCAGTTCGACCTCGGAGAGTGTCTTCCAGGGCCGACGGGGCTTGATCAACTCAGTTTTGAACAGGCCGATCGTGGACTCCATCAGGGCATTGTCGTAAGCGTCGCCGACCGATCCGATCGACGCGGCGATGCCTGCCCGGTCGAGGTGCTCGGCGAGCGCGAACGATGTGTACTGCGACCCGGCATCGGAGTGATGTATCAACTCGCCTTTCTGATGGGATCGTTGATCTCGGTCGCGTTGCCAGAGGGCCATCTCGAGGGCGTCCAGGACGAGTCGGGTCTCCTTCGAAGTGGCCGCGGACCAGCCGACGATACGGCGGGAGAAGGTGTCCACGACGAAGGCGACGTAGACGACGCCGGCGAACGTGGCGACGTGGGTGAAGTCGGCGACCCAGCAGCGGTTCGGGGCCGGGGCGACGAAGTCGCGGTCCACGAGGTCTGGAGCCCGTTCCGCACTCGCGTCGGGGATCGTGGTGATCACCTTCTTGCCGCGGACCGCTCCGGTGATGCCGAGCTCGCGCATGAGGCGCTCGACGGTGCAGCGGGCCACCGCGACATCCTGGCGGTTCAGGTGCCGCCAGATCTTCCGGGCGCCGTAGACACGGTAGTTGGCCTCGTACACCTTTGTGATGAGGGTCTTGAGCTCGGCGTCGCGGACGGTGCGGGCCGCGGGCGTGGCCTGGCGCTTGTGGTGGGCGTAGTAGGTGGACGGGGCGATCTTGCAGTCGTGGTCGGTGAGGACCCGGCAGATCGGCTCGACGCCGCCGAAGCGGCCCTTGTGCTCGTCGATGAACGCTACGAGCGTGTGTGTGGCCGGTCGAGCTCGGCCGCGAAGAAAGACGCCGCGGCTTTGAGGATCTCGTTCGCCCGCTTCAGCTCGGCATTCTCCTTCTTCAGCCGCTTCAGCTCGGCGGACTCCTCCGTCGTGGTGCCCGGCCGGGTGCCGGCATCGATCTGGTCCTGCCGTACCCACTTGCGCAGGGTCTCGGTCGTGCCGATGCCCAGTTTCTGGGCGACCGCTTTCATCGCGGCCCACTCGGTGTCGTACTCCGGCCGCACCTCGGCGACCATCC
>NZ_JUJA01000037.1:54833-56109 GCF_001906585.1 Streptomyces kebangsaanensis | reverse complement strand
ACGACTCGGTACGCGACAGGTAGACAACCGGGCTGGTCAGGCGCTGACGAAACAGAACTCGTTGCCTTCCGGATCGAGCATGGCCTGGAAGGACTCCTGATCGTCGGTGACTGTCTCGCCGACCCGAGCTCCGCCCATACCTACCGCTTCGGTGGTGGCGGCCTCGATGTCGTCGACCGCGATATCGAGGTGAAACCGGTTCTTCACGGTCTTGCCTTCGGGTACCGGTTGGAAGGCGAGCCGTGCGAACCCAGGCAGCTCGACATGCGACCAGCCGCGGGCACGGTCGACCGGCTCACTGCCAAGTAGCTGGGCCCAGAACCGGACCAGGGCCTTCGGCTCACGGCAGCCACGACAATCTGACGCAAGTGTGCACGCATGGCCGGGAGCCTACGACGGCCCCTGCCGGACTCAAGAGCCGGCCCGTTACATGACGTTTGTGAGTGTGCCGTCTGAACCCGGTTTCGGTGCCGCTCGTCCTGAAGCAACAGTGGAGCTCACGCACAGCGGCTCGCTCACGACCAAGGAGATGCTGACGGAACATACAGTCACCACACCGATATCGCGCCATCGCCTGTATCTCTCCCAGGGTCACCCTGGCCGCTCCGGCCGTGGTGCTGGTCGTCGCCACCCTCCTGCAGATCGGTACGTAGCGCACCGGGCGCGGGGCCGCCGTCCTCGCCCTGGCCGCACAGCACGACCTTGCCGACCTCTGGAACGGGCGCGCACGGCTGACGAGGGCGGCCGCAATCCACGGGCAGGCCGACACTCACCCCTGGGGCATCCGGTCACCGCCTTCCCCGCACCTTCTGCCCGGAGGCCTCCTGGCAGGACGACCTGGAGCTCGCCCATCGGCGTATTCGCCCGGTGCCCGTCGGCAGGCTCCCGTCCGATCCATGAACGAGGCCCGTGGCGCACCGGTTCATCCGCACACGCGTCAGGTTGCCGTGTCCGGGTTGCTCCCACGGCGCAGGGTGCGGGCGCACCAGCCGATGATCATGGCGTTGATCAGTGCTCCGAGAACGATGGAGAGCAGGAACGTCGTGCTGCCTTCGGGCAGGACGAGCAGCAGTACGAGACTGGCCGGGAGGGTGGCGAACAGCGGGATGACAACCGCCATGGACTCGTCGGAGGCGGCCAGGAGTGCCCATCCGAGCAGGAGCGCACAGGCCGTCAGGTAGAGGCGGGCGACGATGTTGCCGAGGGCGCGGCGCACCCCGCGAAGGAGGGGGAGACGGGGACCGGTCATGGCGGTGGACTCCTGGAGGGTGGCGGC
>NZ_JUJA01000037.1:47730-54795 GCF_001906585.1 Streptomyces kebangsaanensis | reverse complement strand
TGGGCGAGGCCGAGGTCGTAGGCGAGGATCGTCGCCTGGACCCGGTCGCGCAGTCCGAGCTTGCGGAGCAGCGCGTTGATGTGGGACTTCACGGTGCCGACGGTGATGCCGAGGTGCTGGGCGATCTCCGCGTTGGTGAGTCCCGCGGCGATCAGGGTGAGGACGCCGCGCTCACGGCCGGTCAGGCTGTTGAGCTCGCGCGGGGTGCTGCCGCCCGGGAGTCCGGTGCTCGGTCTGGACGCGTAGTGGCCGATGAGCCGGCGGGTGGCGGACGGGGCGAGGACGCTCTCGCCGGCGGCCACCACCCGGATGCCGTGCAGCAGTTCGCCGGGGTGCACGTCCTTGAGGAGGAAACCGGAGGCGCCGGCGCGCAGTGCGTCGAAGACGTACGCGTCGAGGTCGAAGGTGGTCAGCACCAGGACACGGGGCGCGTTCTCCCCGCCGGTGATGATCCGGGTGGCGGCGATGCCGTCCAGTTCGGGCATGCGGACGTCCATGAGGACCACGTCGGGTGCCAGTTCCCCGGCGAGGCGTACCGCCTCGGCGCCGTCGGCGGCCTCGCCGACGACCGTCATGTCCTCCTCGGCGTCGATCACGGCGGCGAATCCCGCCCGTACGATGCCCTGGTCGTCGACGACCAGCACCCTGAGGCTCATCGTTGTCCCTCCTCGTTGTCCTGCGGTGCAATCGGCGCCGCGGTCAGCGGCAGCCGGACGCGCACCGGACCCGACGGGCCGGTGATGACCGTCCCGTCCGCCATCGCGGTCCGCGCCGCCAGTTGCTGACACAGGGCGGGACGGACGGTGTCCGGCACGCCGGTCGCCGTGATCGTCAACGCGGCGTCGTCCGCGTCGAGTTCCACCACCATCGGCTCCTCGCCGCCGGCCGCGAGTACCGTTTCGCAGGCATGGTAAGCGGCCAGGTCCACGGTGGTGGGCAGCCATCTCGGCATGCGGCCGGTCAGCCGTATCTCGACGTCGCGGCCAGTTGCCCGGATTTGGTGGGCGAGGAGGTCGAGAGCCTGGAGGGTGGGCTGCGGCCGCAGTGCGGGCGTGGCTTCGGCTCCCCGGACCGTGTCGAGCAGGGCGCGCATCGCGGCCAGCGCCTCGCGGGCGCGTTCGACGACCTCGTCGAGCCGGCCCGCCTCGGCCTGCGCGACCATGTCGGCGGTGCGCGCCAGCACGGTGGTCTCCAGCCCGGTGGCGATCCGGCGACGCTCGGCCCACGCGTCCTGAACCGCCTCCTCGGTCCAGGCCGCGAGATGCTTCGTCTGTGCACTGCGGGCGGCCCGGTCGCGGCGCCCGCGCAGGGTTCCGGCCCACCATGCCGCGCCGACCACGAGGGCCGCCTGGGCCGTGGCCGCCGCGGCGAGTGCCCAGACGGGGAAGGACGTGCCCCGGTGCACCAGGGCGGCGGTCGTGGCCGCCGCGTGCACCACCACGGGCACGACCGGGCCGGCCCGCGCAGGCAGGCGAGGGCGGCCTTCGGTGGCGGACGGCCCGGCGGCGGCCGTGCGGGCCGCGGCGGAGGCGACCACCGCGCAGGTGGCGGCCATGCTCAGCAGGGGCGGCAGGAGCACCCAGCCGGTGTACTCGCCCACGGCCATCGCCACCGGCCAGAGCAGGGCCAGACCGAGTACGACACCCTGGGCGGCGCCGGGTGCCCGGCGCCGCCACAGCAGCGCGAGCGCCTGCCCCGTGGCCAGCAGTGCGAAGAGCACGCCCGCCGACGCCCCCGGACCGCTCGACATGGCTTCCGTCCGGATGACCAGCAGGGAGAGCAGCGGGTGCACGGCGAGGCCGGTCGCGGCCGTCACCTGCGCCAGGCGGTACTGCCACGGGACCGGCCGCTTCACCGAGGCGGCGGCGACCCGGCCGGGCAGGACCGCGCTCACCTCCCAACCGCCCTGTGCCGTCGGGCCGCTGGTCAGGGTGCCGTCGGCCTCCCGGGCCCGCGACCGCAGAAAGCCCTGGCCGCGTCCTGAGCCGAGGCCGGCGCCGTGCGCCGCCGATCCGGCCGGCGGTGCGGTGCTCGTGACGACGATCTCCGTGCGGGCGTCGCCGTACCGGCACGTCACGGTGGTGTGCGCGCCGGGCGCATGCCGTGCCACGTTGGTCAGCGCCTCGCGCACGATGCCGTACGCCGCGTCCCCGACGGCACCGTCCGGCAGTGCGTCGATCTCGCACTCCACGTGCTGGCCCAGCCGGGAGAACCCGGCGACCAGACCCAGCAGCCGTTCCCTCGGTGACGGTTGCCGTTCCCGTGAGGGCGCCGGTGCCCTCACCGCACCGAGCGCCCGGGTGACCTCACGGCCGGTCTCGGCAGCGAACCGAAGGGCCTCGCCGACCAGTTCGGGACGACGGTCGCGCAGCCCGAGTGCCGCACCCGCCGTGACGACCACGGCCGTCAGATGGTGGGCGCTGACGTCGTGCAACTCCCGCTCCATCCGCTGCCGTTCGACCGCCGGGAGCCGGTGCCGCTCGAGCTCGGCCCGCTTCAGCTGCTGCTCGGCGGCCTGCCGTGTGCGCCGGCTCCGCCGTGCCAGCATGCCGGCGGCGGACGCGGCGGCGTACAGCACGGCCGTCAGGACGAGGTCGAGTCCATTGCGGTCACTGAGCCCGTGCAGGCTGAGGTTCTGCAGGAACTGCCAGGAGGCGAGCGCCACCACGCACAACAGAGCGGTGAAGGTGTCGCGTTCGTCGGCCACGGTGAACAGGGCCAGGGCCACGCCCGCTGTGCCCAGCACGGCCACGGCCCCGGTGGGCAGCGGTCCGGCCCCCAGCGCACAGGCGGCGGCGACCAGGACGAGGGTGGTCACCGGCTTCGAACGGCGCAGGCAGAGCGAGGCCGCCACCAGTCCGGCGACGAGGGCCGCCACGAAGAGGGCGGAGCCTGCCGGAACGGTCCCGCGGATCAGGTCCGCTCCCGGCCACACCAGGGCCTGAGCGCCGAGCAGCAGGAGGGGCAGCAGCCGGTCGTCGGTTCTCTTCATAAGGGATCAAGGCTATGACCGCAGGTGAGCGGCTGTCCTCCGGCCGGAGGCGGACCCTGTTCTCTTACCTGGGGTGCAGGCGCTGCACCCGCGGTTCGACGCGGCGATCGTCCCGCGGCGTGAGGACCGCGCCATGTCCCCGGCCATAGGCTCGATCACATCGGAAAGCGGCCGACCACCGGTTCCGCCACCGCTTTCCCGATACCTACTCTTCAGCCGACTCAGGGGGATCACCCATGTCCAAGCGCGTTCTCGTCCCGTCCGTCATCGGCGTCGTCGCCCTCGGCGCCATCGTCGCCGGCGGCTTCGCCATGGCCTCCACCGCCACCGAGGTGACCGTGGCGAACGGCTCGGCCCGCTACGTCGCCCCGTCCCCGCGCGGCGCGGGCAAGCTCACCTACACCGCGGACGTGAGCGACGACTCCGGTGTCCGGAGTCTCAACGTCATCGCGTGGCCGGCGAGTTCGAAGCTCGACCCCACCGAGGCGGAGCTGCGGCACGTGGACAGGGCCACGTGCCGCAGCACCTCGGAGGAGACGTCCCGCTGCACCTACACGCTGAAGGTGACGCAGCAGGAGGCGGCCGACCTGGCGGAAGGCACCTGGTACGTGTCCGTGCTGGCCACGGCGGAGGACGGCGACACGAGGTTCCTGCCCCGCGCGGCCACCTTCGACGTCACCCGCTGACCCGTCACCGGGGCCGGACGCGGGCAGGCGCCGGCCCGGCCCCCCGTCCGTGTACCGACGCGCGGTGCCGAGGACGCCGCCGCTCCGCGCAAGCGGGAGCGGCGGCGTCCTCGGCGTACCTGACGAGCAGGCNNGGCGGGCGGACCGGAGCCGTCCGGGCCGAACTCGTCGGGTCCGGCCGCACGTTCGCCGCGGGCGACGGAAAGGGCCTGATCGGCCGGCGCGACGGCGAGCACATCCGGACCCGCGCCGCCCTGTGCGACGAGCCCCACTGGCGGCGCACCGTCGGCGTCGCCCCCGGCGACACCGCGGCCGTCCGCGCCGAACTGCTCAAGCGGTTCGCCGGCTACCACGAGAGGCTGCGCGTGCTGATCACGGACAACGACGGCCCTTGCACCCACCGGCCCGTCGTCCGGGAGGCCACCGCCGCGTACGCGGACACCGCCGTGGTCTGTCCTGTCTGCCGGGAGCCGCTTACTTCGCAACGATCCCGTCATCGAGCCGGGCACGACAGTGGGCCGGTCATGCCGCCCGCCCAGTCACCCGGGGCGTCCGCTCACTGAGTCCGGAGGGCCTCCGCAGGCGGCGTGTGCAACGCGTGGCGGGCGGGGAGTTCGATCGCGAGGACCGCCGTCACGGTGACCGTCAGGGCGAGGGCGGGCAGCAGCCAGGCCGGACCCGCCGGCCAGGGGCGGCCGAGGAAGCCCTGGCCCACGAAGGCCAGGGGGAGCGCGGACAGCAGCAGGGCCGTAGTGAGCGCAGTGGCGGCGGTGACCGCGGCCTCGCGGCGCATCATCGCGCGGATCTGGCCGGGTGTGGTGCCGTTGAGGCGGAGGGCCGCCATCTCGGTCCTGCGCTGGGCGGTGGCGGCGACGAGCCTGGTGGCGATGCTCAGGAGCAGGTGTGTCAGCAGGACGACGATGACGGCCAGGTTGATCCACACCTCGGGCGGGGCGTTCTTCAGACCGCCCGCGGGACGGGGAACGGCATCCTGGAGGAGCAGGCCGGGGCGGGTCGTGGCGAGGGCGGCGAGTGCCTGCCGGGCCCCGGCGGTGCCGTCGGTGCGGACGAGGACGCTCTGGTCCAGCCCGGTGGTGGTGTGTCCGGCCGCAAGGTCGTGGGAGAGGATGACCGGGCCGAAACCGAGCCCCCTGGCGTACACGGCGACGACCTCGGCGTCGACCGGTGTGCCGTCGCCGAGGACCAGGCGCACCCTGCCGCCCACCTTCGCTCCCCTGGAGGCGGTCACGTCGCTGCTGACGGCGACGGTGTCGCCCGTCAGGCCCTGCAGACTGCCGTGGCGTACGTCGAGGTCGAGGACGTCCGAGGCGTCCGGGGTGAGGATCATCGCGGAGGCGGACTCGGCCGCGGTCTCGCCGAATTGCGCGTACTCCCACACCACGGTCGTGCTGCCGACGGAGCCGGCCGCCCGGACCCCGGGGACGCCCCGTACGGCGGTGAGCGTGCCGCCGGGCAGGCCACCCAGGTCCGGCGCGGTCAGCCGCTGCTGGGCGAGGGTGCCGGTGCGGATGTCGTCCGTGGTGGCGGCGAGCACGGTGGTCTGGGCGAGGGTGTAGGTCAGGACGAACACGACCGCCATGGCCAGGGTGCTGACGATGCCGGCGTTGCGCAGGGCGTAGGCGCGGATGTTGGACATCGCCAGCCAGGTCGGGGCGGAGGTGGCGGACCGGGTGCGCCGGGACGCGGCGATCCCGATGCGCCGGACGAGCTCCGGGCCGGCCAGAGCCAGGCCCACCGCACCGAGAATGCCCGCGAGGGAGGTGGCGGCGGAGGCGAGGAGGGTGCGGGAAAAGAGGGGTACGGCCGACAGGGTGGTCGCGGCGACGATGATCAGCAGTCCCGCGCGGGTGCGGGTCTTCGACGGGTTCCGGGGTTCGCTGCGCGACTCGGCGACCGCTTCCGTGGCGGGCATGCGGGAGGTGCGCCAGGCCGCACACCGGGCCGCGATCTGCACGGCGAGGACCGTCAGGAGGATCGTCGCGACGGCCGGCAACGGACTGACGGTCAGCGGGAGTGCCTCCGGTACGACCCCTCGGTCCGCGAGCATCCGGCGGAACTGCCCGGCCAGCAGATGGCCCAGCCCGACGCCGGGCACGAGCGCGGCGCCCGCGACGACGGTGGCCTGTGTGGCGGCGAGCCGCCTGATCTGACGGGGTGTCGCCCCGACGGCCCGCATCAGCGCCAGATCCCGGCGTTGCCCGCCGATCGACACCGCCAGCGCGCTCGCCACGACGAATCCGGTGATCAGCAGGACGATCCCCGCGAGTGAACCGGCCAGGACGATCAGCAGTGCGCGGGACGCGCCCGTGCCGGGCGACACCAGGTCTCCGCGGGCCGCCCCGGTGACCGTCTCCAGTCCGGTGCCCTTCAGCTTCGTACGGACCTCGGCGGCGACCCGTTCCCCGGCACCGGGCGCGGTCCGCAGACCGATCAGGTCGACGGTGTCCGCGCGAGGTCCTCCGGCGCCGCTCGCCCGGCCCGACAGCCGTGCGGCCGTCGGGTCGGCGAAAAGGATCCCGGCGTCCGGTGCGTCAACCACCGCCGAGACGCGGTAGCCGGTGGCGGGGCGGCCGACGGCGACGATCTCGGCCCGGTCGCCGACCCGGAGCCCCGCCGCGGCGGCGGTGGCGCCGTCCAGGGCGACCTCGCCCGGACCGGTGGGTGCGCGGCCGTCGATGTCCGGCTTCGCCAGCAGCCTGGTCGAGGACCAGCCATGCCCGGCGGACGCGGGATCGCGGGTCGGTACGACCCGGCCGCGGGCATCGACCAGGGCCGCGGGGAAACCGATGTCCCCGACCGCCGCCTCGACCCCCGGCAGTCCGGACAGGTCGGCGACCAGCGCGGCCGGGACCGTACGGCGTTCCGGGAGCGCGATCGGCAGGTCCCCCTGCGGGTGGAACTCCTGGTCGGCCGCGACCACGACGTCCGCGCCGGACAGGCGCCCGGCCGGCGGATGGGAGCGAAGCCCGGACTCGGCCAGGACGCCGGTGCCGGTGATCAGGGCGGCGCCGCCCAGCACCGCGCAGGCCATGGCGATCAGCGCGGTGATCCGATGGCCGGCCATGCGTGTCGTGAGACGGAACACGGCTCACCCCTCTCCCAGCGCCACGAGCCGACCGGCCAGTTCGTCGGCGGACGGCTTGTCCAGCTCCTCGACCACCCGGCCGTCGGCCATCACCAGCACCCGGTGCGCACGGGCCGCGGCGGCAGGGTCGTGGGTGACCATCACCACGGTCTGGTTCAGCTCGTCGACGAGATCCCGCAGCAGGTCGAGAACCTCGTGGGCGCCGCGCAGGTCCAGCGCGCCGGTCGGCTCGTCGGCGAACACGACGGCCGGCCTGGCCACCAGCGCCCGGACGACGGCGG
>NZ_JUJA01000037.1:33357-47676 GCF_001906585.1 Streptomyces kebangsaanensis | reverse complement strand
CCCGCCGGACCAGCGTGCCCAGCCAGGCGTGGTCCGGGGTGCGGCCCGCCAGCCGCAGCGGCAGCGTGATGTTGTCCTCGACGCTGAGCGACGGGATCAGGTTGTACGCCTGGAAGACGAAGCCGACGCGTTCGCGGCGCAGTTCGGTCCTCCGGGTCTCGTTCAGTCCACCGATTTCCCGGCCGTCGATGCGGATGCTCCCGGACGTCGGGGAGTCCAGCCCGGCGGCGCAGTGCATCAACGTGCTCTTGCCGGAGCCGGACGGCCCCATCACGGCGAGGAACGTGCCGCGTTCCACGGTCAGGGACACGTCGTCCAGGGCGCGTACGCCTCCCGCGTACTCCTTGCCGACGTGGGTCAGGGCAATCGCACTCATCGACGGCCCCGCAGGCTGCGCACGACGAGGGTGCCGCCGCAGAGCACGGTGACCGCACCGCAGACCAGGTGCACCCAGGTGTCGGCACCGCCGTACGAGGCGGCCATATTGGCGACGGCACTCATCACGACCACGATCCACAACAGTGAGCGGAGAACGTCCCCCCGGGTGAGACCGGGCGACGGGGACGGCCGGTCGGACCGGGTGAGGCGGTAGGGGTCGGGGTGCGGCATGGGGCTCCTCCGTCGATGGCGGGCGGTGTTCCGCTGTCGACGCCGACACTATGGACCGGCAGCCCCGCCGGCCGATCCCGCAGTCCGCCCAGCCCGGGTACAGCAGGCTGTACTTCCCGCCCTCCCGGGCTGACGGCGGGCATGTGCACGCCCTAGGGTCGTCGGCGCAGAGATCCGGAGGAACGGACGCGAAGAACGGAGAGCGGATGGCCATCCACCGGAAGGCTCCGGCGGCCCACCAGGACGGGTACGCCACGGCCCGCCGGGGCACGGATCCGGGCCTCGAGGACGGTGCCGAAGGGCCCTTGAGCGCGGCCGGCGCCGCCCTCGCCCAGCTCGCGTCCGGTCTCAACACCGCCCTGCCCGCCCTGCTCGTCCTGCTCGGGGTGGCCGTCGCCGCCGTGACGAGCCTGATCGGGGTCGGACTGTTGCTGGCACCCGCCGTGCTGCAAGCGCTGCACGCCCTGGCCGGACGGGAACGCGTGCGGCTCAGCCGCTGGGGCCCCGAAGTCATCGGCCCGCAGGCCCCGCCGACGCGGCTGCGGCTCGCCCTCGTCGATCCCACCACCCGGCGGGAACTGAGCTGGCTGGTCCGGCACGCCACCCTGGGGTGCCTGCTGGGGCTGATCGGCGTCTGCCTGCCGATCGCCGCCGTCCGCGACACCGCCTTCCCGCTGTACTGGCGGCTCGTACCCAAGGACACGACCGCCACCTCCCTGGGCCTGGGTACCGCGCACTCCTGGCCGGGCGCGCTGGCCGTGGCGCTGCTGGGTGTGGGCTGGATCGTCATCATCCTCGGGCTCACGCCCGGCATGGCGCGTTTGCAGGCCCGGCCGGGACGGAGCCTCCTGGTGGCCGGCCCGGACGTCGATCTCTCCCTGCGCGTGGCGGAGTTGACGGCCACGCGCGCTGCGGCGCTGGACGCCCACGCCGCCGAACTGCGCCGCATCGAGCGGTCGCTGCACGACGGCACGCAGAACCGCATCGTCAGCGTCACCGTGCTGCTCGGCGCGGCCCGTCGCATGGTGGCCCGCGACCCGGCCGGTGCCGACGAACTCCTCGAGCGCGCCCAGTCCGCCGCCGAACAGGCTCTCGCCGAACTGCGGTCGGTCTCCCGGAGCATCCTGCCCCCGGTCCTGGACGACCGGGGCCTGGCCGGCGCGCTCTCCGGGCTCGCCGCCCACTGCGCGGTGCCGTGCCGGGTCGACGTCGACGTACCCGAGCGGTGTGCCGCCTCCGTCGAAACGACCGCCTACTTCGTCGTGGCCGAGGCCCTGACCAACGTCGCCAAGCACAGCGGTGCCCGGCACGCCACCGTCACGGCCCGCAGCCGCGGCGGCCGGTTGCGGCTGCGCGTCGAGGACGACGGCTGCGGGGGTGCCGAAGATGCCTGTCGGGGGGAGGACCCCGGGGGAGGGAACGGCGGCTCCGGGCTCACCGGCATGCGGCGTCGGGTCGCCGCGCACGACGGTAGCCTCTCCCTGACCAGCCCCCCGGGCGGCCCGACGACCCTTCAGGTGGAACTGCCATGCGGATCGTGATAGCCGAGGACAACCCGTTGCTGCGGGAGGGCCTCGCCCTGCTGCTGCGCGCCGAAGGGCTCGACGTGGTGGCCACCGCGAGTACCCCCGACGGAGCGCTCGCCGCCATCGACGCCCACCGGCCCGACGTCGCCATCCTCGACGTGCGGATGCCGCCGACCCACACCGACGAAGGTGTCCGGGCGGCCGTCGAGGCCCGGCGCCGGCGACCGGACCTGGCCGTCCTCGTGCTCTCCGCCTACGTCGAGCAGAGCTTCGCCACCGAACTGCTCGGCAGCGGTGTGGGGGGAATCGGCTACCTGCTCAAGGAACGGGTCGGACGGGTCGAGGAGTTCCTGGACGCGCTGCGGCGGGTGGCGGGCGGGGGCACCGCCATCGACCCGGAGGTCGTCGCACAGCTGTTCACCCGTTCCCGCAAGGACCCCCGCCTGGAGCGGCTCAGCCCCCGTGAGCGGGACGTACTCGGCCTCATGGCCGAAGGGCTGGGCAACACGGCCATCGCCGAGCGGCTCGTCGTCACCGAGGGCGCCGTCCACAAGCACATCCGCAGCATCTTTGCCAAGCTCGACCTGTCCCCCGCCGACCGGGTGGACCGACGGGTCGCCGCCGTCCTGCGTTACCTGGGGCAGGAACGGCGACTGGTGTGACTGCGGGGGATCCCGCCGATCCGCTCCCGTCGCGGCCCGCGCCGCCGGCGGCGCGGACGCGGGACCTGGTGCAGGTGCGCACCGTGTGGAGCGGACCCTCGACGCCGGCCGTCCCGGCGGGGGACACCGCCTCAGATACGGCGCACCGAGTGCAGCGACACGGCGTAGAGGCCCGTGCCGTCGAGCAGCGAGGAGCCGCCCATGTCGGACATGGTGGGCCCGTTGATCGTCTTGCGGCTGGACAGGAAGCGGCGCTTGCCGGCCGCGTCCCGCCCGAGGTAGATCCCGACGTGGTCGACCGTGCCGGTCTGCTGGTCCCCGTCGTCCCCGGAGTCGGCGTTGAACAGCACGAGATCACCGGGCTGGAGCAGGGCGGCGGCCGGCGGACGGGTGCCGTCGGTCCGGTCGATGAGCACACCGGGCGTGTGGTCGGCCATGTCACGGGACTGGCGCGGTATCCGGTTCCCGGACGTGTCCGCCTTCGCGGCCATGGGCACGCCCATGTGGTAGCCGTAGACCATGCGCGTGTAGCCGGAGCAGTCGAGGTTCCCGGCATCCCGGCTCGACGCACCGGTGTAGGCGCCGTCGGGGAAGGTCCAGCCGATGTTCATGTACTCGTGGAAGTCGGCGCCCACCATGCGGTACCCCTGTGAGTTCAGGTAGCCGTAACCCGACTCGCCCAGCACCTGCTTGCCCTTCGCCGGTCCGTCCCCGGCGATGACCGCGGGGGCGCCGGGAAGGAACATCGCCGCGTACGCGAGCGCGTCCGGCACGGTGGATCCGGCCCAGCCGCGGATCGTCTGCTCCAGCCCGGCCGTCCAGGTGCCGTCGAACGGCTCCGGCAGCACTCGCACCCAGTCGCCGTGGGTGACGCTCGGAGGGGTGTGCCAGTTGGCGGCGCTCACCTCGAACCGGCTCACGTGCAGGGTGACCGGCAGGTTCGTGCAGCCGCTGTTGGCCAGGGCGCGCAGACCCACCCGGCCCTTGCCGAACTCCGAGTCCTTGACGTCGAAGTCCCACGTCGTCGGCTGGGCGGTGTCGGAACGCCATGCCCTGGCCCGGATCCGTGAGCCCTCGCGGCGCACCCGGATCGTCCACTTCGTGTTCGCCGGATTGCTCGTCGTCAGCGTGAGCGCCGAGGCCAGCTGGGTGACGGTGTCACCGACCTCCTTCTCGATCCGGAACTGGACCGCACCGCTGGTCGTGAAGGACAGTCGGGCCCGGTAGTTGTTGTGGCTGTCCTGGTAGCCGAAGGTCAGCCCGTACGAACAGGCGTCGCCGGCGGGCACCTTGTCGAACCGGGCCTCGGACCGCACGTCGACGTCGGTGATCTCGTCGTCCCGCAGGTTGGCGTGCCGGCTGACACCCGAGGTGGTGAGGGTGATCAGGCCGGTGCCCGGCACGACCGAGTAACTGGCGGGGCTGGAGGGGAGCGTGTTCCAGCTGCCGCCGCCCGGCGAGCTCCCCCAGCCCGTCAGCGTGCGATCGAAGTCGTCCACGAAGGGCCGCTTGTTCTCGGCGAACGTTCTTCGCGGGCCCGGCAGGAGGACGGTCCGGGTGCCGCGGGTCAGCAGCGCGACCCGTCTGCCGCCCGAGGTGACCTCCGTGCGGGCCGGGCTTCCGGGCAGCACGGAGGTGGTGAGCGGGGAGGTCAGCGTCACCGGCGTGAAATAGGAGGCGTCCAGCGGAGGCAGAGTCACCGAGGAGGGGGCCGAGGTCAGGCCGACCGGTGCCGGGAGGGGGTCGACCGGTGCCGGGAGGGGATCGGCGGAGGCGAGGGCGGTGGCGGCGCGGGCCGGAGCCGCGGCCAGGCCGGCGAGCGGAACGGAAGCGGCAGAGGCGGCGAAGGCGGCGAACAGGCCGCGACGAGAAGGATGGATCATGGAATCCATGATCCCCAACGCGCCGCGGCCGGACACATTGAACTCGTCAATTCCTCTGCAAGACTGACTACTTCGTCGCCAGCGCCACGAATGCCGCCCACTCGCCCCGGCCGACCCGCAGCACCGGCCCACCACCCGCAGCCTTCGAGTCCCGTACGTACACGGCGTCCAGGTTGGCGGCCACCTCCACGCAGTCACCGCCGTCCGATCCGCTGTAACTGCTCTTGAACCAGCGCAGCCCGTCCACGTTCTCGGCAACCTGCTCCACGCTCATGTCTCTCCAACCATCCGCTCGATGAGTCGCGCAGACTCCTCGACGTTCAAGGCCTGCGATCGCAGCTTGCCATATCGCAAGGCGAAGGCACTGACCTCTGCGGGCTCCGAGACGACGCACCCGACGCCTTGGGACTCGAAGTAGCCAAGGTGCTTGTGCTCGTGCGTCTCCACCACCACGAACGGACCGTTCTTGCCAGGATGGAACCCCCGCCCGGCAGGCATGACCTGGATCTCCACGTTGCGCAACGCGCCTACCTCCAGCAGCCGTTGCCACTGTTCGCGCATCACCTCTGGGCTACCGGTGAGCGCGAGCGCGGCCGGTCCCGGCGCCGCCCCGACGTCGTGCTCGGTGACCGCGGCTACGACCACGACAAGTACCGCCGCCTCGTCCGCGCGCTCGGAGTGAAGCCACTGATCGCGCGACGCGGCACCGAACACGGCTCCGGACTCGGCGCTCAACGCCGGGTTGTCGAGCGAGCCTTCGCCCACCTGCACTGGTTCCACCGCCTCCGGATCCGCTGGGAGATCCGCGACGACATCCACGAAGCCTTCCTCACCCTGGGATGCGCACTCATCTGCTGGCGGCGGCTTGTCTCCCTACGCTGACAGCATCGGAACCCAGTAATTCGTCATCTGCTGCAAACGCTGCCGGTGGTCAGCAATCCGGTCGTCCGGAGGAACGAGCGGCACCCACACGGTGACCATGGATCCCGACTCCTCCTCTACGACCACCTTGGGACAGTCGCGCTCGCCAGCGAGCTGGATGAAGACGGACCGATACTCATCTCGGCCCGCCCGTGGCCTGTGCGGGCCGAGTCGGCCGGTCAGGGGCGCGGGGCTTGAGCAGCATCCGATTGAGTTCGGGCTCCATGCCACTGGCCGGTCGGATGCAGGCGGCGTGGTCGGGTCTGGCCTTCGTTCACAAGGACTCGCACAGTCTCGACGAGGGCGACCATGGTCAGTACCGGGCCGA
Organism: Streptomyces kebangsaanensis; assembly: GCF_001906585.1. Classification (GTDB taxonomy): domain Bacteria; phylum Actinomycetota; class Actinomycetes; order Streptomycetales; family Streptomycetaceae; genus Streptomyces; species Streptomyces kebangsaanensis. Next base: position 41,747 of record NZ_JUJA01000037.1, on the reverse strand, counting down.
GCACATGTCTGATCGCGGCGGCCCGGGCCGGCGGCAGCTTCTAGGATCTGCGGCATGGCAACAAGACTCGTGCAGATCAATATGAAGGCTCGGGACGACTCCGTGCTCGGCCGGTTCTGGGCGGAGGCACTCGGTTGGGGTGTCGACAGCGAGGGACCCGGCGTGACCAACCTCGAACCCGTGGGTTTCGCCTACCCCGACCCCGTGGCCGTCTGTATCGACATCGTCGCCCGCCCGGAACCCAAAACGGTGAAGAACCGGGTGCACCTTGATCTGGCCACCGCCTCGACCGCCCATCAGGCGGAGTTGGTCGCGCGCTTGAAGGCTCTCGGTGCGACGCTCGCCGACGTGGGTCAGGGCGACGTCCCCTGGACGGTCATGGCCGACCCGGAGGGCAACGAGTTCTGCGTCCTGGAGCCCCGCCCGACCTACCGGGACACCGGGCCGATCGCCGCTGTGGTGGTCGACTGCACCGACCCACGATCGATGGCCCGGTTCTGGGGCGAGGCGATGGACTGGACGCTGTACGAGGTCACCGACGACCACGCGACCATGCGCTCCGCCAAGGGCGTCGGCCCCTACCTGGAGTTCCTCCGCACCCCCGACACCAAGAGCGTGTGGAACCGCGTCCACCTCGACGTCTGCCCCTACCCCGGTGACGACCTGGCAGTAGAGGAAGCCCGGCTGCGCGCCCTGGGCGCCACCGACCCTGGTATCGACCAGTCCGCAATCTCCTGGACGGTTCTGGCCGACCCGGAAGGCAACGAGTTCTGCCTCCTCACCCCTCGCTGACCTTGAGCAACGGCTCCGGCCGTTTGCGGGTCAGCGGCGAAGACCGCGTGGCGTCAGTGCATGCCGCCGGAGACGGGGATGGTGTCCCCGGTGATCCAGCGCGCGTCATTGGACGCCAGGAAGGCCACGAGCGGGACGTAGTCGTCGGCGGTGCCCGTACGGCCCCGCCTCTACGGCGCTACGCGCTGGCTTTCGGCCGTCATGGACAGTCCGCCCCGCCCCTGGAACTGGCTGTCCATCGGGCACCCCATGGCTGGGGAGATCCATCGAGCAGGTGCGGGGTGATTCCCGATCAGGGTGGCCGTTTTCAACGAGCCTCATCAAGATGAGCTCCCTCGGAGCGATGTCGCCCATAGCTGCCCCTTCATCGGCGAGTACCGGGAGATCGTCGCCGCGATGGGCCAGGCAATCAGCGAGGCCACCGACGCCTCCACCCGTACCTGCAGGGTGCCGTGGTGGCGGCGTGCGCGTGGCTCCTCTCGCGCTGGTGACTCAACGTGACCTGGCTGTAACGTAGTTCGCCTGGAGTGCTGTCGAGGGTGAGCTGGACGGAGTTGGTTCGGGTATGGCTGACGAATCTGCCGCAACGTCTTCCTCCCCGGAGGGGCGTGACCAGCCGCCGGGCGGGGAGACCTCCGCCGGAAGCCGGCCGGCGGTGGCCGGGCAGTCGGACCCGGAGCGGCAGAGTGCTCCCACGCAGCCGCAGGCGCCGATTCCTTCGGATGGCTCGGCCCCGCGGGGTGGGGGGAGCCAGAGGGCCACGACCCCGGCGGGCGCTCCGCAGGAACAGCCTCAGGGTGCTGTTCACCCGGAGGAAAGAGGCATGCGCGGGCAAATCGGCCCGGCCCTGTTGGGTGCGGCACTGGCAGCCGTAGGTGTGGTGACGGCTGCGCTGTTCACCCCGCTTGGCCAGGAGATGACGTCCTGGGTGAGCGACAAGTTCGGCTGGGGAAAGACGGAAGGGCAGGTCACTGCCCTTCCGCTCCTGGATCCGTGCGAACAGGACTGGGTCATGCCGGCGAAGGAGAGGGACGAGGCGGACGCCGCATACCGGAAGGACGCGGAGAACGCTTGGAAGGAAGAGGGTCTGGTGTCGTGGCTCAAGGCGCACGACGCCATTGCGCTGAAGACGAGCACGGTGGACATCGATGTGTCGACGGACTCGCAGGAGAACGCCGTGCTCCACGACGTACGCATCAAGGTCACTGATCGCAAGGAAAGTCCCGAGCTGGCCGCGTTCCAGCCGGAGTGCGGTGGTCCCGGCTACTACTACTCCTTCGGTGTGCCGTTGCATGAGCTGCCCGTCGGGCGGTCGGTATCCGTGAGGGAGATGGCGAGGCGATGGCCCGACTTGGTGGTGCTTCCCAGCGAAGAGACAGGTGCCGATGCGAGCGCGGCCGAGGTCACTGAACGTGCCCGTCCCTTGACGCTTCCCATGACGATGTCGGTCGAGGACATTGCGAAACTGCGCATCAAGGCTTTCACCGACAAAGGGCTCTGTCAGTGGGAGATCCAGTTGGTCTGGGCGGTGGCCGGCGACGAGGAGAGACACACGGAGACGATCGACTTCGAGGGCGAACCGTTCAGGACCGCCGCGCTGCCCGAGACCAGGGGGTGACGTGCCCAATGAACCTCGGGTTGCAGCCGGTGGAGCACCGTGACCTCCTGCCCGTGCAAGGGCTGTCGCGTCGCCGACTGCTCTCTTCGGTGCTCGCGCTTGTCCCGGCTGCCCTGGCGGCTGGCTGCACCGGTGACGCGGAGGACGGGCGCGGAGGCGACGACCCGTTCCGCCTGCCGGCACCATCACGCTCTGTCGGACAGCATGCCGCAGGCTGGCCGGTCCGTGTGAAGGCGGGCTCTTCGCCCCCAGTGCTCGCAGGAGACACCCTCTACTGCGCCGAATACGGCGGGCAGATTCGCGCCTTCGACGGCATCACCGGGCGCGAAAAGTGGCGTGTGCCGCCGACGGACGAACTGGCCGGGCTGGACGACGTGGTGCAGGACACGCCTCTGGTGGCCGACGGGGTGGTCGTCGTGGGCCGTAGCAGCGCGTCACCTCAGGCGAGCGCGGTTGTCGCCCTCGACGCCGACCAGGGGTCCGAGCTGTGGTCCGTTTCCGTGAGCGGCGGTCTCAATGTGGTCAGGCAGGGCCGCCAGGTGATCTACGCCGAGAACCTGCCGAGGAAGGAAGGCCGGTTCCGATCCGGGAGCATGATCCGCGCGGTCGACCTTGAAACCGGTGAGATCCTCTGGAAGAACCGGAGCCCTTCGGTGAGCCACCTCTTCGCCGACGAAGCGGCGGTGTACGCGGTGTACTTGGGAGGCGAGGACCACGGTGTTCGGGCGCTCCGGCTCAAGGACGGACAGGAGGTTTGGCGCCGGACGGTGGCCGTGACCGATCCCAGCGCTGTCCGGCTGGCGGACGGTGTCATCGTCGCGGCTCACTCGGATCCCGAAGGCTCCGCGGCGCTGGTCAAGGCCCTGCGGGCGTCGAGCGGAGAGGTTGCCTGGCAGCACGAGTACCACACCTTTACAGCCGCCCCGGTGATGGACGGGGAGGGGCGCGTCCTCGTCTCGCCGGACAGGACCGTCCAGGCACTCGACGCCCAGACCGGGGTCCGAATCTGGTCCTATCGTTCATCGAACGACACGCTCTACAGCCTCCTGGAGCACGACGGCGTCGTGATCTGCGGAGAGTACGAGCAGCCGTCGCCGAAGGCGAAGGCCACGGGGATCAGGATCAACCTGCTGGACAGCGGGAAGGGGAAGCGGAAAGCCTTTTGGGAGGGCGACTACACCGGCGCCGAAATTCTGCTGGCCGCCTCCGGGCTGGCATACGTGCGCCTGTACGTGGAGGAGGGGATGGAGCTCGCCTGCCTCGACATCGGCTCGGGGAAGCAGTTGTGGAAGTCCCCGGCTGAAGGCGGGGCGGTACTCGCCGCAGGGCACGGTGCCCTCTATGTGTTCGGGGCGGAACTCGACCGGCTGAATCCTCGGACGGGCAAGAGGCTCGACGACTGAGCTTTGTTTCAACTTGAAGTTCCTGGCGTGAGCTGGCCATCGGGAACTCGCGCTGGTCGCGGCCGGGTGTCTCCGGTGTGGACCGACTGGCAAGGGGCGACTGCGTGATTGGTTATGCCGTGCCGGCTTCCCAACGCCTGGAGAGCGCCGCATCCGCACTGGGAAGGGATACACGGGACAGGGCGCCCCGCCGTCATCACAAGGAGCCATCTCCTTCGGGCCGTCGCGGGCGGCGGCCTCCCTGGCGCCGGACACCAGCCGACTGCTGACGCATACGGGCGGACGACAGGCCGCCACGCGTCCGACTGCGAACCCGTGACGAAGCACCGCATGCCCCGGCCGCGCGGCCGGGGCATGCGGTGTCGTCGCTCCATGACAGCCGTACCGCCTAGTCGTCGATCGCCGCCCCGTACAGCGCGTCCGTCGGCAGGCCGCCGAACGCGCTCAGGCTGTAGCTCCAGGAGCCGGAGGTGGTCAGGCCCGCGCTGCCCGCGGAGAACACCCAGACGTAGCCGTCGTTCGTGTTCTCACCGGGTGCCGAGACGAGCAGGCCGAAGCGGCCGTCGCGGTTCGGGTCGGTGAAGGAGACCTGGCCGCCGAACTTGTCGCCCTTCTCGACGGTGCCCGGGACGTTCTTGGTGCCCTGGTGCACGGACAGTGCGCCGGTGGACGTCATGCCCTTGGCCGAGCCACGCAGGACCGTGACGGCGCCCGCGTCGGCGACGGCGCCGATGTCCTCGCCCGCGACACCGATCGCCACGTCCGCGTATCCGTCGCGGTTGCTGTCGCCAACGGAGAGGTCGGTGCCGAAGCCGTCGCCCCGCTCGCTCGTGCCCGGCACGCCCGCCGAGTTCTGGGTCCACCACACGGGAGGGGTGCCCGGCCCCTCCCGGCCGACGGGCCCGCGCGCACTGCCGTAGTAGACGCCGACCATTCCGCCGGTCATGTTCTCGCCGCCGTCGTCCGGGCTGTGCGGCTCGCCGGTGACCAGGTCGTCGTAGCCGTCGCGGTTGATGTCGCCGGACGCGACGACCGGGCCGCCGCGCACCGCGGTGATCGGCAGCGGCTCCTCGTTCGACGCGGTGCCGGGCAGGATGTACGACCAGCCGTAGCCCGGCTCGCCGCCCACGCTGGTGCCGGAGACGACCAGGTCGGCGAAGCCGTTGTTGTCGTAGTCGCCCGTGGTCATCGACCTGGGCCGGATGCCCGGCGCGTTGGCGGCGGAGGCCTTGCCGAGCGTCTTCCGCGGAGGCGAGGTGAGCGTGGTGCGCGACTTCTGCACCGGCCGCCGCGCCTGCGCGTCCGTGCTCTTGGCGGCGGGCCGGGGAGCAGGCTCGAAGGTGTAGATCGTCAGCCCGACCGAGTCCATGACGGCGAGGGAGTCGCCGGGAGTGGTGTCGTCGAAGCGGGCCGCGGCGAGCGAGGCGCCGAACCTGCCGCCCGGGGTGAGGCTGTCGGACTGCAGCCAGTTGCTGGCCGATCCGGTGAGGCCCTTCGGCGTGCCCCACAGGACGACCGCGGCGCCCGCGTCGGCGACGGTGCCGATGTCCTCGCCGGGGATGCCGATGATCGCATCGTCGTAGCCGTCGCCGTCGAGGTCGCCGGTGGCCAGCGACTTGCCGAAGCCGTCCCCGGTCTCGGCGGCGCCGGGGACGCCCGCGGAGTTCTGGCTGAAGGCCTTGGCCCTGGTCGTGCCGATGCCCTTGGGGCCGCCGTACTGCACGGTGACCATGCCGGCGCCCTTGTGCCCGCCGACCTTCGCCCCGGGGGCGCCGATGAGCACGTCGTCGTATCCGTCGCCGTTGAAGTCGGTGTTGCGGTCGTTGGCGTGTGTTCCGCCGGGTGTTCCGGCGTAGGCGCTCGGAGCGGTGGCGATGACCGCGCCCGTCACGAGGAGAAACGATGCCGCCGCGACGGCGGCCGAGCGGTGCATGCGCATGAGCGGCTCCTTGGCTCAGATACGACCGGCTGGCTCGGGGGCGCGGGGGGTGTCCGGACAGGTCCGGTTCCTGTGTCCGGTGCCGTGTTTGACACCGCATGAGGAGGAAGGGTTGTACAGGAGACATGTCTCTTTTGCTGAAGAAGATCACCTCTTTTTCGAAGAAGATCGTCTCGGGTTGGGTGCCCGGGGTGAGGACAGCCCGCGTGCCCCGTACCGCCTTGGAGCTCTCACGCCCTTCTGTCCCCTGAGTCGCCGCCCCGCCCACCATCCACGGCTACGCTCGTCACCCGCACGCACCGGGGCCACGTCCAATGCGACCCGCAGGAGCGAGGGGACGACGTGTGGCCCGTGCAACACCCGTACAAGTCCCCACCTTCCGATTCTTATGGGCGTACCCCCGACGGAGGTCGTCGACCGGCGGACGGAAGGGGGACGGAAGGCAGGGGCGGCCGGTCTCCGGAACCGTGAGCAGCAGCGGGAAAGGCGCAGCCCGGTGAGCAGGGCATGGCGACCTGCAAGACCTGGCTGCTGCTGCGCAAGCTCCGGTGCGGCACCACCCGCATCACCGACCTGGTCAAGGCCGTCCTCGCCTTGGAGCTGACTGCCGCAGCCATGGCTCGAACGCACACATGACCTGCGTGCGTGAAATGCGCCCTGTCGTGAACTTGCCAAAGGTCCGTTCTGTGTCGCTTCGGCGAGATGCGTTTCTGCTGGAGCCGACGGAACCACCGGGCCGTGATATAGCGTGCATGCTCATGTCGATTCCGTCCCTGCTTCTGGACCGGCTGCGCCGGGCCGGGCTGAGCGATGCGGTGTCGGTGACCCCGGCCGAGGGGGGAGTGGCTGCCCTCGCGGGTATCGCGACGCGCTGCGAGGGGCCACCCGTGTTCGTGAAGGCCTTTCGCGAGACGCCTTCTGGCGGTCTGTTCGCGGCGGAAGCCGAAGGGCTTCGCGTGCTCCGCGAGCTGGGCGGGGCCGCCACCCCGGAGGTGGTGTTCGCGGGCCGGGATGTGCTGGTGCTGTCCGTTCTGCAGCCGCGTCCGGCCCGGGAGGACTTCTGGGAACGGCTCGCCCACACCCTCGCGCGGCTGCACACCACCACCGTGCACGACCGCTTCGGCTGGTCCCGCGACAACTGGCTGGGGCGCTGCCGGCAGGACAACACCTGGGACACCGACGGTCATGCCTTCTTCGCCCGGCGCCGCCTGCTGCGCTGGCTGCCGGAGCCCCGGGTGCGGGCGGCGCTGGACGAACGGGACCGGAGAGCGCTGGAGCGACTGTGCGAGCTGCTGCCCGAGCTGTTGCCTCCCCGGCCTGCCTGCCTGACCCACGGCGACCTGTGGGCGCACAACATCCTCGCCACCCGGGACGGGCAGCCCGCTCTGATCGACCCGGCGGTCTCCTATATGTGGGCCGAAGTGGACCTGGCCCATCTGTGGTGTTCGCCGCACCCGCCCGAAGCGGATCGGTTCTTCGCGCGGTACGCGGAGCTGACCGGGCTCGACGACGACTGGCCCGCCAGGATGCCGATCATCCAGTTGCGGCAGCACCTGGCCGTCATCGCCCAGTACGAGCACGACTGGGGTGCGGCGGACCAGGTCCGTGCCACGCTCAGGCCGTTCCGTTCGTAGTCACCGGGTCCGGGGCGGATGTGTCCGCCCACAGGATGAACATGGTCAGAGGGGCTGGAGCCGGGCGTGCAGGAGGCAGAATTCGTTGCCTTCCGGGTCGGCCAGGACGTGCCAGTTCTCGGCGCCGGTCTGGCCGACGTCGACGGGCTTGGCGCCGAGAGCGAGCAGCCGCTCCAACTCGTCGTCCCGGTCGCGGTCGGTGGGGTTGACGTCGATGTGCAGCGGGAGCTTCCCGGTCCGCGGGTTGCTGCTGGGGCTGAGGACGAGGGTGGGCTGCGGGCCGCCGAAGCCGGTGTCGGGCGGCCCGATCTCGATACTTCCGTCGTCCTCCCGGCCGAGTTCGACGTAGCCGAGGACCTCGCTCCAGAATGCGGCGAGCCGGTCGGGGTCGGCGCAGTCGAGGACCAGCTCACTGATGCGGCATGCCATCCCGGGAGTGTACGTGGACCCTTCCGAGGGGCGGAAGGAAAGGTGCGCACTGTCCGGTATCTCGGCGGGTTGTGGTGGCCAAACGACGGGCTGTGCCGAAGACGGTGGCGCGATCCACTCGGGGCTGGCAGGCCACCGTCGGACAGATGTCGAGTTCCTCGGGCCACCAGGTGGGATCCGGCAGCAGAGGCAGCCGGTGAGCCCGGTCGAACGGGATCGCCTGACCGAGCACCTCCTCGCGGTCGGGGAGAGGAGTCCCGGCGGGCAGTATGGGCATCGCGGCGCTCCTGAGAGTCCAGGTCCGAAATCCCGTCGAGTCCGGCAATGTTGGGAGTTTGGTCCGGCGGCATGGGCCACGGGAGGACTTCCTGTGTCCGCCTGCCGTGCCGGGCTTCGTACAAGAAGCCGTACGACGGGGACTGGCCGCAACGGCTCTGCCCCCGCTGTGCGGAGCCGATGATCCACGTCGGGTCCGCCTTCGCGCCGCCCCGGCGCCGGGACACCGCGGCCTGGCGGACCCTGTCCGTCCTGCTCCACGCGGACGTCTGCTTCCACAAGAGCTGTTGCGGCGGGCC
>NZ_JUJA01000037.1:27722-33323 GCF_001906585.1 Streptomyces kebangsaanensis | reverse complement strand
GCGGATGGCATACGCCCGGCGCAGCGGCGAGCCGGCCGTCAAAGCGCTCGTACGACCCGAGGTTCCGTAGGCGACCATGGCACGCTCGGACTCGCCGCGGCCGGGACGGCGACGGTGCGCACGGTGGAGTGCGACGAACTGGCGGCCCGACCGGGTGCCGTGGCGTTCTTCGCGGACACTGTGGCGCGTGGTGCGGCACCTCGCGCCACCGGTTACGCCCTGAAGCGGCCGGCAGAGGGGGTCTGGAGTCTGGAACGGGCTGAGGCCCACGTACGAGGTGCCGATGGCAAGCAGTGTCGTGACCGGCAACGTTCGCCTTGTCTCGACGGAGTCCGAATCGGTGATCGAGCCGTCGACATGTGCGACTGGACCTCGCCCACGACCGGCCAAGGCCGGAATCACGGCAGATCCCGACATCAACAGCCGGCCGGCCACGACCTCGAAGGTCCGCGATCAGCCATGGGTGTCCAGGCCGTTACGATCGAGTGCTGCTCGGATCCGGTTGAGCCACTCCGTGCCCAGCCGGCGCCCGTTGGGGAGTTGGTCGCCTCGATCCCAGCGCCACGCTGTGATCATCGCCAGTACGAGGATCCGGCACTCGCGCAGCAAGTCTTGGTCGACACCCGGATAGTGCTCGCCGACTTCTTCGGGCGCATGGGCGAGGTCGAACTCGACGGGCCCACGGCAACACGTCTCAAGGTCTATGAACAGCAGCCCGTTCTCCGTGGTGAGCACGTTGCCCGGGTGCGGCTCGCCGTGCAGTAGCTGCTCGGTGCCGCCGCGCTCGCCGATCACTCGTCTCAGGCTTCGCAACGTGTCGCCGAGCAGCTTCCGGTCCGCGTCGGCGAGCGCCGGAGTGCGGTCGCGGTTGGCCACGAGTTGCTGAGCCTGCTCGACTCGATCCGTGAAACGCGGCGTCGGGACAACGATCTCGCGCATGCCGGCATGCAGCCGCTCGAGCGCATTGGCGTAGTCGGCTGGTGAGACCTCTCGAGGTGCCACGGGTTCGTAGTAGGTCCATAGCGTGACCACGAAGCCATCACGCTCGTAGACGCCCGGCTCCACTCGAGGATCGAGAGCAGCCACAGGACACCCGGATTCGACGAGCCGCTGGGCGAGCTCGACTTCGAACTGTGCGACCTGATGCGCTACGGGCGCCACCCGGGCCAGGACGTCACAAGGCAGCAGACGCAGAGTGAGCTTGTTCGAGTCATGAAGAACGATCGCGGCGTCGACTGTCAGGCCAAGTGATGAGGCGGTCGACATGGCCGCGGCCACCGCACTCGGCACCTCTGACGCCTGCATCGTCGCCTGGCCCCTCTCCCTTGAGCGCTGCCACAGCTCTTCAAGCGGTGCAACCCGCGCACCCTACCAAGTTGTTGTGGGAGAGCCGTGGTGGCGCGAAGGGCAGGGCGGGAGCCCCGGTGCACTCAGTACCCGATGGTCGGGGCGTCGTCCGTCAGGGGTGCGGCACCGGTGAGGCGGCCCCGGAGGTCGTCGAGGATGGTGGCGGTGGCGGTCGCGCCGAAGCGGGTGGCGCCCAGGTGGTGCAGTTCCAGCAGGGCGTCGAGGGTGCGTACGCCGCCCGCGGCCTTGACGTGGACGTGCGGTGAGACGGTGCGCCGCATCAGGGCGATGTCGGCGGCCGTCGCACCGCCGGGGGCGAACCCGGTGCTGGTCTTCACGAAGGCCGCTCCCGCCGCCTCGGCCGCGCGGTATCCGGCGGCCTTCTGCTCGTCGTCCAGGTACGCGTTCTCGAAGATGACCTTCACCGTGCGGCCCTCCGCCGCCCGCACGACCGCGGCGATCTCGTCCTGGACGTACGCGACGTCGCCGCCGCGCAGGCGGCCGATGTCGATGACCATGTCGATCTCCTGCGCGCCCAGGCCGACCAGTTCGGCGGTTTCGAACACCTTGGCCGCCGTGGTCGCCCCGCCGTGCGGGAAGCCGACGACCGTACCGACCGCGACCCCGCTGCCCGTGAGCGCCGACACGGCGGCCGCGACATCGGCCGGGCGCACGCACACCGAGGCCGTGCGGTACTCCGACGCGGTCTCCAGGCCGGCGGCGACCTCGGCCGGGGTCAGCTCCGGCCGCAGCAGCGAGTGGTCGATCATCTTCGCCACCTCCTCGGGCGTGGGCAGCGGGCCGTCCCAGCGCGGGGTGGCGATCGAGGCGACAGACATGGTTTTCCTTCCGGTCCTGCATAAACCGTTCAGAGCTGTCTAGACAGCCTATGCAGGGGAGGATGATGGTGTCGACGGACGTCACGCCAGGAGCCGCGACCCGCACCGACCCGGGAGGAACAACCCCCGCCATGGCCGCACCGCAGCCGCTGTACGAACGCATCGAGAAGCAGTTGCGCCGACGCCTCGCCGCGGCCACCGACGGAGACCCGTTCCCCTCGGAACCGCGCCTGGCCGCGGAGTTCGGCGTCTCCCGGATGACGGTGCGGGCGGCCCTGGCCGGGCTGGAACGCGACGGCCTGCTGGAACGCGTGCCCGGCCGGGGCAGCTTCGTACGCAAGGCCGCCGCTGCCCGCCCGGTCGGAACCCTGCTGAGCTTTTACGATCAGGCCCTTGCGGCCGGGAGGACACCCCGCTCGCGCGTCCTGCGGGCCGGAGTGCGCCCCGCCTCACCCCAGGAAGCCGCCGCGCTCTACCCCACCGCCCCTGTCCAGGACGCCACCGTGGTCGGGGTCAGCCGCGTCCGGCTCTTCGACGACCTGCCCGTCGCCGTCGAGCACGCCACCTTCCCCGCCTCCCTCGACGCCTTGCTCACCGCGGACCTGGAGACCGGCTCCCTGCACAACGCACTGCGCCGCCTCGGCCTGCACCCGACCCTCGGCTCCTCCGTCCTCACCGCACGCACGGCCGGCGACGACGCACCCGAACTCGGCGTCGACGCCGCCACCCCGATGCTCGTCGAGATGCGCTCCATCGCCGACCAGCACGGCGCCCCCCTGGAACACACGGTCAGCTCCTACGTGGCCCACCGCTACGCGCTCCAGGTCGACTTCTCCGTCGCACACCGGGAAGGCCCCTGACAGTGCTGCGCCCCGTCGCGATGCCGACAACTCGGCCGACGCCGGGTAAGGCGCTCAGGAGCACCGGTCCGGTCGCCCCTTGCAGTGCGGGGAACGTCGGTTCCCCTCCCACCGGTACGTCCGCGTGCGTGGCAGAGTGCCACCCCGACCGCGACCTTCCAGGACCCCGGCGATCTGACCGGCTCTCCTGGGGCTGGACGAGCCGCACGCGGTCGGCTGCCTCCGCCGGGATCTCGCCGAAGCGGTTGGCAGTCGGGTGTGCGCCTGAGAGGCCGACGACGATACTCGCCGTTGCATCCCTGCGCCCCGAGGTGCCTTGAGCCGACGCTGACCTGGCGTCGGCTCGCAGGCGGTCCTCGGGGACGCCCCGGGCCGGCAAGCGCGTCACCGGGATCGGCCGGCTCAGTCCTCCAGTCGGACCGGCATCAGCAGCGAGAGGGTGTCCTCGTCGTCGGGCTGGCGGATCAGGAGGGGCGCGGTGGGGGCGCCGAACTCCAGGATCAGTTCGGCCCGGGCTCCGGCGGTGAGTGCCTGCAGCAGGAACTCGCGGTTGACGGCGATGTGGTTCCGGTCGTCGTCACCGTCCTCGCGGACGGTCACCGTGCCGTCGTCCGCCACCTGGAGCACGCTGAGGTCGTAGGCCGTGCCGTCCTGCTTCCGTACCTCGCTCGCGCGGACGGGACCGGTCGCCAGCGACGTCCGGAAGGCCGCCACGTCGACGAGGGCTCGTCGGCCGGCGGGCAGGTGGAGGAGGCGGCGGTAGTCGGGGAAGTCGTGGTCCAGGCACTGGCCTGCCGTCTGACGGTCCCCGGTCTCCAGCGCCACGCGGTCGCCGTCCACCGTGAGCCGGACGGGTTCCTCCCCGCCCAGGAGCGCCCGCATCGCGTCGGCGAGCGGGAGGGGCACGGTGACCTGGACCCGGCCCGTGCCGTGCCCGGCGGTGCGTGCCCGCGCGACGGCCATCCGGTACCGGTCGGTGGCCACGAGGCGGAGGTCCTCGCCCTCGAGGTCGAACAGGACGCCGCCGAGCACCGGCAGCTCCGGGTCGGTACTGGCCGCGAAGCGGACCGCGTCCAGCGCGGCGGCCAGCTCCGGGGCGGAGACGGACAGCCGGGCGGTGGCGGTGCGGAGCGAAGAGGTCATGGGGTTCTCCCTGTGGTCGAGTACTGCTCGGAGCGCGGAGAACTCACCGCGGGCGTCGGACAGGCCCCGCTCGAGACGGCGCAGGTGCGCCTGGAGGAGCCCCCGGACCAGGTCCGTGTCCGCGCTGGACCAGCCGGCCAGTACCAGCCGGATGTCCGCCAGCGGCATGCCGGCCCGGCGCAGGCGGGCCAGCAGCCGGGCCTCGTCGCACTGCTCGGGGTCGTACCAGCGGTAACCGCTCACCGGGTCCACCCAGGCGGGGACCAGCACACCGGCCCGGTCGTAGAACCGGAGCGCGCTCACGCTCAGTCCGCTGTCCCGGGCCATCTCCCCGATGCTGTGCATGTCGTTCTCCACACCCGGAACTCTGGGCCCTCCACAAGGTCGAGGGTCAACCCCGGTCCGACCTGCCGACCTGTTCCATTACCTCGGCGGTAATCGACCCTCCGTGCGGAACCGGTCAAGGTGGGAACCACCGTGACCAGCGTTTTCGACCTCGACGGAGGCTGATCGGCATGTCCGCCACCACCCTGCTCGGCACCCTCTCCCGTACCGACCGCCCGCAGACCATGCTGCGCCGCTTCCTCGCCCTCGACGCCATCGTCACCGGCGTCAACGGACTGGTCTACCTGATCGACTCGAAGCCGGTCGGCAACCTGCTCGGCATCGGGTCCGGTCTGTTGTTCGAACTCGGCGTCTTCCTGGTGCCGTACGCCGCGGGGGTCGGCTACCTCGCCACACGGAAGCAGCCGCCGGCCCTCGCCGTGAAGGCGGTCGTCGACGCCAATGTGCTGTGGGCCGTGCTCAGTGTTGTCGCGATGCTCGTCTGGTTCTCGCCGACGACCGCGGGTGCCGTCTGGATCCCCGTGCAGGCCATGACCGTCGCCGGTTTCGGTGTGCTCCAGTTCCTCTCGTTGCGTGCCACCAGGGCCTGATGGAGGGCGGGTTCCGGCTGTTGTGCCCGAGCTGGGACTGATGCCCTGTCCGCCCGGACGCGTCCGGGCGGACAGGGCATCAGGTCAGGCGTTGGGGCGCTTGCCGTGGTTCGCGCGCTTCTTCTTCCGGCCGCGCCGCTTGTTGCCTCGCTTGGACATGGAAACTTCTCCTTATTGTCGGAATTGCCCATGATTTGGTCATTCTAGTGTCCAGTCATGTGGACCGCGAGAACGCCATCACCCGGTCGGCCACCGGGGGTGAGCCGCGGGCCGGGCATACCGTCGGCCGCCCGGCCGCACGCGCCCTGGCCACCACGGGGCGATCTTTCCCGTGATCCGCCGGATGGTGTTCCGAGTGAGCCACTCGGCCGCCAACTGCGGTGAGGCGTCGGCTTCCTGGGCAGCGCCAACCTCACCGAGGCCGCGTCACGGCGCAACATCGAGGCGGGAGTCCTCGTGAACGGCGGTGACGCCCCC
>NZ_JUJA01000037.1:26026-27683 GCF_001906585.1 Streptomyces kebangsaanensis | reverse complement strand
GGGGTCCTCCGGCCTACGCCGTGAAGACCCGTGCCAGCCGCCGGTGGGAGTCCAGCAGGGCGTCGCGGTCGTACGTGCTGGTGGTGACGAGGACCTCCTGGGCGCCGGTCTCCTCGAGGAGCGTCTCCAGCGCGTCCGCGACCTGGTCCTCGGTGCCGGCCAGGTGGCCGGCCAGGCCCGACTCGTAGAAGCCGCGTTCCCTGGCGGTCATCGGCAGGGACTCGACGCGTTCGGCGGGCGGCAGGGGCGGGAACGTGCCGTGGGTGCGGGCGTGGGCCATGGACCAGGCTTCCGGGATCAGGAGGCGGTGGGCCTCCTCGGGGGTGGGGGCCACCGCGATCGTGCCGGAGACGATGACGTAGGGGGTCCGCGCCCAGGGGGAGGGGCGGAAGGCCGCACGGTATCCGTCGATGCCGCGCCGCGTCTTCTCGCGGTCGCGCAGGTCGCCGATGACCAGGGGGAGGCCCGCCTCGGCGGCGACGGCCGCGCCCTCGTTCACGGCCAGGACGAAGGGCGGGACCCGCAGGCCCTCGGCGGGGCGGGCGCGGACACCGGTCGGCGACGTGCCGTCGAACCAGCCGAGGAGCTCGGCCAGCTGCCCCGCGAAGTCCGCTGCCGCGTGCTTGTCGCGGCCCAGGGCCTTGCGTACGCCGTCGGTGAAGCCGACCGAGCGGCCGAGGCCCATGTCGATGCGGCCGGGGTACAGCGACTCCAGGACGCCGAACTGTTCGGCCACGACCAGGGGCTGGTGGTTGGGGAGCATCACTCCGCCGGTGCCGACCCGGATCGTGGACGTCGCGGCGGCGACCGCGGCGGCCAGCACCGTCGGTGCGGAGCCGGCGACGCCCGGTACGCCGTGGTGCTCCGAGACCCAGAAGCGGTGGTAGCCCAGGGACTCCACCTCCCGCGCCAGCCGTACCGTGTCCCGCAGGGCCTCGGCGGGCGGGTGGCCCTCGCGGGTGCGGGAGCGGTCGAGGACGGAGAAGCGGGTGGAGGCGATCAGGGAGCTCACACCCGGTTCAACGCGGGGGCGTCCCCAGGATTCCCGGGGCAGGTTCCCGTGGCGGGTTTCCGCGGCGGTCAGCCGGACCGGTTCCGGGGCTCCGGGCCCCAGTACTCCGGGCCGCCCCCGCGCCAGTCGATGAGCGGGGAGACCGCCACCTCCATCGGGTCGACCTCGAAGCCCGCGCGGTGCAGGAACTCGGCGACGTCCGCGACGCTGTAGGCCAGCCCCAGTATCTCGCCGTTCACGCGCACGCGCCGGCCGCCCGTCGGGGAGGGCGGGTGCACGATCACGGGCAGTGGTCCGGACATGTACCCAGCATCGGGCGTGGGCCCCCGGTCCGCATCCGGACGGGGGACGCCTCACCGCGCTTCGTCGCGCCTCATTACGCTGGGGCCGTGACGGACAGCAGCAAACGGCCGCTCGCCGTGTTCGACCTGGACAACACCCTCGCCGACACCGCGCACCGGCAGCGGTTCCTCGAGCGCCGGCCGCGCGACTGGGACGCCTTCTTCGCCGCGGCGCCCGCGGACCCGCCGATCGAACAGGGCGTCGAGCTGCTCCGGAAGAGTGCCGTCGAGTGCGAGATCGTCTATCTCACCGGGCGGCCCGAGCGGTGCCGTCGGGACACGGTGGACTGGCTCGCCGCCCACC
>NZ_JUJA01000037.1:18436-25956 GCF_001906585.1 Streptomyces kebangsaanensis | reverse complement strand
CCGGCTCGCCCGCCACCGGGAGGTCCGGGTCCTCGTGGACGACGACGAGCTGGTGTGCGAGGACGCCGAACGGGCGGGGTTCCACGTCCTGCGCGCCCGCTGGGCGGCTCCGTCGGCCGAGCTGAGGGCCGCGCAGGAGCGCGAGGGGCGGACCTGAGCGATCGACGCCGCCGGCTCGTGTCCTCAGCTCGTGTCCTCGATCCGGAAGCCGACCTTCAGGCCCACCTGGTAGTGCTCGATCTGCCCGTTCTCGATCTGGCCCCTTACCTGGGTCACCTCGAACCAGTCCAGGTTGCGCAGGGTCTGCGAGGCGCGCGCGATGGCGTTGCGGATGGCCTGGTCGACGCCCTCGTGCGAGCTGCCGACGATCTCCGTGACCCGGTAGACGTGCTCGGTCATGCGGATGCTCCTCTCGGTGGACTGAGCGTGGCGCGCGTCACTCCACCGTGCCGTATGCGGA
Organism: Streptomyces kebangsaanensis; assembly: GCF_001906585.1. Taxonomy (GTDB): domain Bacteria; phylum Actinomycetota; class Actinomycetes; order Streptomycetales; family Streptomycetaceae; genus Streptomyces; species Streptomyces kebangsaanensis. The sequence goes on along the minus strand of NZ_JUJA01000037.1, from coordinate 25,496 downwards.
GGCGGAGCGCGAGGCGTACGGCCGATGGGCCGCGTCCGAGCCGCGCTCCGTGTGGTTCCCTCTCCTCCGCCCCGGACGCCTTCGTGGCCCTGGACGGAACAGGACCCCTCATGAGACGTCGTCGTACCCGGCAGGACGGCCGCCCGGCCGCCGGGGCCCGTCGCGCCTCACAGTGGACCACCGGGCGGCCGGCACCGGGGTGACGGCCCGGAAGCAGCGCCCGCCCCGGTCGGCGATCTCACCGCGCCACGCTCAACGACAGCGCGAAGCGTCCCTCGCCGTCCGTCCACCACCGCGTCAACTCCATTCCGGCAGCGGACAGTTCCTCGCTCACCCCCTCCTTGCGGAACTTCGCCGACACCTCGGTGCGCAGCTCCTCGCCCGCCGCGAAGTCCACGGCGAGACCGAGCGCGGGCACCTTCACGGTCTGCGCGGTGCGCGAGCGCAGCCGCATCTCGATCCACTCGCTGCCGGCGTCCCAGAGCGCCACGTGATCGAAGGCGTCCGGCTCGAAGTCGGCGCCCAGTTCGCGGTTGACCACGTTCAGGACGTTCTTGTTGAACGCGGCCGTCACCCCGGCCGCGTCGTCGTACGCCCTGACCAGCACGTCCTCGTCCTTGACCAGGTCCATGCCGAGCAGCAGCGCGTCGCCGGGACGGAGCAGGGCGCGCACCCGGGCCAGGAACGCGGCCCGTTCGGCGGGCAGCAGGTTGCCGATCGTGCCGCCGAGGAACGCCAGCAGCCGCGGACCGGGAGCGTCGGGCAGTGTCAGGCCGGCGGTGAAGTCGGCGATCAGCGCGTGCACGCGCAGCCCCGGCCGCTCGGCCACCAGAGCCCGCCCGGCCTGTTCCAGCGCGGTGTCGCTCACGTCGACGGGAACGTAGGTGTGCAGGCCGGTCAGCGCGTCGATCAGGTAGCGCGTCTTCTCCGAGGAGCCCGAGCCCAGTTCGACCAGGGTGCGGGCGGGCAGCGCGGCGGCGATCTCGGCGGCGCGGGCGGCGAGGATCTCGCGTTCGGCGCGCGTCGGGTAGTACTCGGGCAGTTCGGTGATCCGCTCGAACAGCTCGCTGCCGTAAGCGTCGTAGAACCACTTCGGCGGCAGCCACTTGGGGGCGGAGGTCAGGCCGTGCAGGACGTCGGCGCGCAGCGCGGCGGCCATGGCGTCCTCGGGCAGGGTGCGGGTGACATGGAACTCGCTCACGTACGGGGCTCCTCGGAAGGTGTGGATGCCAGGTCCTCGGTGAGGTCCTTGAGCGGGGTGAGCAGGACGTCCGTGCGGCTCGCCGCGAGCAGTGTGCGGTCGGGGACCCGAAGCCATCCCGGGCCGTCGTCGTAGGGTTCGGAGGCCACCACCGTGCGGCGGCCGGGTTCGGCCAGGTACCACAGGGTGTCGCCCCAGGTGGTCGCGATGATCGTCGCGCCGTCGGTGAGCAGCAGGTTGAGCCGCGAGCCGGGGGCCGCCGCGGCGACCTCCAGCACGGTGTCGGCGAGCGCCTGGCCCGCCTCGTCGCCGGCCCGCAGCCGGGCCAGCACCAGCGCCCACACGAGTGCGGAGTCGTTGCGGGCCTCCAGCTCCAGCAGGTCCCGCGGCGGCAGGGTGCGGGAGACCGCGGCGAGCGAGCCCGGCCAGCCGGTGACGGCGCCGTTGTGGCTGAACAGCCACCGGTCCGCGGCGAACGGCGCCGCCGCGGCCTCCGCGTCCGCGCCCGAGAGGGTCGCGTCCCGCACCGCGGCCAGCAGCGCCGTGGTGCGCACCACCCGGGCCAGGTCGGCGAAGGACAGGTCGGCCCAGACGGGGCCTGCGCGGCGGTAGCGGGCCGGCACCGGGTCGCCCTCGGCGTACCAGCCCACCCCGAAGCCGTCGGCGTTGATCGTCCCGTACCGCTGGTGCCGGGGCGCCCACGCCTGCCGGTACAGGCCGTGGGGCGGTTCCACCAGGTACCGGCCGAGCGGCTCCTCCGGCCCCAGGAACGCCAGGTGACGGCACATCAGCTGTCCTCCGAGCGGGCCGTGCGGAACCCGGAGAAGATCTGCCGCCGGATCGGGTGGTCCCAGTTGCGGAACGTGCCCCGGCAGGCCACCGGGTCCACGGCGAACGAACCGCCGCGCAGCACCTTGTACTCCGGTCCGAAGAACACCTCCGAGTACTCCTTGTACGGGAACGCGGTGAAACCCGGGTAGGGGAGGAAGTCGCTCGCCGTCCACTCCCACACGTCCCCGATCAACTGCCTTACGCCGAGCGGGGACTCACCGGCCGGGTAGCTGCCGGCCGGGGCCGGGCGCAGGTGCCGCTGGCCGAGGTTGGCGTGCTGGGGCGCGGGGTCGGCGTCGCCCCACGGGTAGCGCGTGGAACGGCCGGTGGCCGGGTCGTGGCGGGCCGCCTTCTCCCACTCGGCCTCGGTGGGCAGTCGGCGCCCGGCCCAGCGGGCGTAGGCGTCGGCCTCGTACCAGCACACGTGCAGCACCGGCTCGTCGGGCGGTACGGCCTCGGTGACGCCGAAGCGGCGCCTGAGCCACTGCCCTCCGTCGCGCCGCCAGTACTGGGGCGCGGTGATCCCGTGCCGCCGTATGTGGGCCCAGCCGTCCGGCGTCCACCAGCGGGGGTCGGCGTAGCCGCCGTCCTCGACGAACGCGAGGTACGCGCCGTTCGTCACCGGGGTGGTGTCGATCCGGAACGGCTCCACCTCGCGCACGTGCGCGGGCCGTTCGTTGTCCAGCGCCCACGGCTCGGTGGAGGTGCCCATGGTGAACGGGCCGCCAGGGACGAGGACTTCGGCCGGGCCGGTGAACGGCGGCGCCGGTTCAGGGTCGGGGGCGGTCAGGGCCCGCGGGCCCTTGCGGAGCTGATGGGTGATCAACATGGTCTCGTCGTGCTGCTGTTCGTGCTGCGCGATCATGCCGAAGGCGAAGCCGGCCTCGGTCAGCCGCGTGCCGTGGAAGTCGGTCGACTCCAGCAGGTCCAGCACCCGGCCGCGCACCTCGGCCGCGTAGGCGCGGGCCTCGCCGGGCGCGAGCAGCGGCAGGGAGGGACGTTCGGCGCGCGGGTGCTCGAAGGCGTCGTAGAGGCCGTCGATCTCGGGGCGCAGGGCCTCCCGGCCGCCGACCGCCCGCAGCAGCCACAGCTCCTCCTGGTTGCCGATGTGGGCGAGGTCCCACACCAGCGGGGACATCAGCGGCGAGTGCTGGGCGGTGAGGTCGGGGTCCTCCACGCAGGTGGTCAGCAGCGTGGTGCGGTCACGGGCCGTGGTGAGCGAGCGCAGCGCCCGGTCGCGCAGTGCCCCGGCGTCGAGTACGGGGTCGGTCATGTCGCTGTGTCCTTCCCGTGGGCGCGGCCGTCCGTGCCGCGCAGTCGTTCGAGCAGGTCGTCGGCGGGACAGCGGCCCTTGCGGACGTAGCGGTCCTGGAAGGCCGCGACGGCGTCCGTGACCTCCGTGGTGGCGCCGAGCCGGGGCAGGGCCTCCAGGGCGGCCGTGAAGCAGGCGACGGCGGCCTCGTGCAGCTCGGGGTCGGCGAGCCCGGTGCGGGCCGCCCCGGTCCACAGCGGGTTGTGCGGGGCGGGCAGCGGACCGGAGCGCTCGGTGAGCGGCTTGACCGCCCGGTAGGCGGTCTCGGCCGCCTGGGCGTCGTCGAACAGCGCCGCCGTGACCGCGAGCGGCACGATCCACCCGTCGTCGCCGGGCTGCGCGTCGATCATGCGCAGCTCCAGGTGGCCCCGCGGTCTGACCGGCGGGAACAGCGTGGTGAGGTGGTAGTCGAGGTCCTCCCTGGTCGGCGGCCTCGGGCGGCGCGCACGGGTCCACTCCCGGAAGGTCAGCCCTTCGGGCACCTCCCAGGGTCCGTCGTCGTGCCGTACGCACATCACCGGCGCGTCCAGGACGTGCCGGGCCCAGGCGGCGCGCGGAGCGCCGTCCAGCGGGGGAGCGCCGGCCCGGCCGGGGCCGATCTCCGTCCACATCAGCTGCCGGGTGGAGAGCCAGCCGGTGGGCCTCCGGCCCAGCAGCGGGGAGTTGGCGAACGCGGCCACCAGCACCGCGCCCAGCTGGTGCGCCAGCCACCAGCGGCGCCCGTGGCCGAGCGGGCCGGGCTCCTCGTGGCCGGCGTCCACGCACACCTGCACCGACGCCGAGGCGCACATCATGTGCCGCCCGGCCGGGCCGCCGCGGTCCAGGCAGGCCTCCAGGGCGTCGTAGCGCCGCTCGCGCAGGAATCTGCGGGGGGTGTGCCAGGGGTCGTGGCCGAGGCCGACGAGGCGGAGGCCGCCTCGGGCCAGTACGGCGCGGACGGCGTCGAGATCCGCGGAGACGGTGCCGATGCACTCCATCAGGGAGGCGGCGGGCGGCGAGCTCAGCTCCAGCTGGCCGCCGGGTTCGACGGTGAGCGCCGACCTCAGGGGCACGGTCCGCAGTGCGGCGTAGGCCGCTTCGAGACGTTCGGGTGTCACGGGGAGCCGCGGTGTGCGCAGCTCGTGGACCAGCCATTCCACTTCGACCCCGAGGCGGCGGGGCGGTCCGGTCTTGAAGCAGATGCCGTTGACCAGAGCCTCGGCCTCGGCTTCGGTGACGGCCGTACGAGGGCCCGTACAGCCACTTGCCGAATCGGACATGTCAGGATCCTCCTGCGATTCCAGCACGTCACCGGCCCGGGTCGGTGGGCCGGGCCGGCGTCACACCGTCCCAGCCAAAACCCTCCGACCGATCCGCACAAGGGTACAGATCGTGACAATCCTGGCGCCGAATCTCCTGATTCGCGACTCCGGGGGCGCGCGGCCCGGTCCCGGCGGGCGGTCCGCCGGGACCTTCCGGGCGGCACTTTCAGGTCCAGCCGTAGCGCTCCCGCAGCCGGTGCACGACGAGGTTGAAGCGCATGCGGTCCAGTGCGCACGCCTCACGGCGCATGCCGTCCTCGTGCAGGCGCAGCACCCGGTCGACGTCCACCCAGGAGTCCCGGCCCGAGCGGTCCCAGGGGCCGTTCCCGATCGCCACCCACTCGCGGTCGCCGTCGTGGACCCTGCTGGACAGCTGCACGGCGAGGAACGTGCCGGCGGTCTCCCGGGCCACCACCAGCACCGGGCGGTCCTTGCCCCGGCCGTCGTTCTCCTCGAAGGGCACCCAGGTCCAGACGATCTCCCCGGGGTCGGGGTCGCCGTCGTGCGCGGGCGTGTACTCGGTGCGCACCCGGCCGACCCGGCGGGGGTCGGCCTCGGCGGTGGCGGTGGGGCCGTAGCGGCCGGGAACGTTCTCGTCGGTGAAGTCGGTGAAGGCAGTCACGGAGGGAACCCTAGAACGTCCCCCGGAGCGCGCCGACTTCGGGCGTACGCTGCTCAACCCGCGTACCCCCGTGGGGCGGGCGCCCCGCCGGTCGCCGGAGGCGGGTGCCGGCCGGTCAGGAGGCGTCGTCGCGGCGGCGGATCCACATGCCGGGACGGCGGCGGTGGACGGTGAGGTAGGCCAGTCCGTCCTCGCCGGCGGTGAGGCTGCGCGTGGAGCCGTGCGGCAGCCAGACCGCCGCGCCCTCGGCCAGCCGCCGCGGCTCGTCGCCGGTGCCCGCGCCGAGTACGCCGCTGCCCGCGACGACGAACAGCAGGACGTCCAGGTCCGGTTCGCGGTGCGGCGCGACGCTCCCGCCCGGCGCCAGGCGCACGACGTTCGCGTCGAGCTGGCGTCCGGGCTCGTCCAGCTTCCACAGCACACCGGCCGGTACCGGCGGAGCGTCGGCCAGGGCCCGGGCGTCGCACAGGACCCGCGGTTCCGGCTCCGCCCCGTCGGCCGGTCCGGTGCCGCGCGCGGAAGGCGATGTCATGGCGCACCCCTCTTTCGTCCGGGTCCCGTCCCGGGCCTACGATTATTACATGTAGGATTCGTGAAAAACCGATGGCCGCAGGTGAAACGAGGTGACTGGACGTGACCACCCCACGGGAGAGCCCCCGCCGCCGCGAGGTGCTGGACGTACTGCGCGCCGCCGCCCGGCCGCTGGGCGTCGCGGAGGCGGCCGAGCGGATCGGGGTCCACCCCAACACCGTCCGCTTCCACCTGGACGCCCTGGTGGCCGAGGGCCTGGTCGTACGGCAGGTCGAGGCGCCCTCGGGGCCCGGCCGTCCCCGTACCGTCTACACCCCCCGGCCCGGCATGGACCGCAGGGGGACGCGCAGTTACCGGCTCCTGGCGCAGATCCTGCTCGGGCAGCTGGCGTCCCAGGGCCCCGGGGCGCGGGAGGCCGCGACGGAGGCGGGCCGCGCGTGGGGCGGCTTCCTGGTCGATCCGCTGCCGCCCTCGCGGCAGCCGACGGCCGAGCGCTCGGCGGCCCGGCTCGTCGCCCTGCTGGACGACCTGGGCTTCGCCCCCGAACCCGAGGGCGGCGGTGCCGGGAAGGCGCCGGAGCGGATCCGGCTGCGGCACTGTCCCTTCCTCGAACTGGCCGAGGAATACGGTCAGTTGGTGTGCCCGGTCCATCTGGGGCTGATGCAGGGGGCGTTGGCCGAGCTGCGCGCCCCGTTGGCCGCGACCGGTCTGGAGCCGTTCGCCGAACCCGACTCCTGCCTGGCCCACTTGGCCGCCCGCTCGCCCGAGGCACCCGCCGCGTGACACGACCGAAAGGCAACGCATCGACATGAACACCACGTCGGCCGCCGTGGCGAGCGCGGTCACCTTCGTCTGGCTCGGCATGGTGCTGGCCATCTCCTTCCTGGAGGCCCCGCTGAAGTTCCGCGCCCCCGGCGTGACCATCCCCATCGGGCTGGGCATCGGGCGGCTGGTCTTCCGGGCGCTGAACCTGGTGGAGACGGTGCTGGCCGTCGTCGTGATCGTCGCGGTCGCCGTGGGCGCGGCCCCGGCTTCGGCCGTCGGACTCACCGCGGCCGTGGCCGCGCTGCTCCTCGCCCAGCTGGCCTTCGTCCGCCCCCGGCTGAACCGCAGGTCCGACCGGGTCCTGGCCGGCGAGGAGGGCCCCCGCTCCCGCGGCCACCTGGCCTACGTGGCCCTCGAACTCGCCAAGGTCGGCGTGCTGATCGCGCTGGGCATCCGCCTCGTGTCGGTGTGACCGGCGGGCAGGGCGCCATCGGCGG
>NZ_JUJA01000037.1:0-18316 GCF_001906585.1 Streptomyces kebangsaanensis | reverse complement strand
CGAGCGGGGCCCCGCACCCGGCCGCGAGGCCGAGGCGGCACCAGGGCAGGCCGCGACCCGCGACCGCCGCCGAGCACACGGCGGACGCCGGCCGGGCGGCCGGGGGATCCACGTCGCCGCCGTTCGGTGCCCGGTCCGGGTCGTGGTCAGTCCGCGGTGGCCGGCAGGCGGGCGGCGAGGAGGGCGATGTCGTCGCCGCTGACCGTGGACGCCTCTCGCAGGAGGGTGTCGCAGAACGTGCTCAGGGGCGCGCGGGCCAGTTCGGCCGCGTGCCGGCGCAGGCGTTCGAGTCCCTGGTCCAGGTGCTCGGCCGGCCGCTCGACCAGGCCGTCGGTGTAGAGCAGGACGGTGCTGCCGGGTTCCAGGGGCTCGGCGGCACTGGCGCGTGGCAGGCCGTCGGGTTTGAGCCCGCCGAGCATGACGTCCTGGGCGTTCTTCAGGAACCGGGCCCGGCCGTCGGCGGTGACCAGCAGCGGCGGCGGGTGCCCGGCGACGCTGTAGCAGAGCCGCCGGCCACCGCCCGCGGCCTCCTCGATCCTGGCGTAGACGCACGTGGTCAGCCCCTCCTCGGGGCCCAGCAACTGGGTGGCCCTGTCGAGCCGGCGCAGTACGTCCCCCGGGGGCTCCCGCCGGTCGACGGCGATGCCGCGCAGCATGTTGCGCATCTTGCTCATGGTGACGGACGCCTGCAGGTCGTGGCCGGAGACGTCACCGATGATCAGCGCGGTGGCGCCGTCGGGGATCACGAAGGAGTCGTACCAGTCGCCGCCGACCTCGTTCGCGGCGGCGCTGGGCGCGTAGCGGGCCGCGATGTCCACTCCGGGCACCTCGGGAGGGTCGCTCAGCAGGCTCTCCTGGAGGGCGAGGGCGACACGCCGGGTGCGCCGCAGCTCCAGCAGCCGGCCGAAGGCGGGCGCGGTCCGGTCGAGGACCTCCTCGGCCAGGGAGATCTCCTCCGGGCCGAAGGGCTCGCGGTCCGCGGCGTACAGGGCGACGACCGCCTGGATCTCGCCGAGCACGGGCACCGGCAGCAGGGCGACCTCCCGTATTCCGGCGGTCCGGGCCCATTCCGCCGCGCCCGGAGGCACGTCGGTGTCGGTGAGGCCGGCGGGGCCGGCGCGGCGGAGGACGGTACGTCCGTGTCGTACCGCATGGTCGAACGGGCCGCCCGGAAGCGCGCCCCGCAGCCTTCCGTCGGACGGGAAGGACGGCAGGCGGGGGCCGGTCACCGTGGCCACGTGCGTGGTCATCAGCGGGCCCGCTGCCCGAGGGCGTACGCCCTCGGGCAGCAGGTAGGTGCCGCACGCGTCCGCCGGCTCGGGCACGACGACACGCCCCAGCGCCTCCAGCGCCGCCTCGGGCCGGCCCGGCCCGGACACCGCGATCGACGCCCGGCCGAGCAGGTTGTCGCGCCGCTCGCGCAGCCACCGGTCCTCGATGTCGGCGCAGGCACCCACCCACTCGGTGACGTCGCCGTGCTCGCGGACCGGCACCACCCGCAGCGCGCAGTGCCGGTAGGTGCCGTCCCGGTGCCGTATCCGGTAGCGGTGCTCGAACAGGTCCGGCTCCGTGCGCACCGCCCGGTGCCAGTCCTCGGCGAGCCCGGCCCGGTCCCGGGGGTGGGCGCTGTCCAGCCAGCCCGATCCGAGCAGCTCGTCCTCGGGCATGCCGGTGACCCGGTGCCATCCGGAGCTGAACTGGACCACCTGCCCCTCGGGGTCGGCCACCCACACCATCTGGGCGCCGACCTCGACCAGGCTCTGGTAGCGGAGCAGGGCGCGCCGCCGCTGTTCCGCCTGCTCGTGGGCGGCCTCCTTGGCGGTCACCTCACCGGTGACGTCCACGATCACCACCAGCACCCCGCGGTCCCCCGGGCCCGCCGGCTCGCCGGGCGGGGTCTGCAGGGCCGAGCACGACAGGCTGATGTTGAACCACCGGTCACGGATCACTCCCCGCTCGTCCCGCAGGGTCATGGGGCTCCCCGGGCCGATGACGACCGGCTCGCCCGTTTCGTAGACGGTGTCCATGAGCTGGAAGATCTGCTGCTGCTTCAGGTCGGTGAGCAGCTGCCGGGCCGGGACACCGTACTGACGGGCACCGAAGAGGCGCCGATAGGTGTCGTTGGTGTAGACCAGGACCTGCTCCGGCCCACGGCACAGGGCCACGGCCACCGGCGCGGGGTCGAAGACGGTCAGGTCGGGAACGGTGATCGGCTCGTTGCTGTGCGGATCGTCGTTCATGCCGGCCGCCCTCTCGCCTGCTCCGTCCGGCCCGGGTACCCCGTTTCGGGCGCGCGATCGAGCCCGGGCCCGGACGCGTGGCCCGCGTTCTCACCGCCCCAGCAGTCTGCGCAGCCAGTTCAGCTGGGCCGCGTGAGCGGCCCGGGACAGGGCCGCCCCGGGGGCGAGGGCGTCGAAGCCGTGGAAGCCGCCGGGCCAGACGTGCAGCTCGGCGACGCCGCCGGCCTGCCAGATGCGGGAGGCGTAGGTGACGACCTCGTCGCGGAAGGTCTCCGCGGAGCCGACGTCGAGGAAGGCCGGGGGCAGGCCGGAGAGGTCCGCGGCGCGGGCGGGGGCGGCGTACGGCGACACGCCGGGCCCGCCGCGCCGGTCGCCGAGCAGTGCCGTCCACGCGGTCTCGTTCGCCGTACGGTCCCAGGTGCCGACGCCCGCCATCTGGTGGGCGGACGGCGTGTCGTTGCGGTCGTCGAGCATCGGGGACATCAGCATCTGGCCGACCGGCCGCGGGCCGCCCCGGTCCCGCAGCAGCAGGGCCAGCGCGGCGGTCAGGCCGCCGCCCGCGCTGGTGCCCGCGACGACGATGCGCTCCGGGTCGCCGCCGAGTTTCCCCGCGTGCTCCGCCGTCCACAGCAGGCCCGTGTGCACGTCCTCGACCGGCGCGGGATGCGGATGCTCGGGCGCCAGCCGGTACTCCACCGACACCACGACCGCGCCCAGCTGCTTCGCCCGGGCCAGCACCGTGTCCACGCCGAGCCGGTTGTTCCCGACGACCAGGCCGCCGCCGTGCGTGTAGTACAGGACGGGCCGCGCCGCGCCGTCCGGCGCGGCGGTGGGCCGGCAGATCAGCAGCGGGACGCCGGGTGCTCCCCCGGGCCCCGGCACCGTCCGGTCCTCCACCGCGAAGGCACCGCCCATGGTCAGGTCCGGCCCGGCCGCCGCGCCGGCGGTGAGGACCTGCCGGGCGACCCGGATGTCCTGCGGGGTCAGACCCGGCCGCACGTCCCCCACGGCATCCAGCGCGGTGACGAGCTCGGGGTCGAACGGGGGCGGGGCCTGGGTCATGGGCGTCTCCTCGCACGGGGAAGCGGCCGCTCGTGCGGCCGCCTCCCCCGTGTACCCACCCGGACACGGCGGCGGCCGCTCGACCTCGAGCGTGCTCGAAGAACTAGCGTCACAGGAGTCGGTGAGGGCCCTCGGAGAGGGATCGGAGAGGGAGACGGGCATGCGGGTCGGTGTGCACATCAACCGGTTCGGCCACCCGGGCGGCGCGCCCGCCCTCGGTGCCGAACTGGCCGCCGCGGGTCAGGCGGCCGAGGCGGCCGGGCTGAGCTGGATCTCGGTCATGGACCACTACTTCCAGATGGAGTTCAACGGCGGCGCCGAGGCCCCGATGCTGGAGGCCTACACCACGCTGGGCTTCCTGGCCGGGCAGACCTCCACGGTGCGGCTGGGCGCCCTGGTGACCGGAGTGACGTACCGGCACCCCGGGCTGCTCGCCAAGATCGCCACCACGCTCGACGTGCTGTCCGGCGGCCGAGCCGTGCTCGGCCTCGGGGCGGCCTGGTACGAGCGTGAGCACCACGGCCTCGGCGTGCCGTACCCGCCGCTCGCCGAGCGCTTCGAGCGGCTGGAGGAGACGCTGCGGATCTGCCTGCGGATGTGGGACCCGTTCGACGACGGCCCCTTCGAGGGCAGGCACTACCGGCTGGCCGAGACCCTGTGCGTGCCGCCGCCGGTGAGCTCTCCCCACCCGGAGATCATGGTCGGCGGCGGTGGGGAGAGGAAGACGCTGCGCCTGGTCGCCCAGTACGCCGACGCGTGCAACCTGATCCCCTCCTCACCGCAGGAGCTGCGGCACAAGCTGGAGGTGCTGCGCGGGCACTGCGACAGCGTGGGGCGCGACTACGACGACATCCGCAGGACGTTCCTGTACACCGGCGAGGCGGCGGTCGAGGAGGACCTGGACGCCCTGCTGCGCGACCTGCAGGGCTACGCCGGGCTCGGCGTCGACACCGTGATCCTCGCCCCGCGCGCCGGGGAGCTGGCCGGCTGGATCGACCGTTTCGCCTCCCGGGCCGTCAGGCGCCTGGCGGAGCTGGACTGAGAGGTGCCGCGAGCGCGCCGGAGGGGCCGGAGCCCGGGCGGGCTCCGGCCCCTCGCGGGTGGCTCAGGCGGCCTGGGCCTGCAGCTGGGTGACGACCTCGGTGAGCTGCGCGGCGACCTCGGCGTCGTCGACCGGGTGGGTCTCGGCGAAGCGGGTCACGGAGCCGGGGATGGACAGCTTGATGTCCTCGACCACCTTGCCGCCGGCGATGCCCGCGGCCTTGCGGGCCTCGTCCTGCGCCCACACGCCGCCGTACTGGCCGAAGGCGGTGCCGATGACGGCGACGGGCTTGCCGGAGATGGCGCCGGCGCCGTAGGGGCGGGACAGCCAGTCGATGGCGTTCTTCAGGACGGCCGGCATGGTGCCGTTGTACTCGGGCGAGAAGAGCAGGAAGGCGTCGGCGCCCTGGGCGGCCTCGCGCAGCTGGACGGCGGCGGCCGGCACGCCGCCCTCGACGTCGACGTCCTCGTTGTAGAACGGGATGTCGGCCAGGCCCTCGTACAGCACGACCTCGGCGCCCGCCGGGGCGAGCTTCACCGCGGCCTCGGCGAGCTGACGGTTGTGCGAACCTGCGCGGAGGCTGCCGACGAGCGCGAGGATGCGAACAGACATGGGGGAGCTCCAATGGGGGGAAATAGGGCCGTAATGAAACGGACCGGGGTCCGCTTAATTTTCTAGCAGAACAACCGGACCGCGGTCCAGTTTTCTTCCCCATGGCTTACGCTGTCCTCATGTCCCGCGTCCTGCCGCCCTTCACCGAGCCCCAGGAGCCCCAGGAGCCTGTGGCGACACCTGTGTTGCTCGAAATCGGCACCGGTCAGGACGAACCCGGCCTGCGGGCCGACGCGGCGCGCAACCGCGCCCGGCTGCTGGACGCCGCCGCGCGGCTGGTGGCGGAGCACGGCGCGGCCGGCGTCACGATGGAGGCGGTGGCCGCGGCCGCCCAGGTGGGCAAGGGCACGGTCTTCCGCCGCTTCGGCGACCGCACCGGCCTGCTGACCGCGCTGCTGGACCACTCCGAGAAGAAGTTCCAGGCGGCCTTCCTCAGCGGCGAGCCCCCGATGGGTCCCGGCGCGTCGCCCGTGGAGCGGCTGCGGGCCTTCGGCTGCGCCGCGCTGCGCCGCGCCGCCGACGACCTGGAACTGCAGCTGGCGGCCGAGCCCTGTCCGGACCGCCGCTACGTCGTGCCGCCCCGCCGGGTCCGTCACGCCCACGTCGTGATGCTGCTGCGGCAGGCGGTCCCGGACGCCGACGGCGAGCTCCTCGCCCACACGCTGATGGGATATCTCGACCCCCCTCTCATCCACCACCTGACCAAGCAGTGCCGGATGCCGATGGAGCGGCTGCAGGCCGGCTGGTACGACCTGGTCGCCCGGGTCACCCGTACCACGGGGGAGTAGCGGGCCCCGCACCGTTTGGGTTTCAACTTCAGCTCGGCGCCCGGTAGTTGACCCTCCTGACGGGCCGTCCGCGGCTTCTGCCAAGATGCGGTACGTCATGGTGCAGATCCCGAAACCCGCCGCGCCCCCGCCGTCCGTACCGCGCTCGGTGCCCACGAGCGCCGACGTGGCCCGGCTGGCCGGCGTCTCGCGCGCGACCGTCTCCTACGTCCTGAACAACACCAGGGCCGTACGCATCAGCGAGCCCACCCGCCGACGTGTCCAGGAGGCCGCCGAGGAGCTCGGGTACGTGCCGCACGCTGCGGCCCGCAGCCTGCGCGCGGGGCACAGCCGTACGGTCCTGATACCCGCCCCGTCCGTCCCGGCCGGCGCGCTCTACGGCCGGTTCCTGGACGAACTCCAGGGGGCGCTCGGGCGCCTCGACTACACCGTCGTCCAGCACGGCACCGCCGGCCCGCACGGCGACGAGGCCGCCCGGGTCTGGGCGGAGCTGCGGCCGGTCGCCGTCCTGGTGCCCGGCACGGGGCTCGGCCCCCGGGGCGTCGCGGTGCTCAAGCGCTCCGGCGCCCGGGCCGTGGTCACCCTCGGCCCCGAGGCCGTGGAGGGCGCCCACGGCCTGCTCATGGACCACGAGAGCGTGGGCCACCGGGCCGGCGCCCACCTCTACGACCGCGGCCGGCGGCGCATCGGCGTGGTCGTGCCCGAGGAGAGCGGCCTGGAGGTGTTCTCCCGGCCGCGCCTGGCGGGCGTACGACGCGCCCTGGACGGCACCGACGCCGGCGTCACCGAACTGCCCCTCGGCTACGACGAGGACTGCGCGGCCCGCCTCGCCGCCCGCTGGCGCGACCTCGGCCTGGACGCGGTCTTCGCCTACAACGACGAGTACGCGATGCTGCTGATGCGCGCCCTGCAGGACGTGGACGTCCGCATCCCCGAGGAGACGGCCGTGATCGGCGCCGACGACCTCATGCTCGGCCGGCTGCTGCGGCCCCGGCTGAGCACCGTCCACATCGACCTGCCCTCGGGCCGCGACCTCGCCGAACTGGTCGACCGCGCCGTACGGAACCCCGGCGCCCCGCCCGAGAGACACCCGGTGCTGGGCGCGCGGGTGGTCCACCGGGAGTCCAGCTGAGCGGCCTCAGCGACCCTGCCGCCGCCTCACCGGCCCTGCTGCCCGCCCTGCTCCTGCTGCTCGGCGACCGCCTTGCGGACCTCGTCCATGTCCAGCCTGCGGGCCTGCCCGATCACGTCCGTGAGCGCGGCCTCGGGCAGCGCACCCGGCTGCGCGAACACCGCGACCTGGTCACGGACGATCATCAGCGTCGGAATGGACTGGATCCCGAAGGCCGCCGCCAGCTCCGGCTGCGCCTCGGTGTCCACCTTGCCGAACACCAGGTCGGGGTTGTCCTCGGCCGCCTTCTCGTAGACCGGGGCGAACTGACGGCACGGCCCGCACCAGGACGCCCAGAAGTCGATGAGGACGAACTCGTTCTCGGTGACCGTCCGGTCGAAGTTCTCCTTGGTGAGCTCCACGGTGCTGCTCATGACGCGTTCCCTCTTCCTGGTGCGGGCCCCGGGGGGAGGTCCTGGTACGGGGCGGAACCGTCGGCACAACACGGCCGCCCCCGTGGGTATTCCGCGTACGTACCCGTGTGGCCACCGCGCACACCACCCACCAGACTGACCCCATGACGGAAACGGAAACCATCGCGTACGACGTCGTGGTGCTGGGTGCCGGACCCGTGGGCGAGAACGTGGCCGACCGCACCCGCGCGGCCGGGCTGTCCACCGCGATCGTGGAGAGCGAGCTGGTCGGCGGCGAGTGCTCGTACTGGGCGTGCATGCCCAGCAAGGCCCTGCTGCGCCCGGTGATCGCCCGCGCCGACGCCCGCCGCCTGCCCGGCCTCAGCCAGGCGGTGCGGGGACCCCTGGACGCCGCCGCGGTGTTCGCCCGCCGGGACGAGTACACCTCCCACTGGCACGACGACGGGCAGGTGCGGTGGCTGGACGGCATCGGCGCCGACCTGTACCGCGGGCAGGGCCGGCTGGCGGGGAAGCGCACGGTCACGGTCACCGGCGCCGACGGGGAGGTGCGGACGCTGACCGCGCGGCACGCCGTCGCCGTCTGCACCGGCACCCGCGCCAAACTGCCCGGCCTGCCCGGTCTCGACGAGGTCGGGCCGTGGACCAGCCGCGAGGCCACCAGCGCCGAGCGGGTGCCGGGGCGGCTGATCGTGGTCGGCGGCGGTGTCGTCGCCACCGAGATGGCCACCGCCTTCCAGGCCCTCGGCTCCCGGGTCACCGTCCTGGTCCGCGGCAAGGGGCTGCTGTCCCGCATGGAGCCCTTCGCCGGCGAACTGGTCGCCGAGGCCCTCACCGACGCGGGCGCCGACATCCGTACCGGCACCTCGGTGGAGTCGGTGACCCGCGAGAACGGCACCGTGGTGGCCGTGACCGGCGGCGGCGACCGCTTCGAGGCCGACGAGATCCTCTTCGCCACCGGGCGCGCCCCGCGCACCGACGACATCGGCCTGGAGACCGTGGGCCTGGAGCCCGGCTCCTGGCTCTCCGTCGACGACACCCTGCGGGTCGAGGGCAGCACCTGGCTGTACGCGTGCGGCGACGTCAACCACCGCGCCCTGCTCACCCACCAGGGCAAGTACCAGGCCCGGATCGCGGGCGACGCCATAGGGGCCCGCGCGACGGGGGTGCCCCTTCTGGAGACGGACCCGTGGGGCGCCCACGCCGCCACCGCCGACCACCACGCCGTCCCCCAGGTCGTCTTCACCGACCCGGAGGCCGCCGCCGTCGGCCTCTCCCTCGCCGAGGCCGAACAGGCCGGCCACCGCGTCCGCGCCGTCGACGTCGACCTCTCCTCGGTCGCCGGCGCGTCCCTGTACGGCGACGGCTACCGCGGCCGCGCCCGCATGGTCGTCGACCTCGACGAGGAGATCCTGCGCGGCGTCACCTTCGTCGGCCCCGGCGTCGGCGAACTGCTCCACTCGGCGTCCGTCGCCGTCGCCGGGCAGGTTCCGGTCGAGCGGCTGTGGCACGCGGTGCCGTCGTACCCGACGATCAGCGAGGTGTGGCTGCGGCTGCTGGAGGCGTACCGGGGCTGACGGCCGGCCCCCGCGGCAGGCGGCGGCGCGGGTCCGGGCCCGCTCGCGGAGAGGGCCTCGCGCCGGGACGGCACGGCCCCGCGCCCGACCCGCGTGACACGGCCGCCGTCCTCGCAAGCTCGTGCCGCCGCCGGCGGGGGAGAAGGGGCGGAGCCACGGCGCCGCGCCCCTGCCGGGGCCGAGGCGGCCCCGGCAGGGGCGCGAAGCACCCGTGGAGGCGCTCCCGGTGTGAAGTAGCGTGGTGCGACACGCCGACGCCGGAAGGAGGACGGACATGACCACGCCACACCGGCGGGCCCGGCGCAGGCAGGGCGAGCTGGAGGGCCAGGTCCTCGGCGCGCTGCGCGAGGCGGACGGTCCGGTCACCGCGGCCTGGGTGCAGGAACGGCTCGGCGGCGACCTCGCCTACACCACCGTGGTCACCATCCTGACCCGGCTGCTCGCCAAGGACGTCGTCTCCCGCGAGCGCCGGGGTCGCTCCTTCGTGTGGACGCCGACCGCCGACGTGGCACGGCTCGCGGCGCTGCGGATGCGCCGCCTGCTGGACGGCGAACGCGACCGCGAGGCGGTCCTGACCAGCTTCGTCACCGCGCTCCCGCCCGACGACGAGCAGGTGCTGCGCGCCCTGCTGGAGACCGCGGACGCGCAGGGGCCGACGGAGCGGACGAGCTGCGGGAACACCGAGCCGACCGCGGCGGACGGCGGTACGGAACACTGACGCCCCATGGGGCTCTTCGTCTTCCTGCCGCTGGTGCTGCCGCTGTCCGCCTGGCCGGTGGCGCGCCTGGCCGAACTGCACCTCCACCCGCGTACCGCGACCCGGTTGCTGACCTGGGTGGCCGCCGTCATGGCCGGATGCAGCACGCTGTGTCTCGCCCTGCTCGTGGTCGTCGGCACCGCGCAGCTGCCGGGCAACCCGCTTCCGGACGGCTGGGCCGGCCCCGAGGTCAGGGCCGCCGTCCCGCGCGACGGGGTCGCGGGCCGTGCGGCGATCCCCGCCCTGGGACTGGTCGCGGCGGCATGCGGGCGCACCCTGTGGCGCCATGGGCGGGTGACCCGGCGCGCCCGGCGGGCCCTGACCGGACTGCGCGGCGCCCCGGTCGCCGTCCTGCCCGACGCCACGCCGTACGCCTACGCCCTGCCCGGCACCCCCGGCAGGATCGTCGTCACCACCGCACTGCTCGGCGGCCTCGCCCCGGCCGAACGGCGCGCCCTGTTCGCGCACGAACGCGCCCATCTGGCGGCCCGCCACCACCGCCACCTGCTCGCCGTCCACCTGGCGGCCCGCGCCAACCCCTTCCTGCGGCCGCTGCGCTCCGCCGTCGTCTACACCGCCGAGCGCTGGGCCGACGAGGAGGCGGCCCGCGCGGTCGGCGACCGGCGCGTGGTCGCGCGGGCGATCGGCAAGGCGGCCCTGCTGTCGTCCGCCGCGCCCACGCCCACCCTCGCCGCGCTGGCCGCCACCGGGCCGGTGCCGCGCCGGGTCGCCGCCCTGCTGGCACCGGCCCCCGCCGGCCGCCGCTGGCCGCCGGTCTTCACCGCGGTCGGCGCCGCGGTGTGGGGCGCCGCCGCGGGCGCGGTGGCCTCGGCGATGTCCTCGGCGAACTCGGCGGTCACCCTGTTCCTGATCCTCCACACCGCGACGCCGCTCTGACGACCCGTTCCGCTCACGCGTTCCCGAAGTCGCCGGCGAGGGCGGAGGCGATGCGCAGCTGCGTCCCGGCCTCCGCGTGGCGCCCCTGGCGCTCCAGGGTCCGGCCCAGCATCAGCCGGGCGTAGTGCTCCACCGGGTCGCGCTCGACGATGACGCGCAACTCTGCCTCGGCACGACGCAGTTGAGCCGAGTGGTAGTAGGCGCGCGCCAGCAGCAGCCGGGGCCCGGTCTGCTCCGGCACCTCCTCGACCAGCCCCGCCAGCACCCGCGCCGCACCGGCGTAGTCCCGGGCGTCGAAGAACATCCGGGCGCGGTCCCAGCGCTCGGCCGGGGTTCCGTGCTCGTAGTACGTCTCGGCCGTCTCCACTCGCGGCCCCCTTTCCGTTCCTTTCCGTCCAGCTCCTTCCCGCCCGACAACGGACCCCGTTGGTTTAATATTCCACTACTTTCGGGGTTCCGTCGGAACGGCCCCATGGAACCGGAGGGGACTAGGTTGGACGGCATGAGCAATCTTGATCGCGAGGCGGCTCCCACGGTGTGCGGCGGCCGCGGCTTCGTGGTGGCGGAGCCCGTGCGCGAACTCCTCGGCCCCCGGCACGTCAAGCTCGGCGAGTCCACCGAAGTGCGCCGGCTGCTGCCGAACCTGGGGCGACGCATGGTGGGCGCCTGGTGCTTCGTCGATCACTACGGCCCCGACGACATCGCCGACGAGCCCGGCATGCAGGTGCCCCCGCACCCGCACATGGGCCTGCAGACGGTGAGCTGGCTGCACGAGGGCGAGGTGCTGCACCGCGACTCGACCGGCAGCCGGCAGCTGATCCGCCCGGGCGAACTGGGCCTGATGACCTCCGGTCGGGCCATCAGCCACTCCGAGGAGAGCCCCAGGTCCCACGCCCGCTTCCTGCACGGCGCCCAGTTGTGGGTCGCCCTTCCGGACGCCCACCGCCACACCGACCCGCACTTCGAACACCATGCCGAACTGCCCACGGTCACGGCACCGGGTCTGACGGCCACCCTGCTCCTGGGCGACCTCGACGGCGCGACCTCACCGGGAACGGCGTACACCCCGATCACCGGCGCGGACCTGGCCCTGACCCGTGGCACGGACGTACGCCTCCCTCTGAACCCGGACTTCGAGTACGCCGTGCTCTCCATGTCCGGCGAGGCCCACGTCGACGGCGTCCCCGTCCTGCCCGGCTCGATGCTCTACCTCGGCTGCGGCCGCACCGAACTCCCCCTGCGCGCCGAGTCGGACGCGGGCCTGATGCTCCTGGGCGGCGAGCCGTTCGAGGAGGAACTGATCATGTTCTGGAACTGGATCTGCCGGTCTCAGGAGGAGATCGTACAGGCCCGCCGGGACTGGATGGAAGGGTCGCGGTTCGGGGAGGTGAAGGGGTACGACGGGGCTCCGCTGCCTGCTCCGGAGCTCCCGCCGGTCCCGCTGAAACCACGAGGAAGGGTGCGCTGACCTGATCCTATGAGGGCCGGGCCCCCTTCCCTGCTCAGCCCGGCGATGCCTACCGTCCGGGTATGAAACGGGCTCAGGAAGGAGGCCCTCGATGTCTGTCTACGTCGGTATCGACGTGCACCGCAAGCGGTCGCAGATCGCCGTGGTCGACCATGACGGTGCGGTGCAGGTCAACCGGAACGTGCCCAACGGGGTCAGGCCGGTGCTCGGGGTCATCGGGGATCTGCCGATCGGTGCCCCGGTGGCCTTCGAGGCCGCCTACGGCTGGGGCTGGCTGGTTCAGCTGCTGGAGGACTACGGCTTCGAACCGCACCTGGTGCACCCTTTGCGGTGCAAGGCGATCGCCTCCGCGCGACTGAAGAACGACAAGGTGGACGCGGCGATCTTGGCCCAGCTGCTGCGGGCCGATCTGCTCCCCGAGGCCTGGATCGCCCCGGTGGATGTGCGCCAGCAGCGGACCCTGGTGCGACACCGGTGCCAGCTGGTGCGCCTGCGGACCATGCTGCGCAACCGCGTCCACGCCGTCCTGGCGGACTACGGCTGCGACCGCGCCGGCGGCTGTTTCACCGCCCCGGGCCGGGTCTGGCTGGCGGGCCTGGACCTGCCGGACGCCTCACGCCGCGTGGTCGACGACCTCCTGGGCCTGATGGACGCCCTCAAGGAGCCGATTGACGCGCTGGATACGCAGGTGCTCGCCACCGCGCGGGGCGATCCCCGGGTCGCCGCGCTCACCCGGCTGCCCGGGGTGGGCACGCTCACCGCCTCGGTGATCGTGGCCGAGGTCGGTGACGTCACCCGCTTCCCCTCCGCGCGCAAGCTCGCCGCCTGGGCGGGGCTCACCCCCACCGTCCGCGGCTCGGACCTGACCGTGCGGCACGGGCACATTTCCAAGCAGGGCTCGCCCTGGCTGCGGTGGATCTTGTGCGAGGCCGCGCAGAGTGCGAAGCGGTCGCCGGAGTTCGCCGCTGCCTACCAGCGCCTCGCCCACCGCCGCGGCAAGAAGATCGCCACCACTGCGGTGGCCCGCCGCCTGCTGGCGCGCGCCTACCACCTGCTGCGCGAGGTCGAATCCGCCCAGGAGCGCCGATGACAGCAGCCGACGACAACCGCCAGGGGCGGTCGCAGACCCCGGGTGCGCTCGTGTTTTCGCATGAGACGGCCTCCCGGCCGCGCTCGATGACCTGATTGAGCAGCCCGGATCCCCGCACCACGGTCATGGCGCCGGCCGCACGGTCAGGCGCCGAATGGGTGCTTGTGAGACCACTCCGCCGACCAGCTGGTGCTGGGGATGTCAACGACCGCATCGGTGAACATCCGTGACGCTTCCTCGGCATCCATGGTCGACCGCCGCTCGTCGGCCTCCAGCTCGTTCGTCCTCGCCCCGCTCGTCCCTCGCGGGGCTCCGGGCGCTCCAACTGGACCCCTCCCACGCGGCGGTCCCGCAGACAGACACGAGGGAGATCCACGAGGAAAACGCCCGGCAACCCACCGGAAAGCCGCAGGCGAGGACCCTCCACGCCCCTTGACAGGCCCGGCCCTCATGGGTGCGGAAACGTCTGAGCGTCGGCGGCTGGCGGGCGGGAGGCGGTTGGGTACTGTCTCCCACTTTTCGATCACTCGTGGGAGGACGGCTGAGCGGGCTGCGGACCTCAGTGGGGGTGGCGGGCGATTCCATGGTGTGGCCGTCTGTGAGCAGCTGTGGCAGTACTTTTGCTGACCTGATGCTGACTTTGTTGACACCCCGTCAGGTACGGTTGGGGCGCTCTTTTCGCAGCTCTGTCGCACGCGGCGGTCTTTGCAGGTTCGGTGGCGGCCGGACGAGTGCTGACCTGGCGGACGGTTGCGCCGCCCGCCGGCGCGTGAACGTGGCGCTCGCCGTGCCCTGTTGTGGAGAGTCAACAAGTTTTGAGTGCCGTAGTTGCCGGCTGGTAAGCGCCGATCTTCTTGGTTCGATGCGCGCAGTGCTGCGTCTCAACACTGCGGCTGAGTGTCACCAGCAGGTTCTTCGTCTGCTGGTGGTACACGGCTCAGATGTAGCTTGACCAGCGAAAACAGCTCCGATCGCGACAAGCTGCGGACGACTGGTCCGGGTATGGTCCGGATCCTGGATCGAAGTGATTCGTGGTGATGAGCGCTGCTCGCATGTCGCGCTTGTACGACGATGAGTCCCTCGGCACTGCTTCGAGAGGCGACGGCAGGCCGCAAAAGACTGTCCTGACCGGGCTGCACCAAGGCTGTATTCGGCGCTGGCGGGGGCCAGCGGCGGTTTCCTCGGCCCGGTGCTACAACCGTGGCGCTGTCCTCGCAGGACCGCGACGACACCGCGCTGAGAATTCGTTCCGTGGGGCTCGGTTGGCCGAGGCATCGCGGCGGTGGGTCGTGCTGGTCGACGGCGCCCGCCACCAGCTCGACCTGATCAGTGCCGAGACCGGCCGCCGCGGCGTCACAGTCCACGTCCTGCTGGACTTCGTGCACGTCGCCGAGTACGTCTGGGCCGCCGCCCACGCCTTCCACAAACCCGGCACCACCGAAGCCGAAGCATGGGCCGCCGACCGTCTTACCGCGATCCTCGCAGGTCAGGCTGCCCACACCGCCGCCGAAATGACCAGCCAGGCTGAGCGGGAACACCTGCCGGCTGCCCGGCGCGAGGCTGTCGACACCTGCGACCGCTACCTGACCGGCCACCTCGATCAGCTCCGCTACGACACGGCGCTGGAAAACGGCTGGCCGATCGCCACCGGCGCGGTTGAGGGCGCCTGCCGCCACCTGATCGCCGACCGCCTCGACATCACCGGCGCCCGCTGGAGCCTTCACGGAGCGGAAGCCGTACTGCGACTGCGTGCCGTCCTTGCCAACGGAGACCTCGACCGCTACTGGCGCTACCACGCCGCCCGCGAACACGAACGCCTCTACCCCGCACCCGGCCAGCGGAACTACGCACCCACCGCCTGATCCCGGCGGTCGTTCGAAACGAACTGCACCCCACCGCCAGCCCTACTTGGGGCGACGGCGGCCGAGAGCGCGCGCGAGTTCGCCGACCGGCGCCAGCATGTGCCCGCCATCGCCCGCGCACCACCACACAACTTCGCGCTCCCGCTCCGAGCCGTGGACGCCGAGGGCATGCCGGGGGCACACCGGCCAGACCTGCCAGGTCTGTTCGAGCAGGCTCTCCTGGATCATGATCGTCAGGCTGGTCAGTGCCATGGTCGGGTCGTCGCACATGCTCGGCAGGATGTGGCCACCCCGGTTGAGCCTTCCACCGTCGGCAAGGCGGACACCGGCTCCCGCCGGGAACCAGTCCTCCAAGACCTCGATCTCCGGTTCGCCCTCGATCCCACGCGTGGGCAGGTCGCGGGCTATGATCCGCAGCGCGTCGCGCAACGTCTCCAAACGCTCGGGAGCGAGGTCGAAGCCCGGCTCGAAACCCACGTCGTCCAGGATGCGCCAGGCCAGGGCTGTCATCTCCGCCTGCGGCACCTCGGCCGGATTCCGTTCGACGACCTCCAG
The DNA here is from genome assembly GCF_001906585.1 of Streptomyces kebangsaanensis. GTDB lineage: Bacteria > Actinomycetota > Actinomycetes > Streptomycetales > Streptomycetaceae > Streptomyces > Streptomyces kebangsaanensis. The sequence continues at coordinate 2,824 of NZ_JUJA01000037.1, read as the reverse complement.
GATGGCGTCGGTGCAGTGGAACCAGTCGAGCAGTTCGCAGGCGAGGGTGACGACTTGCTGTGGGTCGAGGTTGTCCTCGCGCAGGCCGAGGTAGACCCTTCGCTTCAACTGTTCGGTATCCGCTTCGTACTCAGCCGTGGTGTTGCTCACCGGCTCAGTATCCCGACGCGGCCCGGTTCCCCGCTGCATGGTTTTTCGGCATGACGCCTGACGCACTCACCAGCGGAACCATGACCTCACTACTTGATCGCGGCCGTCACTCGAAAGGAACCGCACCCAACCGTATTTCCGAGCGGGACAGACCCAACCCGATGGCGGTGGCCATGGTTCAGTGATCCGGATGGCACGGGTCACAGGCCGGGGAATGGCTCTTTCAGTGACCTCAGCACGTGGTCGGCTTGCGCGGCGCGCAGTTGCTGTGTGGTGTAGTGGCCGCTGGCGACTCCGACGGCGGTGGCGTCCGCCGCGTGCGCGGCCTCGATGTCGCGTGGAGTGTCGCCGACGACGTACACCTCGGTTCTGGCGAGGGCGCGTCCATGAAGGCGTGCCGCCTTGGCGACGGCCAGGCGTGTCACCTCTTCCCGGTCCGGGGAGTCCGATCCGTAGGCGCCGAAGACGAAGTAGCGGCCCAGCTTGCCCGGTTCCATTTTGAGTCTTGCCGCACCTTCCATGGCGCCGGACACCACGCCCAGAATGGCGCCTGCTCGTCCAAGCCGGCGCAAGGTGTCCTCTGCGCCGTCCAGGACGCGATAGGTCCTGGACGACCAGATTTCCTCGGACAGGTGCCACAGGTAGGCGCTGTAGAGCCGCATCATTTCGTTGTGACTGGGCTCACGACCCAGCACCGCACGGAATGTTTCCCGTCCGACCTGCGGGTCGGTTTCGCCCGCCGACGTGTGCTTGCCGATGTCGGCGGGTACGCCGTGCAGTTGATCGAACGCCCAGGCCCAACTGCGTGCTCCCGCGCCTCCGGTGTGGACCAGGGTCTCGTCGATGTCGAAGAGGACGGCGAGGGGTCCTGTCATATCCGTTCTCCTGCGGCGCGGGGGTAGTGAGGGGTGTCAGGTTCTGGGCGGCAGCACGGTGAGCGCTCGGACGATGTGATCCCGGTACTCTTCCATGAACCTCCGGAGGAATTCCTCCGTACCGCTGTCAGTGACTTCACCGTCGTTTTTGAAAACTTCAGGGCTGAATCTGATGTACGCCTCCGGGGCGTTCATCTGCGGAGAGTTGCAGTAGCTGAGGACGCTGCGCAGGCTCTGCTGGGCCACGGCCGTTCCGATGGAACCCGGCGAGGCGCCGATGACGGCAGACGGTTTGTGCGTGAACGAATTGTCCCCCCAGGGGCGACTGGCCCAGTCGATGGCGTTCTTGAGCGCTCCGGGGATCGAGCGATTGTATTCCGGAGTCACGAACAGGATGGCGTCGGCGGCGGCGATGGCCGCCTTGAGTGCCCTGCCTTCGGGGGGATATTCGCTGTCGTAGTCATAGCTGTAGAGCGGAAGATCCTTGATCGGGATCTCTTCAAACTCCAGTTCAGGCGGAGCCAGCCTGATCAGCGCCTTGGAGAGTGTCCGGTTGATCGACTGGCTGGCAAGGCTTCCAATGATGTACCCCACCTTGTACGTGGTCATTTTTCCTCGATTCGCTGCTCACCCACGCGCGCTTAACACACTGTGCTCAGCGGCCAGATGTTCCCTGACTTGCAGGAAATCACGACGACGGGTAGTCGGCGTTCCGAGGGGATCCAATCGGAGGGGGACTGAACGGCTGGCAGGTGCAACCGGCGCCACGGAGAGCGGGCTACGTGGATGCGGCGGAGAATAAGACGGTGGGAGTGCTCGGCGCACGATGAACCGAAGACGGCGAGGAGAGCCCCGGACCAGCTGCTGACACCGCATCGCCGAAAGCGGTGAGCCAGACGACACCCAGACGATACGGAGAGCGAGCATGGCCGCTCCGTCGGGCACCCAGTACGAGATTCGTCATGGCGAGCAGCTTGTGGTGATCACGGAGGTCGGCGCGGGCCTGCGGTCCTACACCGTGGATGGACGCAGGACCCTCGACGGATACGGGCCGGAGGAGGCGTGCACGGGCGCTCGCGGCCACTCCATGATCCCCTGGCCGAACCGGATTCGCGGGGGACGGTACACCTGGGCGGGCAAGGGACTCCAGCTCGACCTCAGCGAGCCGGAGAAGCTGGGTGCCATCCATGGTCTGACCCGGTGGGCACCGTGGCGGTACCTGGGGGGGCGCCCCCAACTTGGCGGCGTTCGGATATGTGCTTCATGCCTGCCCGGGATGGGACTGGGTGCTGGACTGCCATCTGGAGTACACCCTGGACGCGGAGGGACTCACGGTGCGTACGACGGTGACCAACCGGAGCGGGACGGCTTGTCCTTATGCCACCGGGGCGCACCCCTATCTGAGCGTGGGGATGCCGACGATCGACACAGCGCATTGTCAGGTGCCCGGTGCCGTGTACCTGCCGGTGGACGACGCCGGCATTCCCACGGGTCGGCGCCCGGTCGACGGCTCGCTCTATGACCTGATCCTATGAGGGCCGGGCCCCCTTCCCTGCTCAGCCCGGCGGTTCCTATCGTCCGGGTATGTGCGAGCTCAGGAAGGAGGCCCTCAATGTCTGTCTACGTCGGTATCGACATGCACCGCAAGCGGTCGCAGATCGCGGTCGTCGATCATGACGGTGCGGTGCGGATGAACCGGAACGTGCTCAACGGGGTCAAGCCGGTGCTCTCCGTGATCGGGGATCTTCCGATCGGTGCCCCGGTGGCCTTCGAGGCCGCCTACGGCTGGGGCTGGCTGG
>NZ_JUJA01000036.1:25434-30224 GCF_001906585.1 Streptomyces kebangsaanensis | reverse complement strand
GACCTTGATCACGGGGGCTCCTTCACAGGGGGATGTTGCCGTGCTTCTTGGGCGGCAGGCTCTCCCGTTTGGTGCGCAGCTGGCGCAGGCCGCGCACGAGGTGGGAGCGGGTGTGGGAGGGCATGATCACGGCGTCGACGTAGCCGCGCTCGGCGGCGACGTAGGGGTTGAGGAGGGTGTCCTCGTACTCCTGGATCAGCCGGGCGCGGGTGGCCTCGGCGTCGTCGGCGGCCTCGGCGAGGGTGCGCCGGTGCAGGATGTTGACCGCGCCCTGGGCGCCCATCACGGCGATCTGCGCGGTGGGCCAGGCCAGGTTCAGGTCGGCGCCCAGGTGCTTGGAGCCCATCACGTCGTAGGCGCCGCCGAACGCCTTGCGGGTGATCACGGTGATCAGCGGGACGGTGGCCTCGGCGTAGGCGTAGATCAGCTTGGCGCCGCGGCGGATGATGCCGGTGTGCTCCTGGTCCACCCCGGGCAGGAAGCCGGGCACGTCCACGAAGGTGAGCACGGGCAGGTTGAAGGCGTCGCAGGTGCGCACGAACCGGGCGGCCTTCTCGGAGGCGTCGATGTCCAGGCAGCCGGCGAACTGCAGCGGCTGGTTGGCGACGATGCCGACCGGGCGGCCCTCGACGCGGCCGAAGCCGGTGAGGATGTTCGGCGCGAACAGCGGCTGCGTCTCGAGGAACTCGCCGTCGTCGAGGACGTGCTCGATGACGGTGTGCATGTCGTAGGGCTGGTTGGCGCTGTCCGGGACGATCGCGTCGAGCTCGCGGTCCCCGGCGGTGAGGGCCGGGTCGGCCTGCTCCGGGAACGCCGGGGGCTCGGCGAGGTTGTTGGAGGGCAGGTAGGACAGCAGCTGCTGGACGTACTCGATGGCGTCCTTCTCGTCGGCGGCCAGGTGGTGGGCCACCCCGGAGGCGGTGTTGTGGGTGCGGGCCCCGCCCAGCTCCTCGAAGCCGACGTCCTCGCCGGTGACCGTCTTGATCACGTCCGGGCCGGTGATGAACATGTGGCTGCTCTTATCGACCATGACGGTGAAGTCGGTGATGGCGGGGGAGTAGACCGCGCCGCCCGCGCACGGGCCGAGCACCAGGGAGATCTGCGGGATGACGCCGGAGGCGTGGGTGTTGCGGCGGAAGATCTCCCCGTAGGCGCCGAGCGAGGCGACGCCCTCCTGGATGCGGGCGCCGCCGGAGTCGTTGATGCCGATGACGGGGCAGCCGGTCTTCAGGGCGAAGTCCATCACCTTGACGATCTTCTGCCCGTACACCTCGCCCAGCGCGCCGCCGAAGACGGTGAAGTCCTGCGAGAAGACCGCCACCGGGCGGCCGTCGACGGTGCCGTAGCCGGTGACCACGCCGTCGCCGTAGGGGCGGTTGGCCTCCAGCCCGAAGTGGGTGGAGCGGTGCCGGGCGAACTCGTCCAGCTCCACGAAGGAGTCCGCGTCCAGCAGCAGCGCGATCCGCTCGCGGGCGGTCAGCTTGCCCCGGGCGTGCTGCTTCTCCACCGCGCGCTCCGAGCCGGCGTGCGTCGCCTCCTGGATGCGGCGCTGCAGATCCGCGAGCTTGCCCGCGGTCGTGCGGATGTCGATCTCGTTCACTGGTCGCTCCACCCCGGGCTCATCGATTCAGAAGGTGTCGTGGGGGACGTCCACGCCTCAGGCGTCGCGCAGGCCCGGTCGCGCCGAGGAACCCACGTCGACCCTCTCCGGTACTCAATCTCTTATGAACGGTACTCAGTACCATTCCCGTGGGCAAGTGGCTCCCGGAGGCCGAGACGGGGAGGATGGGCGATCATGAGCAAGCCAGCCGCGCGAACCCGACTCGCAGAAGCCGCTTTCACCCTGTTCGACGAGCGCGGGTACGAGCAGACGACCGTCGACGACATCGCCGAACGGGCCGGGGTGGGCCGCACCACCTTCTTCCGGCACTACCGGTCCAAGGAAGACGTCATCTTCCCCGACCACGACCGGCTGCTCGAGCAGATCAAGGACCGACTGGCCACCTCCAGCCACGACACCGCCCTGGCCGCCGTCTCCGACGCGGTCCGCCTGGTACTGATGCACTACCTCGCCGAAGGCGACCTCGCCCGTCGGCGGTACCGGCTCACCAGCAAGGTCGCCGCGCTCCGCGACCGGGAGATCGCCAGCGTCGCCCGTTACCAGCGGCTGTTCCGTGAATTCATCTCCAGCTGGATGGGCGACCCGACCGAGTCGGCATCTCTGAGGGCCGAGCTCATGGCGGCAGCCGTGGTCGCAGCCCACAACCACGTGCTGCGCCGGTGGCTCCGAGGGGAATCACCCGACCCGGGCCGGGAAGTGGACGAAGCGATGCACGACGTACTCGCCCTCTTCGCGGCACCGGGTTCCCGCACGGGGTCCGACGACCGCGGCACCACCGTCGTCGCCTTCCGAACCGGCCAGGACCTCGACACGCTGCTCCCCGCACTGCGACGCCTCGTCGCGGACGGCCCCGGACAATGACCGCCCGTACCGGGGAGCGCGGCCGCTGGACGGTCGGCATGCCCCGGGAATCCGCGGTGTCCCCGGGCGCGCCGGTGCCGGTGTACTGCTTCCCGCGGCACGAGCGCGCCGTGTACTGCGAGCCCGACGCGTGGGCCCGACCGCGACTCCGAGGGTGCGTTCAGGTGCGTCCAGCTGAGACACGTCGCATTTCGGGCCGACGGTTTTCGGGGTGCTTGGCTCCGTAGGAGTGCGTGTGAGTACTCCCTCGACACCGCGCCGCGTGGATACGAGCGACGAAGCCGCGATGCCGTCGCATCACCGTGGCGGACCGTTTGCCCGAAGGGCGAGACGGGTGGCCGGAGCGGCTCAGGACCGACGTAACCCGGTCGGTGCCGTCCCGTGGCGGCACCGGCGGGGCGGCACCAGCATGGAGTCCGTATCCCCCGGCGGCTGGTCGCCGTTCGCGTCGACCGCGTGGTCCGAGAGGAGAGTGTCATGCGCAGCGCGCTGCGGGGTTCGGCCCTCTTGCTGGCTTTCGCCCCCTTCCTGCTGCTTGCGGTGGCTCATGCCGACCGCAGCACGGAAACGAGGGTCGAGCAGGTGAAGGTCGGAATCCTTGAGCCGACCTCGGGCCCCGATGCCTCCGCGGGCACGGACGCGCGCAACGGCGCACAGCTCGCCGCGGACATCATCAACGGAAGGTTCCCCGAATTGGCGCTCCCCTTGGCCGGCAAGTCCGGCCTGCCGGGCTTGGGAGGAGCCGAGCTCGCGCTCGTCCACGCCGACACCAAGGGCGACCCGCGGACGGGGGCGAGGGAAGTGCAGCGGCTGGTGACCGACCAAGGGGCGGTCGCCCTGACGGGCGCCTACCACTCGGCCGTCACCAGGACCGCCAGTGAACGCGCCGAGCAGCTCAGGATTCCCTTCGTCAACGGTGACTCCTCCTCGACCGCGCTGACCGAACGCGGCCTTCGTTACTTCTTCCGTACCGGCCCCAGCGACCTGACCTACGGCCGGACCTTCTTCTCCCTGATCGAGGACCGCAAGGCCGCCGGCGTGCCGATCTCGTCCGTCGGAATCCTGCACATCAACAACCAGTACGGCGACGACGGCGCCGCGGTCACCCGACAGCTCGCACGGCAACACGGCCTGACCATCGCGGCCGACGTCGGCTACGACGCGGACTCCACCGACCTGGTGCCTTATGTGCAAGAGGTCCGCGCCAAGAAACCGGACGTGCTCTTCGTCCTCTCCTACACCACCGACGCACTACTGCTGCAGAAGGCGTTCACCCGGGTCGGCTACCTGCCGCCGGCGGTGCTCGGCTACGGCGGCGGCTTTTCCGATCCCGAGTTCGTGGCCGGTGCGGCTCGGGCGGCCGACGCCCGGGGCTTCCTCCGCCGCACCGCCTGGTCGGCCCAGTTGGCCGACCGCAACCCGACGGCCAAGAAGGTCGCCCAGAAGTTCGCGGCGACGTTCGGCGCGCCCATGACCGAGAACTCCGCGCGCACCTTCACCGCCGTGATGACTCTGGCCGTGGCCATCGACAACGCGCGTTCCACCGATCCGGAGAAGATCCACTCAGCGCTGCGCACCGTCACCCTGTCGGGCCGGGAGCTGATCATGGAGCCGTGGGACTACGTCCGGTTCGATGCCAGTGGGCAGAACACCGGTGCCCGCGGAGTCGTCGAGCAGTTCATCGGCGGCCAGTGGTCCGTCGTCTACCCCGACGACCTCCGAAGCCGACGGGTGATCTGGCCGATCTCCACGGCACGGGACCGCCGGCAGGCGGCATCCGCCGACACGCGATCAGCCAGTGAGCGGGTTGAAGTTCGCGTGGGCGGCGAGTTGCCAGCGGCTCCCGTTCCACGAGAAGGCTGACAGTCGCGGAGCGGGACCCGGAGTGTAGGGCTTGCCGCGGACAAGACCTTCCGCGGTGACCAGGTACCGGACCACGAGCACGGAGTCGGCCTGGGTGGCGGACACTCGACTGATGTCGAAACTCCCGACCGCCGGGTAATCGGCCAGATACGCCGCCTTGGAGCTGCCGGTCCCGTCCGGTCGTTCCACCTGGAAGGCGGGGGACAGGAATCGGTCGAGGCCGGCAGTGTCCCTTCGCTGAAGGAGCGTGAAGAACCGCACCAGAAGCGGTTTGGCCGTTGCCGCGGGATCGGCGAGCCTCGGTGGGGGACTTGGACTGCTACCGGCGCTTCTCGTGGAGCCGATGGCGGTCGTCCCCAGCATCAGTGCGCACAGGAGGATGAGAGACGGGCGACAGCGCACGGCGGCTCCAATCTGTAGGGACACTCTTGTCCGGGATACCGGC
>NZ_JUJA01000036.1:18804-25422 GCF_001906585.1 Streptomyces kebangsaanensis | reverse complement strand
GGGCCCGCCACTTGTCGAAGATCGACTTCGCCTCCGCCTCCGCCTGGGCCACTGACTCCGTGGGCGACTGCTTGCCCTGGGCCACGCGGGCCATCATGTGCGGCAGGACGAAGCTGGTGACCACCTCGCCGACGGCCGGGTTGGGCGGCCCCGGGTAGCCGATGTCCGCCGTCCACGTCGCCGAGCCCCGCAGCAGTTCGAGTTTGCCGGACGGTCGTGACCCGAACGGATCCGTGGACATCCATTGGTCGAGCTGCGGCACTTCGGCGGGGAAGGCGGGGAAGTTGTACAGCTCCGACTGGTACGTGCCGACCGCGTCGTTGGCCGACAGGTTGAGGAGGAACTCCTTGGCGGCGTCGACGTTCTTCGAGAACCGGGGGACGACGTAGACGAACACGGCGTGCTGGCAGGCGATACCGAGACCTGTCGGGCCCCTGAGCGCGGGTGTGAAGAAGATGTCGTTCGCGATCTCGGGGGCGTCGGATTGCGCGGTGCGGTAGGCGGAGACCGCGTTGAGGATGTAGGACAGGCGCCCGGCGATGAGTCCCTTGTTGTTGGAAGCCGAGTTCCAGGAAAACACCTCCGGGGTCATCGTCTCCTTGTAGAGCCGGGCCATGTACGTGACGGCGGCGATCGTCTCCGGAGAGTTGAGCACCACCTGCTCGAGCTCGTTCTGCACCGATGCGCCGTACGACCAGAGGAGTGCCAGGGCGGCCATGTTGGAGTCGAGCTCGTCCGACATGCCGAGGCCCAGGGGGATGTTGGACTTCCGCTTGACCGCCTTGCCCCCCTCGAGCAGTTCCTCCCAGGTCGACGGACCCTCGCCCATCCCCACCTGGCTCCACAGGCTCTTGCGGTAGTTGCCCGGGTCGGGCACCCAGGCGTGGCCGTAGCCGTAGTACTTGTTGGAGGAGGGGTTGTAACTGGCCTTCTTGCAGAAGGGCTGCTCGAGGCCGAAGCGCTTGACCGCCTCGTCGTGGAGGTCGGAGAGGTCGACGACGTCCGGCTCCAGTTGGGAGGGAGGGCTTATCCATTCGATGAGGTCGTGGCCGGAGCCCGCCGCGATCTCGGCCGTCGTGCGCGCAACCAGTCTCTCCGGGGCGACGTGGTCGACTGAGACGTCCACGCCCACACGTCTTCCCCACTCCTTCGCGCAGGCGTCGAACCATCTGTCGTAGCGAGGCACGTAATGGCTCAGTTGGAGAATCGACAACGTGCCCTTGAGCTTCGTGGTCGGCGTGAGGTGGGCAGTGGTGGGCGCCGGTGGCACCGCGGTGCTCGGGTTGCCGTCCTCTTTGGGGACGTGCCCGGCCGCCATCGCACCGAGGCCCGTCGCGCCTGCCATCCTGAGCAGCCCGCGCCGAGACATGCGTGTCTGGTCCTGCCCCATGCCATTGCCCTTCGGTGTTCCCCCGGATGGTGGAGCCGGGGCTGACTCCACACTGAACCTCACGGCAGGCGGGATCACCTCCAGAGCTGCGTCAAACGGGTGAAACGTCGCACGTCGTCGTCCAAAGGCGTTCACGGGCAGCCCGTGCGGAGCACGTCGTGGCGATCACGGAGCCGGGACCGAGGGTCCCGACGCGACGCCGCCCGCGAGGGCCGTGAGCGCGTCCCGGAAGCAGATCGGTTCCGGTTCGCCACCCTGTCCGCGTCGACACCCCCGTCGGCGCTGGAGCGAGATGCTCCCGGTCACCCCGGACACCCCGCTGTCACCGCCCGGGCCGAGGCCTCACGAAAGCCGGACCCGCCAGGCCAGTACGCCGCCGGAGACGCCGGACCGCAGCCGCACTCGCAGGCGCAGGGCGGTGGCGGTCACCGGCTCGAAGGAGACGCGGTTGAACGTGTCGGTGGCTGTCCCGTACGCCGGAGCGCCGCTCACCGGCTGCCAGGCACCCGCGGGGGACCGGTACTCCAGCTGCCAGGACTGCGGTACCCGGCAGGCACCGTGGCCGGTGTCGTCGTACCAGTACACCGACACCCCGCTCGTGCGGACCGGCTCGGCGTACTCGTACTGCACCCACTCCTCCGTACCGGTCCGGTCCCACCAGGTGAAACGGGGAATGGACTGGTCGAAGGAGTCCTCCGGCTCGGCCGTGGCGTTGATGACCAGGGCCTGGGGGCTGTCCACGCCGCTGAAGGACGCGGTGCACGCGACCCACTCACTTGCCCGCCGCCCCGGTCCCGCCGTGGGAAAGGCGGTGATACGCAGCCGTGCGGCAGCGGACGGGATCAGCGTGATGTGCTCGACCGGCTCGGTGGTGCGCGCCGGGCTCTGCTGGAGCGGTGCCGCCACGTTCTGCTCGTCGGCCTGCCAGGTGGGGATGCGGCGTGCCCTGGCCTTGATGCGCACGGGCGTGCCGGTGTGGGTGAACGGGTTGGCGGCACGGGCGCGGGTGCGCTCCGGAGTGAAGGAGCGGGTGGGGTCCTTCTCGTCCAGTACCAGGGCGTAGTTCCACGGCGAGGCCGGGCGCACCTCGTACTCGGGCCAGTCCGCGGTACCGGCGAACCGCGTCCACGCTTCCTCGATCCGCAGGGAGTAGGTCAGCGGACCGTGGTCGACGGAGACCGAGTCGCGGTTCGCGCCCCAGGTGCGCACGGTGGTGCGCATGGGCAGGCGCAGCTCCACGGTGTCGCGGTGCTGCCAGGGGCGGTCCAGCACCAGGTACCCGCCGCTGCCGCGGGCCCGCACGGATCGGCCGTTCACCAGCACCGAGGGGGCCCGGCACCAGCCCGGCACGCGCAGGTACAGCGGGAAACGCACCGTCCGGGGTGTGGACAGGGCGAAGGCGACGGTCTCGCCGAACGGGTAGTCGGTGCGCTCGGCGATGGTGACCGTGACGCCGTCGCCGACGTCGGCGCGCACCGAGGACTCCGCGTACAGCGAGGCGCACAGGCCGCCGTCGGCGCTGGCCAGCCAGAGTTCCTCGGCGTAGTAGGGCCAGCCCATGCCGTAGTTGTGCGGGCAGCAGCGGTACTGGTGGACGCCGGGCATGTACGCCTGCATGGCGAAGCGGTTGTCGAACTGGCCATGTGACTTGGGGACGTTGTCGAGCTGGATGCCGTTGGCGGAGGTGATGTAGTGGATGCCCTTCTGCAGCGGGTCGAGGGCGGCCGGCAGCATGTTCAGCGCCAGCTCCTCGCAGCGGTCGGCCCACACCGCGTCGCCGGTGATGCGGGTGAGCATCTGATGGCTGTGCATGTACTCGACGATGCCGCAGGTCTCGAAGCCCTGGCGGGGATCGTGGTACCCGTCGCGGGCGTTCTCGTCCCCGGCGAAGCCGCCGCCGGGGAACTGCCCGTACCGGCGCATCACGGTGTCGTAGACGCGGTAGGTGGCGTCGCGGAGGGCCGAGCCGCCGGCCAGAACGCCGTACTGGGCCGGTTCGCGGAAGCCCTGGGCCAGGTTGACGTTGTGCCAGGTGGGTATCGCGGTGGTGTAGTCGGCGCTGTTGGCGTGCATCTTGTGGACCAGGTCCAGCAGCCAGGAGTCGCCGGTGCGGTTGTACAGCCAGTAGGCCGTGTCGATGGTGTCGCCGCAACGGGCGGAGCCCCAGCCCCGGCCGAACAGGGTGGCCGGTTGCCCATCGAGGTATTTCAGCCATCCTCGCAGGGCCGGGACGATCCGGTCGTCGCCGCTGTACTCGTGCCAGGTGCGCAGCGCGTCCAGTACCGGCATGTACGGCCAGAAGTCCGGTCCGCCGTTCAGCGCGGTGCGCAGGGCGGACGGGCCGAAGAAGCCGTCCGGCTGCCGGGTGGCCAGGATGCGGTCGATCCAGGCACGGGTCACCTCCAGCGTCCTGGCGTCGCCGGTGACGTAGCCGAGGTCGCCGAAGCCGCGCAGCCAGTAAGGCAGTTCCTCCCAGCCGTCCCTCTCGGGCACGGCCCATCCGCTGGTGGCCGGGTCGAGGTACTCGGAGACCTCCGGCATGCGCCCGTTGAGTCCGTTCAGCTGGAGGTCGAGCTGTTCGCGCAGCCAGCCCTTGGGGGTGATGCTGCCCGGGGGAAGTCGCAGAAAGGGCTCCTGCCGCAACGGGGCCCGGTTGGCCGGGTGTCCGCCGAGGGCACGGGCGGGGCCGACCAGGTGTACCGGCGGCCGGGGCGCGGCCGCCTGCGCGGGCAGACCCGCCGTTCCCGCCAGTGCGGCGCCACCGGCGACGGCCAGTGAGCGGTTGAGGAACGCGCGACGTTCCATGCGGACGTCCTTCCTGGACTGTCGGAGACGGGACAGGACGGTGGGACGACGGGGAGACCGCCGGCCGGTGGCGGTCGTGGGGGGAGACGGCCGGCCCGTGCGAACCGGCCGACGGCGCTGTGCGGACACGGCATCGGCGTGCCTTATAACGTTGGAGAGATCGCCGCCGAAAGGAATGACAGCACGCGCGAGCAGTCGTGTCCAGACCTCGAATACCCGTCGCTCGCCGCTGACTTGATGCCTACCAGCCGAGACCGTGCCAGTTCGCACCGGTCGGGGTTCGGGGGGCTGGACAGGGTCGTGGAGCCCTGCTTTCATGCTCCCGCGCCGATTTTTCCAACGTTATACAAGAGCGCTTCCGACGCGCTTCCCGCTGTGCCGCGCAGCGTGGGCGTCCCCTTCGGCGCACCAGGTTCAGGTGTGGACAATTTCCGTTACGGAAAGGGTGAGCATGAGCCCGGACAGACTCCGAATACCCTTCCTCGGCCGACTCGTCGCGCTGCTGCCGCTGCTGCTGGGAGCCGCGTTATTGGCGCCGGCCCAGGTCAGTGCCGCACCGGCCGCGGCGTCCCGTCCCTCCGCCGAGGCCGCCGACCTCGGCCTGCGAGGTGACTACTACCGGATGTCCGGTACCACGGCACTGGACTTCGCGTCGTACACCGGCACCCGGATCGACAGCTCCCTCCACGTCGACGACCTGCTGCCCGCGCTGCGCGCCTACGCCGGGACCACAGACAACGTCGCGGTGCGCTGGACGGGGCGGCTCCAGGTGCCCGCGGACGGCGTCTACACCTTCTACATCAAGGGCGACAACGGTTTCCGGATGTCCCTCGACGGGGCGAGTGTGATCGACCACTGGACCACCGACTGGGACGTCCAGACCACCTCCGAGGCGATCACCCTGACGGCCGGTCTGCACGACCTGGCGGTCGACTACAACCAGGGCAACGGCGGTGCCTACCTGCACACCGAGTGGTCGGGGCCGGGCTTCTCCCGCCGGCCGGTCCCCGACTCGGCGCTGCACCTGCCGGCCGGCTTCGCCCCCGCCGACGCCAAGGGCACGGTCGCCACGACCGGCCGGACCGCCACGATCGAACTGCCCTCCGCCGTGAGGGCCGTTCCGGCCGAGGCGGCCAAGCACCTCGCGGTGGTCTCCGGAGGCACCCTCTGGTCTCCCACGGTGGCCAGGGACCCCAAGAACGCCTCCAGGCTCGTGGTCACCGCCGGCAAGGACGACACTCCCGTCGCACTCCACGCCGATGCGCGCATCAGCTACGACGGCAGGGGCGGCATCACCACCGCCGACGGCGAGCTCGGGCCCTTCTCCGTGGTGGCGCAGAACAACTCCACCTGGTACTTCGCCACCAAGTGGGCCAAGGACGTCTCCGCCGACAACGCCCTGCCCGAGTACCCGCGGCCGCAGCTGACCCGCAGGAACTGGCAGAACCTCAACGGCACCTGGCAGTTCCAGGCCACCGAGCAGGACGCCACGCTGCCCACCGGGAAGCTCACCGGGAAGATCCTGGTGCCGTATCCCATGGAGTCGGCCCTGTCCGGCGTCGCCAAGCACCACGACTGGTCGCTGTACCAGCGAACCTTCACCGTGCCGAACGGCTGGAAGGTGGGATCCGGCAACCGGCTGCGGCTGAACTTCGGCGCGGTCGACCACGAGGCCTGGGTCTACGTCAACGGCCGGCAGGTCGCCCACCACACCGGCGGCTACGAGGAGTTCGGCGCCGACGTCACCGACGCGCTCACCGGACGCGGGCAGCAGACCCTGCTGGTGAAGGTCAAGGACACCACGGACGACAGGTACGCGCTCGGCAAGCAGTCCACCAACCCGAGCGGCATCTGGTACACCCCGACCTCCGGCATCTGGCAGACCGTCTGGATGGAGCCGGTCCCCGAGACGGGCGTCGGCTCACTGGTGCTCACCCCGGACCTGGCGGACAAGTCGCTCTCCGTCACCGTGCGTCCCACCGCCGGGACCGCGCCGACGGCGAAGGTCACCGCCACCGCCTACGCCGGCAGCCGGCCCGTGGGATCGGTCACCGGCCGGGCCGGTACCGCGCTGCGCATCCCGATCAGCAAGCCGCGCCCGTGGAGCCCGGACGACCCGTACTTGTACAACCTCAAGGTGACCCTGGACGGCGGGCGGGCCGGAAAGGACGAGGTCGGTTCCTACTTCGGCATGCGGTCGATCGAGGTCGCCCCGGTCGGCGGCGTCAACAAGATCGTGCTCAACGGGAAACCCACCTTCGTGATGGCCACCCTGGACCAGGGGTTCTGGCCCGACGGCCTGTACACCGCGCCGACCGACGAGGCCCTGAAGTACGACCTGGTGGAGCACAAGAGGCTCGGCTTCAACGCGGTGCGCAAGCACATCAAGGTGGAGCCCGCCCGCTGGTACTACTGGGCCGACC
>NZ_JUJA01000036.1:17472-18772 GCF_001906585.1 Streptomyces kebangsaanensis | reverse complement strand
CATGACGGCGGCGGCGGGCACACCGGAGACCCGGACCTTCGTCGACCAGGTGCACACGATCGTCGACCAGCACATCAGCAGCCCGTCGATCGTCATGTGGACCATGATGAACGAGGGCTGGGGCGAATGGAGCAAGGCCGCCACCGGTGAGCTCGCGGACGCGGTCAAGAAGCAGGACCCGTCCCGCCTGGTGGATGCTCACTCCGGAGTCAACTGCTGCGCTTCCAAGGGCGATTCGGGGCGTGGTGACATCATCGACTTCCACGACTACCACGGCCCGGCGAACCCCGCCCCCGACGCCACCCGGGCCTCCGTCGACGGGGAGCACGGCGGCTACTCGTACGTCGTTCCGGGCCACATCCTGGGGACCGCCGGCGGTCAGGACTACGGTGACGCCGCCACCAGCACCGAGGAGCTGACCAAGGCGTACGTGGAGAACACCAGGAAGCTGGTGCAGCGTGCCTCCTGCGGGCTCTCCGGTTCGGTCTACACCCAGGTCACGGACGTGGAGGGCGAGCTCAACGGCCTGCTCACCTACGACCGCAAGGTGGTCAAGGTGCTCCCCGGTCCGGTGCGGGAGATCAACCGGCAGGTGATCGCGGCGGGCGCCGCCGCGGGCGGGACGGACGTCCCGCCGGGCACTCCGGGACTGGCCGGAGTGTCCTGGTGGCCGCTGCACCAGCAGTCCGGCACGGTCGCCGCGGACGTCGCCGGCGGACACGACGGCACCCTCAAGGGCGGCGCGACCTGGACCTCCGGGCCGAACGGCGGCGCGGTGCAACTGGACGGCAGGACCGGCTACGTCGACACCGGCGCGCCCGTCCTGGACACCGAGAAGGGCGACTACTCGGTGGCCGCCTGGGTCCGGCTCGACGACAAGGGGCACTTCAGCACCGCGGTGTCCGTCGACGGCGGCACCAGCAGCGTCTTCTACCTCCAGTACTCCCAGGCCGACAAGCGGTTCGCGTTCAGCTTCTCCGGCGCCCGGGCGCTGGCGGACACCATCGGTGAGCCGCAGGCCGGGAAGTGGTACCACCTGGTCGGCAGCTACAGCCACCGGGACGGCACGCTGCGGATCCACGTGGACGGCACCGAGGCGGGCTCCACCCGCGCCTGCAACGGGGAGGTGCCCTCCGGAAACCTGGTGATCGGCCGCGGCAAGTACAACGGCGGCCCGGTCGACCACTGGGCCGGTGCGATCGCCGACGTCCACGCCTACGACCGCGCCCTGAGCGGGGCCGAGGTGGCCTCGCTGGCGGCCCACGAACCCACCGCCCCCACCAGGCGGTGACGACGGCGG
>NZ_JUJA01000036.1:11304-17435 GCF_001906585.1 Streptomyces kebangsaanensis | reverse complement strand
CCCCGCCCCCTGCCGAGAACGTGCGCGACGCCGCATTTCCCACCGTGCGGCCCCTTCGGCGATCCGGACGACGTCGTCGACCTCGCCGCGACAGAGCAGTCGCCCCACCACGCAAGGAGTGCACCGACCATGACCACCCCTCGCAGATCCCGTCTCGTGGCCGCCGCCTGCCTCGCCGCCGCCGCGGCCCTCGCCGCCGGCTGCGCCAAGGAGGAGGGCACCGGCACGGCCTCCTCCGACACCAGCCAGGGCGCCCAGGTGGTGCAGTCGCCGTCCGCCGACTCCTCGGGCTCGGGCTGCACCCTGGAGACCTACGGCGCCACCAGGATCGACCTGAAGAACGCGGTCGTCGGCTTCTCGCAGTCCGAGAAGGAGGCCAACCCCTTCCGGATCGCCGAGACCCGGTCCATCAAGGACGAGGCCGCCAGACTGGGCGTCAAGAAGCTGCTCACCACCAACGCCCAGTCCCAACTGTCCAAGCAGATCAGCGACATCAAGGACATGCTGGCCCAGGGCGCGCAGCTGCTCATCGTGGCGCCGCTGAACTCCGACGGCCTGGAACCGGCACTCCAGGCCGCCGCGGCCGAGCACGTGCCCGTGATCACCGTCGACCGCAAGCTCAACGCCACCGCCTGCAAGGACTACGTGGCCTTCCTCGGCTCGGACTTCGTCGAACAGGGCAAGCGGGCGGCGGACGCGATGATCGAGGTGACCGGCGGCAAGGGGAAGGTCGCGATCCTGCTGGGCGCGTCCGGGAACAACGTCACCACCGACCGCACCAAGGGCTTCGTCGACCGGATCGGGGCCAAGGCCCCGGGCCTGGAGATCGTGGCCCAGCAGACCGGCGAGTTCGCCCGCGACAAGGGCCAGCAGGTGATGGAGCAGCTGATCCAGTCCAAGCCGGACATCACCGCCGTGTACGCGGAGAACGACGAGATGGGCCTGGGCGCCGTCACCGCCCTCAGGGGAGCCGGCAAGAAGCCCGGCAAGGACGTCAAGATCATCTCCATCGACGGCACCCGCAACGCGGTGCAGGCCCTGGCCGACGGCCAGTACAACGGTGTGATCGAGTCCAACCCCCGGTTCGGCCCGCTGGCCTTCGCCACCGCGCAGAAGTTCTTCGCCGGCGAGGCCATCCCGGAGAACGTGATCATCTCCGACCGCGCCTACGACGCGTCCAACGCCAAGGACTCCCTGTCCGGAGCCTACTGAGACGCCCTCGGGCCACCCGGGCCGCCCCTAGGGCCTGTCGTCACATTCCCGTCTGCCTCGCGACGCCCGGCACGCTCCCCCAAGCTCTTCGAGCAGGGGGGACCCCCACTCGCCGCACCGGGCGAAAGTCCGAGTACATCCAGTACAAGGACTTCCGCCCGGCACTCCCCCAAGCTCTTCGAGCAGGGGGGACCCCCAGAGCACGCACCAGACGCCGCGAGCCCGCCCTTCGGGCGACGACGGGAATGTGACGACAGGCCCTGGACCGGGCGGCCCGCTCCCCGCTCACCGACCCACGGAAGGCCTGACCCCATGGCACCCCCCGAAGCGGCAGTCGCCGCACCGCACCCGGACGCGGACGGCGCCGCGCCACCGACGGTGCTGGAGGCCGTCGGCGTCGGCAAACGCTTCGCCGGCGTGGTGGCGCTCGACGACGTGTCCCTGACGCTGCGCCGCGGTGAGATCCACGCCCTGGTCGGCGAGAACGGCGCCGGCAAGTCCACCCTGATCAAGGTGCTCACCGGCGTGCACCGCCCCGACACGGGAGAGCTGCGCCTGGGCGGGCAGCCGGTCTCCTTCGCCCGGCCGCACGAAGCGCAGCAGGCCGGCGTCTCGACCATCTACCAGGAGGTCAACCTCGTCCCGATGATGAGCGTGGCGCGGAACATCTTCCTGGGCCGCGAACCCAAGAACCGCCTGCGCCTGATCGACTTCCCCCGGATGCACCGGGAGGCGGCCGAGCTGCTGGCCGGCTTCGGAGTCACGGCCGACGTGCGCCGCCCCCTGAACACCCTGGGCGTGGGCACCCAGCAGATGGTGGCGCTGGCACGGGCGGTCTCGGTGCGGGCCCGGGTGGTGGTGATGGACGAGCCGACCTCCGCGCTGGAGCCGCGCGAGGTGGAGACGCTCTTCCGGGTGATCGAGGAGCTGCACAGCCGGGACATCGCCATCCTCTACGTCAGCCACCGGATGGACGAGCTGTACCGCATCTGCGACCGGGTCACCGTGCTCCGCGACGGGCGGCTGGTGCACACCGGCCCGCTCGCGGAACTGGACCGGATGCAGCTGGTCTCGATGATGCTCGGCCGGGAGGTCGCCGAGGTCCGCCGGCACGGCGTCACCGGCTTCGGCGCGGAGCATGACGCCGCCCGGGAACCGGTGCTCACCGCCGAGAACCTGAGCCGCCGCCACCTGCTCGACGAGGTGTCACTCGAGTTGCGTCCGGGGGAGGTCCTGGGCCTGGGCGGCCTGCTGGGTTCCGGGCGCACCGAGACCGCCAAGGCCCTGGTCGGTGCGCTGCCGCTGGACTCCGGCACGGTCTCGGTGGCGGGCAGACCGCTGCGCCGGCCGTCTCCCGCCGCGGCGATCCGGGCCGGTGTCAGCCTGCTCTCCGAGGACCGCAAGGCCGAAGGCATCGTGCCCGGCCTGTCGGTGCGGGAGAACATCGTCCTGGCCGCCATGCCCCGCCTCTCCCGGGCCGGTGTCGTCTCCCGCAAGCAGCAGGACCGCATCGTCGAGGTCTTCATGAAGCGGCTGCGGATCAAGGCGGCCGGCCCCGAGCAGAAGGTCGAGGAGCTCTCCGGCGGCAATCAGCAGAAGGTGCTGCTGGCCCGCTGGCTCTGCCTGGAGCCCAAAGTGCTGCTGCTGGACGAGCCCACCCGCGGGATCGACGTCGGCGCCAAGGCCGAGGTGCAGGCCCTCATCGACGAACTGGCGCAGGAGGGGCTGGCCGTGCTGCTGATCTCCTCCGACGTCGAGGAGCTGGTGGAGGGCGCCGACCGGCTGGTGGTGCTGCGCGGCGGCGCGGTGGCCGGTGAGCTGGCCGGCGACCTGGTCAGCGAGCCCGAACTGCTGGACATGCTGGCCGCGCACACCCCCGAGCCCGCCGCCGAAACCCCACACACAGCGCCGCACACGGACAAGGAGCAGGAATGACCCAGCTGTCGCCGGCACTGGGACGGAGCGCGGTCCGGCTCGCCGCACCGGCCTGGTTCCAGAAGTACGGCGTCTACACGGCGGTGTTGGTGCTGCTCGCCTTCAACGCCGCGTTCACCGAACACTTCCTGACCGTCGCCAACCTGCGGACCCAGCTGGTGCAGGTCGCCCCCGTCGTCATCGTGGCGCTCGGCATGGCGCTGGTCATCGGCACCGAGGGCGTGGACCTGTCGGTGGGGTCCACGATGGCGCTGGCCACCGCGCTGCTGCCGCTCTATCTCGGCTACGGCCTGATCCCGGCACTGCTCGTGGCGCTGGTGGCCGGGGTCGTGGTGGGCGCGGTCAACGGCACCCTGGTCGCGGTGGTGGGCCTGCAGCCCATCGTGGCCACCCTGGCCCTGTTCGTCGGCGGCCGGGGGCTGGCCCTGGTGATGGCCGACGGGCAGCTCAAGCAGATCGTCAACCCGGACCTGCTGGCGCTGGGCAGCGGGGAGGTGCTGGGCGTCCCCGTGGTGGTACTGACCGCGGGCGTCCTGGCGCTGGCGGTGGCCGGCCTCGTGCACCGCACCACCTTCGGCCGTCAGTTGGTCGCGGTGGGCGGCAACCGGGCCGCCGCCGGGCTCGCCGGGCTGCCGGTCAAGCGGGTCCTGATCGGCGTCTACGTGCTGTGCGGCGTCCTGGCGGCGCTCGCCGGCGTGCTGGCCACCGCCCGGCTGACCGCCAGCGACCCCTCCGCGCTCGGCAACCTCATGGAGCTGTCCGCGATCACCGCGGTGGTGGTCGGCGGCACGCCGCTGACCGGCGGCTCGGTGCGGGTGCTGGGCACCGTCACCGGCGCGCTGCTGATGCAGCTGCTGCGGGCCACCTTGGTCAAGCACGACCTGCCGGACTCCACCGCGCAGATCGCCCAGGCCGCCATCATCCT
The DNA here is from genome assembly GCF_001906585.1 of Streptomyces kebangsaanensis. Taxonomy (GTDB): domain Bacteria; phylum Actinomycetota; class Actinomycetes; order Streptomycetales; family Streptomycetaceae; genus Streptomyces; species Streptomyces kebangsaanensis. The sequence continues at coordinate 13,363 of NZ_JUJA01000036.1, read as the reverse complement.
CGTCGCCGTCTACGTCGCCCGGGAGCGTCGGTCCCGATGAAGTCACTCACCACCCCCCGGCCGCTGTCGGCCGCCCTCCGTTCGACGACGGCGTCCCCCTCCCCGGCCACCGGCCAGGAGCGGATCACATCGCTCCTCCAACGGCACGGCGCTCTCGCCGTCCTGGTGGCGGTCGTCCTGGTCTCCTCACTCGTCTTCCCGTCCTTCGGCACGCTCGACAACGCCCAGAACATCGCCGTACAGGCGTCCTTCATCGCCGTCGTCGCCCTGGGCATGACGCTGGTGATCATCACCGGCGGCATCGACCTCTCGGTCGGATCGGTGTTCGCGCTCGGCGGCGTCCTGGCCGCCTGGGCCTCGCAGTACGGTCTGTGGGCCGCGCTGCTGCTGCCGCTGGCCGTCTGCGGGGCGATCGGCACGCTGAACGGACTGCTGATCGCACGGGCCGGCATGGCCCCCTTCATCGTCACCCTGGCCACCCTGCTCGGGGCCCGCGGACTGCTGCTCGCCCTCACCCACGAGGGCGCCACCACCTATCTGGTGCCGCGGGGCTCGGCCTTCGCCGAACTCGGCCAGGGGACGGTGGGCGGCTTCGGGTATCCGGTGCTCATCGCGCTGGTGCTGTTCGCCGCGGGCGGGGTGGCGTTGCAGCGCACCTCGTTCGGCCAGTCGCTGTTCGCGGTGGGCGGCAGCTCGGACGCCGCGACCCTGATGGGGCTGCCGGTGGCCCGCACCCGGATCCTGGTCTACCTGCTCAGCGGGCTGCTCGCCGGGTTCGCCGGCGCGCTCAACGCCGCCCGGCTCTCCTCCGGAGTGACGATCCTCGGAGTGGGCATGGAGCTGGACGCCATCGCCGCGGTGGTCATCGGCGGCACCCTGCTGACAGGCGGCGCCGGCTCGGTGAGCGGCACCCTATGGGGAGTGCTGCTGCTCGCGGTCATCCAGAACCTGATCAACCAGATAGGCTCGCTCAATTCGTCCTACCAGTCCGTGGTCAGCGGCGGCTTCCTCATCGTGGTGGTCGTGGCCCAGCGGTACCTGGCGCGGGCACGCCGCACCTGATGACAGACGCCGTGCCGCAGGACCCGTCGCAGTCCTGCGCCCGGCCCGACAAGGAGGGAACGCCGTGGGCGTCAGCCTCAAAGACGTCGCGCTGCGAGCGGGAGTGTCCATCAAGACCGTCTCGAACGTCGTCAACGACTATCCGCACGTCACCCCGGCCATGCGAGCCCGGGTGCAGCAGGCGATCGACGAGCTCGGCTACCGCCCCAATCTCACCGCGCGCCACCTGCGCAAGGGCCGTACCGGAATCATCGCGCTGGCCGTCCCCGAACTCGGCAACCCGTACTTCGCCGAGCTGGCCAGCGCGGTCATCGACGCCGCGGCCCGCCACCACTACACCGTGCTGCTGGACCACACCGCCGGCATGCGGGAGAAGGAGATGCTCGTCTGCCAGGGTTTCCGGACCCATGTGATCGACGGCTTGATCCTCTCCCCGATCGAGCTGGAGAACCACGACCTGCGCGGCCGCACCGACACGGCGCCGCTCGTGCTGCTCGGCGAGCGGGAGTACGACGCCCCCTACGACCACATCGCGATCGACAACGTGGCCGCGGCCCGCAGCGCGGTCCGCCACCTGGCGGGGATGGGGCGGCAGCGGATCGCCTTCCTCGGCGCGCGGGCGGAGAGCGCCCGGCAGCCCGCCCATCTGCGCCTCCAGGGGTGGCGGGAGGAGTTGGCCGCGGCCGGGCTGCCACACGACGACTCACTGGTGGCCCCCACCGACGGCTACGGCCGGGCGGACGGAGCGCAGGCCATGGCCGCCCTGCTGGACCGCGGAGTGCGGCCCGACGCGGTCTTCGCCTACAACGACCTCCAGGCGATCGGAGCCATGAGGGTGCTCGGCGAGCGCGGGCTGCACGTTCCGCGGGACGTCGCGGTGGTGGGGTTCGACGACATCGAGGAGGGCCGCTTCGGGGCGGTCACCCTGACCACGATCTCCCCCGACAAGCAGGCCATCGCCCGCCAGGCCGTCGGCTGCGTCATCTCACGGCTGACC
>NZ_JUJA01000036.1:1987-11286 GCF_001906585.1 Streptomyces kebangsaanensis | reverse complement strand
GCCGCGCCGGCTGCGGCCGGGCCACGACCTGGTGGTACGCGAGTCCACCCTGGGCCGCCACCGCTGAACCGGCCCGGACCCCTTCCCGAGGACCCCCGTGCCACGACCCGCCCCGCGTGGCCCGCGGCGGCTGCGTCCGGCGCGCAGCGTGCTGTGAATGGATTCAATGAAGTCGGCGGGAAAGCTACCCCTGGTCCGCGTACCGCGTCAATCGTTCTGGCGAGGAGGGCTCCCGGGCTGACAATTTCGAACCCGAAGCCCTTGACAGAGGATGTGCGTATCCCTAACTTCCGCCTGAATCGATTCATTGCCGAGTCGCCAAACGGAGCCGATCGTGATCAGTAGAAGACGACTGCTCAGCACGACCAGCACAGCCGCTCTGGCCACCGCCCTCACCACTCCCGTCGCGCGCGCCGCGGCCCCCGACTCCGCCGTCGCCCCGCGCCCGTCGGGAGAGTCGCTGCGCGTCAGCACACCCACGGTCGAGTACGTCCGAAGGCCGCTGGGGATCGATGTCGCGCGCCCTCGGCTGAGCTGGCCGCTGTCGGGCGACGGAGCGCAGCACGCGTACCAGGTCCGGGTGGCCACATCGCCCGGCCGGCTCGTCCGCCCCGACGTCTGGGACAGCGGCAGGGTCACCTCGCGGCGCTCCGTCCTCGTGCCGTACACGGGGCCGGCCCTCAAGCCCCGTACCCGCTATCACTGGCAGGTACGTGTCTGGGACGCCCCGGGGAAGGCGTCGGAATGGAGCGCCCCGTCCTGGTGGGAGACGGGGCTCGACGACTGGTCGGCGCACTGGATCGCCGCGCCCGCCGCGCTGGTCGGCGCGCCCGACCTCGAGGACGTCTCGTGGATCTGGTTTCCCGAGGGGGACCCGGCGAGCAGCGCACCGGCCGGTACCCGCTGGTTCAGGGCCCGCGTCGAGGTCCCGTCCGGTGTCACCCGCGCGCGCCTGGTGACGAACGCCGACGACGGCTGCACGGCGTACGTGAACGGTGTGCGGGTGGCCCACGTGGAAGCGGACGGCGCCGCCGAGAACTGGCGTCGCCCCGCCCTCACCGACGTCACGGCGCAACTCGGCTCCGGTACGGCCGTCCTCGCGGTCGCGGCGACGAACGCCTCGGAGAGCCCCGCCGGCCTCCTCGTCGCCCTGGAGCTGACGCTGGCGGACGGCACGGTGCGCTCGGTGCCCGCCGGCGCCGACTGGAAAGCCAACGACAAGGAGCCGTCAGCGAGCTGGACCACGCCGGAGTTCGACGACGCCACCTGGCCGACAGCCAAGGTGCTCGCCGTGTGGGGCTCCGGGCCCTGGGGCAGGGTGACCCCGGCCCACGCCCCCGCCGCTCAACTGCGGCACGAGTTCCGCCTCAGGAGCGGCAAGGTCACGCGGGCGCGCCTGTACGCGACGGCCCTCGGCCTGTACGAGGCGCAACTCAACGGCCGCCGCGTCGGGGAGGACCGGCTCGCGCCCGGCTGGACGGACTACCGCAAGCGGGTCCAGTACCAGACATACGACGTGACGGAACTCCTCTCGCCCGGCAGGAACGCGCTCGGAGTGACCCTGGCCGCCGGCTGGTACGCGGGCGGCATCGCCTGGCTGGGTCCCCACCAGTACGGTGAACGGCCCGCACTGCTGGCCCAGTTGGAAGTCACCTACGCGGACGGCTCGACGCAGAAGGTCGTCTCGGGCCCGGACTGGCGCGCCTCCACGGGGCCCGTCACCAACGCCGACCTGATGGCGGGGGAGGACTACGACGCCCGTCTGGAGACGGACGGCTGGACCAGCGCGGGCTTCGACGACGGCACATGGGCCGGGGCCGAGACGGTCGACGAGGTCACCGCGACGGTCGTCGCGCAGGTCGACGGTGCGACCCGCCTCGGACGGACCCTGCCCGCCAGGAAGCTGACCGAGCCGAAGCCCGGCGTGTTCGTCTACGACCTGGGCCAGAACATGGTCGGGACCGTTCGCCTCACCGTCTCCGGGAAGGCCGGCACCACGGTGCGGCTGCGCCACGCGGAGGTGCTGAACCCGGACGGCACCCTCTACACGGCGAACCTGCGCACCGCGCGCGCGACCGACACCTATGTCCTCAAGGGCGAGGGCAAGGAGACGTACGAGCCCGGCTTCACCTTCCACGGGTTCCGCTACGTCGAGGTGACCGGCTGGCCCGGGAAGCCCCCGCTGAGCGCGGTCGAGGGGCGGGTCCTGCACACGTCGGCACCGTTCACGATGGATTTCGAGACCGACCTGCCGATGCTCAACCAGCTGCACAGCAACATCACGTGGGGCCAGCGCGGCAACTTCGTCTCGGTCCCGACGGACACGCCCGCACGGGACGAGCGGCTCGGCTGGACCGGCGACATCAACGTCTTCGCACCGACGGCCACGTACACCATGGAATCCGCGCGGTTCCTGACCAAATGGCTCACCGATCTGCGCGACGCGCAGACCGATGACGGAGCGTTCACCGATGTGGCCCCGATCGTCAGCGGCCTCGGGCACGGCGCCGCCGGCTGGGGCGACGCCGGAGTGACGGTGCCATGGGCGCTGTACCAGGCGTACGGCGACACCCGGGTCCTGGAGGAGTCCTGGGCGTCGATGCTGAAGTGGCTCGACTACCTGGAGGCCCACAGCAAGGGCTACTTGAGGCCCGCCGAGGGATACGGGGACTGGCTGAACGTGCAGGACGAGACGCCCAAGGACGTCATCGGCACGGCCTACTTCGCACACTCGGCCGATCTGGTGGCGCGCACCGCCGAGGCACTCGGCAAGGACCCCAAGCCCTGCTCCGACTTGTTCCGCGCCGTGCGCGACGCGTTCCGCGCCGCATACGTGGGTGACGGCGGACGGGTGAAGGGCGACACACAGACCGCCTACGTCCTGGCGCTGTCCATGGACCTGTTGACGGACGCCGACCGCGGCCCGGCCGCCGGGCGCCTGGTCGAACTGATCCGCTCCAAGGACTGGCACCTGTCGACCGGGTTCCTGGGCACACCGCGGCTCCTGCCGGTGCTGACGGACACCGGGCACACGGACATCGCGTACCGGCTGCTCACACAGCGCTCCTTTCCGAGCTGGGGCTACCAGATCGACCGGGGTGCGACGACGATGTGGGAGCGCTGGGACTCCATCCGGCCGGACGGCTCCTTCCAGGACGCCGGCATGAACTCCTTCAACCACTACGCGTACGGATCCGTCGGCGCCTGGATGTACGAGAACATCGCCGGCATCGCCCCGGCCGCCCCCGGCTTTCGCGCGATCCGCGTCCGGCCGCGCCCCGGTGGGGGCGTGACCCGGGCGCGGGGACGGCTCGAGTCGGTGCACGGCCCGATCGCGACGCGCTGGACCGCCGGCAAGGACGGCTTCCGTCTGTCGCTGACCGTTCCGGCGAACACCGCCGCCGAGGTCTGGATTCCGGTCACTGGAGGCGGCGCGGACCAGGTCGCCCATGGCGCGGCGAAGTTCCTGCGCACGGAGGACGGCTGCGCCGTCTTCGCCGCTCCCCCGGGGCGTCACGAGTTCGCCACCTGACCTGTCGGGCGCCGGCGGCCTGAGCTGCTGCGCGACGACCGCTGTTCCGGCGAAGGGCGCACGGCGCGCTCCTCGTCGAGAGAACTGTTCAGGGTCCTCGCGCAGCAGGGTCTCCCGCGCACCTCGTGGGAGATACCGGACGACGCGGAGGGCGCGTACACCGAACCCCGGGTGGCCGAGCCCCCGCGGCGATCGTCACGAAGGTCTTGAAGGCCGTTGCGTACGCCGATTCCGGCCGTCCGTGAGGGGCGGATCAGTGCCCTGATCGCCGCCTCCGGGTCAGCGAATGGTCAGCATCAGGCCGGACGGTGTCCGGCTTGCCGGCCTGCCCCGTGGCAGGGGCCTGCTGCGCCGCCCGGCGCCCTGCTCGGAGGAACCACCGCTGACAGGCCGCGCCCTCGCAGCCTGATCCGGCACGCACGAGGGCAAGCGCCGCGCACCGTCGTGCGACGGGATCGCAGAGATCGTCGATGGCGCGGGCGAGGCCGAGACCGCTCCCGACGCGCAGTCCGTGGAGCCGTGAGAAACGGTGGGGCACGGAGCGGGCCGCTCCCACCCGTACCCGGCTTTTCAAGGACCGCCAGTTGTCAACCGGCCGTGGCACCCCGCGGTGTCACCTCGCCGTCGGCTCTCGCACGACGCGTGGGAGCCGAACTCGTCAGCTTCTCGGCAGCCACTTGGATCGGCAGGAGCGTGCCGTCCGGGATCGGACACGCCTTCACCGACGCGGTCCGCGCCGCGTCGGCGAGGCCGGGGGCGAGGGCGGCCAGGAGCTCGACAGCCTCGGTGACATGGGGTAGGCCGTCGTGGTTCCGACGTCGAACCCGGCCGCGAGCCGGGCATATGTGTGCCCCGCCCCGCAGGTGGGCGAGTGTGGGCAGGGCCTGGCGGCCGGCGCTCAGGCGCCGCCGACGGGAGCCGATCGCACGGCGGTGCCGCCGCACCTGCTGTGTGAGGAAGCGGAGGGCAGAGCCGGACACGTCGACGCCCACCGGGTGAACAAGCACGTGAAGCCTCTGGTGGAGACGGTTCTCTCGGTCGAAAACCCATCCACCAGGGGCTTCACCACGTTGTCAGCCCAACTGCCGTACTTCATAGGTGGGTTGGAAAAAGCTTACTGACCGACACCGGAGGCCATCGGCCGGATCGTGGAAGGCCTGGGCTGCCCCGCCCCGAAAGACGCGGTCGCGGCGTCGCAGGCCTCCGGCATCAGGTACGGAACGGTGTGAGCGGCCTTCGGGGCCAAGCGGTCGAAGGGCCGGTCCCCGTAGGCCGCGGCGTCACGGTGGGTGAGCGTGGCGGGCATCGCGTCGGCTGTCGCAAAAGCCCACGGGAGAACAGGGGCGGAACCCGGTCCGGATCCCCGTCGCCGAGCCGGCTCAGACCGTGGTGACGACCTGGTCGAACTCCAGACGGGGGGAGCGCGGGTACCAGGCGTCCTCGCCCGGCTTGCCGATGTTGACGACCATCAGCGGGGTGTGGTCGTCGTCCAGGAATTCCTTGCGGACGCCCTCGAAGTCCAGGCCGGTCATCGGACCGGCGGCGAGGCCCGCGGCCCGGATGCCGATGATGAAGTACGCGGCCTGGAGGGCGGCGTTGAGGGCGGCCTGGCTCTCCCGCACCCCACGGTCGCTGAAGACGACGTCCTTGGCCTGGGGGAAGTGCGGGAAGAGGTGGGGCAGCTCCTCGTGGAACTCGTTGTCCGCGGAGAGGATCGCGACCAGGGGGGCGGTGGCGGTCTTCGCCCGGTTGCCCTCCGCCATGTGCTGGACGAGACGCTCGCGGGCCTCGGCGGAGCGGACCAGGGTGATGCGCAGCGGCGACTGGTTCATGGACGTCGGGCCGTACTTGACCAGATCGTAGATCGCCTGGACCTGCTCCTCGGACACCGGTTCGGCGGTGAAGGTGTTCGCAGTGCGGGCCTCACGGAAGAGAAGGTCCTGGGCGGCGGGGTCAAGAGCGAGCGACATGGGGGAACTTCCTCACAATGACTGGTGGATCCCGGGGGATCGACTTGCGGCACCGACACTATGCCTTGAAAGTTCAATGTTCAATCAAAACCGGGCCGGCGGTGATCAGCTTCACAGGGTGGCGGCGCGCCGCGGCCACCTTGGCCGTCCCGTGCGTTGACGGCGTGCGGCCCTGGCCGCTGTTATGGGTGGGAGCGCTCCCATGTCCCGCATCCTTCCCTTGGAGGCATACGTGCGCACCCCCCACTCGCGATTACTGCGCCGGTCCTGGACGGCGGCCCTCGCGGCTGCCGGGTCCGTCGCCCTGCTGGTGTCCGGATTCATCACGACACCCACCAGTGCCGCGGAGGTCGGCTGCCGGGTCGACTACACCGTGAACCAGTGGGCCGGTGGCTACACGGCCCAGGTCAAGGTCACCAATCTCGGCCCGGCGGTCAACGGCTGGCGTCTGACCTGGACCCACGCCGACGGCCAGCGGGTGACATCGGCGTGGAACGCGACCGTCACCCAGACCGGCGCCTCCGTCGTCGCCGTCAACGCGGACTGGAACGGTTCTGTGGCCACCGACGGCTCCGCCGAGTTCGGTGTCCAGGGCACCTGGAGTTCGGCCAATCCCGCCCCGACCGACTTCGCCCTCAACGGGGTGGTCTGCGGCGGAACCGGCACCACCCCGCCGCCGACCACCCCGCCGCCCACGACCCCGCCGCCCTCCGCCGACTGCGGCAGCGCCGTGGTCTGCTCGGGCTTCGAGGACCAGACCGGCACCACTCCCTCCGGCGCCTGGCAGTTCGCCGCGCCCGACTGCCAGGGCACCGGAACCGCGGCCGTCGACACCTCGGTCGCGCACAGCGGCGGCAGGTCGCTGCGGATCGACGGCAGGGCCGGTTACTGCAACCACGCCTTCGTCGCCTCCACCGCGAACCTGTCGTCGGTGGGGCCGTTGATGTACGTGCGCATGTGGGTGCGGCACACCACCGCGCTCCCCGCTGCCCATGTCACCTTCGTCTCCCTGCCCGACAGCTCCCAGGGCGGCCGGGCGCTGCGCGTCGGCGGCCAGAACGGCGCCCTCCAGTGGAACCGGGAGACCGACGACGCCACCCTGCCCGCGCAGAGCCCGGCGGGCGTGGCGCAGAGCAGGCCGCTGCCGACCGGGAGCTGGCAGTGCCTGCGCTTCGCGATCGACACGACGGCGCCCAAGCTCGACACCTGGCTCGGCGACGAACAGGTCCCGGGCCTGCACGCGGACGGCGTCCCCACCCAGGACATCGACCAGCAGTGGCTTGCCCGCACCATCCCGCCCCGGCCCACCGCCCTCCGCCTGGGCTGGGAGAGCTATGGGACGGGCGACGACACACTCTGGTTCGACGACGTGGCCGTCGGCTCCACCCCCATCGGCTGCTGACGGCCTACGCGAGATCACCGGCGCGGACGGCGCGCCGGACGGAAACCCCTTCCGCCCCGGCCCGCCGTCAGCGTCTCGCGCGGGGAGGCCTGATCACTGCGGAGATTGCGGAGATTGCGGAGATTGCGGCGATGGTCGAGGGCACGGGCTTCGCCCGTCCCCTTGCCGAAGGACCGGGCGAGGATTGGCGTTGAGTTCCTTCACGCCGTGGCCGTGGGTTGCCTCCTCTTGCTCCTGTGTCGATCAGGCTGCTTTCCGGAGGGAGCCCTGGTGAGTGCCGACGGGGGCGTCGTTGAGGAGGGCGCGGTGGACGACGTCGGAGAGTCGTCGTAGCGCGCGTATGGCTCCGGTGGTGCTGTTGCCCCCTTCCTTGCGTCGCTGAAGGTGGGCGCGGGCGAGGCGATGGCGCTCGCGGTTGCCGGACCGCACGGGTAGTGGTGCGGTGCCGTTGTGGCGGGCGTAGGCACTCTTGGTGCGGAACCGGCCGATGCCGGCGGTCTCGCCGAGGATCTTTGCCGCGTTCGGCGTGCCGCAACCAGGGGATCTTGAGGATCTGACCACGAACCGTCCTCTGAGACCGGCCCATGCCGGCTGACGCAGTGAGGTTCGGAGGGCGTGACCGCGACGTCGGGATGCACCTGGCGGCAACTGCGTCGCACCCATGGGTTTTCGCCTCCGGCCGGAGCCGGCGTGCCGTTCCGTCCTGTTCGTGCCGGACGTCGACGGCGCTCAGGACGCGGTGCGGCTTGGACATCAGGACGCGCCGGTCAGGGCGAGGAATTCGCTGCGGGACCGGGCATCGGAACGCAGCAGGCCGAGCAGGGTGGAGGTCATGGTGCTGGAGCCGGTGGCCTGGACGCCGCGCAGGGTCATGCAGGTGTGCTCGGCCTCGATCACCACCCCGACGCCCTTGGGCTCCAGGTGGTTCTGCAGCCAGTCGGCGACCTGTTTGGTCAGGCGTTCCTGGACCTGCGGCCGGCAGGCGAAGTGCTCGACGACACGGGCCAGCTTCGACAGGCCCAGGATCCGGGCGCCGGGCAGGTAGCCGACGTGGGCGGTACCGACGAACGGCAGCAGATGGTGCTCGCAGACGCTTCGGACCGGAATGCGGCGGGCCAGGACGAGTTCGTCGTAGCCCTCGTCGTTGGGGAAGGTGGTCAGGTCGAAGGGGCGCGGGCTGAACAGTTCGGCGTACGCGCGGGCCATCCGGCCCGGTGTGCCGCGCAGGCTCTCCGAGGCGGTGGAGATGCCGAGAGCGTCGAGGAACCGGCCGGCCGCGGCTTCCGCGGCGGCCAGGTCGATACCGCCGGGCTCGTGGACCACCCGCAGGGCGGGCCGGGCAGGTGCTGTTCCGTCCCCGTACGCAGCTGTGCGGGCGGTGGCGTGGTGCGGGCGCTCGGTCATGTCAGCCGCCCCCGACATGGATGATCCGCACCACCGGACCGATCGCGGTCAGGGTGAAGTGCCCGAAGACGACCGGTGCGGGCAGGGGGAGGCCGCCGAGGGCGGTGACCGCCCAGGTGATCAGTGCGGCGATGTCCATGGGGAACTCCCGAGCGATGACGACGCCGGAGGCGGCCGGGGCGAACAGGCCGGGGATCAACCGCTGTGAGCCTGCGCGAAGGGTCCAGGACGCTGCACGACGTGGGAAACGAGGTCGAACACCAGGCTTGCCCCCAGGCACCGATCGGCACGGTCACCAGGACCGGGTGGAACGGGTGGCCGTACGGGGCGGTGAGCGAGGCGCTGACCGGGTGCTTCGCCTGAAGCCGGGACTCATGGGCCATCGCAACCTCCCCTTGATTCCACCAACAAGTCTTGGCTTTATCGAGAGAGGCGTCAAGACACCCAGCGCAGAACGCCAAAGGAACACTTGCGCCCACGCGGATGGGAGTTATCGTGGTCTTGTGGCTTCTGACCCGACTCCGCGGGCTGACGCGGCCGGCACCGCCATCGACGCCGTCAGCGTGCTGAGCGAGGACTCACGGCGGCGCATGTTCGCCTTCATCCGCCGTGCCCGCCGCGCCGTCACCCGCGACGAGGCCGCCGCCAGTGTCGGCATCTCGCGCAAACTCGCCGCCTTCCACCTCGACAAGCTCGTCGACGCCGGCCTGCTGCGCGCCCGCTACGAAACCCCCGGCGGGATCCGCAGGGTCGGCAGGCGGCCGAAGGTGTACGAGCCCACCGACGCCCAGATCACGGTCAGCATCCCCGAGCGGCGCCACGAACTCCTGGCGGACCTTCTGCTGGATGCCGTCCTGACCGAGGGCGCCGACGAGAACGCCGCGCAGGCAGCCGTGCGGTCCGCCGAACGGCGCGGCCGTCGGATGGGCGAGGCCGCGCGGGAGGAGACCCGGCCGGGCCGGCTGGGCCCCGAGCGCGGGCTGACCGCCTG
>NZ_JUJA01000036.1:0-1943 GCF_001906585.1 Streptomyces kebangsaanensis | reverse complement strand
GACCCCCACCCGGCTCCGGCTGCGCAACTGCCCCTTCCACCCACTGGCCGCGAAGGCCCCCGACCTGGTGTGCGGCATGAACCAGGCCCTCCTCAGCGGCTTCCTCAACGGCCTCCGGGTCAGCGGAGTCCAAGCCGTCCTGGCCCCCGAGCCCGGAGAGTGCTGCGTCCGGCTCGAGCCCAGCGACACCGATCACGATGACCAGATGACCCAGGACCACTGACGCGGCGCCGGCCGCCTGCCCCGCGGGCCACCGTCCGGCACACACGGCACTGCCCGCAGCGGAAGAATGTGTCCGGGCGCGCTCTGCGGCGCTGCGTGGGACCCGTCCCTCACCGGTTGCTCGGCATCCGTCCGAGCTGGGGAAATACCCGTTCCGGCATTCCAACCGGAGCATTGCCATGCTGACCAAGCGCATCCTGAACCTCTCTGCTTCTTCCACGAAACCGGTGGCGCATCCCGCCACCGCCACGCCGATGGCGACCGCCGCCGACTGCGGTCTGCTGCTCATCAGGCTGACCTTCGGACTGCTGATGGCCGCACACGGTGCCCAGAAAGTCTTCGGGCTCTTCGGGGGCGGTGGTCTGACGGCGACCGGCAAGGCGTTCTCGGCGCTGGGCTATCACCCGGGAAAGCTGTTCGCCGTCATCGGGGGCCTGTCCGAGCTGCTCGGAGGCCTCGGTCTGGCCCTCGGCCTGCTGACACCGCTCGCGGCCGCTGTCCTGATCGGCATGATGATCAATGCCATGGCCACCGTCACCGGCGCCCACGGCCTGTGGGAGACGGACGGCGGCGTGGAGTACAGCGTGTGCATCGCCGTCGTCGCCCTGGCCGTCGCTGCCATCGGTCCGGGCCGGCTGGCATTCGACCGTTTCTTCCGCTGGGGTACCGGCGGCTGGGGAGAGGCTGCCCTCGCCCTGGGCCTGGGCGGCACCGCCGCTGCGATCACGCTCAGCCTCTAGACCAGGAGCAGCCGGCCCACCAGGTGAGCCGACGCCTGCTGCGCGGGGACCCCTTCTTCGGTACGGGGTTCCCGAGTCTTGGGGGCGTCGCGGATCACCGTGTATGCTCGGCGGCTGCGAAGGGGAGTAGTCCCGCAATACCGCTGGTCGACACGCTGGACAGGGCACTGTCCCGGCCACCGGGCCCCGGCAGCTGCCGTGGCGGACGAGACCTTCGGCCAACGCATGACCTGCGCCCGCACCGACCGTGCGGGCGGCTCCGTCGTGCCGGGCCGAGAAGGTTCCCCGTCGCCCGCCTGGGTGCCGTACGAGCCCGCGGCCCGGCCCCAGCAGAAAGCACTTCGATGACCTTCGACCCCCTGGCGATCATCACCGCCTTCGGGCTGATCTTCCTCGCCGAACTCCCCGACAAGACGATGTTCGCCTCACTGGCCATGGGCACCCGCATGCGGCCCCTGTACGTGTGGTTCGGCACCTCCACCGCGTTCATCGTCCACGTCGCCATCGCCGTCGGCGCCGGCAGTCTCCTCGGCCTGCTGCCCGACCTGGCCGTCAAACTCGTCTCGGCCGCCCTGTTCGCCTTCGGCGCCTTCGTTCTCCTGCGCAGCGGAAGCGACGACGAGGACGACGAGGCAGGCACCAGGACCGTCACCGGCTTCTGGCCCGTCTGCACCACCGCGTTCATGGCCGTCTTCATCAGCGAATGGGGCGACCTCACCCAGATCACCACCGCCAACCTCGCCGCCACCAACGGCTGGCTCCCCACCGCCATCGGCTCCGCCGCCGCCCTGATGTCCGTCTCCGCCCTCGCCCTCCTCGTCGGCCGGTTCATCGCCAAGCGCGTGCCCCTGAAGACCGTGCAGCGCATCGGCGGTGCCTGCATGGCCGCCCTGGCCGCCTGGACCCTCGTCGAAGCCTTCGCCGGCTGACCCGGCCGACCGGCGACCGACCAGGACACGCGGTGCGGCCCCGACGGCGGAC
>NZ_JUJA01000035.1:63605-66055 GCF_001906585.1 Streptomyces kebangsaanensis | reverse complement strand
GCCGCTTCAGCTCGGCGGACTCCTCCGTCGTGGTGCCCGGCCGGGTGCCGGCATCGATCTGGTCCTGCCGTACCCACTTGCGCAGGGTCTCGGTCGTGCCGATGCCCAGTTTCTGGGCGACCGCTTTCATCGCGGCCCACTCGGTGTCGTACTCCGGCCGCACCTCGGCGACCATCCGCACCGCACGACGGCGCAGCTCAAGCGGGTACTGGGAAGAGCGTGCCATGACTCGATCCTCTCAAACGATCGAGTCCCTATCGAACCCGGAACGGTTCATCGCGAGTCCTGGGGGTTGAGGGCCTGTGAGCGCAGTTTTGCATACCGCTGGAGCATGATGCTGACCTCGTCGGGGTTCGTGATCAGAAGCCCACCACGCTGTCCTTCTGCGTACCCGAACCATCGGTGGTCCGGGGTCTCCAGCAACATCAGTGGCCCGTCGAATCCCGCGTGGTCGGGCTGTCGCAACGGCATGGCCTATAGCTCGACATTGAAACGGCTCGACTGAACGATCAAATGGTCGATCAGCTCGCTTGTAACGTCGTCGCCACCTGTCGCGCGCTCGATGAGCGCCTGCTCGACGATGAAGCTGAACGCGATGGGCGGCTTGTGGTCCAGGAGCCGCTGCCGCTCCAGACGTGCGGCCACCTGGTGATTCACCTGCTCCGCCTCCTTGACCGGCGGGACACTTGCGGTGATCGCTCGGGCGTAGGCCTCCGTCTGCAAGAACCCAGGGATGACGCGACACTCGTACGTCCAGTAGGTGATGGCGGACCTCTCCAGCCGCGCCCACTGCCGGAACCACGCCGCCAGCCCCGGCTGCCGGGCCAGGTGGGCCGCGGCCTTGCGCAGCGCGCCCGTGTTGCCCAGGGCCGGTTCCGCCCGCTCCACGAAGACCGGGTCCGGCATGCGGCGGCCCAACTCCACGGATGCCACCGTGTGTTTGGAGAAGCGGACCAGCTCGCCCAGCTCTGCCCGGCTCAGGCCGGCGTGCTCCCGCAACGCCTGGACGACCGCGCCGAACGTCCGCAGACTGTCCGAGCACTCGGACTCGCCGCCCGTGCCCGCCCCCAACGTGCTGTCCGCCACCATCGGCCACCTCCCGTGCACCCGCTCCCCGCCATACACATCGAACAACGATCGCGCTCACGGATAGTCACATGTGCTGCCTGCTCCGTGACCGCGTACGGCGCCGCGGCGTACGCAGTGTCTACCTGGTGAAAAGCTCTTCCGGGCCGCCGGATTGGGCCCATGACCGCACCATCCGCGCCTCAACGGCCGTTTGTCGTAAGTATGTTCACCCAGCGCTTCAGCTCCACCCCGCTCGGCGCCCGCCTCGCCCGGCACCTCGCCCTCGTCCAGCTGCACACCTGGGACGTCCCGCACGGCACCCCGCTCTCCGACGCCGCCGCCACGATCGTCGGCAAGCCGGCCGCCGACCGACGTCAGCCGTCGGAATCCGGCGACGGGATGTGGGTGCCTGGCGCGTCCTCCGGTGCGAGGATTTGTCCTCACCAGGGCACGGAGCTCTTTTCAACCTCACCGGGGTGCTGATGCGGCACCCCCTGGATGAGCAGGGCGGAGGGGTGAGGAGCAGGATGGGCGCCGTGCCCACCATGGTTGTCGAGATCCACGTGCCGTTGCTGCCGACTCCGAACCCGCCGGAAGGCGCCTACCCGTTCCCATGGATCGAGGAGATCGAGCACTTGCTGGCCGACCTCGAAGGCCAAGGTGACGTAGAGGTCTTCGAAGACGGAGAGGAGCACGAGGACGCCTACGTCTTCTTCGTCGCCGGAGCCGGTGAAGAGGAGATGCTGGCGGTGGCGTCCCGCGTGGCCACGCTGTCCGGAGTCCCCGCGGGGACCTTCGCGGGCGTCAGTGACGACGAGGCCGAGGAGTTCGGACTGGGGCGACACGTAGCGCTTCCGCTGCCTGCGGCTTGAGGCTCAGTGCGGGCCTCAGCCACCTTCCGGGGACCGGGTTGAACCGGGGTGGAACATCGCGCGCTGCGAAGTGGAACTCCTGGTAGACGGGTTGTCGACATTACTCCGGCAAGCACCACCGGCGCGAACGAAGGTCCAGGTGATCGCTGATCCGTTCGGGAACAGGATGTGGGCCTCGCCCGCGCTGCCCGGCGCGGTTCACGACGCCCCCGCAGCCCGTGAGCACGGCATCATCGAGACCCTGACCAAGGCCGTCAACCGGTCCCATGCCAAGATCCGCGCACTCGGCGAACAGGCCATGGCCTCTCTCAAGACCTGGCGATTCCTGCGCGAACTGCGGTGCAGCACCACCCGCATCACGGATCTGGTCCGAGCTGTCCTCATGCTCCACCTGCGCCGCCGCGGACCTCGGCCGGATCACCCGGGCTGTGAAGCGCAAACTCAAAGCGCCGCAGTGCCGCCCCGAGGCGATCGACGGCTGTCTCTCGGGCACCGGCTTGACTTTCAAGG
>NZ_JUJA01000035.1:55866-63569 GCF_001906585.1 Streptomyces kebangsaanensis | reverse complement strand
CTCGAACCGTGGTGAGGCAGGATGCACGCCGGACCAGCACGAGAGGGCGAGGCCGGCGGTGACCGAACCAGGCGCGGTGGACCTGATCCACTTGGAGGACGTGGACGGCGACTGCTGCATTGTCCGCGTGATCGGTCGCTACAAGCCCGGTGTGTTGACCGGCCACGACGTCCTCCGGGCTCAGGTCTTGGCGCACGCCCACTTTGTCGATGCCCGGCTGGAGCTCTACCTCTTCCAGCAGGACCTCGACGCCTGGCAGCAGGAACTGACTGGCCTCGCCCCCGGCACGGACGCGAGCATCGGTGGGGATCGCGGGCTGAGCCTCGCTCTCCACATGCACGAGGACCGCTCCCTGGCCGTAACGATCCACGATCCCGACCGCCTCAGCGCGATGCTGTGGATCCGGCCGCAGGAGAACTGGATGGACGAGCACCACGACCGACTGGAGCAGGTCCGGCAGACCTGGCCCAGCGAGGTTGTGGAAACGGCCCCCATGACCTACGAATGGCGTCCAACCCACCAGAGCTGAACAGCACCGCGTGGCTCTGCCGGACCGACATCACGAGTTCAAGTTCAGTAGTCCCGAACGCTCTTCTGTCTGACGACAGCGGGACGAGAAGAAATGCAAGGATCTGAGCTGGTGTGGGTCGGACCTGAGGAACCTGGCAGCATGCTCGCGTCAAGCCAACACTGCAGTCGTGGGTCGCATCGGATGAGTCATGATGTGCTGCTTCTTGACAGCCAGAGGCCAGGCGTGACATGTGCTCGGATCTCGGACAGGGGGCCGGGCGAACGGCGAAGAACACGCCTGTCTCCTGCTGCCCCTCTGCCACCCCCTTGGCCACTCACGATTCCGACAAGTGCGACGCAGGGCCCACTCCGGGCACCTTGAGACGGGCCTGACGTTACAACCAACGTGGCATAGACCTGGGCCCGTACCGGCAGCCTGCCTCGCGCGCTCGTGACCTTCCGCAGCCTGACGATCAGCCATGCCGACCTCGCCGGATGGACCAGAAAAGCCGCCGCCCACGGCCACCGCCGCAACTGCTTGGCCCATGCCCTGCGCGAACTCGCTCTTGACCTGAGCCCGCATCGCGCCTGATCCGGTGACTGGAGCTGGTCGTATCGCCGACAACACGCGCAGCTGCTATCAGCTCACCACGACCCCTCCGACTGCCGCAGGAAGGACACCGCATGGGTGGACCCCGGCCCGCGGGACATCGCGCACGGGAACCGGGCCACCGGTGTGGAAGTCTGCCTGGACCTCGCTTACGTGACCGCCCACCCCGGCACCCCCACCGAGACCCGCAACGGCATCAAGCCGCCCGGCTACGACTGGGCTCGTGCCCACGTCGGCTATCTGGGTGGCCAGCCCCGCGATGTCAACGGGGCGTGTTCCACGATGTGGTGTAGGGGATCAAGCGCTTCGCGTTCCGGTACAAGGCCCACGGCAGTCTCCGTGGAGACGGCAGCCCGCGAAGCGTCCCGTTGAGGCGAGTTGCACACCTGACCCGGCGGGGCCTCCGTCCCCGACCTACGGATTCCGGCTCCTTGATCCTCTGCACCACCTGGCGGGACGCCATCCGCACCGGGTGCCACTGACTGTGACGGAGACGTCGGCCCGACAGCCGTGGCCCGGTTCGTGGCTGCGGTGGCCAGTAGGCCCCAGCCCTTGATCGAAAAAAGGTTCGGGCTCTGTCGGTGGTCCCTGTTAGCCTCCAGCGACTCGTGCGACACAGGCGTTCCACAGGGAGGGGTTGGCTTGAACAGGTATCAACAGAAAGGGAGTTGGCGAACAGCTCGTCGGCTCTGCGTGGTGGGGCTGGTCGTGGCCGGCGTCCTGGGCGCTCCGGGCGCGGCCTTCGCGGCCGAGAACCTGCCGCCGCGTCAGCCGCTGGTGCAGGACCTGCTGACCGGTACCCGGCCCTGCACGTCGGGGGCGGACAAGGCGTACGTTGCGGCGCCGCCGACGGTCAGTGCCGTGCTGTACGACCCGGAGGAGGACGACCGGCCGGGCGAGGCCAATTTCGTCAAGGGCGAGTTCGAGGCCTGGTGGACCGGACCGGACGGAGTGGAGCAGCGCCGGTCGTACACCACGTCCCCGCTCCCGTCCGGGGTCCGGCAGCAGTGGCGGATGCCCGGCGACGTGCCCGCCGACACCACAGTGTCGTGGCACGTGCGCGCTGACGACGGCACGGCGACGTCCGCGTGGAGTTCCCAGGGCACCGGCTCCGCCTGCGAGTTCGTTCAGGACACGGAGAACCCGGCTGTTCCGGTCATCACCTCCACTGACTACCCCGACGACGGCAACCAGCATGACGGTGTCGGCGTCTGGGGCACCTTCACCGTGGACTCGCCGTCGTCCGACGTCGCGTCCTACGTCTACAGCTTCATCGGCCAGCCCCAGGTGACCGCCCGCCCCGACGTGCTCGGCGGACCCATCACGATCCGCCACCTGCCGCTCAAGGCCGCCTCGGACTACCTGAGTGTGCGCGCGGTCGACCGCTCCGGACGCAGCAGCACCACCGTCAACCATTACTTCCGGGTCTCGTCGGGCCGGGTGCCCGTGGCTCACTGGACGCTGGCCGACCCGCGCGGGTCGACGACGGCCACGGCCGAGAACGGACCTGAGGCCCGCGCGGGATCCGGCGTGGCCTTCGGCTCGCCGGGCCCGTGGGGGACGGCCCTGGCCTCGGCGGCTGAACTGGACGGCGGACGCCACGCCTTCCTCACTCCTGATGTCCCCGTGGTCGACGCCCGTGGCACCTTCGCGGTCGGCGCCTGGGTGCGCCCGGACCGTACGGGCCGCACGATGACCGCGGCCGGCCAGGACACAGGCCGCACGTCCGGCTTCAAGCTCGGCCTGCGCGTCGAGGACGACCGGCCCGTCTGGTCCTTCACCGTGGCCGGGGCCGAGGTGACCGGCGGGGCGCCCGCGAGGGGCGAATGAGCCCACCTGCTGGGCCTGTACGACGCCGAGACCGGCCAGGCGCACCTCTACGTCAACGGCCACGCGGTCGGTGAGCCGGTCCGGGCCACTGCCACCGAGTCCGCCGGCGCATTCCAGATCGGCCGGATCCGGCATGGCGGCGGCTACCGACAGCACTGGCAGGGCGCGCTCGGTGACGTTCGTGTCCACGACCGGGTGGTGGTCCCCGGGGAGGTCACCGAACTGGCCCGCCGCAAGCCCGCCCTGCTCGGACACTGGTCCCTTGAGGACGCCTCGGACGGTGTGAGCCCCGAACAGAAGGGTGGCACGCCGCTGCGGCTCGGCACCGGTGCGTCGATCCACCGCGGGCCGGACGGCTCCTGCCTCCCCGACCTCGACCCGGACTGCCCGGACGTGCCGTACGCCCTCGTCGACGACGGCCACCTGCACCTGGACGGCAAGAGCGGTCACGCGGCCACCGAGGGGCCCGTCCTGGACACCTCCGACAGCTTCACCGTCGGTGTCGTCGTCCGGCTGGCCGACCGCAAGCCGTCGGGGCCGATGACCGTCCTGTCGCAGGCAGGTGAGCACACGGACACGTTCAAGGTGCGCTACGACCCCTCGAAGTACGCCTGGCAGCTGATCGTGCCACACGAGGACGCGGTGGGGGCGAAGGAGACCGTGGTGTCCCAGATTGTGATGGCGAACGGAGGTCGGGGGGTGGGGCACCGGCTGGCCGTGGTGTACGACGACGCGATCGACCGCATCATGCTCTACGTCGACGGCTACACGAACAGCGACGCTACCGCCGAGCTTGCCGCCGGCCTGCCCAGCTCCGGACCCCTGCAGATCGGCCGGGCCACGACGGGCGACGGGTGGGGTGAGTACCTGCACGGCGATGTCGACGAGGTCCAGGCCTACCAGGGAGCCCTGAGGGACAAGGACATCCCCGGGCTCGGCCACGGCACCGATCCCTGCCTGTGCTGAACACACCGCCGGGTCTTTCCGGCTCCGGGTCCCCGCATGCCGTGCCGCATGCGGGGACCCGCGCCTTTCCGGCCGCACGCCAGTCCCGTGACTTTCTCCTTCCCTGCCCATCACCGTGTTCATAGCTCTTGGGCGTCGGCGTGGGGGAGGGCGCCCCAGTCGTCCGCCAGAGCCCCGATGACCGGTGTGTGACCGGGGTCAGGGGAGGTCGGACGGGGCCCCGGTCAGTTCGGCCGGTGGTGGAGCAGGGTGGCCCGTAGGTCGTGCTCGGTGATCTGGTCGGCGGGGAGGTGGAGTGTCCAGCGGTGGGCCTCGCCGTCCATGGACAGCACGGCGACGACGGTTTCCAGCGGTGGGCGGCCGGGTTCGGTGTACGCGAACTGGCGGATGATGACGGCGGTGTCGTCGTCCAGGCCGAGCAGGGCGCGTACGGTGTCCCTCAGTTCGCGGAGGTGCGGGCTCGGCCTGGTGGTTGCCGGGCGCGGTTGCAGTGGCATGGGGGTGCTCCTTGGTTCCGGGAAGGCCCAGGACACCGGCGTCCCGGGCGGCTTCGCGGTGGTTCACTCGGGTGGTGTGTGGAGGGAGGCCCGTTCCCAGATGGGTGTCCTGACGGAGGGTCGGGCAGCGCGGTGCTGTTCGGTCGCGGTTGCCTGCCAGGTGGCGAGGAGCAGCAGCGTGCCGGTTTCGGCCAGGAGACTGAGCAGGGCCTGTGGGGCGGGTTGAAGGCCGTGTTCGGTGAAACCGAAGACGCCCACGGTGCGTGAGGCCGCGAAGCCGCCGAGGGCGCCCAGGGCCACACCGGCGGCAGCGATCCTCATCAGCGGCGGCATCCCGATCAGCAGCAGGGCGGCGACCGCGAAGGAAACGCTCGCCTGGAGCAGGAACAGGGGGCCGACGATGTGGATGAAGCGGTACTCGTCGGCGTAGAGCCGGGCGTGGATGTATCCGCTCGCGGCGAGCGTGGCGGCGGTCGCCCAGCGCAGGGCCGGGGCGAGGAGCCTTCCAGTGCTCATGTCAGCCTCTCGTCCTTGATCGCCAGCTCCCGGTCGCCCTGCCGGTAGCCGACGGTGCGAATGCCGAGGGCGTCCTTGAGCTGCCGGGCGGGGACGACCTGGGGGGTGGGGGCGGGGGCCCGGCCCGGCTTCGGCAGCGGGTAGGCCGTGGTGGTGGCGGAGTGGAACGTGATGTTGCCCTCCGTCTTGGTGAACAGCTGGTGGACGTGCCCGTTGAGGCAGGTGACCGAGGAGAAGCGGCGCAGGAGCGCGATGACCCGCAACGCGTCGTCCGTGCTCCAGCCCCACTTCGGGTACATGGCGAACAGCGGGATGTGGCTGAAGACCACGACGGGGGTGTCCGACGGCAAGCCCGCGAGGTCCCTGCGGACGAATTCGATCTGCTCGTTGCCGAGATGGCCGAGTTTCTCCAGGCTCAGGGTGTTGACCAGGGCGATGAAGTGCACGCCGTGGGTGTCGAAGCTGTACCAGCCGTCGCCGAGCGTGCCCTTGCCGAAGGTCCGCCGGTAGGCGCGGCCGGCGTCGCCGATGGAGTCGTGCTCACCCGGCACGGTGAAGACGCGATCCGTCTGCATACCGGTCATCATCTGCCTGACCTGGTCGAACTGTGACGCCGTGGACAGGTGGGTGAGGTCGCCGCTGTGCATGACGAAGTCGGGCCGGAATCCGAGCGAGTTGACCTGGTGGATCGCTTCGGTGAAGGAGCCGGCCACGTCCATGTTCGCCGGGCCCTGGAAGCCGATGTGGCTGTCGGAGACCTGCACGAACCGCAGTGCGCCGCTCGCCGTCGTGCCGCCTGCCGCCGTGCCGCCCGCCGTCGCGGCGGCAGCGGTGTCCCGGGAGTCGGCGATGTGGCTGATCACCTCTCCACTGGCCACGGTCAGCACCACGGCTCCGCCGAACCACCCCGCGTGCCGCAGCAGTTGGCGTCGGCTCATGCCGTTCGGTCCGGTGGGCTGTTCGGTGTCGCCCACCGGCGCCGGGTCGCCGCTGTCGTGGTACTCGGTCATCGGGTCACCTCCACGGTGGCGGTCATGAACGGGTGGATGGTGCAGAGATAGGTGTAGGTGCCGGGCTTGGTGAACCTGTAGCTGTAGGTGGCGTGGGTGGTCAGGGCGGCCGAGTGCAACGGGCCGCCTGCTCCGGAGCTGGTGACGGTGTGGGCGTCGGTGTCCTGATTGGTCCAGGTCACCGTGGTGCCCGCTTTGACCTTCAGCTTGGCCGGGGAGAACGCGAAGTTCTTGATGGCCACGGCGTTCCCGGCCACCGGCGCGGTCGGCGTGCCCGTATGCGGGGGACTCATGGGCATGCTCATGCTGGGCATGGGTGAGGCGCCGGGAGCGGAGCCCGCCGCTTTCCCCGGCCCCGTGGCACCGGGCATCCCGGCCGTCTGGTGCTGCCCCCGACCGGGAGTGAGGGCGCCGGCACCGGTGGCCGAGGAGTGCGACGACTGGCCGCATGCGCTCAGGAGCCCCAACGCGCCGGCGGTGGCAACGGTGGCGACGGCGAGTCCGGCAGCGGCGCGTGATCGCCGGCCTGGTGCACGAAGGTTCAGGTACATGGTGTTCGTTCCTCGAAGTTGCGGGCGCCATAAGGCAGTTCCCCGTCCGCGGCCCAAGAGCGATGCGTCATGGGTTGGCGGTGCGTGTTTTCGGAAAGAGGTGTGAAATGCCGCGTATGTCAGCTCTTGCCTGACTTCACGGATGGCGCAGGTCGCGCGGTTCGGTCGATGCGCGCTTTTTGTGGAACTTCTTCGGAGTGCCGCGGATCGGTCGGCTTTCCGGTGCTCTGTGTGCACGGTCCTGGCGGTGTCGTGACGCCTGACGGGCGTGCGCCGCCCGTAGCGCTCGCGGAGCGTCACCCGTGCCGCGCAGGGCGTCACAAGACAAAGCACCGAATATGCGCAATGATCCTCTTATGTCCTGGAGCTCCAGAAAACGTGGCCCAAGGACCGATCCGGATCGCTCCGCACACCGTGTCTCTGGGAAAGGGCCCCTTTCGGCCACGGACGAGGAACTGCTGCGCACTCTGTATGCCGAGCACGCCGGACCCCTGTTCCACTACGTGCTCCGGCTGACCTCAGGGGACTGGCAGTGGGCGGAGGATGTCGTGCAGGAGACGTTGCTGCGGGCGTGGCAGCATCCCGCCGCGTTCGACCCCGCGCGAGGCCCGGCCCGGGCATGGCTGTGCACGGTCGCCCGGAACCTGGTCATCGACGCCCACCGGGCCCGGCGGGCCAGGCCGGCCGAGGCCGGCGGCGAGGCGCTGAAGCGGGCCGCCGAGCAGAAACCGGGCGAGGACGAGATCGAGCAGGCGCTGCAGAGCTGGGCGGTGGCCGACGCCGTCCGGACGCTGTCCCCGGACCACCGCGCGGTCCTGCTGGAGACCTACTACCGGGGCCGGACCATGACGGAGGCCGCGCGGGTGCTGGGCATCCCGCTGGGCACCGTGAAGTCGCGGACGTACTACGCCCTGCACGCCCTGCGGCTGGCGCTGCGGGAACGGGGCATCGAGCCATGACCGCGGCATGCAGGAGGTGGCGACCATGAGTGCGGAGCACGACGCCCTCCGGATGGCGCTGGGAGGGTACGTCCTGGGCGCGCTGCCCCCGGCGGAGATGGAGCAGGTGCGCGACCACCTCGCGGGATGCGCCGAGTGCCGGGCGGAACACGCGCAGCTGGCGGGACTGCCCGCGCTGCTGGCGACGGTGACCGAGGCCGAAGCCGCAGGCCGGACGGTACCGGCTGCCGACGAGGACCTGGCCGATCGGCTGG
>NZ_JUJA01000035.1:52721-55854 GCF_001906585.1 Streptomyces kebangsaanensis | reverse complement strand
GTGCGCAGGGTTCTTTGCCCGCACGGCCCGCCGTGGCCGCGGTGCCGCAGGCGCGCGAGGCGGGGGTGCTGGAGAGGCTGCTGCAGCAGGCCGCGGCCCGGCGCCGCAGGACGTGGCGGCTGCAACTGGCGGGCGCCGCCGCCTCCCTGATGCTCCTCGCGGGAGCGGTCGGCGGCACATGGCTGGCGGCCGTCGGGTCCGTGGGCAGCGAGGCGAAGCAGCCCGGACCGACCGCGCCGGCGCCTTCGCGCACCTTCTCCGGAAACGATCCCGCCACCGGCGTCTCCGCCTCGGTGAAGGTCTCGCCCTCTGCCTGGGGCAGCGTCCTGCAGGTCTCCGCCAAGGGGGCGCCCGCCGGGATCACCTGTCGGCTGCAGGCGGTCGGGCCCGGCGGGGTCAGGGCGGACGGCGCCAGCTGGCGGGCGGGCGAGTACCCTCCCGGCACCGCGATCCCAGGGGCGGTCCCCATGTCGCCGGGTGCCATCGAGCACTTCGAGATCGTCGCCGGCAACGGTCAGAAGCTGGTCACGGTCCGGGCATGAGGTCGTCAGGAGCCCGCCCGGCCTTGCACCGGGCGGGCTCCTGACGTACATCGAGCTCCGGCGAAGCCGAGCGAGCTCGGCCCTCCACCGCCATTGATCTGACCGCAAGAAGCAGGGCAACAAGAAGCGGAGCAAAAGGCGTGAGTGGCTCGAACCGTTCGGCATGCGTCATCCGTGGAACCGACTGAGCGCTCTCATGCAGGATCCGGCATACCGACCGTCCCTCGAAGTCGTCGGCGGTCTCCCACGTTCCGGCCTCCGCACGCCCACAGAAGAGTCAGAAGACCATGTTCGTAACCGATTTCCCCTGCCCGGGCCCACCGTTCCTCCAGCGCTGCCGCCACCAGGCGCTGCTCACCCTGCCCGCGCAGGAGGCGCACGTCTCCGCCGCTCGTCACTTCGCGGCGGATCTGCTGGAGACCTGGAGCGTTCCCGAAAGCGAGCGGGACTCCGCCGTTCTCATCGTCGACGAACTCGCCGCCAACGCCGCCCGGTACGGCCGCGAGCGCATGACCCTGCTGCTCGTCCTCGACAACGGCACCTTGTACATCGTGGTCAGTGACTCCGGCACGGCCGTGGAGCGCTCCCGCCCCGACATCGCCCCGGACGAGCACGGCCGCGGCGCCGGCATCGTCCAGCACCTCGCACAGTCGATCGAGGTCCACCAGACGCGCAGGGGCCGAGAAGTCCGCGCCTGCCTGAGGTGCCCGGCATGACCGGCCCCGGTTTTCCCGCAGGGAAGCGCCCCGCGAAGTCACCGCCATGCGGGAGCCGTTGGCGCGGTCAGTGGCCGAGGGCCACCTCGGTGACCTTGAGGACCACCAGGACCACGGCGACCAGCAGGTAGCCGCGCAGGGCCGTCATGCCGATCCTGCGGCTGGTGGACATGACCGGCCGGGGGAGTGTGTGCAGCGGAGGCATCCGCCAGGACCGGGCGGCGGTCCGGTCGACCGGTGGCGGGGTGGCCCTGCGGCGCCTGGTGAAGAAGTGGCCGGTGAGAGCCAGGCCCGTCGCCGCGCAGGCGGTCAGGATCCACAGGATCGCGGCCGAGGACAGGCCCGGGAAGAGGACCGCCGCCGTGAGGATCACCGACAGGGTGACCAGGACGCCGACCACCACGGTGGTGAAGGCGTTGGTCTTCCGGCCGTTCACCCAGGGGCCCAGCACCTGGCGGTCGTTGCACAGCAGGAGCAGGAAGACCGAGGCGGAGGGCAGCAGCACGCCGGCGAGGGTCTGGACGCCCTCGGTGAGCAGGCCCAGCGGGGAGCCGGGGACCAGGACGATCGCCGCCGCGGCGGCCACCAGTCCGGCGTAGACGGCGTAGAAGCCCTTGGCGCCGCCGACCCCCCGGTGCAGGGAGTGCTTCAGACCGAGGACGTCGCCGACGGCGTACGCGGTGGACAGGGAGACGGCGAAGGCGCCGATGACCGAGGCGTCCAGCAGGGCGATCGCGAACAGGACGCCCGCCACCCGGCCGGCCTGGTGCTCCAGTCCGCCGGCGATGCCCGCGGCGTCGGTGAAGCGGCCGAAGCCGCCCGTGCCGGCGAACGCGGCGGCGGTGAAGCCCATCATCGCGGCGGCCCCGATCACCACGATCACGATGCCGATCCACAGGTCGGCCTTCTCGTAGCGCATGAAGCGGGGCGTGATGCGCTTGTCGATGACGTAGGACTGCTGGAAGAACAGCTGCCAGGGAGCCACGGTGGTGCCGACGACGGCGATGATCAGCAGCATTACGGTGGACAACTGGCCGCTGTCACCGGGCAGGTTCGGCACGACGAAGTCCCGGGCCATCTGCGAGGTGCGCGGGTGGACCATGAAGTAGACCGGGACGAGGAGCAGCGAGGCCGCGCACAGGGTCATCGCCACCCGTTCGAAGCGGCTGAAGGACCCGGTGAACGCCGACGCGACGATGACCGCGGCCGCCAGGATCACGGCGGCGGCCCTGGGCAGGCCCAGGTAGCCCGCCGCGAGGGTGATGCCGATGAACTCGGTGACCAGGGTGAGCGCGTTCAGCAGGAACAGGTCGATCACGCTGAAGGCGCCCCAGAACTTCCCGAACCGTTCCAGGATCAGCCGGGCGTGCCCGACGCCGGTGACGGCGCCGAGCCGCAGCACCATCTCCTGGTTGACGTACAGCACCGGCACCAGCAGGAGCAGGGTCCACAGCAGGTGGGTGCCGTAGTTCTGGCCGGCCTGGCCGTAGGTGGCGAACGCGCCGGCGTCGTTGTCGCCGACCATCACGATCAGGCCCGGCCCGACAATGGCCAGCAGCGTCCTGACCTTGGCGGACAGGCCGCGGCGCGCGCCGTGGTCGTCCAGCCGGACGGTGCCCAGGGCGCCGTGGATGTCGCCGAGGTGCGCGTCGTCCAGTACCGCCGCGCGGGGCGCCGTGACGGTGGCCGGTGTGGTCTTGGTGGCCATGCGGTGCCTCCCTGTCTCCCCGGGTGCCGGGGAGGTCGGGGGAGCACGCGGCAGTCGGCCGTCCCCCCTGTGCGCCTGCGCCGTATGGGGCGCAAGAGCAGCACGGAGCCGCACGCCGAGCGGGGGAGGTGGTTACCGCATGCCGGAGGAATGCGAGGACAGGCGGG
>NZ_JUJA01000035.1:41468-52711 GCF_001906585.1 Streptomyces kebangsaanensis | reverse complement strand
GGGGCCGACTTCGGCCCGGACTGCTGCAGTCCATGTCTCTCGCCTCCTCCCGGCCGGCAACGCCCGTACGAGGGGCGTCGTCAACGACACGGCAAGGAGCAGCCGACCGCCACACCGCGGCCCGGCCCACCCCAACTCGTCAGAGCTTTGGCACTCCACGGCGTAGTCCCGCCATCCGCGGGAAGCCACTTGGCCTCACCCCTTAGGCCGGGGAGAGGTGTCCTGACCCTGGGCGTCTCTCGACGTCGTGGGGTCAGTGGCCTGTGTCCGTGAAGACGCCTCACCGAACGAGGTGCCTCATTCAAGAACTCATGCAAGTGTACGTCCGGCAGAGGCGCGACGGCGCTCCGTCGACCAGTCTTGACGGGGCCTTGACCTGGAGGAAGGCCGACAGCCCTCCTCGCCGACGCCCTTATTTGCGTATCGACGCAATAAACGGCACACTGCCTGTCGGTACCCCGCAACCACACGACTGAACGGAGGCACTCGTGGACATCGACCCACCTAGTCCGAGCTGCCGCCTCAGCAGCCTCTGACCGCTGCTTCTGCCGTTCAGCTCTTTTTCTCTTCCTCTCCTTCTCGTCGTTTTCTCGCCGTACGCCGTCACGCTGACCCTGGGCGCGCGCCGTCGCGCCGTCGTGCGCTCGCACCGGGACGCGCCCGTGTGGCCGCAGTGTGGACGGAGTGTGGTTGGAGGTTCCTGTGATGTCGTTCAGGACGAGCACGCCCACCTCGCGGGCCTCGTTCCCCGCCCGGTTCGCGGGCCGCCTTTCCCGGATGACCTGGGTGGACCTGGTCGTCGCCGCCGCGGTGATCGTGCTGCTGTACGTCACCCTGCGGGTGGGCAAAGGGGTCACGGTCTCGTTCTCCACCAGTCAGTCCGCGAAGGTGGACACCAGTGTCGCCGAGCTGCCCTACGACGCCGCCCGCTCGCTGCTGCGCATGTTCGTCGCCCTGGCCCTGTCCACGGTGTTCACCTTCGTCTACGCCTACGCCGCCGCCAGGAGCCGCCGCCTGGAACGCGTCCTGATCCCGGCGCTGGACATCCTGCAGTCGGTGCCGGTGCTGGCGTTCCTGACGGTGGCGGTGACCGGGTTCGTCGCCCTGTTCCCGGGCTCGATGCTCGGCCTGGAGTGCGCGTCGATCTTCGCGATCTTCACCTCGCAGGCGTGGAACATGACGTTCAGCTTCTACCACTCCCTCACCTCGTTGCCCCGCGAACTCGACGAGCTGTCAAGGTCGTTCGGCTTCACCCGGTGGATGCGGTTCTGGAAGGTGGAGCTGCCCGCCGGGATGATCGGCCTGGTCTGGAACGGCATGATGAGCTTCGGCGGCGGCTGGTTCTTCCTGGTCGCCTCCGAGGCGATCACCCTCGGGCACACCGACTACGCCCTGCCCGGGGTCGGCTCCTACGCCGGTGCCGCGATCGCCGACGGCGACCTGGCCAAGGTCGGCTGCGCCATCCTCACCATGGCCGTCATGGTGATCGGGGTGAACTTCCTGTTCTGGCGGCCGCTGACCGCCTGGGCGGAGAAGTTCAAGATCGAGCAGTCCGAGGCCAGCGAGGTCCAGCGGTCGGTCGTCCTGGACTTCCTGCGCCGCTCCACCTGGCCGAGGCTCGTCGGCCGTCTGCTGCACCCGGCCGGCCAGGCCCTGAACCGCGCGGGCCGCGTCTTCGGTACCGACGACCGGCCGCTCGTGGTGCACCACGGCAAGCGGCGCGCCGGGGACGTCGCCTTCGCCCTGGTGGCCGGCGGGCTGATCGTGTGGGGACTGGTCGACCTGGGTCTCTACCTGTACGACCACACCGGTCTCGGCGTGTTCGGCGAGCCCCTGCTGCTCGGGCTCGCCACCTTCGCCCGCGTCGCCGTACTGGTCGCCGTGGCCACGGTGGTGTGGGTGCCGATCGGCGTGAGGATAGGCTTCTCGCCCCGGCTGACGAGGATCGCCCAGCCGGTGGTGCAGGTGCTGGCCTCGTTCCCTGCCAACTTCCTCTTCCCGCTGGCCGTGTGGTTCTTCATCCGGACCGGTCTGAGCATCGACATCGGCGGCATGTTCCTGATGGCCCTGGGCGCCCAGTGGTACATCCTGTTCAACACCATCGCCGGCGCCATGGCCATCCCCACCGATCTGCGCGAGGCCATGGACGACCTCGGGGTGAGAGGCTGGCAGCGCTGGCGCCGGCTGATCATCCCCGGCGTCTTCCCCTCCTACGTCACCGGCGGCATCACCGCATCCGGCGGCGCCTGGAACGCCTCCATCGTCGCCGAGGTCGTCACCTTCGGCGGCACCACGCTCACCGCCACCGGCCTGGGCGCCTACATCGCCCGCGCGACCGAGAACGGCAACCATCCCGAACTGATCGCCGGCGTGGTCGTGATGAGTGCCTACGTCGTCTCCCTCAACCGCTTCCTCTGGCGCCGCCTGTACCGGCTGGCCGAGTCCCGGTACTCCCTGTGACCCGTTCCCGCCCGCACCCCCGCCACCCGTACTCCGCACCCCACAGCTTGGACACACCATGGCGATGAACACCCTCCCGACCAGCGAGAACGCTCGCGCGGCCGACGGCGAACTGCTCCTCGAGACCGCCGGCCTGACGAAGTCGTACGCCGGCGCCGACCGCGAGCTGCCCGTGCTGTCCGGCATCGACCTGCAGATCCGCGCCGGCGAGGTCGTCGCGCTGCTGGGCAAGTCCGGCTCGGGCAAGTCGACCCTGCTGCGCTGCATGGCCGGCCTCGTCCCGGCCAGTTCGGGCACCGTCAGCTACAAGGGGGTTGCTCTGACCGGGGCCAACCCCGGTACGGCGATGGTGTTCCAGACCTTCGCGCTGCTGCCCTGGCTGACCGTGCAGCAGAACGTCGAACTCGGCCTGGAGGCCAAGGGCGTCCACCCCGTCGAGCGCGCCGAGGCCGCCCGCCTGGCCATCGACCTGATCGGCCTGGACGGCTTCGAGTCCGCCTACCCCAAGGAGCTGTCCGGCGGCATGCGCCAGCGTGTCGGCTTCGCCCGCGCCCTGGTGGTGGAGCCGGACGTGCTGATGATGGACGAGCCGTTCTCCGCCCTGGACGTGCTCACCGCGGAGAACCTGCGCGGTGAGCTGATGGAGCTGTGGGAGTCCGGCCAGTTCCCCACCCGGGCCATCGTGCTGGTCACCCACAACATCGAGGAGGCCGTGCTGATGGCCGACCGGATCGTGGTGCTCGGCTCCCGGCCCTACGGAACCATCCGGGAGATCTTCGAGGTCGGCCTGGACCGGCCCCGTGACCGCAACTCCGCCGCCTTCGAGGACATAATCGACCGCGTCTACCGCACCATGACCGGCCGGCAGAAGGAGGGCCGTACGCCCGGCCGCCAGGAGCCGGTCGAGCTGGAGAAGCGGACGGTGGCCAACACGGCGCTGCCCACGGCGAGCGTGGACGGGCTGTCGGGCCTGGCGGAGCTGGTGCTGCACCGCGGCGGGCGCTGCGACCTCGCCGGCCTCGCCGACGACCTCGGCCTGGAGGTCGACGACCTCATGCCCCAGGTCGACGCCCTGGACCTGCTCGGCTTCGCCGGCATCAGCGGCGACGACCTGCTGCTCACCGACACCGGCACCGCGTTCGCCACGGCCGACGTCCAGGACTCGAAGACCATCTTCGCCGAGGCCGCGAGCCGGCTGCCCCTGGTCAAGGTCATCACCAACAGCGTGCGCAGCAAGCCCGACGGCACCGTCCGGGCCGGATTCTTCCGCGATCTGCTGGCCCATCACTACACCAGCGAGCAGGTCGACCAGCAACTGGAGACGGCCACCGACTGGGGCCGCTACGCCGAGTTGTACGCCTACGACGCCGGCCCGGAGGAGTACCGCCGCGACGACACCGCGGACACCGCCGGCCCGGCGGGCACCCAGCGCTAGTGCCGCGACAGGCAACGTTCGCCCCGTCGCGACGCCTGGCACGCTCCCCCAAGCTCTTCGAGCAGGGGGGACCCCCACTCGCCGCACCGGCCGAAAGCCCAAGTACGTCCAGTACGAGGACTTCCGGCCGGCACTCCCCCAAGCTCTTCGAGCAGGGGGGACCCCCAGAGCACGCACCGGACGCCGCTCCTCAACGGGCAAACGTTGCCTGCCACGGCACTAGCCGGCCTGGGTCTGCTGCGAAAGTCCCGCCGTCGGTCCGGGGAGCGGGCCGCGCCGGGGCCGTGCCTGCGACCGCGGGGCGGAGCGTCGACCGCGTACCGGGCGGCACCGCGGCCGGGGTCCTCCTGCCCGGAGGGTCCGGCTGAAGAACGTGAGGCGGGAATCCCCCTCGCCCGAAGGCCTCGGGGGAGCCTGCCGGGCGTCGCCGGGCAGGCAGGGCCTTCGCGCCCGGGCGCCGGCTGCCGAAGGGGGAGCGCGCCCTATTGGGGCCCGGCCGGCGCCGTCCGCCTCGACAGCACTGGGCGTGCGGCGGCGGCCCGTTGGGGGGTCAGGGCCGGCTCCTCGGTTCCGGGGCCGTCGCCCCCGGGGGTGCCGTCGTCGGTGCCCGCGAGGAGCGCGGCCTCCAGCAGGGGGCGTACTCCGGTCGCCCGGTAGTAGATCCGCGTGCCCTCCCGGCGGGTGGTCACCAGGCCGGCCGCCCTCAGCCTGGCCAGGTGCTGCGACGTCGAGGCCACATGGGCGTCCAGCATCCGGGCCAGCTCGCTCACCGGCAGTTCACGCCGGCTCAGCGCCCACAGCAGCCGGTAGCGGGAGGGGTCCGCCGCCGCCTTGAGCACCGCCACGGCCCGGTCCGCCGACTCCGCGTCCCACACCTGTCCTTGCGCATCCATGCAACTAGGGTACCGGCGGCCCGCCAGGACGCCCGACGGCGGCGGCCCGCGCTTTTGTGGGAAGCCGCTGGGGTTTTCGCCGCCACGGCACGGGCCAGGACAGAGTGAGGAAAGCCTCGGCCTGGAGCGCGGCCAGGCTGATGCGCAGCAGGTCGCGGGCCGTGGGATAGACCAGGAAGCGCGGCTCCCACACGGGCTGGAACTTGGCGTTGAACTTGTACAGCGACTCGATCTGGAACCAGCGGGAGAGGAACAGCAGCAGGCCGCGCCAGGCGCGCAGGGCCGGCCCCGCGCCCAGGCGCTCGCCGCGGGCGAGGGCGGCGCGGAACATGGCGAAGTTCAGCGAGACCCGGCGGATGCCCAGGCCGGGCGCCTGCTGAAGGGCCTTGACGATGAGGAGCTCGTTCAGACCCGGGTCGGCGGTGCGGTCGCGGCGCATCAGCTCCAGGGAGATCCCGTCCCCGCCCCAGGGCACGAAGTGCAGGACCGCGCGGACGTCCCCGCCCGGCGCGGGGTCGCCGGCCTCCGGTTCCTTGTGCGCGGTGACGACCACGCAGTCGCCGTCGCCCGGCTCGCCGAAGCGGCCCAGCGCCATGGAGAAGCCGCGCTCCACCTCGGTGCCGCGCCAGGCGGCGGCCGCCGCGCGGATCTGCTCCCTCTCCTGCCCGGACAGGTCCCGCACGCGGCGGACGCGGCAGGTGTAGCCGCCGCGTTCGATGCGGTTGACCATCTGCCGGACGTTGCGCATCGGCCGCCCGGACAGGGAGAAGGCGCCGGTGTCGACGACGGCCTCGTCGCCGATCTCCAGCGCGTTCAGGCCGGCCTCGCGGGTCCACACCTCGCCGCCGGTCTCGCTGCAGCCCATCACCGCGGGCACCCAGGCGTGCCGGGCGGCGGTGTCCATGAACTCCTTGATGGCGCCCGGCCAGGCCTCCACGTCGCCGATCGGATCGCCGCCGGCGAGCATCACCCCGGACACCACCCGGTAGGCGATCGCCGCCTTTCCGGAGGGGGAGAACAGGACGTTCTTGTCGCGGCGCAGCGCGAAGTAGCCGAGCGAGTCCCGCTCCCCGTGCCGGTCGAGCAGCGCGCGCAGCCGCCGCTCCTCCTCCTCGCCGAGGAAGGGCACGGGGGTGGAGGGGCGCAGCGCGAGGTAGATGGTGGTGGCCGCGGTCAGCAGGCCGAGCCCGGCGAGCGAGTAGTACACGAGGTCGCCGGTGCGATCACTGGCGTAGTGGATCGGTCCCTCGATGCCTGTCAGTCCGTAGGCGACGTGCTGGAGCCGGTCGGTCAGGCCGGGGGAGCCGGTCCCGGTCCTGGGGTGCGCGCTGACGATCAGCAGGCCCGCGCCGAAGCTGAAGGCGCCCAGGAGGAGGAAGTTCCACAGGGCCCGCCACCGGGTGCGGGGGTCGGACAACGCGTAGAACTCCCGGCGCGCGACCAGCAGCAGGACGAACAGCAGCACGGTCACCACGCCCGGCACGTGCTGGTGCCAGCGCAGCAGTTGCAGTACCGCTCCCGCGGGCAGCAGCAGCATCACCGCACGCCAGGCACGCCGCTTGCGGCGGCGCAGGGCGTGCGCGAGCATCACCATCGACACGCCCACGATCAGCGAGGCGGCGGTCGCCAGCGTGGACACCGCCCCGGGCAGGGCCATCGCGAGGGTGTGCACCCGTCCGTGGCGCATACGGGGGAAGATCGCCCCCAGTACGTCCAGTACGCCCACGAGCAGACACAGGTAACCGGCCACGGTCGGTACCCGGTTGTACGACACAGCGCGAAGACGGGTGTGCGAGGAGCGCTCACCCGTGGCCACGGAATCCTTCACGAAAGGTCAGCGTAGGGCCCGGTGAGCGGCCTGACCACGGGCGGGGTGCCATGACGCGCCACGCGGCGGCGCGCTTCACTTAAAGAATTGCGCAACTGGTTGATGATAGGTTTCCGCGTCGTACGGGACTCGGCGCGGCCCGCCGGGCACGGCCGGAGCGAAGGAGGGCCGCGATGGGCGTCAGAAGCGGGCTCACGGGGACCTGGCGGGTCCCGGCGGAGGACCGCCGGGACCTTCGGCCGACTCCCGGCTCGGTCCTGCGGCGGCTGGACTGGCCGCTGCTGGGCGCCGCGCTCGCGCTGTCGCTCCTCGGCGCGCTGCTGGTGTACTCCGCGACCCGGGGGCGCACCCAGCTGACGGACGGCGACCCGTACGCCTTCCTGATCCGCCACGTGATCAACGCCGGGATCGGGATCGCCCTGGCCGTCGGCACCGTGTGGCTCGGTCAGCGCCGTCTGCGCGACCTCGTACCCGCCCTCTACGGCATCACCCTCCTGCTGGTCCTGCTGGTGCTGACCCCGGCGGGTGCCACGATCAACGGGGCGCGGCGCTGGCTCGTGATCGCCGGAATGTCCGTCCAGCCCGCGGAGTTCGTCAAGGTCACCATCGTGCTCGCCATGGCACTGCTGCTGGCCACCAAGGTGGACACCGGTGACCGGCCGCGTCCGGACAGCCGCAGCGTCCTGGAGTCTTTGGCGGTGGCGGGCGTGCCCGCCCTGCTGGTCCTGCTCACGCCGGACCTCGGGCAGTTCATGGGCATCGGCGTGATCGTGCTCGGGGTGCTGCTCGCCTCCGGCGCCTCCGCGCGCTGGGTCACCGGACTGCTGGCGGCCGGCGCCCTCGGGGCCGTGGCCGTGTGGCAGCTGCATCTGCTGGACCAGTACCAGATCAACCGGTTCGCCGCGTTCGCCGACCCCACCCTGGACCCCACCGGGACGGGCTACAACACCAGCCAGGCCCGGATCGCGATCGGGGCCGGCGGCCTCACCGGACAGGGGCTGTTCCAGGGCGCGCAGACCACCGGTCAGTTCGTGCCCGAGCAGCAGACCGACTTCGTCTTCAGCGTGGCGGGGGAGGAACTGGGCTTCGTCGGCGCCGGCGCACTGATCGCCCTGCTCGGCGTGGTGCTGTGGCGCGCGCTGCGCATCGCCCGCGACTGCCCCGACCTGTACGGGACGGTGGTTGCGGCCGGAATCGCGGCCTGGCTGTCCTTCCAGGCGTTCGAGAACATCGGCATGAACCTCGGCATCATGCCGGTCACCGGGCTGCCGCTGCCGTTCGTCAGCTACGGCGGCTCGTCGATGTTCGCCGCCTGGATCGCCGTGGGCATTCTGCAGGGCATCCGGCTGCAACGCCCGCTGTCCGCCTGATACCTGTGCGCCGCCCGGCCGGCCTCAGCGGCGTCCCCGGCGGCGCGGCAGGATCGAGCGCAGCCTCCGTCTGCGGTCGGCCAGCGCCGTACGCACAGCGGGTTCGTCGTGGGCCGCGGCGAGCAGGAGTCCTACGGCGTACAGGGCGGCGATCAGCGAGCTGCCACCGTAGGAGAACAGCGGCAGGGGCACGCCCGCGATCGGCACCAGTCCGAGGACCCCGCCGAGGTTGATGAAGGACTGGACCGCGAGCCAGGTGACGATGCCGCCGGCCGCCAGGCGGACGAACGGGTCGTTGCGGCGGCCGGCGATCCGCAGCCCGCCCGCGAACAGGGCCGCGAACAGGGCCAGCACGGGCAGGGTGCCGACCAGACCCAGTTCCTCTCCGGTGACGGCGAAGATGAAGTCGGTGTGCGGCTCGGGAAGTTGTCCCCACTTCTCGATGCTGGCGCCGATTCCGTTGCCGAACAGGCCGCCGGTGGACAGCGCGTACAGGCCGTGCACCACCTGCCAGCACTGGTCGTCCGGGCCGGGGTCGCTCGCGCCGAGGCAGGCGAACCGCGACATGCGGTGCGGGGCGGTCATGATCAGCACGGTGGCGAGCAGCCCCGCCGCCGTCAGGGCGACTCCGAACAGCCGCGGCGGCGCGCCGGCCAGCCACAGCAGACCGAACAGCACCGCGCCCAGGACGACCGCCGTTCCCATGTCCCCGCCGAGCATGATCAGCCCCAGGAGCAGCAGCGCGCCGGGCACCAGGGGTACGAGCAGGTGCTTCCACCGGCCCAGCAGCTTGTGCTGCTGCTTGCGGGCCAGCAGGTCCGCGCCCCACAGGATGAACGCGGCCTTGGCGAACTCACTGGGCTGCAGCACGAACGGCCCGCCCAGGACGAGCCAGTTGGTGTTGCCGTTGACGGTCCGCCCCAGCCCCGGCACCTGCACCAGCGCCAGCAGCAGTATGGACCCGCCCAGCAGCGGATGGGCCAGCCACCGGTGTGCCTTGACCGGCATCCGGGCGGCCAGCAGGCCCAGTGCCGCGCCGGCCGCCGCGGCCGTGACCTGTCGGCGCAGATAGAAGGTCGGCGGCAGACCCTGGCGCAGGGCCTGGATCTGGGAGGAGGAGAACACCATCACCAGACCCAGGGCGGTGAGCAGCACCGCGCTGCCCGCCACCAGGTAGTAGGCCGTCAGCGGCCGGTCCCAGGCCCGCCGCAGCCGCGCCACGGCGGGGTGCGGGCGGCTCCTCGGGGGCGCGGCCACCCGCCCGGTGCGTCCGGTGCGTGGCCGGGTCGCCGCCGCCCCGGCCTGTTCGGCCCGTTCGGTCCGTCGGGGTCCACGCGTCGCCGTGGTGCCCCGGGCACCGGGCACGCGCTTGCCCGCGTGAGCACTCCGTGAATCGCGCACGTGCGCGGCCGTGGACGGGCGCGTCCGCCCGTCCGGCGCACGGCGCTCCGGTGCCGGTGAGATCCCCATGCCGTCAGCAGCGCGGGCCGCGCCGGTGCCCGGAGCGGGCGGGGTGGCGTTCCGGGTCTTCCCGGCAGTCCTGCGCGGTGCGCACGGCAAGGACGGTGTCGGCACCGTGTCTCACGCCGGCCATCCTCCCCGGTGACGTCCTCAACTCGCCGACTGGGCAAGCCTGGTAGGGACCATGATCACATGCCGCGAACCGTCCCGCGGACAGGAGGGACGCTCCGGCACGGCGAAGGGCCGCACCCGCCCGTGCGGGTGCGGCCCTCGTGGATCAGTGCGTCAGGGGCGCGGTCAGGCCGTCGCGCCGTTGCCCGCCTTGCGGCGGCGCACCACGAACATGGCGCCCACGCCGACGGCGACCGCGGCGCCGCCCGCCATCGCGATCGTCGGCAGTGCCGAGCTGGAGCCGGTCTCGGCGAGGCGGCCCTGCGGGACGATCTGGGTGTCGCCGACGGGCTTCGCCGGCAGCGGCTTCTTGCCGCCCTGCGGCTTGGCGTCGCCCGGGGTGCCCGCGCTGGAGCCGGCCTTGAGGATGTCGAACTCGTAGAAGTCGTCGTCGGCGGCGTAGACGCAGTTGCCCTTGTCGTCGGCGTACATGCCGATGGTGAGGGCGACGCCGAGGCCGGCCGGGGCCTTCTTGTCCACGCTCAGCCGCAGGTCGAGGGAGAAGGACTCCTTGGCCCTGATGTCGGTGTAAGCGAGGTAGCCGGCGGTCTCGTCCTCCTCGTCCAGGGAGACGTTCTTCCACTCGCCGGTGGACGGGTCCTTGAACTGCAGGGTGAGGTAGTCGGTGCCGGCGAAGAAGTCCTCCTCGTCGATCTGGAAGGCGAACACGCCCATGTCGACACGCTTGTAGGCCTGGTTGCCGGAGTTCTTCACGTTCAGCTTGAAGTTGTGGAAGCCGCTGCCCGCGACGATCTTCGAGGGCAGGCCGGAGAGGCTGGTGCTCAGGTTCTTGTCGAGCTTCGGCTTCTCGCCGTCCTTGCACTCCTGCGGACCCGGCGAGGGCGAGGCCGAAGCGGAGGCGGACGGAGAGGGAGTCGCGGTCGTCGAGGGGGAGGGGGTCGGGGAGGCCTCGGACCCGTCCTCGCCGGCCTTGGTGTCCTCGGTCTCCGAGGCGGACTGGTCGTCGGACGGCGACGACTGGTCGTCCGTGGGGGTCTGCTGGTCCTCGGTGCTGCCCGACTCGTCCTCGGTGGCCTTCGCGTCGCCGCCGGCGGTCGACTCGGTGGTGGGGGAGGACGGCTTCTCGTGCGCGTAGGCGATCGGGGCCGCAAGAAGAACGGCGGGCGTGATGGCTGCCGTGGCTGCGGCGAGAGCCAGGGAACGGCGAATCTTCATGCGAACCTCAGAGCGAGAGTGGTCGGTGTTTTCGCAATGAAGATCACCGACGACCGCAAAGGGTTGCCCAGAATTCCACGCTTCAATGTGTGATGTACGCCACCCCCTCCCGCCGGTCATCGGTACGCTCGCGTACCGATACGCTTTCGTACCGGTACACTCGCGTACCGACGGGCGTACGCCGAAGGAGAGCGGGCACCGAGTCCTCCGGGCACAAGTGAGGAGCAGCGCGATGACGTCGCAGGCCGCGGACCGACCGGAGACGGTTGTCGCCCCGCGCCGCTCCAGGCTCACGCCCGAGCGCGAGCAGGAGTTCTTCGACGCCGTGCTCGAGCAGATCCGCGAGTGCGGCTACGACGCCGTCACCATGGAGGGCGTCGCCGCCACCACCCGGTGCAGCAAGTCCACGCTCTACCGGCAGTGGCGGACCAAGCCGCGGTTCGTGGCGG
>NZ_JUJA01000035.1:32757-41425 GCF_001906585.1 Streptomyces kebangsaanensis | reverse complement strand
GGCTCGCTCGCCGAGGACCTGCGGCAGGTCGCGCGGACCGCGGGGGAGTGGTCGGGCCGGGACACCCACCTCCTCCAGGCGCTCGGGCACGCGATCACGACGGACCCCGAGCTGAAGCGGGCGCTGCGCGAGACGCTCGTGGAGCCGGAGGTCGCCGCGCTGCGGGAGATCCTGCGGCGCGGGGTGGAGCGTGGCGAGGTCGACGCCGGCAACCCGGCGCTGGAGTTCGTGCCCGCGCAGATGTTCGGCGTCCTGCGCATCCGGCCCGTGCTGGAGGGTGGGTACGCCGACCCGGACTATCTGGTCCGGTTCATGGAGGCCGCGGTGCTGCCCGCGCTCGGCCTCGGTCCACGACCCAGGCCGCCGTCCACGGGATGACCGGACGGTGACCTGCTCGCGCCGCACCGTGGGGACGGGGGCGGCGCGCACCCCGGCCGGGTGGGGTACCCCTGGAGTGGAGGGGCGCCCCACCCGGCCGACGTGGGTCCGGGCCGGCTGCCCGGGCCGGCTTCAGACGTTTCGGCCGTCGCCGTCGCCCGAACTCGCCTTGATGCCCCGGGTGATCTCGTCGATCACGGACTGCTTCTGCCCCGCGTCCAGACCGAAGCGGACGACGACCAGCTGCCGCGCGTTCGCCGGCGAGGGGAAGGCCAGCGACTCCACATAACCGTCGGTACCCTCACGGGTGATGGCCTTCCAGCGGACCAGGTAACCCTTCTGCCCTGCCACCGTCACCGCCTCGGAGGCCAGCACCCGGTGCGAGGTGATCCCGCCGTAGGCCGTGCCGCCGTAGGACTCCTCGGCGTTCGCCGCGATGTCGGCCTTGGCGACCTCCTCCGCCGTACTGCCCCGGGTGCCCAGCGCGATCGCGGGCGCCGAGTAGGCGCCGCCCTTGGTGCAGTCCTTGCCGGTGTCGCCGGGGCACTTGTAGGAGTCGCTGGAGGTGACCTGGGCGCCCGCCGCGAACTGCTGGCCGTACCAGCCGTCGGGTATGGGCAGGCTGATGCCGCTGAGCGTGTCGGTCACCGAACCGCTCCTGATCTTCGGCGCCTCCGACCGGTCGTCACCGGACCCGCCCGATCCGCCGGACCCGCCCGAGTCACCCGACCCGCCCGATCCCCCGAAGGGGTCGTCCTTCTCTCCCGGACCGCCGCCCCGGCCGCCCGGCCCCTGCTGCGACTCGGCCCGGCCGCCGCTGCCGCCGCCGTCCTTGCTCAGCGCGTACACGCCGACGCCGATGCTCGCCAGCACCGCCGCGGCCAGGGCGACCGCGATGCCGGTGCGCAGACCGCGGCGCGGGGAGGCCGGCGGATGGACCGGGAAGCCGGGATACCCCGGGTGCCCCGGATGTGCCGGGTACGGCCCGGCGGACGGCGGCTGCGCCGGGGGACCCCATGCGGCCGCCGGCCCCGCCGGGCGGATCCGGTCCGTCCACGCCTTACCGTCCCACCAGCGCTCGGTGGCGGGGCCGTCACTTGTCTGCCCCGGGTCGGGGTACCACCCGGGAGGAGTCACCTGCGTCATGCCCCCACCGTATGAGGCGTGCGTGAAAGCCCGATGAGAGGGCCCGGATCCGGGCCCGGAGCCGGTCCCGGGCCCGGTTTCGGACCCGGTCCGTTCCCGCCTCCCCGCATCCCCGTCACCCGTCCACGTCGTACGCCTGTTGACTTCCCGTGCCCGCCCGCACTGGTCACGGACCCGCCCCGTCGCCCTCGTGTACCGCAGGTCACCCGTCATGGCAACAGGTACGAAGACCCTCTTCACCTCGGCCGCTCGGCGGTTACGCTCGAAGTCTGCACGCCACCGGGTGACTTGGGAGGTAGCGGGATGACGGAGGTACGGCCGGGCACGGCCGCCTCGGCTTTCCTGTGGGAGCGCGACGAGGAGATCACCACCGTCCAGCACGCGGTCGACGCCCTGTGCGCCGACCGTTCGTCCTCGGGAGGGCTGCTGGTCTTCCGGGGTGAGGCCGGACTGGGCAAGACCGCCCTGCTGGCCGAGACCCGGCACATCGCCGAGCAGCGCGGCTGCACCGTGTGGTCGGCGCGCGGCGGCGAGACCCTCCGGTCCGTTCCCTTCAACGTGGTACGGCAGCTGCTGCAGCCGGCGCTCATATCGCTGATGCCCGAGGAGGCCCGCGAGTACCTCGGCGACTGGTACGACATCGCCGGCCCCGCCCTCGGTATCGCGGAGCCCGGTTACCGGCAGGCCGACCCGCAGGGTGTGTGCGACGGCCTGGTTGCCGCGGTCCGGCGGCTGGCCGGGCGCGAGTGGCCGCTGGTACTGCTGATCGACGACGCCCACTGGGCCGACGAGGAGACCCTGCGCTGGCTCGCCGCGTTCACCGAACGCCTCGACGACCTGTCCGTGCTGGTCGTCGTCACCCGCCGGCCCAAGGAGAAGGACGGGGACGGCGCCCGGATCCTGGACACGGCCGTCGCCGCCGCGGGCGTCAGCGATCTGAACGCCCTCACCCCGGAGGCCACCACCGGGCTCACCCGCGCCACCCTCGGCCCGCACGCCGACGCCCCGTTCTGCCGTGAGGTGTGGGCCGTCACCGGCGGCAACCCCTACGAGACCGTCGAACTCCTCGCCAAGGTGCGCGACAGCGAACTCGAACCGGTCGAGGCCCGGGCCGGCGAACTGCGCGCCCTGAACCGCTCCGCCCGCGGCGGCGGCCTCGTCGCCCGCCTGGAAGAACTCGGCATCGACGCCACCCGGTTCGCCTGGGCCGCCGCCATCCTGGGCACCGACATCACCGTGGACCTGGTCGCCCGGCTCGCCACCATGGGTCACGGCGACGCCGCGCGCTGCGCCCGGCTGCTGTGCGACGCCCGCATCCTCACCGAACCCGACCCGGCGACCGCGCGGGGCCGGGACGGGGAACTGGAGTTCGTGCACCCGCTGATCGCCACCGCCGTCTACAACTCCATACCGGACGCCCTGCGCACCGCCATGCACGGCATCGCCGCCCAGGTCGTCACCGACTCCGGACTCGGCGCCGCCGCGGCCTCCCGGCACCTGCTCCAGGTCCACCCGGACGACGACGAGGAACTCGTCGGGCAACTGCGCCAGGCGGCCCGCGAACACCTCGCCGTCGGCGCGTCCGACGCGGCCCGCCGCTGTCTGGAGCGGGCCCTGCTGGAACCGCCGGCCCCCGAGGTGCACGCGCGCGTGCTCTACGAGCTGGGCTGCGCCACGTTCCTGACCGCGCCCGCCACCACCATCGAGCACCTCCAGCGGGCGCTGAGCATGCCCGGTCTGGACAGCGGCACCCGCGTGGACGCCGTGTGGCGGCTGTCCCAGGCCCTGCTCCACAACAACCAGCTGGAGGAGGCCGTCCGCACGGTGGAGGCGGAGGCCGCCCGCCACGAACCCGGACCCACCCGGCTGCGGCTGCAGGCCGTGCAGTACATGTGGGAGGGACTGCACGCCGGCGAGGCGGGCTCGGCGGACCGCTCCGAACGGCTCGCCGCGCTCGCCGCGGGCTGCACCGGACGCGACAACGCCGAGCGCGCCCTGCTGATCCTGCGCGGCTTCGACGCCATGACCCGCGGCGAGAGCGCGGAGGAGGTCGTCGAACTGTGCGACCGCGCCCTCGTCAACGGCCGCCTCGCACCCGGACTCGGCTGGACCGACACCGAATGGGGCATCGAGCTGCTGCTGATGCTCACCGCCGCCTACGCCTACAGCGACCGCCTCGACCGGGCCGAATCCCTCTGCAACGAGGCCGTACGCGCCTACGAGACCGCGGGCTGGAGCGGCGGCCACCTCGCCCTCGCGCACGCCTACGTCGGCCTCGGCCACCGCAGGCGCGGCCGGCTGCGAGAGGCCGAGACGGCACTGCGCGAGTCGGTGCGGCTCGCCGAACGGGTCGGCCGCGGACTGCCCCTGTACTGGACCGCGACCTGCAACCTGGTCGACACCCTGCTCGCCCGCGGCCACGTCCAGGAGGCCTGGGAGGCCGCCGAGCGGTACGGGTTCGTCCCGCCCTACCCGTCCACCATCATCATCCCCGATCCGCGCAGCGTACG
The DNA here is from genome assembly GCF_001906585.1 of Streptomyces kebangsaanensis. Taxonomy (GTDB): domain Bacteria; phylum Actinomycetota; class Actinomycetes; order Streptomycetales; family Streptomycetaceae; genus Streptomyces; species Streptomyces kebangsaanensis. The sequence goes on along the minus strand of NZ_JUJA01000035.1, from coordinate 37,391 downwards.
CGGCAGGCTGCTGCTCGCCCTCGGCCGTACCAAGGAGGGCGTCAACGAGCTGGAGGCGGCCGAGAAGGCGGCGGCCGCCCGCGGCCACCACAACCCGGTCACGGTGCCCTGGACGGCCGATCTGGCCCGCGCGCTCGCCACCGAGGACCCCGCCCGGGCCGGCCGGCTCGCCGCCGACGTCCGCCGCCAGGCCGAGCGGTTCGGCACCGACACCGCCATAGGGGAGGCCCTGCGCTGTGCCGCCGCCCTGGAGACCGGACAACGCGCGGTCCGCCTGGCATCCCAGGCCGTCACCTACCTGGAGGCCTCCCCCTGCCAGTACGAACACGCCGCCGCCCGCGTCGAGTTCGGCATCGCGGCCCGCTCGGCCGCCGAACTCCGGCGGGGCCTGGCACTGGCCGACTCCTGCGGCGCGGACAGCCTGGCGGCCCGGGCCCGGCACGTTCTGGACTCGGAGCACGGCCTGCGGTAGTCCCCGTGCCGAGCGGCTGGGCACCGCCCGCACCGCGCATCCCGGAGCACCGGCCGCGGGCCGGCTCGGAATCGGCGGATCCGGGCCGCCCCCGGCCGAACCGACGTGGACGGTGCGGGCGGGCGCGTCGGCGAGAGGCCGCCGACCGCGAGCGGCGGGCACCTCCGTGCCCGCCGCGGCAGCGGGTCAGCCCTCGTCGGCCTCCTCCGCCAGCACCCGCTGGGCCACCGCGAACGCCGAGTTGGCCGCCGGGACCCCGCAGTACACGGCGCTCTGCAGCAGCACCGCGCCGATCTCCTCCGGGGTGAGTCCGTTGCGGCGGGCCGCCCGCACGTGCATGGCCAGTTCGTCGTAGTGGCCGTGGGCGATCAGCGCCGTCAGGGTGACCATGCTGCGCTCGCGGCGGGTCAGCGTCGGGTCGGTCCAGATCTCGCCCCAGGCGTAGCGCGAGATGAAGTCCTGGAAGCGGGCCGTGAACGGGGTCTGCCGGGCCTGCGCCCGGTCCACGTGCGCGTCGCCGAGCACCGCGCGCCGCACCTCCATGCCCCTCCGGGGAGCACCGTCGAAGTGGGTGCGCAGCGCCGCCAGGACGGCCTCCGGGCACTGCGCGGGCGCCAGGTGCGAGGCACCCGGGATCTCGACCAGCGCCGAGCCCGGCACCGCGTCCGCGATCTGCCGCAGATGCGCGGGCGGGGTGGCGGGATCCTCACGGCCCGCGATCAGCAGCGTGGGCGCGCCGATCTCCGGCAGCCGGTCGGTCAGGTCGAAGGCGGCCAGCGCGTCGCAGCAGGCGGCGTACGCCTCCGGGGCGGCCTCCCGGTGGTCGCGGACCAGCTCCGGCACGGTGAAGTCACCTGCGAACCACCGTGCGTTCGCGCTCTCGGCCAGCCGGTCCAGCCCCTCCCGGCGGACCTGTTCGGCCCGCTCCTGCCACGCCTTGGCGCCGTTGAAGTGGGCCGAGGAGCAGATCACCGCCAGCGAGTCGACGCGCTCGGGGTGGTGCACGGCCAGATGCAGACCCACCGCGCCGCCCAGCGACACGCCCGCGTACGCGAACCGCTGGATGCCGAGGTAGTCGGCGAGCGCCAGCACCAGATCGGCGAGGTCGCCGACGGTCGCACCCGGGCCGATCAGCCCGGCCGGCGAACCGCCGTGCCCGGGCAGGTCCCAGCGGACCACCCGGTGGGAGACCGACAGTTCGGGGGCGACCTTGTCCCACAGCGCGTACGAGGTGCCCAGCGACGGCCCGAGCAGCAGCGGGGCGGCGGAAGCGGGGCCTTCGACAAGGTGGTTCAGAGTCAACGTCGCTCCAGAGCACGGTCGGTGAGGGGTGCGGCGGCACCCGTGTAGCGGGTGGGGTCGGTGAGCTCGTCCAGCTCGATGCCCTTCAACTCGGGCTGTTCGGCGAGGAGTTCGCCGAGGCTGCGGTCCTCGGCGTAGGAGCGCCGGGCGAGTTCGGTGAGCAGTTCCTTCGCGCGGGCGCGGCCGAGCACGGGTGCCAGCTCGGCCGACAGCCGCTCGGAGACGATCAGCCCGTGGGTGAGGTGGAGGTGCGCGCGCATCGCGTCCGCGTTCACCCGCAGCCCCCCGGTCAGCTCCACGGCGTCCCGGGCCGCGCCGCCGACCAGCCGCAGCAGCTCCCGCAGCGGCTCCCACTCGGCGTGCCAGGCACCGGGCGGCCGCTCGTCCTCCGCCGCCAGCGACCCGTACAGCGTCGCCGCGAGCTGCGGCGCGCGCCGGGCCGCGGCGGCGATCAGGGTGGACCGCACGGGGTTCGCCTTGTGCGGCATGGCCGAGGAACCGCCGCCGCTGCCCTCCGCGAGTTCGGCGGTCTCCGTGCGGGCCAGTACCAGCACGTCCACCGCGATCTTGCCCAGCGCCCCGGCGGTGAAGGCCAGGCATCCGGCGAGGTCGGCGACCGGTGTGCGCAGCGTGTGCCAGGGCAGCAGCGGCTCGCGCAGGCCCAGTTCACGGGCGTACGCCGCGACCAGCGCGGTCACGTCCTCGGCGCCGTACGCCGAGAAGGCCGCCAACGTGCCCGCCGCGCCGCCGAGCTGGACGGGCAGCGAGTCCCGCACCCGGGCGATCCGGTCCCGGGCGTCCAGCACCAGCGACCGCCACCCGGCCGCCTTCAGGCCGAACGTCGTCGGCACCGCGTGCTGGGTCAGCGTCCGCCCCGGCATCGCGGTGGCGCGGTGCTCGGCGGCCAGCCGGGCCAGCGCCTCCCCGGTGCGGTCCAGATCGGCCAGGACCAGGTCCAGGGTGCGCACGGCGACCAGCATCGTCGCCGTGTCCATGATGTCCTGGCTGGTCGCACCCCGGTGGACGTAGGGGCCGTACTCCTCGCCCACCGCCTTGGTGAGGTCCGCCACCAGGGGGATGACGGGGTTCCCGCCGCCGCGGGCGCGCTCGGCGAGCGAGCCCACGTCGAAGCGGGCCGGATCCGCCGCCCGGGTCACCGCCTCGGCCGCCCCGGCCGGGGCGAGGCCGAGCGCGGCCTGGGCCCGGGTGAGGGCGGCCTCCGCGTCCAGCAGCGCCGCCAGATAGGCGGAGTCGCCGGTCGCGGAGGCGGCGGGGGAGCCCACCCAGCCGGGACCGAGCAGGCCCACGTCCAGGCCGGCGGACGCCGGATCAGCAGCGGGTGGTGTCACCGGAACTCCAGGAAGACCGTCTCGCCCTCGCCCTGAAGGCGGATGTCGAAACGGTACGCCCCACTGTCCTCCCGCTTCGCGATCAGCGTGCCGCGCCGCTCCTCGTCCAGCTGGGCGAGCAGCGGGTCGGCGGCCAGCGCGGCCTCGTCGCCGGGCAGGTAGACGCGGGTGAACAGGTGCACGAGCAGCCCACGGGCGAACACGCACACGCTGAGGTACGGGGCGTTCTGCCCGCGCGCGCCGGGCCGCAGCGTCCGCACGTACCAGTGGCCGTCGGTGTCGGTCTGGATGCGGCCGAAGCCGGTGAACTCCACGCCGTTGCGGCCGAGGAAGCCGCCGGAGGCCGGGTCTCGCCGCATCGAGCCGTCGACGGCCGGCAGGTTGCCGTCCGGGTCCGGCCCCCACACCTCCACCAGCGCGTCCGGCAGCGGCCGGCCCTCGCCGTCGTACACGTACCCGTGCACGGTGACCGTGTCCGGGTGCCCCAGGGGCGCGACGTCCTCGCCGCCGTTGAAGGGGAGCGCGTAGCCGTAGAAGGGGCCCACCGTGTGCGACGGGGTGGGCAGCACGTTCTCCGGGCTGCTCGTGTCGATCTTCGTCATGGCAGGTCAGCGTCCTTCTTCGATCCAGGTGGCGTGCGGGCCGTCCAGCACGATGTCCCAGTGGTAGCCGAGCGAGAACTCCGGCACCGACAGGCTGTGGTCGTAGGTCGCGACCAGCCGCTGCCGGGCGGCGTCGTCCGTCACCGACTGCAGGATCGGGTCGTACGGGAAGAGCGGGTCGTTCGGGAAGTACATCTGCGTCACGAGCCGCTGCGTGAACGCCGTGCCGAACAACGAGAAGTGGATGTGCGCCGGACGCCAGGCGTTGACGTGGTTGCGCCACGGGTACGGGCCCGGCTGGACCGTGGTGAAGCGGTAGAAGCCGTCCGCGTCCGTCAGCGTACGGCCCACACCGGTGAAGTTGGGGTCCAGCGGGGCGTCGTGCTGCTCGCGCTGGTGGGCGTAGCGGCCGGCGGAGTTGGCCTGCCAGATCTCGACGAGCTGGCCGCGCACCGGCCGCCCGTCGCGGTCCAGCAGCCGTCCGGAGACGGTGATCCGCTCACCGACCGGCTCCCCGGTGTGCTGCCGGGTGAGGTCGTTGTCGATCCCGGTGATGTCCCGCTCGCCGAACGCGGGCGAGGACAGCTCGACCAGCTCCGGGTCCTTGGCCACGTCGATGGCGACCAGCGGCTGCTTGGGGTGGCGCAGCACCGAGGAACGGTACGGCGCGTAGTCGCGGCGCGGGTGGTGCTCGACGGGGGAGCCGTCGGCGACGCGCTTCTCGTACGCGGCGTGCTCGGCCGCGATCTCCTGGTCGATGTCGTGCTGAGTGAGAGTCATGGGGTTTCCCAACACTTCCTTAGCGTTCGAGGACGAGGGCGAGGCCCTGGCCGACGCCGATGCAGAGGGTGGCGACGCCGGTGCCGGTGCCCTTGCGGGCGAGCTGGTGGGCGACGGTGCCGGCGAGGC
>NZ_JUJA01000035.1:15839-32751 GCF_001906585.1 Streptomyces kebangsaanensis | reverse complement strand
CCGAGCGGGTGGCCGAGGGCGATGGCGCCGCCCTGGGGGTTGAGGATCGCGGGGTCGAGCTCGGGCCACTCGGCCAGGCAGCCCAGCACCTGGGCGGCGAAGGCCTCGTTGAGCTCCAGGACGTCGAGGTCGGCGAAGGTCTTGCCGGCCTTGGCCAGGGCGCGGTTGACCGCTTCGACGGGGGCGAGCCCGAAGTAGTGCGGGTCGGTGGCGGACACGCCGGTGGCCGAGATCCGGGCCAGCGGTTCGCGGCCGGTGGCCTTCAGGCCCGCCTCGTCCACCAGCAGCAGGGCCGCCGCCCCGTCGTTCAGCGGGGAGGCGTTGCCGGCGGTGACGGTGCCGTTCTCGGTGCGGAAGGACGGCTTGAGCTTGGCCATCGCGGCCAGGGAGGCGTCGGGCCGCACGCACTCGTCGGCGGTGAGGATGACCGGGTCGCCCTTGCGCCGAGGGATCGTCACCGCGGCGAGTTCGGCGTCGAACAGGCCCTCGGCCCGGGCCTTGGCCGCCTTCTGGTGGGAGGTGAGGGCGAACTCGTCCTGCTGCTCCCGGCTGATCTTGTGCTTGTCGGCGATGAGCTCGGCGGACTCACCGAGCGGGATCGTCCACTGCGGGTCCATCCGCGGGTTGACCATGCGCCAGCCCAGGGTGGTGGAGTACAGCTCGGCGTGCCCGGCCGGGAACGGCCGGTCCGACTTGGGCAGGACGTAGGGGGCGCGGGTCATGGACTCCACACCGCCGGCCACGGCGATGGAGGCGTCGCCGACGGCGATGGCGCGGGCGGCCTGGATGACCGCCTCCAGGCCGGAGGCGCACAGCCGGTTGACACTCACGCCCGGCACGGATGTGGGCAGGCCGGCCAGCAGCGCGGCCATGCGGGCGACGTTGCGGTTCTCCTCGCCGGCACCGTTGGCGTTGCCGAAGTACACGTCCTCGATCCGGGCCGGATCCAGCTCCGGTGTGCGGGCGAGGAGTTCGCGGATCGCGTGGGCGGCGAGGTCGTCCGGGCGCACCGAGGCCAGGGAGCCGTTGTAGCGGCCGATCGGAGTGCGGACGGCGTCGACGAGGTAGACGTCCTTCACGGCGTTGTTCACTGCAGGCCCTCCGCAACGGTCAGCTTGGCGTCGGTCCTGGCGGTGATCTCGTCCACGGTGACGCCGGGCGCGGTCTCGACCAGGACGAGTCCGTCGTCGGTGACGTCGAGGACGCCGAGGTCGGTGATGATCCGGTTCACGCAACGCTTGCCGGTCAGCGGCAGCGAGCACTCCTGGCGGATCTTCGGGGAGCCGTCCTTGGCGGTGTGGGTCATCACCACGATGACCGTGCGGGCACCGTGGACCAGGTCCATCGCCCCGCCGATCCCGGTGATCATCTTGCCGGGGACGGCCCAGTTGGCCAGGTCACCGCCGGCGGAGACCTGCATGGCGCCCAGCACGGCGACGTCGATGTGACCGCCGCGGATCATCGAGAACGACAGCGCCGAGTCGAAGAAGGAGGCGCCGGGCAGGACGGTGACGGTCTCCTTGCCGGCGTTGATCAGATCGGGGTCGACTTCCGTCTCGGCGGGGTAGGGGCCGGTGCCCAGGATGCCGTTCTCGGATTCGAGGACGACCTCGACGCCGGCGGGCAGGTAGTTGGGGATCAGGGTGGGCAGGCCGATGCCGAGGTTGACGTACTGGCCGTCCCTCAGTTCCCGCGCGGCGCGGGCGGCCATCTCTTCACGTGTCCAGGCCATCAGGCGCGCTCCTCTTCCGGCTTGCTCACGGTGATCTTCTCGATCTTCTTGTCCGCGGCCTGCTCGGGGCTGAGGGCCACGACCCGCTGGACGAAGATGCCCGGCAGGTGCACCGCGTCCGGGTCGATCTCGCCCGGCTCGACCAGTTCCTCGACTTCCGCGATGGTGACGCGGCCGGCCATCGCGGCCAGGGGGTTGAAGTTGCGGGAGGACTTGTTGAACACCAGGTTCCCGTGCCGGTCGCCCTTCACCGCCCGCACCAGGGCGAAGTCGGTGCGGATGCCGCGCTCCAGCACGTACTCCGTGCCGTCGAACTCGCGGACCTCCTTGGGCGGCGAGGCCAGCGCCACCCCGCCGGAGCCGTCGTAGCGCCAGGGCAGCCCGCCCTCGGCGACCTGCGTGCCCACCCCGGCCGGGGTGTAGAAGGCGGGGATCCCCGCCCCGCCGGCGCGCAGCCGCTCGGCCAGCGTGCCCTGGGGGATCAGCTCCACCTCCAGCTCACCGGCCAGGTACTGCCGGGCGAACTCCTTGTTCGCGCCGATGTAGGAGCCGGTCACCCGCGCGATCCGCCCCGCCGCCAGCAGCACCGCCAGACCCGACTCCATCGCACCGCAGTTGTTGGAGACCACCGACAGCCCGCCCACCCCGCGCCCGTACAGCGCCTGGATCAGCACGTTCGGCACACCGCTGAGCCCGAAACCGCCCACCGCCAGCGACGCGCCCTCCGGCACATCGGCCACCGCCTCCACGGCCGTGGCGACCACCTTGTCCATCGAAAGAAACCTCATCTCTGCCGAGCGTCCAGCACCCCAGATAGTCAGGGCACTGATTATTTCGCCGAGGTTCCCCTCACGCTGCCATTCACGGCATGAACAGTCAAGACCCGGGCAAAACTGCCGGTCAGTGGCTCATGAATACCGGAGGCGGTCAATGGCTCGCGGGCGGTATCGTTCAGTGCACCTACGGAATTGCCGCGGAACCGAACGACGGACCGGAGCGAGGAGCGCACATGGCAGCGGTGGACCTCTCGACCCACCCCGGGCACCTGGCCCGGCGGCTGCAGCAGGCGCACTACCTGCTGTGGAACACGATGGTCTCCGAGGAGATCACCTCGCCGCAGTTCGCGGTCCTGAACGCGCTCGTCGCCGAGCCGGGGCTCGACCAGCGCACGGTGGGGGAGCGGGTGGGCCTCGACCGGTCCACCATCGCCGAGGTGATCAGCCGGCTCGGCCGCCGCGGGCTGCTCGACAAGGTGCGCGACCCGCAGGACGGCCGCCGCTTCCTGCTGCGGCTGACCCGGGAGGGGGAGCGCGTCCACCGCAAGCTCGCCGTGCGGACCGCCCGGATGAACCAGGTCTTCCTGGGGCCGCTCAGCGCCGAGGAGCAGGCCCTCTTCTTCGACCTCATCCGGCGTGTCGCGGACGCGGCCGAGGGGCTGCGCAACCCGGCGGAACCTCTCGCCGCGCAGCCCTGACGAAGCGCGTCCCTGACGAAGCACGCCCCTGGGGTACGGCCCCGACGCATCCGCCTCACCGGCCGGTGAGGACCACCCAGACCTGGCCCCGGGCGAAGTTCACGGGCGTGCCGTCGGCGGCCGTGAACTCGGTGCCGTCCTCCGCCCGCGCCCGCTTCCAGGCGACGTCGTGGACCTGTCCGTCGCGCAGCACCTCCGCCTTCCCGGAGCCCACGGTCTCGGTGTAGGGGGTGTGGTTGCCGAGCGAGTCGTGCAGGCGCGACCCGCGTACTTCCACGTGCTGCACCACCACCGTCGCGGGCGCCACCTGCTTGCCGCCGGCGGTGACGGCCGGCCTGCCGTCCAGCGCCACCTGCCAGCCGTGGAGCCGCGCGGACCAGGTGAAGGTGAACCGGGCCGCCGGGTAGCGGACCGTGTGCGAGGCCTCGGGACGGCCGCCCGCGGGGGCCGGGCCGTAGTGGAAGCCGGTGGTCAGCGCGTCCGCGCCCGGTGCGGAGGCCAGGAGCCGGTCCGGGCGCAGGTAGAGGTTGTGCGGGGCCGCCCTGCCGGTGCTCCGGAAGTAGGCGTCCGGGTTCTCGTCGGGCGTCCCGGCGGACAGCGGGGCCTTGTCGATCAGCGGCAGCAGTTTGTGCTGCGCGCCGGAGAAGGCGAGCGTGGGGCGGTCGAACTGGCGCAGCAGTTCCAGATCGGACTCACGCGCGCTGCGCACCGGCCCGACGACCGGGGGCAGCTTCGTGGCGTAGACGGCCAACAGCCGGCTCAGTCCGCCCTCGACCTGCTCGGCGTACACGATGTCGGCGGCGTCGAGGCCGGTCTGGGGGCGGGCCGGGACCACGTTGTCGATCTTGACGGCGAGCACCGGGCCGGCGTGCTCCGGGCTCCGTGCCGGCGTCGACGACGGGCTCTTCGCGCGCTCTCCCGTGCCCCGCCCGTCCTCGGAGGCGCTGCCCTGCCGTGCCGTGCACCCCGCCGCCAGGGTGGACAGCAGCAGCGCCGCCGTCATGGCGCGCCGTACCCGTGATCTCCGTCCCCAGCTTGCCATATGGCCCCCGTCCCTCTCTTTGTCTTCTCTTTGTCGCTGATTGTGCGCTTGGTCGTTCATGGGTGGCCATACCCGCTCGTTTTTGATCGTGCGTGTCGGGCTGGGCCGTTCGGCCCCCTGTGGTTCGCCGGTTCGGGCCCGGGTACCCGGCCGTGCGCGGAAGCACAGGAGCGCGTAGCGCGATGCGAGCGCGGCAGGGAAGGGACACGGCACGATGAAGGCAGTGACCTGGCAGGGCAAGCGCGACGTTCGGGTGGAAGAGGTTCCCGACCCGAAGATCCAGGAGCCGACGGACGCCGTCATCCGGATCACCTCGAGCGGCCTGTGCGGCTCCGACCTGCATCTGTACGAGGTGCTCACCCCGTTCATGACACCCGGCGACATCCTCGGCCACGAGCCCATCGGCATCGTGGAGGAGGTGGGGCCGGAGGTGCCGAACCTCAAGCCCGGCGACCGGGTGGTCGTACCGTTCCAGATCTCCTGCGGCCACTGCTTCATGTGCTCCGCGGGCCTGCAGACCCAGTGCGAGACCACCCAGGTCACCAGCGAGGGCATGGGCGCGGCCCTGTTCGGCTACACCCGCCTGTACGGTGCCGTGCCGGGCGCCCAGGCCGAGTACCTGCGCGTGCCGCAGGCGCACTACGGTCCGATCAAGGTTCCCGAGGGCCCGTCCGACGACCGGTTCGTCTACCTCTCCGACGTGCTGCCCACCGCCTGGCAGGCGGTCGAGTACGCCGCCGTACCGCGCGGCGGCACCGTGGCCGTGCTCGGCCTCGGGCCCATCGGCGACATGGCGTGCCGGATCGCCAAGGCGCGCGGCGCCGAAAGGGTGTTCGGAGTGGATCTGGTCCCGGAACGGCTCGCCCGGGCGCGCCGACGGGGTGTGGAGACGTACGACCTGCGCGGCTTCCACCACGAGAAGGACCTGGTCGCCGCGATCCACGACGAGACCGACGGGCGCGGCCCCGACGCCGTGATCGACGCGGTCGGCACCGAGGCGCACGGCAGCGCGGTCGCCCGGCTCGTCCAGCAGACCGCCGCGGTGATGCCGCGCGCGCTGGGCGGACCGCTCGCCGAACGCTTCAGCGTGGACCGGCTCGCCGCCCTCCACACCGCCATCGAGCTGGTGCGCCGCGGCGGCACGATCTCCCTCTCCGGCGTGTACGGCGGCTCGGCCGACCCGATGCCGATGCTCACGCTCTTCGACAAGCAGATCCAGATGCGGATGGGCCAGGCCAACGTCCGCCGCTGGAGCGACGAGATCATGCCCTATCTGACGGACGAGGACCCGCTCGGCGTCGACGACTTCGCCACGCACCACGTGCCGCTGTCGGACGCGCCGCACGCGTACGAGATGTTCCAGCGCAAGCAGGAGGGCGCCGTCAAGGTGCTGATGAAGCCCTGAGCCGGGCCGGATGGAGAAGGAGGGACCGGCCGCCCCCCGAACTCCTGACGGCCGGTCCCCCGTGTTTTCGGTCTCCGTCCTCCCGGTCTCCCGGCTCCTACAGCTCCTTGATCCGTACGTCCCGGTAGGAGACCACGTCCGTCGTGCCGTGCACCTGGAGTCCGATGTAGCCGGAGGCGAACCGCCGCCCGTCCGTGCCCGGGTCGTCCGAGCGGGGCGGGGAGAAGTCCTGGCCGCCGGTGTTGTCGAACTCGTTGATCAGCACGCCGTTGCGGTAGACCGAGTAGTGCTGGCCGATCACGCGGATCTCGTAGTCGTTCCACGTGCCCTTCTGGGTGACGCCGGCCCCGGCGAGCCCCACCCGGTCGAAGCCGTAGATCGAACCGGTCTTGTACATGTCCCCGTCGGGCCGGTCGAACACCTGCACCTCGTGCCCGTACTTGATGGCGGCCCACTCCGGCCGCGGCTCCTCCGGGTGGTCGTGGACCCACGGGAACCGCACGAAGACACCGGAGTTGGCGTTGCCGTCGCCCGGAGCGTCGTCACGCCACTGGAGGCGGAGCGAGAAGTCGCCGTACTTGCGCTGCGGGAACCACAGCATGCCCAGGCCGTCCCTGGTGGTGCCACTGGTGATCGAACCGTCGGGGTTCAGCGCGAACGAACCGCCGCCGACCTGCTCCCACCGGGCGAAGGAGGCAGCGCTGCCGTCGAGGATCGTGCGGTACCCGGTGGTCCGGCCGGGCTCGCCGATGCCGGACTGACGGGCGGCCTGCTGAACGGCCTTGTACTCCCGCTGGTCGACGACCCCTTCCTTGAGGAGCCGGTCCAGAACCGTCTTCACGTGCTTGAGGAACAGCGCCTGGGACGTCCACTCCTTCTCGTCCTCGATCAACTCGCCGATCCGGCACCGGCTGTTGGTGATCCGGTTCGGCACCCCCGAGTCGACCGTGCCGACGATCACCGTCAACCGCTCGTCGTACTCGGGGCAGTTGGGCGCGGGAACCCCGCCGCCCGCCACGACCGCGAAGCTCACGGTCCGCGGCTCGGACGTGTTGCCCGCCTTGTCGCTCGCCCGGTACGCCACGGTGTGGCGGCCGGCGCGGTCGACGAACACCGGCGCGGTGTAGGCGACGTACGGCCCGCCGTCGAGCGAGTACTCGATGCCCGCGACCCCGGAGCCGCCCTCGTCGGCCGCGCTCACGGTCACCTTGGCGTAACCGACGTACGCCCCGTCGGAGTTCCGTGTGCCGTCGACGGTCACACCGGTCACCGGCGGGGTGGTGTCCCGCGCGGGCGGGGCGACGACGGTGAAGCCCACGCTCTTCTCCGCCGACACGTTGCCCGCCTTGTCGGTGGCCCGGTAGCGCACGGTGTGCGCGCCCGGTTGGTGCACCATCACCGGGGCGGTGTACGGCTGCCAGGCGCCGGAGCCGACCGCGTACTCGATCGTGTTGACCCCGGAACCGGTGTCGGAGGCCGAGACGGTCACCGTCGCCATGCCGACGTAGGCGCCGTCGGCGTTCCGCTCGCCGCTGACCGTCGCCGAGGTCTCCGGCGGTGTCGTGTCGTCCGACGGCGGGGCGACGACCGTGAACTCCACGCTCTTGTCCGCGGAGACGTTGCCGGCCTTGTCCGTGGCCCGGTAGTGGACCGTGTGGGTGCCCACCTGGTCCACGACGACAGGGGCGGTGTACGGCAGCCAGTCGTCCGGCGCCGTGCCGAAGGCGTACTGGACGCGGTCGACTCCCGACCCTTCGTCGGTCGCGTCGATGGCCACGCTCGCCGAGCCGACGTACTCGCCCTGCGCGTTCCGGGCCCCCTGCACGGTCGCCGACGTCTCCGGCGCCGTGGTGTCCGGGCCGCCGCCCTCGGTCACCACCAGGACGCCCTGCATCTGCCCGTGGCCGGGAATGGTGCAGTGGTAGAAGTAGCGGCCCGGGGTGAGGACGACCTCGGCGGTGTAGCGGCCGCCCCGGTCGTCGTACGGGTTGGCGAGGATGTTGAGCTGGACGTCGTTGTTGTACTCGGGGTCGGAGGTGCCGAAGGTCAGGGTGTGCGGCATCCCCGTGGTGTTGCCGGTCGCCGCGCTGTTCTCGAAGACGATCGTCGCCGGTCCCGCCACCGCCGTCGCCGGCGCCGAGATGTACCGGGTGATGTCGTCGCCGGCGGTCCAGGTGAGCACCTGGGCGGCGGCGGTCCGGGCCGGAGTGCCGGTCCGTCCGACGGCGGACGTCGTCTGCAGGCCCAGCACCATCAGCAGGGCGGCCAACAGGGCCGTCCACACTCTTCGTTGACGCAGTCGACGGGTCACTGTGCCGTCCCCCTCGCCAGTTGGCCGGCGGCCGGCGTCGGTCCGCCGCCCGTGTAGGTGACGCGCCACAGCGCCGACTTGGCGTCCGAGGTGAAGAAGCCGCGGCCGTAGTCGAGGACGTACAGCGCGCCGTCCGGACCGAACTTCCAGTCCATGAGGTTCTTGATGCCGTCGTTGCCGATCGGCACGATCTTCTTCAGCGACTCCGAGTGCACCGGCAGTCCGCCGTCGCCCAGCGTCTTCGGGTCCATCAGGACGGCGTTGCGCGGCTGGTCGGCGTCGTAGAAGTCGCCGACGAACCACTTTCCGTCCCAGTACGAGGGCCACTTGACCTCACTCGCGTTCGCCCCGTCGTACCGGTAGACCGGGCCGTTCATCGCGGCCTGCCCGCCGCCCGTGAGCCACGGCAGCCGGTAGGTGGCCTCCTCCTTCCGGTACGACGGGATCCCGTTCGCGTCGCGGGGGTAGTCCGGGCCGCCGCCCTGGGGCGAGTACCAGATGTTGTTGCCGGTGACCGGCGGGAGGTTGACCAGGCCGTCGTTGTTCGGGGACTCGTTCTTCGGGTGGTCGCAGTCGTACCAGCCCAGCGGCTTCGACGGGTCGGGCAGGTTGCGGTCGCGGTAGGGCTGCTTGTCGCCCATGCAGTACGGCCAGCCGCGGTTGCCCGCCCGGGTGATGGCGGCGAACGTGTCGTACTTGGCCGGACCCCAGGTCGGCGACGGCTCGCCCGCGTCCGGGCCGACCCAGCCCGCGTACAGGACGTCGGTCTTCCGGTCGACGAAGATGCGCGCGGGGTTCCTGACGCCCATCACGTAGATCTCGCCGCGCGTCTTGCCGCCGCCCTCGGCGGTCTCCTTGCCGGTGAAGAGGTTGCCGTCGGGGATCGTGTAGGTGCCGTCGGGCTCCGGGTGGATGCGCAGGATCTTGCCGTTGAGGTTGTTGGTGTTGCCGGCGGTGCGGCGGGCGTCGGCGAAGGACACGCCCTTGTAGTGGGGCTGTGGGTTGTTGCCGGAGTAGCCGTCGCTGAAGCCGCTGGAGTTGTTGTCGCCCGTGGCGATGTACAGGTTGCCCCGGGAGTCCCAGGTCATCCCGCCGCCCGCGTGGCAGCAGCTGTGCACCTGCACCGGCCACTTGAGCAGCACCTTCTCGCTGTCCAGGTCCAGCCTGTCGGTGGCGGGGTCGAGCGTGAAGCGGGAGACGCGCCGCTCGGCCATCCGCCTGTCGCGGTCGATCCGCGAGTGGGGCGTGTAGTGCAGGTACACCCAGCCGTTCCGCTCGAAGCGCGGGTCGAGCTCGATCCCGAGGAGGCCCTCCTCGACCTTGGTGAGCTCGTCGCCGCCGCCCTTGTTGCCGAAGACCGTCAGCTCGCCCGCCAGGGTGACCTTCCCGGTCCTCGGGTCGTAGACGTGGATCTGCCCCTTGCCCCTGCCGACGTCCGGACTGTTCCAGTCGGTGACCACCGGCCGGGAGGGGTCGGCGCCGCCGCGGCCGATGTAGAGGACGCGGCCGTCGGGGGCGGTGACCAGGCCGTGCGGCTCGCCGATCTGGTCGTTCTGTCCGGGCTGGTTGGGCCGGGTGAGGCGCTCTGCCCGGTAGTTCGCGGTGATGGTCGCCTTGCAGTCGGCCTGCGCCAGCCGGGTGGTCCACAGCAGGGCGCCGCGCAGATGATCGCGGAAGTCCGTCTCGTCGTACGACGACACGGTGCCGCCCATGCCGGTGTAGAAGGAGCGGCCGCCGTCGTAGTCGTGGCACCAGCTGACCGGGTGGTCCCAGCCGTTGGCGCCCGCCCCCGGCCGGTACGTCGACTCGCGTACGCGCGCCACGGTGTGCACCGTGCCGGACGGGTTCCTGGCCCAGTTGAACCACCGGTCGGCGCGCTTCCACTCCAGCGGCAGGTCCTTGGTCGCGGGGTTCTGCCGGTCGCCGACCTCGACGGTGGCCCGCTGGACGGCCGTCGGACCGGAGGCGGCCGGGCGGGCGCCGATGAGTCCGGTGAACCAGTCGGAGTACGGTTCGGCGCGGGCCGCGTCGTGGATGCCGACGAAGCCGCCACCGGCCTCCATGTAGGCCTCCAGGCCGGCCTCCTGGGCGGGATCGAGGACGTCGCCGCCGCCGGTCAGGAACACGATCGCGTTGTAGCGGCCGAGCCTGGTGGCGCTGGTGAAGACCGAGGCGTCGTCGGTGGCCTCGACCTTGAAACGCTCCTGCGCCGGTCCGGACAGGCCGATCCTCTCGATCGCCTCGATCCCGGCGTTCACCACCGGCGCCTCGTCCCCGGCCGCGGCGGAACCGTGGAAGAGCAGCACCCTTGCGTCCGAGCCGCCCGGCGGCGACTTGACCGACATCGTTGTCAGGGGCGTCCCCGGATCCGGGCGCGCGCTCGCGGCGGGAGCCGAGAGCAGTCCGGCCGCCACCGCGCCCGCGGCGACGGCGGCCGCCCAGATCCGTCTCGGTCGTTTCCTCCTGTTCAACGCACGTAAGCGCAGGGGCCGTTGATGCGATGTGGACCGCATGTGGTCACCCGTCCCTCCTCGGTCGCAGCGAACGCCAAGGAAGGTAGACCCCTTTGCGTGACCCGCCAATAGGCACGGCCGTAATTCAACGAACTTTGTCCTGGGTGTGGATAAACAGCCGCCGGGCCAGTACCTTTCGCGGGGTCCGAGTAACTTCCGTTCCGAGATGGGGAGTTGAAGGTTGGCCATGGACAGGCGCGGCTTCAACCGGCGGGTGCTGCTGGGTGGCGCGGCCGTAGCGACATCGTTGTCCCTGGCTTCCGAGGCCGAGGCGGCGGCGCTCGGCACGGCCGCCGCCACCGCCGCGCCGCCGCGCACCGCGCCGGCCGGGGGCGAGGTCAGGCACATCAGGCTGTACGCCGAGAAGCTCCCCGACGGGCAGATGGGCTACGGCCTGGAGAAGGGCAGGGCGACGATCCCCGGCCCGCTCATCGAACTCAACGAGGGCGACACGCTGCACATCGAGTTCGAGAACACCATGGACGTGGCCGCGAGCCTGCACGTCCACGGTCTGGACTACGAGACCTCCAGCGACGGCACCAAGTTGAACAAGAGCGACGTGGAACCCGGCGGCACCCGCACCTACACCTGGCGCACCCACGCCCCCGGCCGCCGCAAGGACGGCACCTGGCGGGAGGGCAGCGCGGGCTACTGGCACTACCACGACCACGTCGTCGGCACCGAACACGGCACCGGCGGCATCCGCAAGGGCCTGTACGGACCGGTGATCGTCCGCCGCAAGGGCGACGTCCTGCCGGAGCGCACGCACACGATCGTCTTCAACGACATGGCCATCAACAACCGCCCGCCGCACACCGGCCCGGACTTCGAGGCCACGGTGGGCGACCGCGTCGAGTTCGTGGTGATCACGCACGGCGAGTACTACCACACCTTCCACATGCACGGTCACCGCTGGGCCGACAACCGCACCGGCCTGCTCACCGGCCCCGACGACCCCAGCCGGGTGATCGACAACAAGATCGTCGGCCCGGCGGACTCCTTCGGCTTCCAGGTGCTCGCGGGGGAGGGGGGCGGGGCGGGCGCGTGGATGTACCACTGCCATGTGCAGAGCCACTCCGACATGGGCATGGTGGGCCTGTTCCTGGTGAGGAAGCCGGACGGGACGATCCCCGGGTACGAGCCCCACGAGCCCCACGAGCACTGAGAGCGCTCACAGCCGGTTCCGGTCCGGGGCTATCCTGATCGGCAACCGCCGGTGAGGAGTGCCGAAGTGACCGAGACAGCGCCGCGCCCCACGCTGGAGGCCGTGGCCGCGCGGGCGGGGGTGTCGCGGGCCACCGTGTCCCGGGTGGTGAACGGCGGGGACGGGGTCAGACGGCCGCTGGCCGAGCGGGTGCTCCAGGCCGTGGAGGAACTCGGGTACGTGCCGAACCAGGCGGCCCGCAGCCTGGTGACCAAGCGGCACGACGCCGTCGCCGTGGTCATAGCCGAACCGGAGACCCGGGTCTTCGCCGACCCCTTCTTCGGGCTGCAGCTGCGCGGCATCAGCAAGGAGCTGACGGCCCACGACACCCAGCTCGTGCTGCTGCTGACGGAGGGGCGCGACGACCACGCCCGGGTCGGTCGCTACCTGGCCGGCGGCCACGTCGACGGCGCGCTCGTCTTCTCGCTGCACCTCGACGACCCGCTGCCGGGGCTGATCCAGCGCGCCGGGGTGCCCACCGTGTTCGGCGGACGGCCCGGCTGGAGCGACGGCACCCACGGCATCGCCTACGTCGACAGCGACAACCGGGGCGGTGCCCGGGAGGCCGTACGGCACTTGGCCGACCTCGGCCGGACCCGGATCGGGCACATCACCGGCGCCCTCGACCAGACCTCGGCGGCGGACCGGCTCGACGGCTACCGGGACGTCGTGGGCGACGCCGACCCCCGGCTGATCGCCGAGGGCGACTTCACCCCCGCGGGCGGCGAGCGCGCCATGCGCGAACTCCTCGAGAACCGCCCCGGCCTCGACGCCGTGTTCGCCGCCAACGACCTCACCGCCTCCGGCGCCCTGCGCGTGCTGCGCGAGCGCGGGCTGCGGGTGCCCGAGGACGTCGCCGTGGTCGGCTTCGACGACATGCTGCCGGTGGCCGAGCAGACCGACCCGCCGCTGACGACCGTCCGCCAGAACATAGAGAAGATGGGCCGGCTCATGGCCCGCCTGCTGCTGCGCGGCCTGGACCGCGACGACCCCGAGGAGGGCGCGGACGACACGCCCCGCAGCATCGTCCTGCCGACGACCCTGGTGCGGCGCGCCTCCGCCTGAAGCCCCCGGTCACCCTACGTCCGGGGCGGGGCGCTCCTGATCACCGCGAAACGGGCGCCGTAGGGGTCGGCGAGCCGGGCGACACGGCCGACCCCCGGGACGTCGGTGGCGGACACCCGGACCGTGCCGCCGAGCTCCAGCGCCTTGTCCAGTGCCGCGTCCGTGTCCGTGACCTCGAAGTACGGCAGCCAGTACGCGCCCGCCCTCTTCTCGGCCGGGTCGTCGGCGAGAGCCACGATGCCGCCGAACACGGAGTCCTCACCGCCCTCGGCGGGGTTCACGCACGTGTACGCGCCGTCGGGAAAGGACGCCGCGAAGGTCTCCAGCCCCAGCGCCCGGTGGTAGAACGCGGCCGCCACGGCGAGGTCCGGCGTGTACAGCTCGACCCAGCACAGCGAACCCGGCTCACCGGCCATGTCCACGCCCTGGGTCCGCCCCGGCTGCCAGACGCCGAACACCGCGCCCGCCCTGTCGGCGAGGACCGCCATGCGGCCCTGGCCCCTCACGTCCACGGGCCGCACCAGCACGCCGCCGTGCGCCTGTTCGGCGGCCTTGGCGGTCTCCTCCGCGTCGGCGCTCCGGAAGTACACGGTCCAGGAGGGCGGCCCCTGCTCCGGCGCGGTCCTCGTCCCGCCGGCCACCGTCCGGCCGTCGAGCTGGAAGAAGCCGTAGCCGCCGGCCCCGGGACCCGCCGACCGGAACCGCCAGCCGAACAGACCGCCGTAGAAGGAGCGGGCGCCGTCGAGGTCGGGGGCGCCGACGTCGATCCAGTTCGGAGCGCCGTCGGTGAAACGGGTGGTGAGCATCCCCTGCCCTCCCTCGATGGAGTCCTGCTGTCCGCACTGCCGAGTCTGGCACCGCCCACTGACAACCGCTGCCGGAACGCGCTGGGAGGCGGGGGAGAGTCGCACTCCTACGGAGCAGGAAAGGAAAGGCCGGTTCGCCGCCGGAGTGATTCGGCGTCTGCGCTCAACGGCCCCCCTTTGGCCACAAAATGAGGTGGTAGTTCGTGAGTCATGGTCACTCGTGTGAGGCGGGCGTTCAAGTACCGCTTCCATCCGACCGAAGCGCAGGCAGCCGAGCTGTCGCGCACGTTCGGGTGCGTGCGCAAGGTGTGCAACATGGCGCCGGCCGTCCGTCCCGAGGCGTGGACGCTGCGGGCCGAGCGGGTCACCTACAACGCCACCTCGGCGATGCTGACGGCGTGGAAGAAGACCGAGGAACTCGCCTATCTCAACGAGGTCTCCTCCGTCCCGCTCCAGCAGGCGCTGCGGCATCTGCAGGCGGGGTTCACGAACTTCTTCGGCAAGCGGGTGAAGTACCCGCGGTTCAAGTCGCGGAAGAAGTCCCGCAAGTCCGCCGAGTACACCACCAGCGTGTTCCGCTTCCATGACGGCAGGCTGACCCTGTCCACCGGGGAGAAGATCGCCAACCCCCGGCACGAGCGGCGTGACCGCGCACGGCTGGCCAGGGCGCAGCGGGAGCTGTCCCGCAAGGCTCCGGGGGACGGGGCGAACCGGGCCAAGGCCCGGTGCAAGGTCGCCCGCATCCACGCCCGGATCGCCGACCGGCGACGTGACCACCTGCACAAAATTACTGCTCGGCTCGTTCGTGAAAACCAAACGATCGTGATCGAGGACCTCACCGTTCGGAACCTGCTCAAGAACGGCAAGCTCGCCCGCGCCATCTCCGACGCGGCTTGGTCACAGTTCCGCAGCCTGCTGGAGTACAAGGCCCGATGGTACGGGCGCGACGTGATCGCGGTCGACCACTGGTTCCCCTCCTCCAAGCTGTGCTCGGCCTGCGGAACCCTGCAGGACCGGATGCCGCTGCACGTCCGCACCTGGACGTGCGACGGTTGCGGCATCACCCATGACCGCGACGTGAACGCGGCGCACAACCTTCTGGCCGCCGGGCCGGCGGTGTCGGCCTGTGGAGCCGGTGTAAGACCTCAACGGGAGTCCTCCCGGACGGGGCAGCCGGTGACGAAGCAGGAAACCCCACGGCGCAAGCCGTAGAACCCCCTCCATCAGGAAGGGGCGGAAGTCAGCCTGATCGTGTCCTTCGTGGTCGGAGGCGTCGCCGAGGGCGTCGCCGCCTATCTTCCGGACCGTGCCGGGCAGCAAGTCCTGTTCCAGACCCCGGCGGGAGACGTCGGCCCGTGGACGGGGCTCGCCGTGACGGCACTGTGGGCGGCGGCCGCGCTCCTGGCCGGCTGGCGGGCAGTGCACCGTCGCGACGCCTGACACTCCGGTACCCGCCCCTTCGGCCGGAGGCCCGTGGGCGGCGCGCGTTGATCCCGCGTTGATCGAACGTTTCGCGCCGCCCGGCACGATCCTGGGCATGCACCTCGAGACGATCAGCCCGGCCGGCGGCGCCTGGCGGGACCGGGCCCTGTGCGCGCAGACCGGGGCCGACTTCTTCTTCCCCGAGCCGGGCAGCTCGGTACGGGAGGCCAAGCGCATCTGCGGCATGTGCGAGATGCGCTCGGCCTGCCTGGAGTACGCCCTGGAGAACGACGAACGCTTCGGCGTCTGGGGCGGCCTGTCCGAACAGGAGCGCCGGACCCTGCGGCGTGCCGGCGGCTGATCAGGCCCCGGCCCGCGCCGCCAGCCGCGCCTTGCGCGCCGCCAGCCTCTCGTCGAACTTCGCCGCCTCCGCGTCCAGGCCGCCCATGAACAGGCCCAGCTCCTCCTGTGCCTGCCGGCCCTCGGGGCCGAGCCCGTCGATCTCCATGATCTTCAGGAAGCGCAGCACCGGCTGGAGCACGTCGTCGTGGTGGATGCGCAGGTTGTAGACCTCGCCGATGGCCATCTGGGCCGCCGCCCGCTCGAAGCCGGGGATGCCGTGGCCCGGCATGCGGAAGTTCACCACCACGTCCCGCACCGCCTGCATGGTGAGGTCGGGCGCGATCTCGAAGGCCGCCCTGAGCAGGTTGCGGTAGAAGACCATGTGCAGGTTCTCGTCGGTCGCGATGCGTGCCAGCATGCGGTCGCAGACCGGGTCGCCGGACTGCAGGCCGGTGTTGCGGTGCGAGATGCGGGTGGCGAGCTCCTGGAAGGCGACGTAGGCGACCGAGTGCAGCATCGAGTGCCGGTTGTCGGACTCGAAACCCTCGCTCATGTGCGCCATCCGGAACTGCTCCAGCTTGTCCGGGTCGACCGCGCGCGAGGCGAGCAGGTAGTCGCGCATCACGATGCCGTGCCGGCCCTCCTCGGCCGTCCAGCGGTGCACCCAGGTGCCCCAGGCGCCGTCGCGGCCGAACAGGGTGGCGATCTCGTGGTGGTAGCTGGGCAGGTTGTCCTCGGTCAGCAGATTGACGACCAGGGCGATCCGGCCGATCTCCGTGACCTTGGACTGCTCCTTGTCCCAGGCCTCGCCGTCCTCGAACAGGCCCGGGAAGTTGCGGCCGTCGCTCCAGGGCACGTACTCGTGCGGCATCCAGTCCTTGGCGACCTTCAGATGCCGGTCGAGCTCCTTCTCGACCACTTCCTCCAGCGCGTACAGCAACCGCGCGTCGGTCCACACGGACGGGCTGCCGAGGTGAGGGGAGGTGATCGTCACGGGAACTCCAGGAGGGACACGCGGGAGACGCGGGGGGACGGAAAACGGGCACGGCGAAGGAACGGTCCGGCGAGCGGTGCCGGGACCAGGAACCTACGGGATCGTAGGCTACGAAGCCGTAGGTTACGAAACCGTAGGTTAAGTTCGACGTAAGGGGCGCTGATCAGGTGCCGTGTCTCGAAAGTTGACGGGTGCACAGCACAGCCCCGGGACCCGCGGGTCCCGGGGCCGGACAGGCGCCGGGTCACGCCCTCAGGTGTGCAACTCCCGCAGCCGCACCGAGAGGCACGTCACGCATCCCTCGAGCTTCTCGAACTCGCTGATGTCCACCACCACCGGCTCGAAGCCGAGGTCCGCCAGCAGCTCCGCCGTCTTCGGCGCGCTCGCCGCCATCAGCAGCTTCTCGCCGCCGAGCAGCACCACATGCCCGCCGGACTCCTCGGGCACCGGAAGGAAACGCGGGTACAGCGACGGCGTGTCCACCTTCGGGATGTGCCCGACGACCGTGCCGTCGGGCAGCGCCGTCACCGCCGACTTCAGGTGCAGCACCTTGCTCACCGGCACGGCCACGATCCGCGCCCCCAACGGCTCGAACACGGCCC